>CAVTZC010000019.1:0-16033 GCA_963739075.1 uncultured Alphaproteobacteria bacterium | reverse complement strand
GAAGCAAACCATCATCCGGACCGGGCTGGAAACGCTCTACTTCACCGGCCTGCACCATTTCATGCGTCCGCTGGTGGGCGGCGTCGGCGCCATCCTGACGCTGCACCACGTGCGACCGCGGCGGCCGGATGCATTCCAGCCCAACCATCTGCTGGAAGTCACGCCGGAATTTTTGGAACGCTTGCTGCGCCGGCTCAAGGGCGCAGCCCTCGACGTGATCTCGCTCCACGAGATGCACGTGCGTTACATCAGCGGCGATTTCAAGCGCCGCTTCGTCTGCATCACCTTCGACGATGGCTACAAGGACCTGGTGCGTTTTGCCTATCCGCTGCTGAAAAAATACCAGCTGCCGTTTGCGCTCTACATCCCGACCAGCTTCCCCGACCGGCTCGGCGAACTGTGGTGGGTGGCGCTCGAGGCGGTGATCGCCCAGAACAGCCGCATCGGCATGGTGATCAATGGCGAGGACCGATTCTTCGAGTGCGGCACCGTGAAGGAGAAACGAGAGCTTTACGACGAGATCTACGGCTATCTGCGCAGCATGAAGACCGAGGATGAGTTGCGCCGAGCGGTGCGTGATCTTGCCGCCTGCCACCGGGTCGATATGGCCACGTTCTGCCGCGATCTCTGCATGGACTGGCAGGAGATCATCGAGCTTGCCGCCGACCCCCTGGTCACCATCGGCGCGCACACGGTCAACCACAACATGCTCAAGAAGATGACGGACGAATCCGCAGTGCGGGCCGAAATGGAGATGAGCCGTTCCGTGTTGGAAGCCGCGCTCGGCAAACGGCCGGAGCATCTGGCTTATCCGGTGGGTGATCCGACCTCGGCCGGCCCGCGCGAGTTCCGCATCGCCGCCGAGCTCGGTTTCAAGACCGCGGTGACAACGCGGCCAGGCGTGCTGTTCAAGGCGCACCGCGACCATTTGACCGCGCTGCCGCGCATTTCGGTCAATGGCGACTTCCAGCGGCAGCGTTATCTCGAAGTTCTGATGTCGGGTGCTGCTACCGCGATGTGGAACGGCTTCCGCCGTGTCAACGCGGCTTGATCTCGTCCGGTCTCACCATCCACTTCACGAGCGGCATCGCCGGCAGCACCCAGCCGAGCCCGGCGACGACGTAATAGGTCGCCGCTACGAAGCCGTTGATGTCGGTGAGCACCGACTGCGCCAGCGCCATGGCGAGCAGGCCCCAGACCGACACCAGCACCAGCAGGGCGACTGTGCCGATCAATTTACGGACGCGGATGGGCATAACGGCTCTGCCTCGTTGCGATTTGCGATGGCGCGCGTAGGACTATATGGTCCGCGCGGTTTCCTGAAAAGCAAGCGTTCCATGCACGATCATCGTTCTGTTCCGGAATTTCGCCTGCGCGCGGTGCGGCTATGGCTGCTCGCGGCGGCGGCGATGATTTTCCTGACTTTGATCGTCGGCGGCGCCACGCGGCTGACCGTGTCCGGCCTCTCGATCGTGGAATGGAAGCCGGTCACCGGCGTGCTGCCGCCCATGAGTCAGGATGCTTGGCAGGTCGAATTCGACGCCTACAAGGCCATCCCCCAATACCGTGAGCTCAACAAAGGCATGGGCCTCGCGCAGTTCAAGACCATCTATTGGTGGGAATGGGCGCACCGGCTGCTGGCGCGCACGACCGGGGCGGTGTTCCTGCTGCCGTTTCTGCTATTTCTATGGCAGGGCGCCATCCCGCCGCCGCTGCGGGCGCGGTTATGGATCATCTTCGCCGGCGGCGCCGCTCTCGGCGTGGTCGGCTGGTGGATGGTGGCGTCCGGCCTGTCCGGCACCCTCACCAAGGTCTCGCAATACCGCCTGGCGTTTCACATGACGCTGGCTTGCACGATCTATGCGGCGGTGCTGTGGACCGCGCAGCAGGTCGTGCCGCAGGCATTGGACGAAGCGCCGAAGCGGCTGCGGCTTGGCGCGCTCGCCATTGCCGGGTTGCTGCTGGTGCAGATCTATCTCGGCGCGCTGCTGGCCGGGCTCGATGGCGGATTGAAATATAATACGTGGCCGCTGATCGAAGGCGCGGTCATGCCGCCGCTCGCCCAGGTGCTATTTATCAAACCGCTCTGGCGCAATCTGTTCGAGAATATATTGACGGTTCAGATCAATCACCGCATGTTGGCCGACGGGATTTGGCTGTTAGTCATGTTGCATGGCGTTGATGCATGGCGCACGCGGCGCGATGTGCGCGGAACAATTATCTTGGCGGGCGCGGTGACGCTGCAGGCCGCGCTCGGCATCGTCACGCTGCTTTACCAGGCGCCGCTCGCGCTCGCGCTCGCACATCAGGTGATGGCAATGGTGGTGTTCAGCATCGCGATCGTGCATGCCGACCGGCTGTCGCATCGCGCGATCGTCCGGGTGCCGCGCGCGGTGGCAGGGCAGGCCGCATGATCGACGTCAAGAGCCAGGACGGTATCGCCGTGCTGACGCTCGCGCACGGCAAGGCCAACGCGCTCGACATCGAATTCTGCGAGGCGCTGGCCGCGCGCTTTAACGAGATGCGCGGCTCCGACGCTAAGGCCATAGTGATTAAAGGGCAGGGCAAGATTTTTTCCGCTGGCGTCGATCTAATCCGCGTGAGCGAGGGCGGCGCGCCTTATGTCCGCAAATTTTTGCCGGCGTTGCACAAGCTCTATGATGCGGTGTTCCATCATCCCAAGCCGGTAGTGGCGGCGATCAACGGCCATGCCATCGCCGGCGGCGCGGTGCTTGCCGCTTGCGCCGACCGGCGCATCATGGCGCGTGAGGGCGGCCGCATTGGCGTGACCGAAATATTGGTGGGTGTGCCGTTCCCGGCGCTCGCCTTCGAGATCGTGCGCTTCGCGGTCCCGCCGCGCCATCTGCCGGAATTCACGCTGAGCGGCGCCACCTACGCGCCCGATGCCGCCTTGCAGCGTGGCTGGATAGACGAAATCGCAGAGCCGGCCGACTTGTTGGAGGACGCCATCGCCGTCGCGCAAGAGCTGGCTTTGCTTTCGCCCTCGGCCTTTGCTCAGACCAAGAAGCAAATCCGGCAACCGGTGAGCGACCGCCTGGCGCAAAGTGGGGAGGCGACCGACCGGGCCGTGACCGAAATCTGGGCCGCCCCGGAGACGCTTAACCGTATCCGCGATTACGTCGCGCGCACGCTCAAGAAGAACTGATCAGCCGGCCTTCAGGCCCTGCTCGAGGTCGGCGATGATGTCGGCCACATCCTCGAGCCCGACCGATAGCCGCACCACGTCGGGTCCGGCGCCCGCCTGCACCTTTTGGGCGTCAGACAATTGCTTGTGCGTGGTAGAGGCGGGATGGATGATGAGTGAGCGGGTATCTCCGATGTTCGCGAGATGCGAGAACAGCTTCACGTTCGACACCAGCTTGACGCCGGCGTCGTAGCCGCCCTTGAGCCCGAAGGTGAACACTGCGCCGGCGCCCTTCGGCACGTATTTCTTGGCAAGCGTATTGTACTTGTCGCCGGCCAGCCCCGGATAGCTCACCCAGGCCACTTCCGGCCGCTTCGCCAGCCATTCGGCGACCGCGAGGGCGTTCTCGGAATGGCGCTGCATGCGCAGCGGCAACGTCTCGATGCCGGTGATGATTAGGAAGGCGTTGAACGGCGACAGCGCCGGTCCAAGGTCGCGCAGGCCGAGCACGCGGCAGGCGATGGCGAAGGCGAAATTGCCGAAAGTCTCGCCCAACACCATGCCGGAATATTCCGGGCGCGGCTCGGACAGCATCGGATAGCGCTTGTCTTGCAGCCAGTTGAAGCTGCCGCCGTCGACGATCATGCCGCCGATCGAGTTGCCGTGACCGCCGAGAAACTTGGTAAGCGAATGCACCACGATATCGGCGCCGTAGTCGAGCGGTTTGCACAGGTACGGCGTGGCCAGCGTGTTGTCGACGATCAGCGGCACTTTCGCCTTGCGCGCGATCTTGGCGATCGCCTCGATGTCGGTGATGACGCCGCCCGGGTTGGCGATCGACTCGATGAAGATCGCCTTGGTCTTCGGCGTAATCGCTTTTTCGAATGAACCGATGTCGTCGGGATCGGCCCACACCACGTTCCAGCCGAAATTCTTGTAGGAATGGTTGAACTGGTTGATCGAGCCGCCATAGAGCTTCTTGGAGGCGACAAAGTCTTCGCCCGGCATCATCAGCGCGTGCATTACGATCACCTGCGCGGCATGGCCGGAGGCGACCGCGAGGCCGGCGGTGCCGCCCTCGAGCGCGGCGACGCGCTCTTCCAGCACGGCGCAGGTCGGATTGCCGATGCGGGTATAGATATTGCCGAAGGCCTGCAGGCCGAACAGCGAGGCCGCGTGCTCGACGTCGTCGAACACGAAGGAGGTGGTCTGGTAGATCGGCGTCGCGCGCGCGCCGGTGGTGGGATCGGGCTTGGCGCCGGCGTGAATTGAAAGCGTCGAAAAGCCCGGAATACGTTCGGCGTCGGCCATGGTTGCTGCCCCTTGTCTTTTGTCCCGATTGACCGCTGGTTTAGCGAATAGCCGAGATGGGTCAAGGGAAGCGCCCTGCCGTTTTTGCCCCGGGATGGAGAACGGCGTTCTTTGCGCGTGGCACTTTTTATGGAGGACATGTCGCGCGCGACGAAGTCGGTAGCGGGGTGGGCCGCTTCAGGTCTCCCGCTTGAGGCCCATGCGCTGCACGCCTTTGCCGTATCGCTGCGCGCGCTGCGAGGACAGCGTGCGTGAATTGACGCCCATCCAGGAAATCTCCGACGACAGCCGTCCGTATTCGATTTTCGGACAGCGGTTCATCACCACCTTCAGCCCGGCCGCTTCGGCGAGCCGTGCGGCCTCCTCGTTGCGCACGGTGAGCTGCATCCAGATCACTTGCGGCTTGGGGTCGAGCGTCAACGCCTCCTGCACGATCGGCAGGACGTGTTCGGAGACGCGGAAGATATCGACCATGTCGACCGGCTCGGGGATATCGGCGAGCTTGGCATAGACATGCTGGCCCAAAATCTTCTGTCCGGCCTGTCCCGGATTGACCGGAATCATCCGATAGCCACGCTCCTGCAGATATTTGAATGCAAAATAGCTTGGTCGGTTGTCCTTCGGCGAGATGCCGACCATGGCGATCGTCTTCACGGTATTGAGGATGCCGCGGATATAGCTGTCGGGATAAGTGTCGTGGTTCATTTCTTCTGGGCGTCGACAACCGCCCTGCAGGCGTCGGAGAGCTCGTCGTGCTGCTTGTTCAAGCAGGCGAGCACGCGCCCGCCGCCCGGCATGGTGCCTTTGCAGAATTTGTCGTAGTCGGCCTTGCAGGCGGCGCGCTGCTCGGCGGTGAAATCCTGCGCGACCGCGGCGTTGGACGAGATCAGCGCAAATACGGCGGCAACAAGCACAAGGTGTTTCATTATCGATCTTCCCAGGTTGGATCGCGTTTTTCGACGAAGGCACAGATGCCTTCCTCGGCGTCGCGCGCCATCATGTTCTCGGTCATCACTTCGGAAGCGTAATTGTAGGCCTCTGCCAGCCCCAGTTCAGCCTGCCGGTAGAAGGCTTGCTTGCCGATCTTGAGTACGTAAGACGATTTCGATGCGAATTCCTTGGCGAGCGCGAGCGCGGCTTTGCGCTCCTCGCCCGGCTCTACCACGCGGTTGATCAGCCCGATCTGCGCGGCGCGCTCGGCCGCGACCATGTCGCCGGTGAGCAGCATTTCCATGGCGTGCTTGCGGCTCACATTGCGCGAGAGTGCCACCATCGGCGTAGAACAGAACAATCCGATGTCCACGCCCGGAGTTGCGAACTTCGCCGCAGAGGATGCGATGGCCAGATCGCAGCTCGCCACTAATTGGCAGCCGGCGGCGCTGGCGACGCCCTGCACGGCGGCGATTACCGGCTGCGGCAGGTTGACGATTTGCTGCATCATCCCGCTGCACGTGGTCATGATGTGCTTGAAATAGCCGCGGCCGCGGTCAGCGTCGCTGCGCCGCGCGGTCAGTTCCTTCAAGTCGTGGCCGGCGCAGAATGCCGGGCCGTTCGCTGCCAGCACGACCGCGCGGATCGATTTGTCGACGGCGATCTCGCTGAAGACGGCCGACAACGCACAGAGCAGCACTTCCGACAGGCTGTTGCGCGCCGCCGGACGGTTGAGCACGAGAATGGCGATGGTTCCATCACGCTCGCGCAGCAGTACAGGTGCGGTGGCTTCGCTAGCGCGGGCAGTGGCGGGTTGGGCGCTCATGGCCTTCAAATCCGATACGGTCAGGCCGATACTTAACCTGAAGCAAAGCCCATGCAAGGCCGGGGACGGCGGCCGAGATTCATTGGCAGGACATGGCAAAGAGGAAGGACAAGAAACCAACACGCGGCGGGCGGCAGTGGTCGCAGCGCGTCACCGAGGAGAGCGCCGCGTTGATGATCGAGCCCGGCGTGTTCACTTTGCGCTCGCCAAAACAAATCGCCCTTTCGCTCAAACGCTCGGCAGACGGCGGCCAAGCGCGCATGTCCAGTCCCTTTCGTTCCGCCATGTCGATGCTGACCTTCTACATCAATCGTGCCGGCAAGGGTCTTTCCCCGGTGCGCAAGAAAAATCTCGAGCAAGCGAAGGATGAACTGCGCGCCCTTTATGGCAAAGGCTAAAAAGACCGTTTGACGGTATTGCTGGCGCGTCTAAGACGGAGGCGCCGGATAAACCGGCGGTTGGGGGATCCATGCCTAAGCCAGCCATGTCGGCTGACGACATCGCGAAACTACTGCACGTCGAATTTCCGCAGGCGTTTTTTCCCGGCTGCGGCCACACCATCGAGCGCGTCGAGCATGGCGACGTGCGCGTGCGCTGGGCTTTCGAAGAGAGCAGCTTGCGGCCGGGGGGCACGGTGTCGGGTCCGACCATGATGGAACTGGCCGATTTTGCGATGTATGTCGCGGTGTTTTCGGCGATCGGACCGCAGCCGCTGGCTGTCACCACCAATCTCAACATCAATTTCCTGCGCAAGCCGACCCGCGCCGACCTCATTGCCGACGCGCATTTGATGAAGGTGGGCAAACGGTTGGCGGTGGGCGAGGTCACCATCTATTCCGAGGGCACGGACAATCCGGTCGCTCATGTCACGGCCACCTATTCGATCCCGCAGGCCCGCTAATTAGCCGATGGTGCTAAAATACCATTCTTATAAGATATTGATCGCACTTATGTAATATAATGCCTGCGGCGTTGACCGCAGCGGCCCGCTCGGCTAGAGAACCGCACCTCCGGCGCGCATCAGCGTGCCAATCCTTTCCGAGGATTTGCCATGACGACCTATTCGGCCAAGGCCGCCGACATCGAGAAGAAATGGCTGCTGATCGACGCCAGCGGGCTGGTGGTCGGCCGGCTTGCCACGATCGTCGCAATGCGGCTGCGCGGCAAACACAAAGCCACCTATACCCCGCATGCGGATGATGGCGACAACGTCATCGTCGTCAACGCCGCCAAAGCGGTGTTCACCGGACGCAAGCGCGAGAAGAAAGTTTATTTCCATCACACCGGCTTCATCGGCGGCATCAAAGAGCGCACGGCCAAGTCGATCTTCGAAGGGCGCTTCCCGGAACGCATCGTCGAGAAGGCGGTCGAGCGCATGTTGCCGCGCGGACCGCTCGGCCGCGTGCAGTTCGGCAATTTGCGCGTCTATCCCGGGCCCGAACATCCGCATGAGGCGCAGAAACCGGAAAAGCTCGACGTCGCCGCGATGAACCGCAAGAACGTGAGGAGTGCCTGACCGTGGCCGAGACCGTACAGTCGCTGGAAGGATTGGCGAGCCTCAAGCCGGCTGCGCCGGAAGCCCCCAAATACGTGCAGAAGCTCGACGCGCAGGGGCGTGCTTATGCCACCGGCAAGCGCAAGAACGCAGTGGCTCGGGTCTGGATCAAGCCCGGCTCCGGCAAGATTCTGGTCAACACCAAAACGGTGGAAGTCTTCTTCGCGCGGCCGGTGCTGCGCATGCTGATCCAGCAGCCACTGGTCGCCGCCAATCGCGCCGGCCAATACGACGTGACCTGCACGGTCTCCGGCGGCGGGCTGTCCGGGCAGGCCGGGGCGGTGCGCCACGGTATTTCGAAGGCGCTGACCTATTACGAGCCGGACCTGCGCGGCGCGCTCAAGCGCGGCGGCTTCCTTACCCGCGACTCACGCGTGGTCGAGCGCAAGAAGTACGGCCGGGCCAAGGCGCGGCGCTCGTTCCAGTTCTCCAAGCGCTGATCGATCGAAAAACACCATCGAATTCGCAAAAGGCGCGCAGAGATGCGCGCCTTTTGTGTTTAGCCAAGCATCCGGATCCGCGATTTGGCGCAGAATTAATTCGAATTTTCGCAAATCTTGCATCGAAGCGCGCGCAAGCGCGCAAGGCTTCTCCCATAAGTCTGGGGTATGTTGCAACCGTCGTCGGCCGATCCCAGCCGGCGGCTGATGGGAGTTCCATGTTCGCCGCAGCCACACCGCAGCTGTCGTCATTGGATATTCCGACCTTGGCGTTCGTGGCGGTCTGCATCGCTGCGTTGCTAGGCGTTTTGCTGCTCGTGGCTTGGGTTCAGCAGCGCAACGTCCGCGCGCTCGCCTGGTGGGGGTCGGCCTATTTGATCGGCGCCTCGTCGATCGCGCTCTGGGGCGCGCCGGCGCCGCTGTTCCGATTGCCGCCGGAATTGCCGCAGGCCTTGACCTTCTTGGCTTGCGGCATGGTGTGGAACGGCGTGCGGCTGTTCCACGGGCGGCGGCTATTGCCGGTCGCGGCATTCGCCGGCGCGATCACGTGGCTGGTACTGTGCCAATTGCCGATGCTGCCGCCCGGCAGCCATGCGCGCATCGCGTTCGGCGCGGTGGTGGTTGCGACCTACACGTTCTTCATCGCCTTTGAATTGCGGCGCGAGCGGCGCAAATCGCTTTATTCGCGCACCGCCGCCATTGTGGTGCCGGGTGTGCATGCGGCGATGTTCCTGATGCCGCTCGGCATGCAGGTCCTGCTGCCTGAAGTCCTATGCCGCGGAATGGCTGGCGGTATTCACGCTGGAAACCATGCTTTACGCGGTTGGCACCGCGTTCCTCGTGCTGCTGATGGTCAAGGACAACGATGTCACCCTCTACCGTAACGCGGCCAGCATCGACCATCTCACCGGTCTGCTCAACCGCCGCGCATTTCTCAATACCGCGCTTAATCTGTGCGCCCGTCGTGGCGAACGGCGTCAGCCGGTCACGATGATGATGCTCGATCTCGATCATTTCAAATCGATCAACGACCGCTTCGGCCATGCCATTGGCGACGAGGTGCTGCGCACGTTCGCGGAAGTGGCGCGCTCGAGCATGCGCGGAAGCGATATTATCGGTCGGCTTGGCGGCGAAGAATTCGCGGTGATCGTGGCGGAGCCCATGGAACTTGCCGCCCGCATCGCCGAGCGCCTGCGCGCTGCTTTCGAGGAAGCCGGCGTCGCCGTGGGCGGCTATGCGATCGGCGCCACGGTCAGCATTGGCGCCGCCACGTGCTACGAGCCGCTAGCAGATATCGGCCCGCTGCTGGCGCGCGCCGACGCCGCGCTCTACCGCGCCAAGCATGACGGCCGCAATCGGCTGTGTGCCGATGACACCCGGCCGGCGCCGCGTCGGGGGGCCCGGTCGAGTGCCGCGGCGCTCGGTGTCCAGGCGGCCGAGCCGGTGCGGGTGCTGCAAGCCAGCGCCCATGCCCGCCGCGCCAGATCCGCGAAGCCCGCGCGCTAAGCGGGGCGGCGGCAACCTCTCGTTTACCATCCGCGCGCTAGCATGTGCGAATGTCGTGCATAGCCAATAGTGGCCGACCGGATGCCGCCGTCGTGGCGCTCGAGGCCTACGCCCAGCGCGCGGGTGCGGCTTTGGCCTGCGTCTATTCGTCCTCGGCCGAATTCGACGCCGCGCTGATCGCCGAACGACGCGCCGCGGGGGTTTATGGGCCAAAGCGCCGTCGCAAGCAGATGCTGATCACTGCCACCGGCGTCGCCGCCGGTCTCGCGGTCATTGTTTTGCTGATCGTCTGACGGTCCATTTCACCCGCCAACAAAAACGGGCGCCCCTTGCGGAGCGCCCGCTTGCTCGAACGAAACGCCTAAGCGGCGGCGCTGACTTTGCTTGCTGTTGGGACCGACGCAATCGTCTTCAAAATCTGCGATGCGATTTGGTAGGGGTCCCCTTGCGAGTTGGGGCGACGATCTTCCAGATAGCCCTTGTACCCGTTATTCACGAAGCTGTGCGGGACGCGGATCGAGGCGCCGCGGTCCGCGACACCGTAGCTGAAGCTGTCGATCGAAGCGGTCTCGTGCTTGCCGGTCAGCCGCATGTGGTTGTCCGGACCGTAGACCGCGATGTGATCCGCGCGGTTGGCCTCGAAGGCCTTCATCAGCGTCTCGAAGTATTCCTTGCCGCCAACCTCGCGCATGTAGGCGGTCGAGAAGTTGGCGTGCATGCCGGAGCCGTTCCAGTCGGTGTCGCCAAGGGGCTTGCAGTGGAATTCGATGTCGACGGCGTACTTCTCGGTCAAGCGTAGCATCAAGTAGCGGGCCATCCACATCTCATCGGCGGCGCGCTTAGAGCCCTTGCCGAAGATCTGGAACTCCCACTGGCCCTTCGCCACCTCGGCGTTGATGCCTTCGTGGTTGATGCCGGCCGCGAGGCAGAGGTCGAGATGCTCCTCGACCATCTTGCGGGCGATGTCGCCGACATTCTTGTAGCCGACGCCGGTGTAGTAGGGGCCCTGCGGCGCCGGATAGCCGCTCGTCGGGAAGCCGAGCGGACGACCGTCCTTGTAGAAGAAATATTCCTGTTCGAAGCCAAACCAGGCGCCGGGATCGTCGAGGATGGTCGCGCGCTTGTTCGAGGGGTGCGGAGTCTTGCCGTCAGGCATCATGACTTCGCACATCACCAACGCGCCGTTTGTGCGCGCGGCGTCGGGATAGACCGCGACCGGCTTGAGCACGCAGTCGGAGCTGTGTCCTTCGGCCTGCATCGTCGAGCTTCCATCGAAGCCCCAGAGCGGAAGTTGCTCAAGCGACGGGAAGCTGTCGAAATCCTTGAGTTGTGTTTTGCCACGCAAGTTGGGAACCGGCGTGTATCCGTCGAGCCATATGTATTCGAGCTTATACTTTGTCATTGCGGGTTTCTCATAAGCTGATGACACGAGTGAGAGAGCTTGCTTCGGCCGCTAACCGCACCCCCGGCCGCCAACTGCTCGTGTCATTAAAGCATTAAATATGCCAAGCGATGCAGCGGCGCAGTCACGGTCACGCCCTTGAACGGGCACGCAATTTAGCCCCCTTGCGATCCTCGGTTAGCCAGCGCCATTGCCAAAAGAAGATGCAAAAACGAAAATGCCTACGCCGCAGCCACACGCTGATTTGATCTAAGGCAAGGCGCGTATAGAGGGAGCAGAATCTATTGGAAGCCATTATGTGTCAGGCAATGACGCACAGCGTCGAATGAGCGCGGAACCAAGGAGCGCAGAATCATGAGCACGAATTCTTATCGGGGGTCGGCCGCAATAATTCCGTTCCATGTGCGGGCTCGTTCGAATGCCGTCGAGCCTCGCGAAGCGGCAACGCCGGTCGCGAAGTTTCCGCCGCTGAGCGCCGTCAAGGTTGCGTCCGGCAGCGCTTGGTATCATGAAGCGGCAATTCAGGACGCTGATCTGTCGCGCACGAATTAGCATTGCGTCGATGGCCGCAGCGCCTACGTTGCGCATCCAATTGAATTTGGTCCAAAGAAAAAGGGCGCTCCGCAAGGAGCGCCCTTTGAGTTGCATCGCTCGCGCGATGTTTGGGAGGAACGCTTACGCCGAATAGTACATGTCGAACTCGACCGGATGCGGGGTGTGCTCGAAACGGATCACTTCCCCCATCTTCAGGTCGATATAGCTGTCGATGAAGTCGTCATCGAACACGCCGCCGGTCTTGAGGAACGCGCGGTCCTTGTCGAGTTCGCCAAGCGCCTGGCGGAGCGAGCCGCACACCGTTGGGATCTTCTTGAGTTCTGCCGGCGGCAGATCGTAGAGGTCCTTGTCCACCGCCGAGCCTGGATCGAGCTTGTTCTTGATGCCGTCGAGGCCCGCCATCGTCATTGCGGCAAAGCCGAGATATGGATTGCACAGCGGATCGGGGTAGCGGACTTCGACACGCTTGGCTTTCGGGTTAGTGGTGTAGGGAATGCGGCATGCGGCTGAGCGGTTGCGCGCCGAATAGGCGAGCAACACCGGCGCCTCGAAGCCCGGCACCAGACGCTTATAGGAGTTGGTGGTCGGGTTGGTGAAGGCATTGATCGCCTTGGCGTGCTTGATGATGCCGGCGATGTAGGACAGGCAAGTCTCCGACAGGTCGGCATACTTGTTACCCGCGAATACCGGTTTGCCAGCCTTCCAGATCGATTGGTGGCAGTGCATGCCCGAGCCGTTGTCGCCATAGATTGGCTTTGGCATGAAGGTCGCGGTCTTGCCGTAGATCTGCGCCACCTGCTGGATGCAGTATTTGTAAATCTGCATCTGATCGGCCATTTGCGTCAGCGGCGAAAACTTCAAACCAAGTTCATGCTGAGCGGATCCGACTTCGTGGTGGTGCTTCTCGACCTTGACGCCCATGCGCGCCATGGCGCCGAGCATTTCCGAGCGCATGTCCTGCACCGAGTCCTGCGGCGGCACCGGGAAGTAGCCCTTCTTGGTGCCGATGCGGTGGCCGAGATTGCCGCCTTCGTATTCGGTATCGGAATTCGACGGGAATTCGATCGAAGTCGAGCTTGAAGCCGGTATTGTAAGGCTCGGTGGCGTATTTGACGTCGTCGAACACGAAGAACTCGGCCTCGGGGCCGAACGAGATGGTGTCGCCGACGCCCATCGATTTGACCATGCCCTCGGCTTTCTTGGCGATACCGCGCGGGTCGCGGTTATAGGGTTCGCCGGTGGTCGGTTCGAGCACGTCGCAGACCAGGACCAGCGTGGTCTCGGCAAAGAACGGATCGATGCAGGCAGTGGCCGGGTCCGGCATCAGGTTCATATCGGATTCATGAATTGCCTTCCAACCCGCGATCGACGAGCCGTCGAACATCTGGCCTTCCGCGAAGGTCTCTTCCTCGATGAGCGAGACATCGAAGGTGACGTGCTGCCACTTGCCGCGCGGGTCGGTAAACCGGAAATCGACGTACTTCACGTCGTTATCCTTGATTATCTTCATAACATTCTTAGCTGTCGTCATGGATTGCATTCCCCCTTTTTCATGAAATTGCCCGCGATGACGCTGCCACGCGGATTAGATGGCGTCGATACCGGATTCGCCCGTCCTGATTCGGATGGCTTCCTCGATATTGGATAAGAATATTTTGCCGTCTCCGATCCGGCCGGTTTGGGCGGCGCGCCGGATCGCTTCGATCGCCTTATCCACCATATCGTCGCCGAGCACGACCTCGATTTTCACTTTGGGGAGAAAATCGACCACGTATTCGGCGCCGCGATAGAGTTCGGTGTGCCCTTTCTGCCGGCCGAAGCCCTTGGCCTCGGTGACAGTGATGCCTTGTAATCCGACCTCCTGCAGTGCCTCCTTCACCTCATCGAGTTTGAAAGGTTTGATGATGGCCTCTATTTTTTTCATTGCCTTTCCTTCCCTCCAGCCCGCCGCAAATCTACGGTGCGCCGCGCTACCGGTTAGCAGGTCCCGTGCCAAGCAGGCGAGACCAGAATAACCGTGTTCTCGCAATATTTTAGGGTGCAGTTAGCCTGTTACTACCGGGTCTGGCTTCAGCCCACTGCCCAGCAATTAAGCACCATGCCAAAACTTTTGCCAGCGACCCGAGATAGACTGCGTGGAAGCGGGTTTTGCCGATTTGTCGGCTTTTCCGCCGGCCGGTACTGTCGAACGCCATGATCGAACTCCTCACCAATGCCGAGATGGCGGAAGCTGACCGGCTGACGATCGCCAGCGGCGTTCCGGGTATTGAGCTGATGGAGAATGCCGGGCGCGCGGTGGCCGATGTGGCCGGCGCTCTGCCGGGCCGGCGCGTCGTGGTAGTGGCTGGGCCGGGCAACAATGGCGGCGATGGCTTTGTCGCAGCGCGCCATCTGGCCGAGCGCGGCTACGTCGTTCGCGTTAGCTTCGTGGGCGATGTGAAACGGTTGAAGGGCGATGCCGCGCTCGCTGCCAAACGCTGGAGCGGGCCGATCGAGCAGGCGTCCCCGGCTTCACTCACCAATTGCGACATCGTCATCGATGCCTTGTTCGGCGCCGGCCTCGATCGCGAGGTCGAAGGCCTGCCGCGCGTCATGATTGAGGCGATGAATGCAACGGCGGCGCCGGTTATCGCCGTCGATCTGCCAAGCGGGGTGAACGGCACGACCGGCGCGGTCATGGCGGCGGCGGTCAACGCGGCCCATACCGTGACCTTCTTCCGCCGCAAGACCGGCCATCTGCTGCTGCCGGGCCGGCTGCACTGCGGCGTGATCCAGGTAGCCGATATCGGTATTCCGGCGAGCGTGCTGGACGCGATCAAACCCTCGGCTTTCATCAATCGGCCGGCGCTCTGGGGCCGCTTGTTCCCGCGGCCGCGCGCCGATGGCCACAAATACTCGCGTGGCCATACGGTGGTGGTCTCAGGGGGAGTATCGACCACCGGTGCGGCGCGGCTGGCGGCGCGCGGCGCGTTGCGGGCGGGGGCGGGGCTTGTGACCATCGCCAGCCCGCGCCAGGCACTCAGCGTCAATGCCGCCGCCAGCCTGGCGGTGATGGTGCGGCCTGTCGATGGGGCGGCCGAATTGACCGCCTTCCTTGCCGATAAGCGGCGTAATGCGGTGGTGCTGGGACCGGGCGGCGGGGTCGGGCCGGCCATGCGGGAGCAGGTCGCTGCGGCGCTGGCGAGCGCGGCAGCCGCGGTCCTGGATGCCGATGCGCTGACCAGCTTTGCGGAGGAGCCGGCGGGACTGGCCGCAATGATCGCCGAGCGGAGCGGGCGAGCGACCGTGCTAACGCCCCATGAAGGCGAATTTGCACGGTTATTTAATGTGATACATCAAGATCATAGTGTTCATGCAAAACTTCAAAAAACTCGCCTAGCGGCCCGAACGATCGGGGCCACTCTGCTGCTCAAGGGCGCCGACACCGTGGTGGCCGGCCTCGATGGCCGGGCCTCGATTGCCGATAACGCACCGCCAACACTCGCGACCGCCGGCTCGGGCGACGTACTGGCCGGCATGATTGCCGGCCTGCTCGCGCAGGGCATGCCAGCCTTCGAGGCGGCGAGCGCCGCCGTCTGGCTGCATGGCGAGGGCGCCAATGAATTCGGCACCGGCTTGATCGCGGAGGACTTGCCCGAGGCGTTGCCGGCGGTCTACCGGCGCCTTTTGGCCGACCTGCAGCCCGGCCACGCTGAGGGCCCTTGAGCGAGCAAAAATGCAGCCTATTTTTGTGATGCCGCGCATTTTTACCGTGCTATAAGCCGGCGCCCGAAAGGTCGGCCATGACGGCTTGCCCTGGCGGGCTGCGGTGCGTTAAGCCCTGCCGGATTGCGGCGCCGGGATCGTCCTTAAGATTGCCCTTTGCGGGCGTGGCGGAATTGGTAGACGCGCGGGATTTAGGTTCCCGTGACGAAAGTCGTGGGGGTTCGAAGTCCCTCCGCCCGCACCATGCTGAGGGCCGAAACTAACGCGGGGCGCACGCGCACGAGCGAACGCCCATCATTCCGACAAGTCCGGCGCAACGCGCTGCCAAGCAAAGAAGTGTGATCGATGCAAGTTACTGAAACGCTGTCCGAAGGTCTCAAACGCGAATTCAAAGTGGTTGTTCCGGCCGCCGAGCTCGACGCCAAGGTCAATGTGCGCCTGGACGAGCTAAAGGATCGCGTCCGCATCAACGGCTTTCGCCCCGGCAAGGTGCCGGTCGCTCACCTCAAACGCGTCTACGGCCGCTCGGCCATGGCCGAGGTGATCGAGGCGACGGTGCGTGACGCCAATAACCAGATCGTGAGCGAGCGTGGGTATAAACTCGCCGCCGATCCGAAGGTTACGTTACCGACCGAGCAGACTGCGATCGAGAAACTGA
>CAVTZC010000018.1:0-95944 GCA_963739075.1 uncultured Alphaproteobacteria bacterium | reverse complement strand
TGCACTTTGCTCCACCCAGCTCAATGTGAATTGGCATGGCGAATCGATTGGGAAATTGAAAATTTTTCCCTGTAATTTGGTCCTCGTTTCCCTGTTATGCCGAAATCGTTCCCTGCTAATTTTCACAAGGAAATTCGCTAGAAACCCGCATGGATGCTGGCTTTGTCAATGATCTCGTCGTCATTTCGAGGCCCAGTATTCCGGTTTTCCCTGTATTTTTCCCTGTTATTCGGAAATTTGAGTTTGGAGACTGGTTCGAATCCGACTGCATCGTCAGCCAGCCAAGCCGGAATCTTGCCGTCGCTTTGAATCGATGCCGCGGCCGTCGTCAAATCTACACGCGCTGCATTTTCGCGCGGCCGGTCTCGGTCTCCCGCTGCCAGCGCAGAATCGTCCGTTGCAGGGCCTGAAACTTCGTTTCAATGGCGCCGTTGAACAACGGATCTTTCCGGTCGTTCAAGCGCGCGTCGATGGCGGCCCAATCTTCCGGCCGCAAGCGCTGCACGGCGGCCGGAAACAACAGCCGCTCTTCCTTGTCCATGTGTTGGCGCTGATGCTTGATGAAGTCGTTCACGACGTCATGGAACGTCTGCCGCAAGAACTCCCGGCCCGCCAAAATTTCCTCGACCGCCTCGACCAGCCGGCGCAAGCGCTCGGTTTCAACTTGACGTGCTCGGCTTCCACGTCGCCGACGCGGCTGGCGGCGGCCGGATCGCGCATTTTCAGCTTTTCAAAAACCATATCCTCTTTCGGATGATGGCAGTTCTCGGGATAGTCTTGGAAATACTGGATAATCGCCCGCAAAATCTCGTAATCGGGCTCTTCGCTGCGGTCGAAAACCTCTAATTCATGCTCCAGAACAAGGAGCAGCTTATCGATGTTGCGATGCTCTTCGAGCAGAATTTGAATGATGTTTGACATCGATCGATCTCGGCCGCGTTCATTCAAACAAGATCGTGATTGAGCAGTAATAGTTCCCGTCCTGGACAGCATCTTTACAGCTTCACACTAAAGATTAATGCCAAATCCGCGCGGGTCTTTGCGCTATGTCAAAACGGCGATTGGCCCGATCCACTAATAGTTTACCTGCGATTTCCCAACCACGTTCGCGAGCCGAATCGATGGTCGACGCAAGTCCCCGCGGCAGGTTTCAAAATTCTGGCGCGTGAAGATTTTTCCGACGTGACCTATTCCCTGGTCATCCATCACCCGCTGATGGCGAAGGCCGCGCAACCGGGTCAATTCGTCATTGTGATGTCGCATGAGTCCGGCGAGCGGATCCCGCTCACCATCGCGGACTTCGACCGCAAAAAGGGCACCGTGACCCTGGTGGTGCAGGCGGTCGGCAAGTCGACCAAGGAGATGCAGCAGACCTGCCAGCCGGGAACTTCGCTCTACGGGATCGTCGGGCCCATGGGGGTGCCGAGCCCGCTCGACCGGAAAGAAGAAGGTGGTCTGCGTCGGCGGCGGCCTGGGTGTCGCGCCGATCTACCCGCAGGCGCGCGGATTCAAAGAGAACGGCGCCTATGTGATCGGCATCCTCGGCTTCCGCAACAAGGATCTGGTTTTCTGGGCGGACAAGTTCAGAGCGTGCTGCGACGAGCTGATCCTGTGCACCGATGACGGCTCCGCCGGAATGAAGGGTTTCGTCAGCGACGGCATCAAGGTTGCCATCGAAGGACACAAGGATATCGATGAGGTCGTGGCGATCGGCCCGCCCATCATGATGAAGGCCTGCGCCGACACGACGCGGCCACATGGAATCAAGACGATCGTCAGCCTCAACCCGATCATGGTCGACGGCACGGGCATGTGCGGCGGCTGCCGGGTCAAGATCGGCAACGAGGTGAAATTCGCATGCGTCGATGGTCCCGATTTCGACGGGCACAAGGTCGACTTCAACGATCTGATGATGCGTCTGCGTCGATACAAAGAAGAGGAAAAGGCCGCCCTCGATCGCTGGTCGGAAAACTGCCGCATGATGCAGCAGGTTCCTGCCATGTCGCCGAAGAGCGAAGCGGCCGAAGCGCTGCCCGATCCATTCGAGGAGACGCTCGGGGGATAGCGGCACCCCCGCGAGATGGCTTGCTGGTCGCACGGGATTTGCTAGGCGCACGGGATTTGCACAATGGCTAAAGCGGCGAAGAAGAAAAAAACCATCCGGACTATTCCTCAGCAGCGCACGCCTGTGCGCGAACTCGCGCCGCAGGTGCGGGTGAAGAATTTCGAAGAGGTGAACTGCGGCTATTCGCTGAACGAGGCGCTCAACGAGGCCGAGCGCTGCCTGTTGTGCCCCGAGCCGGGTTGCATCGCCGGTTGCCCGGTCAATATCAACATTCCGAAATTCATCGAGGCGATCGCCGCCAAGGATTTGCGCGGCGCCTATGACGTCATCACCGCCAGCAATCTCCTGGCCTCGGTGTGCGGCCGCGTCTGCCCGCAGGAAACGCAATGCGAGGGCGTGTGCATAGTCGGCGAAACGCTCGAGCCGGTCGCGATTGGCCGCCTTGAGCGCTTTGTCGGCGACACCGCCATCAAGGAGAAGTGGAGCAACGTCCCCTATATCGAGTCGACCGGCTACAAGATCGGCATCGTCGGTTCCGGCCCGGCCGGCATGGCCTGCGCGGCCGACATGGCCAAGGCCGGATGTGACGTGACGGTATTCGAGGCGTTCCACCAGGCCGGCGGCGTTCTCAAATACGGCATCCCCGATTTCCGTCTGCCCAATTCGGTGGTCGACGCGGAAATCGAGAATCTGCGCAAGCTCGGCGTCAAGTTCCAATGCAATACGCTGGTCGGCCGCCTGTTCACCATCGAACAGATGCGCGACGAGCTCGGCTTTGACGCCGTCTTCATCGGCACCGGCGCCGGCTATCCGTCGATGCTCGGCATTCCCGGCGACTCGCTCAACGGCGTGCTGTCCGCCAACGAGCTGCTCACCCGCTGCAACCTGATGCGGGCCAAGGAATTCCCGAATTACGACACCCCGCTGCCGCTCGGCAAACGCGTCGCCGTGATCGGCGCCGGCAACACCGCAATGGACGCCATGCGCGTCAGCCTGCGGCTCGGCGCCGAGAAAGTTTACTGCATCTATCGGCGCTCGCGGGCGGAATGCCCGGCGCGCGCCGAAGAAGTGCATCACGCCGAGGAAGAGGGCGTCGAATTCAACTGGCTCACCGCGCCGGTCGAAGTTCTCGACGACGGCAAAGGCAATGTCCGCGCCATGCGTTGCATTCGCATGGAACTCGGCGAGCCGGACGATTCCGGCCGCCGGCGGCCGGTTCCGGTCAAAGGCAGCGAGTTCGAATTCGAATGCGATCAGATCGTGTTCGCGATCGGAACGAACGCCAACCCGATCATCGGCCAGACCTCGCACCTTCGCCTCAACAAACGCGGCTACATCGCGACCGACGATACGCTGGCGACGTCGACGGCGGGTGTGTTTGCCGGCGGCGATATCGTCACCGGCGCCGCGACCGTGATTGAAGCGATGGGCGCCGGCCGCAAGGCCGCGCGCAGCATGAAGGCCTACTTGAGAATCCGTGACTTCGAGCGACGACGCGGCCGGCAAATCCGACGCCGGCACGTTCTTCGGGATTGATTTGCGGGAACGCAACTTCGCGCGCATTCGCGCCGCCTAAGGTAGCAAGATGACCGAGACCATTGATACCGCCGTCAAACCTCGCCCGCGCGCAAGCAAGCCCGCCCGGTCCGAGCAAAGCGGGAAGCCCGCCGTCACGTTGAGCGAGCATATCGTCGAGATCGTCAGCGACTCCGGCGAAGGCGCGCAGCGCTGCGGCCAGACGTTCGGGGCGATCGCCTCGCAGATGGGCAACGGCGTGTGGACCGAGGAGATCATCCCGGCGGAAATCCGTCCTCCCGCGCGCAGCGTCGCCGGCGGCAGCGGCAATCGCATCCGTATCGGCGCCGGCCGCGTCACCAATGCCGGCAATGAAACCGACCTGGTGATCGCCTTCAACGAGCAGGTGCTGCTCGGCCGCGTGCGCACCGGCGAACTCAAGCCCGACTGCACCATTCTACTGGAAAGCATGTGGCGCGAGAGCAAGGACCCGAAAATCGCCGCGTCTTATGTCGAGACCTACGACCAGCTCGTGAAGGCGGGCTACAAGGTCATCGAAATTCCGATGGAGTTGGAATGCCGTAAGCTCGTGGCCGATGCCCGGCGCGGCAAGAACATGTTCGCGCTCGGAATCCTTTGCAATATTTTCAGCTTCGATCCCCAGCACGGCCACCGGCAGATTGCCCTCACGTTTGGCAAGAAAGACGCCAGCGTTATCCAGTCGAACGTGAAGCTGCTGGACGCCGGCTACGAGTGGGCCGAGAAGAATCTCGACTTCAAGTATCGCATCCCGGCGACGCGCAGCACCGAGCCGCAAATCGTCGTCAACGGCAACACCGCGCTGGCGCTCGGCGTGCTCGCTTCCGGCATGGAAATCTGCGCGATGTACCCGATCACGCCCGCCACCTCGGTCTCGCATTACCTGAGCAGCGTGTTCGAAAAGGTCGGCGGCATCGTGCATCAGGCCGAGGACGAGATCGCGGCCTGCACCTTCGCGATTGGCGCTTCCTATGCCGGCAAATGCGCCGTGACCGTCACCTCCGGGCCTGGCTATTCGCTGAAGCAAGAAGCGATCGGGCTTGCGGTGATGGGTGAAATTCCGCTCGTCGTCATCAACGTGCAACGCGGCGGGCCCAGTACCGGCCAGCCGACGAAGGTCGAGCAGGGCGATTTGATGACGGCGATCTTCGGCAGCCATGGCGACGCCCCTAAGGTGGTGATCGCGCCGGGCACGATCGAGGACTGCTTCTATTCGGTGATCACCGCGCGCAAGATCGCCGAGACCTTCAACATGGTGGTGGTCGTCCTCACCGACACGAGCCTCGCCTCCTCGCAGCAGCCGTTCCCGCGGCCGCAATTCAGCGAAGCCTGGCTGGCGCCGCCGATCGACCAGAGCGAAATTCCGGAGGGGCTCAAGCCTTATGACTGGGATGCCAAGACCGGCTTGGCGCGCCGCTTCATTCCGGGGCAGCCCGGCGGCATGCACACCTTGACTGGCCTTGCGCATGACCGGCTGAGCCATGTGGCCTATGACCCGGACAGCAACCAAGCGGGTATTCGCGCACGGGCCCTCAAACTTGCGGCGCTGCAACGGACACTCAAAACACCGCCGGTGTTCGGCGGCGACAAGGGCGATCTTCTGGTCATTGGCTGGGGCAGCACCAAGGGCGCGATCGAGGAAGCGATCGAGAAACTTCGCGCCGAAGGCCGCAAGGTGTCGTCGCTGCATCTCACGTTCCTGCAGCCGATGGCGCCTGGAATCAAAGAGATCATGCAGCGGTTCAAGAAGGTCATCACGATCGAAGGCAATTGGAGTGACGACCCGAACGACGAGATTATCGACGAGACCAATCGCCGCTATTCGGCGCTCGCGATGCTGCTGCGCTCGCGTTACCTCGTCGACATCGATTGCTGGAGTGAAGTGCGCGGTGCGCCGATCAAGCCGGCGACGATCGAACGCGTCATCCTCGAAAAACTGAAGCAGAAATAGCAGGCCGATCATGACCATTCATGCCACCGAATGCCTCTTGCGGCTGCACGATCAGCACCACGAGCTCGAGGACTATCAGAGCGGCGTGCCGCGCTGGTGCACCGGCTGCGGCGACAACGCCATCCTGGCGGCGGTGCAGCGGCTGTGCCGCGACGAGGATCTGCGGCCCGAGAAGACCATGTTTGTCTCGGGCATCGGCTGTTCCAGCCGTTTCCCGCATTACATGAAGACCTACGGATTCCACGGTATCCACGGCCGCGCGCTGCCGGTTGCCGAAGGCATCAAGATGTCGCGGCCCGACCTGAGCGTGTTCGTGAATACCGGCGACGGCGATTGCTGCAGCATCGGCGCGGCGCATTGGATTCACGCCATCCGCTACAATATGAACATGACGGTGATGCTGCACGACAACCAGATCTACGGGTTGACCAAGATGCAGGCGTCGCCGACCTCGCCGCGCGGAACCAAGAGCAATACGACCCCGCGCGGCAGCTATCTTGAGGGCCTTAATCCGTTGTCCGTGACGCTTGGCGTGCAGAACGTTTCTTTCGTCGCCCAAGCGGTCGATTGGATACCGGAAGTGCTCTACGACATCCTTTTGGCGGCATACCGCCACAAGGGTCTCTCGTTCATCCGCATCCTGCAGCGCTGCCCCGAATGGCTGCCGACGATGTTCGAACCGTTCATGCACGATCCGATGCGGACCATGCTGCTCACGCACGAAAATGGTCTGAAGATCAGCGCGAACCTGTCCAAGGTCTACAAGAACCAGGAACAGCATGATCCTTCGAACATCAACCGCGCGCGCGAGATAGCCTCGCTGCACGACCCCATCCCGGTCGGGATCCTTTATCACAATCCGGAAATCCCTTGTTACGAAGAGCTGCGCAATGCGGGGCAGCAGCGGTCAGCGAAATACGTTAAAGCGGGTTTTGAATCGGAACTCGACAAGTTCACGGTCTGGCCGCAGGACACTGACACCAAAGTTCAACCAGGCGCATGAAGATCCGGCGGATTCAGACGAAAACGACTAAGGCAATTTTGGCATGCAAGTAGAAACTCAAGCGCACATCGCGTTTCATCTCACGGGCCGAATGCCCCAGGGCGAGGGCGATGCGCTGGCCCGTAGCGACCTGCAGCCTGCGATTTTCGCCGGGTACCGCGACCTCACGGGGCTTCGGTACGACTTCCCGCTCGTCCTCGTTGCGGGCGGCGACGGGCAGTCGGTCCAATCGCTGTCCGCTTTGTTCGACGGCGCTCTCAAGGCGATCGCGGCGAACGGCGACGGCGAGCGCATGCGCAAGCAGGCCAACCGGCTCGAGCGGGAAATCCGCAAACTGGTCGCGGAAGGCGCGACTGGGACGCTGTCCAATCTTTGCGATCTCGGCGCCGCCCGCATTGGGGCAAAGAGCGACGAGCAACTGGCGAAAAGTCTGAAAAGTCTGCGCGCCGCGCTCAAGTGCGACGGCGAGGTCATCGACTGCGACAAGGCGATGCCGTTCCGGCTGTTCCGCCACGCCTGGCAGGCGTTGCAGGACCGCAAGGCGCAGAAATTCCGCGCCGAAATCGACGCGCTGGTGATGAAACTGTCCGACATCCTGAGCGCGGATTTCGGAAATTCGAAAGAAGGAATGAGCGCGGAACGGCTGCAAGCCTCGATCGGCTCGGCGCATCGCGACACTTTCGACTTCGCCGCGATGTCACGCATGCTGACAGCGGCCACCGTCAACGTGCCGATGCCTGAAAAGCGCCGCCAGCGCATTCGCGGACTGCTCGCGACGCTCAGGGCGCAACGTTTCTTCCCACCGGCCACCGAGAGCGACAAATGGATCGGCGTCGCCGAACCTTATCCCTTCACATTCGAATCGTGCGCCGAGTCCGTCGCGGCTTACCGTGAGCGGCTGCCGAAAATGACCGAACTCGCCAAGGCGATGGCGATTGCCAAGCTCGAAACCGACGGCGAGTACAGCGAGGCGAACCATGACGCCTTCTTCGCGAGTTTCGGCGATAATGGTCTCGACGCGGACGACATCGCGGCATTCCCGGATTATCTGATTTGCCTGCGCGCCGCCGACTTCCGGGCGGCGGAACAGGACCTGATCTTGCGCGCCTTCGTCGCCGGCATGCCGGCGAAACTCGTGGTGCAAACCGACGATCTGCTCGAGCAATCGCCGATCCGGGACGACTACGTGATCGCAGGCCTGCGCGGCCGGCAACTTGCCAGCGCCGGGATTGGATTTGGCGCGTCCTACGTGCTGCAGTCGAGCAGCTCGAGTCTGGTCCAGCTGCGCGAGCAGATTCTGCGCGGACTGGCCTATCGCGGCCCGGCTTTGTTCAGCGTCTACTCCGGCGCAAACGGCGGCAGCCTTCCTCCCTATCTGGCGGCCGCGGCGGCCTCGGAATCCCGGGCGTTCCCCGCTTTCAGTTATGATCCGTCGGCGGGAGCGGACTGGGCCTCGCGGTTCTCGCTTCACGCCAACAGTCAGGTCGATGTCGATTGGCCGGTGCAGCGCCTCGATTATGAGGATGCGGAGCAGCAGCTGATATCCGAAGACGTCGCTTTCACGTTGGTCGATTTCGCGGCCTGCGACCCGCGTTGCGCTAAATATTTTGCCAAGGTCCCGCGCGCCAAGTGGACCGCCGATCTGCTGCCGGTATCCGAATTCCTGACGCGCGAACGCAAGGATCTCGCCGAAAAGGTGCCGTGCCTGTTGATGGTCGACGGCGACAATCGTCTGCAGAAAGTCATCGTCAACGACGCGCTGGTGCGCGAGGCGCGTCGCTGCGTCGAAGCGTGGCGCAGCCTGCAGGAACTCGGCGGTATCCACAACTCGCATGCGGCGAGGCTCCTGGAACAGGAACGGAAAATTTGGGCGGAGCAGGCAAAGGCGGCAGCCGCCGTCGTGAGCCAGCAGACGACCGCGGCGGTGGCCGCGCCGGCCGCAGCGCCGGCCACACCAGCTGCTGCTGTTACTGCCCCCGCCGCCGCCGAAGCGGCGCCGGAAAAGTCGTCGGACGATGCGTATATCGAGACCGCCCGCTGCACCAGTTGCAACGAGTGCACGCAGATCAACGACAAGATGTTCGGCTACGACGCCAACAAACAGGCATTCATTCTCAATCCGGATGCCGGAACCTATCGTCAGCTTGTGGAGGCCGCGGAGAATTGCCAGATCTCGATCATTCATCCCGGCAAGCCGCGCAATCCGAACGAGCCCGGGCTCGATGAGCTGATGAAGCGAGCGGAGCCGTTCTTGTAAATCGATCCGCTCCGTCCACGACCATCATCAATAACATCCGATGCAGCGAGTTGAAGCCGAATGAAAATCGTTATTGCTGCGGAAGCAGACCCCTCCGAACCGCGGGTATCCGGGACACCGGAGACCGTTAAGAAGTTGAAGGCATTGGGTGCGGAGGTTTGTGTTGCGCGCGGGGCCGGGACGGCGTCGGGCATTTTGGATGCCGACTACGAGGCGGCGGGGGCGACGGTTGGCGACGACGTGACCAAGGGCGCCGACGTGGTGCTCAAGGTGCGGCGGCCGTCGGCCAGCGAACTGGCGGGCTACAAGAAGGGCGCGCTGGTCGTCGCGATCATGGATCCGTATGGCAACGAGGCCGCGCTCAAGCAGATGGCGGATGCCGGGGTTATAGCGTTTGCCATGGAGCTGATGCCGCGCATCACGCGCGCGCAGTCGATGGACGTGCTGTCGAGCCAGGCCAACTTGGCGGGCTACCGGGCGGTGATCGACGCGGCGGAGGAGTATGGCCGGGCCTTGCCGATGATGATGACGGCGGCCGGCACGGTGCCGGCGGCGAAAGTGTTCATCATGGGGGTGGGCGTTGCCGGCTTGCAGGCGATCGCCACCGCAAGACGGCTGGGCGCCATCGTGACGGCGACCGACGTGCGGCCGGCGACCAAGGAGCAGGTGGAGAGCCTGGGCGCCAAGTTCCTGGCGGTGGAGGACGAGGAGTTCAAGAACGCGCAGACGGCGGGCGGCTACGCCAAGGAGATGTCGAAGGAATACCAGGCCAAGCAGGCGGCGCTGGTGGCCGAGCACATCAAGAAGCAGGACATCGTCATTACAACGGCGCTCATTCCGGGGCGGCCTGCTCCGAAGTTGATCAACAAGGACATGGTCGCGTCGATGCGGCCGGGGTCGGTGATCATCGATCTGGCGGTCGAGCGCGGCGGCAACGTGGAAGGCGCCAAGCCGGGCGAGGTGGCGTTGGTCGGTTCGGTCAAGATCGTCGGCCATCTCAACGTGGCGGGACGGCTGCCGGCCTCGGCCTCGGCGCTCTACGCCAAGAACCTTTTGACCTTCCTGGAGACGTTGATCGACAAGAAAGAGAAGAAGCTGGCGATCAACTGGGACGACGAGATCGTCAAAGGCACAGCGCTGACCCGCGACGGGGCGGTCGTGCATCCGAACTTTATGCCCAAGACGGCGGCCTAAGGAGCAACTCATGGAACATGTGGTGCAAGCGGTCGATCCCTTTGTCTTCCGGCTGTCGATCTTCGTGCTGGCGGTGTTCGTCGGCTACTACGTGGTGTGGTCGGTGACGCCGGCGCTGCATACCCCGCTGATGTCGGTGACCAACGCGATCTCCTCGGTGATCGTGGTGGGCGCGCTGCTGGCGGTGGGGGTGGCGCTGATCGAAAACGACAACGGCACCATCCTGGCGCGGGGCTTAGGCTTCGTCGCGCTCACCTTCGCCTCGGTCAACATCTTCGGCGGCTTCCTGGTCACCCAGCGCATGCTGGCGATGTACCAGAAGAAAAAGAAGTGACGAGGGCCGTGCATCTTCGTCTTCAAAACATGTCGTCGTCATTGCCGAGCAAAAGGCGCGAAGCACCGTCTTCACACCTAAAAAGTCGGCAATCTCGATCCGCGGATCTTGAGGTATTGTTATGAGCCCTAATCTCGTCGCGCTGCTCTATCTGGTCGCCGGCGTCCTGTTCATCCAGGCGCTGCGCGGGCTCTCGAGCCCCGACACCAGCCGGCGCGGTAACTATCTCGGCATGATCGGCATGACCATCGCCGTGCTGACCACGCTCGGCTCGCACCCGCCGGAGAGCGCGCTCGCCTGGGGCCTGGTGGTGGGGGGCCTGGCGCTCGGCGGCGGCATCGGCGCGGTGATCGCGCGCCGGGTGCCGATGACCTCGATGCCGGAACTGGTGGCCGCCTTCCACTCGCTGGTCGGCATGGCGGCGGTGCTGGTGGCGGCGGGCGCCTTCTACGCGCCGGCGGCCTTCGACATCGGCACGGAAGGCCACATCCATCAGGCGAGCCTGATCGAGATGTCGCTCGGCGCCGCCATCGGCGCCATCACCTTCACCGGCTCGGTGATTGCGTTCTTGAAGCTCTCCGGCCGCATGAGCGGCAAGCCGATCATGCTGCCGGGACGGCACGTGATCAACATCGCGCTCGCGGTCGCGCTGGTCTTCTTCATCTACCACTTCTATGCCGCCCAGAGCGCGCTCGACTTCTGGCTGATCGCCGCCATCTCGCTCACCTTCGGCGTGCTCATCATCGTGCCGATCGGCGGCGCCGACATGCCGGTGGTGATCTCGATGCTCAACTCCTATTCGGGGTGGGCGGCCGCCGGCATCGGCTTCACGCTGGGCAACACCGCGCTGATCATCACCGGCGCGCTGGTCGGCTCCTCGGGCGCGATCCTGTCCTACATCATGTGCAAGGGCATGAACCGCTCGTTCATCTCGGTGATCCTGGGCGGCTTCGGCGGCGAGGTGGCGGGTCCGGCGGGCGGCGCCGAACAGCGCCCGGTCAAGCTGGGTTCGGCGGACGACGCCGCCTACATCATGAAGAACGCGCAGAAGGTGATCATCGTGCCCGGCTACGGCATGGCGGTGGCGCAGGCGCAGCATGCCCTGCGCGAGATGGCCGACAAGCTGAAGAAGGAGGGCGTCGAGGTCAAATACGCCATCCACCCGGTCGCCGGCCGCATGCCCGGCCATATGAACGTGCTGCTCGCCGAGGCCAACGTGCCCTACGACGAGGTGTTCGAGCTGGAGGACATCAACTCGGAGTTCGCGCAGGCCGACATCGCCTTCGTGATCGGCGCCAACGACGTGACCAACCCGGCGGCGGAAGACGACAAGACCTCGCCGATCTACGGCATGCCCGTGTTGCAGGTCTGGAAGGCCGGCACCGTGATGTTCATCAAGCGCTCTCTGGCATCGGGTTATGCCGGCATCGACAACCCGCTGTTCTACCGCGACAACACCATGATGCTGCTCGGCGACGCCAAAAAAATGACCGAAAGTATCGTCAAGGCGATGTAAGCAAGAGCACAGTCTTCGATATTGAAATGGCCGGGGCTCTACCCGGCCATTTTCTTTTCGGCGTGAGGCATGGACGCCTGCCTAGCCGACCGTCTCCACGTCCCATTGGGGCGCGCGCTCGGGCGGATCGGCGATGCGGATGTTGCGGCTGCGCAGCGCGGAAATCCGCCGCATCTCGTCGTCGCTGAGCGAGAAATCGAACACGTCGAGGTCTTCCTCGATATGCGACTCTTCGAGCGGGCGCGGCACCGCCGCCACCATCGGCTGCTGGAGCAGCCAGCGCAGGCAGATCTGCCCGATCGTCTTGCCATGCGTCTTGGCGATGGCGCCAATTACGGGATCGTCGAGCAGCTTGCCGCGCGCCATCGGGCAGTAAGCGGTCAGGATCATGCCGTGCCGCTTGAGCGCCGCCAGCATGCGGTCTTGCGGCAAATAGGCGTGATACTCGACCTGATTGGTGATCAGCGGCTCCGGGCAAACCTGCACCGCCTCATCGAGCATGGCGACGGTGAAATTCGACACGCCGATATGGCGGGTGAGCCCGCGCCGCTTGGCCTTGGCGAGCGCGCCGAGCGTTTCGGAAAACGGCACCTTCGGCTGCGGCCAGTGCACCAGCAGCAGATCGACATAGTCGAGGTGCAACGCCTTCAGGCTGGTCTCCGCCGAGCGCAGGAAATCGGCTTCGCGCGCATCGAGTTCGGTCACCTTGGTGGTGACCCACAGCTCACTGCGCGCGATACCGCTGCAAGCGGATGCCTTCGCCGACCTTTGCTTCGGTGCCGTATTTGCGCGCGGTGTCGATCAGGCGATAGCCGCTCTTGATGGCGTAGGCGACCAGTTCGGCCCCACGCTGTGGCAGTACCATGGTGCCGTAGCCGACTGCCGGCATGTTTGCGCCGTGGGCGGCAAGCGTGAAGGCCTTGGCAGATTGCATCGGGGACTCCGGCGAGAAGGGCAGGGGCGAAATACGCGCAGCAGACATCCGCCGCACCGCTAATTGCTTAACTTGATTCCAGCGTCTTTGATCACCTTCGCCCATTGCGGCGTCTCGGTCTTGATCACGGCCGCAAATTCCGCCGGTGTGTTACCGATCGGATCGAGACCCTGCTGCTCCATGCTCTTGCGGACATCGGACAAAGCCAGATCCTTGACCGTCTCCTTGTAGATCTTGTCGACGATCTCGGGCGGCGTGCCGGCCGGCGCCAGCAAGCCGAACCACGGCACGGCTTCGAAGCCGGGAAATCCGGACTCGGCCATGGTCGGCAGATCGGGCGCGAGCGCCGAGCGCTTGAGCGAGGTGATGGCGAAGGCGCGCAATTTCCCCTCGCGCACCAGCGGCAGCACGTTCACGATATTGCCGAAGAACATCGTGAGGCGGCCGGCGAGCAGGTCCGGCAGCACGGCGGTCGAGCCGCGATAGGCCACCGGCGTCACGTCGATATGCGCCATGTATTTGAAAAGCTCGCCGGCGAGATGCTGGGACGTGCCGATGCCGGCATGGCCGTAGGTGAGCTTGCCCGGCTGCGCCCGCGCCAGTGCGACCAGCTCCGGCAAGGTCTTGGCCGGCACGTCGGGATGCACCACAAGCAGATTCGCCGCGACGAACACCTGCGAAATCGGCGCGAAGTCCTTAATCGGGTCGAACGGCAGTTTGGCGTACAAGCTGGGATTGATGACGAGCGATGGATTCCCGCCCATCAGCAAAGTGTAGCCGTCCGCCGCCGATTTCGCGACGCGATCGGTGGCGATGTTGCTGCCCGCGCCGGTGATATCCTCGACCGTGACCGGCACGCCCCAACTGTCCGAAAACTTGCCGGCGAGCAGGCGCGCGGCGACGTCCGGCGCCGTGCCCGGCGTGAAGCCGACGATGATACGCACCTGCCGGTTCGGATAGTCCGTTTGCGCGGCAACAGGGTTCGCCATCAGCAATACGGTCAGCGCAGCAAGAACCTGAATGATGAACTTCATCGCTTCTCCCCGGCTTGAGCGCCACAGGGTGACATCGGCTCCGTCCGGCCGCAAGGCCAGGCGTTACGCCGGCGTCTGCTCGACCGCCAGCACGCGCATGATGTCCTCGTGCACCATGCGCCGGTCGGCGTCGGTGGTGCCGGGGCCGAGCCGCGTCTCGTAGGCGATGCGCGCCGGGCGGTGGAACACCATGACGCGGTCGCCGATCTCCATCGCCTCGTTGATCTGGTGCGTGATGAACACCGCGGTCTTGTTGCTCTGCCGCACCAGCCGCACGAATTCGGCGCGCAGGTCGCGCGCGGTCATCTCGTCGAGCGCCGAGAACGGCTCATCGCACAGCAAAATCTCAGGGTCCACCGCGAAGGCGCGCGCGATCGATACGCGCTGGCGCATGCCGCCCGACAGCGCGTGCGGATAGTCGTTCTCGTGGCCGGAGAGGCCGAGCCGCGTGAGCCAGGCCCGCGCGGTCTCCTCGGCCTGACGGGGATCGCTGTCGAGAATCTGCAAGCCGAGCCGCACATTGTCGAGCGCGGAGCGCCATGGCATCAGCCGATCGTTCTGGAATACGATGCCGATCTTGCCGCGGAAAAATGCGAACTCGTGGAACGGATCGTGTCCGACCACGCGGGCCGCGCCGGAGGTCGGCTCGATCAGCCCGGCGACGATGTTGAACATGGTCGACTTGCCGCAGCCGGTCTTGCCCAGCACGGCGACGATCTCGCCTTTGCCGACCTCGAACGACAGCTTGTCCACGGCGACGAAATCGCCGCGTCCGTCCGGGCGGCGAAAAGTCTTGCTCACGTCAGTGAAGCGGATGACGGGATCGGTCATGCTTTTTCCTTGCGCATGCCCTTGTCCGAAAACCGGTTCCCACTTTTCGGGATCATGCGCGTCACATCGCCCGCTCGGACACCGCGCGATAACGCAAGGCCCAATTCTCGATCGCGTTGATGGTCTGCTGCACCACCAGCACGAACAGCACGAGTTGCAGCGTCCAGGCCATGGCGCCGGCCATGTCGAACAATTGCTGCTGGCGCAGCAACTCGTAGCCGACGCCGCCGGTGGCGCCCACCAACTCGGCCACCACCACCACGCGTGCGGCATTGCCGAGGTTCACCTTCCAGGCGGTGAGAATGCCCGGCACGATGGTCGGCACGATCAGGACGCGGAACAGCGTCCAGCGGCTCGGCCGGAACGCCATGGTCATCTCGAACAGGTCCTTCGACATCGAGCGGAAGGCGTCGAGAATCTGGAAGGTGAAGGCGGGCAACGTCGTCATCACCATGATGAACAGCACGCGGAATTCGATGCCGTGGAACCAGATGATGGCGAACACCACCCACGACAGCGCCGGGATGCCCTGGAAGAAGGTCAACACCGGCGCGATGAAGTTCTCCGCCGATTTCGACTGCCCGATCAGCATGGCGAGTAAGCCGCCGAGAATGAAGGCGCCGAACAGCCCGCCGAAGATGCGTCCGGCGGTGAGCAGCACGTCCACCAGCAGCGAGCCGGTGATCAGAATCTCGATGGTGCGCGAAATGATCTCCGGCACCGGCGGAAACAGGTAATGTGGAAAGACGAACGACAAGATCTGCCAGCCCGCCGCCAGCACGATCATGCCGGCAGCGGCTTGCAGGACGCGCATGATGCGCGAGTTGGTCATTGCATCGGCTTTGTGTAGATCGTGCCGTTCGACGGCATCGCCTTGAAGTAGCCGACGTCGACGCCGGCTTTGTAGACCGCGTCGATCTGCGGGGCGACGTCGCCCGCCGGCACCACGCTCATGCCGAGCCGGTCATTGGCCTTGATCAGCGACACCAGCGCGGCGCGATCCTCGGGCGTCGATTTCGGCGCGATCAGCACCGCCGCCTCCTCCGGATTCTTGGCGATGAACTCGCCGGCCTCTTTGTAAGTCGCGTAGAGCTTGGGAATTAGCGCCTGATTGGCCTCGATCCAGTCGTCATGCGCGGCCACGCCGAGATAAGGAATCCGCTCGCCGCCGGCGAAGCTCTTCCAGGTCTTGCTCATGCCGGTGTCGAGCATGCGGATATCGGGCTTCTTGGCCTTCAACAGCGTGTAGGCCGGCTCCCAGAGCTGCACGGCGTCGGCGCGGTCGGCGAGCGCGTAGCCGACCAAGCCGGGCGGGGCGGTGTTGACCACTTGAATCTTGGCGGTGTCGACGCCCAGTTTCTTGGCGAAGAACTCCGACATCACGAAATTCGTGGTCGAGGAGGCGGCGGCGAGTTGCTTGCCTTCGAGGTCCTTGACCGTCTTGATCTCGGGCCGCGAGGTGACGATGGTGCCCCAGAAGTCGAACAGGTTGAACAGATACTTCACCTTCACGCCGCGCGCGTCGGCGAGGCCCACGGTCAATACCGCGGCGCTGCCGCCGACTTTGAACTCGCCGGAATTGAATTGCGTTGTGTAGGCGTCCGGCGGCCGCTCGACGAATTCGATGTCGAGCCCGTGCGCGGTATCGAGGTGCTTGGCTTTGATCACCGGCGGCATGAAGGCGCCGAGCGAAGGAAAGCCGAACACCACGATGGTGACTTTTGCGGGTGTTTGTGCGGCGGCGGGCGCCGGGCTCAGCGTCACGCCGGCGAGCGCCGCGAGCGCCCGAGCGCGCAGGCCGCGCCACGCAACAGTGCGGATAACCGTGTCATCTGATCCTCCCTCGCTTCGACTGTCTCGTTTGTTATGGATCGTTTTTTATTGCGGCGGCACCGGCAACAGCGCGCCGACTTCGCGGCGCAGAGCCGTGAAGAACAGCTTGATCAGGTGTTTCGCGACACCTTTCAGGATGCGCTGGCCGACGCCGGCGACCAGGCCGCCGATTTCGCCTTCGCCATTATAGCGCATGGCGGTGCCGCCGTTCTGCGGCGTGAGCACAAAGGTCGCCAGGCCGCTGCCGTGGCCGAGCGTGCCGGCGCCGGAGACGGCGACGTTGCATTGCGACGGCGGCGTTTTTTCCGACAGTGAAATCTCGCCCTCGAAACTGCCGCCGACCGAGGCGACCTTCAGGTTCAAAATGAGCTTAAAGCGCTCGCCGCCTTCGGCGATCATGTCCTTGCAGCCCGGAATGCATTTCTGCAGCACGGTCGGATCGTTGAGCGCGCTCCACAGCGTCTCGATGGGGGCTTCGAAATTCTCTTCGCCGCCGATGTCGAGCTTCATGGTTTGCTCATACGATCTTGAACAGCCGTGCCGCCAAGCCGCCGTTGATCGACGCACTCTGCGCCGGCGACAGGCCGGCCTCGGCGACGATCTTCATCGGCTCAAGATCGCCGATCGGGAACGGCATGTCGGAGCCCATCATCAGGCGCTCCGTCCCCATCATTTCGACCACGAATTTGAGCACGCGGGCGTCATGCAGGATGGTGTCGGTGTAGATCGCGGCCAGCGCTGCGACGGGGTCGCCGATGCCGGGCGTGATCGCATGGTTGCGCTTGAGGCGGCCGAGCACGAAGGGCAAGGCGGCAGCGCCCATCGGCGCGAAGAACTTCGCATTTTTGTATTTGGCGATATGGCCGGCCGAGATCAGCCGCGCCACCGCCACCGCCGCGTCGGTGATGCGGCCGAGCCCGTTGGCCAGGCCGAAATCGTTCACCCGCACGTCGCCAGCGTCGAAGCTCGGATGGATATGGATAAGCGCGCCGGTTTCGTCCGCCGCCTGCCAGAACGGATCGAGGTCGGCGTGGTCGAGCGTCGAGCCGACGCCGCGCGGCAGCGTGCCGATCATGGCCCCGGGAAAGCCCGCCGCGATCGCCGCCTTCAAGACGATTGCACGCGCGCGCGCCGTCGCCCAGCGGCACAGTCGCCAGCGGCACGAAGCGCGGCTCGGCCTTGGCTGCCGCCAGCAATACGTCGTTGGCGAGCCGGCTCCAGGCTTCGCCTTCCGCGCCGGGCAGCTCATAGCCGAACATGTCGACCCAGCCGCCGACCACCTGCTTGTCGATGCCTTGCTTCGCCATCCAGGCCATGCGGCCGGCAATATCCGACAACGGCTTGGACACCGGGCGCGTCGGCTTTGCCCCGGCGAACGAGAATGCCAGGCTGCCGCCGTCCTCGATCAGCCGGACATTGGGGAATTTCGCCGCATTCTTGCGGATCGCGGCCAATAATTCCGGCGGCACCAGGTGCGCGTGACAATCGACGATCATTCAGTTTCCTTTTTTGGCGCGCGCCTCGGCGATCAGGTCGCCGAGCTTCGAGAGTTTCAGCGGCAGTGTGTTGATGGAAACGCCGAGCGGCCGCAGCGCATCGTTGACCGCATTGGCCACCGCGGCCGGCGAGCCGAGATAGCCGGATTCGCCCGAACCCTTCTGCCCCAGCACCGTGTTGGGCGACGGCGTGACGTGATGGATGATCTCGACCGCCGGCACCTCGTGCGAGGACGGCAGCAGATAATCCATGAAGCTCTGCGCCATCAGTTGGCCTTCGCCGTCATAGGCGAACTCCTCGTACAGCGCCGCGCCGATGCCGTGCGCGATGCCGCCCATGGTCATGCCGCGCACGATCTTCGGATTGATCACCGTGCCGCAGTCGTGCCCGACGCGGTAGCGCAGGATCTTCGGCGTGCCGAGATCGGGATCGATGGCAAGCAGGATCAAATGAAATTCGAACGAGAAGCAGGGATACATCTGCACGCGCCCGTCCGCCGTCGGCAGCGTGCCGCCGGTCGGGACCTGCATCACGTGGCTCACCGCCAGGCCGGGCTCGAGCCCGTCCGGCATGCGGTGGTAATTGCGGAAGGCGATCTGAACCAGGTCGGCCCATGCGCGCTTGTTTTGCGGCGCGTCGCGATCGCTGACAACGCCGTCCTTGTAGACCGCGCGCTCGAGCGGAATGCCAAGATCATGCGCGCCGATCGCAATCAATTTGGCCTTGAGCTTTTGCGCTGCGTGGAACGCGGCGCCGCCCAGCATGATCGCCATGCGGCTGCCGACCGGTGTGCCGCTCGGCAACGCGTTGAGCGAATCCGGCCGCGTCACGCGAATGCTGTCGGGATCGACCTGCAGCACTTCGCCGATCACGGTGCCGAGCAGCGTCTCATGGCCCTGGCCGGCGGAAGTGGTGTGCATGCTGGCGGTGATGGTGCCCATGCCATCCACATTGATGCGGCAGGAATCCATGAAGGTGGAGGTGGTGATGGCCGGGTTGAGCAGGGCCTCGAAGGTGGCGTTGCCGCCGCTCGGCTCCAGGCAGGCGGCGATGCCGATGCCGGCGAGCATGCCTTCGGCCCGCAGGCGGTCGCGCTCTTTCTTCAAATCTTCGTAGTTGGTATCGGCGAGCACCTTGTCGATCACGGTGTGGTAGTCGCCGCTGTCGTAGCTGGTGCCGCTCGGGATGGTGTAGGGGAATTCCTCGTGCCGGATCATGTTGCGGCGACGAATTTCCAGCCGGTCGAGGCCGAGCACGTTCGCCACCTCGTCCATGGTGCGCTCGATCGCCAGATTGGTCGGTCCCTGGCCGAAGCCGCGCACCGCCTCCTGTGTGGTCTTGTTGGTGACCACGGCCATGGCGCGGTATTGCACGCTTTTGATTTTGTACGGGCCGACGATGGCGCCGATCGGCTTGCCGAGCTGGAACGGCGAGCGGCCGGCATAGGCGCCGACGTTCTCCAGCGCGCGCATCTTCATCGCGCGCACGATGCCGTTGTCGTCGAATGCGACGTCCACATCGAACAGCCGCTCCGGGCCGTGGGCGTCGCCGCCGCGCATGTTCTCCAGCCGGTCCTCGATCAGGCGGACCGGGAAGCCGAGCCGGCGGGTGAGATAGCCGCACAAGACGGTGTGCTTGATGCCGCGCTTGACGCCGTAGCTGCCGCCCACATCCACGTCGTGATGAACACGCACCGAGGTCGTCGGGATCTTCAGCGCCATGCCGATCTGGTCGGCATAACGCGGCATCTGGATCGAGGCATAAACGTCGAGGATTTCGCGCCACGGATCCCAGCTTGCCGCCACGCCGAAGGTCTCGATCGGCACCGTGGCGCTGCGGCCCCACTTCACCCGCAGCGAGAGATGGCGCGGGCTGTCCTTGAAATCCTTCTCGACTTCGCCCCACACGAAGGTCTTGTCGAGCAGCACGTTGGAGCCGTGCGCCTGGTGCACCAGCACGGCGCCGGGTTCAATCGCATGTTCGGCGTCGAGTATGAACGGCAGCTTCTCGTAGGTGACTCTGACTTTCTCGGCCGCGTCTTCGGCAAGCGCGCGGCTGTCGGCGACGACGGCCGCGACCCATTCGCCGGCATAGCGGGCCACATCGGGCGCTAGCGGCCGGCGCGGCACGTTCGGCGTGTCGAGCCCGGTCAACAACGGCAGCGTCGCTTCCGCCAGCTCGCGCCCATCCAGCACGTAATGCACGCCGGGCATGGCCAGCGCCGCGCTCTTGTCGATGGTCTTGATGCGGGCGGCCGGGTAGGGGCAGGTCACGAGCGCGACATGACGCATATTGGGCAGATCGATATCGGCGACGAACTGCCCCTTTCCGGCAACGAAGCGGCGGTCCTCGCGGACGCGACGGTCGGTGGAGACGTAGCGGTGGCGGTCGGCGCTCATTTGTTCAAGCTCCGGGGCCGGTTGGCGCCGCGCATGCGCTCGGCTGCGAGCGCGATCGCTTCCACGATCTGCGCATAGCCGGTGCAGCGGCAGATATTGCCCGAGATCGCATCGACGATCTGTTCGCGTGTCGGTTCCGGATTGTCGGCGAGCAACGCGTGCGCGACCAGGATCATGGCCGGCGTGCAATAGCCGCATTGTGTGCCGTGGGTTTCGCAGAACGCGTCCTGGATCGGCGACAATTCGCCCGGACCGGGCGTGACACCCTCGATGGTCGTAATTGGCGTTCCGGCCGCCTGCGCGGCAAACATCAGGCAGGAGCGTACCGCCACGCCGTCGAACAGCACGGTGCAGGCACCGCAGACGCCGTGCTCGCAGCCGGCATGCGCGCCCTTGAGATCGAGCAGCTCGCGCAAACAGTCGAGCAACGTGGTGCGCGACTCGACCTCGATTTCATGCACGGTGCCGTTGACATTCAACTCAATGCGCATGGGCTGTCTTTCCTTGCGCCTGGGCGAGCGCGTCGACGACCGCGCGGCCGGCGAGACTGATCGCGGCGCGGCGGCGGTATTCGGCTGATGCGTGCAAGTCCTCTAGCGTATCGACGTCGGCGAGCGCCTCGTGCAGTGCCGCGTCCACCGCTTTGGCATCGAGCGCGCTGCCCGTGAGTTGCTGCTCCGCGCTATCGAGCCGCATGGGAAAATCGGTGGCCGCGCCGACACCGATCGCAATGCGATTACACTTGCCGTCAGCGCCAAGCTCGACCTGCGCCGCCGCCGACACGAAGGCGAAATCGCTGCGCCGCGCGTTCACTTCATGAAAGCCGACGCCGATCCTGCCGCCCGGCCAAACCGGAAAGCGCGCGCCCACGAGGCATCCGCCGGCCGGCAGGCTTGTGATCATCGGTCCGATGAAAAATTCGCGCGCCGGGATCTCGCCAGTTTCGCCGCCGGCACGGTAGCTCAGTACTGCATCAAGCGTGACGGCGACGAGCGTTAGTTCCGCCGCCGGATCGGCATTGGCCAGCGAGCCGCCGATGGTGCCGCGCGCACGGGTGGCGGCGTGGCCGATATTCGGGATCGCGCGCGCCAGCAGCGGGACCTGCGCCGCAACCAGCGGGTCGCGCTCGACCACGCATTGCCGCGTGGTGGCGCCGATGGCGACGCCGTCGCGGTCGCTGCGGACATAGGACAATGCGGCGATGCGGTTGATGTCGATCAGCCGGGTAGGGCGCGCCAGCCGCATCACCATCATCGGCACCAGCGTCTGCCCGCCGGCGATCACGCGCGCGCCCTCGTCGGCCGCGAGCAACGCACAGGCTTCGTCGATGTCGGCCGCGCGGGAATAATCGAACGGTGCTGCTTTCATGAAACGCTACGCCAACCTCGGTTGCGCGACGGTTTTGTTGTGCCCCTCCGGCGCGGCCGTGCCAAGAGGCGTCGGTGTTGCGGGACGATATTGTCGATCCGTCACCGATATGGTTAAAGTCCCTATCGCATTATCGCAACCGCAAAAATCATAGCGAATCTTCGAACGGCGTCGGCCGCAGACCATGCGCCGAGGCGACGGGAGACTGGGCAGGTGACCGCGCGAGCCAAACGGAAACCGGCGAGCGGCCGGCCATCGCGGGCCCGCATTGCCGAGGCTGGCGCGGAGGGCGTCGAGCGCTCACCCGGCGGCGTGCAGTCGATCGGCCGCGGCTTCGCGATCATCGAAGAAATCGCGCGCAATCGTGACGGCATCGGGCTCGCCGAATTGAGCAAGCGCGTCGGCCTGCACAATTCGACTACCTTCCATCTGGTGAAGACGCTAGTGTCGCTCGGCTATGTGCGCCAGCTCAAGGACTCGAAGCGCTACCGCATCGGCCGGCCGCTGTTCGCGCTGGCCGCGAGCGCGCTCGACGAGATCGAAATGATGAGCCTTGCCACGCCCGTGCTCGACGACCTCGCGCGCGCGACCGGCGAAAGCGCGCATTTCTCGGTGCCGATGGGCGACGCCGTGGTCGTGCTGGCGCGCACCAGCGGGCCGGGCGCCTTCCAATTGACCGACCGCGTCGGCGTGGTGCGGCCGGCCCACTGCACCGCGCTCGGCAAGATCATGCTAGCCGCTCTGGCCCCCGGCCAATTCGAGCGCTATCTGCAACGCGCCGAGCTCAAGGCCAACACGCCGAAATCGATTACCTCGGCCGAGCGGCTTGCGCGCGAGATCGCCGAGGTGCGGCGTTCGGGCCTCGCCATTGATGATGGCGAGTTCGACCCCGAAATGCGCTGCGTGGCGATGCCGGTGCGCGATTTCAGCGGCCGGACGATCGGCGCCATCGGAATTTCCGGCCCGGTCTGGCGGTTGTCGATCGAGACCTTGCACAAGCGTGCGCGTAGCGTCCGAGCGGCGGCCGACCGCCTGTCGGCTGAATTCGGCTATACTGGTGACGGTGAAGCGCGCGTTAGGGCGGCGGTATAGATCGTGGGATAAGGAGGCAGGCCATGGCACGGCACGCGAACTATGTTCCTCACGGCGTGATCCCTGCGGTGCTGCTGCCGTTCGAGACCGATCTTTCGATCGACGAGGCCAGCTTCTGCGAGCACCTGCGCGACGTGGCCGCGGTCGAAGGCCTTTCCGCCGTCACCATCAATGCACATTCGACCGAGGTCGGCTCCTGCACGTTCGAGGAGCAGCGGCGCGTGCTCGACATCGCGCAGGACGAGATCGGCGGGCGGTTGCCGCTGATCAACGGCATCTGGGCCGATGGCAGTCTAGAGGCGGCCCGCATCGCCCGCATGGCGGAGCAGGGCGGCGCCTCCGCCCTGCTGGTGTTCCCGCCCGCGCCGTTCACGCTCGGCCAGTCGCCGGCCATGGCGCTCGCGCATTTCAAGCGCATCGCCGACGTCACCGACCTGCCGCTGATCGTGTTCCAATATCCGTTGGCGACAGGCCAGGGCTACCCGAAGGACACGTTGCTGAAGCTTTGCGAGGCGGTGCCAAGCATCCGCGCCATCAAGGACTGGATCGGCAATGTGCCGCACCACGAATGGCACATCCGCACGCTGCAAAGTCTGCCGCGGCCGGTGAACGTGCTCACCACCCACAGTTCGTGGCTGTTCTCGTCGCTGGTGCTCGGCTGCAACGGCTTGCTGTCGGGCTCTGGCAGCGTCATCGCCGATCTGCAGGCGCAATTGTTCCGCGCCGTACAGGCAAACGACATGGCGGAAGCGAATCGACTGAACGACCGAGTCGAACCGACCGCGCGCGTGTTCTACGCCGATCCTTTCGTCGACATGCACAACCGCATGAAGGAAGCGCTAGTGCTGCTCGGTAAACTGCCGCGCGCGGTGGTGCGCCCGCCGTTGGTCAAGCTCGAGCGTGCCGAGATTGCCCGCATCCGCCAGGCCTTGATTGAGGCCGGTCTGCTCGACAAAAACGCCGCCCGCGACGCGGCGTAATTACATAATTGCAAACTCGGTATTCTTCCGGTCGGTCACCAGCATGCTGCCCGGGTAATGCGTGATGCAGAATTCCGGTTTCACTGTCGCGATCACCGACTGCGGCGTCACCCCGCAGGCCCAGAACACCGGCAATTCGTCATCGCGCACCGGCACCGCATCGCCGTAGTCGGGTTGCATAATATCCTTGATGCCGACCATTTCCGGCTTGCCGACATGCACCGGCGCACCATGCACGGCCGGAAAACGCGTGGTGATCTGGATAGCGCGGATCGCATTCGCCGGCGTCATCGGCCGCATCGAGACCACCATAGGTCCGTGGAACGGTCCGGCTTGCGCGGTTGCGATCGAGGTGCGGTACATGGGCACGTTGCAGCCGCGCGTGATGTGGCGCAGCTCGATGCCGTCACTCACCAACGCTTCCTCGAAGGAAAACGAACAGCCGATCACGAAGCTTACCAGATCGTCGCGCCAAACGTCGCGGATGTCCGTCGGTTCGGCGATCAGCTCGCCGTGCCGCCAGACGCGGTAGCGCGGCAGATCGGTGCGGATATCGAGATCCTCGGCGAGCGCCGGCACCCGCCAATCGCCGGGCGCGGACATTCCGATCAGCGGGCATGACTTCGGGTTGAGCTGGCAAAAGCGCAGGAAGTCGGCAGACAGTTGCTGCGGCAGAATAGCCAGATTGCCCTGCACAAGTCCCGGCGCCAGACCCGACGTCGGTCCGCGATGCTTGTCGGCGCGGATCGCCAGCCGCGCCGCCAGGCCGCTGCCGGGCGGCGGCGTTTCGTCGCGGCGCATGGGAGTGACGGCCATTAGTCTTTAGTCCGATGCGATTGGAACCAATGATGCTCGGCGCGAAGCTTAGCATCGGCCGCTGCGCGGTTCGAGGGTCTGCACAATCAGCAAGTACCATCCGACCATGTGAGGGCGCGTGCATCCATATTGAAAAAGCGGTTGAAACTTACGCTAGGATCGCGTTTGCTTATGGGACTTATAAAGCCAAGAGCCCAGCAAGGGCCGGCAGGGAGGGACTGGCAATGCAGCCTTGGGCCGCAACGGTGGGGCGTGCGGTAATTGGGCTCGCGGCCGTGCTCGCTGGGCGCGATGCGCTCGCCAGCGCGCTGGGCGGCTATGCCGCTCATTCTGACATCGGCTTGTTGACGATGCTTCGACGCCTGCGTGGCCGCGCGGGCGTGCGCTTTTCGATTCGGACAATCGGACTCTAGAGGGAGGACTTGCAATGACTGAAAAGTGGAAAGACGAGGCCTGGGCGCAGGACTTCTGGTACAGCGGCAAGGTCACACGTCGCCGCGTCGTTGGGTGGGGCGGCGGTGCGATCGGCGCGATGATTCTGGTGCCGGCGCCGTGGCGCGCGGCCTTCGGCGCGGCCAAGGCCTACAAGGTCGGCTCCGAGCAGCCGCTCTCCGGCCCCGGCGCGATCGGCGGCAAGACCGCGGTGGTCGGCCTGCAGATGTCGGCGGACCGCATCAACGCCAACGGCGGCATCAACGGCCGTCCGGTCGAACTGGTGCTGCGTCGACGATGAGTTCAAGCCCGACGTCGGCCGCCGCAAGAGCCAGAAGCTGGTGGAAGAGGACAACATCGACATTCACGTCGGCGGCTTCCTGTCCAATATCTGCTTGGCCTGCATGCCGGTCTGGCAAGAGGCGAAGGTCCTCAACATGATCAGCGTCTGTCTCGACACCACGCTGACGACCAGCGCCTGCAACCGCGTACACCTTCCGCCTGCACGACTTCGCGCCGGCGCAATCGGTCGCCATGGGTCCGACGCTCGCGAAGATGGGCAAGAGGTGGCACCTCGTTTACGCCGATTATTCGTGGGGTCAGTCGACACGCGACGCCTATGCCGCGCAGATCAAGAATAACGGCGGCGAAGTGGTCGGCACCACCGGCATTCCGCTCGGCACGCCCGACATGACGCCGTTCCTGTCGAAGATCTCCGGCGATTTCGACGGCCTGTTCGGCATCTTTTTTGGCAAGGACGGCGTGACGCTCGGTGAACCAGGCCTACGATCTCGGCCTGAGCAAGAAGTACAAGATGGCCGGCGACGGCTCGATCACCGAGCCCACCAATCTGCCGGCGCAGGGCAAAAAAGTCGACGGCTTCGTCGCCATCAACCGCTACATCCCGGTGTTCCAGGGCCCGCTCGACACGCCCGCGCACCATAAGTTCTACGACGAGGCGAAGAAGCGGCTCATCAAGATCGATCCGAGCGGCCCGGCGCCCGACAAATACGTCCAGTCTAACTATGAGGCTCTGAACGCGATGAAGATCGCGATGGAGAAATCGAAGTTCGATGGCCGCAACGACACCATGAAGCTGATCGAGGCGCTCGAGGGCCTCGAAGTCAAACAGGGCGACGACTTCCCGCAAGGCGACAAGACGCTGCGCAAGGACGATCATCAGGCCTTCCTGCAGCGAATTCATCTTCGAGGTGAAGGACGGGACCTTCAAGCTTCTCGAGACAGTGCCGAAGGACAAGACTCTTGTTCCGCCGGCGTGTCACTTCCCCGCGGCGTAAGTGGCCGTGGACCAGACGACCGAAATGCGCTCCCCGGCGAGCAGCCGGGGAGCGGCGTCGGCTCCCATTCTCAAGACCGAGTTGTTGACTGTCCGCTTCGGCGGACTGTCGGCGCTCAACCAGGTCAATTTCGAGGTCGGCCGCGACGAGGTCCGCGCCATCATCGGACCGAACGGCGCCGGCAAGAGCACCTTCTTCAACTGCCTGACCGGCGTGTTGCGGCCGTCCTCCGGCCGCATCGTCTTCAACGGCGAGGACGTCACCGGCCTGCCGCCGAACACGATCTCGAAAAAAGGCGTCGCGCGCTCGTATCAGATCACCAACATCATGCCCAACGTCTCGGCGCTGGAGAACGTCCGCATCGCCGCGCAATCGCGCCGGCACGGCTGGAACTTGCTGCGCGACCACAAGAGCTTTCCGGACATCAACGAGAAGGCGCAGGCCGCGCTCGATTCGGTCGGCCTTCTTGAGCAAGGCCGACGAGCTCGCCGCCAACCTGTCGCACGGCGAACAACGCAACCTCGAGATCGGCATCGCGCTCGCCACCGAGCCGTCCTTGCTGCTGCTCGACGAGCCGACCGCCGGCATGAGCGCGGCGGAGACGCACGACACGATGCAATTGGTGCGCCGCATCGCGCAAAACAATTTGACCATCCTGATCGTCGAGCACGACATGCAGGTGGTGATGGAGCTCTGCCATCGCATCACCGTGCTGCATTACGGCGCCATACTCGCCGACGGGACGCCGGAGGAGATCCAGCAAAATCCCAAGGTGCAGGAGGTCTATCTCAAGACATGAGCGCCGCCGCCGATCAGCATCAAGCCGCTGGTCCGCGTCGAGGGCCTGCACACCTATTACGGCAAGAGCCACATTCTGGACGGCGTATCGCTGGAAGTGGCGCCGGGCGAGGTGGTCGGCCTGCTCGGCCGCAACGGCGTCGGCAAGTCGACGACGCTCAAAAGCATCATGGGCCTGGTGCAGCCGAGCCAAGGCCAGATCCTTCTCGAAGGCACCGCCATCACCGGCCTTGCCCCGCATCGCCTGGCGCGGCTCGGCATCGGTTACGTGCCCGAGGATCGCCGCATCTTCCGTCTGCTCACGGTGATGGAAAACCTGCGCACCGGGCTCGACCGCGCCGGCGTCAGCGACGAGCGCAAGCAGAAACTGCAGGACAAGGCCTTCACTTATTTCCCGCAACTCGCCGAGCGGCGCGGCCAGGCCGGCGGCACGCTGTCCGGCGGCGAGCAGCAGATGCTGGCGATCGCGCGCGCCATGATGCTGGAGCCGAAGATCATCCTGCTCGACGAGCCGACCGAGGGGCTGATGCCGCGCATGGTCTCGCAGATCCGCGAAATCATCGACGTGCTGCACCAGGAAGGCGTCGCCATCCTGCTGGTCGAGCAGAACGTGCCGCTCACGTTGCAGGCGAGCCAGCGCATCTACATCATGGAGAAGGGCCGCGTGCGCCATCACTGCGCGGCGTCCGACATCAAGGTCGACGACCCGGTCATCAAGCAATACCTGGGGGTGTAACCGGTGATCCAGTTCTTCCAGACCTTTCCGCTCGACCTGCTGCTGATCCAGACCGTCAATGGGATCATCAGCGGTCTGATCCTGGCGCTGGTCGCCTCCGGGTTGACGCTGATCTTCGGCATCATGGACGTGGTGAATTTCGCGCACGGCGAGTTGTTCATGCTCGGCGCCTACCTCGGCGTGGTGGTGATGGCGTCGACGGGAAATTTCTGGCTGGCGCTCATTATCGCCACTTTGATCGTCGCCATCCTGGGCGCGGCGCTGCAGGTCGTCACCTTGCGGCCGCTGATCGGGCGCGACCCGCTCAACACCATCCTCGCCACCTTCGGCATTTCGCTGATGCTGCAGAACTTCGCGCTCTGGGAGTTCGGCCCAGTGTCGCGCAAGCTGCCGGAACCGATCACCTCGCATTTCACGCTCTTCTATCTGCAATATCCCTGGTATCGCATCGTCATCGCCGCGTTGTCGGCCGCCATCATCGGCGGGTTCTGGCTGTTCCTCAAATACAGCAAGTTCGGCGTCTGGATCCGCGCGACCACGCAGGACCGCGTGATGGCGCAGGCCATGGGCATCCCCGTGCCCTGGGTCTACACCGGCGTGTTCGCCATCGGCACCGCCATGGCGGCGGCGAGCGGCGTGTTGTTCGGCCCGCTCGGGTCGATCAACCACACCATGGGCCTCGACTGGGTGCTCAAAGCCTTCATCGTCGTCGTGGTCGGCGGCATGGGTAATCTGGGCGGCTCGATCGCCGCCGCGATCTTCGTCAGCCTGCTCGAGTCCTATGCCGCGATCTGGGTCGATCCGTCGCGCGCGGTCATCGTCTCCTTCGTTGTGCTGATCCTCACGCTGCTGTTCCGTCCCACCGGCCTGTTCGTCCCGACACCCAAATGACAACCGCTCCGTTCGACAAAGCGATGCCGCTCGGCAAAAGCAAACTGAGCCACACGGCCGTCTATTGGGTCGGTTTCGGCGTGGTCATGGCTGTGCTGATCGTGGCGCCGCTGGTGCTGCCGATCTTCTGGGCCAAGTTCCTCACCGAGATCCTGATCTGGGGCCTGCTGGCGATGTCGTCCGATCTCTTGATCGGCTACACCGGCATGATCTCGTTCGGCCATTCGGCCTTTTTCGGCCTCGGCATGTATGGCGCGGCCGGCGCGCTGTTGCACACCAGCCCGCCCAATCTATGGGCTGCGATCTTCGCCGGCCTCTTTGGCGCGGCCTGCGTCGCGCTGTTCGTCGCCTACTTTTCCACGCGGCTGCGCGACATCTACTTCGCCATCACCACGCTGATCTTCTCGCAGATCTTCTACGTCATCATCTTCACCTGGACGGCAGTGACCGGCGGCGAAAACGGGCTGATCTTCACACGGCCGCATTTCTCCATTCCGTTCCTTGTCGACATGCGCTTCAACGTGATGACCATGCACTGGTTCGTGCTGGCGCTGGTCGCGGGGTCCTATCTACTGCTCCGCCGCATCACTCGCTCGCCCTTCGGCATGGTGCTGCAATCGATCCGCGAGAACGAGGCGCGCACCCGCGCGATCGGCTATCCGGTCGAACGGTACAAGATTGTGGCGGTGATGCTGTCCGGCCTGTTCGCAGGGCTCGCCGGTGTGCTCTACGCCGTCCAGAACGAATTCGCCGCGCCCGATTTCGTGTTCTTCGTCACCTCGGGCGACACCGTGATCTTCAACGTCATCGGCGGCATCGGCACGCTGGTCGGCCCGATCGTCGGCGCCGGCTTCTTCCAGTTGCTGCGCGAGCTGATGTCGCGCATCTTCGGCGACCAGTTCCCCTATCTGATCCCGCTCGGCGTGATCTTCATCGTGATGATCATCTTCCTGCCGCAGGGCCTGCTCGGCTTCGCGCGCAGGTGGCTGCGCAAGTAATCCGTCATCGCCAGATAAAACAACGGCCCCGGTGAGGGGCCGTTGAATACCGAACTAGTCGTGGTCGTGGTCGCGATCATGATGCGTCTTCAGCACCACAATTTTCTTGTGGTGGTGATGGCGTTGCCAATCACGGTCGTGATCGCGGTCGGTCTTGATGACGATCGCGCCTTCGGCGCTCGCCGGGATGACCGGCAGAACGAACGCGATCGCAGCAAGCGCGGCAATCGCCACAGTAATATTGCGCATTGAATCCTCCTGGGGTGTTTTCATAGCGTGGATATTCGCCAGTGATACGGTTTCCGAGTAAATGATTCGGGCAAGCCGGATTCGCTTTTTGGGTCGAAGCAGTTAGGTTGGCGCGCCATAAATCGCAGGAGGCGAGGAATGGCGCACGTGGCGGCTCATCTGAGCATTGAGGAGTTGGAACGGCGGTATCGTGCGTGCGAGGATGCGTGTTCGGCGCGGCATTATCAGACGATCTGGCTGCTGGCACAGGGTCATACGATTGCCGAGGTGGCGGAACTGATCTGTTTCGTGCCGCGCTGGATCGAGGAACTGCAAGCTCGCTACAACGCCTTGGGGCCGCGGACGCTCGGCGACCTGCGCCGCAACAATGGCAGCGCGCCGTCGGTCCTCACGCCGGAGCTTTTGGCGAAGCTGAGGGTCCGGCTCAAGGAGCCACCGCCGGACGGCGGCGTCTGGAACAGCCGCAAGGTTGCGGACTTCATGGCCGATCAGCTTGGGCTCACGCAGCTGGCGCCGCAACGCGGTTGGGAAGCCTTGCGCGCGGTCGGCTGGTCGATCCAGTCGCCGCGGCCGAAGAACCCGAACGCGGCGACGGTCGAGGAAGCCGCGGCTTTTAAAAAAAGCTCGCCGACCAAGTTGCGCAAGAAGCCAGCCGAGCATCCCGACCAGCCGGTGGAAGTCTGGGCGATGGACGAACATCGGATCGGCTTGAAGCCGATCCATCGCCGGGTCTGGGCGCCGATCGGCGAGCGTCCGCTTGCGCTCGGCCATCATCGCTATGAATGGCTCTATGTCACCGCCTTCGTCGGTCCGGCGACCGGAGAGACCGTCTGGTATCCTGTCGAACGGCATCGACAAGCCTTTCTTTGCCGAAGCTCCTCAAGCACTTCGCCGACACGACTGGCGCCGGACGCACACGCAGGATCGTGCTGCAGCTCGATAATGCCGGCTGGCACGGCGCCACAAAATCTGTGCTTTCCGGACGGCATCAGGCCGGTCTACCAGCCACCCTACAGCGCAGAACTGCAGCCCGCCGAGCACCTGTGGCCGCTCATCGACGAGCCGCTCGTCAACAAACACTTCACTACCATCGATGACCTCGATGCCGTTGTCGCCCAGCGATGTTGCGCACTATGGAAAACTTCAAACCGCAGTCGCAAGCTCAGCCACCGAACTTCCATTGGTGGCCTAAGTCCGCCCTTCCGAGCTAATCACCCGGAAACCGTATGATTCAATTCAAAAGTCGGCGAGACGTTCCATGAACGCACGTTCACGGAACCGGCATATCCCAGCAATCAGCAATAAATCTAATCGCAGCGCACCGTCATCCCGCCGTCCACCACGATCTCCGTGCCGGTGACGAAGCGCGCTTCGTCTGAGGCGAGGAACAGCGCGGCATTGGCGGTGTCGCGGCCGTCGCCCATGAAGCCGGCCGGAATGCGCGTAACCCGCTGCGCCAGCAACGCCTGCACGTCGCCGCCCGCGCGCTGGCGGGCGAGGCGGGCTTCCACCATGGGCGTGTGCAACTGGCCCGGCACCACGGTGTTCACGCGAATGCCCTTGCCGGCATATTGCACGGCCACCACGCGCGAGAGCTGGATCACGCCCGCCTTGGTCGCGGCATAGCCAACCTGGAACGCGCCGGTGAAACGGATGCCGGAGGTCGAGGCCACGTTGACGATGGCGCCGCTCTTCTGCTTTTCCATCACCGGCAGCACGTGCTTGCAGGTCAGGAACACGCTCTTGAGATTGAAGTCGACCTGGGCGTCCCAGACCTCCTCGGCCATTTCCACCGGCCCGCCATGGGCCGAGCCACCGACATTGTTGACCAGCACGTCGATGCGGCCGAAGCGGTCGACGCAAGCCTTCACCATGGCTGCGACCGAGGCATTGTCGGTGACGTCGCAGTGTTGCACCACGATCTCGCCGCCGTCGGCCTTCACCCGCTCGACCGTCTCGGCGACGCTGTCGAGGTTGCGGTCGACCGCGAAAATCTTGGCGCCTTCCTCGGCGAAGCGCACGGCGGTGGCGCGCCCGTTGCCCCAGCCGGGACCGACGCAGCCGGCGCCGGTGACGATGGCGATGCGCCCTTGCAAACGTCCGCTCATGATCAAGTCTCCTTGGCCGGGCCGAGCTTCCCGAAACGGTAGAACCGCTGTGGATTGTCAACCAGCAGCGCCTGAAGTTGCGCCGGCTTGGGCGCGATCTGTGCCAGCAGGTCGACCAGCACGCCGTCGTCGGGAATGGGTCCGTCGAGATTGGGATGCGGGAAATCGGTGCCCCAGACGCAGCGGTCGCCGAATTCCTCGACCAGCTTGCGCGCGAACGGCACCGCATCGGCGTAAGGCGGACCTCGTCGCGTCGCGCGATCGGACCCGCTCACCTTCACCCATACGTTGCGGTCTTGCATCAGCGACAGCAGGTTGCGGAACGGCTCCTGGTCGAGGCCGCGCGAGGCGTCGATGCGGCCCATATGGTCGATCACCACCGGCACCGGCGAACGCCTAAGCGCCGGCGCTAATTCGCCGATCCGCTCGGCCGCCATGTGGATCTGCAAATGCCAGCCGATCTCGGCGAGCCGCGCGCCGAACTTGATCACCTCGTCGATCGGCGCGCCCTTGCCGAGATGCTCCATGTAGTGGAAACGCACGCCGCGGAAGCCTTCCGCGTCACGCCGCTTGAGCTCGGCATCGGAGACGGTGACCGGCATCAGCGCTATGCCAAGATACGAGCCGCCCTTGGCGGCGAGTGCGTCGGCGGTGGCGGCAAGGTCGTAGCCGTGCGCGGCGCTATGCACGATCACGCAACGCTCGATGCCGAGAAACTTGTGGCGCGCGAACAGCGTCTCCTTCGGCGCATCGGACGGAGTGTAGCTGCCGCCATAGGGAAACCGCGCCCCCGGGCCGAACACGTGGACATGGGCGTCGCAGGCGCCGGGCGGCAGTTTCAGTTTCGGCTTGCTCGGCGTGGACGTCCAGGACGGCGGGGCGACGGGGGTGTCGGCGGTGTACGTCATGGATGATCCATCACGAAGCAGGCGCGCGGGTGCGCTCGAAAGCCGGCTCATGCGCGGTGAACCGGCTCAGCCATTCGACCAGGCCGGGGTAGGCCGCGCGCCAATCCACCTGCTTACGCCAATCGAGGTAGCCGAGCGCACACGATAAGCCGATCGAGACGATATCGGTTTTTGCCGGGTCCGGCGCCTCCGCCGCGAAAACGGCGAGCCCGCGCGTGATCTTGCCACGCTGATGCGCGAGCCAGCGTTCCGACGGCGGCTGTCCGGGCCGGAAGCGGCTGTCGTAGATCACCAGGATCGAGGCGTCCATAATGCCGTCAGCAAGCCGCGCGCGCGTGAGCGCCTGGAAGCGGGCGTCGCCGCGCGCCGGCAGCAGCCGGTCGGAGCCGGCTACTTCAGCCAAGAACTCGATGATCACGCCGCTGTCGTAGATGGTGCTGCCGTCGCCACGCACCAGGCACGGCATTTTTCCGAGCGGGTTCTGCCGGCGCAGCGTGTCGTTCTCGTCGAGCGGATCGGCTGGCGCCAGTATCACGCGGTCGCTCAAGCCGAGCACATCGATCGCCATGCGCACCTTGCGCCCGAACGGCGAGGTCAGCGTCGAGCGCAGCACGAATGTTTCGGGTGCAACGGACAAGTTTTCGACCGCGCTAATTCTGAACTGGCACGCCGGCTTCCTTGATCACCATCGCCCATTTCTTGATTTCGCTGTTGATGAAGGCCCCGAACTGATCGGGTGTATCGCCGACCAAAATTGCGCCTTGGATTGAAAGCTTGGACACCACGTCGGGGTCTCTCATTGCCTCGACTGCCGCCTTGTTCAGCGTGGCGACGATCTCAGGCGGCATATGCGCCGGCCCGACCATGCCGTACCAGTTTTCGGTTTGCAGTTTCGGCATGCCGACCTCGGTGGTCGTGGGAACGTCGGGCGCGCTCGGAACGCGCGCCGGCGTACCAACGGCAATCGGGCGGAGCTTGCCAGCCTTGATTTGTGGCAACAGCACCGGCAGATCGAGGAACACCATTTGCACCTGCTGGCCGAGCAGATCGTTCACCGCCGGCGCGGCGCCACGATATGGCACGTGAGTGATGTCGATTTGGGCGGTGAGTTTGAACAGTTCGCCTGCCAGGTGCGGCAGGCTGCCGGGGCCGGACGAGGCGAAGTTGAGCTTGCCGGGCTGCGCCTTGGCGAGCGCCACCAGTTCATCCATGTTTTTGGCGGGGACGCTGGTTGCGACCACCAGCATTTCTGGCACTTTGGCAACCAGCGTGATGGGCTGCAGGTCCTTGAGCGTGTCGTAAGCGACCTTCTCCATGCTCGGGCTGATCGCCAGCGCACCCGCGCTGACCACGCCAATGGTGTAGCCATCCGGAGCGGATTTCGCGACGACGTCGGTGCCGAGCACGCCGCCTTGCCCGCCTTTATTGTCGATGATTATCGGCTGCTTGAGGATGTCGGACATCCGGTGCGCGACAGTGCGCGCGATGATGTCGTTCGGCCCGCCGGGCGGGAACGGCACAATCAACCGGATCGGTTTGTTCGGAAAGTCCTGTGCCATGGCGAAGGTCGGGCAGAGCAGGGCTAAACCGATCAGCAATGGTCGCAACAATTTCACGGCGATCCTCCACATTTCATTTTCGGGCGGCGCATTTGCGCTCGCGGCAATCGGCGGGCTTGCTGTAGCCCTTGGCGATGGCGGCGAAGCTTACTTCACTCTAGACTACGGTCAAAGGCGGTGCGGAACGGGAACATTCGGAATATCGACGCATGACGAAAACTGCGGATGGCGGCTTGCGCCTACTGGTGCTGGAAGGCGACGGTATCGGGCCGGAGATCATGGCGGCGACGCTCGCCGTGCTGCGCGCGGCCGACGCCAAATTCGGCCTTGGCCTCGTGTTCGAGACGGCGGCGGTCGGCTGGGCGGCGCATCGCGCCACCGGCACGACATTCCCGTCCTCCGTACTGGACAAGGCCGGGGCCGTGCAGGGCGTGTTGCTCGGCCCTGTGTCGCACAATGAATATCCGCCGGTCAGCGAAGGCGGCCTCAATCCGTCCGGCGAAATGCGCAAGCGGCTCGACCTCTACGCCAATATCCGCCCGGCGCGTTCGCGCCAGGGATTTCCGCCGCGTTGCGGCTCGGCCGTCGATCTTGTCATCGTGCGCGAGAACACCGAGGGCTTTTACGCCGACCGCTCGATGCATCTCGGGCCCGGCGAATTCATGCCGACGCCCGACCTCGCGCTCGCCGTACGCAAGGTCACACGCCTAGGCTCGACCCGCATCGCGGAGGCCGCCTTCAAGCTTGCGCTGCAGCGGCGCAAGCACGTCACCGCCGTGCACAAGGCCAATGTGCTGCGCGTCTCCGACGGGCTCTACCTCGAGTGCGTGCGCGCGGTCGCCGCACGCTATCCCCAAGTCCGATACGGGGAGCGCATCATCGACGCCATGGCCGCGCTCTTGGTCCGCGACGCCAGCCAATTCGACGTCGTCGTCACCACCAACATGTACGGCGACATCCTGTCCGACGAGGCGAGCGAAATCGCCGGCAGCCTGGGGCTGGCAGCGTCGATCAATGCCGGGGCTGAGCACGTGGTAGCGCAAGCGCAGCACGGCTCGGCGCCCGACATCGCCGGCAAGAACGTGGCCAATCCGTCGTCGCTGATCGGTTCGGCCGCCATGCTGTTGGCTTGGCTGGGCGAGCGGCGCGGGGATACGAAGCTCGGCAACGCCGCGCAGGCGATCGAGGACGCGCTCGACCGCGTCATCGCCAAGAAAGAATGGCGCACGCCCGATATGGGTGGCCCGCTCGGTACCGACGCCTTCGGGCAGCGCGTCGCGCAGGCGTTGGAATGACGGGTGGGCAAGCTCCCGCTACGGTTGGCAACAAATTTGCTTCTATTGATCCGAAACGAGGATATCGCCATGGCAGACCCGCTCGACGATTTCATCGCCGCCGCTGCCGCCGCGCTGCAATTGCCGTTGGAGCCCGGCTGGCACGCCGCGGTGAAAAGCAATCTCGAGGTCACGCTCAAGCACGGCAAGCTCGTCGCCGAATTCCCGCTGCCGGACGAGGCCGAGCCGGCGCCGGTGTTCAAGGCTTGACGCATGAGTAAGGATTTATCTTGGGCGACGGCGGTTGAGGTTGCGCAGGCGGTCGGCTCGGGCACGAGCAGCGCGCTCAACGTGGTTGACGATGCGCTGGCGCGCATCGAAGAGCGCGATCCCTCGCTCAACGCTTTCACCGCCATCACCGCCGATCGCGCCCGCGCCAAGGCACGCGCGATCGACGCCGCGCGCGACAAGTCGAAACTGCCGCTCGCCGGCGTGCCGTTCGCGGTCAAGAACCTGTTCGATGTCGAAGGCCTGCGGACGGTCGCCGGCTCCAAGATCAATCGCGCGCGCGTGCCGGCCACGCGCGACTCCCCGCTGATTGAGCGGCTGGAGGCGGCCGGCGCGGTATTGGTCGGCGCGGTCAACATGGGCGAATATGCCTACGATTTCACCGGCGAGAATGTGCACGATGGCCCTTCGCGCAATCCGCACGATGTCGCGCGCATGACCGGCGGCTCCTCCGGCGGCTCTGGCGGCGCGGTGGCCGGCGGGATAGTTCCGCTCGCGCTCGGCTCCGACACCAACGGCTCCATCAGAGTACCGTGCTCGCTGTGCGGCATTTTTGGCCTCAAGCCGACTTACGGCCGCCTGTCGCGCGCGCGCTCGTTCCCCTTCGTCGCCAGCCTCGATCATCTCGGTCCGTTCGCACGCACCACCCTCGATCTGGCGCTCAGCTATGACATGATGCAGGGTGTCGACGCCGACGACGCGGCCTGCGCGCAGCGTGCCCATGAATTCGCGACGCCGGATCTTACGCGCGGCCTCGATGGCCTGCGCATCGCGGTCGCCGGCGGCTATTTCAAGCAAGGCGCGTTTCCCGAGGCGCTGGCCGCGCTCGCGCACGTTGCCAAAGCCGCTGGCGCGCGCGATGAAATTGAAATCCCCGAAGCGGCGAGGGCGCGTGCCGCGGCTTATGTCATCACGGCGACCGAAGGCGCGACCCTGCATCTCGACCGCCTGCGCCATCAGGCGCGCGACTTCGATCCCGCGGTGCGCGACCGTCTGATCGCCGGCGCCATGGTGCCGGCCACCCTGATCAACAAGGCGCAGATCTTCCGCCGCTGGTACCGCGAGCGAGTGCTCGAATTGTTCAAGACCTTCGATGCTATCCTTGCGCCCGCCACGCCTTGCACTGCGCCCAAGATCGGTCAGCAGACCTTCACGCTCGGCGGCGTCGAATTGCCGCTGCGTCCCAACATGGGCATCTACACGCAGCCGATCTCCTTCATCGGCCTGCCGGTGGTGGCGGTGCCAGTGCCGCTCGCGCCGCTGCCGATCGCGGTGCAGATCATCGCCGCGCCCTGGCGCGAGGACGTCGCCTTGCGCATCGCGCATGCGCTGGAGCAAATGGGCGCGGTCGCCGCGCCGCGACCCAATCTTTAGGGAGACGACCATGGAGATCGACCTGCCGGAGGTCGTGGCGGAAGTGCGCGAAGCCTTCGGCCGCTACGAACAGGCACTGGTGGCGAACGACGTGCCGGCGCTCAACGCCTTCTTCCGCGACGATGCGCGCACAATCCGCTACGGCGCCGGCGAGATCCTCTACGGCTATGCCGAGATCAGGGCGTTTCGCGCCGCGCGCTCGCCGGTCGCGCTCGGCCGCACGATCTCGCGCACCGTGATCACCACCTTCGGCCGCGACTTCGCGGTGGCCTCGACGCTGTACGAGCGGCCCTCGGCGCCCGGCAAGACCGGCCGGCAGATGCAGACCTGGGTGCGATTTCCCGAAGGCTGGCGCGTGGTCGCCGCGCATGTCAGCCTGATCGATAAGCGTGCTTAAAGCGCCGCGACCGCCGACACCTCGATCAGAAATTGTTCCTGCACCAAGCGATCGATCATCAGCAGCGTGTTGGGTGGATAGGCGCCGTTGACGAACATTTTCGGAAATTCGCGCAGCCGCCAAGCCATGAAGTTCGGGATGTCCTGCGAGTGCACCATGTAAGTGGTGAATTCGACGATATTGCCCCAGCCGGCGCCGACCGATTTCAGCGCCGCCTCGATATTCGCGAAGGTCTGCGTGCATTGCGCGTCGAAGCCACCTGCGCCGGCGAGCTTTCCGTCCTTGAGGACGCCGACCTGGCCCGCGATGAAGACGAATTCCGACGCCTTCACGCGGGTCAGATGCGAGTATTGACCGAGCGGCTTGCCGAGCGCGTCGGGATTGAGAATCTTGATGTCAGCCATCGTCAACTCCTTGTCCCGCGCGCTGCGGCGAACCTTACTGCGAAACGCTGCTCGCCTTGATCGGCGCTTCCCATTTCTTGATTTCGCTCTTGACGTACTCACCGAGATAAGCCGGCGTCTGTTGGTTGGCCGGGACCACGGTAGCCCCGAGGGCCTGCAGGCGCTCCTTCACCGCGGCGGAATTCATCGCGCTCACTGCCGCATCGTTGAGCTTTTTGACGATGTCAGGCGGCACGCCCTTCGGCAGGAAGAGCGCGTTCCAGGTATAGGCCTCGAAGCCCTTGATGCCCTGTTCCTCGGCGGTCGGCACGTTCGGCTCGACCGGCGAGCGCAGCGTGGTCATCAGAACGATCGCCTTCACCTTGTGGCTGTCGATCAGTGCCTTCGCGGTGGACAGCACCTCGCAGAAGAAGTCGATGCGCCCGCTGATCAGGTCGGTCATCGCCGGCGCCGAGCCCTTGTAGGGGACGTGCGTGATGTCAACGCCCATCGCCAGATCGGCGACGACGCAGCCGAGATGGGTGGCCGAGCCCGCGCCTGCTGAACCGAAGGTCATCTTCGACGCATTGGCCTTCGCGTAAGCGATGAAGTCTTTCAGGTTGTCGGCCGGAAAGTCGGGCCGCGCGATCAACACGATCGGAACTTCGGCGATCAGTGCGACCGGCGTGAAGTCGGTGACCGCGTTGTAGAGCGGATGCTTGTAGAGCGTCTGCCCCTGCGCCTGCGTGCCGACCGTGCCGAGCAGCATCGTGTAGCCGTCCGGCTTGGCGTCGGCCACGCGTTTGCCGCCGGTCATGCCGCCGGCGCCGCCGATGTTTTCGACGATCACGGTCTGGCCGAGGATGTCGCCCATGGCCTGCGCCATGATGCGGCCGAGCACGTCGGTCGGTCCGCCCGCCGCAAAGGGAATGATCATGGTCAGAGTGCGGTCCGGAAAAGTCTCCGCGCATGCGGTTCCGCTTAGCGCCAGCAGCATCCCCAGCGCCGCCCCGTAAATCGCCTTTTTCATCGCTTCCTCCGCTGTATTTTGAGAGCCTTGTTGCGCTCCCTTCATGGGCGGTCAAGCGCGCCGCCCCGGATGGCTGCTATCCGACTTCGACGATCTGTTCCGGAAACTGGTGCAACCGGTCGCCCGGGCCGTTACCGCCGATCAGGTAGTTGTCGCACAGCCAGTTGAGATAACCGCCGTAAATATAGGTCGGATGCACGACGATGTTCATGTCCTTTTCTATGGTCATCGGTTCGTCATTGCGGATCAGCGGCCGTTCGACCAGGTCATAGCCTTGGCCGTGGCAATAAAGCCGCGCCTCCATCGGCCGGCCGTTCTTGCGCATGAAGGCGTTGAATGCATCCCAGATGTCCTTGCAGGATGCGCCCGGCTTGAGCAGGTCGAGGGTGAGCTTGCGCGACTCGATGCAGAAGACGAGTTCGTCTTTCATCGCCTGCGGTACCTTGGCACCGACGACGCAGGAGCGGCCGAGCTCCGTGTACATGCCGCCGGGCCCGTTATCCTCGACCAGCAGCGCGATCTGGTCGCCCTCCTGGATCACGCGGTTCTGCAGATGGCGGTTGGCGAATTTGCTCGGCTCGCCGAGCGGCATCGAGGCGCAGAGATAAATACCGTTCTCGCTGCCGCGGCATTGGCTGTAATGTTGCGCGACCGCGGCGACCTCGGTGTCGCGCATGCCGGGCTTCACCGCGGCGAAGGCAGCAGCCATGGCGCCGTCCTGCATCAGTGCTGCGCGCTTGATCAGCTCCATTTCCTCCGGGCTCTTGATGACCTTGATGCGGTCGACCATGTCTGAGGCGTCGACATAGCGCGCCTTCGGAAACGTGCGCTTGACGAAATCGAGCAGCGCAAACGACATTTGATAGGTACCGACGTAACCGATGGTCGCGTTCCGAAACGGCGCCAGCGCCTTGGCGGCGAGTTCCGGATCGTAGTCTTTGGTGTAATGCGCCGAGGCATAGCTCGGCGTGGTGAGGATGCGCGCGACGCCGCGCCAGGTCTGATCGCCCTGCGCGGTCGCTTCGCCGCCGCCGAACGGGCCCTGACACACCACGGTCATCTCGCCGTCACGCGGAAAGATCACCGTGTTGGGATAGCCATTGGTCGCCGGCATGTCGGTGAAATAGCGCACATAGCCGCCCATGTGATCGTTGTTGTTCTGCATCAGCAGGACGTCGATCTTGTCGCGCTCCATGGCCGCGCGCACGGTGCGCCAGCGGCGCTGCAATTCGGCGGTGGAGATCGGCGTGTTCAGGCGTTCCGACAAAGCCATGGTTCAGTCTCCCCAGGACGCGGGCTTGCGCACGATATTGATCATGTTCTTGAGGTCGTTGCTGAGGAACTTGCGCATATTGCCGGCGATCGTCGGCATCGCGCGGTCCTCGTAACCCTGCGAATAACCGCCGAGATGCGAGAAGATCGTCAGGTTCTTGGTCTTCCACAGCGGATTGTCGGGCGGCAGCGGCTCTTGCGAAAACACGTCGAGGCCGGCGCCGGCGATCTGGCCGGCCTCCAGCGCCTTGATCAGTGCCGGCTCGTCGACCACGCCGCCGCGCGCAACATTGACCAGGAACGCACTCGGCTTCATGGCGGCGAACACCTTCTCGCCGATGATGCCGCGGGTCTCGGGCGACAGCGGGGTAAGCGCGACGAGGTAATCGAGCTCGGGCGCGACCTTCACCAACTCGTCACGGCGCACCATGCGGTCGAAGCCCGGCGTCGGCCGCGGGCTGCCGCTGATGCCGACCACCGTCATATGAAACGCCTTACAGATCGGCGCGAGGTATTCGGCGATCAGCCCGACACCGAGAATGCCGACAGTCTTGCCGGCCAGCAGCGCCGACGGCCACCGCTCCCATTTGGCGTTCTCCTGCGCGCGCACCGAGCGCGGCAGGTCGCGGGCGAGCAACAGCATGAATGCGATGGTCGCTTCCGACACCGGCGCGCCATGGATGCCGCGGATGTTGGTAACCAGCACCTCTTTGCCGAGCGAAGGCAGATCGACGATGTTGTCGACGCCTGTACCGAGCGCCTGGATCCATTTCAGCTTGGGCGCATCGCGCACCACATGGTCGGCCATAGGCGGCGAAAAGCACAGCAGGACGTCGGTGTCGGCAATATAAGGCTCTACCAGGGTGTGGTGGCCGACCACGTTGATGGTCAGCTGCGGGAACTGTTCCAGCAGCATGGCCTTGTAGCGGGCCCGCATCGATTCCTGGACTTCGGTGAGGATGAGGAGATTTGGCATGCGGGCGGAGGTATAATGACAATTCGGCGTTTGGGAAATAACCCGGCGCCGGTGACCCGCATCGCGGGTCTGGGCTAACGTTCGACGTCGATGCCGACAGGAGAGTGAGCGCTATGACAACAATGCCGATCGATCTGGCGACCGTGGACTGGCTCTATGTGGTGATCATGGCAATTTTCGTGTTTTTCGCCACGCTGATCGGCGGCGTGCTGTCATTCGGCCGCCGCTTCATGGGCGCCCTGTTGTCGACGATCCTGTTTGCCGCAGCCTTCGTGTTCTGGACCTATTACCCGCACCACCTGCCGCTGCCGACCACGCTCAAGATGCAGAACGCTGCGATCGCCCCGGCGCCGGCGGCCCCGGCCGCTCCCGCCGTTCCGGTAAAGCCGCGCAACCCGGTGACCGATATCACGCCGCCGGCCGCGCCCGTATCGCCGCCAGCGGCGGTACCGGCGTCTCCGCCCGCGGCTCCGCCGGCGCACTAGGCTTGCGTCCGACCGTCTTATTGATGTTCTCTTGCGTTGCGGTAGGCTGATTGCCGGCCGGGAGAGTGGTGGAGTTGCATGAAGAAGGTTTATCCCGACGCTAAAAGTGCACTGGCCGGTCTGCTCAAGGACGGCCTATTGATACACGCCGGCGGCTTCGGCCTGTGCGGCATCCCCGAAACGCTCATTCTGGCGATCCGCGATTTCGGCGTGAAAAATCTCACGGTGGTGTCGAACAATGCGGGGGTCGATGGTGCCGGTCTCGGCCTGCTGCTGGAAACCAAGCAGATCAAGAAGATGATCTCGTCCTATGTGGGCGAGAACAAATTGTTCGCCCAGCAATTTCTCGGCGGCGAATTGGAGATCGAGTTCAACCCGCAAGGCACGCTCGCCGAGCGCATCCGCGCCGGCGGCGCCGGCGTCCCGGCCTTCTTCACCCGCACCGGCGCCGGCACCGACATCGCCAAGGGCAAGGAGGAACGCGTCTTCGACGGCGAGAAATATATCATGGAACGCGGCATCGTCGCCGATCTCGCCATCGTGCACGCCTGGATGGCCGACACCGAGGGCAACCTCGTGTACCGGAAGACGGCACGCAACTTCAATCCGATGATGGCGACCGCCGCGAAGGTGACGGTCGCCGAGGTCGAACACCTGGTGCAGCCGGGCGACCTCAACCCCGATCACATCATCACGCCGGGCGTTTACGTCAAACGCATCATCCACGTGCCGAACGCGACCAAGCACATCGAGCAGCGCACCGTGCGCAAGCGCGTCGCACCGGCCGGAACCGGAGAGGAAGTCTAATGGCCTGGACCCGCGAGCAAATGGCCGAACGCGCCGCGAAAGAGCTGCGCGACGGATTCTACGTCAATCTCGGCATCGGCATCCCGACATTGGTGTCGAACTACATCCCGGACGGCATGACCGTGCAGCTGCAAAGCGAGAACGGCATGCTCGGGTTCGGGCCGTTCCCTTATGACGGCGACGAGGATCCCGACCTGATCAACGCCGGCAAGCAGACCGTCACCGAATTGCCGACCACCAGCTTTTTCTCGAGCGCGGACTCATTCGCCATGATCCGCGGCGGGCATATCGACATTGCGCTGCTCGGCGCTATGCAGGTGGCCGAGAACGGCGACCTCGCCAACTGGATGATCCCCGGCAAGATGGTGAAGGGCATGGGCGGTGCCATGGATCTGGTCGCCGGCGTCAAGAAGGTGGTGGTGATCATGGAGCACACCGCCAAGGCGAAGGACGGTAGCGTCGATCCGAAGCTCTTGCACAAGTGCAACCTGCCGCTCACCGGCGCCGGCGTGGTCGACATGGTGATCACTGATCTCGGCGTGTTCGACATCGATCGCAAGGCCGGCGGCATGACGCTGATCGAACTCGCCCCCGGCGTCACGGTGGATGAGATCACCAAGAAGACCGAGGCGAGCTTCAAGGTCGATCCGAAGCTGAAGCACTAGCGCATAAGAAATGTCATGGCCGGGCTCCTCCCGGCCATCTCGATAAGGGGCGCACGGTAGTGCCAGCCTAAGTGGGATGCTCGGGACAAGCCCGGGCATGACAGCATACATGCCTGAGGAACCCCCATGCTTTCCGACGCCGAGCGCAAGAAGGCCGCTGATATTCTGATGGCCGCGCAGAGGGACCGCAAACAAGCGGTCCAATTGCACGTGACACTTCCCGCCATCACGATTGACGATAGCTACGCGATCTCCACCGAAGTCGCGCAGCGCAAGATCGCCGCCGGCGCCAAGCTGATCGGCCACAAAGTGGGCCTCACTTCCAAGGCGATGCAGCGCTCCTCGCTGATCGACGAGCCGGACTACGGCTATATCCTCGATGACCAGATGATCGCCGACGGCGCCAAGGTAAAGCACGCCGATTATTGCAAGCCGCGCGTCGAGGTTGAACTCGCCTTCATCATGGGCAAGCGATTGCAGGGTCCCGGCGTCGGCCTCGCCGACGTGCTGCGCGCCACCGAATATGTGGTGCCGGCGATCGAGATCGTCGACGCCCGCATCCAGGATCAGCGCAAGATCGTCGATACCGTCGCCGATAACGGTGCCGCCGCCGGCATCGCGCTGGGCGGCCGGCCGGTCGGTCCGCTCGACGTCGATTTGCGCTGGGTCGGCGGCATCATGTACCGCAATTCCGAGATCGAGGAGACCGGTTTGGCCGCCGGTGTGCTCGGGCATCCCGCGCTCGGCGTGGCCTGGCTCGCCAACAAGATCGGGCCGCACGGCCACGCGCTCGAGCCCGGCCATATCGTGCTCGCCGGCTCGTTCACCCGCGTGGTGTTCGCGCAGAAGGGCGACACCCTGCATGCCGATTTCGGCGCCCTTGGCGGCATCGCCATTCAGTTTGTGTGAGGATGATCATGTCGACAGAATTCCAGTCCAACGCCTTCAAGCACGCCATCGCCGCGGGCAAATTGCAGATCGGTCTGTGGTCGAGCCTGTGCAGCAACATCGCCGCCGAGATCATTTCCGACTCGGGTTTCGACTGGATCCTGCTCGATACCGAGCATTCGCCCAACGAGATCCCCGATCTCGTCTCTCAGTTACAGGCGGTGCAGGCTGGCACGGCGACACCGATCATCCGCCCGGCCTGGAACGACGCCGTGCTCGCCAAGCGCTGTCTCGACATCGGCGCGCAGACGCTGCTATTTCCTTACGTGCAGAATGTCGAGGAGGCGAAGCGCGCGGTTGCCTCGACGCGCTATCCGCCGCAGGGCATCCGCGGCGTATCGGTCGCGTCGCGCGCAAGCCGTTATGGCCGCACGCCCAGCTATCTGACCAAGGCGAACGCCGAGATTTGCGTGCTGGTGCAGGTCGAAACCCGCATCGCGCTCGACCAACTCGAAGCGATTGCCGGAGTGGATGGCATCGACGGCGTATTCATCGGTCCATCCGATCTCGCAGCTTCGCTCGGCCATCTCGGCAATTCGCAGCATGCCGATGCGCAGGCGGCGATGAAGGACGCGGTCACGCGTTTGAAGAAGCTCGGCAAGCCGGCTGGAATCCTCACCGGCAACGAGGAGGAGGCCCGCCGCTATATCGATTGGGGCTACCTGTTCGTGGCGGTCGGCGCCGACGTCGGCCTGCTCGCCAAGTACGCCGACGCGTTGGCCAAGAAGTTCAAAGGCGGTTAGACGCCGCTCACTTGCTCGACAAGTAATCGCGTGTCGCTTCGTCGTAGTGGGGGGCCCGCGTCAGCGTGCTCATCAGCGCGCCGGGGGCGACATTCTTGAGCTGGCTGGGGCTGGTGCCATCGCGCAGAGCTTTCATCGTGTCGTAGATGGCTTGTACGGCGGCCATGATCGGCGCGTGGCCCTGCAGCGAAATCCGCACGCGGTGGGCGGCGAGATCGGCGCCCACGAGGTCGCCCCCGACATTGCCGAGGATCAGCGGCAAAGTCGTCGCGGCGTTGACAGCCGCAAGGTCCGTCCGGCTTTTCAGGCCGACGATAAAGAGCGCGTCGACGCCGGCTTTTTCGTAAGCGGCGAGCCGCGCCACGGTATCGTCGATGTTAGAAATGCTCGGCGCGCTGGTGCGGCCGATGACGGCAAAGGCTTGATCGGGACGCGCCGCGAGCGCGACGCGCATCTTGCCGATCCCTTCTTCCCGCGAGATCAACCCAGATTTTCCGTTGGCGCCGAAGGGCACCGGCAAAATCGTGTCTTCGATGGTCGCGGCGGCGACGCCGACGGTAGCCAGTTCCTCGATGGTGCGGGCGACATTCAAGGCATTGCCGTAGCCGTGATCGGCATCGACGAGCAGGGGGAGGCTCATGGCCCGGCAGATGCGGTGGGCCTGCTGAGCAAATTCGCTGGCCGTCAGCAGCACCAGATCGGGGGCGCCGAGGACGGTCAGGGATGCAGTCGATCCAGCGAGCATAGCGAGCTCAAATCCGAGATGCTCGGCAATCCGCGCCGATAGCGGGTCGAACACCGAGGCCGGGTGAATGCACTTATTGTCGTTCAAGATTCCACGAAATTGATCGCGGCGGGCCCGCCATTGCATCACATCTCTCCCAGATCTCGATCGAGAGCCTGTCCGGTTTGGCCGGAAAAAGTTTCTGAGGCTCGTCAGTGAAATGTCGGCCGGGCTGCGCCGCCACGCCGTGCGGCTTTGGCAAGTAGGCCTGATTAAACGCGGGCCGGTCAAGCCTGCCCGGCTGCCTGCATCCTCAGCGGCGCCCGCTGCTCCATCGACTGGGGCTGTCTGTTCGTGGCGGTCGGCGCCGAAGTCGGCCTGCTCGCACGCGATGCCGACGCGCTGACGAAGAAATTCTAAGGCTAAAGCTGTGGGTAGCGGCCGCCGGTGAAGGGGCCTAAGGCTATTTATAACACCTCGCGAATCAGCAAAGATGGCATAGTTATCCACAATTCGTGCGTCCGCGTGATTGTGCACCTGCTGATCCTCGCCGGCCTGTACGATCGGCTAGGTCAGCGTTCGCCACGGACCACCCATGCCAGCAACGCCTGGCGTACCGCGTTTCGACGAACTATCGCGCCGATGGCTTGATCTCGCCGAGCGCCGGCTGGCGTATTTTTCCGAGCTTTATCGCAGCGGCCGCTGGCGGCGCTATTACACGCCGGAGAGTTTTGCCGATCGGGTGGTCGATGTTATGAAAGCAGTGACGGTCTGGAGAGAGCTGGCCGGCCAGGCGCCGGCTTCAACAGCCGATAACGACGATCTGCGTCCCGCCGCATGAAGGCGGGACTGGCGATTGTGTTGGCGGCGCTGGGCGTGATGGCGGTGATGCAGCCGGCCGCCGCCGAGGATCTCAAACGCGGCGAAAAGCTGCTCACGGACGCCTGCGGGTCGTGCCATGCCATTGGCCGCGGCGAAAGCCCGGTTAAGGACGCTCTGGCGTTTCGCACCCTCGGCCGGCGTTATCCGGTCGAAGACCTGGAAGAGGCTTTGGGCGAGGGCTTTATGTCCGGTCATCCTGACATGCCGGAATTCAAGTTTGACGCCGACGATGTCGGTGCCATCATTGCCTACCTCAAGTCCATCCAGCAGCGCTGAGCCCCACCGGCGCCCGACAGTTGAGTATCTCATCCCATGAGCAGTGCTCTTTTTTCGCCCTATAGACTGGCCGGCCTCGAGCTTGCCAACCGCATCGTGGTCTCGCCCATGTGCCAATATTCGGCCGACGACGGCTGCGCCAACGACTGGCATCTGGTGCATCTCGGCATGCTGGCGAATTCCGGCGCCGCGCTGGTGGTGGTGGAGGCGACGCATGTCGAGCGCCACGGCCGCATCACCCATGGCTGCCTCGGCCTCTACAACGACGACAACGAGGCGGCGCTTTCGCGCGTGATCGCGCAAGCCCGCCGCATAGGCAGCGCCAAGTTCGGCATCCAGATCGCCCATTCCGGCCGCAAGGGCTCGGCGCAACGGCCATGGGAAGGCGGCGGCCCGCTCAAAGCCGACGCCGATCCGTGGCCGACCATGGCCGCGTCGCCGATCCCGTTCGGCGAGGGCTGGCATACGCCGCGCCAAGTGACCGAAGCGGACATGGAACGCGTGCGCGCGGCATTCGTCACCGCCGCACAGCGGTGTTTGCGCATCGGCTTCGACGAGATCGAGTTGCACATGGCGCACGGCTATCTCGCACACGGCTTCATGTCGCCGATCTCCAACAAGCGCACCGACCAATATGGCGGCTCGTTCGAGAATCGGCTGCGCTTTCCGCTGTCGATCGCTCGCGCGGTGCGCGCCGTTGTCCCACAGGGCCTGCCGCTCGGCGCGCGCATCACCGGCAGCGACTGGCGCGAGGGCGGGCTGACCGCCGACGACGCGGTGGCGATCTCCAAGGCACTGAAAGGTGAAGGCATCGACTTCATCTGCATCTCATCGGGCGGCGTCACCGCCGATATCCGCAATCCGACCGAACCCGGCTACAACGTGCCGATTGCCGCGCGGGTGAGGAAAGAGGCCGGCATTGCGACCCGCACCGTCGGCCTGATCGTCAAGCCTGAGCATGCCGAGGATATCGTGGCGAAGGGCGAGGCCGACATGGTGTCGATGGGGCGCTGCTTCCTCGACGATCCGCATTGGGGCTGGCACGCCGCCAAGGCGCTCGGTGCCGACGTCGCCCGCCCGCCGCAATACGCGCGCGCCGGCCCCAAGCTGTGGGCGGCGGCGAAGGCTTAGGCGTTGGCAAACGTCGTATTCCTTGCCGTCTTGTTCGCCGCACTCTGTCACGCCGCCTGGAACGCGCTGATCAAAGTCGGGCTCGACCCGCTCTCGACCACGACGCAGATCTCGATCGGCTCCGGTCTCGTCGCGCTGGCACTGCTGCCCCTTGTCGGAACGCCGGCCCCATCCGCTTGGCCGTGGCTGATCGCCTCGGTTGCCGTCCATCTGGTTTATTTTGCCGCGCTGATCGAGGCCTATCGCACCGGCGACCTCGGCCAGGTCTATCCGATCGCGCGCGGCGCGGCGCCACTGATGACCGCGACGTCGACTACGCTGTTCGTCGGCGAAAAGCTAAGCCTGATCGGCTGGACCGGCATCGTCGCGCTGGTTGCCGGCGTGTTCCTGCTCTCGGCGCATGGTGGCCGCGGCCTGGTCAAGATCGACCGCCGCGCCGTCGGCTTCGCACTGGTCACCGCGCTTACCATCTGCACCTATTCGGTGGTGGACGGCATCGGCGCACGGCTCGCCGGCAACCCGAACGCCTATTCGTTGTCGCTGTTCGTCGGCATTGCGGCAGTGATGGTGCCTTACGCGCTTTATCGCAACGGCCGCGATGTCATCCCGGCAATGCGGGCCTATTGGCGGCGCGGCTTTGCTGGCGGCGCCTTGCAAGTGCTGTCCTATGGCACCGTGCTATGGGCGATGACGGTGGCGCCGATCGCCATCGTCGCCACGCTGCGCGAAACCAGCGTGTTGTTCGGCGCGGTGATTGCGGTGATCGTGCTCAAGGAGCCGCTGCGCGCGGTGCGCATCGGCGCCGCGCTGCTGATCGTCACCGGACTGGTGCTGATCCGCTTGCAGTAACTAAAGCGCCATCTCTGGAAACATCTGCTCGAAACGGGCGAGGTCGGCGTCGGTATCGAGGTCCCACAGCGCGGGAAGTTCAGTAGCTTTGAGGCCGAGCGCGGCGATACGCGCCCGCGTTTCGTCCAGGACCGTTGCTGTGCCCCAGGCGATGTCGACAAATAGATGCGTATGCGCGACGGGTGCGCCGATCAGCACATAGCCGCCGTCTTCCGCCGGTATCAGCACGATATCGGCCTCCGCAAGCGCGTTCGCAGCGGCGCGCAAATGCTCAGGCCACATCGCGGGGCAATCGGTGCCGATCACAAGGGTAGGGCCGTTATTGGCGGCGATGGCGCCCAGCATGCGGGCGCCGAGGTCGCCGTCCGGTTGCCGCTTGAGCACGATCGGGAAGCGCGCCGCCAAATCCTGAAACGACACGTACGTGAGATCGGGTGTACACCACAGCGTCACCGGTCCAATGTCGGCCGCGACCGCCGTTTCGACCGCGCGCTCGGTCAATCGCTCCTGCAATACAGCCGCCGCATGCGCACCGATTGCAGGGATCAGCCGTGTCTTGGTGAGACCCGGAATCGGCGCCTTCGCCAGGATGGCAATATTTACGGAGCTAGCGTTCGGCATAGCCGTAAGTTTGCGCAAGGCGGACCGGGTCGGCGCCGAAATAATAGGCAAGCCGCAGCTTCCACATCAGCAAGATGGTGCGCAGCACGCCGTGTCGCTGCCAGCGTCGCGCCGAGGTGGTTGCGCGCGCGGTGAGGCACAGCGGGCGGCTGATGCGCTTGAGGCGCGCCGACAGCGCCACGTCCTCCATCAGCGCGATCGGCGGAAAGCCGCCCGCCGCTTCGAACCCCGCGCGGGTTGTGAACATCACTTGATCGCCGGTGGCGATGCCGGTCAGGCGCGAGCGCGTGTTCATCATGATGGCGACAAGCGCCAACGCGCCGCCGTCGAACTTTACGTCGAAGCGGCCCCAGGCGCGGCCCGAATCGGTGAGGCCTTCGAGGATAAGACGGTCCGCATTCTCCGGTAGGTGGGTGTCGGCATGCAGGAACATCAGGACGTCGCCACGCGCCACCGCGGCGCCGGCGTTCATCTGCAGGCTGCGCCCGCGCGGCGCGGCGATGACGCGGTCGGCCAGCGGCCGCGCCAATTCAGGCGTGCTATCGCGGCTGCCGCTATCGACCACGATGACTTCGACGCCGCGTTCGCGATAGGGCGCCAGCGCCTGCAAAGCCGCTTCAATGTTGGCGGCCTCGTCGAGCGCCGGCATGATAATGGAAAGCGTCATTCCGCCGCCTCTTTCAGCGCGCCGCCGCAGCTCGAGCCCTGTCCGGCGGTGCAGCCATAGCAGTGGCCGGCGACGCGGATCGGGTTGCCCTGGAGATCGTCGTCGATGAGATCGGAAAGATGCACGCGCTCGCGCCCCCCGTGCCTGAGCGGCAGATCGAGCATCTGGTTGAAATCGCAATCGTAGACGAAGCCGCGCCAGTCAACCGAGATCAGATTACGGCACATCACGCCGTCGAGATTGGCGTCGAGATGGGCGTCCTGCAGCAGTTGCAGATAGCCGGCGAACTCGCCTCTGTTGATCAGCGTGGTGCCGAAGCGCTGGATCGGCATGTTGGCGAGCACGAACAATTTGTTGAACACGATTCCGTAGTGCTCGCGCAGGACGCGCTTATAGTCGGCTTCGAGCGCGGCCTGCGGTGGCGGCAGCGCCGGCCCCTGCGGATTGTAGACCAAATTGAGCACCAGCCTGGGATCGCGGCCGAAGCCGCGCGCGTTGAGTTTCTTCAGGCCGCGGATCGAGCCGTGGAACACGCCCTTGCCGCGCTGGCGTTCCACATTGTCCTGCAGATAGCAGGGCATCGAGGCGATCACTTCGATGTGGTTCGCCGCCAGGAATTCGGCGAGGTCCTCCTGGCCCGGCTGCTCCAGGATGGTGAGATTGCAGCGGTCCACCACCTTGACGCCGAGCTGGCGCGCGCCCGTAACCAGGCGGCGGAAATTCGCGTTCAGCTCGGGCGCGCCGCCGGTGATGTCGAGCGTCGCGATTCGCCGGCGTGCGAGAAAATCGAGCACGACGTCGGTAACCTCGGCTGACATCTCCTCGGTGCGGCTTGGTCCGGCATTGACGTGGCAGTGGAAGCACGACTGATTGCAGCGATAGCCGACATTGACCTGCAGCGTGTCGAGGCTGCCGCGGCGGATCGCCGGGAAGCGCACCTGGTCGAGCAGCGGCCGCGTGTCGCGCATGGGAATCCTCGTCAGCTTCGCCAACTTGCCACGGCCCGCACTGCCGCGTCACCCTGACAAAAGCGACAGTGGGACAAAAGACTGTAAGAAATTTGTGAAGGTCAGCGCGCCAATGCGGTCGCGACCGGCGATTCGACGCCGATGCGGCCGAATCCTGGGAGCTTGATGCCGGGATGGCGCAGATCGAGCCCGGCCACCAGGCCGAGCAGGTCGAACTCGATGCCTTCGACCCAGCCGAGTTTTACGGCGGCAACGCCATAGAGATTGAACTCGACACCGGTGCCGCTGTCGGTGCGGCCGGCATAGGGCCGGTCGCGGAAATCGCGGCCGACCGCGTTCGGCGGCAGCGCCACGCCGAGTTCCGGCACCGCGCGCAGCACCGCGGCGGTGAAGCTGTTGCTGTTCGGCCCCGGCCAGATGCGATAGTCGCCGGCGCGGTTGAAGTGATAGGCCTCGACCGCGGCCTCGATGCGCGGGATCAGCTTTTCCGCGTCCGGCCCAGAAATATCGGCGAGCGGTGCCGGCCGATTGCCGAACCAGAGGCCGTCCGGCGGCCAGCCATTGGTGCGCACCGGATTGCCCCAGCCGACCACGTCGTAACGGGTCCATTCGCTCGCGTTGGCAGGCTTGAGCACGATCCAGCTATGGACCGAGAAAATGCCTTTCCATGCGCCGGTGGTGGCCGTGAACACCATGACGCGCGCCGGCTTGTCGTCGACGGCCTTCGGCAGCAGGCCGGTGCTCGACCAGTCCGCATCGCGCCACGAGCGCGGGCCGTCGCCGGCGGCGTAGAGCGCGGCGCGGGCGAGAAGCGGCACAAGAAATACGGCAATGATCGCAAACATGATGAGCTTTCGGCGGGAATGGCGGTGAGCCGGCATGTGGTGCAGATAGTGATGCATTCCGGCCTAAACGTGGCGGCGTCAGCTCACCTGATTCCCGCTGATCTTGAGCTGCGGATAGCGCTCGGCGCCTGCGAGCGCGAGGTCGCCGGTCACCGGCTTATTCCACTCCATGCCGACGATGGCGCCGTGCGCCGTGCCGGCGAACACATTGCCGGAAATCACCGCCACGCCGGCGTTGGCGACCACCGACACCGCGACACCGTAGCCTGCCTCGCGCACCACGTTGCCGGTGATGGCGACGTTGCGCAGATATTGCCCCCAGCCGGCGCTGATGCCGGCGAGTGGCGCACCCTCGATGACGTTGCCGCTGACCACGGTATCGGCTTCCACGCTGATGCCGTTGCCGGCCTCGCCCGGACGCTGCGTGCGCAGATTGCGCACGATATTGCCGTGCACCGTGGCCAGCCGGCCGCCTTCGTTGAAATTGGTGATGGAAATCCCGGTTTCCGCGCCGTCGACCACGTTGTCGGCGATCACCGCGCCCTGGAAGCCGAACTCGGAATAGATCGCCACCTCGTCGAGCGCGGCGCAATTGTTGCCGACGATCTGGATGTTGGAGGCGGAATTGCCGCGGATCGCAGAAAAGGCGGCGTTGTGGATGTGATTGCCGCGCACGATCACGTCGCCGGCGCGAAAGATGTTAATCGCGTTGCCGTTCTCACCGGTACCGCCGGCGCGCGCGGTGGTGTCCTCGATCCGGTTGTCGGCGATCAGGCTGCCGTCGCGGCGCTTATCGCTTTGAAAGACGCGGATGCCGCCATTGCCGGACTTGGTAATGATGTTGGCGGCGATCAGCAGGCCGCGGCTGTCGTTGCAGAACAGCGCATTGTCCGCTGCGCCGGTGATGGTCAAGTGCGTCACCTCGCCGTCGCAGCTTTCGAGCGTGACGCCGTTGCCGCCGGCGCCTCCGATGTCGCAATCGGAGATGCGGACTGCCGTCACGTCGTCGAAGTGCACGAGGGCGCGGCCAGCGGGCAGCAGTTGGCCGCCGCCGTCGAGCGTGAGGCCGGTGAGTGAAATAGCTTCGGCATGCTCGGCCGACAGCAGCGACGGGCCATGCGTTAGCACCAGCCGGGTCGCGCCGCGTACGCCGGCAAGCTGCGCGCCGGCCGGCAGCGTGAGACCGCCGGCGCGGTAGACGCCGGGCGCGAGCATTAGCGGCACGCGCGTGCGCGCGGACTCGGCGATGGCGCGCTGCAAAGCGCCGGTCTGGTCGCCCGCCGCGCCCGCGCGCACGCCGAAATGTGCGGCGTCAAGACCGAAGTTTGAAAGCGGCGCGGCCTTTACCGGCGCGGCCAGGGCGGCGGCGACCGAGCCGAGCAGGATGGTGCGGCGGTTGATGCTCATGCGCCGCGCATTATGCGACATCCGCAAGCGGAGTGTGTTAACGCGCCGCTGCCGCGATAACCATAACGATCCGCGCGCCGGCCCTGGCGAGATCGTCCGCCGACAGACGCGGCTTGCTGCGGCGCGGCCGCGCCTTGCGGCGGATCATCGGCACGTGGATGAAAGCGGCAAGGCGTATTTCCCCGGACTTGGCTGCGGCGGCGGCCTGCCAGCACAAATAGTTGCAGAGATAACGCCCGGCGTCGTGCGAGCGGACGACCGGCACCCGGGCGGCGCGAACTGCGGCAAGAAGTTGCGTCGTGGGAGCGGGCAATGCGTGCGCTTCCGGTTTGCCCGGTGCGATTTTGATCGCGCGTGCCTCGCCCCCCGCGTCGGGCAGCAGCGACACGGCATTGCGCGCCCGCGTCTCGATGCGGATGGTTTTTTCCCGCGGGGCCAGCCCGAACATCAGCAGCGCGTCCGGCTTGTATTTGGCGATGAGCCTGGGCAGTTCGCGGTCGACCGCCGCGTAGCTGGTCGGGAATACGTGCGCGACGATTGTCACGTCCGCCAGGCAAGGCCGCCGCATCTGGGCTAACGCCTTTACCAGCGGCGCGGTCGGATTGAACGGCGCGCCGGGAAACGGCCCGAAGCCGGTGACGAGGATGGTGGTCATGCTTCTTTCACCCGCGGCAACGCATTCGTTTCACCTCTCCCCGCGTGCGGGGAGAGGTCGGATCGCGTAGCGATCCGGGTGAGGGGGCGTTGCCGCGATTTTGAGCATCTGAAAATGCCCCTCACCCGGCTCGCGCCTGCCGGCGCTCGCCATCCTCTCCCCGCAAGCGGGAGAGGGAAAGCAAGCTAAACCCCCAGCAGTGCCGCGATCTCTTCCACCGCCAGCGTCGGCGCCAGTCTGCCGGCGGCGACCGCGGCTTCCGCCGCCTTCACCTTGCCGCGCACGGAAGGATCGCTGCGCAGCCGCGCCGTGAGCCGCTCCTCCAGCATGGTCCACATCCACTTGACCTGCTGCTCGCGCCGACGCGTGGCAAGTTCGCCCGACGCAGTCATCTTCTCTTTGTGCGAGAGAACCTGCGCCCAGAGCAGCGCAATGCCGTCGCCGGTGAGCGCCGAAAACGTGAGGACCGGCGGCGACCAGTTTGCCGAATGAGGCGCGAGAATGTTGAGCGCGGCGCGATATTCGGCGGCCGCCAGCCTGGCGCGAGCGATATTGTCGCCATCGGCCTTGTTGACCGCGATCATGTCGGCCAGCTCGACGATGCCCTTCTTCAGCCCCTGCAATTCGTCGCCGGCGCCAGGCAGCATCAGCACAAGGAAGAAATCGGTCATGTCGGCGACCGTGGTTTCAGATTGGCCGATGCCGACGGTCTCCACCAGCACCACATCGTAGCCGGCGGCCTCGCACAGGAGCATGGTCTCGCGCGTCTTGGCGGCGACGCCGCCCAGTGTGCCGGAGGACGGCGAGGGCCGCACAAAGGCATTGGGATCAGTGGCGAGCCGCGCCATGCGCGTCTTGTCGCCGAGGATCGAGCCGCCGGTCCGGGTCGAGGACGGATCAACCGCCAGCACGGCGACCTTGTGGCCTTGCGCGGTGAGAAACGTGCCGAGCGCATCGATGGCGGTGGATTTGCCGGCGCCCGGCGCCCCTGTGATGCCGAGCCGCACCGCCTTGCCGGTCGCCGGCAGCAATTCCTGCACCAGATGGTGCGCGGCGTTGCGGTGATCGGCGCGCTTGCTTTCGATCAGCGTGATGGCGCGCGCCAAGGTCGCGCGCTCGCCCGCTTTGATGCCAAGAGCGAGAGCGGAGGGTTTGAGGGTGCGCGCAGCCATTGTCAGGGACGCTTTGGGTCTTCAAGCCGGATGGCGAGCCCGCCGCCGGTCTTCCGCTTCGCCGCGGTGGCGCGCGCGAAGGTGAACAGCTGCTCGCGCGTTTCAATTCGGCAGGCCGCGCCGCCGGGATGCTTGCAATTGGCCGCGCGGGTCGCCGCATCGGCATCGTCTTCGTCGATGGCGACGACCTGGTAGACGCCTTCCGCCAGCTTGCGCATCAGCGCGTATTCGACGTGGTCCGGGTGGCGCAGCGGAGTCGACTGGATGATGTAGTCGCCGCCCTCAAACGGATGCACGGTGAAACCGCTGACATCGTTCATGCCGCTGCCGGATTGCGCATAGAGCCTGCCGTCCCAGGCGAACCTCGCTTGCTCCGGATCGAAGGCATGGCCCTCGCGCAGCGCATAGAGTTGCAGATTGAGACGCGGTCCCAACTCCGGCTGCGAGTCCGTCAGGATCGGGCCCGACGAATCGATGCATCCCGACAAAGCCAGTGCGCAAAGCGCGGCCAAAGCCGCGCGGACGCGAAAGGAAATCACTCGGCCGCCTCTTGTCCGTGGCCCAATCGATTGTTGAGGGTCTTGAGCAATTTCTCGGCCGCCTCCGCGATCACCGTGCCGGGCGGGAAGATCGCCTCGGCGCCGGCCTTCGTGAGCGCATCGTAATCCTGCGGCGGCACCACGCCGCCGACGACGATGATGATGTCGTCGCGGCCCTGTTTGGTGAGCTCGGCTTTGAGCTCCGGCACCAGCGTCAGATGCGCGGCGGCAAGCGAGGACACGCCGAGAATATGTACGTCGTTTTCGACCGCCTGGCGCGCGGCTTCCGCGGGCGTCGCGAACAGCGGCCCGATATCGACGTCGAAGCCCAAGTCGGCGAAGGCCGAGGCGATCACTTTCTGCCCGCGGTCGTGGCCGTCCTGCCCGATCTTGGCGACCAGCAGGCGCGGTCGGCGGCCCTCCGCCGCTTCAAACGCCTCGACCGCAACGCGCACCCGTTCGACGGCGCCGGTCATGCCGACCTCCCGCTTGTAGACGCCGGTGATCGCCTTGATCTCGGCGCGGTGACGCCCATACACTTTCTCCAGCGCCGAGGAAATCTCCCCGACGGTCGCCTTGGCGCGGGCGGCGTCAATCGCCAGCGCCAGCAGATTGCCGTTGCCGCGGTCGGCGGCGTGGGTCAGCGCGTCGAGCGCCTCCTGTAACGCCGCTGGATTGCGCTCGGCCTTCAGGCGTCTGAGCTTGTCGAGCTGCATCTGCATGACGGCGGAATTGTCCACCTTGAGCACGTCGATCGGTGCCTCGTCGGTCGGCTGGTATTTATTGACGCCGATCACCGATTGGTGGCCGGAATCGATGCGCGCCTGCGTCTTGGCGGCGGCTTCCTCGATGCGCAGCTTGGGGATACCGGCCTCGATCGCCTTGGTCATGCCGCCGAGCGCCTCGACTTCCTCGATGTGGCCCCAGGATTTGCGCGCCAGTTCGTAGGTGAGCCGCTCGACGTAATAGGAGCCGCCCCAGGGATCGACGATGCGGGTGGCGCCAGCTTCCTGTTGCAGCACGATCTGAGTGTTGCGGGCGATGCGGGCGGAGAAATCGGTCGGCAGCGCCAGCGCCTCATCGAGCGCATTGGTGTGCAGCGACTGGGTCTGTCCTTGCGTCGCCGCCATCGCCTCGATCATGGTGCGCGACACATTATTGAACACATCCTGCGCCGCCAGCGACCAACCCGAGGTTTGACAATGCGTGCGCAGACTGAGCGAGCGCGCGTCCGCCGGCTTGAATGGCTTCATCAACTTCGCCCAGATCATGCGAGCGGCGCGTAGCTTGGCGATCTCCATGAAGTAATTCATGCCGATCGCCCAGAAGAACGACACGCGCGGCGCGAACTGATCGACGGTGAGGCCGGCTTTCAAGCCGGCCCGCACATATTCGACACCGTCGGCGAGCGTGTAGGCGAGTTCGAGATCCTGCGTCGCGCCGGCCTCCTGCATGTGATAGCCGCTGACCGAAATCGAATTGAATTTCGGCATCTCGGCCGAGGTGTAGGCAAAAATGTCGGAGATGATGCGGATGCTCGGGCCGGGCGGATAGATGTAGGTGTTGCGCACCATGAATTCTTTGAGGATGTCGTTCTGGATCGTGCCCGACAGCTTCTCATGCGGCACGCCCTGTTCTTCCGCCGCGACGATATAGAGCGCGAGCACCGGCAGCACCGCGCCGTTCATGGTCATCGACACGCTCATCTGGTCGAGCGGGATGCCGGAGAACAACGTGCGCATGTCGTAGATCGAATCGATCGCCACGCCAGCCATGCCGACGTCGCCGCTAACGCGCGGATGATCGCTGTCGTAGCCGCGATGGGTGGCGAGATCGAAAGCGATGGAGAGACCCTTCTGCCCGGCGGCGAGATTGCGCCGGTAGAAGGCGTTGCTGTCCTCCGCCGTGGAGAAGCCGGCATATTGCCGGATGGTCCAGGGCTGCGCGGCGTACATCGCGGGGTAGGGGCCGCGCAGGAACGGCACCTTGCCCGGGTACGTGTCGAGAAAATCGAGCCCGGCCAGATCGGCCTCGCCGTAAACCGGTTTCACCGGGATCGCTTCCGGCGTGATCCAGGGCGCGGCCGCCGCCGTGCCGGGAAGCACGGCCGTATCGGCGAATTCGATCGTGGAGAAGTTGGGAATCTGGGTCATTTCAGACCCAGAATATCATGCGCCGCCTGCAAGGTCGAAACCACGTCGCAGCCCATGAATACAAAGGATTTCACCCCCGCCTGCCGCCAGGACGCCTCGTTGTCCCCGGGCCTTCCTGCGAGATGGACGGCCGCGCCTGCGGCCGTGAGCGCCTTGGCGGCCTCGGCCGCCTGGGCCTCATAAACTTTGTCCGACGAGCACAGGCAGGCGAGCTTGGCGCCTGACGCCTTGAAGGCCGCGACCATCGCAGCCTGATCCTTGAAGCCGTCATTGCTCAGCGCCTCGATCCCGCCGGCCTCGTAGAAATTTTTCGCGAAGGTGGCGCGCGCGGTGAACTCGGACAGCCGGCCGAGATTGGCGAGGAACACTTTCGGCCGCGCGCCGGTCGTCTTGAGCCAGGTGTCGGCCGCCGCGCGCAGCGCTTCGTAGGGCTCGGCCAGGCGCATGCGCGGCAACGGCTCGATGGTGACGGCTGCAGCTTCTTTTTGTGTTGCGACAGGCGCGACATCGAGCACCGCCGCCGGCTTTTCGTGAATGTTGGGAAAGTCGCTGGTGCCGGTCAACGCATCCTTGCGCCGCGCCGCCGCTTTCTGTCGTTCCGCGCGCACCGCCGCGACATTGTTCTGAACCAGCCCGCGTTCGAGCGCCGCCCAGGCGCCGCCGGCTTTCTCGATCTCCTGGAATTGCGCCCAGGCGGCGGTGCAGAGCTTGCTGGTGAGATCCTCGATGGCGCCGGACCCGGCGGCCGGATCGGCGACCCGGAACAGACTAGATTCCTCGAGCAGAATGAGTTGCGTGTTGCGCGCAACCCTCCGTGCAAAAGCGTCGGGCAGACCGAGCGCCGCGGTGTGCGGCAGCGCGGTGATGCTGTCGGCGCCGCCCAGCCCCGCCGCGCTGACCGCGATGGTGGTGCGCAGCATGTTCACGTAAGGATCGCGTTGGGTCATCATCCGCCAGGCGGTCTCGGCCGCGACATAGGCGGGCTTCGGCGCAAGTCCACAGACCTCCTCGACGCGCGCCCACAGTTTCCGCAACGCGCGAAATTTGGCGATGGTAAGGAACTCGTCGGCATCGGCGGACAGCCGGAAATAGATCATGCCGCGCGCGGCGGCGGGCGCGACGCCGGCGCTCTCCAGCGCGCGCAGATAGTCGACCGCGCTGGCGATGGCGAACGAAATCTCCTGCGCCTCCGAGCCGCCGGCATTGTGGATGATGCGCCCGTCGGCGACGGCGAACGGCCCGCGGAAACCCTGGTCGGCCAGCTCGCGCACCATGGCGGCGAAATTCTTCGACAGCTCGCTCCAGGGCCGCGGGCTCGCGCCCGACGCCGCGAAGCCGCCGATCGGATTGATGCTGGCGCGCAGGTCGACCGCCGCCGGAGCGAGCTTGCGCGTTTTCACCAGCGCGGCGAAATGCTGCACGGCGCTGCGCGTCGGCGGGCTTAGGTTGAAGTCGATGGTGATGCCGGCGTCGAGTTCAACGCCGTCAAGAACGCGCGCCAGCGTGGCCGGCGAGGCATCGAGGCCGTAGCCATTGGCGCTGACCGAGTCGGCCATGACTAAGGTGAGCCCGGTCGCGCCGTTCTCCAGGTCCTGCAAGGCTTGCGCGTTGGCTTCCGCCGGATCGGGATGATCGGCCCGCTGCATCAGCGTCCACGGTGCGCCGGGCGCGTGCCCGGCAATCGGCTTCGCCCCGGCCGCGCGCGGATAGAGCGGCTCGATCCGGAGCCCGTCATAGGTTTGGCTAACGAGCCGCTTCTCGAACGAGGCGCCCTTGAGCGCCGCCTCGACCAGCTTGCGCCATTCCGCCTTGCTGGTAGGCGGGAATTCGGCGGCGAGGGGAAGCACTTGATCAAGCTCTCGGGTCATCGACGCAAAATGCCACAGTTAGTGCGGGCTCGCCATTGAGCTAAAGCAAAATGCGTGCCCGTCATGACCGGGGCGGCAGCCGCTCGACCCCGGCGGTATCGAGGGCGGCGGCAGCCTCGCGCACGGTCCGCCCACCGATCGCCAGATCGGGCGCGATTTCCGCGAGCGGCAACAACACGAAGGCGCGCTCGAACAGGCGCGGATGCGGCACCGTCAGGCCTAGTTCGGCGATCGTCAGATTGTCGAAAGCGATGATATCGATGTCGGCAGTGCGCGGGCCCCAGCGCTTTTCATGGGCGCGATCGCGGCCGAGCTGGAGCTCGACCGCCTGCGCGTGCGCCAGCAACTCGCGCGGCGACAGCGACGTCTCGACCGCAATGCACAGGTTGATGAACGGCGGTTGATATTTGAAGCCCCAGGGCGGCGTGCGGTAGTCGGAGGAGCGCGCGATCAGCCGCACCGCGATGCCGTCGCACAGCAGCTTGACCGCGCGGTCGAGAATAATGCGGCTGTCGCCAACATTGCCGCCGAGCGCCAGCCACACCGCCGTCATGGTCGGGATTGGCCCCGCGCCCGCTCCAGCGTGACGCCGACGTCGCTGAAGGTGGCCGCGATCGGCGCGTGCGGCTTGTGGATCGTCACCGTGATCTTGCGCACGCGCGGAAAGGCATTGAGCACCGCGTCGGCCACCCGGCCGGCCGCGGCCTCGATCAATTTGTATTTCTGCGCGCAGAACGCGGTGCTCGCGCAATCGACCACCTTGTCGTAGGACACGGTATCGATGACCTTGTCCGAGCGCGCGGCGTCGGCGAGATCGATCTCCAGCGCGAGATCGATGGCGAAGGTCTGCCCGACCTTGCCTTCGTAGGGCATCACGCCGTGATAGGCATGCAGCGCCAAGCCGGTGATGAAAATGCGGTCGCTCATCGTGCCGCCCCGATGGCCGCGGCGACCCGCAGAGCTTGCACGGTCTCGGCGACGTCATGCACGCGCACGATCGCCGCGCCGTTTTTGACCGCCTCGAGATGGCTGGCGATCGAGCCGCCGAGCCGTTGGTCGGGCGCCGATGGTGTCACCGCATTGATGAATCGCTTGCGCGAGGCGCCGACCAAAAGCGGCAGCCCGAAGCGCTTGAACTCGGCAAGCCGGGCGATGCAGGCGATGCTCTGTTCCGGCGTCTTGCCGAAGCCGATCCCGGGGTCGAGCACGATGCAGTCGCGGGCGATCCCGGCGCGTTCAGCCTGCGCGAGCGAGCGCTGAAAGAACGCCTGCACGTCGGCGATGATGTCGATCGCCGGATCGGCGACCTCGCGGTTATGCATGATCACGACCGGCATGTCGTGTTCTGAGACGATGTCGGCCATGGCGGGATCGCGCTGCAGGCCCCAGACGTCGTTGACCATGGCCGCGCCCTGGTCGAGCGCCCAGGCCGCGACGCCGGCCTTCATGGTGTCGATCGACACCGGCGTCTTGAGCTTGACTACGGCAGGGAGGACGGGGGCGAGCCGCGCCAACTCTTCCTCGGAGCTCACCGGCTCGGCTCCGCCATAGGGGCGGGTAGACTCCGCGCCGATATCGACGATGTCGGTGCCCTCGGCGATCATGCGCTGCGCCTGCCGGATCGCCAGTTTCGGATCGATGAAGCGGCCGCCGTCCGAAAAAGAATCCGGGGTCACATTGAGGACGCCCATGACCAGCGGCCGCCGCTGTGCCAACAGGCCGGCGAGCCAGGATGGCGGCGTGTCGGCGATCACATCGCCGACGGTGTCGGGATCACCATGCGGGCACATGGATTGAGGCTTTGCGCGGTCGGCGCGAAGCTGTCAAGAAGCGCCGGATTGCCACCGTTACCGGCTATTTATAGGTGATCTTAATCTGCAGCTTCTTGGCGTACTCGATCCAGCTGCAGACCACTTTCTCGGACGGCAGGAAGGCAACCAGCTTTCGCTTCTTGTTGGCCTCTTTCAACGCGTTGGCGAGATTGGCCGGGTTGCGATACTTGAGTTCCTTGACGGTATCCACGCCGGCGGCTCGCAGCAGCCCGGCATATTCCTTGCGGATACCCTTGACGCGCATGCGGTCAGCCATATTGGCCCAGCACAGCAATTGCTTTTCGCCGATCCCGGTCTTTTCGGCGAGCGCTTTGCGCCCGCGCGGGGTGCGCGCCATCTCCAGCAGCCGACCAGTTGACCGGACGCCCGCCGACTTGAGGGTCACGGCGGCTTCGCCGTCGATCCCGTCGATATCGGTGATGGGATAAGTCATCCGGACTTCCTCGCCTGCGTCTTACTTTTACTTACGCCATCAACTGAAACGTTCAAACGAACTGACTTAAGCCCGGAATCGAACCCACGATCTCGCCGACCGCGTCTTCACCAGCCTTTTCGCGGGAAAAGGCGATGACTTCCTTGGTGACGCCTTGCACCTGACCCATGCTCAGCCCGGCCGCCATCATTTTGGTGCCGGCGCCCATCAGGCCGCCCATGGCGAACATGCCGCCGCCGGCGTCGCTGGTCTGCTGGGCTTGGACCAGAGCTTGCGCCCCGGGAAGTTTATCGATGAGCGGCTGAACTTTGTCGGGCGGGCCTTCCTTGACCAGAAAGTCGAGGATGATGCCGACAGCTTTTTCCGCGGCTTCTCGATCGACGCCGACCTTGGCGACGAGACGCGCGATTAATTCTTCCATGACCCCCTCAACTCTTCCGCACTTCCGGCGGGTTGCAGCTATATTGAACGCCGTGCGCGGCAATGACAAGCGCGTTGCACTGTTAAATAAATAATGTTGTCGATGCGCGCGCGCACTATCATTGCGCTATGTCAAGTAAAATGTGCACAGCTGACGTTAACGGCGCGACGTCGCGCATGAATGCTTCGATGCACGGCCGTGCAAGATTGCTCAATCGAAAATCGCTCCGGAAATATTATCCGCAGTATCCGAATGATTGCGGCCAGTCGTATTTTCGGCCGGCGCAGGCGTACAAGCCGGTTATGCTTTCGAAATTCCGAAGAGAAACTGGCAGAACTTCGCCCGAAAACGCGAGTCCGTAGCTTCAACTTGCCATCCGGTGGCAATATAGAGCGTTTGTAGCCACCGGTGGCGCTTTTCAGCATGCAAAAGCGTTGCTAGCTTGCTAGTCCTGCCAACAGGAGCCCCTCATGAGCACACTCGACGCGGTCTTGCGCCGCATCGATCAGGATATCGATCAAAGCGTCGAGCGTTTGTTTGCGCTGTTGCGCATCGCCTCGGTGTCCACCGATCCGGCGTACAAGGAACAATGCCGAAGCGCCGCCGAGCACGTCGCCGCGGACCTGCGCAGCATCGGTTTTGCCGCCGAAGTGCGTCCAACCGAGGGCCATCCCGTGGTGGTCGGCAAGACCAACGGCGTTTCCGGCCCGCGCGTCCTGTTTTACGGCCATTATGACGTGCAGCCGGTCGATCCGCTGAACCAGTGGAAGACGCCGCCGTTCGAGCCGCGCATCGAAACGCTGCCCGGGGGCCGCAAGATCATCGTCGCGCGCGGGGCCTGCGACGACAAAGGCCAGGCCATGACCTTCATCGAGGCTTGCCGGGCCTTCAAGGCGGTCACCGGCAAGCTGCCGCTGCCGGTTACCACCATGATCGAGGGCGAAGAGGAGTGCGGCTCCAAGAACCTGTTCAAATTCGTGCGCGACAACGCCACTGAGTTCAAACTCGACTTGGCGCTGGTCTGCGATACCGCCATGTGGGACGCCCAGACGCCGGCGGTGACCACCTCGCTGCGCGGGCTGGTCTATGAGGACGTCAAGATCACCTGCGCCGACCGCGATTTGCATTCCGGCGTGTTCGGCGGGGCGGCGCAGAATCCGATCCGGCTGCTGGCCAAGATCCTGGGCGCGCTGTGGGACGACAACGGCCGCGTCACCATTCCCGGCTTCTACGACGGGGTGACGGAACTGCCGGCGGACATCAAGGCCGACCTCAAGGCGCTCGACCTGACGCCGGAAAAGTTCCTCGGGCCGATTGGGCTGAAAACCCCGGCCGGCGAGAAAGACCACATGCTGATCGAGCAGATCACCACGCGGCCGACCGCCGAGATCAACGGCATCATCGGCGGCTACACCGGGGAGGGCGCCAAGACCGTTATCCCCGGACAAGCGTCGGCAAAAGTTTCGTTCCGCCTGGTCGGCGCGCAGGACCCCGAGAAGGTCCGCGACGGCTTCCGCGCCTTTGTGCGCGCGCGCCTGCCGGCCGACTGCACGGTCGAGTTCGGCAATTTCGGCCTGGCGCCGCCGCTGCAGCTTTCGTTCGACAACCCGGCGCTTAACAAGGCGCGCGCCGTGCTGGCTGAGGAATGGGGCCACAAGGCGGTGGCGGTCGGCGCCGGCGGCTCGATCCCGATCGTCGCCGACTTCAAGAGCGTGCTGGGGATGGACTCGCTACTGGTCGGCTTCGCGCTCGACGACGATCGCGTGCATTCGCCGAACGAGAAATTCGACCTCAAGTGCTACCACAAGGGCATCCGCTCCTGGGCGCGCATCCTGGCGGCGCTGGCGGACGTATAAGGGCGTGGCTCCTCCGCTTCTTCAACTTAAGGACATCGCTCTGAGTTTCGGCGGCACGCCGCTTCTCACCGGAGCGGAGCTTTCGGTGTCGGCCGCCGAGCGCGTATCGCTCGTGGGGCGCAACGGGTCGGGCAAGTCGACGCTCTTGAAAATAGCCGCCGGGCTGGTCGAGCCCGACCGCGGCACCGTGTTCGTGCAGCCGGGGACCTTGGTCAGCTGTCTGCCGCAGGAGCCGGATTTTTCCGGTTTTGCCTCCACCCTGGCCTACGTCGAGGCGGCCTTGCGGCCGACTGACGACAACCATGCCGCCCGCGCCGTGCTGGAGCAGCTCGGCCTCAGCGGCGCGGAAGACCCGGCCCATCTCTCCGGCGGCGAAGCGCGCCGCGCCTCGCTCGCCCGCGTGCTGGCGCCGTCGCCCGATATCCTGCTGCTCGACGAGCCGACCAATCATCTCGATCTGACCACGATCGAATGGCTCGAGCGCGAGCTCGATTCCCGGCGTGCCGCGCTGGTGATCATCAGCCATGATCGGCGTTTTCTCTCGACGCTGTCGCGCGCGACGGTCTGGCTCGACCGCGGCACGACGCGCCGCATCGAGCGCGGCTTTGCCCATTTCGAGGAATGGCGCGACCTGCTGCTGGTCGAGGAGGAGCGCGAGCAGCACAAGCTCGACCGCAAGATCGTCGCCGAGGAGCACTGGATGCGCTACGGCGTCACCGGCCGGCGCAAGCGCAACATGCGCCGGGTCGGCCAGTTGCAGGCGCTGCGCGAGCAGCGCCGCACGCACCGCGCTGCCGCCGGTAACGCCACCATCACGGCAGGTTCGGCGGCGCCGTCCGGCGCGCTCGTCATCGAGGCGAAAGGCATCGGCAAGAGCTATAGCGGGCGCGCCATCGTCAGCGATTTCTCGATCCGCATCCAGCGCGGCGACCGCATCGGCATCGTCGGGCCGAACGGCAGCGGCAAAACCACGCTGATCGGCATGCTGACCGGCGCTCTGCCTCCTGACGGCGGCACGGTCCGGCTCGGCTCCAATCTGGCGGTCGCCACGCTCGCCCAGCATCGCGACAGTCTCGATCCGGACGTGACGGTTGCCGAAGCGCTGACCGGTGGGCACGGCGACACCGTGATGGTGAACGGCGTCGCCAAGCACGTCATCGGCTACATGAGGGACTTTCTGTTTGCGAGCGAGCAGGCGCGCACCCCGCTTGGCAAGCTGTCGGGCGGCGAACGTGGCCGCCTGATGCTGGCGCAGGCGCTCGCCAAGTCGTCGAACCTGCTAGTACTCGACGAGCCGACCAACGATCTCGACATGGAAACGCTGGACGTGCTCGAGGACATGCTCGGCGAATATCCCGGCACGGTCTTGCTCATCAGCCATGATCGTGATTTTCTCGACCGCCTGGTGAGCGGCGTGATCGTGCCGGAAGGCAACGGCCGCTGGACAGAATATGCTGGCGGGTACAGCGACATGCTGGCGCAGCGCGGCGCCGATCTGGCCCGCGAGCAGCGCAAGCCGGAACCGCCGAAGGCGGTCAATGCGGCCGCTCCCGCCGTTGCGGCGCCGCCCGCGAAGCAGCGCATGACCTTCAAGGACAAGCACGCGCTGGAGACGTTGCCGAAGACTATCGTCGCATTGCAGGCCGAAGCCGGCGCGCTGCAGGCAAAGCTCGACGACACGCAATTTTATGCCCGCGACCGCGCCGGCTTCGAAAAGGTCACCGCCGCGCTCGTCGACCTCCAGCACAGAATCGCGGCGGCGGAAGAACAGTGGCTCGCGCTCGAAATCCTACGTGAGGAGATCGCCGGCGGTTGACGACGGCGTCGCCCGGCCGGCTCACTTGAGTTGGTCGGCCACCTTGTCGATGCCGGCCTGCGAGCAGACGTCGTCCTTGCCCGGCGAACCGGAGACGCCGACCGCGCCCACCACCTCATCGCCGGATTTGATCGGTAAGCCTCCGGCGAACGCCAGCACGCGGGTATATTGCAGCGAACCGACCGTGTCCGGCCGCTCCACCAATCGTTTGGCGAAAGCGGCGGACGGCTGACTGAACGTGCGTGCGGTATAAGCCTTGCGGTCGGCGCCTTCCGGCGTGTGCAGGCCGGCGCCGTCGCCGCGGATCATGGCGATCGGTAATCCATCGCGGTCGACGACCACCACGGACACCTTGAAGCCCATGCTTTCGCATTGCGCCAGTGCGGCGTTGGCAATAGCCTGCGCCAGCGCGAGCGGAATGTTCTTCTGGCTGACCAGTCCCTGCGCGCCGGCGGGCGAGGACAGCACGGCGGCAGCGGCGAAAGCCGCGAAAGCCTTCGACAGCGGCGACATGAGATAACCTACCTGGTTATTTTGGGAACGCGCACCCCCGATCCGAACATACCACGGCGACGCCCCTAAATTCGCGCGCACGCGAATGTGAGAGGGCTAATTCTTCAGTCGGTAGCCGGTCTTGAAGATCCACCACACGATGGCCAGGCAAACGGCCAGAAACGTCAGTGTCATGGCGATGCTGATGCCGGGGCTCACATCGGCGATTTCGAAAAAGCTCCAGCGGAAGCCGCTGATCAGATAGACTACCGGGTTGAATAAGGTCACCTTCTGCCAGAACGGCGGCAGCACGCTGGTCGAATAGAACGTGCCGCCGAGAAACGTCAGTGGCGTGATGAGGAGCAGCGGCACGATCTGCAATTTCTCGAAATTGTCGGCCCAGATGCCGATGATGAAGCCGAGCAGGCTAAAGGTTGCCGCCGTCAGCACCAGGAAGGTCAGCATCCAGAACGGGTGCGCGATGTGCAGCGGCACGAACAGGAAGGATGTCGCCAGGATGATCAGCCCGAGGATGATCGACTTGGTGGCCGCCGCTCCGACATAGCCGAGCACGATCTCGAAAGCCGACACCGGGGCCGACAGGATTTCGTAGATCGTTCCGACGAAGCGGGGAAAATAGATGCCGAACGAGGCGTTCATCGTGCTTTGCGTCAGCAGCGTCAGCATGATCAGCCCAGGCACGATGAACGCGCCGTAGGCGACGCCCTCGATCTGCGTAATGCGGGTGCCGATGGCGGCGCCGAACACCACGAAATAGAGCGAGGTCGAGAGCACCGGCGACACGATGCTCTGCCAGATGGTGCGTCCGGTGCGCGCCATTTCGAAACGGTAGATGGCTTGGACGGCGCGCAGGTTCATGGGCGGTCACTCACCAGGCCGACGAAAATATCTTCCAGCGAGCTCTGCCGCGTCTCCAGGTCGCGGAAGCGGATGCCGGCGCGGTGGATGTCGCTCAGCAGCGCAGCGATGCCGGTGCGTTCGACCTGGGTGTCGTAGGTAAAGACGATCTGGTCGCCGGCCGTCGACAACGTCAGTGCATGCGCGGCGAGTTCGGCCGGCATGCCGTCCAGCTTATTCTGCAGATGCAGGATCAACTGCTTCTTGCCGAGCTTGCGCATCAGCTCGGCCTTGTTCTCGACCAGGATGATCTCGCCCTTGTTGATCACGCCGACCCGGTCGGCCATCTCCTCGGCTTCCTCGATGTAATGCGTAGTCAAAATGATGGTGACGCCGGAGGCGCGCAGATCGCGCACCACCTGCCACATGTCTTTGCGCAGTTCGACGTCGACGCCGGCGGTCGGCTCGTCGAGGAACAGCACCTGCGGCTCGTGTGCCAGCGCCTTGGCGATCAGCACGCGGCGCTTCATGCCGCCGGACAGCGTGACGATCTTGGAGTCCTTCTTGTCCCATAACGACAGCGCGCGCAGGATCTTCTCGAGATGCGCCGGATTGCGCGGCTTGCCGAACAGGCCCCGGCTGAAGCTGGCGGTGTTCCAAACGCTCTCGAAGGCATCGGTGTGCAATTCCTGCGGCACCAACCCTATCAGCGAGCGCGTCGCGCGATAATTCTTGACGATGTCATGGCCATCGACTGTGACGGAGCCCTGCGTCGCGTTGAGGATGCCGCAGACGATGCCGATCAGCGTGGTCTTACCGGCGCCGTTGGGGCCGAGCAGGGCGAAGATCTCGCCGCGCTTGATGTCGAGATTGATCTCCTTCAGCGCCCGGAACCCGGTCGCGTAGGTCTTCGAGAGGTTTGAAATTGAAATGATGGATTGCATGGGCGGGCCGTGGCGAGTTCAGCGCATATAAGGCCCGGCGCCGCGACGCGCCAGCCCCTAAACTAAAGTCGCCAATGAAGTGAGATCGCTCAGCACCTGCCTGGGCGGGAAATCAAGGTATTCGTCCGGCATATTGCCGCGGTTCACCCACAGGCCGCGGAAGCCTACCGACACACTCGCCATCACGTCCCAGCGATTGGACGACACGAAGGTGACATCGCCCGGCTTGCACGTGTAGTAATCTGTCACCAGGCCATAGACCTCCGGCCGTGGCTTGAACATCTTCAACACATCCACCGACAGCACAGCATCGAGATCGCCACCGATGCCGGCGGTGTACACCGCGCCATTTAGCATGGCGGGCGAGCCGTTCGACAAGACGCCGGTCTTGTGACCCTTCGACTTCAACGCGCGCAACGCTGGGTGCGCGTCGGGAAACGCGTCGAGCTTGAAATAGGCGTCGAGCAATTGCGGCTTGAGCGCTTTCGGCACCGACGGCACCCGCGCCAACGAATAGTCGAGCGCTCGCTTGGTCAGCGTCCAGAAATCCGTATAATGGCCCGCGAGCGTCAGCGTCCAGGTGTATTCGAGCTGCTTGGTGCGCCAGATTTCGGACATGCGGTCGGCGTCAGGTCCTGCCTGTTCGCGGAAGCGCGCAATCGCCGCGTGCACGTCGAACAGCGTGCCATAGGCGTCGAATACGAAAATGGACATTGATTTCTCCCATCAACAAATCGCATAGGTTTTTGTGGGGAGGCTGGCGTAGCATGCAGCCGCCGGTCAAGCCTGCGTCTGATCGTTAGGATGATGGGGACATCAATGGCGGCGAGCCAAGCTTGGTCCACCACCTGGACCTATGTCGACGGCGCCTGGCACGAGGGCAATGTACCCTTGTGGGGCGCGCGTACGCACGCGATCTGGCTCGGCTCCTCGGTGTTCGACGGCGCCCGCGTGTTCGAAGGCGTGGCGCCCGATCTCGAACTGCATTGCGCGCGCGTGAATGCCTCGGCCAAGACCATGTTCCTGAAACCGGGTGTTTCGGTGGACGAGATGCTTAGCCTCACCCGCGACGGGATGAAGAAGTTTCCCGCCGACACGACGCTCTATGTCCGCCCGATGTATTGGGCCGAACGCCCAGGGCCGATGGCGCTCCCGCCGGACCCAGACTCGACGCGCTTTGCGTTCACGCTCTACGATGCGCCGATGCGCAAGCCGGACGGTTTTTCCATCACGCTCTCGCCGTTCCGCCGCCCGACCTATGATAGCGCACCGGTCGACGCCAAGGCCGGCTGCCTTTATCCGAACAATGCCCGCGCCATGTTTGAGGCAAAATCGCGCGGCTTCGACAATTGCATCGTGCGCGACATCGCCGGCAATGTCGCCGAGCTCGCCAATTCCAATGTATTTGTGGGTAAGGATGGCATGGTGTTCACGCCGATCCCCAACGGCACCTTTCTCGCCGGCATCACCCGCCAGCGCGTCATCGCGCTGCTGCGCGACGCCGGCGTTTCGGTGGTCGAGACCGTGATGCGCTATGCCGACTTTGAGACCGCCGACGAAATCTTCTCGACCGGCAACGCGTCCAAGGTGCTACCAATCACCCGCATCGACGAACGCTCGCTCAAGCCCGGCCCGCTCTACCGCAAGGCGCGCGAACTCTATTGGGCCTTTGCGCATTCGTGACCGCGATGCTGAACCAGCAAAAGCCGGACGACGAAGAGGACGAGCGCGAGCGGCGTGCGACAAACATATTTCTGCTGGTCGCCGCGATCGTCGTCATCGGAGGCGGCATCTGGCTGGTCAACGCGCTGGTGGATGCGCGCAAGAGCGAGGAATGTTTCGAATCCGGCCGGCGCAATTGCAATCCGATCAGCGTTCCTAACCGCGACCGGGATCAGCCATGACGTCCGTCTCCGCCACGTTTGTCTATGTCGGCAGCGCCGAGAGCCAGGATGTCACCGTGCTCGCGCTGGCGCCAGACGGCGATCTCACATTGGTCGCGACCCAACCGGTGCCCGGGCCGGCCAAGCCCGGCAGCACTACGCCGATGGCGGTCAGCCCGGACAAGAAGCTTCTCTATGTGGGCTTACGCAACGAGCCCTATAGCGCGGCGAGTTTCGCGATCGACCAAAAGACCGGAACGCTCGCCTATATCGGCAGCGGGCCGCTCGTCGATGCCATGGCATATATCGCCACCGACCGCACCGGCAGATTTCTGCTTAGCGCGTCCTATGGCGGCGGCAAGATCGCGGTCAGTCCGATCGGCGCTGACGGCGTGGTCGCGCCGGCGCAGCAAGTGATCGCGGCGCGGCCGAATGCGCATTGCATCGTTACCGATCCGTCCAACCGCTATGTGTTCTACAGTAGCCTCGGCAGCGATGCCGTCTTTCAGGAAAGATTCGACGCCGCGACCGGCAAGCTCACGCCCAACAACCCGCCGGCCATCGCCGTCAAAGCCAAGGCCGGCCCGCGCCATTTCGTATTTTCGCCGAACGGTACGTTCGTCTATCTGCTCAACGAGCTCGACGCGTCGATTGACGTGTTCCCTTGGGACGCAAACACCGGCACGCTGCAAAAGGAAATCCAGGTCGCCAGCGCACTGCCGAAGGGCTTCTCCGGTAAGCCCTGGGCGGCCGACATCCATGTTACGCCGGATGGCAAATTCCTCTACGCCTCAGAGCGCACCACCAGCACGCTCGCGGCCTTCCGCGTCGATCCGCTAAGCGGCGCACTGACCTCGATCGATTCATATCCGACCGAGACGCAGCCGCGCGGCTTCGCCATCGACCCGTCGGGCCGCACTCTGCTGGCGGTCGGCCAATTGTCAAATAACTTGACTGCATATGCGGTCGACCCGGAGCGCGGCACGCTGCGCAAGCTCAGGCAATATCCGGTGGGCCTGAGCCCCAACTGGATCGAGATCGTTGGCTTGCCCGGATAGGCGTTGCCGATGTCGGGCCGCCCGAGTTCGCGCGCCGCCCGCGCTAGTGCTTTGGTTTGTTCATATCCGTGATAAATTCATCGATCTTTCGATCGAATTCCGCCGATGGAGAAATGGGACCAACGCTTTGAACGGCGGCCCTCAGCTGTTCCACTTCCAATGCAACCAGGTAAGTAGGGAATTCCTCGCCCCGAAGGCGCAGCTCCGCTCCAGCGTCATCCATGTCGCGAAGGTGAGTTCCAATCTGCCGACTTACGAACTGTCGAAATGCTTTCGCCCATTCTTCATTCAGCTGATCAAGCCTCAGCGTCTCAAAGCGCCGGCCGCGTGTGAGGTAGTCTCTGGTCTGTTCGAGCAATTCGTTTTGCAGCCAAAGCTCGGGCAGAGCCTCATATCGCTCCGCTAACTTCTCCATCAAAACTTTCTGTTCGCTCATCAACTCCGCTGCCATATGAGATTTAACGGGTCTTGAGGTTTGCAATTACCGCGACCTTAAGCGAGGAAGTCGAGGTTCCGGTTCGAGCGATGATCTCGTTCGTGTCTTTCCGAATCGGCGTCCTCACCCAAGTCCCAGGGGCTTTTCTGCGCCCCGTGCAGCTTCTTTAGGCGGGCTCTTTGCTGTTGTGCAGCCTCGGTCAACTCTTCCGCCCGCATTTCCAATTGGAAGGCCGTCGGCGGTGGTTTTGGCGGAGGCGCAGGCGGCGGGGGCGCAAGCGGAGGCCGCAGGTGAATCTTCATCTCAACACCCTCCCAACAACCTTCAAGGAGCGTGACGAAACACGCTAGGCAAAGTTTGGACAATCACGGTCGAGCAAGAAGCACGCCAAATTACCCTAATGATTTTTCTATTTAATTTGGAAATGTACTCTCGGAACGGCAGGCTGTTATTTCCGATAGGAAAAACCTGCCGCCGGATTGTGGAGCTCCAATCGCAATGCATTTGCGGCAGTCGGTTCGCCGATTAATGGCAGGAGCTGAGGATGCGCGCGATTTAGCGAGTGCGGGCACTTCGCCGCCTTACGGCGGCGGCTCCGTGAGCAGTTTCGGCGTCGGGCCGCCACGCAAGTCGTAGACGCGGGCGTAGATGACGCCCTCGCGCTCAATCGTGGTCATAATCGGCGCCGTCAAACGCCGGCAATAGAACGTGCCGAGCGACATGACGAAATCGGCGATCTTGCGGTCGAAGGTGGTCTCGAATTGCGGTCCCAATTCCTCCCGCGCCGACGACTGCGGACCACAGATCGCTACTACCCAGCGCCGCCCTTGCGGCGGATGCTCGGCGCTCGCCGCGAGCTGTGCGCGCAATTGGTCGGCCGCCTGTTTGAAGGCGAGGCCCCAATAGTCGAGCATGTAGCCGTGCTGCGCCACCCGCACACCGCCGGAAAACGCGTTGAAGTAGGTGTATTCATAAGGATGCAGCCGCACCATCTCGCTCACCGGCAAGGCGACGCCGGCAATGACGACGGCGGCGAGCGCGCCGAGCGCGGCCTCGCCGTGCCGGCGCGCGCTCTCAGCAAGCCAAGCCACGGCCAGCCCGCCCAGCGCCGCAAACGGCGGCACCACGAAGATGAAATGGCGCAACCCGTTGTAGAGCGCCGGCCGCGCCGCCATGGCGAGCGCGACGGGGAAGGTCGCGGCAAGCGCGACGACGATCAGCGTAGCGCGGCGGTTGACCGGCACGCTGCGGCGCGCGGCGGCGATGAAGGCGCCCACCGTTCCGATTAGCCCGAGCACTAGCATGATGTCCGGCAGCGTGAGGGCGACCAAATGCGGCAGATAGCTCGCCGGCATGTCGGGGACCGGGATTAACCGGCCTTCGTACATTTCCTCCCACGGCTTCTCGAAAAACGTGTCGAAATATTCGACCGCGCGCAGCGGATTGAGCGGCGATTGCACCGACCACGGCCATAACAGGCCCATGATCAGATAGCCGAGCACGACAGCCGGCAGCAGCGTCCAGAGGAACTGACCGCAGCGTTGCAGCGCCGGTGTCCAGCGGCCGGCACGGCGTTCCGCGATCAGCACAAACAGCAGCGCTGCCAGCCCGCACGGTGCCGCGATTCCGGCCAGCACGCGCGAGCCAAAGGCAAGCCCGAGGCCGACGCCCACCAGTACGATCGTGCGCACGCCCGGCTGCGGATATTCGTCGAAGGCCCGCACCAGGCCGAACAGCAGCACCGCCATGGCCATGGCGAAGGGCGCGTCCTTCGCGTTCATGAACATGTGGCCGTAATAGAGCGGGCAGGTGGCGAGCAGCATGAGCGCGCTCAGGCCGGCGAGCGGTCCGCTGATGCGGCGGCCGATGCGCCAGGTCACGAACAGCCCCAGGATGCCAACCGCGGCGCCGATCAGCCGCCGCGTCTCGAACAGGCCGAATGGCAACACCTTGGCGGCGAGCGCGGCCACCATGTCGAAGCCGCCGCCGTATTTGTAGAGGTTGACGAAGGACAGTGCGCGCGCGTCAGTAAAGCCCGAGCCGTAGAGCTTGAGCAGCAGGTCGCCGTATTGAGAATGTGTGTAGTCGTCCCAGCCGAGGCCGTAGTCGCGGAAGGTCATCCCCGCGATGACCGCGAGGATAAACAGAACGGCGACGGCGATGCGGTCGGCGGAGACGGCTTGCACGCGCGTACAGAACATCTTCGCCAAAGACCGGCGACGAAGACCGACGTCCACGTCAGAACTTATGGTGTTCGTTCGCGACGTTTATTTGCTCGCGGCCTCAAACAATTCCTCGACGTGGTCCCAATTCACCAGGTGATCGAGGAACGCCTTGAGGTAGTCCGGCCGCCGGTTGCGGTAGTCGATGTAGTAGGAGTGTTCCCACACGTCGCAGCCCAGCACTGGAATAGCCCCGTATACCAAGGGGTTCTCGCCGTTCGGCGTCTTGGTGATGGTGAGTTTTCCGTCCTTCACCGCGATCCAACACCAGCCGGAGCCGAATTGGGTGACGCCGGCTTGCGCGAAATCTTCCTTCATCTTGGCGACGCCGCCGAGATCTAAATCAATTTTCGCCTTGAGTTTGCTGGGGATTTTGTCGCCGCCGCCGCCCGGCTTCATCCACTTCCAGAAATGAATGTGATTGTAGTGTTGTCCCGCATTGTTGAAGAGGCCGGCGTTCTTGCCGAATGCGCCTTTGACGACGTCCTCGAGCGATTTGTCCTCCAGCCCGCTGCCGGCCAGCAGCTTGTTGCCATTATCGACATAGGCCTTGTGGTGCTTGTCGTGGTGATATTCGAGCGTCTCCCGTGACATGTAGGGCGCCAGCGCGTCATACGCATAGGGCAGTTCGGGCAGCGTGAACGACATCAGGTCCTCCTCGATCCACAAACGATGATTGGGAAATAATCCGGTCTCCTCATGAAACCGGGATGTCCCAGGCGAGTTCCTCGATCAAGTTAATTAGGCTCTGCCGCGGGCGGGGGCAACGGCTTGGCGCTGGTGCGCCGCAAGAAGTCGAGCGACTGTGGCGGGCTAAGGTCGCGGAAATGCCCTAAAATGGCCGCCGGCGGCGATCGGACGCGCCGCCCTGGTTTAATTATGCCGAGCGCATTCGGGGTTCGATCAACATTAACAGTTGCAGGGGATGCCGGGAGCAGCCAAAATTCGCCGCTGATGGAAGCCCTTACCGGGTATTTCGACGACAGGTGTTTGGTAGTTCACAAGAGGTTCTAAAGCGTATGTCAGTTCTATTATTTGTTGTCGGCGCCCTGGTCGCCGCGTTGGGCGTCGGGATGGTCGGATACGGCATCCCGGTCAAGGAGTTCAGCTTCGGCAACACGCTCATCGTCGCGGGAACCACGACTGTGGTCGGCGGCATCATCGTCTTTGCGATCGGTGCCGCGGTCGGCAAATTGCAGCGGATCGCCGAGATGCTGGCGGCGCGCACGCCGGAACAGCCCAGCCAGCCGTTTGAGAAGTTCGAACCGCCGTCCAGCACGCGTTCGGCGCCTGCGCCGAACCGGATTCCATTCCCCGTCCGGCCGAAACCGGCTGCGGATATCCCTGAACCTATTCCCGAGCCGACGGCGCCCCCCGCTCTGGTCGCCGAAGAACACCCGGCTCCTATTGTCGCGCCGATGCTGCGAAATCCGGACCTGCCGGTGGCCGCGGTTGAGCAATTCGAAGTCCCGGAATACGAAAACGTCTCGCTGTCCCCACAGCCGCAGATGGCCGCGCCTGCGCCGACCGAAATTGCAGAGCCGGCGCCGCCACTGCCGGACGGCATGACTCCCCCTCCGGCGGCCGAAAGACGCCTGGAGCCACCCCCAACCTTTGAAGACGAGCCCTGGCGCTCAACGCCGCCGCCACCCCCGCGGCGTATGGAGCGGCAATCGCAAGCGAGTGATTTCGATACCATGTGGCCGGCGGACTCACGGCCGCCGAAACGCCCAGTCATTGAGGAGCCCAAGCCTGAGCCGAAGCCGGAACTGCCGCGGGCGCCCGCGCCTGACGTGGCAAGCGAACCGGTCGCGATCCTGAAATCCGGCGTCGTCGACGGCATGGGCTACACACTCTACGTCGACGGTTCGATCGAAGCCGAACTGCCAAACGGCACGCTGCGCTTTGCCTCGATCAATGAGCTGCGCGACCACCTCGCCAAGAGTTCTTAGTGTCTGTCCCGAAACTTCTTGAATCATTCGAATCAGTTGTGATTCAAGGAAGGCGATCCTGATTCGAGAGGAGACCGCCGATGTGGACGAATGAGAACCGAACGAAATACAACCGTGATCATCTGAGATACCCGAGCGACCTGACGGATGACGAGTGGACGCATGTCGAACCTTTCATCCCGCCAGCGAAGCCGGGGGGCGGCAAGCGACGAACAGACATGCGCGCGGTCATGAACGGGGTGATGTATATCCTGAGCACCGGCTGCCAATGGCGCTACCTTCCAAAAGACTTTCCACCGCGCAGCACGGTGCACAACTACTTCGTTTGGTGGCATTGCGACGGCACGCTGGATCGCATTCATCACGCGCTCTACGTTGAATGCCGCGAGAAGGCGGAACGAGAGGCTAGCCCCACCGCCTGTATCATCGATAGCCAGAGCGTGAAGAGCGCCGAAAAAGGGGGGCAAACATCGATCCGCACGGATTCGATGCGGGCAAACTGATCAAGGGCAAGAAGCGGCATATTCTTGTCGATACGCTGGGCCTGTTGCTGCACGCCATCGTTCACTCCGCCGGCATTCAGGATCGAGATGGCGGCATCATGTTACTGGCGACGCTGTTCGGTCAATTTCCATTCCTGGAAAAGCTGTTTGCTGACAGCGCCTATCAAGGCCCAATTTTCGGCAGTGCGCTTGCGAAAACCCTGCCCAGTCTCGGAACCGAAATTGTCAAGCGATCCGATCACGCGAAAGGGTTCGTGCAGCTACCCAAGCGTTGGATCGTAGAACGTACGATTGCGTGGCTCAATCGCTGCCGCCGCCTCGCCAAGGACTGGGAAAATCTCACCCGTACTGCCCTCGCTTTCTTGAAACTCGCTTCCATCCGCCTCATGCTCCGAAAACTCTGTAATCCTTGATGAAGTGTTGCGGACGAACTCTCAGTCTTACTGAGTCAGAAAGTCGCACGCGAGAGGCGACCCAACTCTGGTAAGGGAAGAGATTCAGACATCAGCCGATGGGGGTTGATATGGATCTCCGAGCAGCAGACGACAGTAAATCGCGATTTGCGGGGTATGTCGATGGGCTTGTAAGCGTGATTGGCCATGCTGACCGTGCTGGACCGTTGCGTGACTATTGCGTTGGCCTGATGCTGCCATGCGAGCGCAAGAGCGTCGAGCCGATGGCGGCGGTGACGGCGCCTGAGCGAACGGCGGCGCAGCACCAATCGCTCTTGCATTTTGTAGGCAATGCGGCGTGGTCGGACGAGAGGGTGTTGGCCAAGGTGCGCGAGATGGTGCTGCCAGAGGTCGAGCGTCACGGGCCGATTGAGGCCTGGATCATCGACGACACCGGCTTTCCCAAACAGGGGCGGCACTCGGTCGGGGTGGCGCGGCAATATTGCGGCCAGCTTGGCAAGCAAGACAATTGTCAGGTCTCGGTGTCGCTGTCGGTTGCCAATCACTATGCAAGCCTGCCGGTGGCCTATCAGCTGTATTTGCCGCAAGACTGGGCGCAGGACCACAAACGTCGGCGCAAGGCGGGTGTGCCTGAAGAGGTCAGCTTCAAGACCAAGCCGGAGATCGCGCTCGAGCAGCTGCGCTGGGCGTGTGAGGCCGGCCTTGCGCGCGGTGTAGTCCTGATGGACGCCGGCTATGGCGCCGAGACCGATCTGCGTACGAATATCACGACGCTGGGATTGAGCTACGTCGCCGGCACGCGACCAAACACCACGGTCTGGCCGATGGGCACGGTGCCATTGCCGCCAAAAAGATGGTCGGGCCACGGGCGACCACCGAAGCTGATGCGTCGCGACGGCAAGCATCAGCCGATCTCGGTCAAGCAACTTGCTCTCGGGCTGCGCAAGCACGCATGGCGCACGATCAAATGGCGGGAAGGCACGGCCGAGTGGCTGTCATCGCGTTTTGCTCGCGTGCGCGTTCGGATCGCGCATCGCGATTACAATCTCACTGAGGCACGGCCGGAAGAGTGGCTGCTGATCGAGTGGCCCAAGGGCGAGGATGAGCCGACCAAATACTGGCTCTCGACCCTTCCGAAAGACGTCTCATTCCGCCGGTTGGTCGACACCGCTAAGCTGCGCTGGCGTATCGAGCGCGACTATCAAGAGCTCAAGCAGGAGCTCGGGCTCGGGCATTTTGAAGGGCGCGGGTGGCGCGGCTTCCATCACCACGCCACGCTGTGCGTCGCAGCCTACGGATTCCTGATCTCCGAGCGGGAGACGATTCCCCCCTCAGGACCTCGTTCCACCACTCTGTTCCCGGAACTTGCCGTACCCGACGGTTACCGACCCAGAGGCTCCGCCGCTACGGCCCGAGCGTCACATCCCAAACTCAATTGCAACCATGCGTCGACGGCTGATCGGCGCGCTCGTCAGAAGCCTGCCTCGATGTCCATGCTGCAACGCTCCAATCACAGGACCGTCGCCACGCAGAAATATGTGACACAGTAAGATTAGAGGCCGTTTCGAAAGAGGTTGAGTGGCTGGAGTCTACGTGATTCCAGGGGGTTTTGACACCAACCCCGGAGTTGCCATGTGGACCCCAACCACCCGAAAGCAGCATATTCGCAAGACCAACCGATACCAAACGGACGTGACCGATAAGGAATGGGGTGTGATCGAACCTCACCTGCCAGCGGCGAATAGCACGGGTCGACCACGGGCTTGGCCAATGCGCGAGATCATCAACGGCATCTTCTATGTGATGCGGTCTGGCTGCCCGTGGCGTCTGCTGCCGAGCGATTTGCCGCCGTGGGGCACCGTCTATCGCTGGTTCGCCCAGTTCCGCGACGAGGGTCGCTTCGAGAAGATCAATCACGCACTGGTCATGCTCGATCGCGAACGGATCGGACGACAAGCCAGTCCTACAGGTGCGATCATCAACTCCCAGAGCGTCAAGACGACCGAGGCTGGCGGGCCCCGCGGCTATGATGCGGGCAAGAAGATCAATGGGCGCAAGCGTCATGCATTGGTTGATACGGATGGCCGTGGTCTCGTGCTCGAACCACATCCCGCAAGCATCCAGGATCGCGATGGCGGCGGACCGCTTCTGCGCGTCTCGCGCCGCATCTTCCCATTCATCCAGCGGGTCTTCGCCGATAGCGGATATGCAGGTGAGAAGGTCGCCAAGGCTACCTTGATCGCAGTCGAAATTGTGCGCAAGAATCCCGATCAGGTCGGCTTTGTCGTTAACCCGCGGCGCTGGGTTGTAGAGCGGTTCTTCGCTTGGATCGGGCGCAATCGGCGCTTGGCAAAGGACTTCGAGGCTACCATCAACTCGGCGCGCGCTTTCCTCTACGCCGCCTCCGTCATGCTCCTCGCACGCCGGATCGCACGAGCTTCATGACTTTCGAAACCAACTCTTAGAGTCCGTCCGAATAGTTTGAGTCAAATATCAAAGGGTTACAAAAAGCGCGGTGCGGACATTCTCGTAGAATTCGGCGCTTTCGCCTTCTACCCGAGAATTCTGCCGATGTAACTTATTGATATGACTCCTCTAGTCCTCGGACGGACTCTTAGACCATGAAGCAGGGATCAACGCCGCCAGCGCCCCCGCTGACCGCATTATTGATGATCGGTGAAGCGGCAATTTTCATTATTCGATAACATTGCGAAGAAACGCCAAGTCTAATCGAGCATTCGACGATCTTCTTCTTGCGGGAACTTGAATTCGATAGTAATATTCAAACTATAAAGTCCGAGTGGATATTCGTTACATTTAAGACCTCGGATCAACCGGGGCGATGTGTACTTTCATGGTCCGCGGGCCGCCCGGCTCGCAGACTGGAGTGGGGCAGCTTCGATGAGTGATGCAGCGGTTGGAAACTACATTGAACTAACTGCGAAGATCGTGTCCGCCTATGTCAGCAACAACACGGTGGCGGCCGGCGATATCCCTAGTTTGATCAACCAGATTCACGCCGCGCTGACGCGGGTGTCCGGCAAGCCCGGCGATGGTCCCTCCGAGCCGCTGCGGCCGGCGATTTCGGTGAAGAAGTCGATCACCCCCGAGTACATTGTCTGTTTGGAAGACGGCAAGAAGTTCAAGTCGCTCAAGCGGCATTTGCGCACGCAATACAACATGACGCCGGAGCAATACCGGGAAAAATGGGCGCTCGGCGCGGACTATCCGATGGTCGCGCCCAGTTACGCCGCCGCCCGTTCGCAATTGGCCAAGCAAATGGGCCTCGGCCAGCAACGCCGCCGCCGCGCCAAATAATCGCTATCCCCTGCGCATATGATTGCCGGCACGGCCGGTTTGGTTGACCGCACGGGCCGCGAAAAGTTAAGTGCGGCCACGAGCGGCCGCGCGGCGAAGTCGGCACCTCGCGCGGGCGAACCGCCGGCGCCCGCGATCCACGCGTTCCGCGGCCGGCATTTGGACCTGGCCGAACGGCAGATCGAGGCCGAACTCGGGCGCTCAAACGTCACCGTCGATGAATCCGAGAGCCCGCTCGCCTGGCTGGCGCGCTGGCGCGGACGCAATGGGTGCGCCTTTATCGAGCCGCATCAGTTCCAGCCGGCGAGCGGTTGCGCGCCGATTTCGCCCGCGCTCATATGATGCCGCGCACCACGTCGAAGTGGTCGAGCTCGATATTGTCCGGCCGTCGCGGCGGCGAGCGCGCCACGGGCTTCACCGAAACGATGATGGCGGCACGCCAGCGCGTGCATCAGGCGCTCGATGCCGCCGGGTCGGAAGTCCGCGGATTGCTGCTCGACGTTTGCTGTTTCCTCAAAGGTCTCAAGGGTATCGAGCGCGAACGGGCCTGGCCGTCGCGCTCGGCGAAAATCGTGTTGCAGCTCGCGCTCGATCGGCTTTCGCGCCACTACGGCTCCGCGGCGTAGGTCAGAGGGCCTGCTTATGCGCCCATCCATACTTGGCTTGCCGACGGTGCGGAGGTTAGCGTGAATGGAGGGATAATCACGCCGGCGCTAGCGCCGCCTTGGCTTCGGCGCGGATGCGCTCGACCATCGAGCGCAGGCCGTTGGAGCGTTGCGGGGTGAGGTTCTCGCGCAGGCCGATGCGGTCGAACAACGCGAGCGCGTCGGTTTCCAGGATCTCACGCGCCGGCTTCCCGGAATAGAGCGCCAACAGAATGGCGACCAGGCCGCGCACGATATGGGCGTCGCTATCGCCGTCGAAGGTCAGCGTCGGGCCGGCGCCGCCGTCCGGCTTCACATGCGTGAGCAGCCAGACCTGGCTGGCGCAACCGCGCACCTTATTCGCCTCAGAATGGGCGCTTTCCGGCATCGGCGGCAGCGTGCGGCCGAGCTCGATGACGTAGCGATAGCGGTCGTCCCACTGATCGAGCAACGTGAAATTCTCGATAATCTCGTCGATGCCGGTCATGCAGCCAATATATAGGCCGGTCAGCGACGATGGCCAAAAAAGATAAGAAGCGGCCCGATTGTCCGCGGCAGTGGCCGATAAATGTGGGACCTAGACGGCCGGCCGGCTGACGCGCGCCTCGCGCCGCGGCGGCAGCGGAACCGGCGCATGCCAGGCCGGCGCTATGTCGGCGGCGGTCAGGGTACCTTGGCCGGACGCGGAGACGGGGACCACTTTGGCTGCCGGCTTGTCCCTGGCCGCCGAATTATCGCTCAGCTTGGTCGTGATGAATTCATATAGCGTGCGCGCGCCGGCTTCCGCTTTATGACCGATCGCGACGACGACCTTGCCGCCGACCGTGCAGGCGTCGGGCTGCCGGCCGCAGAAGCCACGCACATCGGATACGGCCGCGCTCGCCAGCGTCACCGCCTGCTGGGCGTCGATATTGGCGTCGGCCGACGTCGATTTCGTGCCGCTCGGAAGCAGCACGCAGACGACGCCCAACCAGAAGGCCATCCGCAACAGGAAGAACATAAACCTACCCGTTATTCCCCGACGGCTGTTCCACCGCCTTTGAACTAAACCCTACCAGACAGGCTTGAAGCTGTTGTTGGGATTGAAGCGGGCTTTTTGGACAAAATCGACGCGAATACGACGCAAATTTTCATCAAATTTGACAGAGTTGATTTCGATTAAAATTTTACCGGTCGACACGCGGCCTTGCAATCAACGCCTTCGATCAGTCGTGCATGGTTACCGCGGCGGTAACTTTTGATGCGGGGTGGTCTGACCGCGCGGTATGGCAACCAAAATTTCACCATGCCCGGCGAATAGAGCCGGACATTGCGGTGGATTACGCCGATGGCGCCGTAAGGGGTTCCACATCGGCCGCGCTTTAGCGTTCGCTTAAGCCGCTCTGGCTACGATTCCCGCCACGAAAAAAGAGGCGCGTCTGTTGGTAAAAGACGTGAGACAGGAACCGTGAGTTTCCTCACGCCAGTGTGGAACTACGTTGACGCGTTGGTGCACCCGTCCGCGCAGCAGGATGCGCTGATGACGGCGCGCCACCGCGCCTTCATCGCGCCGCGCCTGCTCGGCAGCTTCGCCGCGCTCGCCAGCTTCCCGGTCTATATCGCCTTTCGCGGCGTGCCAAACGCGATCGAACTCGGCGTGTTCGGCTGGCTGGTGGCGCCGATCCTGATCGCCTATTTCCTGTCGCGCACCGGCCGTTACGAAAGCGCGCACGTCATATCCTCGCTCTCGCTCACCGGCCTGGTGACGGTGGTGGCCTGTTGCACCGGCGGCATCGCTTCGTTCGCGGCGATCTGGCTGGTTGTCGTGCCGCTGGAAGCCGCGCTCTCGGCGTCCCGGCGGGTGGTCGCGCTGGCCTCCGGCTTCGCGCTCGCCGCCGCTGGATTATTGCTGAGCTTGAGCGCGTTCGACTTGCAGCCGCCGGCGACCATGCTGGCGAGCGAGCATCGCACGCTGGCTGCGCTTGCGATCATCTCCGCCGCGCTTTACGCCACCGGCCTCGCGCTCGGTGCCGAGCAGCTCACGCGCACTGGCGTCGGGCTGCTCAATGCCGAGGAGGAACGCTATCGCCTGCTCGCGCGCAACATGACCGACGTCATCACCCGGCATGGGCGCAACGGCGTCGTGCTGTTCGTCTCGCCGGCGGCCGAACCGCTGTTCGGCGTCCGCGCCGGCGAGCTTGCCGGCCATGGGCTGTTCGACCGCGTGCATGTGGCCGACCGGCCGGCTTATCTGACCGCGCTGGCCGACACGGCGGCCCTCGGCGAGGACCGCTCGGTCGAATTCCGCATCCGCCGCAACAGCGACGCGGAGCCTTATGGCGGACATTTCGCCTGGATCGAAATGCGCTGCCGCCTGCTCGACCCCGCCGCCGATGCCGCGAAATCCGGCCAGCGCGAAGTGGTCGCGGTGCTGCGCGATGTCAGCGAACGCAAAATCCACGAGCGCGCACTGGAGATCGTCCGCAAAGAATCGGAGCGCATCAACAACGCGAAAAGCCGATTCCTCGCCACCATGAGCCATGAGCTGCGCACGCCGCTCAACGCGATCATCGGCTTCTCCGACATGTTGAGCAACGATACGATCGAGCTCGATCGGGCACGCGAACGCGAATACGCCAAGCTGATCAACGATTCCGGTCATCATCTGCTGTCGGTCGTCAACGGCATTCTCTATATGTCGAAGATGGAAAGCGGGAATTTCGAGATCACCCCGGAACCATTTGCGCCGGCGCAAGCGATCCGAAGCTGTTGCGATATCCTGGTGCTCAAGGCGGAGGAGGCGGGCGTCGAACTCAAGACCTACATCGCCGCCGATCTGCCGGAAATCGTGGCCGACCGGCGCGGGGTCAACCAGATCCTGATCAACCTCATTTCCAATGCTATCAAATTCACGCCGCGCGGCGGCCGCGTCAGCGTGAGCGCGATCTGCGATGGCCCGCGACTCGCAGTCACCGTCGAGGATACCGGCGTCGGCATCGGCGAGGCCGATCTGCCGCGGCTGGGCGAAGCATTCTTCCAGGCGCGTGCGGCCTACGACCGGCGGCATGACGGCACCGGCCTCGGTCTGTCGATCGTCAAAGGCCTGGTCCGCTTGCACGGCGGCGACATGGATATCCGCAGCCGGCTGGGCGATGGCACGCAGGTCACGGTGCGTTTGCCGATCGATTGCGAGGGCGTCCGCCCGGCCGTTGAGCCGATCAAGCTGGCCACCGAGCGTATCCGTGAATTCGCCGCGGCCGCCGCCATCCCGGTGAAGAAAAGTGCGTAGCCGCAGCCGGCGCGGGCAGACGGCTGATATCGATGGCGGCGCCGGCCAGCTGGTTGCCGCGATCGGCCGTCATCCGCGCGAATTCGTCGGCATTCTGATGGCGATGACGGCCGTCCTGGCGATTTTCATTAACGCGCTGTTCCTGCAGCATGGCCCGCATCCGGCACCGATCTTCGCGGCACGCCCGCCGCAGGCGAAGCAAACGCCGGTGGTGTTCCCGCGTCCGCGTGCGGTCGAACCCGCAGCCGTGCCGGCTGCCGCCGCGCGCAGCCAGGCGCAGATCATCGGCGACATCCAGCGCGAGCTGAACCGCAAGGGCTTCTACGATGGCGCAGTCGACGGCATCTGGGGCGCTAAGACCGACGCAGCGGCGCGCGATTTTGCGCAGGCCGCCGGGTTGAAGATCAACGTGGAGGCAAGCGAATCCCTTCTACACGCCATCGTCACGTCGACTTCAGTGACGCAACCTGTCCGGGTCGCTGCGCCGGTCCGAAATGATCCGATTGCCGAATTGATCGCGCCGACCACGCAGGTGCTCGCGATTCAGCGCGCATTGGCCGATTTCGGTTACGGGCAGCTCAAGCCGACCGGCATTTACGATGCGGAGACCAAGGCCGCGATCGAGAAATTCGAGCGCGACCGCCGGCTGCCGGTGACCGGCCTCATTTCCGATCAGCTCGCGAAAGAGTTGTCCGCCGTGACCGGCCGGCCACTGGAATAGTTGGCAATTCATATTTTTTCCGCGCATGATCTTGTCCGAAAACCGGTTTCCATCCCGGATCAAGTCCGGGACATGCTTTTTCGGGATCATGCGCAGTGCGGTTGAAATCCGGTATCTGGGTGTCGGCCTATCTGCGTCGCTGCAATATCGAAGGCGCCTTCGCGGCGGTGCGCCGGCGCGGCGCCGAGGAAGCCGGTGCGGTTTTCATCAAAATCAACCGGCTCGACGGCACTGGCATTTTGTACGGGCCGGCGGCGCAATCGACCTTTGACGAGGCGCGACCTGCCGACCGCATGTTCACGGCCATGCTCGGTGGCGATAAGCCGGTACCGGAAGCCGACATCGAAGCACGCTTGACGCGGGAGATTCGCTTCGATCCCGACATATGGATTGTCGAAGTCGAAGATCGCGCGGCGCGAAATTTCCTCGACGGCAACGTGGTGGCGTAGGGCCGCTTATTTCCCGCTCGTCTTGACGTGCGAGGGCTGCGTGACGCGGCCGCGATCGGAGCGATAGCGGGCCGGGGTCGACAGCGAGCGGGCGTCGCGACGCTCGTCGTCCCAATGGACCGGCTCGTGCGCCGGCCGCGACCCGCCGCTTATTTGCCGCCACATCGCCAGCATGTGCTCGCCGCCCGCTGGCGTGAGTTCGTCGTATAGGCGCGCGAGATCGTAGACTCGCTCGACCGACTGGCCGATCGCCGGGTTGAGGAACAGCAGAATGCGATGGAGCACCGCGGCCGGCATCCCGAGCGCGCGGGCGGCGACCACGATCGGCTCGCCCGAAGGATCGCGCGTGATGCGCTCGGCCAGCCCCCGGCTGATGCCGAGTGCGCGTTCGAGCATGCGGCTGAATTCGCCGGGGTTGTGTTGCAGCGCCGCGTTTTCCAGGCGGCGGATCACTTCGCCCGAGGCTGGCACCGGCCGGCGTGTCGGCGTCTCGGCCGACACATCGAGGTTGGTCAAGATCAGGCGGCGTTCTTCGGTTTTGGCCGCAAAGAATAATTCCAACAAGTCGTTCCTGGCCGGGGGCTTAGCCTCGGTCTGGGCGGGCGGTTGGGTGGCTGGCCGCGCGGAGAGGATGCCTAGCCTGCCGAGGATCGCCGCCGGCGCGGCCGGGTAGGCCGACAGTTTGTCTGCCACGACAGCGAGAGTTGTCGCATCGACGACGTCGATCAGACCCCGTGCCAGCTCGACATATTGGGTTTCTTCCTCGGCGCTATGGATGGGCTTTTGCACGTAGAGGTCGGTGAGAACGCGCAACAGCGTCGGGCGAATATCGACTCCATCCCGGCAGGCTAAATCGACCAAACTATCGAGCGGGGGGTACGCGGAGGACTTCGCCATGACTATGCGCTTTACGCTTAACCGGTACGACGGCTCACATTAGTCACGGCGCGTTAGCAGACCGTTAACACTGTTTTTTAGATCCTTAAGCTTTTACAGCAGGTTATGATCGGCGTTCCTCGCGCGTTCCTCGGAATGTTCCTTACTTGTTTTCACCTTTGGTCCGGTGGACTTTCCGCGCCGCGGCCACGCGCCGGTGAGCTTCTAGCGTGTCCCGGTCATAGACCTGGGCGGTGATCCGCGTCCTTGCGTGGCCGGCTACCCTGGAGCGGTCAGGAAGGCTTGCCCCCGCCTGGTCACCTTCAGTGACGCCGCCTGCTCGGATATCGCGGTTCCACACCTCACGGGCGATGCCGGCGGCGGTCGCGTCCCGGCGCCAGGCTGCACGATAGACGTCGTAGCGATATGATCCGCCCTCGATGAAGTGGTCCGACTTGAAGTATGTCTTTTGGCATCAAGGAGGACCGATATGCCGAGGAGGAGATACAAGCCCGAAGAGATCGTCGCCAAGCTGAGACAGGTCGATGTGCTGGTCTCGCAGGGTCAGAACATGGCCGATGCGATCCGCCAGATTGGCGTGAGCGAGGTGACTTTCTACCGGTGGCGACAGGAGTTCGGCGGATTGAGGACCGAGCAGGTTAAGCGGTTGAAGGACCTTGAACTCGAGAACAGCCGGCTGCGTAAAGCTGTATCGGATCTGACCCTCGACAAGCTGATCCTGCAGGAGGCTTCCCGGGGAAATTACTGAGCCCCGCGCGTCGTCGCGCCTGCATCGAGCATATCAGAGTGCATTTAAATGTCTCCGAGCGCCGCGCCTGTGCGGCGCTCGGGCAGCACCGCTCGACGCAGCGCAAAGCCCCGCGGGGCCGAGAAGATGCCGAACGGCTGGTGACCGACGTCATTGAACTGGCGCGGAAGTACGGCCGCTATGGCTATCGCAAGATCGCCGCCCTGCTGCGCCAGGCCGGCTGGTCGGTTAGTGATGGGCGGGTCGAGCGGATCTGGAAGCGTGAGGGTCTAAAGGTCCCCCAGAAGCAACCGAAACGCGGCCGTCTTTGGCTCACCGATGGCTCCTGTATCCGACTGCGGCCAGAGCATCCCAACCATGTCTGGTCGTATGACTTCGTCGAAGACCGCACCCATGACAGCCGCAAGTACCGCATGCTCAACGTCGTGGACGAGTTCACCCACGAGTGCCTGGCGATCCGCATCAACCGCAAACTTAAGGCCATCGACGTGATCGACGTCCTATCCGACCTCTTCATCCTGCGCGGCGTGCCCGGTCATATTCGTTCTGACAACGGTCCGGAGTTCGTGGCCAAGGCGGTGCAGGACTGGATTGCCGCCGTCGGTGCCAAGACCGCCTATATCGAGCCCGGCAGTCCCTGGGAGAACGGCTATATCGAGAGCTTCAATGCTCGCCTGCGAGACGAGCTGCTCAACGGAGAGATCTTCTACACCCTACGAGAACCTCAGATCATCATCGAGAGCTGGCGCCGTCACTACAACGCTATCCGGCCTCATGCCTCGCTCGGCTACAAACCACCAGCACCAGAGGTCTTTGTGCCCGCGTTCACCGCGTGGCCGGCTTCGCTACGTCGACCGGCTCCGCCGACCACGCTGGCGCAGCCGCCAGCTCTCAACTAACATTCGACCTGGGCCACTCAATGAAGGCTGATCACTTGCCGGGTCTGTTCCGTCAATTCAAACCGAACGGGCCGCCCGGTCTTTTTCTGACGCACGCTCGCCCGGTCGGCACAATACCCATTCGGCGCAACATCCTCGACCCTGAGAGCGACGACATCGCAGCTCCGCAATTTGCTGTCGATGGCCAGATTAAACAGCGCCAGATCGCGAGTTCGTCGGTCGATCTGGAGCTTGGTGCGGATCGCCCAAACGTGCTTCTGCCGCAGCGGTGGCCTAGCGCCTGTTAGTTTCCCCTTGTTCAAGGGTATCCGCTTTGGTGCCGGTAGCTCTGAATTGGCATTATCTTGCATGGTCGCACTCCTCGGTTACAGAGGAGGACCAGCTTGCCTTGGCACGCCCGGGGGCTGAAATCTTGTCGGCTATTGGGGGGTGGTCTCAACCGGTCGACGCAACACCGGAGGGCCAGCTGGCAATAAATGCCTATGACGGCTTGCCAAACGCCCGCCCAATCGTTTTCGGCAACTCCCCTCGCAACCAGCTATCCCACAACACTATTTTCTCTGCCGCCCCCTGCCAGCACGAGGTCACTGACCTATCGTCCTACACTCTCTATCTTTTCCCTCTACGATAAAGTGTTGCGTCGACCGGTTGAGCTGGCTGGAACGGACAAACAGCGGCGCAGGGCCTCAACGGCTAGGCCGCGATTGACCCGAAGCGGACATTAGGCCGGCTCGACTAAAAATCTGCCGCCGCGAACATGATGATGGTCCGCGGCGAGGGGGTGTGATTAATACGGCGCGAGCGGCGAATTGAATTTGCGCGCGGTGTCGACGATCCAGGCGCGGTACGACAGCAGCGGCGTCACGCCGGTGAGGCCGCCGCAGCCTTCTTCGTCGCCGGGTGCGGTGGACCAACTCACGACGCCGATCACCGCCCCACTCGTGGGCTCGAACGCGGGCGCGCCGCTATCGCCGGTGCAGGCGCCGAGGCCAGCGCGGGCGTCGCGCGTCGCTAGATCGTAAAGACGGATTTGCAGCGAGCCGGGCTTGCCGGTGACGATGAGCGTGGCCATGCGCGGAATGCCTAGGCCACTTGCGGTGCCGGCGGCCGTGACGCCGAAGCCGGCGATGGTCAGCGTTTCACCAGCGGCGACGCGGCGCTCCGGCGCAAGCGTTGCCGGCATCACCAAATCATTCAGCGGCGCGCCGAGCTTGAGGAGCGCCACGTCGGCGGTGGCGCGATTCGCCGCGTAGCTCGCCACATCGAAGCGCGGATGCAGCGCGATTGCGCGCACCGAAATCGTCTGGCTGGTCTGGAAGGTCTTGACCTGGTAGTCGAGCGTGCCCGCTACGCAATGGGCGGCGGTAAGCACTAGGTCGCGCGCCAAAGCGGTGCCGGTGCACAGGTCGCCGCGCGGATCGACCACCATCACAATCGGCCGCGCCGCAAAGCCGCTCGCGGGCGGCGCATTGCCTGTAAGCGCCAGCGCGGGCGCGCAACCCATCAGTGCAATGACGGCGGAAAGTACGCGAGGCATGCTCGGCAAGAATACCATACAAATATTGATGTCGGCTTCGGCACTTGGCGGACATTCCAACCGCACGCGCGTTTGTCAGCTTTTGGACCAAAGCAGACAAAGATTGGCTTTGGCCAGCGATGGTTTGTCAGCTAATGACCCGAAGCGGACAAAATAAATGAGGACGGGAAAAAAAGTTAATGTGGTGATTATTTCCCTCTTTTACGTTTTGTAAAATGTGTTGCATATAATGACGCCACCAGGGGCGAGCGAAGCGCGAGGAATTCCGGTTCCATGCGAGCGCTATTGTTAGCTGTCGGGTTGTTAGCTCTGGCAACGACGCTAGATACGTCTCTTTACGGCGGTTACTACACCCAAGCGTTCAGCCAAATGGTTTCCGACATGGCGGCGCATTTTCGCTAGGCCGCACGCACGCTAAGTCACCAGACTCTGAAAAGTTCTGGCCGGAACCGAACGGAGTTGTTGTATGCACACGCTGCTGAGCTTCGCCATAGCGATCATTGCCGCTCTCGGGGCTCTTTGGCTTGCCGGCAGCCTGCTGTTAGGGAAATTAGCTCCGCCTAACTCACAGTGACAGGCATAAGTGTCTAGCGCGCGGCCGCCTTAGTTGGCGGCCCGAGGCGGCAATTTAGATAAAATTAATCCAATCGCTTAAGCAGCGGGAAGTGTTCGTCTGGCTATTGTTCTCGCGTCAATACCGGGATCGGGCAACACTGGAACCTAACCATGAACAAGCTCATTCTGCGCTTTTTGAAAGACAGTTCGGGGGCAACCGCCATTGAGTATGGCCTTATCGCGGCCGGCATCTCGATTGCGATCATCGCGGTTGTTAACGGCCTCGGCACCCAGCTGAACGCTAAGTTCACGAGCATCTCCACCCAGCTTCATTAAAAAGCTGCTCCGTATAATATCCGCGCGTGGGCAAAGAGGCCGCCTCAGTTGGCGGCCTCTTTCATTTTGAATGAAGCGCGCAATGTCGCTAATGGCAGATATTGTTGCAAAAGTCTCAAATCGAGGAGCGACAATTTTTCCGCCAGAAGGCAAGACAGGCCGTGACCGCCGACTAATATGGCCTCAGCCTAATTACCGAAGTCGCCGGTGAGTTCGTCGCTGTGCGATGAGGTCCTTTCGCATATTTATTCCAAAATCGCATCTAGAGCCCAGAGATTTTTTATCAGCAGTGCAAAACGACTTTTGCAACAATATCGGCACAAAGCGTCATTCGTCGCGGCGCACCATTTTTGGTCGCTCTTGGGGTAAGAGCGGACAAATATCGATTTTGGTCAGCCACGGCAATGACGTGAATGACCCACAACGGACATTGAGTGTGCATTGCAGCACCCGTTCATTGCCATTGACCTAGATCAATTTTTTATTTTTGCAATGACGTGAATGACCCACAACGGACATTGAGTGTGCATTGCAGCACCCGTTCATTGCCATTGACCTAGATCAATTTTTTATTTTTGCAATGACGTGACAGTTGCGCACCGACGAGCCGATTTATTCCATCTTGATTTGCGTAAATTGCCGCGCGGCCCCCCTAACAGGCGGGACGATCACATGCGCTTCAATAAGCTAGGGCGGCGCGAGTTCATCACGCTCATAGGCGGGGCAGCGACGTGGCCGCTTGCGGCGCAGGCGCAGCAGCCGACGATGCCAGTAGTTGGGTTCCTTAGCGGCCGCTCGCTAAATGATTCCGCGAGTTTCGTGACAGCGTTTCTTCAAGGCCTTGCCGAAGCTGGCTACGTCGAGGGCCGAAACGTGGCGATCGAATACCGTTGGGCGGAAGGTCAATCCGACCGGCTACCGGCATTGGCAACGGAGCTGATTCGCCATCCGGTAGCAGTGATTGCCGCCATCAGCACCGACGCAGCACTCGCGGCAAAGCAGGCAACGGAACAGATACCTATCGTCTTTATGAGCGGCGCAGACCCTGTCAAATTTGGCCTCGTCACCGGCCTCGCGCAACCTGGCGGCAACGCGACTGGCGTATACATGTTCCTCGTCGGGATGGTTCCTAAGCAGTTTGAATTGCTGCATGAGTTAGTGCCTAAGACCCCGATAGTCGGAATCCTCGTGAACCCAAACAGCTCTCCTACGGAGGCTGTCAAGAGAGATGTGCAGGCCGCGGCTCGCACCATCCAGCAAAGAATACTTATTTTGAACGCCAGCAGCGGCTGCGAGATTGAAACAGTCTTTGCAAACCTTACCGATCAGGGAGTCAGCGCTCTCCTCGTCGCCTCTGATCCTTTCTTTAACAGCCGGGCCAATCAACTCGCGGCGCTGGTGGCACAGCACTCTCTGGCGGCGATCTTTCCTGTTCGTGACTACGTCGCGGCCGGGGGTCTAATGAGCTACGGACCCAGTTTTGGTGACGTCTATCACCTAATCGGCACCTATGCTGGGCGCATTCTCAAGGGCGAGAAGCCGGACGACCTGCCGGTGCAACAGTCCACGAAAGTCGAGTTTGTTATTAATCTCAAGACCGCCAAGACACTCGGTCTCACCTTTCCAAACACACTCATTGGCCGCGCAGATGAGGTGATCGAATAGCGATGCTGTTTGCTGCGATGCGTCGGTCGCTAATGGCACTTCGCGGACAAACCGACCGCATCCGCGCTTGTCGCCTGTTGGACGGTGGTCTCAACCGGTCGACGCAACACCGGAGGGCCAGCTGGCAATAAATGCCTATGACGGCTTGCCAAACGCCCGCCCAATCGTTTTCGGCAACTCCCCTCGCAACCAGCTATCCCACAACACTATTTTCTCTGCCGCCCCCTGCCAGCACGAGGTCACTGACCTATCGTCCTACACTCTCTATCTTTTCCCTCTACGATAAAGTGTTGCGTCGACCGGTTGAGCTGGCTGACAACGGACAAAGGTCAGTTCTAACGCTGGATGGATACGCAGCGATTGACCCACAGCGGGCAATTCACATTTCGCGACCATCCTTGTGATCAAGTTGAAAGCCGATTTGAATCCCAAAAACTTTTCCGTGATTGTTGTTAGCTATTTGCTGAACGACTAAGAACGCCACTACGAGCGAGGTTATTCCGGCAGCGATAAAAAACGCGATGCGGGCGCGCCTAACATATCGGCCGCGGCCGGCAATCGCCCCAATAAGCAGGTAAATTCCAACGGGTAAGCAGGTGATCGTCGTGTAGAAGGCGGGGACGTAAGAAAATCCGCCTTCGTAAGGATTGCCCCAGTTCTCGATTGGCGGGACAAGACTCCAGCCCCAGAGAGCGAACATGATAGAGGCGGCAACGGCGAACATGGCGCGCAACTTAGGCGACGCTGCAATTTCCGACGTATTACCCATGTCCAGCCCCAAGGCGATAACGTTGATGTCACCCTATCAAAAGCTGTGTTCGAAGTCCGCGGGCCGGGCTATGTCGCCATTTGAACAGTTGAATTTATGGACGATTTTGCACTCAAAGGCTTTCGCCGACCCGTAGCGGCTTACAACGTTTTAGCAATCAAGGCCGGAAATTGAAAAACTAAAGTCGTTTTCCAATTCCCGCTTCTTGCACTTTGCGGACAAACCGACCGCGCCGGGTTTTGTCGCCTATTGGGGGGTGGTCTCAACTGATCGACGCAACACTTTATCGTAGAGGGAAAAGATGAGAGTGTGACGATAGGTCAGTGACCTCGTGCTGGCAGGGGGCGGCAGAGAAAATAGTGTTGTGGGATAGCTGGTTGCGAGGGGAGTTGCCGAAAACGATTGGGCGGGCGTTTGGTAAGCCGTCATCATCTATTTATAACCAGGTGGCCCCGCACGGCGGGATTCGGCCTTCGCCCCGGCGTCGCTCGCGGTTGGCATTGACGCTCTCGGAACGCGAGGAGATATCCAGAGGCGTTGCGGCGCATCAATCGGCACGATCGATGGCCAGGTTGCTGGGTCGCTCGCCGTCGACGGTGAGCCGAGAACTCAAGCGCAATGGCGGCTATGATGGCTACCGAGCGGCGCTGGCGGATGAGAAGGCCTGGGTCCGATCTCGTCGCCCAAAACGCTGCAAGTTGGCGATTAATCCTTGGCTGCGACAGGCGGTGGCGAGCAAGCTGAGATTGAATTGGGCGCCCGAGCAGATCGCCGGCTGGCTGAAGAGAGCGCATCCTGACGATGAGAGTTATCGCGTGTCACACGAGACGATTTATCGCAGCCTATTTGTTCAAGCCCGCGGGGTGCTTAAGAAGGAACTGCTGGGCTATCTGCGATCGAAGCGGATGATCCGTCGATCACAGCGGGTGGACCCCAATGGGCTAAAACGGGGGCAAATCAAGGATATCGTCTCAATCAGTCAGCGACCGGCAGCGGTTGAAGATCGGGCGGTTCCTGGCCATTGGGAGGGCGATCTCTTGTCCGGGTCGAACAACAGCTACATCGCGACTTTGGTGGAACGTCATACCCGTTACGTGATGTTGGCGAAGGTGGCCAATAAGGACACACAGACGGTCATCTCCGCGCTCATCAAGCAGGCCAAGAAGCTACCGAGTGAGCTCTATAAGTCGCTGACCTGGGACCGGGGCAAGGAGCTGACGGATCATCGCCGATTTACGTTGGCGACCAACATCGACGTTTACTTCTGCGATCCACAGAGTCCGTGGCAGCGCGGGTCGAATGAAAACACCAATGGTCTCCTGAGGCAGTACTTTCCAAAGGGAACCGACCTGTCGGTGTACTCGCAAGCCCATCTGAACAAAGTGGCGCGTCAGCTCAACGAACGGCCCCGCAAGACCTTGCAATTTGAAACCCCAGCAGAGAGGTTTAACGCCTGTGTTGCGTCGATCGGTTGAGCCGGCAGGGCAACAACGGACAAACAGCGGCGCAGGGCCTCAACGGCTAGGCCGCGTTTGACCCATCAGCGACATTGGTTGTGCAGTGCCGTAATGGTTTTGATGCGGGATTCAGTCCGCCTGAGACACTATGCGTTGAACCGGAAACAATGTAGCGTCCTTCGCGCGGTCAAGCGCATTGCTTACTTGAGAGCTGCCCCAAAAACGGCGATGTACCGATGTCGCCGCTTGATAATTGGCAGCCTGATGCCGTCGGTAGGCACAAAATCCATATCAAGAAGCAACGTTGGTTCGGATCGATCACCTCGACCGCGGAAGGATGAGGACGAGAAATCTGGGTCGTCGCCTCCGGCGAACGCCCAATACCTCGCGCGTGCTAACGCCGGCGCAGGGCACAAAGGGCTCCGATGCTCAAGCTAAGGCTTCCGACCGCGCTTTCCCGGCTGAATATCCGCATTGGCACCAAGCTCGCCATCACGGTCGGCATCGGCGTGATGCTTGTGGCCGGCATGATTGTCAACCAGCAGCGCAGCAAGACCTCGGTCGCCCAGCAAGCCGAGATGGCGCGCGACGAACAACTCGTCACCGCGGATCTCCTAAGCGCCAGTGTCGCCTTGCAGCGGATGCAGCTCGGCACGCGCGAAATACGTCTGGCGATTTCCGAGCGGGAAGCCGATGAAGCGCTCGCCGGATTGCGCGAGAGCGCGGGCACTGCCGTCAGTTATCTCGAAAGCGCGTTTCAACTTTCCGGGCAAGCTGAAAATTGCAAGCGGCTCGAGAGCCTCGTCCAATTGGCGAAGGCCTACGCCGCAACCGCTGCCGAGATGACCGCGCTAAAAAAAGACTACTCCGAAATCACCAAGCCGCTTGAGCAGATCGGCAAGATCGGGACGGAGATTGACGCCCTGATCGCGAAGGCGACATCCGATGCCAAGACGCTGGCAGCGCGCCGCACCATCGAGGCGGAGGCGCGGATGACGGAGACCGCGCAAATCAACATCGGGTTCGGATTTTTTGTCGTCATCATTCTGATTGGTGCGGCAATTTTCGGCGTTCTTTCGATCGGCAAGCCGATCAAAAACATCGCCGGTGTTTTGCTGCAACTGGCGAACGGTTCGAGAGAGTTAGATATTCCCTATACAGGCCGCGGTGATCGGTAGGCGACGCGGCACGGGCGGCGCGCACCTTTCGTGACAATCTCGTGCATTCAGAGGAAAAGCTTCGAGCGCGCACGCGCGAGTTGAGCGAGGCATTGGAGCAGCAGACCGCCACCGCCGACGTGCTGAAGGTCATCAGCCGCTCGACTTTTGTCGACCTTCAGGCCGTACTCAATGCGCTCGTTAAATCGTTAGACCCGCCTTTGTGAGGCGGATATGGCGGCCATCGTGCTGAAAAAGGGATCAACTTATCAGCACGCCGCCACCTACGGCTTGCCTCCGGAGTTCGACGCGTTCATGGCTGGCAGACCGATTTCACTCACGCGAGCAACTGTCACCGGGCGCGCCGCGCT
>CAVTZC010000017.1:0-13749 GCA_963739075.1 uncultured Alphaproteobacteria bacterium | reverse complement strand
CTAGTCGCCCTCTTCCGTTGTACGCGGTATGGTTCCCGTCATGGCCACCCGCAAACCGCAACCGCTCCAATCCGTTGGCTCCCTCGTCCTGGTCGGCGCCGGCAAGATGGGCTCCGCCATGCTCGACGGCTGGCTGGCGCGCGGGCTCAATCCGAAAAAGCTGGTGGTGATCGAGCCGCAGCCAAGCAAGGCGATCAAGGCGCTGGCGCGGCGCGGGCTCACGCTCAATCCGAAAGGCAAAGCCGCGGCAGCCGCTGCGGTGGTGATCGCTGTCAAGCCGCAGACCGCGCCCGCGGCGGTGCCGCCGCTCGCACTTTATGTCGGCAAGTCGACGCTGGTGCTTTCGATCATGGCCGGGCGCACGCTGCGTTTCCTGGAAACATCGCTACCAGCCGACAGCGCGATCGTGCGCGCCATGCCGAACACGCCGGCCGCTATCGGCCGCGGCATCAGCGTTGCCTGCCCAAACGCCAAGGTGTCCGCACGCCAGCGCAAGCTCGCCGGCGATCTGCTCGCCGCCATCGGCAAGGTCGAATGGGCGAACGACGAAGGATTAATGGACGCGGTTACGGCTTTGTCCGGTTCCGGTCCGGCCTACGTTTTCCTGCTGGCGGAGGCAATGACCAAAGCCGGCATCGCCGCCGGCCTGCCGGCCGACCTCGCGGCACGCCTCGCGCGCGAAACAGTCGCCGGTTCCGGCGAGCTGCTGCACCGCCCGGACCTCGACGCCGCCACGTTGCGGCAGAACGTCACCTCGCCCGGCGGCACCACTGCCGCCGCGCTTGAGGTGCTGATGGGCCCGGGCGGTTTCGACGAGCTGCTGACCAAGGCCATCGCCGCCGCCACCAGGCGCGGGCGCGAGCTGGCGGGATAGCGCGTGATCCCGAAAAGTGGGAACCTGTTTTCGGATAAGATCACGCGCAAACAAGAAAGCCTGCCCTAGAACCGGCGTCTTTGCGGGCCTAGATTAGGGGCAACCGAACAGCCCGCAGGAGGCCGTCATGGCCCGCAAGCAAAAGCGTTCCCGCAAAGCCCAGCCCACACCGCCGCGCGGCAACACCGACCGCGACAAGGCGGTCGACGCGCTGATGGCGCTGCTCGCCGAGCATTCCTTCGAACAAATCGGGCTGGCCGAAGTCGCCGGCCGTGCCGGCCTCAAGCTATCCGCCTTGCGCGCCGAATTCGGCTCGACGCTGCTGATCCTCGCCGCCCATATGAAGGACATCGACCGCGCGGTGCTTTCCGGAGGCAACGGCGACATGGCGGAAGAGCCGCCGCGTGAACATCTGTTCGACGTGCTGATGCGCCGGCTGGAGGCGCTGGCGCCTTACAAAGAAGCGGTGCGCTCGCTCATGCACTCGGCGCGCCGCAATCCTGGCCTCGCGCTCGCGCTCAACGCCATGGCGGTGCGTTCGCAGAAATGGATGCTGGAGGCCGCCGGCATCGGCGCGCACGGGCCGCGCGGCGTGTTGCGCGCGCAAGGCGCCGCACTGATGTTCGCGCGCGTGCTCAGCGTATGGCTCGACGACGACGAGCCCGGCCTCGACCGCAGCATGGCCGCGCTCGGCCGCGGGCTTGCCAGCGCCGAGCGCTGGGACGGTTTCGTCAGCGATCTGTGTTCGCTACCGAAATGCATCGTGCGCGGCCCGCGGCGGCGCCGCCGTCGCGACGAGGAAGAAGAAGCCGAGGCGGCTTAATGCGTTGCGCGTGATCTTATCCGAAAATCGGTAGCCACTTTTCGGGATCACGCGTTAAACCGGCACCCGCACCGTCGCCCTTAATCCTCCGAGCGGACTGTCGCCGAGTGTAATGTCACCGCCGTGCGAGCGCGCGATGTCGCGCGCGATCGCGAGCCCCAGGCCGGTGCCGCCCTCGTCCTGATTGCGCGCGTCGTCGAGCCGCAAGAACGGCTTGAACACTTCCTCGCGCATGTCGGGTGCGATGCCCGGCCCGTCGTCGTCCACCGTGACGGTCAGGTAACGATGGTCGCGATGGCCGGTGATCGAGATCGACGGTGCAAAGCGCGCCGCGTTCGACACCAGATTGCCCAGGCAGCGCTTGAACGCCGCCGGCCGCACGCTGACCACCGGCGGCCCGTGGAACACCACGCTCGCTCTGTGGCCGTTGCGCTCGGCATCGTCCTTGAGCTCTTCGAGGAAGTCTGCCATGTCGGTCGGCGCGGCGGCCTCGCCGAGATCGCCGCGCGCGAAGGCAAGATAGGCCTCCAGCATGCGCGCCATCTCGTCGATATCCTTTTTCATCGCCTCGACTTCCGGCGTTTTCTTCTTGATCAGCGCCAATTCGAGTTTGAAGCGCGTGAGCACGGTGCGCAGGTCGTGCGAGACGCCGGCCAGCATCGCGGTACGCTGCTCGAGGCTGCGTTCGACGCGCGTCTTCATCTCGATGAAGGCCTGCGCCGCGCGCCGCACCTCGCGCGCGCCGCGCGGGCGGAAATTCGGCACTTCGCGGCCCTTGCCGAAGCTTTCGGCGGCGTCGGCCAGCCGCAAGATCGGCTTGATCTGGTTGCGCAGGAAGGCGATGGCGACGCCGATCAGCACCGCGGCGGTGCCGACCATCCAGAACAAGAAGATCAGCGCGTTCGAAGCATCGGCGGCGTTGCGACGCGCGAACACGCGCATCACCGTCTTGTCGAGCTGCACCCTGATCTCGACCAGCGTCGATTTGCCGACCGTATCGATCCAGAACGGCCTCCCGATCTGTTTGCGCAGCTCGTCGGACAACGTCGAATCGAGTAGCGAAAAGAACGGCTTCGGCCCCGGCGGCGGCATCTCCGACAGCGGCAGGAAATCGACCACCAGGCCAAGTCGGTCCTGCGCGATGCGGCGGATCTGCGCCGCGTCGGCGTCCTGCGGATAGCCTTGGTAGACGTCGGCCAGCGCGGCTATGTCGTGCACCACCCCGGCGGACAGGCGCTCGGTGACCTCGCTCAGTTGCCTGTCGACGAACACGAAGGCGATCACCGATTGCAGGATCACCATCGGCAGGATGATGATCAACAGCGCGCGCGCATAGAGGCCTTTCGGCATCACGCTGTTGAGCCAGCGGCTCATCCGCCGCCAGACGTCGGGGATGCGACCGAGCACAGCGTGGATGCGGCGGATCGCGGGGATCGAGTCGTACCAGCGCCAAGCCTCGCCCAGCCGCTCGAAAGCGCCGCGGATGGTGCGGATGCCGGTGTCGAGGCTGGTCATGGGCCGGCCATCAGCCGGTAGCCGATGCCGCGCACGGTCTGCACGAACAGCGGATGGCCGGGGTTTTGCTCGATCTTTCGTCGCAGCCGGTTGACCTGCACGTCGACGGCGCGCTCCGACACCGTGCCGCCATTGCCGGCGAGCGTGAGCCGCGTCACCGTCTCGCCTGGCGTCGCCGTCAGAACACGCAGCATCTCGCGCTCGCGGTCGGTCAGCCGGATGACCTCCTCGCCTTTGCGCAATTCGCCGCGCGCCAGATGATAGACGAAGGGCCCGAAGCGGACCGATTCCACCGGCGGCGCGGCCGCCGGCTGCGCGCGCTTGAGGATATTGGCGATGCGCAACGACAATTCGCGCGGCTCGAACGGTTTCGACAGATAATCGTCGGCGCCCATCTCGAGACCCTTGATACGGCTTTCAGCGGCGTCGCGCGCCGTCAGCATCAGGATCGGCACGCTCGAGGTGCCGCGCAGCGACTTAGCGAAGTCGAAACCGGATTCGCCCGGCATCATCACGTCGAGAATAAGCAGGTCGAAGCTCAAGCCGTTGAGCTTGGCGCGCGCATCGGATGCGGTCTCCGCCGTAGTTACGCGGTAGCCCTCGCCGGTCAGAAAGCGCGACAGCAAGTCGCGGATGCGGCGGTCGTCGTCGACCACCAAAAGATGCGGCGCATCATCGGACAAAGTGGCCGGCAGCAGCATCAGATGCTCGTTTGCCACCTCAACCTCGCGTCTTGGCGCGTTCGGCGCGCACGATCAGGCGCAACACGCCTTCGCGATTGTCGGCGTCGATCATGGCGGTCAGGAAACGCCGCGCCGCCTCGTGCGCGTTCGGCCCGAGTTCGGCGAAGGCGCGGTTGATACGCTGGGTCTGCAAGCCGGCGAGCTTGAGCGCCAGCGCCTCGCCCTTCGGCGTCACGAACAAGAGCCGCTGGCGGCGGTCCTGCGCGCCTTCCTTCTGGACCACGAAGCCCTGATCGACCAGTTGCTTGAGCACGCGGCCGAGCGACTGCTTAGTGATGTTGAGAATCTCCAATAGGTCGGCGACCTTCATGCCGGGATTGCGGTTGACGAAATGCAGCACGCGGTGATGGGCGCGGCCGAAGGCGAGCTTGGAGAGCACCTCGTCGGGATCGCCGACGAAATCGCGGTAGGCGAAAAACAACAGCTCGATGATGTCCCAGACCGGCTCGACCGGCGCCGGCGTGACGCCAGCCCGCTCGGCCAGGCCCCCAGCCGGGGCAGCGATCTTCACATTTATGTCAGCCATGTTGACATATTTCGATTTTATGTTACAAAAGCGCCGCCGCAGACGAAAGGATCGTACCAAGACGGCCCTTTTGGATGCGCCGGTATCGGACCGATAGGTCCGCTCCGGACCCTTTCATACCGGGTGTTGCCCGATGACGCAAAGTATTGGAAGAGGCGCAAAAATGCGCCATGACCGGCGCATGGGGCGGCAACTGAGACCGCTCAGTGCGACAATGAGTTGATGGAGGAAGCGATGGCTGCGCAGTCCTATGACCGGCTCGAAGGGGTCATCTGGTACGACGGCAAGCTGGTGCCCTGGCAGGACGCCAATCTGCACGTGCTTAGCCACGGCCTGCATTACGCAAGCTGCGTGTTCGAGGGCGAGCGCGCCTATGGCGGCAAGATATTCAAGACGCGCGAGCACGCCGAGCGTTTGAAAAAGTCGGCGCAGATGCTCGACTTCGAAATCCCCTATTCGGTCGACGACATCGTCGCCGCCAAGCAGCTGGTCGTCGACAAGAACGGCAAGAAAGAAGCCTACGTGCGCCCCGTCGCCTGGCGCGGCTCGGAGATGATGGGCGTCTCGGCGCAGAGCAACACCATCCACCTCGCCATCGCGTCGTGGGAATGGCCGAGCTATTTCGATCCCGAACAGCGGCTCAAGGGCATCAAGCTCGACCTCGCCGAATACCGTAGGCCCGATCCGAAGACCGCGCCGTGCCTCGCCAAGGCCGCCGGCCTCTACATGATCTGCACCATCTCCAAACACCGCGCCGAGCGCCGCGGCTTTGCCGACGCCATGATGCTCGACTGGCAGGGCCGCGTCGCCGAATGCACCGGCGCCAACATCTTCTTCGTCAAAGACGGCAAGATCCACACGCCGATCGCCGACTGCTTCCTCGACGGCATCACCCGGCAGACCGTGATCGCGCTCGCCCGCAAGCGCGGCTTTGAGGTGATCGAGCGCCGCATCATGCCGGAAGAGCTCTCGAGCTTCTCCGAGTGCTTCATCACGGGCTCGGCGGCGGAAGTCACCGCGGTGTCGGAGATCGGCGGCCAGTGGAATTTCAATCCCGGCGGCATCACCAAGCAGCTGATGGACGACTACACCGCGGCGGTGAACCCTTCCGGCAAGGCCGCGGCAGCGTAAATGATTGTCATCACCGGACCGGCGCGTTAGCGCCGCGACCCGGTGATCCCGCTTAGGAAGGCAATGCGTCCCTTATCGGGATGGCCGGGACAAGCCCGGCCATGACAATCGAGATTCTAACGGCTCGCTAGATCGCTTTCTTGACCGCGACGGCGGCGGCCGGCTCCTCCGGCCGCAGCAGCGTGACGTAGCGCACGTGGTTATGCGCGAGGAAGCGGTCCATGCGCTCGTCCAGCACGCGGCGCCGGCTTTCGGCGGCGTGGCGCAACAGCAATGGATGCTTGGGCACGGCGATGGCAAAACCGCAGTGGAAATAATCCAGGTTCGCGCGCCGGCTCACGAAGCCGACAATGTCGCCGGTCGCCAGCCTGCCGGCGTTGGCCAGCAAGATCACGCTCGGAATGACGCGCATGGCGAAATGCCGCTTGCTCAAGCCTCGTTGCGAATCGACCGTTTTCTTGATGTCGACCGCGCCATCGAGCGCGAGCCAGCGGAAAATCTTGTTCTCGACGTTATGCTCGCACCATTCGAAGAAATAATGGTTGCGCTCGTACCAGTTCACGAAACCCTGGCGGTAACGGATGTCCTGCAACGCTGCCTCGAAATCGCCCGCGTCATGCGCGCGCGCCGCCGCCAGCACGGTCTCGCAGAAGGTGACGCAATCGAAGGCGTCGTCGCGCACGACGAATTTTTCCGGCCGGCGCGGCCCGCCGATCAGCGTGTCGCTCATGTAGCGCGTGCCGCGCAGCGCGGCCGAGATGAAATCGATGCGCGCCGAAATCGCCGGAAAAGCCTGCGTCGCCGCGATCAGGCGCGTCACGCGCGCTTCGCCGGCAGCCGTGGGCACGGCGCCAACCGCCAGGGCCGCCCCGCTTGCGAGCCATCGCAGGACGCTGCGGCGGTTGGCGCGCATCACTCGCGCACCACCACCAGCCGGTCGGTGCCGGATTCCGCGCCCCAGACTTCGCCCGGCCGACCCAGCAGCTGGCGCACCGAGGCGCCGCGCCTGCTGCTCGGGAAGCTCTCAAATTTCTCGGTCGCCGGGTCGAAGCGCACGATCGCGTTGGCAAGGAAGTCGGTGAGCCAGATCTTGTCCTTGTCGTCGACATAGACCGCGTAGCAGCCGGCACCGCTTTTCGGCAGCGCCCACACCTTCCAGCTCTTGGCGATCGGATCGAAACGGCCGACCTCGCCGGTGTGCCAGAAGCTCACCCACAACAGGCCCTTGGAGTCGGACCAGATGCGGCGCGGGCCGACGCCGGGCTTGGGCGGCGGCACCATCAAGGCGTCGCCGCTCACGGTATCGATCTTGGCGATGTGATCGCCGGCGAGCGAGGCGTACCAGACGTCGCCGTTGGGCGTTGTGGTGATGCCGTAGGTCCCAGCGCCCTTGGGGGCCTTCCAGGCGTCCACCTTGCCGGTTGCCGGATCGACGCGGCCATAGACGCCGTTCTGCCCAGTGAACCAGAGGATACCCTTGCGGTCGAAGGTCGCGGTGTTGAGGTTGGCATCGGGGAAATTCTTTGGCAGCGGATAGAGCTTCACCGCCTTGCTCGCCGGATCGACGCGCGCGATGGCGTTCTGCCCGCCTTCGGTGATCCAGGCGGCGCGGTCGGGCCCGACGATCACGCCATGCGGCGCGGCATGCGGCCCGAGCGGAATTTGCGTCACCTTGCCAGTTTTCGGATCGAGAATGCCGAGCGCGCCCTGGCTCTGCGCAGTGTACCAGACCATGCCGTCCGGCGCCGGCGCCACGTCGTGCGGATGCGCGCCTTGCGGCACGTCGAAGTATGAAACTTCCGCCGCCGACGCCGGTTCGAGACCAAGCGCAAGCATAGCCACCGCGGCGACAATCACCGGAACCATGTCAGCCCCACTTCACGCCTCTTGAGCGCAGTCTCATTCCGCCGCTTGCCGTTTGCTCCAGCGTCCGGCCGCGGCATCGTCGGTGGGCTTGGCGTCCACCCAGGTTTTCTCGCCCGCCTTCTCGACCTGCTTCCAGAACGGCGCCCGCGTCTTGAGATAATCCATCAGGAATTCGGCCGCCGCGAAGGCCGCTTCCCGATGCGAAGACGTGGTCGCCACCAGCACGATGTCCTCGCCCGGCCGCATGCGCCCGTAACGGTGGATGACGGTGACGCCAAGCAGAGGCCAGCGTGTTTTCGCCTCCTCGACGTGGCGCTCGATCTCGGCCTCCGCCATGCCGGGATAATGTTCGAGCGTGAGCGCGGCGATTGGCGCGCCCGCTTCGTCGCCGCGGCAAATGCCGGTGAAGGTGACCAGCGCGCCGACGTCGGTCCGTCCGCCCGTAAGCATTTTTGCTTCGGCGGCGGCGTCGAACGGCTCGCGCTGCAGGCGCACGGTGGATAAGGCGGTCATAGAGGTAATGTAGCGCGCCCGCGCCCGCGAGGCTAACCCCCCGTCATCGGCGGGAAAAAGGCGATTTCCACGGCCCCTTTGATCGGCGTCTGCGGCTTGACATGGGCGCGGTCGATGGCCGCGCGGATCACCTTGGGGTTGGCGAAGGCATGGGCATATTCCTCGCCGCGCGAGGATAACCAAGTCATTAATTCGCCGACCGTGGCGACGCCGGCGGGAACGTCGATGTCTTCTTCGGGCTTGCCGACGCGCTCGCGCACCCAAGCGAAATAACGCAGTTTCATGGTTTTTTACATTTGCGCATGATTTTGTCCGAAAATCGGTTCCCACGTTTCGGGATCATGCGCTAATCGATCATATAACGCAGGCCGGCGCGCATATAGTCCCAGCCGGTGTAGAGCGTCAGGATCGCCGACAGCCACAGCAGCGTAATGCCGATTTCGGTGGTGGCCGGCAGGATCACGTCGCCGGCATCGCCCGCGATCAGGAAACCGATCGCCACCATCTGCCCGATGGTCTTCCACTTGGCGAGCCGCGTCACCGGCACGCCGACGCGCAGTTCGGCAAGATACTCGCGCAGGCCCGACACCAGGATTTCGCGGCACAGGATGATCACCGCGGCGAACAGCGCCCAGCCGCGGATGGTTTCCTCGGCCGCCAGCATCAGCAGGCACGAAGCCACCAGCAGCTTGTCCGCGATCGGATCGAGCATGCGGCCGAGCGAGGACTGCTGGCCCCACATGCGGGCGAAATAACCGTCGAGAATGTCGCTGATGCCGGCGGCTATGAAGATCGCCAGCGCCAGCCAGCGCGACCACAGCCCGCCGCCCAGGATGCTCTGCCAATACATCAGCCCCACCACCACCGGCACGGCGGCGATGCGCCCATAAGTCAGCAGATTCGGCAGCGCGAGCGGGTGCGCAGGCAAACGTTCGGAGCGCATGGCATTCATCGGACCCCAAGGAACACCCGGCCCGCCGTAACGTCAACCGCCGGCGGCCGATGATCCCCCGACGATTACCGGATCGGCGGCTTGGGCAGGCGACTTTTGCCCGGCTCCATCACGAAAGTCTGATCGAGCGAATACCACTCGCCGGTCACGTCCGGCGCCGGCGCCTTGCCCTTGTGCCGGACATAGTCGCCGACCAACGCGCGCGTGACGCCGAATTGCACGTCGGTTTCGAGCTTGTCGTCGTCGTTGACATAGATTTGCGAGATCAGCGTCTTGAAGCCGGGCTTGAAGATCAGGAAATGCAGATGGGCGGGCCGGTATTGATGCCGCCCGGTGGCGCGCACTAGGTCACCCACCGGCCCATCGATCGGGATCGGGTAGCCGGCCGGCTTCACGCTGCGGAAGCCGAAATGACCATGACCATCGGTCATGAATTTGCCGCGCAGGTTCATATCGGCCTGATTGGGATCCTGCTGCTCGTAGAAGCCTTCCGGCGAGGAATGCCAGACGTCGACCTCGGCGCCTTCGATCGGCTTGCCGTCCCGGTCGCGCAGCGTGCAATTGACGAACAGTGCCGGCCCCGGCGTGGGCGAGCGCACGATCGAGCCGCCGTTTTCGGTGCGCGGCGAATTCAGGCGCCAGAACGGCCCGAGCAGATTGGCCGTGGTCTCGGTCTGTCCGTTATTGCCGTTGTTGAGCAGGCAGATCAGCGTCGAGAAGCCGAGCGAGCCCGACATCAGCACCGTCTCGTTGTGGGTGTCGGTGGTCTTCTTGCCGAGCGCGGTGACGAAGCCGACCGCCTTCTCGAATTCCTCCTCGGTCAGATGCACGTCGCGCGCAAACGCGTGCAGGTGTTTCACCATGGCCATGAGAATTTCGCGCACGCGCGGGTCCGCCGCGTTCTTGAACGCGTCCACCACCACGTCGGTGACGTCTTCCTGCCGCTTGATGAGCATAGACCGAAACCCCTATTGCGCCGCATTTTGCTTGCGCGTGATCTTATCCGAAAACCGGTTCCCACTTTTCGGGATCACGCGTGTTCGTGGAAGAACTCATATATCTTTCGCGCCGTCTCCGCATTAATTCCCGGTACTTGGGCGAGATCGGGCAGGCTTGCCCGCTCGATCGCTTTGAGGGTGCCGAAATGGCGCAGCAGCGCGCGTTTGCGGGTGGGCCCGATCCCCGGGATTTCCTGCAATCCGGCCTCGCGGATATTCTTCTTGCGCCGCGTGCGGTGCGAACCGATGGCGAAGCGGTGCGCCTCGTCGCGCAACCTCTCGATGAAATACAAAAGCGGATCGCGCGGCGGCAGCTTGAACGGGCTGCGGCCCGCCATGAAGAAGGTTTCGCGCCCGGCGTCGCGGTCCGGCCCCTTGGCGATGGCGACCAGCCGCACATCGGTGACGCCCATTTCGGCCAGCGTCTCGGCCGCCGCTGAGAGCTGCCCCTGCCCGCCGTCAATCAGCAGTAGATCAGGCCAAGGTTGCTCGTCGCCCTCGTCCGGCTCGCTGGTGAGCACGGCCGCGAGCGCGGCATCGGCCGTCAGACGCGGGTTCTCTTCCAGCAATCTCTTGAACCGCCGCTGCAACACCTCGCGCAGCATGCCGTAGTCGTCGCCGGCTTTAACCTCCTGCGAGCGGATGTTGAACTTGCGGTACTGGTTCTTGCGGAAGCCTTCCGGCCCCGCCACCACCATGGCGCCGACCGCGTTGGTGCCGCCGATATGGCTGTTGTCGTAGACCTCGATGCGGCGCGGTGAGCGCGGCAGCGCGAAAGCCTCGGTCAGCGCCTTGAGCAATTTATGCTGCGACGAGGTATCGGCGAGTTTGCGCGCCAGCGCCTCGCGTGCATTGGCAAGCGCGTGCTGCACCAGTTCCTTGCGCTCGCCGCGTTGCGGCACGGCGACCTCCACCTTGCAGCCGCTCTTGGTCGTGAGCGCCTCCGCCAAGAGCGCTCGCTCATCGAACGCGTGCGAGGCCAGCACCAGTTTCGGCGGCGGCTTGTCGTCGTAGAACTGCGCGAGAAAAGCGCTCAGAACTTCACCGGGCCCGAGTGAACGATCGGCCTTAGGGAAATAAGCGCGGTTGCCCCAGTTCTGCCCGGTGCGGAAAAAGAAAACCTCGACGCAAGTGTAGCCGCCGGCCTGGTGCACGGCGAACACGTCGGCCTCTTGCAGCGTGCGCGGATTGATGCCCTGGTGCGAAGTGATCGCCGAAAGCGCGGCGAGACGATCGCGGTAGATCGCGGCGCGCTCGAAATCGAGCGCGTTCGACGCCGTGTCCATCTCCGCGGCCATTTCCTTTTGCACCGCGTGGCTGCGGCCCGACAGAAATTCATTGGCCTCGCGCACCAATTCGCCATAGCCGAAAAAATCGATCTCCTGCGTGCAAGGCGCCGAGCAGCGCTTGATCTGATAGAGCAGGCAGGGCCGCGTCCGCGCCTCGAAGAATGAATCCGAGCAGGAGCGCAGCAGGAACGCGCGCTGCAGCGCGTTGATGGTGCGGTTGACCGCGCCGGCATTGGCGAAGGGCCCATAATAATGGCCCGACCGAGTGTGCGCGCCGCGGTGCTTCAAGATTTGCGGCGCCCAGTGATCCGACGTGATCAAGATGAAGGGGAACGACTTGTCGTCGCGCAGCAGCACGTTAAAACGCGGGCGCAGCCGCTTGATCAAATTGGCCTCGAGCAGCAGCGCCTCGGTTTCGGTCTTGGTGGTAACGAATTCCATCGCCGCCGTGCCCGAAATCATGCGCACGATACGGCTGTCGTGGCCGGCCGGCCGGGTATAGGCCGTGACCCGTTTCTTGATATTCTTCGCTTTGCCGACATAGAGCACCTCGCCTTGCGCGTCGATCATGCGGTAGACGCCGGGCCGCGACGGCGCCTGCTTGACCGCGCGCGCGATCGCCGCGCGGCCGGCGGCGAGCGTGCCGGCTGGCGCTTCCGCCTCTGGCTCGGGCAACGATTGCTCGTCGTCATCCTCGCGCAGGTCGCTCGCCGAGTCGATGTCTTTGGGCGTGCCGTTCATGGGAATGGGCATGTATAAGTCAATAGATATTGCCCGCCAACGATAAGCCAAGTTCCGCATTACAAGCAAAAGTCGATTCCCCCGTCGCGGCGTGGAACTTCGGCACCGTGCCAGTTGTTCTTGAGGATAGACCCAAGGATTTACATGAAAACTATTTGCAAATCTGCCGCCATCGGCATCGAATGCGCGCCCTTACGGCCGCGCTACTGCTTGGAAAAATGGCGATGACGTTCAACAGCGAAATCCAGGTTTTGGTCGTGGACGATAGCAGCGCGGTGCGAGCCGTTGTGCGAAAAATTCTCGCGCAACTGGGCTATAGCAACGTCGACGAAGCGACCGATGGCGCAGCAGCACTCGCAAAACTGAACGGGAAACCGTTTGGCTTGGTGATTTCAGATTGGCATATGGAGCCGATGAACGGAAAGGCGCTGCTCGACCAGGTGTTCGGCAAAAAGCAGTTTCAGAAAGTTCCTTTCATCATGATGACGACCGCGTCCGAACAGTACAAGCTCGTCGCCGCTAAATACCCTGCCACTATCGATTTCATCAACAAACCTTTTACTCCCGAAGAACTCCAATCCAAGATTTCTAAAGTCAATGCGAAATAAATAACCGGGCCATCGCGACGGCGGATGTGCGCGCCTACTAGGCGCCGGCTAGCTCAATGCGGCTCGATCAGCTCGATCCGGTTGCCGAACGGATCCTCGACGTGGCGCCGGTCGCAGCGTTCGATCGGCTCGTCCTCGGTCACTTTGTAGCCGGCCTGTTTCAGCTTGGTCTCGAGGCCGGCCAGCCCATCGACGATGAAAGCCGGATGCGCCTTGCGCGCCGCGATAAAATTCTTGTCGACGCCGAGATGCACCGTCACCGCGCCGCTTTCGAACCAGCAGCCGCCGCGCGCGGCAAGCTGCGACGGTTTGGTTTTTTCGGCAAAGCCCAGCATGCCGCCGTAAAACGCGCGCGCCTCTTCCTCGCGGCCCGCCGGCATGGCGATCAAAATGTGGTCGATCCGGCGAACTGCCACGGCGCCCCTCGTCGTTGCTTCGCGCCATCTTAAACGACGGCTGGCGAGCCGGCTACTTGGCCGCAGCGATTTTGTTGGCGCGGATTACTTCGCCCCAGAGCGCAATCTCGCGCTTGAGCAAGGTGGCCGCTGCCCCCGGCGTTTCCTCTCCGGGCCCGAACTCGTCCATGCCGCCGTCGGCAAAGCTCTTGCGCACCTTGGGATCGGCGAGCGCGACGCGCAGCGCGGCGTTCAGTTTGTCGATGATCGGTCGCGGCGTGCCGGCCGGCGCCAGCAACATGTGCCAGAAATCGATATTGAGCTTCTTGTAGCCGAGCTCGCCCAACGTCGGCAGGTCCGGCAGACCGGCGAAGCGCTTGCGCCCGATAATGGCATAGGCTTTGAGCTTGCCGGATTTGATCAGCGGTCCCGAAACGATGGCCGATTGCGACTCCAAATCCACTTGGCCCGACAATAGGTCAACCAGCGCCGGACCGGCGCCGCGATAGGGAACCTGCGTGACTTTCACGCCAAGTTCCTGCGCGATCAACACGCCGGCCAAATGACCGTATGAGCCGACGCCGGGATGCCCAATCCTGACGGTGTGTCCGGGGGCCTTCATCCAGGCCAGCAGCTCCTTGAAATTCTTCGGCGGCAGGCTCGCCGGCGCCGCAAGGGTCGAAGCGGCAGTATTAATGAGGCCGATGGGGGCGAAATCCTTGACCGCATCGAACTTGAGATCTGGATAAAGCGACATGCCGGCGGCCAGCGCCAC
>CAVTZC010000016.1:0-315611 GCA_963739075.1 uncultured Alphaproteobacteria bacterium | reverse complement strand
CAAAATCTGGAAATTCCACCTAAGTTTTTCACAATCGGTGGAGTTGATCTATACGAGGCCATTCAGAAGAAGTGCGGTAGCAACCAGCGCCCATAGCAACTCAGCATCGACGCTTCCCTCTCGGGGCCGATCGCCACGACGCGCGAGGATGGCCATGGCAGCGTTTCGAGCGGCACGGGACCGGCAAATTTGATTGCCAAACGCGAGCGAGGTGTGCGCTCGGTCGAATTGAAACGAAATGTACGAGCAAGAGCTAATCACTCGGGCAGCGGCTCAATTATCTCACCAATTTAAGGCCATGTCGTCAACGCTGTGCTCGCTGCCGTCTGTCACAACTTCCGCCTTCTGCTCAGATGGCTGAGGCTTTTGTTGTCCTTAATCGCCGCAATTCGTTGGCACGTCCCATTTCAGATTTAACCAAAAGAAAGATCTTCATGGGCGAGTTTGTTCCGCCTTTTTTGTCAGCGCATCCTGTGGCTTTTTGTAAGCTTCGATCTCCCAATCTAATCCGTTCCAGCTTTGCTGGACTAAAATTTTGTCGTCTACGTCACATATACCCAAATCTACGTCTTTTTTCTCGGCAATACTACAAACACTCGTTTGCCAACATTAATAGTGATGATCCCATTATGCCCTAGACCATTCCTGGCCAATCGCTTCAGTTGACTGTAGTAAGGTTCGTTTCTCCAGGAAAGCGGTGAGCCAGGATCGACGTGAAAAACCAGTTTGCTGGTATCGCCGTCACGCACATGACAGATGACCATTTTTGAGCGCATCGGTTGCCACTCGTCGCCAAAATTTGCATTGGTCAACCACTCGCAATTAAAGTTCCGACATTCGTTGGGCCTGGAATTTGAAGATGGTGCATCCGTTGCTTTTGAGGCAGTGCGGGCACCATTGGCCCATCGGCTTGTTGATCTCGGCAAAACCGATGAGCTTGCAGCAAAGGGCACATGATCCGCAGTTGCGGCCCGGTGCTGGCGAAGATTTGACATCAATCGTTGACATGCGGTCAATTTAACGCAACGAAAATAGGCACCAACGGGATCGAAAGCCCACCCGATATTCTCGAATATGACTTACGACTTGAGGTGAATATTAGCGCCGCTTCTGCTAACCAGCAAGAAAAGACGCGTATTACCGAAGGTGAGGGCCCGCACTCGTAAATCGAGGTCGGTCGGCAGCGGCTAGTCATGAGCGGGCCAACCACATGGTTGGCGGCAGCGGCCCCGCACAATCAGTCTTCTCCGTCCTCGCCCATCTCGCCGATATGGTGCTGGGCGTAAAGCTCAAGGCCAAGCTTCGCGACGAGGTCGAGTTGGGTTTCGAGGAAATCGATGTGGTGTTCCTCGTCTGCCATCAATCTGTTCGAACAGATCGCGTGTCACATAATCCTTGGCTGAGTGACAATGAGTGGCGGCCTCTTCGTAGAGCGTGCGCGCTTCCATCTCGGCCTTTAAATCGCGCTCGAGTACTTCCTTCACAGTTTGACCGATATGGAGGGATTCGAGGGTCTGCATGTTGGGGACGCCATCAAGAAAAATGATGCGTTCGATGAGCTTGTCCGCATGCTGCATCTCCTCGATCGATTCCTTGCGCCATTGCTTGGCAAGCGTCTTGTAGCCCCAATTGTCCAACAGCCGGTAATGAAGCCAGTATTGGTTCACCGCGGTAAGTTCATGCCGCAGTGCTTTGTTTAGATACTCGATAACTTTCGGATCGCCTTTCATTGGCGCGCTCCTATTCGGAAAAACGTAATATGCTCAGGCTATCCCATTTTGTCAGAGCATACTGATACGTTTTGGTCTGTAATGGCCCACTTCAAGTTTCTTCATCAAATGGCCTTAAATTGTTGTGACCCTGACATAGATTACCGATATATTTGGTTTGAACGTTTTAGGAGCATGCATCATGTGGAAAAAAGCATTCGTCTGCGCGACCGCGCTTATGATCGCGGGATCGATGATCGTCTATGCGCAGCAAGGTCCGAGAGGGCCTAGTGCTAGCGGAGACGACAGGGGCGCGGCTACCAATACCAATGAAGACATTGCGGCGGTGCACTGGGCCTCCAAAGTCAATATGGAGGACATGGCAGCATTTGCCGATGCACGTATCGCGGCGCTGCATGCAGGGCTCAAACTCAACGCAGATCAAGAAAAGATCTGGCCGACCTTCGAGCAGTCATTGCGTGATCTTATTAAGATGCGGATGGAGAGGTCCGCCGCTAAAGCCGGAGCAGCAACCGTCCTCTGATCCAGTTATGCGATTGCAGCGTTTGGCCGATGCCTTGAGCGCACGTGGTGCTGTTTTGAAACATCTCGCAGAGACGCTGGCACCTCTTTATCAGAGCTTTGATGACGGACAAAAACGCCGATTTACAATACTAGCGCAGTTCATGTGACCCAATTCGCAGCATTCCGGCGATAATTTTCATGGTGGTCCGCACCACTTCGGCCGCGATGGGATCATGCCGGATTAGCAATATTTGAGAATTCAGAGTTGGGCGCGCGCTCGAAGTTGGCAATGTCCGCTCGATGTCTGCTTTACTCCCGATACTGACATTCGTCGGCGGCTCGTGCATCCTTCATTTTCTTTGGAGGAACTGGCTCTTGCGGCCATGCGCCAGCGTCAACAAGCTCCGCGGCAATCGGCCGATGTTTGAGGTTGTTTTTTCCATCCATTGGAGCGTCGCGCTTTAAGCAAATTTCAAAACGAACCCAATATGTGGGTTCGGCCAAACACTTGCAGACTAGCGGGACGGTACTTGCTTTTTGCATACGTCAAGAATGAACAGTGTTTGAGCGACTTGTCGCCATAGAGCCGTCTCGTACCGATTGATCCGCTCGATCGGGAAGCTATTTAGATTGCAGAGCCGCAAGAAGATTGTCGCTGGATTTGGATAGGGCGAAGCGTTCCCGGGTGCATTTGGAGCGTCGGCTCCATGATGGTTGGGCTCGGGTCTGTTTGAATTGCGGGCGAGGGCACAAGGGTATCTGGACTGCGAAGCAGCCGATAAATGGTTCCCATTCCGGGCCTGGGCGGCGTCCGATCCATCTCGGGCTTCGAGATCCCGCTCCCTCGCAAGCCGTGCCTGCAGCTGGAAGAGATTGGTCTCGATGAGGGTGGAACGTCGCAGTCGCCAGAGTAGCGATGTGAGTTCTGCGACCAGCTCGTGCTCGATTGTTGAAACGGGTTGATAGTCGGCCCTGATCGCGGCTGCAAAACGCTCGAATTCCTCCGCATCCTCTATCGCCGGCACCACGGTCGCCGCCGTAAGGCCATGGCGCAGGGCATTGCGGCGCGACTGCAGTTTGCCATTTTGCGTGATGGGGCCGGTACTTTTGGCCGCGTTTTGCCGGTTGGCTAAAACTTGTCTTTCCGAAGCCATGGAGTGGTTTGCGCGATCAATTGGGTTCGTTCGGTAATTTGGCGGCGTCCTCAGGCTGGGCTGCCTCGGTATCAGGTGGATTAGTGCCTGCTTGTTGTTCGTAAGCCCGCGCGGCCATCTGATAGAGCTTGCCCCTGCTCTGCGCCCAAAACTCTTTGGCGACTTCAAGTGCGTTGATATTCAAGTCGTGCCACCACGCCAATTCGTTGCCGGCTTGATGCAGTTGCTGGTGATGGTCACGACAGAGAGGGACGGTGAATTCATCGCTCACTTTGAGACCCAGGGCTCTGGGTTGGGCAAAACGCAGGTGATGCGGATCTGATGGCTGCCGGCCGCAGACGAGACAGGACTGGGAAGCCACAAATCTCAGATGATCTTTGTCACGAAGCCGCTTGGGTTCGCCAATGGTGAGAGCGCTCCTTCACCTGACCCGGTACGCGTTCGCCCGACGACGGGACAATCGAGGCATCGCGTGAAGGCTGGACGACCAGTTGCCGTCTTCCCTGAGCCCGGTCGCGCGTAACCAGATCCTGGCGGCGGCCATAGTAGCGGGATGGCCGTGGGATCGGGGTTGTATCGTCCGGTGGCAGACTGACCTGGCGCTGGCCTTGATCAGCCAACACGCGGCTCTGGCGCTGAAACTCGCGGGGAGGGGGCAGTCTTGCCGCTCCCGTATAATGCCAGTCCGAACGGCTTGCCGAACGTGGCCAGAGCCCGTTTGGTGGCATCGGTTTCGGCGACCTTGAGGGCGACGTCGTGCACCTCGCCGGGTGACATGCCGCGGCCTTCGCCGGTGCCATCAGCCTTCCCGAATGATAGTGGCGCCATCGGCATGCACGGTGACCTCGAACTCTTGCGATGTAGACCGCCAGGAAGGTGCCGCGGTTTTCCCGAGCTAGCACGCATTTGGATTCCATGGTCTCCCGGTTCCAGCCGTCAAAGCCGAAGATTTGGTTGGCTTCCGAGATCGCGTACCAGCCCTCGAGATAGGATAGCTCCCGGCCATGGGCCTCCCGGGTGCGGATAATGGCGGTCAACTAGGTTGACGCCGCAGCGCCTGGACCTGTTTTGCTCAACAGTCCATCACCGTACCCTCACGCTCAAAACCGGTTCGGGGTTCGAGAGGGTGGCGCCAGCAACCTCGGCGCCATCTTTGAGGTCGCTGGCCAAGACTTGGCGTCTCAGGCGGGGCTCGCCTGGCTCCCAATAGGTCTTGGGTACGGCATCCTCATTGAGCACCACCAATGCTGGCATTCCGGGCCTTAATTGAAGCGGTAAAATCCGGGGCCTCAAGTTTCTTCAGATCAAGCTCGACGATCACATCTTTGGCGATCTGCCGGCGTTTGGCGGCCCGGTCCTGCAGGCGGTGCAGCCGGTCCTGCATGTCGGAAATACGGCACTTGAGCCCTGTGGCCATTGCCTCATCGGCCAGGGCCGCGCGGACGACCGCCTGGAGGATTTCATGCAGGTTGGTGAGGCCCTCAACCGTATCCGCGAGGGTTTGCTCGTCGATCTGGGGATCGTGGGCGCGGATGCGGTCGCGGATTGTGCTGTAGTTGATGGCAGCAAAGGTCAATTGATCCATTGGGCTTCTCCTAAAACCACTCAAGGTGAGCTGGACTATGATGTTGGCGAACAGGGCTTCGGACGCGACTTCGCTGCTTCGATAAAGCTGCGCCGTTTCGCTGAATTCGGCTACCATTTCGATGTGCAGGTTCATCTTTTTCTCCCAAGTCAGGTGTGCACCTCGCAATTCATCTCTTTGTATCGAAATCAGTACATGGTTATGATTACACTATGAAATCATATGTTGCAACTGAAATCGGAACGCTGGTATGATTTTTTTGCCCGTTCAATGTCGCATGGCTCGTGCGGCGCTGGGTTTGGGCGTTCGAGAGCTCGCTGCAGCGGCCAAGGTATCGATCGACACGGTTGCCAGGTTTGAGCGAGGAGATGAATTGAAGGAGCGAACGATTGACGCGCTTCAGCGGGCACTCGAGGCCGCCGGTGTCGAGTTCACCAATGGCGATCAGCCTGGCGTCCGCCTTACCATGGCCGTTGCCGCGCGCTCCGCAAAAGCCGCCGCAGCGACCAAACCGTTTGCTGCTGCGAAAGCAGTCCTCGGCCAAAGGGCGAATGCGCCCAAGAAAAAACGATAGGACTGCCTCGCGACAATCCACCGTATGGATTCGATCGACGAAAAGACCGCGATGGTGTGTTGGCAAATACATCTGCCATTCGCAGGGTTCTTGAGAATGCTGGAGTGGAGCTGATCGATGAAAATGGCGGGGGACCAGGAGCTCATCTAAAGCGACGTCTACCGAATCAATCAGTCTCGCGCGCAAACCGAAAATGAAACAATAAGATTGAGTGGCCTGTGGGTTTTTGAATTGGCCGGCGTCGAGTTCATCGACGAAAACGGCGGCAGCCCAGATGTAAGGCTGCGCAAGGATCGACGAAACCTGGGCGGCCACGGATATGACGCGCCGCACGGGTCCGCGCCGCGGGAGCAGAGTTGTCAACCCTCCTTGACCTGGCGTGCCGGCATCAAATTTATCGGCTTCCGCTGATCAGCCGGGTCTCCGCTTTGTCACTCCGACATGTACTAGAGAAAAGGGTGCGTTTGCACCAATAGCGAACATTCGCCGCTTTCAGTTGTGTCGCCGGTGTCAAATGGATCATCCGGAACGGCGGCAGTCCCTATCGAAGGAAAAGAATCCTTTATCCTGTTTGCCTAAATTCCGCGTAAATAACGCAAAAACGCAACATGGGACCAAAACTCACGGGGTCGTTGGGAGCTCTGCCAATATTTGGCGCCCGCACATTGCGCTACGAGCGGCGGACACTATCGTGGCCCAAGTTCACGATTTTTGTGCCCTGCGTCAGATGGCAATTAGGGCCAGAATAATGGCCATCGAAACCAAGATTTTTTCCAGATTATGGTCTGCTGCCATGTTCGCAATATGGAGCGATCCTGAGGACCCTACTAGGGTAAAAAATAGGATTTATATCCGAATTGGACCAATCACGCCTATGAATGATACATGGACAATGCTGTTCCCTTGAAATAAGGGACGAGTGTTCTCTAACTCCCTCCTCCTAGCGCGCCACGACGGCCTCGTAGATATCTTCTTCCTGCGCCGTGTGGATGCGCACCAGAGTTCGACCGCCTCGATCACCCTGGGCGTCGCGGACGAGAAACCGGTCGATCTTTTCCGATGGAAGGTCCTCGACCACGCGGGCAAGCAGGCGCGCGAGGTGAAGGATCTCGCGGTGTGCGCGGCTCATGGCGGAGAGGCCGTGGCCGTCGGTAAGAACATGCGCCAGCCGCGGATAGACACTGCCCTCGTCGTCGCGCTCATGCTCGACCACCTGCTCCTGCACGACGGCGTTAGCTTCCACGATCAGCGGCGCCGCCTCCTCGGGTGTCACGTCATCTAGCGTGTCGGCGATGGAGCGCAGCCGGTCGAGGTTGCGGATTAGCGCAACGTGGTCATGACGCATTTCACGTCCAATCGACGCCGGGATCGTGCGCCGGGCGCCGGAATGGGCCGGGTTGAGCGCACGCAGCGCATTGAGGATCACCAATACGTCGATCACCTCCTGGACGATCGCGGCTGGCACCGGCGCCAGCCATCCGGCCGTCGCCGCCAGCATGGCGAGTGCCGACAGTCCCATGCCGGCGATAATGCTTTCGGTGGCGATATGGCGCGCGCGTTGCGCGATGGTGATGGCGTCACCGACCCGGTCGAGCCGGTCGGCGAGGATCACCACATCCGCTGCCTCAGAAGAGGCGCTGGCACCGCGCGCGCCGAGCGCGATGCCGACGTCGGCAGAGGCCAGCGCCGGAGCGTCGTTGATGCCGTCACCGACCATGATGGTCGGATGGAGCCGCTGCTCGGAGCGCACGGCGTCGACCTTGTCGGAGGGAACACGGTCGGCCAGCACGGCGTCGAGATCGAGCGCGGCGCCGATCGCCTGCGCGGCGGCGGCGCGGTCGCCGGTAACCATGACGATGCGGGCGACGCCGGCTTCGCGCAGCAGACGGATGGCGCGCGGCGTGTCGGAACGCAACTCGTCCGCGAGCAGTAGCGCGCCGATCGGTATTTCGTCGACGGCAATGAAGACGATAAGCGCCGATCTCCACGAGGCGCGGCGCACCGCGCGCAATGCCCATTCGGGAGCGTGCTGCCGCGAAAAGATCATGTCGCGTGAACCCGCGCTTACGTGGCGTCCCTCGACCACGCCCTGCAGCCCCGAGCCCATGGATTCCTTCACCTGCTCGGGCAGCTTCAGCGCGAGACCGCGCTCAGCCGCCGCCTGGACGATTGCCGCGGCAAGAACATGGTGCGAGGCCTGTTCCAGCGAGGCGCCGAGTGTTAGTACCTCATCGGCTGTCTCGCCGGGGCAACCTCGATGGAGAGCAGCCGCGCGCCCCCTACCGTCAGCGTTCCGGTCTTGTCGAACAGCACGGTGTGGGCGCGCGCCAGCGCTTCGAGCGGGCCGCCACCTTTGACCAGGATGCCTCGCCGGGCCGATTGGGCAACACCGGCGATGAAGGCGACGGGGGCCGCGAGAATCAGCGGGCACGGCGTCGCCGCAACAAGGACGGCGAGACTGCGAATGAGATCGCCTGAGATCAGCCAGGCGACAAAGGCCAGTGCCAGTGTGACCGGCAGGAACACCAGCGCATAACGGTCGGCGAGCCGCACGAATGGCGCCTTGGCGGTCTGCGCCGCTGTCACCAGGCGCACGATGCCGGCATAAGTGCTTTCCCCGGCGATCGACGACGCCGTCATTTCAAAAGCCTCGCCGGTGTTCAACGAGCCGCTGAATGTGGCGGCGCCGCGCGCCTTGACCACCGGGATCGGCTCGCCGGTCAATGCCGACTCGTCAATCGTCGCCATGTGCGAGGTGACGATGCCGTCGACCGGCATGATCTCGCCCGCCCGCACCAGCAGCCGATCGCCGGCCGCGACCGCGCCGATCGGCACGTCCTCGATACGCTCGCCGATGCGGCGATGTGCCTCGCGCGGCGCGCGATCGACCAGCGAGCGCAGGTCGTGCTCGGCACGCGCGATGGCGATACCTCGAGCACGTTGCCGCCGGAATACATCAGCGCGACCACGGCGCCGGCAAGTGGCTGGCCGAGCGCCAACGCAGCGCTCATCGACACCAACGCGATCGCATCGACCCCGAGCCGCCCCGCCAGGAAGTCGCGCACGATCGAGACCGCGAGACCCGCCACCACCGGAGCGGTCGCCAACGTCCAGCACAGATCGGCAAGTCCTGGTCGGCCCGCCACATATGCGAGAATTCCCCCGGCCAATCCCGTAATGGCGATCGAGACGAGTGCCCACCGCAGGACGCGTTCAAAAGACATCAACCTGTTCCATGTTCATGGAGGTGCCGCGACTCCTGACAGAAACCCAGCACCCCTGCTTGAGCGAAGTCAAAACGGCCGCGCTATTTCCGCCGATATCCGAATTGGTTTACGTCCGGACAATCAAATTTTGATTGAGGGCAAATAATGATAATCAGTAGCAACACCGCATACGATTAATTGCTTATTGTCATTGCGGTCACATCGCTGGCTGTTGCTCGACAAACCGGGAATCGGCATGCGAGGATTGTCCTGCTGCAATTCCAATAGTTGTCCTGATCTGATTCAGAGGCGCATTAATCAAAGAAGCCCCGGCTTCTAGACCGGGGCTTCTGGGGCAACACAGGCAGAATTGGGTGCCATGTCAGAACACCCCAACCCAGAATTCCTATAGCCGATTGATATTACTCATCCATAAATCCAATACGAAGAAACCTCGGCGAGCCTGTGCCGGGCTTATAATTGTTGTGTAATATAAATCCGATATGAATGTGCGTATGTTCGTACCCTCAAATTTACCCGCGAATTGATACCGGATTTCAGCGGTCATTGGCGAACATCGGTGATATCCTTGCATCATGTGTCTGATATCGCCGCCTACCCGGCAGTCTCACCATTCTGGCGGCCGGACCGTTGGCCCGATATCGTTGGGGCTAGGCAGAGCGGGAACAGGCGATTGTGGTTCGTTAGCAGGCGGTAGCAGGGTTCCCCCAGTTGGTACGTGCCACTAGTGACTATGGCGCAGCTTCTTTACGTAGCCTCTTATATAGCCCCTCTACGGCGTCCGCAAAGTTAGCCGTTGGCTGTTGTGTACAATAAGCTCTAAGGAAATCCAGTTGTTTGAGCAACGGAAACGATGACGGAACTAGGTCAAGTTTTTCGTCAATGCCGGCGGGGCGGCCTATCAAAATCCCACTCATATATCCCTGTGCCCAAGCCAGATAGTCACGTTGCAGCATAGGAGTTTGATCTGTCTCTTTAATAAATTGACCACAGTCTATGGCGCCCAATCCAACATTCTTATAGATTGGGCTGATCAGCCTTCATTGAGTGGCCCAGGTCGAATGTTAGTTGAGAGCTGGCGGCTGCCCGCCAGCGTGGTCGGCGGAGCCGGTCGACGTAGCGAAGCCGGCCACGCGGTGAACGCGGGCACAAAGACCTCTGGTGCTGGTGGTTCGTAACCGAGCGAGGCATGAGGCCGGATAGCGTTGTAGTGACGGCGCCAGCTCTCGATGATGATCTGAGGTTCTCGTAGGGTGTAGAAGATCTCTCCGTTGAGCAGCTCGTCTCGCAGGCGAGCATTGAAGCTCTCGATATAGCCGTTCTCCCAGGGACTGCCGGGCTCGATATAGGCGGTCTTGGCACCGACGGCGGCAATCCAGTCCTGCACCGCCTTGGCCACGAACTCCGGACCGTTGTCAGAACGAATATGACCGGGCACGCCGCGCAGGATGAAGAGGTCGGATAGGACGTCGATCACGTCGATGGCCTTAAGTTTGCGGTTGATGCGGATCGCCAGGCACTCGTGGGTGAACTCGTCCACGACGTTGAGCATGCGGTACTTGCGGCTGTCATGGGTGCGGTCTTCGACGAAGTCATACGACCAGACATGGTTGGGATGCTCTGGCCGCAGTCGGATACAGGAGCCATCGGTGAGCCAAAGACGGCCGCGTTTCGGTTGCTTCTGGGGGACCTTTAGACCCTCACGCTTCCAGATCCGCTCGACCCGCCCATCACTAACCGACCAGCCGGCCTGGCGCAGCAGGGCGGCGATCTTGCGATAGCCATAGCGGCCGTACTTCCGCGCCAGTTCAATGACGTCGGTCACCAGCCGTTCGGCATCTTCTCGGCCCCGCGGGGCTTTGCGCTGCGTCGAGCGGTGCCGCCCGAGCGCCGCACAGGCGCGGCGCTCGGAGACATGTAAATGCTCTCTGATATGCTCGATGCAGGCGCGACGACGCGCGGGGCTCAGTAATTTCCCCGGGAAGCCTCCTGCAGGATCAGCTTGTCGAGGGTCAGATCCGATACAGCTTTACGCAGCCGGCTGTTCTCGAGTTCAAGGTCCTTCAACCTCTTAACCTGCTCGGTCCTCAATCCGCCGAACTCCTGTCGCCACCGGTAGAAAGTCACCTCGCTCACGCCAATCTGGCGGATCGCATCGGCCATGTTCTGACCCTGCGAGACCAGCACATCGACCTGTCTCAGCTTGGCGACGATCTCTTCGGGCTTGTATCTCCTCCTCGGCATATCGGTCCTCCTTGATGCCAAAAGACATACTTCAAGTCGGACCACTTCATCGAGGGCGGATCAATTGCAGTTGGATTTTACGGTGCTCCCACAATTCCTTCAGGCCAGCCGACGCAATTGGCGACATTGCACGTTTGGTTTGACATGAATGAGACGGCCAACTGACACAACCTAAAATGAAACTCCGGCGTTTCGACTGGGGTTTCTGCAAGACCAAGCGCGATCGGTGCCAGGATGCGCGCCAGTATCTGAAATCGAGATTAGGCCGCCTTTGTTAGCGATTTGTGGATCGATTTTCTTGAAGTAAAACGGCTTTCACGTCTACCAGTGGGGACGATAATTTTCCATTCGATGCGATGGCCGAAGCGATACGGACCGTTCCTAACAGAGCCGTTTGCAACGAGATTGCATAATCCGAAGTCAGCCAACTAGCTGACGTAACGAAGCCTAGACGCGACCCGTCCTTCACAAGGTGCGTAGCGTGATAAATGAAAAAAGCGAACAGCTCGGTTTTCGCACCGACCTCGAATTCGGCCTTTGTAGCGGACTTAGTGTCGCAATATTTAGGATCAAGATCATTTTGGTTTTGCGAGCGCAGGTAGAGCACCGGCGTGACCTCATCTAGGCGGAGGCCAAATCCAGTATCGGTTTGTTGGTAAATTTGAGGGTAGATACAGAACCCGTTTCACAAAATGTTCGGACTGTGTGGCAAATTCAATTTGTAGGTGGACGCCTGGCCCGCTAAATTTATGTGTTCGGTCCAACGGCCTCGAGTGTCGGCACGTTTCAAACTGCTGGCAACGTACTAGCCGCTACGCGAGCCTTGCGGCAGTTGACGTGTGTTTCATTGACGAGAATGACGGCGGCCCGGGTGTCGGTCTCGGCAAGCGTCAGCCCAAGCCGATGGTCGATGCATGGCGTCCTAAAGGCGCGGATACGGCAACCGGCCGAGCGTGGGTCGTTACATGTCCGAAGATGAGGCAATTCGGGTCGCCATCACAAGGATCCCAAAAGCGGCGCGCGACAGCCTAAGAAGAATCTCGGTTCACCTGGACTTTTTAATTAGATCCCGCGATTGCCTTATGAGCTGGCGCACTAGACGATGTTCCGCAAGGGCTTGGCGGGTGTAGAGCCAATGCTTCAAAGCATTTTTATTGCCATGGGGAGCGCCCGTTTGCCGACCCATCATGGCAAACCTCCGTCGCCGAAAGCCTCAGCCAGATGGAATCACTGTTCGCCGAAAATCACGAGTCTTTTTTCGACAGTATCAATCCTTCTCGGAAGTGGAGCGTGCATCATAGCATTCGAGACAATGTTGATTTTTGCGGACGGCTTGGAGCAATCCCTGTCCCTATCGCAACTTATCGCGTGATCGCGGATAAACTAAAGCCGTTAAAGAGCCTAATTTGAAGCGTGCCGGTCCGATAGCGCTGCTCTAATTTGTAGGATGGCGGCATTAATTCTGATTTCGATCAGGGCTGTTCCGTATTCGGCCAAGGAGTGCAGTGGCTTGCCGGTGTACCCGGTGGGCTCCGAGCGTAATGGTGAAGCCGCCAGCCGCGCAAGATCGACACCTTGCGGGTGCGTAGCGAGCAACTCGGAGGTGTCGATAATACCGGCATGGTCGCCGATCGCCGCTAGAGTTTCGCCCTTTTCACGTAAATACTTGATCTGCGCTTTGCCATCGTAATAATCTGCTACATGCAACACGGTTGTCGCTTGGCCAGCCCATTCATGGTTGAGCTTCGCTGCCACGGCGGCTTGCGGGGCTTGGTTGAGGCCATGGTCGCCGATAAAGCAAATGGTCTTGAAGCCGGCCAATTTGAGACTGCGCGCAATTCCTTCAAGAACCTGAGCGAAGACAGGTGCGGGAACACCGAGCGTGCCAGGAAATAGCATGTTGCCACTCGGCGGTTCGTAGTCGCCCTCCGGCACGAATGACACGACCGGCGTCACCAGGGTGTGCCCGACTTCTTTCGCGATGCGGTTGGCAGCCTTGCGCACTATGTAATCGTGCTTGCCGAGCACCATGTGGGGACCATTTTGTTCGATCCCGCCGGTCGGCACGATGGCCACGGTATAACCATGATCAATAGCGCTGCGCACTTCAACCCAGGTCATGTCGGCCATCTCGACCGTATCGGGTATTGGCGCGGTTAGGGTGCTTTGCGGAAATGCCATCGCAAGAACGACAATGGCGAAAACGCTGAACATAACTGTCAGCCAAATGGACCGCCTCACGCGCGGTTTGTCGCGGGTTACCCTAGCCGGTTCGTGGTTAACCATGATGGGCTTTCCGGTTTGAATGTTGCGCGGCTCTTCTGCACCTGCGGTCGCGGGGACAGAAAGCATTCTGACCGTCTTGAGTTTCCGCAAAGTTAAGCCGTGTTTCGCACCCGAGATCGAGCGCGCCATCACGGCCTTCGCTTGGCCGCACCGTCCCGCAAGATTAGAAGGCGTTGTGTCGATCGGTTGAGCCGGTAACCTAAAGATGGGACATGGTTCTCGACGGCTCGGCGACATATGCCTGAACTCACATGGAACTTCTGTAACCGACACCGGCTCGAATTAGGACCAGGCCATCTCCTTCGTCACTTCGGGACGACCGTTTCATCTGAGGGATTCGTGTTGGATTTAATTTTGCATTGGGATCGTACTTCAACCAACGAAGGGCTGGATGGGCTTATTCCGTTTAGCAATATCGTTTCCAGCCTTTGACCCTGCTGATTTAGTGCCCTTGCAATACACACGAGTTCGATACCAGGAATTTTCCTCCATTCAGCGAGGGATGCCTGACTATCCTCACTGCCCCCGGTTCGATGAAACACACCAGGGGGCTGTTGGTGGTTTTGCGCGGCAACTCCATGCCAGCCTTGCAAACAAATAAATGCCAAACAAGATATTGTCTTTTTGGTCATAGCCTCAGCCCACGACCAGAATTAAGAAATCATAATATACCCGACGCTTGAGTTATGATACCTGTGTAGTTATGTGGAACGAAATCTGATTCCTGAGATGGTTTGTGCCCAAAACAATCGGAGACGCGGTTTAAGATTTTGCATAGCAAATCATGGTGAAGCCGCCCCCTCCATGCGTTATCATTCGCTCTCGGAAGGCTACTTCTTTATATTCCCGCGAGCGTCGAATTGCTTGACGTAAGCCCAAAGGTCGTTGACCTGCTGCGCGTTCTTAAGGCCGGGGAAGATCATCTTGGTACCGCGGACGAAAGCCCTAGGGTACTTTACATAGTCCTTGAAGTTTTCTTCGTTCCAAACGATTCCCGACTTCCTGTTCGCATCAGAATAGTCAAAATTTGGAACGGTGCCAGCTGCGCGACCATCGAGACCATTGAGTTCTGGGCCAATGTTGTTTTTCGCACCGGGGCCGATAGAGTGGCACACTTGGCATTTTTTGAATACATTCGCGCCCTTTTCGACATCTTGTGCCAAGCCTGCTGTCGATTGGGCGATCAACAAGGCGACCGCGATCAACTTTTTCATAAACGTATCTCCGTTTGGCATTGGGGCTCAACAAGATGAGTTGAGAAGCTCCTGCTACTATTATTGTTTTGGCCGTCGCTCGTTCGGCTGGGCTTCAACCGTCTCGACGTGTCCGCAAGCGGGGCATTGGTAGGTGATCAGCTCAAGCATCGCGCCTACGCGCGGCACGCGGCTGACAGGGGCCGGCCCTTCGCCCAGACAAGTGCAGTCCTCAGGCAAGTCATGAAACTTAGGTGAACTTCGCCCCATACGCCAAGGATACGACGTAAGGCAACGACAGCAATTCCGGGAACTTACTTAAGAGCCGGCGCGGATCACTCTACCGGGTTGGATCTGGGCAAGCTTGTAGTCGACTAGATCAGCGCTTGCCTAAACTCATCGTGACTTGTTGGCGCTTGCTGACCAAGTCGTCAGTCGCACAATAACGCAAATCATTCGCAATGTCATCTTGGAGCGTGCGGCTGCCACCGTTCAAGTTTCAAAGATCGATCTCCGAAGCTGTCGTGGAATAGCCTATCGCGAAAATTGCGATTTCCGTTATGCAAGTTAAATCGACTTGACTTCTATCAAGGTTTGCAAGCGCTCCCGCAAGGCAAGATTTCGCTTGGGCTGCTATGAGAGAAGGAATGATGCGATGGCCAATCAAGTGGAACATTCGTCAGCTAAAGTATCTCGACGTTCAATGTTGCTACACGGGGCAGCATGTGCGACCGGCGTCGCAACTATTCTCGTCGCTAATGCGGATTATGCAAAGGCAAATCCGTTGCCAAAAACAGCGGTGAGTTATCAAGACACGCCAAAGGGCGATCGTCAGTGCAGTGGGTGTAGTCTGTTTGTTGCACCGAATGGCTGTAAGAACGTCACTGGCGAAATTAGTCCAAATGGTTGGTGCATGCTTTGGCGGAAGGCTTGAAATATCTCTGACTTGTGTTCAAGTCGGCTTTGACCATTGAGTTACGCTATGAATTAGCTACGGTTGCTAAATCGTGGGGTAGACAACCTAGCATGTGGGGCGGGGGATGTTTTCAATAAGGGTCAAGCGCACCTCGTTGGAGCTGCGCGATAAAATTTTATTGGGAGCCGGCGTAATCACGGCGATCGCCATTTTTGGTTTCATTTTTAGTGTCGTCACGTTCTGGCGTAATCACTCCCGCCGACGCATTGCCGAGTTACGCGCGACAGACTGGGCAACCGTGCGGCACCTGCCACACTGATTTTCCCGGACTTACTCCTTACGGCCGTAGGTTTAAGTTGCTCGGCTACACTGTAGGTGGTGGCCCTTACCGGACCACGCTTTTCTCTGACTGGTTGGACAAAAAGAAGTCTGATGCCAAAACCAAATCAGACGCGGCAAAGGATGGACAGTCAGGCGCGAGCAACACCTGGGTGCCGCCAATCTCGATGATGGCGATTGTTGGCTATACGCAACACCCAAGCGCCGCAAGACCCGACTGGATCCCCCTACAATGCAAACGACAATGTCGTGGTTTCGCCGGCCAGCTTGTTCTATGGCGGAGCAATTACCGAACATATCGGCGCCTTTGCCCAGCTAACGTACAATGGCGCGCCGTTTGGTGCTCCAAGATCCCTGCCGATCCTTACGCGACCCATCAATGGACCTGGGACAATACCGACATTCGTTATGCCAATACTGCGAGGCTTGGCTGGCTTGGATGTCATCTATGGCATCACCGCCAATAATAATCCGACCGTTCAAGACCCATGGAATACCACGCCGGCCTGGTCATTCCCGTATGCTGTATCAAGTGTAGCACCCACTCCTGGAGCCGGAACTCTCATTGATGGGACGTTTGCAGCAGGTGTAGCGGGTGTTGGCGCTTATGCGTTCATCAATGACATGTTATATTTGGAGTTGACTGGTTACCGAACGATCAATTTCGATGCTCTGAATAAATTAGGGCAGGACCCCTTTGGGTTTCCCGGAAAATTTGAAGGTATTGCACCATATTGGCGCGTGGCGCTGGAACCGCATTGGGGCAACCATTGGTTTGAGTTTGGCGCCTTTGGAATGTCCGCACAGGTGCATCCATGGAATTTTGGCGCGCTTGATCTGAATGGCCAATATCAAAATGTGACCTACGTCAAACCGATCGATACACTGACACTGCCTTCGACGCGCAGTATCAATATCAGGGAGAAAATTATTGGCTTACGCTGCGTGGCACCTACATCCACGAAACCCAAAACCTTGATGCGACTTACGCCAACGGCGGTTCGGATAATCCGACAAATACGTTGAACACGTTCAGGGCGCTGGCTTCGCTCGCTTATGGGAACGACAACCGCATCGTGCTTACAGGTCAGTATTTCAATACGTGGGGTTCGTCCGATCGCGACGTTGTATAGCGGCAACCCATGGATGCGCATGCAGCCCAAACAGCGACGGCTTTATCTTCGAGATCGCCTACATCCCGTTTATTTCCAGCAAGGCGCCAGGTGGCCGTGGGCTAATGTGCGCGTTGGTCTGCAATACACCTATTACAATAGGTTCGATGGGGACACGGCCTCTGCTCACGATAACAATACGCTGTTTGCCTACATTTGGTTCGCGATGTAATCGTCGATGACGCCCGTAGATGCCGCTAGCTGATAAGTGCGAACATAAAAGTGAAGGCCGGATTATGAAGGTCATCAACATGCGCATAATGTTGCTGGCGGCAATTCTAGCCATTGTCTTTTGCGCAGTGGACCGAGCAGAAAGCGCCGGCTTTTCGCAGCAAGCTCTGCAGGCCAAGATCGAATACTGCAAGACCTGCCACGGTTTATCGGGGCAAGGATATCACGGATTCTTTCCCATCCCGCGACTTGCCGGGCAACAAACTCAGTATATCGAAAATCAATTACAGGCCTTTATCGAGCGCAGGCGAGAAAATAGATATATGTACGATGTGGCGCATGTCTTGAGCCCGGCAATGCGAGCGGCTCTTGCAAAGCATTTTAGTGGTCTCAATCCTAAACCTTTGAGCGGCGCTCCCAGGAAGCTCGTCGCCACGGGGAAAACAATTTACGAGGAGGGAGATCCCAACTCTAATGTTCCCGCTTGCATGGCCTGTCACGGCGGGGAAGCTAAGGGCCAAGAAGAGATTCCTCGTTTAGCAGGTCAGCTCCCTGACTACATCGTCAACAAATTGCTGAACTGGAACAAAGAGCGGGGTCAGGACCCAAAACACCCTGACATATCGGCCATCATGCTTCCGACATCGCACAACTTGACCAAGTCACAAATTGAAGCTGTCGCGGCCTACGTCAGTCATCTGCAGTAACTTCTCGTGGTTAACATGTCATCGATTGTCGCAAGGAATGAAGTGTGAAAGCTCCGATGATAAAATTCGTCAGGTCAAAAATTGCGGTTCTGGCACTCGTTGCCTCTACGATCCCCTCATTGGCAGGGGGTTTGGAGACCGTCAAATTCCGAAATTGCACATGGTGCCACGGAGAGTCGGCGCAAGGTTATGGACCTGCGCCAAGATTGGCCGCGCAGAGACCGCAATATATTGAGAATCAGCTTTTGAGTTTTCGCAACCACACACGCGACAATCCATTTTCAAAACAATATATGTGGGGTGCTGCGGCGAACCTCAGCCCTAGGGCGGCGCATGATTTGGCGACGTATTTTTCAATGCTATCCCCAAAAGTCGCCAACGATGGAGATAAGCAACTCGCAGCTACAGGTCAGGCGTTATATGAACACGGAAATCCAGACTCCAACACCGTGTCCTGCGCAGTTTGTCACGGCCCGAATGCGGAGGGCATTAGAGATATTCCTCGGCTGGGAGGACTGTCTTATTACTATTTGAAAAGGAAACTCAAGCAATGGGGCGAGGGCTATCATGTGGCCGCAAAGTCTCCAATGCCTCTAGTCGCGAGCAAATTGTCCCCTAACCAAATTGAGGAACTCGCGTCATACCTCAGTTTTGTAAAGTGAACGAGCATAGTGTGGCGAATTTCGGCTGAGATATTCTAGAATCTCGAAGGCATCGGAGATCGGATTATGAAGGGCAGGAGCATGCGATTGGCGGTGCCAACGGCAATTCTAGCAATTGTCCTTTCCGCACCGGGTCGAGCAGAAGACACGGTTAAGGCCGACTTTTCGCCGCAAGCCCTTCAGGCCAAGATCGCATATTGCAAGACCTGCCACGGTGTGTCGGGGCAAGGCTTTCATGGATCCACTCCGATCCCACGACTTGCGGGGCAACAGCCTCAGTACATTGACAATCAATTAAAGGCCTTTATCGAGCGCAGGCGAGAAAATAAGTACATGTACAACGTGGCACACGTCCTGAGCCCGGCGATGCAAGCTGCTCTTGCAAAGTATTTTCACGACCTCAATCCCAAACCTGTGGGCGGCGCTCCCAAGGAACTCGTAGCCGCTGGGAAGAAAATCTACGAGGAGGGCCTTCTTGACGTTAATGTACCTCCATGCGCTTCCTGTCACGGTCCAGAAGCTAAAGGTGACGGAGAATTTCCTCGTTTGGCAGGTCAGCTGCATGACTACATCTTCAACAAATTGGTGAACTGGAGTAAAGAGCGAGGGCAGGATCCGAAACACCCAGACACGTCAGCTATCATGCAGCCGATTGCGCACAATCTGACCAAAACGCAAATTGAATCCGTCGCGGCTTATCTCAATTATTTGGAGTAACTCGAAGTTTTGGTTCAGAAGACGCCCGGCCCGCTTTTGACTCGATAATCCTATGTTACCGGAAAACGCGCCGCGCAACGTCTTCGAAATAGGACGCGATGGCGTCGAGCGGAATGAAAGGGGGATGTTATCGTGCAAGGAATTCTAAAAAGGGCACTCGTGCTCATGTCCCTCCTCGGGCTTGTCGGCATCTCCGGATTGCTTGTGAATTTGAATTCAACGCCAGGGCATGCGCAGGAGATAAAGGGTCCGCATCTTGCCGATCTGATGAACGAGGCGATGCAGGTACACCACGCCAAGCTTTGGTTTGCAGGCCATGCCAGCAATTGGGCACTGGCCGCCTATGAGGTGAGGAAGATTAAGGAGACTATCGTAGAGATCAAGGAGACTATTGTTGAAATCCAAATCGCCTCGCCTCAGTGGCAGCGCGTGCCGGTTGGTGAGATGCTAACTAGTTTTGATTCGAATCTCGATGCCGTAGACCAGGCCGTCAAGGCAAAGAACGCAGCCAAATTCGACACTGCCTACCATGACCTTACCGCCACTTGTAATGCTTGCCATACGAGGGCTGGTCAGCCCCAAATCAGAATTATTGATCCCCTTCCGAATGGCGGCAGCATATTCCCCGACCAGGATTTCACAACCGACAATGGTCGGCAGTGACAGGCTGCGAAAGCGATTCGCAACGGATAATAAAATGCTGTCGCGCGAAGTTCCGGTGAATAATTGCTGGCGATTGGCAGCACCAGTTTTTAGATGAACATGAATCATTCCCCAACGGGAAATACAAAACCCAAGTCGATGCGAGCGCTGGCGCTTTTGCGCGGTTGACGCAGGGATCGCAATATAATCTCGACGCGCTGGCCAGCTGATCAGATCTCATTTCGTTTTTGGCTCTTCCGCTGCTGACGGTTCACCAGATCGGCTTCACCGCGGGGGCCGCATGCATACCCCCTAATACCCTTCAAATTTGCATTCCGCTTGAGACAACTCATGCTATGGGAACGACGTTTGTTACGACTTGGATTTCCCTCTATTTTCCCTCTACTTTAGAGGCAACCCAGTCCAGTGGAGTTGCCCCAGAAAATCCGCGTTATTTCGCTCTCGGCAATGTCTTTGGAGGTGCTTAGACGGGCGTTTGAGCTGGCCAGCGTCGAAATTATCCACGAGAACGTCGGCGGCGTGGAGGGTGGCTCCGCAAGCGTCAGCGGCCAAAACTAGATTAGAGGCCGGGCCCGTTGATATTCGTCAAAAGGCCAACATCATTTTGCGGTAAAAAAACCATGCCACGTGGCGGGGGCCGGACTATTGTATTACAAAGACTGTGGAATTGAAGGAGACCGGCTATGAAGCGGCAACGTCTTTTATTCGCAGCGGCGGCTATAGGCCTCGTCACCCTTGCGGTGGCCAGCATGCAGATTACCACCTCGTCACCGGCCTATTGCGCGCCGGACGACAAGCCAGCGCGGGTGCTGCCGCAGACCAGCCAGTCGAAGAAGAGCTTCAAAGAAGACGTGATGCCGATTTTCGTCGGCCGCTGCGTGAGCTGCCACCAGTCGGGCGGCGAAGGCTACGCCAAAACCGGGCTCGATCTCACCAGCTATGCGGGCATCATGAAGGGCACCAAGTTCGGACCCATGATCATCCCGGGCGACCCGGAAAGCAGCAATCTGATGCTGCTGCTCGATTGGCGCGCTTCGCCGGAGTTGCGCATGCCGCACGGCATGAAGCAATTGAATTCCTGCGACCGCAACGACATCCGCGCCTGGATCCGCGAAGGCGCCAAGGACAACTGATCGCCGGCGCTCAGCCTTCGACCTTGAGATCCTTGATGACCTCGTCGAGGCGGCGAAGCTTGTCGGGGTCGCTCGCCAGCGCCTTGCGGGCATCAGCAGCAGCAGCCTGCGCCTTGTCGCGCTCGCCGAGCACGATATAGGCGCGCAGCAGCCGCTCCCACCCGGCGACGTCGGACCCGTCCACTTTGAGCTTGTCGGCGAGCCGCGCCACCATGCTGCGGATCATCTGGTTCTGCTGATCCGGGTTCATCTGCGCCGCCGCCGCGATTTCGGCCGGCGTCGGTCCGGCCGCGGCGACTGGCGGCGCTACTGGAACTGGCGCTGCCATCGGCGGGGGCGGCGCGGCCGCCGCGGCCCCTTCGCTGCCTTCGGCGAACTGTCGCAGCTTTTCGGGATCGTTGGCCAAGGCGCGGCGGGCGTCGGCGATGGCGGTCTCGGCTTTGTCATTCTGACCGAGCACGCGGTAGGAGCGTACCAACTGCAGCCAGCCGCGCACGTCGGAGCCGTCTTTTTTCAGCCGGTCGGCGAGCCGCGCCACCATGCCGGTGATCGACTGATCTTGCTGCTCAGGCGTCAGCTTGGATGCGGCCGCGATATCGGCCGCGGTGGGCCCCGGCGCCGCGGCTGCCGGCGCCACGGGCGCCGCCGCAATCGAAGCGGCGGCTCCAGCGCCTTCATCGAACTGGCGGAGCTTGTCTGGGTCGCTCGCCAACGCCTTGCGGGCATCGGCGAGGGCGGCCTGCATCTTGTCGTTCTGGCCGAGCACGCGGTACGACCGCACCAGCTGCAGCCAACCCGGGACATCGGAGCCGTCCTTTTTCAGCCGCTCGGCGAGCCGCTCAACCATAGTGTTGATGTCATGCTGCTCAGCCGGCGTTCCGGCCGCGCCCGCATCCGGCGCCGTCGCAGTCTGCGCACCCCCCGGCGCATTGCGCGCCAAAGCGTGGCGGACTACCTCGATCCAGGGCGCATTCGGTGGCGCGTCGGCCAGTAGATCGTTCCATATCTTCTCGGCATCGGCGCGCCGGCCATCCTGATCGGCGGCCATGCCCGTATAGAAGCGCGCCATCACGTCCTGCTTGTCGAGCGCCAGCGCACGCTCGAAAGCGGCCTTGGCGTCGGCAGTGACCACGCCATTGGCGGAGGCCACCAAGGCCTCGCCGAAATTGCCTTCGCGCTCGGCGGTGCTGCCGTTCAGGTTGATCACGTTGCCCCAGGCCCGGGCCGCATCGTCATAACGGCCAAGCCGCATATAGACCGGCGCCAGCACCTCCCAGGCCTTGCCGTCTTTGGGATTGTGCGCGACGTGGTCTTCCACTCGGGCGACCATGTCCTGCACATTGCGGGCCTCGCCCGGCGACTGGATGCGCGCCGCCAGCGGTTCGCCCGGCAAATCCGGCGAGCCGAGCGTGAGATAGAGTGCAAAGGCGGCGGCCGGCAGCAGGACGAGACCGGCGATAGCGGTGATGCGGCGGTGCCAGAGCGCGGAACTTTCCTCGACGGGCTGTTCGGACTCCGCGGCATCGGCGGCGGCAATCAGCCGCCGCGATACCTCCACGCGGGCGGCTTCGGCCTCGGCGTCCCCGATCAGGCCGGTGGAACGGTCGCGCTGGATTTCGTCCAGTTGGTCGCGATAGACGGCGACGTCGCTGCCGCGGCGCAAGGGCGTACGCCTCGCCAGTGGCCAGAGCACGGCGAACATCGCCGCCGCCGTCATCAGTACAAGCACGAGCCAGAGTGTCATTGAACCGTTCTACCCGTTAAGCCGTTGGAATTGCTCCCCGAAAAGACACTTCAGGGGCAAAAAGGCGTCAGAATGACGACTTACATCGCCGCGGCAGTTCTCTCGACCCCCATCAGCCCTAACCCATTGATACATATCAAGGCGGCGGAGATTTAGATCGCAAAATATCGGATCGGTTTGAAGAGGAGTAGGGGCATGAAAGCCGCCGATGTCATGGCGACCAACGTCATTACGGTACGCCAAGATACGCCCGTCGCGAAGATCGCAGAGGTGTTGCTGGCGAACCGCATCAGTGCCGTGCCGGTGGTCAATGAAAAGGATGCCCTAGTCGGGATCGTCAGCGAAGGCGACCTGATCCATCGCGTGGAAGCCGGCACCGAGCGGCAGCGATCATGGTGGCTCGAACTTCTGACGGGACGGGAGATGCTGGCCCATGAATTCGTCATGTCGCATGCCAACACGGCCACCGACGTGATGACGCGCAGGGTAATCAGCGTGACGCCGGATACGCCGCTGGCCGACATCGCGTCGCTGCTCGAAAAGCATCGGATCAAACGGGTGCCGGTCGTGATCAATGGAAAGCTTGTCGGCATTGTGAGCCGCGCCAATCTCATTCAGGCGCTGGTGAACCTTGGCCGTGGCAAGACAGCGGACGCATCGGTCGACGATCTAACCCTCCACAGTAACATCCTCGATCAATTGCGGTCGAAGCCGTGGATTGATCCATCCACGATCAATGTCATCGTCAATAACGGGACCGTCGAACTGTGGGGTATTGTCGACTCCGAGACCGAGAAGGACGCGATCCGGGTCGCGGTCGAGGTCACGCCCGGCGTGCGCAAGGTCGCGAACAAGCTTGTCGTCGAACATCTGATGAATGCGCAGTGATGGCGCGGGCCGCCGGCAGTGTCTAGGATTTTTCGTCGCGTTCCGATCTGTTCTTTATTGCCACTAAGTCGCGTTGCCAAGCGAGAACAGTTGCAGCACGGGCGAAGAACATCATCGCTCGGCGGATATAATTACCGTCCGCCGCAAACCGTTATTCGTTCGCCGTTCGATCGAGCGCAGCCGCGATAATATGCTGCGCGACGGTGAGCCGCTCGCGGCCGACGCCGTAGGCTGCCAGAAGCGCTTGCAGGTTCGCCGTAACGGCATCGCTTGATTTGCCGCGCGGCCACCTCTCAAGCCGCGCTTCGGCCCATCGCTCGAGCATCATTTGCTCGATGCGCTCTGATTCAAGTTCCGCAGCTTTGACTTGTGCGCGCAATTTCGTCGCCGCCTTTGCTCCGTCCGCATCATGCAATTCAACGGTCTTGAGATGGCGGCGCGCAGCGCGCAGTGGGCGCACGATTTGTTCTTGCCATTGCTGGACTTCCTGGCGGGCCGACGCAATGTCGTCGGATGCCAATGCGACGCCATGGATGGCGCCGAGATATGCACACAGCAAGACCAAATTTACATCGAGCCCGAACTGATCCTGCAGATTGAGGCATTCGTCCTGCACCGCGTTCGCGCGATAGACTGCAAGGGAAAAATTCCAGAACGGCTGGCTCATGAGACGGCTGACCCGATCCGCGCCATTAGCGCCCGGAAAAATTCGGCAGTCGCCGCTCAGCCGTCGCCTTGACGCCCTCCTTGAAGTCGTCGGTCTTGCGCAGCCGGGTCTGCTCCTTGAGCTCGTGCTCGGTCGCCTTGAGCACGCGGTCGGCGAGATCGCCGCGCAAGGTCGTGCGGGTCGAGATCAGGCCAAGCGGCGAATTCTCGGCGATCTCGGCGGCGAGCTTCAACGCCGCCTCGCGCACCTGATCCTGCGGCACCAGAACGTCGGCGAGCCCCATGTCGTAGGCGTCGGCGCCGCGCACGCGCCGGCTGGTATAGAACATCATCGCCGCCTTGGTCGGCCCAATCACAAGAGGCAACGTAACGCTGAGCCCGAAGCCGGGGTGGAAACCGAGCCGGGTGAAATTTGCGGCAAAGTGCGTCTCCGGGCAGGCGACGCGGAAGTCGGCCACCATGGCAAGCCCGAGCCCGCCGCCGACCGCAGCGCCGTGCACCGCCGCGATAATCGGCTTCTTGGTGCGGAACAGCCGATTGCCTTCGAGGTAAAGGTGCTGCACCGTCCTTTCGCGATTGAGCTCGCCCTCGCGCTGACCGTCTTTGTTGAGCGTCGAGCCGTCGCCGAGATTGGCGCCGGCGCAGAACGCCTTGCCTTGCGCGGCGAGCACCACCGCGCGGCAGTCGATATTCTCATCGAGCGCTTCCAGCGCGGTCGCGATCTCCTGGATCAGCGCGACGTCGAAGAAATTGTTCGGCGGGCGTCTGATCTCGATCAGCGCGACATGGCCGGTCTTTTCGACGCCGATATCCTTGAATGGACCCATAACACTATTCCTTTACTCGGCCGCCCTGCGCTGCGGCTGACGCGCTTGCTTGACGATCAAGGCGTCGACCAGTGAGACGCCTTGTCCTTTCTCGTGCACGATCACCGGATTGAGGTCGATCTCCGCGATGTCGTCAGCGTGGTCGGCGGCGAACTGCGACAGACGCACGATCACGTCGATCAGTGCGTCGGTATCGGCCGCCGGCGCGCCGCGATAGGGCGCGAGGATCGCCGCGCCCTTGAGGCGGCCGAGCATGGCGCCGGCCGCGGCGCGATCGAGCGGCACCGGCGCCAGCGCGACGTCGCCGAGCGCCTCGACCAGCACGCCGCCGAGCCCGACCATAAGCAGCGGACCCCAGGTCGCGTCGCGAGTAACGCCGAGGATGACCTCGCGTCCGGGCGGCGCCATCGGCTGCACCAGGACGCCATCGATGTGCGCGTGCGACGCATATTGTTTCGCAGCGGCGAGCACGCGCGCATAGGCGGCGCGCGCGTCGGCGCTCGACACGTTGAGCGCCACCGCGCCGGCTTCGGTCTTGTGCGGGATGTCGGCCGATTGCACCTTGAGCGCGACCGGGCAGCCAAGATTGATCGCGGCCGTTTCCGCTTCTTCTGCGGAAGACACGAGCGCGCCGGGCGGGTGCTCGACGCCTACGCCGTAGCAGGCAAGGAATGGACGGGCGTGCCATTCGCACAAGACGGACGGGGCGGTCGCGAGTTCGGCGCGAATTTTGTCGCGCGTCGGATGCACAAATGGGTTCACCGGCTGCTTCGAGCGTTGTTCGCGCAGAGTACGATAATCGGCCATGATCCGCATGGTGCGGGCGCAGCCGGGCGCGCCGATGAACAGCGGATAGCCAGCCTCGTTGAGGATTTCCACGCTGCGCTCGGAGGGCAAAGTGTAGGTCCACATGAACACCGGCTTCTTGGAGTCGCGGCCGAGCGCCTGCAGCTTCGGCAGATCGGTTTCCAGAAAGGCGGAACGGCGTGCCGTCACCACCACGATGACGCCGTCGATCAGCGGCGACTGCCCGACCAGGCGGGCGAATTCCGCATAACCGAGCTTGTGCACGCCCTGCGCGGTAGAATCGACCGGGTTCTGCGACGTGCCGTAAGAAGGCAAATGCACGTCGATGGCCTTGCGCGTCGCCTCGTCGAGCACCGGCACGTCGAGGCCGGCGGCGGCGCAGGCATCCGCCATCCATACCCCGGCGCCGCCCGAGGAAGTGCAAATGCCGATGCGCTTGCCGGCCGGCAGCTTGTCGCCGCAGGCGAGGAAGCCGGCCGCGATGTCGATCATCTCGTCGAAGTCGCGGCCTTCGATCAGGCCGTAATGCTCGAAGATGGCGCGATAGGCGGCGGCGGAGCCGGCGAGCGCGGCGGTGTGCGAGGCGACCGCACGGCTGCCCGGCTCGGATTGGCCGATCTTGCCGACGATCAGCGGCTTGCCGGCCTTCAGCGCCTTTTGCGCCGCGCGCTTGAATGTCTCCGGCGACTTCACGTCCTCGAGCAGCAGCAGGAAGACATCGGTGCCGCCTTCGTCGAGCATGTAGTCGAGGAAGTCGGCGACATCGAGCGCGGCCTCGTTGCCGGTGGTGACGATGTGGCGGAAGGCGAGATTGCGCGCGCGCGCGCGATCGAAGAAGGCAAAGCCGAGGCCGCCGCTTTGCGAGATCACCGAGACCTGGCCCTTGCCGAGCGCGCGGGCCGGGCGGATGGCGCCGGCGTTCTTGTCCATGGCCGGGCTGAAGGTCGGGCACAGCGCGGCTTCGATATTGGCGAAGCCCTCGGTGTTGGGCCCGGCGACCGCCATGTCGTAGCGGCGCGCGGTCGCGGCGATCTCGGCCTGCATGCGGTGGCCGGATTCGCCCGGCTCCTCGGCGAAGCCGGAGCTTAAGATCACCGCCGCCTTGACGCCGGCGCGGCCACAGCGTTCCAACTCGGCCGGGATGTATTGCGCGGGCACGATGAGCATCGCGAGATCGGGCGGATCAGGCAAGTCGGCCACGGACGCATAGGCCTTGAGACCTTGCACCTCCGCCGCGCTGCGGCTTACCGGATAGACTTTGCCCGTGTAGGGATGACTCAAAATGACTTCCAGGATGCGCCCGCGCAGACCTTTGGTGTCGGACGACGCGCCGACCACGGCGACCGTTTTCGGCCAAAGCAATTTTGAAATATCAGGCAACGCGTCCCCCGTTCACCGCAGCCCAAAACTAACGCAGACCAAGTCCGCGCGCGATAATGCCGCGCAGGATCTCGGTGGTGCCGCCCTGGATCGTGAGCTTGGGCGCGACCGTCATGGCGAAGGCGATCTGCTCGTCGAGCGTTGCCCGGTTGCTCGCTTCCGGTTCGAGAAAGGCGCTCAGATCGCGCACGCGCTCGGGCAGCTTCTGCTCCCAGATGGTGCCGACGTCCTTGACGATGGACGATTCCACCACCGGCTCCTTGCCGGCTTGCAGCATGCCGGCCACCGACACCGACATCCGGCGCAGCGTGTGCAGTTGCGCCACGAGGCGGCCGAGACCTTCGGCGCTGCGTAAATCCGGATTGGGGCCGAGTGCGCGCACCAGTTCGCTCAGCACGTAATAGGTTTCCAGAAATCGCTCGGGTCCGCTGCGCTCGTAGGCGAGTTCGCTGGTCGCCTGTTTCCAGGCGCCGTCGATCTCGCCCAGCACGTGATCGTCGGGAATGAAGGTGTCGTCAAACACGACTTCGTTGAAATCGTGCTGGCCGGTCATCTGGTAGATCGGATTGACCGCGATGCCGGGTGACTTCATGTCGACCAGGAATTGCGTGAGGCCGTGGCGGCGGTTTTCCTTGGTGGGCGGCGAGGTGCGGAACAGGCCGAGCATGTAGTCGGCGATGTGCGCATTGCTGGTCCAGATCTTCGAGCCGTTGATGCGCCAGCCGCCGTCGACCTTGGTGGCTTTGGTCTTGGCGGCGAACAGGTCGGAGCCGGAGCCCGACTCGCTCATGCCGATCACGAAGCATAATTCGCCGCGGCAAATGCGCGGTAGGATATCCTGCTTGATGTGTTCGGGCGCGTACTTGAGCAGGATTGGGCCGCTCTGCCGGTCGGCGACGAAATGCAGACGCACTGGCGCGTTCACCACGCGGAATTCCTCGGTGACGACGTAACGCTCGAGAAAATTGCGCTCGTGACCGCCGTACTTTTTCGGCCAGGTCATGCCGATCCAGCCCTTGGCGCCGACGCGCTGGCTGAACGCGCGATTGTGGGTGTCGCCGTGGCCGGGCCGATCCGGGACGAAGGTTCCGGCCGCCACTTCCTCGGCGAGAAAGGCGCGCACTTCCTCGCGCAATCTATCGCATGCGGGCGGCAGGCGGATTTGATCGAAGCGGAGATCGGTGCTCATGGACAAGTCCTACCGCGATGCCAGCAGGGGCCAGAACTGATTGGCGCCGCGCCGCGCGACCAGCACGCCGAGCGCCGCCGCCCAATAGCTTTCATTGCCGAAATCGTCCCGCCACGACAGCAGGCGAAGCGTGAATCGATGCAGTACATGCTCGTTGGTGAATCCGATCGCGCCATGCACCTGGTGCGCGATGGCCGCGCCCTCCGCGGCGGCCTCGCCGGAGCGGATTTTCGCGGCCGCCGCTTCGAGTAGGACCGTGTCGTCGAACGCAGGCGTTTGCGCGATGGTGTCGGCGGCGGAACCGGCGGCGGCGAGCGCCGCTGCCGTTTCGCCGGCGAGCCGCGCGAGGTTCTGCTGCACGGCCTGGAATTTGCCGATCTTGCGCTCGAACGCCACGCGCTCGTTGGCATAGGCGACACTGAGCGCCAGGATCGTCTCAAGCGCGCCGGCGGCCTGGACGCTGCGCACGGTCGCGCCCATCAGCATCAATGCTGATTGATCGAAACCGCTCGGCACCGCCGCGCTGCGGACGACCTTGGCGCGCTCGAAGGTCACGCTGTCCGACCCGTCGCCGGCGAGATTCCGGCCGTCGCCCAGGCGGCAGTCGGCGGTCTTGACCAGAGCAATCGCCGCGCCCTTGTCGCTGACCGCCACGACCGCGATGTGTTCGCAATCCTTGGCGAAGGGAATTCCGCGGCTAAGTCCGCTCAGACTACCATCGGCGTTTAACGCGATCCGGTCGCGCGGTCGGACCGGGGCAACAGTGATCGCGCCGGCGGGGGCGTCGATACCGGCGCGCGCCAGCAGCCATCCGGCCAGCAGCGTTTCGGCGAGCGGAACGGGCAAGGCGTAGCGGCCGGCGGCGCCGAGAATGGCGAAGCCGTCGGCCAGGCTGGCGCCGGCGCCGCCGTGTTTTTCCGGCACCCAGGCAAGCGTCAGTCCCGCATCCGACAACGCGCGCCACAGCTTGTCCTTCCAGCTCGCGTCGCGGGCACGGTTGATCGTCTGAGGATCGGCCAGGTCGGCAAATATCCGCGCCGCCGTTTCGGCGACGATATTATCGCTCTCAGTCACCACTACCGCTCCGGCTTTCTACTCAATGGCGGGCATCTGAGGGCCATGGTGCGGTCCAGCCGGACCGTTGGCAAGCGGCAGCGCATGCGCGCGGAAATAGCAGGCTTGGACTCACCTTTGTCGAGTTGATCGGGGCTACCATACCGGGTAGCGTTGCCCTCATAAAAAGCAAAAAACAGGCTGCCAACCGGCAATAGCTGGCGTCAGCCGCGCATCCTGGGGAGGATCCAATGGGAACTAAATTTGTCGCATCGGCGGCAGCTATTCTCGCAGGTCTCTCGATCTGCACCGCCCAGGCGGCGGAGCCGAAACACGGCGGCATCTTGCATATCTATCATCGCGAGACGCCGCCCAGCCTTTCCATCCATGAGGAGGCGACCTTCTCGGTTAACGTCCCCGCGATGGGCATATTCAACAATCTGATCCTTTACGATCAGCACAAGCCGCAAACTAGTATCGATACTATCGTGCCCGAGCTGGCGACCAGCTGGGCCTGGGACAAGGCCAACACCGCGCTCACCTTCAAGCTGCGCGAGGGCGTGAAATGGCACGACGGTGTACCGTTCACGGCCAAGGACGTGAAATGCACCTTCGACCTGCTGCAAGGCAAAGGGCAGGACAAGTTCCGCAAGAATCCGCGCAAGGATTGGTACGAATTCGTTTCGGATGTCTCGATCAATGGCGACTTTGAGGTGACCTTCCAACTCAAGCGCCCGCAACCCTCGCTGCTGGCGATGCTCGCTTCCGGCTATACGCCGATTTATCCGTGCCACGTCACCGCCGCGCAAATGCGCACGCATCCGATCGGCACCGGCCCGTTCAAGTTCGTCGAGATGAAACAAAATGAGTCGATCAAGCTCGAGAAGAATCCGGACTATTGGAAAAAGGGTCTGCCCTATCTCGACGGCATCGACTACACCATCATCAAAAATCGCGCGACCGCGGTACTCGCCTTCGTCGCCGGCAAGGTCGACGTGACCTTCCCGACCGAAATGACCGCCGCGTTGGTCAAGGATATCAAATCGCAGGATTCCACCGCGATCTGCGAAATCAAGCCGATCAACGTCAACACCAATCTCATCGTCAATCGCGAGGCTGCGCCGTTCAACAATCCGGAACTGCGCAAAGCCATGGCGTTATCGCTGGACCGCAAGGCGTTCATCGACATCATCTTGCAGGGGCAGGGCGACCAGGGCGGCTCGTTGCTGCCGCCGCCGGAAGGCGTCTGGGGCCTGCCGCCCGACATTCTCAAGACCATTCCGGGCTATGGCGACGTGAAGAAAGATCGCGAAGAAGCGCGCGCCATCATGACCAAGCTCGGCTACAGCGCCGAAAAGCCGCTCAAGATCAAGGTGTCCACGCGCAATCTTGCGACCTACCGCGATCCGGCCGCGGTGCTCATCGATCAGCTCAAGAGCATCTACATCGATGCCGAGCTTGATCCGGTGGAATCCAGCTCCTGGTTCGCCAAGGTCGCGCGCAACGACTATTCGGTCGGCCTTAACCTCACTGGCAACGGTATCGACGATCCCGACCAGGCATTCTACGAAAATTATGCCTGCGGGTCGGAGCGCAACTACACCCACTACTGCAACAAGGACTTGGAGAAGCTGTTCGATCAGCAATCGGCCGAAACCGATCTCGCCAAGCGCAAGAAGCTAGTCTGGGAAATCGACAAGAAGATTCAGGAGGACGTGGCGCGGCCGATCCTGTTCCACGCCCGCACCGGCACCTGCTGGAAGCCGTACGTCAAGAACATGACGATCGAGAACAACAGCGCCTACAATGGCTACCGCTACGAGGACATCTGGCTGGATAAGTGAACGCCAGCCCCGGCGCGCCAGGTCGTGAGGGGCGGCCGGGCGCGCCTTTCCCCGCACACGACGGGAGGCCACGGTGGGGAGTTATCTGATCAGGCGCTTCTTTTTGATGCTCCTGACGCTGTTCGGAATTTCCGTGCTCGTCTTCACGATGCTGCGGGTGGTGCCCGGCAACATCGCGGACATCTTGTTCGACTCGGCCGGAATGATCGACACCGCCGAGAAGGGCAAGCTGGAAAAGGAACTGGGGCTCGATAAGCCGGTCATCGTGCAATATGGGCACTGGATCGGCGGTCTAGCACACGGCGATCTCGGCTATTCCTACGTGTCGGAGAAGCCGGCGCTCGACGAAATTCTGCCGCGCATTCCGATCACCGCCAAGCTCGCCGGTCTGGCGTTGTTGTTTGCGATCGTGTTCGGCGTGCCGCTCGGCGTGATCAGCGCGGTCAAGCAGAATTCCAAACTTGATTACGTGCTGCGCGTGATCAGCTTGAGCGGGCTTTCGATGCCGGCGTTCTGGCTCGGCCTGCTGATCCTGATGGCGTTCGTTAAATTTTTCGGCACCATTCCGATCTATACCGATCCGCCAGTGGGATTTTGGGCCGCGTTGGGCCTCTACAGCGTGCCTGCCGCAGCAGTCGGCTTTCGCTCATCGGCGCTGGTCATGCGCCTGACGCGCTCGTCGATGCTGGAGGTGCTGCGGCAGGATTACATCCGCACCGCGCGCGCGAAGGGTGCCTCCGACTCCAACGTCAATTATCACCATGCCCTGCGCAATGCGATACTTCCGGTCGTCACCGTGATCGGCCTTGAGGCTGCCTTCCTGATGGGCGGGCTCATCGTGACGGAGACGGTGTTCAACATTCCTGGCGTCGCGCGCTTCCTGGTCGAGGCGATCCGCTGGCGCGACTACCCGATCGTACAAAACCTGGTGATGTTCATCGCCACGGTCGCGGTGTCGATCAATTTCTTGGTCGATCTGCTCTACGCGGTCTTGGATCCGCGCATCAAGTATTCGGGCTGACGGGGCGATCGCATGGCGAGCATCGACATCGTTCCGGGGCCGGTGGCGGATATCGCCCGCGCGGAAAGCATGTGGTCGAAAATCCGTTATCACGCCGCCGCGCATCCGCTCGGCGTGGTGGGCGCCGTCATCATGGCGGTCTTCGTCTTTGCCGCCATCTTTGCCGATGTCATTACCGCCTTCGACCCGATCAAGACCAATTCTCTCATCACGCTGGCACCACCAAATAACGTGCACTGGCTGGGTGTCGACCAGATGGGCCGCGACATCTATAGCCGGATCGTCTATGGCGCGCGCATCTCGCTCGCGGTGGGCTTAGGCTCGACCTTCCTTGGTTGCGTATTCGGCGTCGTGCTCGGCTTGGCCTCGGGCTATCTCGGCGGCTGGGTCGATCTGGTGATCCAGCGCATCGTCGACGTGCTGCAAGCGGTGCCGCTCCTGGTGCTGGCGCTGGTGATGGCGGCCGCGCTCGGGCCGGCGCTCGACAATACCATTGTCGCGATCGCGATCCCGCTGATCCCCTATACGGCGCGCGTCGTCCGCTCCAACACGCTCACGCTGCGCGAGCAGCCCTTCGTTGAGGCGGCGCGTGCGGTCGGCATGAGCGAACTCCGCATCGCGGTCCGCCATGTGCTGCCCAACACGCTGGCGCCGCTGATCGTGATCGCGACCGCGCAGCTTGGCGCTGCGATCCTGACCGAGGCGTCGCTGTCCTTCCTCGGCCTCGGCGTGCCCGAGCCGCATCCGTCGTGGGGCCGCATGCTGTCGGAATCCGCGGCCGAATATGTCCACACCGCGCCCTGGCTGGTGATCTTCCCCGGCGTCGCCATCAGCCTGGCGGTGTTCGGCACCAACCTGTTCGGCGATGCGCTGCGCGATATTCTCGACCCGCGGCTGCGTAACTAATGGCTTCCCGCGCGCCATGACCATGACGACCAGCGAGCGCGAGACCGGCACTCCGGCGCCGGCCGATATTTCAAACCAGGCGCCGCTGCTCGTGGTCGACGGACTGCGCACTTATTTCGATCTGCGGCACGGCGTAGTGAAAGCCGTGGACGGCGTCAGCTTCGCGCTGGCACCGCATGAGACGCTAGCGATCGTCGGCGAGTCCGGCTGTGGCAAGAGCATCACCGCGTTGTCTCTGCTGCGGCTGGTGCCCGATCCTCCCGGCCGCATCGCCGGCGGATCGATCAAGCTTGCTGGCGTAGATCTGCTTGCGCTCAGCGAGGAGGCGATGCGCGGCGTGCGCGGCAAGGACATCGCGATGATCTTCCAGGAGCCAATGACCTCGCTCAATCCGGTGCTCACCATCGGCAGCCAGATCGCGGAGGTGCTGCTGCTGCACGAGCCGATTGATCGGCAGCAGGCGCGCGAGAAATCGATCGACATGCTGCGCCTCGCCCGCATCCCGGAGCCGGAGCAGCGCGCCAAGGAGTATCCGCATCAGCTGTCCGGCGGCATGCGCCAGCGCGCCATGATCGCCATGGCGCTCGCCTGCAATCCGAAGGTGCTGATTGCCGATGAGCCGACCACCGCGCTCGACGTCACCATCCAGGCGCAGATTCTCGACATCATCGTCGACCTGCAGCGCAAGCTCGGCACCGCGATCATCCTGATCACCCACGACCTCGGCGTGGTGGCGGAGATCGCGCAGCGTGTCATCGTCATGTATGCCGGGCGCAAGGTCGAGGAGGCTCCGGTCGAGGAACTGTTCGCGCGGCCACAGCATCCCTACACGCGCGGGCTGATGGCCTCGATCCCGCGGCTCGATCTGATGCGCGGGGACGCCGACAATACCGGCGAACGTCTGCAGGAAATCCCTGGCATGGTGCCGGCCTTGACCAATCTGCCGGTCGGCTGCGTGTTCGCGCCGCGCTGCGCCTATGCCGAGGATCGCTGTCGCGCCGCCTATCCGCCTTACGAGGAGAAGCGGCCGCGGCACTGGGCCGCGTGCTGGCGCTCGGCTGAACTGTTCGGTGACCGCCATGGCTGAGGCGAGCGCAACCAATGGCACAAGGGCGGCCGTGATCGAGGTGCGCGACCTCAAGAAGCATTTCCCCGTTCGCAAGGGCCTGTTGCAACGCGCGGCCGGCACCGTGTTCGCCGTGGACGGCGTCAGCTTCTCGATTCGAGCCGGCGAGACGCTCGGCCTGGTCGGCGAATCCGGCTGCGGCAAGTCCACTGTCGGGCGCACCATCCTGCGGCTGATCGAGCCGACCGGCGGCAGCATCCGGATCGACGGCCGCGACATCACGCATCTGAGCAAGACCGAGTTGCGGCCCTACCGCCGGCAGATGCAGATCATCTTCCAGGACCCGTTTTCCTCGCTCGATCCGCGCATGTCGGCTGGCGATATCGTCGCCGAACCGATGCGTGTGCATCGAACCGCGCGCGGCGGCGAGGTGAAAAAACGCGTGGCCGAATTGTTCGAGCGGGTCGGCCTGCGCAAGGCGCAAATGGACAACTATCCGCACCAGTTTTCCGGCGGCCAGCGCCAGCGCATCGGCATCGCCCGCGCGCTCGCGCTGCAGCCGAAATTGATCGTCGGCGACGAACCGGTGTCCGCGCTCGACGTTTCCATCCAGGCCCAGGTGCTCAATCTGATGATGGACCTGCAGGGCGAAATGGGACTCGCTTATCTATTCATTTCTCACAATCTGGCGGTGGTCGAGCACATCAGCCACCGCATCGCAGTCATGTATCTCGGCCGCATCGTCGAATATACCGACAAGCGCACGCTGTTTACGCGCCCGCTGCACCCGTATACCGAGTCGCTGCTGCTGGCGGTGCCGGTGCCCGATCCGAGCGTCAAGCGGCAGAAGCGCGTGCTGCAGGGCGACGTGCCGAGCCCGATCAATCCGCCCTCGGGATGTCACTTCCACACCCGGTGCCCTTACGCAGTGGATCGCTGCCGTGCCGAAACACCATTGCTCCGCGAAGTGAAACCGGGCCAAATGGTCGCCTGTCATTTGCGCTAGCGTAAGGCACCCGCGCCACCGGAAATTCCGCAATGGTCTCAAAGATAAATCCGAATCCTTTCACGACGCGCCCCGAAATCGAGGGTACGTTCGGCGTTGTCGCTGCGACCCATTGGATCGCGACCGCCGTCGGCATGGCGACGCTGGAAAAGGGCGGCAATGCTTTCGATGCCGCGGCAGCGACCGCCTTCGCCTTGCAGGTGCTCGAGCCGCATCTCAACGGGCCGGGCGGCGACGTGCCGGTCATTCTCTATGACGTGAAGCGCGGCAAGCCGGAGGTGATCTGCGGGCAGGGGCCGGCGCCGGCGGCGGCCACCATCGCGCATTACCGCGGGCTCGGCCTGGACATGGTGCCGGGCACTGGGTTGCTGGCGGCCTGCGTGCCGGGGATGTTCGACACCTGGATGCAGCTGCTGCGCGATTATGGCACCATGCGGCCGGCCGATGTGCTGACTCCCGCGATTTCCTACGCCCGTCACGGCCATCCGCTGGTCGAGCGCGCGAGCGCGACCATCGCCATGGTCGAGCAGCTGTTCCGCGAGCACTGGCCGACCTCGGCGGCGATTTATCTGCCCGGCGGCAAGCTGCCGGCGCCAGGCACGCTTTTCAGCAACACAGCGCTCGCCGACACTTACACCCGCGTGCTGCGCGAGGCCGAGAGCGCGGGCGGCGACCGCGTCCAGCAGATCGAGCGGGCGCGCAAGACCTGGTCGCAAGGCTTCGTCGCCGAGGCGATCGACAAGTTCTGCCGCACGCAGGAGGTGATGGACGTTTCCGGCGAGCGCCACCGCGGCGTCTTGACCGGCGCCGACATGGCGGCCTGGCAGGCGCATGTCGAAGCCCCGCTCACTTACGACTATGGCCGCTACACGGTGTGCAAGGCCGGCGTCTGGAGTCAGGGTCCGGTGATGTTGCAGCAACTAGCACTGCTGAAAGGTTTCGACCTCGATGGTCTCGACCCGGTAAGTCCGGACTTCATCCATTTGCAGGTCGAAGCGGCCAAGCTTGCTTTTGCCGACCGCGAAGCATTCTACGGCGATCCCGATTTTGTGAAAGTCCCGATCGAGACGCTGCTGTCGGACAAATACAATGCCGAGCGCCGCAAGCTGATTGCGAACAAGGCCTCGCTGGAATTGCGGCCCGGCTCGCTCGCCGGTTTCGGCGGCAAGGTCGAATTGCGCCGCGAGGACGGACGGCGCGCCGCCGTCGGCAGCCTCGGTGCCGGCGAGCCGACCGTTGGCCGTGTTGGCGAGGTGATCGGCGATACCGTGCATTTCGATATCATCGATCACGCCGGCAACATGGTGTCGTCGACGCCGTCCGGCGGCTGGCTGCAATCCTCGCCGGTCATCCCTGAACTCGGCTTCTGTCTCGGGACGCGCGCACAAATGTTCTGGCTCGACGAAAGCCATCCGGCGGCGTTGGTGCCGCGCAAGCGGCCGCGCACGACATTATCCCCCACTCTCGCGCTGCGTGACGGCGAGCCCTATCTTGCCTGGGGCTCGCCCGGCGGCGATCAGCAGGATCAGTGGACCGCGCAATTCTTCCTGCGCCACGTGCATGCCGACATGAACATGCAGGAAGCGATCGACGCGCCGGCCTGGCACTCCGAGCATTTTCCGATCTCGTTCTGGCCGCGCACTACCCGGCCGGGTGTGCTGGTGGTGGAATCCCGCGTGCCGGAGGCGACAGTCAAGGAGTTGCGCGAGCGCGGGCACGAGGTCGAAGTCGGGCCGCCCTGGTCGGAGGGGCGGCTGACGGCCGCTTCGCGCGTGGGCAAACGGCGCCGGGCGGCGGCCAATCCGCGCGGCATGCAGGGCTACGCGGCCGGGCGCTGAGGGTTAGCCGGCGAGCCGCGCTGCCGCCTCGCGCGCGGCGTCCTCCATGGTCATGAACACCGCGCCCTCGTTGCCGAGCCGGTCGACCAGACCTTCGAGCGCCAGCATGCGGTAGCCGCGCCCAATTACGAACGGATGCATGGTGTAAGTAAGCACGCCCCAGTCGACTGTCTTTTGCATATAGAGAAATTCATCGATCCAGCTCTCCATCACCGCACGCGCCGGCTGCAGGCCGGGCAGGATTGTCGACGTCGTGCGCACGAATTCGAAATGCGGATAGTCGTCGAGCGACCAGCTGATCGGCATCTCGATCAACGCCGTTGGCTCGCCGAAGTGAAATGGCTTGCCTAACTTAGCGACGTCGCCGCGTCGCGCGCGATAGGGCAGGTAGTCGGCGCCCATCAGACTGGAATCGTAGTGGAAGCCTTGCTGCAGCAGCAGATCGACGGTGTGCTCGCTCAAGTCCCATGACGGCGAGCGGTAGCCGCGCGCCTTGCGCCCGGTCAGGCGCGCGATGGCGTCGTTGGCGCGCACTAGGTCAGCTTCTTCTTCCTCGCGGGTCTGCGTGGCTGGCGGAATATGCGCCCAGCTGTGATGCGCGACTTCGTGCCCGCCGGCAACCACCGCCTCGCATTCGCGCGGCCAGCTTTCGATGGTGAAGCCGGGGATGAACCAAGTCGCTTTGATGCCTTGGACTTTGAGGAATTCGAGGATCCGCCCCGACGCCATGGCGCCGAACTCGCCGCGCGACAGCGGCGTCGGCGTGGTCATACCGCGGGCGATGAAGCCGGACTGGGTGTCAAAATCGAAGGTGAGGCAGACGATGTGGCGGGGCAAGCGAGATACCTGCGTTGCGCGGGGCTTCCAGATCACATCATACTATGGTGGGTAAGAGAGACCATGGCGGTCAGGGACATCGGCATCATCGTCAACGGCGCCACCGGGCGCATCGGGGCGACCCAGCATCTGGCCAATGCATTGGCGCCGATCCGTGCCGAGGGCGGATTGCCCATTGGCGACGACCGCTATCGTGCCGCGCCTGCTGCTGGTCGGGCGCGACATCGAGCGGCTCGCGGGCATTGCGCAAAGCTACGGCATCGACGACTGGACCACCGATCTCGATGCGGCGCTGGCGAAATCCGACTTTCCCGTCTTCTTCGACGCGGCGGCGACCAGCCAGCGTGTGTCGGCGCTGAGCAAGGCGATCGCCGCCGGCAAGCATATCTACAGCGAGAAGCCCGTGGCGCCGTCGGTCGCCGAGGGCCGAGCTCTGTTACAGGCCGCGCAGGCGCGCGGGTTGAAAGCCGGCGCGGTCGAGGACAAGCTCGATCTGCCCGGCTTGCAGAAGATTTTGCGCCTCGCGCAATCCGGCTATTTCGGCCGCATCACCGGCTTCCGGCTCGATTTCGGCTGGTGGGTGTTCGACGGCGCCGAACGGCCGAGCCAGCGACCGAGCTGGAATTACCGGCACAACGGTGGCGGCGGGCTGACGCACGATATGGTTCCGCACTGGCGCTACGTGATCGAAGGCATTCTTGGGCCCATCCGACGCGTGGTGACGGCGGCGGCGACCGCGATTCCAGAGCGCGTGGACGAGGACGGCGCACGCTATTCGGTCGATGTCGACGACACCTCGGTCACGCTCGCCGAACTGGCGAACGGCGCGGTCGGCACAATCATCTGTTCATGGGTCACGCGGGTACGGCGCGACGATCTGGTGACCTTGCAGATCGACGGCACCGGCGGCTCCGCGCTTGCCGGCCTGCACCGCTGCTGGGTCCAAAATGCGGCTGACACACCCACCATCCGGCGCTTCAATCCCGACGCCGATATCGGCGCTGACTATCGCGGCCAATGGAAGGAAGTGGCCGAAGCCAATACCTACAGAAATCCATATCGCGTCGGCTGGGAGAATTTCTTGCGTCATGTCATTGCCGACGCGCCGCTTAATTGCGATCTTGCCGCCGGCATCCGCGATGTGCAGCTTGCGGAAGCTTGCTCCCGCAGCGCTGCCGAACGAAATGGATTACGCTCAATGACGTCTCCGGCTAACCGCACCGCCTTCGTCTCCGGCGCCTCGACCGGCCTCGGCTACGCGCATCGCCTGCGCGCTGGCGCAAGCCGGTTACGATCTCGCGGTCACCAGCCGCGATGCCGCGCGGCTCGACGCGCTGTTGCGCGAGCCGGCCATGCAGGGCCGCAAGGTGGTTCCGGTCAAACTCGATCTGCGCATCGAGGACGATATCCGGCAAGCTTTCGCCGCCGCGGTCGGCGGCTTTCGGCGACATCGACGTTCTGGTCAACAATGCCGCCCGTTCGCTGGTCAAGCCGGCGGTCGAGGTGACCGGCGCGGAATGGGACGACGTCGTCAACACCAATCTCAAGGGTCCGTATTTTCTGGCGCAGGCCTATGCCGCGCATTGCATCGCCCGCAAACGTCCCGGCTGCATCGTCAATATCGCTTCGACCCACGGCATGACCGGCTTTGCCGGGCGCGCGGTCTACGGAATCACCAAAGGCGGGCTGATCCAGATGACGCGCATGCTGGCGATCGAATGGATCGGCCACAACATTCGCGTCAATTCGGTTGCGCCGTCGACCGTGCTCACGCCCTCGCGCGCGAAGATGTACGACGACGCGACGCGCGCACGCATGCTCGCCCGCATTCCGACCGGCCGCTTCATCACGCCGGAGGAAGTCGCCGCCGCCGTTATTTTCCTCGCCAGCCCGGGCGCGTCATCGATCACCGGGCAGACGCTTGGCCGTCGACGGCGGTTTCATGGCGAGTTAGCGCGCGGAATTGTTGCCGACGCCGTCAGGCACAGCCCGTGGTCGGCGCTGAGCGGCGGAAACACGGTCAGCTCCGACGTTCCGGCAGATTGCCGGCGTCCGTATTGGTATACGCCGTGCCCGATACCGGCTGTCCACGTTGTGAACGCTCGCCCTGAGCGCCCGGAACGCAAACGAGCGTTGCGTCCGAACCGGTTGCGGCACCATTCAAAGGGTGCCTAAAGTGCGGCTATAAAGCGCATCCGCCGTGGTTCTTGTCGGCCACTCTCTTTGCCGCGCGGTGCCGTTTGGGGAGACGCCTGCTTGAAAATCGGAATTATGCTTGGCGACGACATCGGTCTCGAAGTCGTGCCGGAAACCGTCAAGGCGATGAAAGCCGCGGCATCGCGGTCCGGCCTCGCCATCGAATGGCATCCGTTGCCGATCGGCAAGGCAGGCCACGAGTTGGAAGGCAATACACTGCCACCGAGCACTGAGGCGGCGCTGTGGAAGCTCGACGGCTGGATCATGGGCCCGATCGGCCATGCCGCCTATCCGCGCAACGACCCCACCTGGGTGATGCCGCCGGTGCGCAAGAAGTACGAACTGTTCGGCGCCATCCGGCCGTCGCGCTCCTATCCGAGCGTGAAGTCGATCCACAAGGACGTCGACATCGTCTTTTTGCGCGAGCTCTCCGAAGGGATGCTCTATTCCGAAACGGTGGTGGCCGGCGGGCCGGAATTCCGGCCGAACGACGACATCACCGTCGCCATGCGCGTGATCACGCGCAAGGGATCGAACCGGGTCGCGCGCGAAGCGTTCGAGATCGCGCGCACCCGCAAACGCAAAAAGGTCACCGCTGCGCACAAAGAGCCGGTCTATCGGCTCGCCTGCGGCATGTTCGCCGAGGAATGCCGCAAGGTCGCGCGCGAATTTTCCGACGTGAAATTTGAAGAAGCGATGATCGACACCATCTCGATGAAGCTGGTGATGGCGCCACAGCAATACGACGTTGTGGTGACCACCAACCAGTTCGGCGACATCCTCACCGATATTGGCGCGGGGCTGGTCGGCGGGCTCGGCCTGGCGCCGGGCCTCTGCGTCGGAGAGAAACAGGCCATGGCGCAGGCCACCCACGGCTCGGCGCCCGATATCGCCGGCCGCAACATCGCCAACCCTTACGCCATGATCGCTTCGGGCCAGATGCTGCTCGCCTTCCTCGGCCGCAAGCACAACGAGCCGAAAGCCATTGCCGCGGCCAACTACATGCAGGCGGCGATCGACAAGGTCATCACCGAAGCCAAACATTTGACCAAAGACCTGGGCGGCAAGGCCAGCACCCAGGAGATGGGCGACGCCATCGCGGCGGCCGTCCTGCAATAACGCGGCACAAAACATAAGACAGGCAACGCCATGTACAGCCTTCAGCTCAGCCCCGAACAGTTGGAAATCCGCGACACGGTGCGCGATTTCGTCACGCGCGAGATCAAGCCGGTCGCGCTCAAGGCGGACCGGCTCGACCTGTGCGACCGCAGCCTGCTTACGGATCTGCTCGATCAGGCCTCGCAGATGGGCCTGCGCAGTCTGGCGCTGTCGGAGGAGCGCGGCGGCGCCGGCGCCGATGCGCTCACCTCGTGCATCGTCACCGAGGAACTGGCGGCTGGCGACGCCGACATTGCCGCCGTGCTCTCGGAAAGCTCGCGTCTCGCGCATATGCTGTTCGATCAGTGCATGAACGATGCGCAGCGCGAGGCGTTCCTGCCGAAGTTCCTCGGCGGCGACCGTTATCATCTCGCGTTTGCCGGCCGCGAACCGGGAACCGATACGCGGCTCGGCGTGAACTATCATCGCCCGGCGGACACCGAAGTGACGGTGAAGACCACGGCGACGAAGTCCGGCAATGATTGGATCATCAACGGCGTGAAGGAATGCGTCGCCAACGCACCGATCGCCGGGCTGTTCGCGGTTTTGGTGCAAATCCCGGGACGGCCGACCGCCAGCGTGCTGTTGGTGCCGGCCGATGCGCCGGGCGTGAGCGTGCGTGCGCACGACAACGCCTGGCAGCACGGCACTTGCGGCGCAGTCACGCTCAAGGACTGCAAGGTTCCCGCCGGCAATCTGCTCGGCGACGACGCGGCGGCGGTGCTGACTGGCGCCGCTGCACCCGGGCGCGGCGTTCCGCTGGCGCAGGCGCTCAATCTCGGCATCGGGCGCGCGGCCTACGAAGCCGCGCTCGACTATGCTCATTTGCGCGTGCAGGGCGGCCGCCCGCTGATCGAGCATCAGGCGATCGCCACCAAACTGGCCGAGGCGGCGATCAGGCTCGAGGTCGCGCGCGGCGCGGTGTGGCAGGCGGCCTGGGCCTCCGATCATCCGGAGGCGATTTCCGACCGCAGCCTGTCCGACCTGCCGCTAACGACCATCGCCCAGGTGTTCACCTCCGAGGCGGTCATGAAAACCGCCAAGGACGCCGCCGAAATATTCGGCGCCATGGGCGTGATGCGCGACATGCCGCTGGCGAAATACGTGCACGATGCCCGCGTTTGTCAGCACAGTGGCGACGGCAACACTGACGCCAGGCTGCGCATCGCGGAAGAGATCGCCGGCTACCGGCGCGCCAGCAAAAGCGCGATGGCGCTCGCCGGCGAATAACCAAACGTTTCAGGTGAGGATGCTTCCATGGACTTCAATCTGAGCAACGAACAGCGTTCCTGGCAGATGGCGGCCCGCAAATTCGCCGAAGAGGAGATCCGCCCGATCTCGCTCGAGCGCGACACCATCGCCACCCCGCGCGAGACCTGGGACTGGGACATCATCAAGAAGGGCTCCAAGCTCGGCTTCCGCACCATGGCGGTGCCGAAGGAATGGGGCGGCCACGGCACCGATTTCGTGACCCAGGCCTTGGTGATGACCGAACTCGCCAAAGCCGACAGCGCCGTCTCCAAAGCGTTCAGCCAGAACTGGAAATGGAGCCATTTGATTTCGGCCTCCTGCACCGAGGAGCAGAAGCAGCGCTTCCTCCCGGGCTTCGTCGCCGACGATACATGGGTGCTCGGCAAGGGCATCACCGAGCCGAGCGCCGGTTCCGACAACCGCATGCCGCAGGACGATCCGAAGACCGGCATCAAGCTGCGCGCCGAACGCAAGGGCGACGAATGGATCCTCAACGGCGAGAAGGCCTTCATCGCCAATGCGCCGGTCGGCAAGCTGTTCTTCATCGACGCGCGCACCGATTCGACGGTGCCGCCCAAGCAGGGCACCACGCTGTTTTTGGTGCCGAGCGACACGCCCGGCTTCCGCATCGGCAAGGTGTTCAACAAGAGCGGCTGGCGCTTCTACCAGAACGGCGAGATGATCTTCGAGAACGCGCGTGTGCCGCACGCCAATGTGGTCGGCGACGTCGGCGGTGCCATCCGCAAGACCGGCGGCAGCGGCGGCGACACCACCGGCGGCGATCTGTTCGGCGACCTGGAGCTTGCCGCCAACGCGCTCGGCATCTGCGATGATGCCTGCGCCACCGCGCTGAAATTCGCCAAGACGACCAAGCAGGGCGGTCAGGTGCTGTTCGCGCAGCAGAACGTGCAATTGCAGATCAACAAGATGTTCATGCTGACCGAGGCGCTGCGCTCATTCGTGATGCGGGTGGCCTGGGAGCACGACATGAAGGTTCACTCGGCCAACGCCGGTCTCGCCATGAACTATTCCTGCGACGTCGGGCAGGAAGTGACCGAGCTCTACATGGAGGTGCGCGGCGCCGACGGCTGCCACATGGATCACCACACCGACAAGATCCTGCGTGACGCCTTCATCTGGAACCACCTCGCCGGCGACAGCGTGTCGCGCATGAAGGTGACGCGGCGGCTGGCGGCCTAGCGCGCCAGCTTCACCGGCGTGCCGGTGGCGAGCGAGGTGATGATCGCCTCGAACGCGCCGATCACGTCCAGCATCTGCTCCGGCCGCACCGGAAACGGCGCCTTGCCCTCGATCGCGTCGGCGAAAGCTTCCAGCAGCACGCGCAGCGAATCGACGTGCTCGAAGGTCTGCTCCTGCGGCGTGCCGCCGATCTTGGCCACGATCAGCGTGTCCTCGCCGCGCGCTTCCGCCGATCCGTCGGTGCCGAACACATGACAGCGCCAATACACCGGCGCGGCGCGCACGGTGGCCATCACGCCGGTGGCGCCGCCGGCGAATTCCACCAGCGCGGCGACCACGTCGCGCGGATCGGGCGGGGCCTTCTTCGAAACGCAGCGTGCGTCGACATAGCTGATCGGCCCGGCGAGATTGACGAAGGCGTCGAGCACGTGCAGGCCAGCGCCGGTCATGCCGGCGCCTGGCGATTCAGCCGGATCGTCACGCCAGCCGCCGGAAACGCGCGTCGAGTGCTCGTTAGAAAAATGGCCTTCGATATGGAGGATCTTGCCGATCGCGCCGGAGTCCACCACGCGCTTGAGCTCGCGCATGGAGGCAAAGCAGCGCTTGTTGTTGCCGCTGCCGATCGGGACGCCGGCGGCGCGCACCGCCGCCACCGCGCGCTCGGCTTCCGCGCGGGTGAGCGCCAGCGGCTTCTCGCACCAGACCGGTTTGCCTGAAGCCGCCACCATGCGCACCTGCTCGACATGCAGGGAGTGCGGCGTGGCGAGCATAATGGCCTGCACCTCGGGGTCGGCGATGGCGTCCTTGAGGTCGGTGGACAACCGGAAGCCATGCTTGGCGGCGAGTTCGCGCGCGAGTTCGGGCTCTTTGGTCACGCCGTGCACGATGCGCAGGCGGTTGCTTTTGCCTTGGATGGAATTGAGGACGGTCTGACCCCAGCGGCCGAGGCCGACCATGGCGGCATTGATCATTTTTGCTCCAAATACTGCGAATGTCTTGTCAATCTCCGCCAATCGTTATGACATGACAAGCGCATGATCCCGAAAAGTGGGAACCGGTTTTCGCATCAGATCATGCGCAATTAGAATGCTTAGGTCAGCGACTGGGGGCTTTGCTATGAAAGCGATGGTGTTGCGGGGACCGAGCACCCCGTTCGAATTGGCCGATGTGCCCGATCCGGTTGCCGGGCCGGGCGAGGCGGTCGCCCGCGTCATCACCTGCGGCTCCGGGCTGACTATCCAGCACGCCAAGGCCGGACGCCGGCAGATCAAGTTTCCGCGCATCATCGGGCACGAGATCACCGGCGAGATCGTCGACGTCGGCGCCGGCGTCTCGACGCTGAAAGTGGGCGACGGCGTCACCTCATTTTTTTATTTGAACTGCGGCCACTGCCGGTATTGCCTGACCACGCTCGAGCCGCTCTGCACCAATGGCGGCGGCAATGTCGGGCTTGAATGCGACGGCGGCTATGCCGAATACATCAAGCTGCCGGCGCACATCTTCATCAAATATCCGGAAGAGCTCGACTACAAAGCGCATCCGGCGGAAATGGGCGTCATCACCGACGCGCTGGCGACGCCTTACAAAGTGCTGCGCCGCGCGCAGGTCAAAGGCGGCGAAACAGTCGCGGTGATCGGCGCCGGCGGCGGCCTCGGCATCCATCAGGTGATGATGGCCAAGTGGGCGAATGCGCGGGTGATTGCAGTTGAAACGGCGGCCGATAAATTCGACGCCTGCCGCAAGGCCGGTGCCGACGAAGTGGTCAATCCGCGCGATGGCGGCGTGGTCGAGGCGCTGCGTGACCTCACGCACGGCGCCGGCGTGGACGTGGTGGTCGATTACGTTTCCACCACCGCGACGCAGGAGGCCGCCGTCAGGGCGCTTGGCCAGCGCGGCCGCCTGGTTATTCTCGGCGGCGCAGCGCAGCCGTTCCACGTGCCGGCACGGGACATGCTCACCAAGGAACAGGCGATCCTCGGCAGCCGCTATGTCACGCGCGCCGAGATACTGGATGCGTGCGATCTGGTGGCGCGCGGCGAAGTGTGGCCGCTGGTGACGGTCGTCCGGCCCTTAGCCGAGGCCGAGGCGGTGCACGATCTGGTCGAGCGCGGCCAGGTGACAGGACGCGCGGCTTTGCGCGTCGCGTGAGGCGACGCGCGACCGTGCATTGGACCGGGTGCATTACTTTTTGCGGATGCGGAAGGTGAGGATGCCGCCGGCTTCCGCCTGGCCTTCCAGCGTGTCGCCGGTCTGCCGCAACAGGTTCGGAATATCGATCATGGTCAGCGGGTCCGTGCATTCCGCCACGATCAGGTCGCCGGCTTGCAGACCGGACAACTTCTTGCGCACCCGCAGTGCCGGCAACGGGCACTTCAGACCGCGCAGGTTCATGGTGGTTTCGCTCATGCGCTTTCCGCCTCGTTGGGATAGACTGAATAAGCTCACCGCAACAAGGTCAAGCACCGGGATATGGCAGCGGCGTCCGAGACGATCCAGACCATCGCGAGACTGACGCCGCTTGCCGAGGTGCTGGCGCTGATCGACCGAGAGGTGAAACCGGTCGCGCCGCACCGGATTTCGCTGAGGCACGCCGGGCATGCGACGCTGGCGGCGGATGTCGTCGCGCAAATGCGGCCCGCCGCGCCGGTCGCGCTAATCGACGGTTGGGCGCTCAATGCCGAGCTGACGCGCGATGCCGGCGGCTATGCGCCAGCGCCATTGCTGCAATTGCCGGAGCTGATCGAAGCGGGTCGTCCCATGCTAGCCGGAACCGACAGCGTTGCGCCCTTCGACACGGTGAAGGTCACGCATGGCCGCGCCGAGGCGCTTGCTATGGTCAATCCGGGGGACGGCGTGCTGCCGGCCGGCGGCGATTGCGATGGCTCAGTGCCGATGCGCCGCACCGGCGAGCGCCTGCGTGCCGTCGATCTTGCCGCCTTGGCCGGCGCCGACGTGACGGAAGTCAGCGCACGGAAGCCGCGGCTGCGCATCGTGCCGGTCCGCACCGACACGATCATCGGCAATGCCGCGCGGCTCATCGCAACCGACGCGGCCCGCTGCGGTGGGACGCCCGAGGAGGCCAATGGCGCATTGAGCGAAGCGTTTTCAGACGAGAGCACGGACGCCATCGTTGTCATCGGCGGCACCGGCAGCGGCCGTAACGATACCAGCGTGCAGACGCTGGCGCGCGCGGGACGGCTCGTCGTGCATGGCGTGGCGCTCACGCCCGGCGAGACCGCCGCGTTGGGGTTTGTCGGTGCAAGGCCCGTGCTGTTGTTGCCGGGGCGGCTCGATGCGGCGCTCGCGGTCTGGCTGGTAGTTGGTCGGCGCATGCTCGATCGTCTCGCGGGGGTCAAGGCTACCGAGCATGAACCGGCCGAGATCTTGACGTTGGCGCGAAAAGTGACCTCAACGGTGGGATTGGCCGAACTCGTGCCGATGCGGCGCAACGGCGACACGGCCGAGCCGCTGGCGACAAAATATCTGCCGCTGTCGGCGCTGGCGCGTTCCGATGGATGGATTCTGGTGCCGGCCGACAGCGAAGGCTATCCCGCCGGCGCGCCGGTTCAGGTAAGGCCGTGGCCATGAGAATCGCAGGATGAGCGAAACCCGCAAGGCGCGGCCGGACGCCAATGCCGAACTGCTCGCCCGCGTGCGGGCGGCGGCGCGCCAGGAGCAATTCCTCGACGTGGTGTCGGCCGACGAGGCGCGCGCGCGTTTCGAGCGGCATCTCGATCTGTCGCCGCTTGCGGCCGAGACCGTGCCGCTTACCGCCGCGCTCACGCGCGTGCTCGCGCACGACGTGGTGGCCGTGGTCGATGCGCCGCCGTTCGACCGTTCCAATGTGGACGGCTTCGCGCTGCGTGCGGCGGATACGATCGGTGCCGGCGACGGCAATCCGAAAATATTTCGACTCAATGCCGAAGTGATCGCCTGCGGCGATGCGCCGGCGCTGGAGATTGCGCCGGGCACCGCCACCACCATCGCCACCGGTGGCGTGATCCCGCGCGGCGCCGATTGCGTTGTGATGATCGAGCAGACCGAACTGATCGATACGGGCGCGCCCAGCATCGAATTGCGCCGCGCCGCTGCGCCCGGGCAATTCATCTCCTATGCCGGGTCCGATATCGCGCGCGGCGAGACGCTGCTGCGGCGCGGCACGCGCATCGGCTCGCGCGAGATCGGCATGCTGGCGGCCTGCGGCCTCGCTCAAGTGGCGGTGGTCCGGCGGCCGAAAGTGGCGGTGCTGTCGACCGGCGACGAGCTAATTGCGCCCGGCTCACCGCTGAAACCGGCTGGCGTCTATGACAGCAATGGCGCGATCATCGCGGCGGCCGTGACCGAAGCTGGCGGTGAACCGCTTAGCCTTGGCGCGTTTCCCGACGACGCGGCCGCGCTGGAAAAGGCCGTCCGCCAGGCGCTGGCAGAAAGCGACATCGTCGTGCTGTCGGGCGGCACCTCGAAGGGTGCCGGCGATCTGTCGCATTGCGTGGTATCGCAACTCGGGCAGCCCGGCATTCTCGTCCATGGCGTCGCGCTCAAGCCGGGCAAGCCGCTTTGCCTTGGCGTGATCGGCGACAAGCCGATCGTGGTGCTGCCCGGGTTCCCGACCTCGGCGATCTTCACCTTCCACGCCTTCGTCGCGCCGGTGATCCGCGCCCGCGCTGGCCTGCCGCCGGAGGCCGCCGAAACAATCGCCGCCCGCGTGCCGGTGCGGATTTCCTCCGAACTCGGCCGCAAGGAATTCGTGCTGGTGTCATTGATCGAGAGCAACGAGGGCGCCATCGCGTTTCCGACCGGCAAAGGGTCCGGCTCGGTGACGAGCTTCTCGCAAGCCGACGGCTTCCTCGAGATCGATGCGCTGGCCTCCTCGCTCGACGCCGATAGCATCGTTGACGTGACATTGATCGGCGGCGCCGCGCGCGCGCCCGATCTGGTGATCATGGGCAGCCACGACGTGGCGCTCGACGTCGTTGTCGGCGCGCTGGCCGAACGCGGCTTTTCCGCGCGCACGCTGGCGGTCGGCAGTCTGGGCGGCGTGGCGGCGGCCAGCCGCGGCGAATGCGATATCGCGCCGGTCCATCTGATCGATCAGGAAAGCGGCTTGTATAATGTGCATCTGGTCACGCCCGGCCTCACGCTGGTGCCGGGCTGGCGGCGCATGCAGGGGCTTCTGTTCCGCGCCGGCGACAAGCGCTTCGAGGGGCACAGCGCGCAAGAGGCGCTGGCCACGATCCTCGCCGATCCCAAGGCGCTGATGGTCAACCGCAACGCCGGCGCCGGCACCCGCGTGCTGATCGAGAAGCTGCTCTATGGCGCGCGACCGCCCGGTTACGCCAACCAGCCGAAGTCGCATAATGCGGTTGCTGCCGCTATCGCGCAGGGGCGCGCCGACTGGGGCGTCGCCATCGAGCCGGTGGCCAAGCTCTACGGCCTCGGGTTCCTGCCGCTGTCGCCGGAACATTACGATTTCCTGCTGGTTGAGGCCCGCGCGGAGCGGCCGGCGGTGCAGGCCTTCCTGCAGGCGCTGCACGCCCCCGCGACACTAGAGCGCATCCGCGCGCTCGGCATGCGCCCCGCTGACGGCTAAGTTCTTAGTCATGCCGCGCGCGGACCGGACCGGCGTCATGACATTGTGGATCGAACGCTGCTGCGTCGCGCTGCTGCTGCTGCCGCTCGGGTTCGGCGCGGCGCAGGCGCAATTGCGCGGCCACGGCGGGCCGGTGCGCGCGCTCGCCATTTCGCCCGACGGCAGCGAGGCCGTTTCGGGCAGCTTCGACACCTCGGCGATCCTCTGGTCGCTCAAGCGCAACGTCGCCGAGCAGGTCATGCGCTTCCATGACAACGCGGTGAACGCCGTCGTCTGGCTCAAGGATGGTCATTTCGCCACCGGCGGAGCCGACGGCCATATCGCGATCTGGACGCAAGGCAAGCCCGAGCCGGATATCGTTCTCGACGGCCATAGCGGACCGATCGCCGCGCTGGCGGTCTCGCCCGACGGCGACACGCTGGCCTCGGCGTCGTGGGACCACACGGTCCGTCTGTGGCCACGCTCCGGCGCTAACCGCGTGCTCGAAGGTCACAGCCAGAACGTCAATGGCGTCGCTTTCTCGCCCGACGGCCGCGAGCTGGTGAGCGCCGGCTACGACGCCACGCTGCGCATCTGGCGCCTGAGCGACGGCAGTGTGGGCGTTCACAACCTGCCGACGCCGCTCAACACCGTGGCCATCGCGCCCGATGGCGAGATCGTCACGGCCGGCGCCGACGGCAAGGTCTATTTCCTGTCGCCGCAGGGCGACATGCGCGGCGAATTGCAGGAATCGCCGACGCCGGTGATCGCGCTGGCGATCTCGCCCGACGGCAAGTGGGTGGCCGCCGCCGGCATTCGCGGCTCGGTGGCGGTGATCGAGCGCAAAGACCGCAAGCGCACGCGCACGCTGGTCGGGCCCGGCCTGCCGGTATGGTCGGTGGCGTTCCTTCCCGACAGCCGAACCTTAGTAACCGGCGGCACCGACCGCACGATCCGCCGCTGGGACGCGGTGAGCGGCGAACCGGTCGGCGGCGTGGTGGTGGGCGCACCCGACGATCCGCTGGCGGCCTACGCCAACGACCCCGGCGCGCAGGTATTCCGCGCCTGCGTCGCTTGCCACACGCTCTCGCCCGACGAAGGCAACAAGGCCGGCCCGAGCCTCGCCGGCATTTTCGGCCGCAAGATCGCGACGCTGCCGGGCTACCGCTATTCGGACGCGCTCAAGCACATGAATATTGTCTGGACCCCGGAGACCGTGGCGAAAATGTTCGAGGTCGGCCCGATGACCTACACGCCCGGCACCAAGATGCCGGAGCAGAAGATCGGTTCGCCGGAAGATCGAAGGCGCTGGTGGAGTTTCTGGCGAAGGCGACCAAGAAGAAGTGACCTAAGTGTCGCCCTTCTGCTCGCGCTCGCGCAGATAATCGTCGGTGGTGCGCACCGCCGGGCGCTTGGGGCCGGCGAAGGGATCGAATTTCTCCTGCGCCATCACGTTGACCCGGCAGTCGGCGCACATCTTGATGACGTCGAGCCGGTTCTTGCTGTCCTTGAACATCCAGTGCGCGCCTTCCAGTTTGGCGGCCACCCGCTCGACCGAGCTTTTGACGCCGAATGGCTTGCCGCAGCGGATGCATTCGAACGGCTCTTCCTGCTTGATGATGCGGCTCATGGCGGTCGCGGCGCGGAAATCGATCTGCGGCCTGAGGCCGATCACCTTTTCCGGGCAGGTCGCCTGGCACAGGCCGCATTGCACGCAGGCGTCTTCCGCGAAGCGCAGCATCGGTTTTTCGGGATCGTCCGACAGCGCGCCGGTCGGGCAGGCCGAGACGCAAGAGAGACAAAGCGTGCAGCCCGCGACATTGACCTCGACAGTGCCGAACGGCGCGCCTTGCGGCAGCGCGACGATGTCGATCGGGGCGGGCGCCGCCGCGTGCAGCTCGCGCAGCGCATGCCGCACCACGTCGCGCTTGAGCCCAACGGCCGAGAAGGTGGCGGGCTTGGCGGCGCCGTCCATCGGCGTTATCGCGCGCAAGGCGCCGCCGAGCGCGTCCGGATCGTCGGTCTCGATGGCGGCGACGCGCGGGCCGGCAAAGCCGAGGCCTGACAGGATTGGCTCCGCCAATGCGACGGTCTTGGCGAGGCCTGCTATATCGTGGCGCGGCTTGGCGCGAACGAGGAAGCGAACCGCAGACGCGCCGTAGGCGAATGATGCCGCGACCGCTTCGAGTCCAACCTGCGTCACTTCGTTGACCTGCACCGGCAGCACGTTCGCCGGCAGTCCGTCGCCGTGCCGCGCCAGCGCGTCGATCAGCTCGCCGCCGTGTTCGGCGTCATGAAACATCACCACCGCTTGCAAGCCGCCGGCTTGCGCGTAGGCGCCAAGCAGCGCGCGCAGCTTGCGCAGCAGGGCGTCGGACGGCGGCAAGGCATAGGCCACCGCGCCGGTCGGGCAGGCGGCGGCGCATTGGCCGCAGCCGGCGCAAATCTGCGGATCGATCGCCACATGATCGCCATTCGGCGCAATCGCGCCGGTCGGACAAAGATCGAGGCAGCGGCGGCAGCCGACGATCTTGGAGCGCGAATGCGCGCACAGATCCTCGGTAAAAGTAATGTAACGCGGCTTGTCGAATGTGCCGGTGAGATCGCGCGCCTTGAGCACCGCGCGCAGCACGGCGGCGGGATCGCCCGGATCAGCGCGCAGATAGCCGTCGCGCAGGTCGGCGGCCGGGAAGAGCGATGGGCCGCCGGTGAGGTCGAGCACGATGTCGCAGCGCGAGGTCGCGCCATTGCGTCGCCGGTCCGAAGGTGAGGCCGCCGCGCGAGGACGGAACGGGGCCCGCATAGTCGTCGACCGTCAGCTCGAAGGTGCCGAGATAACCCTTGGCCTGCCGGATGTTGCCCTTGACCACCGGGAATTCGGTCACCCGCTGCGGCGTCACATCGCCGGGCGGCTTGATCAGCACGGTGACGTCGAGATGATCTTTCAGCAGATTGGCGGCTTCGATTGCCTGTTCGTCCTTGCCGTAGATCGAGTGTCACGCCGTCGCTGCTCAGGGGCACGAAAGCGGTCTCCGGCATCGGTTCTGCGCCGGCAGCGATCAGCGCCGCCATTTTCGGGCCGGCGGCTTTGGCGTCCTTCGACCAGCCGGCGGTCTCGCGGATATTGACGAAGGTAATCGCGCCGCTGTCCTTGATCTCTTCCGCGACTTCCTCGAACAGCGGCGCTTCCTGCGTGCAGGCCGACGGTGAGCGGCGCGCCGCCGGCCGCCAACTTACGAAAGCGCTCGAGCTCGGCCCGGCAAAGCTGGCGGCCTTCGATGACGTCCGCGCCGCGGCAGACGCGCGCCACCGCGTCGCGATCGAGCGGCATCGTGTCTTCGCAGGAACAGATCAGGACGTTACGCGGCCGTTCGGCCATTCGGCTCACTAACCGTTCGCTGGCCCGCGTTTTGGTAGGCGAAATGCCGCTTGCGGCGTCGCTTTCGCTCTTAACCCCTCGCGGCCGCGGGACTGGGCCTCGAGACTCCCTGTGGTTATAATTATAGGTATTCAATTGAGAAAGTAACAGCCAATGGCGCTGGAGACGCGGGGAAGCCCGCTAACGCCGGAACTGACACTGCCGCCGCCGTTTCACGCTGGTGCGCCTGCGTGAGCTGGGCGACGCCTTCGCGCATGCGAAAGCGGTCGCGCGCGAGCAGGGCGCCGGCACGCTGGTCTATGTCGGGCGTTTCGATCTCGCCGAATTCGCCGTGGTGCTGGAGCCGGACGAGCCGCTGCGTCTCGCGCGGCGCGCGTTCTATGCCGGCATGGCGGCGCTGGCCGACGCGCTCACCGCCCACGCGCAACCGGAAACCGCCATCACCATCGACTGGCCGGACTCGATTTCGGTCAATCATGGTCTGGTGGGCGGCGGCCGCCTGGCTTGGCCGCAAGGAGCCGGCGAGGACGAAACGCCGCCCTGGCTGGTGTTCGGCGCCATGATCCGCACGGTCGTCGATGACCGGCTCCGAGCCCGGCTTGAATCCGCTGGTCACCGCGCTGGAGGAGGAAGGCTTCACCGACGCCATGTCCGACCATGTTGTGGAAAGCTTCGCCCGCCATTTCATGACCGCCATCGATGCCTGGCAGGAGCACGGCTTCGGCGCGGTCGCGCGCAGCTATCTGGAACGGCTGCCGGTCGAGCAGGGCCTGCGCCGCGACATCGACGAAAACGGCGATCTGCTGATCCGCCGCATGGGCAACGCCGAGGTCGAGCGGGAAAAGTTTTTGCCGCGGCTGGCGAAGCCCGCTTGGTTCGATCCGGCGGCGAAGGGGCCGCGCGCGTGAAGCTGTTGCGCACCATACGGCTCGATGCGTCGGATACCTTTGTATTCGATCAGGCGGCCGAGCCTGGCGAATGGGCGGTGTCGGGCGCATTCGTGTTCTGGGATCGCGATCCGGCGACGCTGGAAGGCAAGGCGCGCTCGGCGTTCCGCGGCGGTTTCCTCGGGGTGTCCTCGTTCGGCTGGTCGACGCTGGTGCAGATCGTGGAGGCGAGTGCAGCCGACCGCGCACACCTCCTTGATATGCTGGCGCAACGGCTGATCGCGCAATTCGGCGCACCGTCGATTGAAGACGCCCGCGCCGCTGCGGAAGAAGAGGTTGCCTTCGCGGAGTCGCTATGCAGCCAGCCGCAGGATACGCTGGTGGCCGTGCATCGCTCGTTCGACAACGGCGAAGTGCGGGAAACATTCCGCACGCTGCGGCCGCGCGCCGGACAAAAGCCCGCGCGCGCGTTTTCGTTCCTTGAGGTGGAAGGCGAGGACGAACAGCCGATTGAGGCCGTCGATCTGGTTGGCCTGGCCGGGCGGGTGCCCAAGTGAACGATTTCTGGATTTCCTGCGGCCATCATCTGCTCGATCGCGACGCCGGCGGCGGGCTGCTCGTGACCGACGAGTTCCTGAAGCTTTATCTGGCGCGGCCCGAATTGATCCCGCCGCCGGAGGCCTGCGCGGTCGAGCGCACGCTGCATGCCGCGCTGCTTGCCAATCCGCGCATGCCGGTCGCCGCCTCCGACATCGCGGCGATCGCCGATGCCGACGCGCGCGAGAACTGGCAAATGCTGATCGCCTTCCGCGACCACCTGCTGCGGCACAAGACACTAGAAGCCGCCTACGCCGACCTGGTGCGGCGCGACCTCAGCCATACGCCGCCTCTGTTCGTCAATCAGCTCGTGCACGTGATCTTGCGCAACGCACTCGACGGCGTAACGGACGCGCGCTTGGTGCGCGCGGCCGAACTGTTCTTCCGCACCCAGCGCGCCACCATGCATGACGGCTCGCTGATCGCAGCCGATGAAGAGACCATCGGCGGCATCAATACCTCGCCAGTGACGCCGCTGGTCTCGATGCTGGGCATCCCGGCCGAAGCCGAGATCGACATTATCAATGACGATAACGCCGAAAGTTATTGGCAGCGCAGCGACCAGTTCGACATGGCGCTCGATATGACCGGCGGGCGCTCCGGGCTTGTGGCGCTCGCCGAAGCGATGCGGCGCTGGATCGCGCATGTGCTGGGCGTCGAGGTGACGATCGAGCCGCTCACTGAGCTGCGCGACGCGCCGCTCACCTGGTATGTCGGGCTCGATGCCGATGCCACCAAGATCGGTGACCGGTTGTGGAACGGCGCGGAGCTCGACGAGACCGCCATGGCGGCGGTGGTCGGGCTGTTCGCGCTCACCTTCCGCGATCCATCGATCATGCTGGACAAGGTCAAAGGCGAGCCGGTCTATCTGATCCTGGCCATGACGCCGGACAAAACCATCCGTATGAAGCCGCAGAACCTGGTCACCGGCCTGCCGATCCGACACTTGGAGGCGGTCAGTTGAGTGTCGTATCCCCGCTGCAAACGATCGCGGTCGGCGTCGTGGTCGAGCGCAGCAAGAGCGCCAGTCCCTGGAGCGATTTCCTCTGGCGACCACTCAGCGTGCTCACCGGCGCGCCGGCGACGCCGCCCTGGACCAAACTGTCCGGCAACGATGAGCGCACGACATTTTTCGCGGGCGTCGCCGACATTGAATTGCATCGAACGGAAACCGCCAATTACCGCGGCAACCTGATGAACGACGAGCCGTTACTGTGGGTGGTATTGCGGCCGATCGAAGCGGAAATGCCTTACACTTTGTTGACGGTAACGGCCGATCCGGCCGAAGGCGAAGCCATGACCGAAGCCGGCAACGACCTGGTCGAGACCGTGCCGATGCCGAAAGCAATCCAGCAGGCGGTTGCGGAGTTCGTCGCCGAGCACCATGTCGAACGGGCGTTCACGAAACGGGAGCGCGATCGCGCCGATCCGGAGAAGCTCGGGCGCCGCGCCCCGCCGCGGGACGATGAACAACGATGAGCGAGCCGGAAAAATTTCTCGATCGATGGTCGCGGCGCAAACGCGAAGCGGCGGACGAGCCCGCGCCGGCCGAGGCGAAGGATGCCGCCGTTGCTTCGACGCCGCCCGCTGAATTCAAGGCGCCGGCCACGGAGGTCCCGTTCGACCCCGCCAGCCTGCCGCCGATCGAATCGATCAGCGCGGAATCCGATATCAGCGTCTTTTTGAAGCCCGGGGTTCCGCCGGAACTCGCGCGCGCGGCGCTTCGTCGCGCCTGGTCGGCCGATCCGGCGATTCGCGACTTCGTCGGCTTGGTCGAGAACGGTTGGGATTTCAATGATCCCAACGGCATGCCCGGCTTTGGCCCGATCGCGGCCGACGAGGTCGCTCGTCTGTTGACGCAACTGGTCGGTGCGCCGCAGCAAGCCGCCCACGCATCCGGCGACGCCGAACAAAATCCGCCGCCGGCTGTTGATTCCAAGCAGGCGCAACAGCTGCCGCAAGATCAGCCGCCGCCAATGCAAGAGATCGCGGCGGCCGAACAAAGTTCCATACAAGGCAATGAAGAAGATGCTGCGCTGCAAAATAATCTTGATGATCCGGAAGACGTGCCACCGTCTCGCCGGCGTGGGCACGGCGGCGCGCTCCCGAAATAATGATCGGGCTTATAGCCTCCGGCTATTGACCCTCTGTTCCATGCGGGCCTAGCTTTTAACCGTTCGAAACCGGCCATTTAAAGAGCCGGTCGCGCCAAGAAAAATGAAGGGGCTCGGGGGGAGCCGAGCGACCATGCCAGATCGGGGACTCCAGGAAGCGATTCGCGCCGCCGGTGGCGTCACCGAGCTTGCGCGCCGCATCGGCATTTCCCAACCGTCGGTATCGAATTGGTCGCGCATTCCCGCCGAGCGGGTGCTCACGGTCGAAGCGGTGACCGGCGTCGCGCGCGCGATCCTGCGGCCCGATCTTTACAACGAGAATAACAAGACGACCGGCGTCGACGACGTCGATCTTGCCCGTGCGCAGGAATACGCGCTGCTGGCGGCGTTGCTGACACGGGCGCCGGATGCGGCGTTTCTGCAGCGGCTGGCCACGCTGCGCGGCGATCCGACGCCGCTCGGCGTCGCCCATGTCGGCCTCGCCGACGCGGCGGGCAACGCCGACGCCGAACAAAGTCGAGCGCGAATTTTTCAATCTGTTCATCGGCATCGGCCGCGGCGAGTTGATGCCCTACGGCTCCTACTACATCGCCGGCTTCCTGCACGAGCGCCCGCTGGCGCGGCTGCGCGAGGATCTGGCGCGAACTCGGCATCGAACGCGCCGAGGGGCAATACGAATCGGAAGATCACGCCGCCATCCTGTGCGAGATCATGTCCGGCATGGCCGGCGGCCAATTCCCGGCGCCGGCGGGCGCCGACCGCCATCTGTTCGAAAAGCACCTGGCGCCCTGGCTCGGCCGCTTCTTCGCCGACCTTGAGCGCGCCGATGGCGCGGACTTCTACCGGCGCGTCGGAACGCTCGGCCGGGTCTTCATCGATATCGAATCGGAGGCTTTCGCGTTGTCCGAATAGAACGCGCGAGCAGTGGAACTTTACCTCTTCAAGGAGGACTGGCGATGACAACAGATCCTAAAGCCAACATGGCGCGCCGCAACTTCCTGCGCGCGCTCGGCGCCGGCGCCGGTGTCGCGGTTGCGCCCGCCGCTCTCGTGACCGAAGCCAAAGCGGATTCGGAAAATAACGATGAAAAGCGCAAGGCGCGTTACAAGGCCGATTCCGACGAGGTGAAGACCTATTACCGCGTCAACCGCTATCCGAGCTGAGGGAGACACGCCGTGCTGATCAAAAGGACAGAACGCCAGGCGCGCCACGGGTCGCTCGCCGCCCTCGCCCGCCAAGACAACAACGGCCTCGATCGCCGCAGCTTCCTGCGCCGGTCGGGACTCGCCGCCGGCGGCCTCGCTACTCTCGGCGCCTTGCCGCTCGCAAGCGTGCGCAAGGCGCAAGCCGGTCCGCCGCCCGCCAAGGGCGCTGCGGTCACCATCCGCAAGAGCATCTGCACGCATTGCTCGGTCGGCTGCACCGTCATCGCCGAAGTCTCCAATGGAGTCTGGATCGGCCAGGAGCCGAGCTGGGATTCTCCGATCAACCGCGGCTCGCATTGCGCCAAGGGCGCCGCGGTGCGCGAACTGGTCATGGGCGAACGCCGCCTGAAATATCCGATGAAGCTCGCGAACGGCCAATGGACCCGCATCAAATGGGACCAGGCCATCAACGAGATCGGCGACAAGCTGACTGGCGATCCGCGCGAAATCCGGCGGGGATTCGGTCTATTGGCTTGGCTCGGCCAAGATGACCAACGAAGGCTCCTATCTGTTCCGTAAGCTTGGCGCGTTCTGGGGCACCAACAACACCGACCATCAAGCGCGCATCTGCCATTCGACCACCGTCACCGGCGTGGCCAATACCTGGGGCTACGGCGCGATGACCAACAGCTACACCGACATCCGCAACGCTAAGACGCAGATCATCATGGGCGGCAATCCGGCCGAAGCCCATCCGGTGTCGTTGCAGCATCTGTTCGAAGGCGCCGAGCTTAATAAGGCGAACGTCATCGTCATCGATCCGCGCCTGACGCGCACCGCCGCGCATGCCACCGAATATGTCCGGCTGCGGCCGGGCACCGATATCCCGGTGCTCTACGGGATGATGTGGCACATCATCAAGAACGGCTGGGAGGACAAGGAATTCATCAAGCAGCGCGTCTACGGCTTCGAGGACGCCCGCAAGGAGATGGAGAAGTGGACGCCGGAGGAAGTCGAACGTGTTTCCGGCGTTCCCGGCGCGCAGCTCGAGCGCGTCGCCAAGATGTTCGCAACCGAGAAGCCGTCCACGTTGATCTGGTGCATGGGGCAGACCCAGCACACGGTCGGCACCGCCAACGTGCGGGCGAGCTGCATGCGCTGCTGCTCACCGGCAATGTCGGCGGTCCGGGCACGGGCGCCAACATCTTCCGCGGCCACGACAACGTGCAGGGCGCCACCGACGTCGGCCTCGATATCGTGACGCTGCCGTTCTACTACGGCCTGGTCGAAGGCGCGTGGAAGCATTGGTCGCGCGTCTGGGAGGTCGACTACAACTATCTGCGTCGGGCGTTTCGACGACAAGAAGATGATGGAGACGCCCGGCATCCCGCTGACCCGCTGGTTCGACGCCGTGCTGTTGCCGAAGGATCAGGTCGCCCAGAAGGACAATATCCGGGCGATGATCGTGCAAGGTCACGCCAGCAACAGCATCACCCGCATCCCGGAGTCGATGAAGGGATTGAAGGCGCTCGAGCTGCTGGTGGTCGCCGACCCGCATCCCACCACCTGGGCTTCGCTCGCCGTGCAAGCCGGACGCAAGGAGGACATGTATCTCCTGCCCATCGCCACACAATTCGAGTGCAAAGGCTCACGCGTGGCGTCGAACCGCGCGCTGCAATGGGGCGAACAGATCGTTACGCCGATCTTCGAGTCGAAGGACGACTTGGAGGTCATGTACCTCATTGCCAAAAAGCTCGGCTTTGCCGATCAGATGTTCAAGAACATCAAGGTCGAAAATAACCTGCCGGTGGCCGAAGACATTCTTCGCGAAATGAATCGCGGCAGCTTCTCCACCGGCTATTGTGGCCAATCGCCTGAGCGCCTGAAGTCGCATATGGCCCACCAGGCCGATTTCGATATGCGCACCCAACGCGCGACAACCGGTCCGAACAAGGGCGACTATTACGGCCTGCCGTGGCCGTGCTGGGGCACGCCGGAAGTCAAGCATCCGGGCACCCCGCTGCTCTACAACACCAATCTCGCCGTCATGGATGGCGGCGGCTGTTTCCGCGCCCGCTTCGGCGTGGAACGCGAGGAAAAGAAAGCAGACGGCTCGACGGTGAAAGTCAGCCTGCTTGCCGACGGGTCCTATTCCAAGGATTCGGAGATCAAGGACGGCTATCCCGAATTCACCGTCGGCGTGCTCAAGAAGCTCGGCTGGGACAAGGACCTGACCGAAGCCGAGTTGGCGGTGATCAACAAGATCAATCCGACCACACCGGATGCGGTCTCCTGGTCGATCGATCTCTCCGGCGGCGTCCAGCGCGTGGCCCTGAAGCACGGCTGCGTGCCGTACGGAAACGCCAAGGCGCGCATGAACGCCTTCGGCTTGCCGGATCCGATCCCGGTGCATCGCGAGCCGATCTACACGGCGCGGGTCGATCTCGTCGGCAAATACCCGACGCTGCCCGATGCCAAGCAGTTCCGGCTGCCCAATATCGGGTTCACGGTGCAGAAGAACGCGGTGGACAAGGGGATTGCCAAGGAATTCCCGCTCATCCTCTCCTCCGGCCGGCTGGTCGAATACGAGGGCGGCGGCGAGGAAACCCGGTCCAACAAGTGGCTGGCCGAGCTGCAGCAGGACATGTTCATCGAGATCAACACGTCCGATGCCGCCGATCGCGGCATCAAGGACGGCGGCTGGGTCTGGGTCACCGGCGCCGAGAACGGCTCCAAGGCCAGGATGAAGGCGCTGGTCACCGAGCGCGTCGGCAAGGGCGTCGCCTGGATGCCGTTCCACTTCGGCGGCTGGTTCGGAGGTGAAGATCTGCGCAGCAATTATCCGCTGGGCACCGATCCGATCGTGCTCGGCGAAAGCGCGAACACGATCACCACCTACGGCTATGACCCGGCGACGGGCATGCAAGAACCCAAAGCCACACTTTGTCAGATCAGAGCGGCATAGGAGGCGGGACCATGGCTCGAATGAAATTCCTCTGCGACGCCGATCGTTGCATCGAATGCAACGCTTGCGTTACCGCCTGCAAGAACGAGCACGAGGTGCCTTGGGGCATCAACCGCCGGCGCGTCGTGACGCTCAATGACGGCAAGCCCGGCGAGCGCTCGATCTCGATGGCCTGCATGCACTGCACCGACGCGCCTTGCGCGGCGGTCTGCCCGGTGAACTGCTTCTACACCACGGCCGACGCGGTCGTGCTGCACTCCAAGGACCTGTGCATCGGCTGCGGCTATTGCTTCTACGCCTGCCCGTTCGGCGCGCCGCAATATCCCAAGGTCGGCAACTTCGGTTCGCGCGGCAAGATGGACAAGTGCACCTTCTGCGCCGGCGGCCCGGAAGCCGACAACAGCAAGGAAGAGTACGAGAAATACGGGTCGAACCGCCTCGCGGAAGGCAAGCTGCCGCTATGCGCCGAGATGTGCTCGACCAAGTCGCTGCTGGCCGGCGACGGCGACGTCATCGCGCAGATTTACAAAGAGCGTGTGGCCAAGCGCGGTTACGGCTCGGGCGCCTGGGGCTGGCAGACCGCCTATCGCGAAACGATCGCGACCTGATGTTATCGCGGCGGTGCGGAGATTCCGCGCCGCCGGTTTCGCCGCTGAAGAAGACTTGAAGTGAAGGAGATATCGCATGGCGAAAGTTTTTGCGCAGATGCGCCTGATCGTCGGGGTGTTGGCGCTCGCCTTCGTCGTCGCAACGGCCATGCCGGCCGCGGCGCAGCAGCCGAACTCGGTCAATCCGACCGCCGCGGCGGTCAAGGAGCAGCAATTGCTCGACCAGTTCAAGGTGATCAAAGGCCTCGGCACCATTCCGGACACCAAGTCCTACGTGCTCGAGCACCCGGGCGGCCGCGAGTGGCGTGAATATCGCACCGTCACGCTGAAGTGGATCGGCGGGATCGCCATCCTCGGTATCCTCGCGCTGCTGACGATCTACTATTTGTGGCACGGGTCCATGCGCATCGAGGCCGGACGGTCGGGGCGAAAGCTTCTTCGGTTTAACGTATTCGAGCGTTTCGTGCACTGGCTGACCGGCGTCGCCTTCGTCATCCTCGGTCTCACCGGCCTCAACATCACCTTCGGCCGCAGCCTAATCCTGCCGTGGATGGGCGCGTCGACTTTCAGCGAATGGACCGAATGGGGAAAGTTCACGCATAACTATATCAGCTTCGCATTCACCGTCGGCGTCGTGCTGATGTTCTTTATGTGGGTCGCGCGCAACCTGCCGACCAGCGCCGACATCGAATGGTTCATGAAGGGCGGCGGCATGTTCGGCGGCGAAGAGCCACCGGCACACAAGTTCAATGGCGGCGAAAAGCTGATTTTCTGGCTCTCCATGTTCGGTGGCGGAGCGGTCGCGGTGACCGGCTATATCCTGCTGTTCCCGTTCTATGGAACCGATATCACAACCATGGAACTGGCCCAGGTCGTGCACAGCACCGTCGCACTGCTTTACGTGGCCGCCATGTTCGTGCACTTCTATATGGGCACGATCGGCGTGGAGGGCGCCTTCGAGGCGATGGCCGACGGTACCGTCGACGTCAATTGGGCCAAGGAGCGCCATCTGCTCTGGTACGAAGAGGAAAAGCAGCTCGGCGCTGCCCCCAGCGAGGCCATGCGCCAGCCGGCCGAATAACCGGCATCCCGAAAATCGGCGATATAAAACGCCCGGCCTCGCGGCTGGGCGTTTTGCTATAAGGAAGCCATGCGCATCATCGGTCTCGCCGGCTGGAGTGGGTCGGGCAAAACCACGCTGATCAAGAAGCTCATCCCGCGCCTGATCGCGCGCGGCATCAGCGTATCCACGCTCAAACACGCTCATCACGGTTTCGACCTTGATCAGCCCGGCAAGGACAGCTTCTTCCACCGCACCGCCGGCGCAACCGAGGTGATCATCTCGTCGGCCAAACGCTGGGCCATATTGCATGAGCTGCGCGCGCAGCCGGAATGGGATATGGCCGCTCTGGTCCGCAAGATGTCGCCGGTCGATCTGGTGCTGGTCGAAGGCTTCAAGCGCGACGCTTTTCCGAAGCTCGAGATCCACCGCATCGCCAACGGCAAGCCGCTGATCCACCCGGAAGACCCGCATATCGTCGCGGTCGCCTCCGACAGCGCGCTGCCGCAGTCAAAGGTGCCGGTGGTCGATCTCAATGACATCGAGGCGATCGCCGACCTGCTGCTCAAGCATGCGGTGCCAATCTAATGGCGCAACTGACTGACGACTGCTTCGCCTTTTCGGGTCCGCTTTTGCCGATCGACGACATGGAGCGGCTGATCGGCGAGCGCGTCGCGCCGGTGGCCGGGACCGAGCGCGTCGGGCTGCACGCGGCGCGCGGCCGCGTCACCGCCGCGGACGTGAAGGCGCCGGTCGATCTGCCGCTGTTCGATAATTCGGCGGTCGACGGCTATGCCATCCACCACGCCGATCTCCAACGTGACGGCGATACCCGGCTAGCGATCACCGGCCGACTGACCGCCGGCACGCGTGCGGAGATCGCGATCAAGCCGGGCCAAGCGATCCGCATTTTTACCGGCGCCGCCATGCCGGCGGGCGCGGATACCGTGTTCATGCAGGAAGACGTGACAGTCGACGGCGATCAGGTGGTCGTGCCGAGCGGCTTGAAGCCCGGCTCTAACCGCAGGCTGGCCGGTGAGGACGTGGCCGCCGGACAGATGGCGCTGCCGGCCGGCACCGTGTTGGAGCCGCAACATATCGCGCTCGCCGCCGCGCTCGGCATCACCCAAATCGAGGTGCGGCGACGGCTGCAGGTGGCGATCTTCTCAACCGGCGACGAAGTGGTCGAGCCCGGTAGCCCGCGCAGCGGCGCCGCGATCTACGACGCCAACCGCTATCTACTGCGCGAATTGCTGGAGCGGCTCGGCGCCGTGGTGACCGATCTCGGCATTCTGCGCGACGATCCGGCCGAGCTCGCGCGCGCACTGGCCAAGGCGGCCGCCTGGCATGATCTGGTCATCACGTCCGGCGGCGTCTCCACCGGCGAAGCCGATCACGTGCGCGGCGCGGTCGAGCGCATCGGCAGCCTGGTGTTCTGGCGCGTCGCCATCAAGCCGGGCCGCCCGGTGGCCATGGGCGTGATCCGCGCCGCCCCGCGCAAAGACTATGCCGCCAACAACGGCGCGGCGTTTGTCGGATTGCCGGGCAATCCTGTGGCAGTGTTCGTGACCTTTGTGCGGGTGGTGAAGCCGTTGCTGCGGCGGCTCGCCGGCGCGCGGCCGCAAAGCCTGGTGCCGCTGCCGGTGCGCGCGGCCTTCGCCTACCGGAAAAAGAAGGACCGCCGCGAATATGTCCGCGTCGCGCTGCGTCGCGCGGCCGACGGCGAGTTCGAAGCGGTGAAGCATCCGCAGGATGGCGCCGGCATTCTCACGTCGCTGACGGAGACCGATGGTCTGCTGGAATTTCCCGAAGACGTGACGGCAATCGAACCGGGCACCCGCGTCGGCTTCCTATCCTACGCGGCGCTCATCGGCTGAACATGCGGCGGCTCAGGCGCCCAGCCGCACGCTCGTAGTGCTGAACGCCTTGTCGACCGGCTCCTGCACGCTGTTGAGCACGATACCGCCGATCACCGCGATGATGATGGCCACGACGCAGGCCATGACGAATGTTTTCATGAAATCGGCTCCTCCCGCAGACGCCCCATAGCTAGCAACTATATCAGATATGGGCGCGGCGCGCGGCCGATCAAGAATTCAGATGCCGTGATATTGCAGCGCAATGCGCTCGGCGCGCTCGGCATCCTCGGGCGTATTGACGTTAAGGAACGGGTCGACCGGCTCGGCCGGCCAATCGGCGACGGCAACGCCATGGCGCGCCGTCCAGACCTCGATCTTGCGCAGGCCTTCGTCGACCAAGGCCTTGCGCAGGCTCGCGCGTAGCGCCAGCGGCCATAGGCCGACCACCGGGTGGCGCCATTCGCCCGAGCGGGCACACGCGAGCCCCACGCCGGCGCCCAGCTCGCGGCGGGCCACGTGCAGGCGCTCGACCAGGTCATCCGGCAGGAACGGGCAGTCGCCCGGTACGCTGAGCAGCCACTCGATGCCGTTGCCCTGCGCCGCCACCCAGTCGAGCCCGGCCAGGATGCCGGCGAGCGGGCCGGGGTAGTCCGGCACGTTGTCGGGCACGACCTCCACGCCGGTATCGGCGAAGCGTTCGGGGTCGCCATTGGCGTTGATGATGATGCCAGCGCATTGCCCCGACAGGGTTGCCAGTACGCGGTCGAGAATAGACACGCCGCCGATCTCGATGCGCGCCTTGTCGCCACCGCCCATGCGGCGCGCCAGCCCGCCGGCAAGCACCAGGCCGAAAGTGGGGGGAACCGGGAGCTCCATCATCATCCGCGAAAAGCGTCACTCATCATGCACGGCGGCCTTGCGGCGGTGCTTGGCGCCTTCCTCTTCCACGTAAGCCAGGTCCTGATCGAACACGATGCGGTCCTCGCCGGCGAGCGCGACGAAGCGTTTGCCGCGCGCGCGCCCGATCAGCGTCAGCTTCGCCTTGCGCGCCAGTTCGACGCCCCAGGCGGTGAAACCGGAGCGAGAGATCAGGATCGGAATGCCCATGCGCACGGTCTTGATCACCATTTCCGAGGTGAGCCGGCCGGTGGTGTAGAAGATCTTGTCGGCGGCTTTGACCTTCTCCTTGAACATCCAGCCGGCGATCTTGTCGACCGCGTTGTGGCGGCCGACGTCTTCCATATAGACCAGCGGCTGGTCTTCTTTCGCCAGCACGCAGCCATGGATGGCGCCCGCTTCCAGGTAAAGCGAGGGCGTGGTGTTGATCTTGGTGGTCAGCGCATAGAGCCAGGAGGTGCGCAATTCGGCCTTCGGCAGCGAGACGTTTTCCAGCGCTTCCATCAAGTCGCCGAACACGGTGCCTTGCGCGCAGCCCGAGGTCTGCACCTTTTTCTTGAGTTTCCTTTCGTAATTGGTCTTGCGCTTGGTGCGCACCACTACAACGCTGAGTTCGTCGTCGTAATCGACGCCGGTGACCACGTCGTCCGGCAACAGCATGTTCTGGTTGAGCAGATAACCGACCGCCAGATATTCTGGGTAATCGCCGATGGTCATGGCGGTGACGATTTCCTGCGAGTTGAGGAAGATCGTCAGTGCACGCTCGACCGTAACCGAGGTCTCGATCTTGGCACCGGTCTGGTCGATACCGGTGACGCGCTCGGTCAGCCGCGGATCGAGCGGATTGGGCTGGATGACGTAGGCGTCGGTTTTCTTTTCCATGGCGCGACTATAGCAGAAATTATACCGCCCTTTGAAATCTGCCCACTTTAGGTGGGCAGCGCCGATGTGTTTGTCCATGTGTGGCGCGGCAAAAATCGCATGTCCTGTTCCCAAGCGGCGTGCGGCCAGCATAAGATGTTCGCAACGACAACACGCCATCAAGCCACCGGGAGACGCCATCCATGCTGCGCGGTACCAAGGATCTCATGCTGCCGACCACCATCACCGGCTCGCTGCCGCGGCCGAGCTGGTACACGGAAAATCTTGGGAGCCGCAGCTTCCTCGAAGCGATGGTGAACAACCAGTTCCGCGAGCAATACGTGGACACGGTTTCGGTCTATCTGCACGAGCAGGAAATGGCCGGGCTCGACATCGTCACCGACGGCGATGCGCATTTCGACTCGGACGTCGGCGGCCAGAGCTGGACCAATTATCCGCCGCGCCACATGGGCGGCTTCGACAAGAATCCGCAGCCGACGCCGGCCGGCAAGGGCGGCTTGATGTTTCCGCCCGGCCACATCCTGCACGACTACCTCGAATTGCGCGTGATGCCGGGGATCAGCGGCCCGGTCAGTCGCGGCGACCTGCAATACGCCGCCATGTGGAAGGCCGCCCAGCGCATGACCAAGAAGCCGGTCAAGTTCGGCACCATCGGTCCCGAGCTGGTCGCCTTCGCCGTCCAGGACAAGCACTACAAGTCGATTAAGGACCGCATCCTGGCGATCACCGACGCCTTGAATGCAGAGCTGAACGATCTCGCCAATGCCGGCTGCCCGGTGATCCAGTTCGAGGAGCCGCAGATTCATCTGCTGGCGGTGCGCAACATCGTCGACGAGGTGATCAATCCGGCCTTCAGCGTCGACGTGTTCAACCGCACCGTGAAAGGTTTGCGCGCCAAGACCGAGGTCTGGTGCCACACTTGCTGGGGCAATCCGTCGCAGCAGCGCATGTTCAAGGAGGTGCAGAGTTACAGGAACGCGCTCGAGATGCTGAACAAGGTCGATGCCGACGTGATCACCTTCGAGTTGGTCAGCGCCGGCGGTGCCGACCTGGAGGCCTTCGGCAAGATCATCACCGACAAGAAGATCGCCATCGGCGTGATCGACCATCACTCGCTGCAGGTCGAACGGCCGGAGGAGATTGCCGAGCATATCCGCCGCGCGCTCAAATATATTCCGGCCGAGCGGCTGGTGATCTCGTCGGACTGCGGCATGGGCCGCGAAGGCATGAGCCGCCGCCACGCCTATTACAAGATCGTGTCGCTGGTGCTTGGCACCAACATGGTGCGCAAGGAGCTCGGCCTGCCGCAGGCCGAAGTCCTCGCCGCCGACCCACGCTATTCGCTGGTGGTGCCGAGCGCCTGACGCGCCCGGCAGCGTTACCAAAGCCTGAACGCGCACGCGGCAATTGCTGCGAAAGGTTTGGCGCGGCTTCAATTTGTTTGTGTTTATTGTGGCTTTTGGAACAAGCCAGAAGGCTTTGCTGATGAAACCGCAGAACATTGTGATCGCGCTGGTGATCATTGCCGCCGGCGCAGGTCTCTCCGCGCTGGCGGAATGGCCCGCGGTCTCCGAACGGCAGGTAGCACCCGCCGAAATCGATTTCACGGTGCTGCACCGCCAGGCGAGCGATGCGCTCGACAATCTTCGCCGGTCGCAGCGACATCTGGCCTCGACGAGCGCTGCCGCCTTCTGAACCCGTCCGATCGTCCGACGCGAATGCCAGCAGCAGGCCCGGGATCGGCGCCGCGATCGCCAAGCCGGGCAGGGCGGGACAACTAGTTCCTTCCCGCCAGCACGTAATCGATCCGGAGATCGGTCGGTTTCACGTGATAGAATTTTTCATAGAAATCCCGCGTCAGCTCGCGCAGGTCGTCCTTGAACAGGTCGGGGTAAAGGATCTTCGCCAGCCACCACAGCCCAATCAGCCGGTTGCCTGAAGGCGGCGCATCGAACCAGCCGAACGGAACCCCGGCCATCAGGTGCACGCGGCCCTCGCGCACCGCCTTGATTGAAGCCCACGCCGAATCGCCGCGCACGCCCGCGGCGAAATCCGGATGGATGGTCACGATCGCGTCGGGGTCCCACAGCCGGACCTGGTCAATCGTCACTTCGGCGAGTTCGCCCTTGGTCTCGCCGGCGACATTGCGCGCCACCAGCTCGATAAGTTCCGCATGGCTCGATTCGCCGAGTGCCGTCGTCAAGCCGCGCGGCCCGCGCGCGGAATAGACCCGCGGCCGCTTATCCGCCGGCACGAAGGCGATGCGATTGGTGATGACGCCCAGCGTCATGTTGCAATAATCGGCGAAATCCGCGCCCGCCACCTCGCGCCCGGTCAGGCGGCCGAGCTTCTCGTAGCTGGTCGACAGCGCCAGGATGCCGCCGCTGAGCAAGGCATAGGGAATTCCGGTCTGCTGCTGCACGCGATCGGCCAGCGCGACGTAACGGGGGCCGGTCGAACCGACGTCGAGAATGAGATCGGGCTTGAGCGCGGCCACAGTCTCCAGATTGGCGGTGTCGCTGCGTCCGGTAATGCGGCCGACCTCGGGCCGCGCGCAGATATCCGGCAGCATATAGGCGCAGTCCTGCGGCCGGTTGCTGCGCGGCCAGCCGAGCAGCAGGTCGGGCGCCAGCGTGTAGAGCAGGATCGCGGCCGGCAGCCCGGCCGGATAAACGCGCTGCACGTTGGCGGGGGCCTGCACCGCGCGCCCGGCGTCGTCGGTGAGGGCGGCGGCGCGCGTCGGCCGCGGCGCCAGCAGCGCGACGCCGGCAGTGGCGATGAGGGCGCGGCGGGTCAAGGGCATGACGGCCAACCACCTTTCGACTGCGCGGCCGGGGACGACAGAAGTCTGGCGAGATCCCCGCTTACTTCGCCATCGCCTTCCGGCACGCGTCCCACACCTTGGCGGGCGTCGCCGGCATCTCCATGTGATCGGCGGCGCCGTTCGGGATCGCGTGCGCGATCGCGTTCATCACGGCGGCGATCGATGCCGTGGTGCCGGCCTCGCCGGTGCCCTTGACGCCGAGCGGATTGCTCTTGGCCGGCACTGGATGCAGCGCCTCGCGCAGCTCGACCGGCATATGGTGCGCACGCGGCATGCCATAATCCATGAACGAACCACTCACCAATTGCCCGCTCGTTGAATTGTAGACCGCGTTTTCGGTCAGCGCCTGACCGAGCCCCTGCGCGAGACTACCGTGCACCTGGCCCTCGACGATCGTGGTGTCGAGCGGGTTGCCGCAGTCGTCCACCGCGGTATAGGTCACCAGATCGACAAAACCGGTATCAGGATCGATCTCCACCTCGGCGATGTGGCAGCCGTTCGGAAAGGTGAGCGGCGTCTCCGCCTTGTCCTTAGTGTCGAGGCTTGCGCCCATCTCCTTGGCGCGCTTGGCGGTCTCGAACAGCGAAATCTTGCGGTCGGTGCCGACCACCTCGAAACTGCCATTGCGATATTGAATGTCACTCTCCGACGCCTCCAGCGCGGATGAGGCGACTTTCTTTCCCTTCGCCAGCATCACGTCAGCAACATGGACAATCGCATTGCCGGCGCACATGGCCGAGCGCGAGCCGACCGAGGCGCCGCCGGTGAGCCCCAAATTGGTGTCGCCTTGCTGGTGCTCGATCTTGGCCGCATCGATGCCGAGCTTGTGCGCCAGCATCCGGCCGAACACGGTGGCGTGGCTCTGCCCGGTCGATTGCACGTTACAGCCGAGGATCAGTCTGTCGCCGTCGGGAAACGCCACCGACGCCATTTCCATCGGCGTGGCGCCGGAATGCTCCAGCATGCAGGATATGCCGATGCCGCGCAGCTTCTTGCGCTTGGCCGATTCGCGCTTGCGCTTGTTGAAATTGTCGTAGTCGGCGAGCGTGAGCGCCTTATCCACGATCGCTGGGAAGTCGCCGCTGTCGTAGGTGTTGATCGGCGTCTTGAACGGCATGGCCGACGGCGGAATCAGGTTCTTCTTGCGCAGCCGCACCGGATCCATGCCGACAATGCGGGCGGCTTCCTCGACCGCGCGCTCGAGCGTGTAATTGGCCTCGGGACGTCCGGCGCCGCGATAGGGGGCGATCGGGACCTTGTTGCTGAAGTAGCAGGCGACCGATACGGCGACCTTCGGAATCCGATACATGCCGGGCAGGCAGCGGGCGAAATTATTGGTGTTGATGTTGAGGCCAGCGTTGCCGATATAGGCGCCCTGGTTGCACAGATGGCGTACGCGCAATGCGAGAAACTTGCCCCTTTCGTCGACGGCAAGCTCCGCCTCGCTGACCGTGTCGCGCGCCTGGCAGTCGGTCACGAAGGCCTCCGAGCGTGTCGATTGCCAGTGCACCGGCCGCCCCAGTTTGCGCGCGGCCACCAGCAGGGCGATGTATTCCGGATAGACCGTCGTCTTCATGCCGAAGGCGCCGCCGACATCTCCGGTGATCACGCGCAATTTGTCGTTCAGCACGCCCATGATGGAGGCCGCCTGGCCGCGCAAGCCGTCGGCGCTCTGCGAGCAGGCATAGAGCGTGTAGCTTTCTTTCGCCGCGTCGTATTCGCCGGTGGCGCCGCGCGTTTCCATCGAGGCCACCACCAGGCGCTGGTTGGTCACGGTGACGCGCGCCACATGCGGCGCCTTGGCGATGATGTCGGCAACCTCGCGTTCGTTCTGCTCGTCGGCCACCGGTCCCGGCCAGTCGACGCAGAGATTGCCGGGTGCTTCCGGATAGAGCTGCGTCGTGCCGTTCATGGCGGCTTCCAGTTCGATCACCGCCGGCAATTCCTCGTAGTCGACAGCGACCTGCTCGGCGGCGTCCTGCGCCGCGGCGCGCGTTTCCGCCACCACCATCGCCACCGGATCGCCGCCATGCATTACCTTGTCGCCGGCGAGCGCCGGGCGGAACGGCATGATCATCTTGGCGCCGCCGCGGCCCACCACCGGTGGATGCCGCGATACGCTGGTCACGCCGGCTGCCTTCATGTCCGCGGCGGTCAGCACGGCGAGCACCTGTTTCGCGGCGAGCGCCGCGTCGATCCTCACCGCCAGCACGCGGGCATGCGCGTGTGGCGAGCGAACGAAAGCGGCGTAGGCCTGGTTCGGCAACTGCGGGTCGTCGACGAAATGGCCTCGGCCGCGTACCAAGGCGTCGTCTTCGACGCGCGGCTCGGGTTTGCGATGGGCGTGGGTCGAATTCATGCGGTTTTCCCAGCGTAAAATCAGGCCCGTTTATAACCGAAACCGAGCCAATCGACAGGGGCTTGCGTCCGCGGCGCGGCTGCGGCACTGAGGCGCGTCTTACCCGCGGATTTCCTGTAGTTTTCAGAGGACGAAATGAGCAAAGTGCGCACCATCGACACCCACACCCACATCTGCACCCTGGAAACCGCCGCGATGCTGACCAAGGAGGCGCCGAAGACGCCGGTCACCATCACGCCCGACAACGCGGAGACTGCGGCGTTCGATGTGGGCGGCGTGCTCTACCGCCCGTTCCCGACCGGCGGCTTCGACATCGCGCGCCGGCTCAAGGACATGGACGCGACCGGGGTGGATGTGCACGTGCTTTCCGCCACGCCACAGACCTATCTCTACAATCTGGAATCCGCGCTGGGCGCCGTGCTGTCGGCGATCCAGAACGACCAGATGGCGAAACACATCGCCGCCCATCCCACGCGCTTCTTAGGAATAGCCACTCTGCCGATGCAGGATCCCAAGCGTGCGGCCGATGAGCTCAGGCGCGCCATGACCAAGCTTGGCCTCAAGGGCTCGATGTTCGCCTCCAACATCCTGGGCAAGAACCTGGACGATCCGAGCTTCGAGCCGCTCTGGGCGACGGCCGAGGAACTCAATGCGTTCCTGTTCATCCATCCCAACAATGTCGCGGGCGCCGACCGGCTGAAGTCCTATTATCTCGGCAACCTGATCGGCAACCCGCTCGACACCACCATCGCCGCCGCCTGCCTGATCTTCGGCGGCGTGATGGACCGTCATCCCAAGCTGAAGATTATGCTGGCCCATGGCGGCGGCTTCACGCCCTATCAGGCGGCGCGCTGGGAGCACGGCTGGAAAGTGCGGCCGGAGCCGAAGAAGAATGTGCCGACGCAGCCGAAGAACATCGCCAAGCGGTTCATGTACGACACCATCCTGCATTCGGCTCAAACGCTGGAAGCGATGATCGGCCTGGTCGGCAGCGACCACGTGATGCTCGGCAGCGATTATCCCTATGACATGGCCATGATGGATTGCGTTGCGCACGTGCGCTCCTTGAAGATATCCGATGCCGACAAAGACCTGATCCTGGGCGGCCACGCCGAAGCCATGCTGTCGGGGAAATCGCCATGAACGTGCAGGCGGCAGCCAAGACCGGCCGCACACCGACTGCGGCCGTCACCGGTCTGATCGTCGACGCCATGATGAAATCCGGCGTGCCGGCGGACGATGCCGCCAAGATCGCCGAACTGATGCTGGAGGCCGATCTCGTCGGCGCCGACGCGCACGGCGTGTTCCGACTGCCGCAATATGTGCAGCGGCTGAAGCTGGGCTCGACCAATGCGCGTCCCAACATCAAGGTCACGCGTAGCGCGCCGGCGACCGCGCTGGTCGACGGCGACAACGGCATGGGCCATCTGGTGGTCGCGCGCACGGCGGAAACCGCCATCGAGCTCGCGCGCGAGAACGGCGTGGCCTGGGTCGGCTGCCGCAACTCCGGCCATGCCGGCGCCGCCGGCGTCTACGCCGCGCTGCCGCTCAAGGCCGACATGATCGGCATCTATTCTGCGGTCGCCAATGCCAACCATATGCCGCTTGCCGGCGGCGCCGAGCCGCTACTCGGCACCAATCCGCTGGCAATCGCGATCCCGGCCGGCGAGGAGCCGCCGGTGGTGCTCGATATCGCGACCTCGATCGTGTCCTACGGCACCATCAAGAATCATAAATTGCTCAATCGCCCGCTGCACGCCGACTGGATGATCGATCCGGTGACCGGCGTGGCGGTCACCGATCCGCAAAAGAGCATTGCGGCGCTGCTGCTGCCGATGGGCGGCTACAAGGGCGCCGGCCTCGCGCTCGTCCTCGGCCTGCTCGCCGGCACACTCAACGGGGCGTTGTTCGGCCGCGATTGCGTCGATTTCAACGCCGAACCGGACCGTGTCACCAACACCGGCCAGTTCGTGCTGGCGCTCGATCCGGCGCGCTTCCAGCTGCTTAGCGCTTTCAAGGCGGAAGTCGACCGCCATATCCGCAGCTTGCGCGCGTCGAAGACACTGCCGGGCGAGACCGTGCGGCTGCCTGGCGAGCAGCGTGCGCAACGCCGCGCCGACCGTCTCGCCAACGGTCTCGCGCTTCCCGCGGAATTGCTGACGCAGCTCGACAAGCTCGCCGCCGAGCTTGCGATCAAGCCGCTGCGGGAGCGCGCTTAAGCCGCTTCAGCGGCTTTTGCCATTCTCGGCGGCCTTGATCTGCTCCACCACCTGCCGCCATTTCGCCGATTCGGCGGTGACAAAATCCTTGAAGCTCTCCGGCGTCGGGCTCGATGTCGGCACCATGCTGGCGGCGATCATGTGCTTGCGCACGTCGGGATCGGCCATCGCCTTCAAGACGGCCGCGTGCAGCTTGGCGACGATCGGCTGCGGCGTTCCGGCCACCGCGAACAGGCCCTGCCAGGAGCCGCTGACGTCCTCCGGGAAGCCCAGCTCGACCACCGTCGGCACGTCGGGCAGCGACTCCACGCGCTCCTTCGTGGTCACGGCAAAGGCTTTCAGCTTGCCGGCCTTCACGAACTGCGCCGCCGAGGACAGCGTGACGAACATTACATCGACATTGCCGGCCAGGAGATCGATGATTGCCGGACCTGCGCCGCCTTTATACGGCACCTGCGTCATCTGCAGGTCGAGGCGGTGGCGGAACTGCTCCATCGCCAGGGTATTGAGCGTGCTGATGCCGGCCGCGGCGTAGTTGATCTTGCCCGGGTTCGCCTTCGCATAGGCGATCATGTCCTTGAGCGAATTCGGCGGAAATTTTTCACTGGCGACCACGATCCCGGGCGTTTCGGCTGCAAGCGAAACGGGCACGAAGTCGCGCTCCGGCACCACCTTCAGCTCGGGGAAAAAATGCGGATTGATCGCGACGGTGCCGATATTGCCCAGGAACAATGTGTAACCGTCGGGCGCGCCGCGCGCGGCGGCTTCCATCCCGACATTACCGGCGGCGCCGGTCCGGTTGTCGATCACCAGCGGTTGCCCGAGCGTTTTCTCCAGGCTGGGCTGAATGAGCCTGATCGCGTAATCGGAGGCGCCGCCGGGCGCGAAGGGCACGATGACGTGGATCGGCTTGTCCGGATAACTGGATGCGTCTTCGGCGGCGCAGAGGCGGGTCGCGGCGACAAGCGTCAACAGACAAAGTAACGCGCCGCGCAGGTGCGACCAACCGCTTGCCGCCGTCATATCGTCCTCCGTTTGACGATTTAGGCCGCCGCCTTTACCTCGTCGGGATCGAGCGGCAGCTTCACCGGCTGCTTGCGCTTGGCCGACAGGTCGAGCGCCTTGGTCAGCATCAGATTGCGGTGCGCCTCTTCCACCGTCGCGGCCGCGGTCGGCAGGCCGAGCGCGACGCGGTTGAGCCAGCTATCGGTTTCCTCCGCCATCGGTCCGCGCAGCTCGCCGAGCGCCATGTCGCCGGGCGGATAGCTGCCCATGAAATCCACCAGCCGCGTGGCGTCGGGGTTGTAGCCCTCCGACTGCGCCTTCGACACCGCCAGCACGATGTCGCGGTGGGTGTCGTCGATGGTGAGCACGCCGGTGGTGCCGACGATGCCGACCTCGAGCGAATAGACCGCGCCCGGCCAGGTCACCGGCAACGCCCAGGAAATGTTGAGGTGGTAGACCGTGCCGTCGCCGAACATGATCATGCCGGCGGTGGCGTCGATGCCCTTGTAGAGCGGCCCCAGAACTTTATCGATCGAGCGCGCATAGACCTCGGTCGGCTGCTTCGGCTCCAGGCACCACATGCAGATGTCGAGCGCGTGGGTGCCGGAGATCACCATCGGCGAGATGGTGGTGGGATCGTCGGTGCGTTTGTAATTGTCGATCGCCACTAGCCGGTTCATGAAGGCGCGCGAAGTGACCAAGGTCACGTCGCCAAGCGCGCCGGTGCGGCACTTTTCCTTGGCCGCCAGCCAGCGGCGGCGGAAACGCTGGGTATAGCCGACCACGGCGTCGACCTTGGCGTCCTTGATCGCTTTGAGCACCCGCGCGGATTCGGCGAGGTTGGTGGCGAGCGGTTTCTCGATCAGCAACGGAATACCGCGCTCGACCGCCACCATGATCGGGTCGACGTGCAGGTGCTCGTCGGTCGCGATGATGGCGCAGGTCACCTCCGGGCGCTTGAGCAGTTCGACGTGGCTTTGCGTGACGAAATCGGCGCTGATCTTGGGCCCGACTTCGCCGGCGCGGTTCGGGTTCTTTTCGGCCAGCCCGATCCATTCGACCGCCGGATGGCGCGCCGCCACCTCGCCGCGGAACAGGCCAACGCGCCCGCCGCCGATGATGGCCAGGCCGATGCCTTTGGCAGACTTCTTCATGAATTAGCCCCCCGCCATGTTCTTTTGCTTTAGCTCCGCCACCGCCGAGATCGCTTGATTCGACAGCGGCAAATCTACCGGCTCGCCAAGCTCCGCCGACAGATCCGCGGCGGTGTAGGTCTCCATCACCATGCGCGCCGATTCCGGTGTCACCATCGGCGGCTTGTCGAGAATGCAGGCCTCAAGGAAATGTAGCGTCTCCGGTCCCATCTGCCCGGCGAACACGTGATCGACCTGCTCGCCTGGCATGGTCGACATCGGGAAACGCTGTCCCTCGGACACCGTATTGAGCCAATTGTCACGATGGGTGTCGTCGAGGATGAGCGAGCCCTCGGTGCCGAGAATTTCAACCCACGTTGAGCAGTAGTTCGGATAGCTCGGCGGCAGGTTCCAGCCACCGGCGAGATTGGCGACCAGGCCGTTGTCGAAGGTGACGATCGAGAACATGACGTCGAAGGAGCCGTTCACCGGCTTCATGTAGCCGTAGGAACCCTGGCTATAGACGCGCACGGGCTTGGCCGGCTCCAGGAGCCAGAACACGAAGTCGAGGTCGTGCGTCGACTCCATCACTACCGGCGAGAGCCGCCCGCGGCTGGCGATCTTCTTGCCGAGATTGCGTGACAGATGCCGGCTTACCATCACAGAGACGACGTTGCCGAGCGTGCCGTCGGTAATCTTCTTCTTGGCGAAGGCGAATTTGGTGTTGAAGCGCTGCGAATAGCCGATGGTGAATTTCAATCCGCCGCGCTTGGCCAGCTGAATGAGTTCGTCGGCTTCCCACAGTTCGAGCGCAATCGGCTTTTCCAGCAGCACATGCTTGCCGGCCTTCAGGCAATCCTTGGTGATCGGATAGTGGTTGGTTTCCGGCGTGGTCGAAATATAGACCACTGAGATGTCCGGGTTCTTGATGATGTCATGATAATCGAGCGTCGCGGTCGCCGGCCGCGTGAACTTCTTCACCTCCGCCAGCCGGTCGGGCCGGATTTCGCAGATGTGCAATTTGTCTACCAACGCCGAACGCGACAGCGTCTCCGCTCGGATCCCGCCGCACCAGCCGGTGCCGATCACCGCAACTTCAACTCGTTCCACCAGACGTCTTCCTTTTTATATTGCAGTGTGATTGCGCGCGGCCGGACGGCCGCGGCGGCACACTATGCCAAACCGGCGCGCGCCCAAAGGGGCTGCCGCAAGCAATCTGGCATACCGGCTAGGCCTTTGTTATCACTTGAGATTGTAGCGCGGAACGGCGGCTTGACCGACCCCGAAAACTTGGCGCGCGAACTGCGGATAGGCCTCGGCGAGTTGCGGCGCCACCGTCTCGCGCATGAGCCTGAGCGTAGCGGGCGAGGGTGCCGGCGTCTCCGGCACCGCGGCCGGCCGCTCGAAATCGAAGCCGGTTTGCTCGATCACCTCCTCGATCGTGTGTCCGGGATGCACGCTTGTCAGCGTGAAGCGGCCGCCGGCAAACGAGAACAGGCAGCGGTTGGTGACCAATGCGATCGGCCCGCCCGGGCGATAAACGTTCTGCTCGCTCGCACCCGGCGCGCTGATGAAATCGACGCGCTGCACCAGCGTGCGGCGCGAATGCTCGACCCGGAATAGGATCACTTTGGGAACCACGTAATAGAGATAGGCCGAGCCGAACGAGCCGGGGAACCGCACTTTGGGATGCTCGTAATCGCCGGTGCTTACGAGATTGACGTTGCCTTGGCCGTCGATCTGTCCGCCTGACAGAAAGAACACGTCGATGCGGCCTTGTCCGGCGCAATCGAACAATTCGCGCGCGCCGTCGGTCCAGAACGTGTTCTTGGGACTACCCAGCAAAGACACGTAAGGCCGGCCCTTGCCGCGTTCGCGCGCTAGCAGCGCGGCGGTAGCCGGAATCGGCGAGGCGTTGCCGACGGCGACGTGGCGCACGTGGCCGATCAGCCGTGCGATCACATCGGCGAGCAATTCCTCGTCGCGGAAATCATGCCGCGCGTTTGTCATACACGTACCGCTCGAGATAATCCGCGAAGCCTTCAATCGTCGCCGCCAGCCGCGCGTATTCCGCGAGGTGCTCGGCATCGGCGGCATAGTGGTCGGGCAGCGGCAGCGGCCAGGCGCCGCGCTCGGCGACGGCAATGCTTTCGACATAGAAGCCGGGCAGCGTTCCGGCGGCGAGCACCGTATCGTCCAGCAGATTGCCGTCGTGAATTTTCTCCACGGTGACGATGGTCTTCGCCGCCGCATGCGCCATGGTGGCGAGTTCGCGCTGACGCCCGATCCAGACATTGCCGAAACGGTCGGCCATCGGTGCGTGCAGCAGCGCCACATCCGGCTTGATCGCCGGCAGCAGCACGATCGGATCCGCGTTGCCGAACGGCGAGTCGATCACCTTCCAGTCGTCGCGATATTTCAACACGTCCGAACCGATCAGCCCGCGCAACGGCATGAACGGTACGCCTTTCTCCGCCGCCTGCAACGCCGCATGCAGCGCCGGGCAGGTGGCGTCCATCATCTTGATCGCGCCGGCGATGACCGCGGCGGTAAAACGCGGCGCCGGGCCGAATTCGCCGAGGCTCACCGCGCTCGTTTCCAGTGTGGCGACGCAAGCTGCGCCGATCAGCAGATCCGCCTGCAGGCTGGAAGTCGGCAGCGCGACCAGATGCAGGCGCTTGACGCCGCGGCGGATGAGCGCGCGCGTCGCCGCCATCGGCACGCCGGACACCTCGCGCGGCACCACCAGCATGCAGCCGTCGGTCACGGCGGCCAGCGCATCGTCGAGGGATTTCACTGGCTGAAACATGGCTCACTGTCTCATTCTTATGCTTGCCAGGTCCACTGGATTTTGCGAGTTGGACCTATGGCAACGCCACTGCAAGACAAACTGCGCGCCAATCGCTTCGTGATCACCGCGGAAGTCACGCCGCCGGTGACCGCCGACCGCAACGAGTTGCTCGCCAAGGCGCTGCCGCTCAAGGGCTTGGCCGACGCGGTGAACATCACCGACGGCGCCGGCGCGCGTCCGCATCTCGGCGCGGTCACTGCGGCGGCGATGCTGGTCGAGGCGGGCATCGAGCCGGTCCTGCAGCTCACCTGCCGCGACCGCAACCGCATCGCCTTGCAGAGCGACTTGCTCAGCGCCGCCGCATCGGGCGTGCGTAACTTGCTCATGCTGCGGGGCGACGATCCGAGCGTTGGCGATCAGCCCGACGCCAAGCCGGTGTTCGATCTCGATCCGCGTCAGTTGCTTGAGACCGCGCGCCGGCTGCGCGACAGCGGCGAATTGCCCTCTGGCCGCATAATTTCCGGCTCAGCCCCTTTCTTCCTCGGCGCCGCCGACAATCCGGTCGACCCGCCGCCTGGCTGGCAGCCGAACGCACTGCAAGCCAAGATCGACGCCGGCGCGCAATTCGTGCAGACGCAGTTTTGCATGGATGCCGGCGTGGTGCGCCGCTATATGGCGCGGCTTTCCGAGCATGGCATCGCCGGCAAGCTCGCGGTCATCGTCGGCATCGCGCCGCTGCGCTCGGCCAAGTCGGCGCGCTGGATCACGGACAAGCTGTTCGGCGCGATCATTCCCGACGCGATCGTCACGCGTTTGGAGCGCGCAAGCGATCCCATGGCCGAAGGCCGCCGCATCTGCCTCGATCTCGTCGCCGAGCTTGCCGAGGTGCCGCACGTCGCCGGCGTCCATGTCATGGCGCCGGGCAACGACTCCGCCGTGCCGGAGATCATCGCGCAAGCGCGCGAAGGCGTTAAGCGCCTCGCGGCGGTGTAATATTCGCCGGTTCATTCCCCGCAAATGCTGCGTCCCCGCGCGCAAAATTGATGGTAGGATAACTGGGGCGAACAAATGCCAAGGGCCTCGCAAATGGCCCGCGAATAAAGGGAGGAGCCGCATCATGCCCGTCGTCCGAATCCGGACTCTTGCGCTCGCCGCGATTTTCGCTGCCGCAACGATCGGCCTGCTGGCGCAGCCGGCCGCCGCGCAAGGCAAGCCCTGGAAGCACGCGCTGCTCAACGCCAAGGCCGATGCCGGCTTCTTCATGATGGCGGCCAAGCGCGGCTTTGCCGAGAAGCAGGGCCTCAAGCTCGAGCTGTTGGAGGTGAAGGACGACCAGATCGGCCTCAAGGCACTGATTGCCGGCGAGATCGACAGCTTCGAAGGCGGCCCGCAGGGCGTTTTCGCCGCGGTCGCACGCGGCGCCGACGTCAAGATCATCGGCTGTCACTGGGTCGTGCTGCCGCACGGCATCTATGTGCGCGACGACATCCACAGCGTGGCGGACCTCAAGGGCAAGTCGATTGCGGTGTCGGCGCCGAATACGATGCCGGACATGCTGGCGCGCTCCGCGCTGGCGAAATACGGCGTCACTCCCGACCAGGTGAAGCTTGCCGCCGTCGGCGGCGACCGCGAGCGCTATCAGGCGCTGGCCGGCGGAGTGGTCGAGGGCGCCGTGGTGTCGAATGAATACCAGCCGGCCATGCCGAAGACCCTGCACCTGCTGGTCGCCGGCCGCGACGCGGTGCCGAATTTCCTGCGCGTCTGCCTGATCACCAGCGGCAAGGTGCTGGCCGAGCGCGGTGACGACGCCGTGCGCTTCCTGGCGGCCGAAATGCAGGCCTTGCGCTACGCGCTGTCGCACAAGGCCGAGACGGTCGCGCTGACGCAGGAGATCATCCATGCCAAGCCCGACGATCCGCGCCCGGCCTTCGTCTATGACGACGCGGTCGCGCACCAAGCCATCGATCCGGAGCTGCCGATTCCGGCGGACAAGCTGGAATGGATGCAGGAGCAAATGGTCAAGGCCGGCAAGCTGAAGGCGCCGCTCCCGCTCGCCCAGATCAGCGCGCCGGAGTATCGCGAGAAGGCCTTGCAGCTCGTCGGCAAGTGACAGTCCAAGAGTGACCGGGGACCCGCATGGGTGAGGTGAGTTTCGTCGACGTATCCAAGCGCTTCACGTTGCGCGTGGACGGCGAACTGCATCACGTGCAGGCGCTCGATCGCGTCAGCTTCACTGTGCGCGACGGCGAGATCGTGGCGCTGATCGGGCCCTCCGGCTGCGGCAAGACCACGGCCTTGCGCGTCGCCATGGGGCTCGACCCTGCGAACGGCGGACGCGTCACGGTGGACGGGCGCGAGATCAACGGCTGCGGCCACGACCGCGGCATGGTGTTCCAGCACGCCGAGCTGTTGCCGTGGCTCAGCGCCATGCAGAATGTCATGTTCGGGCTGGAAATGAAGGGCATGCGTGGCGCACCCCTGCGCGAAACGGCGAAAAAATATCTCGACCTGGTGGGCTTGGCCTCCTCGCAGAACCGGCGCCCGCATCAGCTGTCCGGCGGCATGAAGCAGCGCGTCGGCATCGCCCGCGCGCTTGCCATCGACCCTAAAGTGCTGCTGATGGACGAACCGTTCGGCGCGCTCGACGCGCAGACGCGCGAATCCTTGCAGGCCGAGCTGTTGGAAATCCACGCTCGCACCAAGAAGACCGTCCTGTTCGTGACCCACGACCTCGATGAAGCGGTGCTGATCGCCGATCGCATCGTCGTGATGAATAACGGCCGCGTGCAGGAGATCGTCGAGGTGCCGCTGACGCGTCCGCGCGCCGATCTGAGCATCGTGCGCGGCCTGCCGGAATTCAACGAGACCCGCTACAAGATTTGGCGCCTGCTGCACGCAACGCCGACGGTGCACTAAAATTATGGCCGACATCGTCGACAGTCAGAACGATACCGCCGCGCCGATCGATGCCACGGAGCGCCGCCCGTTGCCGCGCTGGGCGATCACGCTTGCCTCGATCGTCTGCGTGCTGGTGCTGTGGGAGATTTTCGGCCGCCATATCAATCCGATATTTGGCTCCTATCCGAGCGCGATCGCGGTGGCGTTCTGGGAACTGTTGCGCACCGGGCAATTGTTGTCGGCGCTGGTCGAGAGCCTGCGGGCCTTTTTCGTCGGCTATGGGCTCGCCATCGTGATCGGCGTTCCGCTCGGCCTCGTCATCGGCCGTTTCCGCACCGCGGAGGCCGCGTTCGGCATCTACATCACCGCCGGCTACGCCATGCCGCTGGTCGCGCTGGTGCCGCTGCTGATCCTGTGGCTGGGGCTCGGCTTCAAGGTCAAGGTCGCGGTGGTGTTCCTGATGTCGCTGTTCCCGATCTGCATCAACACCTGGCTCGGCGTCACCGCGGTGCCCAAGACGCTGATCGAGGTCGGCAAGTCGTTCGTGGCGCCGAATTTCGTGATTCTTCGCCGCATCATCCTGCCCGCCACGCTGCCTTACATCATGGCCGGCATCCGCCTGGCGGTCGGCCGCGCCGTGGTGGCGATGGTGATCGCGGAATTCTTCACCACCATTTCGGGATTGGGCGCGTTGATCATCAATTCGGCCAATAATTTCGACACCGCCACGATGTTCGTCCCGATCATCGTCCTGATGCTGATGGCGGTCGGCCTGAACGGCCTGATCGGCTGGGTCGAGCACAAGGTCGCGCCTTGGCAGGCGGAAATCGCCGGCCGGGACCGCGAATAATCAAACGAGGGCGCGCACCGCCTTAAACAGGTCGCGCACTTGGCTCTCCGAAATATTCTTGGTGATGAACACCACGCGGCTCTGCCGGTTGCCATCCGGCCACACCGCGAGCTCGACCGGCGGATGCGCGAGATGCTGCACGAATTGCACCACCACCGGGCCCTGGCAGCCTTCGACGTCGAGAAAGCCCTTCACGCGCAACAGGTCCGGTCCGCGCAGTGCCATCAGCGTGTCCATGGCTTTTGCGAACGCCGGCCACGGCATTGGCTCATTTTGCGTCACCACGAATGATCCGATGCCGTCCGAATGCGCGGCTTCCGCCACAAAGGCATTGCGCAGATCGTCCGCCGGCTCGGTAAGACGGCTGGGATCGAGCTCGCCGTTCACCGCTTCGAGAATCTCGGCGCCCGGATTGAGCGCCCGCAGTTGCGTGGCGAGCGCTTCGGCGGCGTCTTCGCCGGCGATATCGGTCTTGGTCACCACCAACCGGTCGGCCAGGATCACCTGCCGGCGCGCTTCCGACGACCAGGAAAGCGTATCGCCGCCGGTTTCCGCGTCGACCACAGTCACCACCGCCTCGACATGGAACACCTCGCCAAGCGCGCGGTCGGTGGCGAAGGTCTGCAGGATCGGCGACGGATCGGCGAGCCCCGAGGTTTCGATCACGATACGTTTGAAGTCCGGCAATTCGCCGCGCTCGCGCTCGATCACCATGCGGCGCAGCGCCAGTTGCAAATCGCTGCGCGTGATGCAGCACAGGCAGCCGTTGCCGAGCAGCACGGTTTCGTCGGCGCTCGATCGCACCAGCGCGTCGTCGATGCCAGTGGCGCCGAACTCGTTGACCACCACCGCGGTGCCTTGCCCCTCCGGCGTCGCCAGGAACCGACGCAGCAGCGTGGTCTTGCCGGCGCCCAGGAAGCCGGTGACGACGGTCACCGGAATGCGATGGCCCCGCATGCGCTTGAGCCGGCGCCCGAATATCCCGGCCGCCGGGGAGGGGAAGAGCTCGTTCATGCCTCACTTTACCCCTCCCCGGCGCGCGGGGCGAGGGAAGATCAGAAATCCATCTCCAGCACGTAGAGCCCGCCGCTGAAGCGGTCTTGCGTGTAGACGATCCCGCGCTCGTCCACGAACACGTCGTTGAGCTGGATGGCGCCGACCGGCGAGCCTTTCGGCGCCGGCGGCACGAAGGTGGCGATTTCCTTGGGCTGGTACGGATTGGAAATGTCGTAGGCGCGCAGGCCGCCGTTGAAGAAGGTGCCGAGCACGATCTGGTCGGAGCGCCACGCCGTCGGCAGTTCCACGTTCTCGTGGATGTTGTGCGCGCCGAAGCGGCCGCCGCGGTCCTTATAGGCATCGACCGGCGGCAGCGGGCAGGTGGCGATCGACACCGGGTGCGTTTCGTCGCGCATGTCGAGCATCCAGATCAGCTTCGGCCAGTCCTTGCCAGCGTTCTCGGTCGACTCGTCCGTCACCAGCATCAGGTTGCGATCGAACAGCGGCACCGCGGTGTGCATGAAACCGGTATAGGGCGGCGAATTGGTCCAGTGCGAGATCACCTTCGGGTTGGCCTTGTCCTTGATGTCCATCACGAACATGCCGCCGTCGATGTAGCAGAGGTAAAGCCGGTCCGCCCGCGACTGATAGACGTTGGTGTTGTGCGCGCGATAGCCTTTGTCGAGCGGATGGCGCGGCGGCGGCGCGACGTTATCGGTCGCCGACGTGCCGGGCATCCACCAGCGGCCGATTTCCTTCGGCTTGGACGGATCGCGCACGTCGATGCAGCGGTAGAACTGGTCGTCAAGCGGATTGCTCGGCTTGAAGTCGGGCGCGCCCGACGCGATGTGCACGTATTCGCCGTCGCAGAACCACAACTGATGCACGCCGCGCGAGGTCGGACCGGAGCAGTCGAAGAACGAGATCGAGCGCGGCTTCTCCGGCACCGATACGTCGAACAGCTCAACCCCGGCCGGCTTCTGGCCGGTCTTCTGCGTCTGATACGCCACCGCCATGATGTTGTTGGCCGAGCATTCGAGCGAATTCGAACGCATGAAAGACTGCGGCAGATCGGTCTGCACCACCACCTTGGGATTGCGCGGATCGGAGACGTCGACGCCGGTGAAATTCTTCGGGGCGCTCTCATGCGCGAGCCAGATGATGCGGCGGCCGTCCTTGGCGATCGTAATCGACATGCCTTCGCCCATGCCGCCGAAGCCGCCGAGATCGTTCTGGGCGATCTGCTTGAAATTCCAGGTGATGGGCTCCCCGGTCTGGGTGAGCGGATTGCTTGCGGCGGCCATTGGCGTCTCCATTTTCTTTATTTCCCTCAGCCGCGATGCGGCGGGGAGGGTCGGTTCGCGCCGTGTCCACGATGCGAACAAGGTGGGGAATCTATCCTTCGTCATGCCCGGCTTTAAGCCGGGCATCCACGTCGTTCTTACTTAAAGCAAGACATGGATGGCCGGGACAAGCCCGGCCATGAGGAAAAATGACGACGGCTTGGACTAGGCGCTAGCTTCTTTGAGGAATTCTTCGCGCAGAGCTTTGCTCCAGTCGGGGATGGCTTTGATCTTCTTAGCCTCGAGCAGGATTTCGGCTTGCTTCTGCATATACGGCTTGATGTCGGCCGGCCAGCCGGGGGCGACCTCAACGCGCGCGATCGCCTTGGCGAAGGTATCGGGCGACATCTTGTAGCCCTTCGAGGTGTAGAAAGAATAGATCGTGTCGGCGACCTTTTTAGGATCGTTCTTGAAGTCCTTCGCCACGTCGAGCCAGGCCTTGAGATAGGCGACCACGGTCTGTGGGCTCTTCTCCACGAATTCGGGCGTCGCCGCCATGAACACCGGCAGCTTGTCGAAGCTGTAGAAGTCCACCAGCGTATTGGCCATGCCGTCGGCTTCCGCGATCGCGTTGTAGGGCTCGACATTGACCATGGCGTCCACGGTCTTGGCGGCCATGGCCGCCACCATGTCGTTCACGTTCATGCGGATTTCCTGGTAGTCGCCCTTCTTCAATCCGGCGCCGGCCGCGATCTGGTCGACGAAGATATTGCCGGTGGACGAGCCGGTCTGGTTGGCGACCTTATTGCCGCGCAATTGCGCGACCGTGGTGATGCCGAGATCCTTGCGCGCCATCACGCGCGCGGTCTTGCCGACATATTCGATCATGGCGACGGCGACCAGCCCGCCTTTGTCGCTGCCGATGACCAGCGAGGGTCCGGCATAGGTGCCCATGTCGACCTGACGCGCCACCATCTGCTGCATGGTGAGGTTGCCCGACGGCACCGCGAATTCCTCGAACTTGACGCCGTGCTTCTCCAGCAGGCCGGAGCGCAGCAGGTAATAAGTCGGCATGCCCCACATATTGGTCTGGTAGCCCTGCCGCACCGTCTCCAGCGCCGCGCTGGCGCCGCGCACGCCCAATCCCGCCGCCAGCACGCCGGCGCCGGTCGCCGCCAGCGCATGGCGGCGCGTGATGCCCTTTTGCAGAAGTGTCATGCTCATCCTCCCTTGCTCATTTTTTGCTGGCCGTTGATCGCGGATTTTTCCGTCTCGTTGGCACTCGTATCGTGGCCGAGATAGCGCAACAATTCCTTCTGGCATTCGACGAATTCGATGCTGAGCGGGTCGCGCGGACGCGGCAGCGGAATCTTGATCACGGCTTTCACCGTCCCGGGATGCGGCGTCATCACCACCACGCGATCCGCCAGATAGACCGCCTCCGCCACATTGTGCGTGACATAGATGACCGTCTTGCGGGTTTCCCGCCACACCTCCGCCAGCAGCCGCTGCATGTCGTCGCGTGTCAGCGCATCCAACGCCGCGAACGGCTCATCCATCAGCAGCACCGCCGGATTGTACGCCAGCGCGCGGGCGATGGCGACCCGCTGCTGCATGCCGCCGGACAGATGATGCGGAAAAGAGGCGGAGAACTTCTCCAATTTGACCAGGCGTAACTGTTCGCGCGCGATGGTCTCGCGTTCCTCTTTGGGAACTCCCTTCATCTCCAGCCCGAACGCGACATTGCCGAGCGCGGTGCGCCACGGGAACAGTTGGGCGAAATCCTGGAACACCACGCCGCGGTCCATGCCGTGGCCGGTGACCGCTTTGCCGCCGATGCGGATCTCGCCCGAGGCCGGCGCCAGGAACCCGGCGATCATGTTGAGCAGGGTCGATTTGCCGCAGCCGGACGGGCCGACGATGCAGAGAAACTCAGAGGCGTCGATATTGAAGCTCACGTCCTTGACGCCCGGCACCTTGCCGCCGGGCGTGTCGTAGGTGAGCGTCACATCGCGAATTTCAATCGGCAGCATTCTTGGTTTCCGCCTCTAGGCTTTTGTTTTTCGCGCCACATTCCAGCTCGCCGGGCGCTTCTGCAGGAACGCGGAAAATCCTTCCGCCGCCTCGTCCGATTGGCGTTTGGTCGAATGAGCTTCGATCAGGGCGGAGAAAGCCGGATCGTCGAGGTGGCTCCAGGCCGATTTGAGCGCCCAGATCTTGGTTTGCGCGACCGCGTCCGGGCCGTTGGTCAAGAGCTCGTTGACGATGCGCTCGCCGGCGGCTTCCAACTCGACCAGCGGCACGATCTCGTGCACCAGGCCGATGCGGTGCGCTTCCTTGGCGTCGAAGCGTTCGCCAGTCAGCGCATAGCGCCGCACCTGGCGCAGGCCGATGGCGTCGTTGAGCTGCGGGATGATGATGGTGCCGGCGACGCCGATGCGCACTTCGGCGATCGAGAAGGCCGCATTGTCCGCGGCGATCACGATGTCGCAGGCGGAGATGATGCCGGTGCCGCCGCCGTAGCAGGCGCCCTGCACCAGCGCGAGCGTCGGCACCGGCAGCAGATTGAGCCGCTGCACGGCTTCCGCGGTCATGCGCGAGGCTTTCAGGTTTTCCTCAGGCGAGGAGCGGCGCACCGCGTCGAGCCAATTGATGTCGGCGCCGGCGATGAAATTGCGTCCCTTGCCGGTGATCACCACCGCGCGCGGGGACTTGGCGGCGAGCGCGTCATAGGCCTTGAGCAGTGCGGCAATCAGCTCGCCATTGTAGGCGTTGTAGACCTCCGGGCGATTGAGGGTGACGCGCGCGACGCCGCGTTCGTCGACGCTCCAGAGAACCGGATCGGAAGATGCTTCACTCATTCTTGTTAGCCTTTCGCAATACGGGTCATGCCCCAGCGCTGAACCGTGGCGCGCTCGATCGAACCGAACACCATGCGCTCGAACAGGAAGCCGATGGCTCCGATCACGACGAGGGACGCGAGCATGATGTCGGTGTTGAGGAATTCCTTGGCGTCGAAGATCACCCAGCCGAGCCCCCAGTCGGAGGCCGCGATCATCTCGGCGCCGATCACCCCGATCCACGCGCGCAGGAACGCCTGCCGCATGCCGGTGATGATGAAGGGCGACGCGCCCGGGATGATCACCTTCCAGAACAGTCTGTGCTCGTCGGCGCCCATTGCGCCTGCCGCGCGCAGCCAGATCGGATTGACCGAGCGCACGCCCGACCAAGTGTTGAACAGCATCGGGAAGGTCGCGGCGTAGAACACGATCAGGATCGTGGTCAGATTGCCGATGCCGAACCACAGCATGAACAGCGGCACCAGCGCGAAGGAGGGGATCGGCATCAGCGCGCTCACCAGCGGCAGCACGAAGTGCTCGATGCGCTGGAAGCGCGCCATCAGAATGCCGAGCGGTATGCCCAGCACGACCGCGAGCGAGAAGCCGAACATCACGCGGTAGAGCGTGAACGCGGCGTGCTCGATCATGCTGCCGTCGGCGATCATCGCGAACAAAGTGCGCGCGATGGTCGGCAGCGTCGGCATCAGCGCCGGCGCGAAATAGCCGCTGCGCGCCGCCGCTTCATACAGCGCCGCCGCCACGGCCAGCGTGATGGTGGCGCGCACGATCGAGCGGATGCGTTGGCCGTTCTCGGTCATGCGGTGATCATCCCCCAGCGCACGACGGTGTAGTGCTCGATCTTCTCGAACACGAGTTTCTCCAGCATCAGACCAATGATGGCGATCACCGCGATGCCGGCCATCATGACGTCGGTGTTGAGGAACTCGCGCGCGCCGAAAATCATCCAGCCGAGGCCCCAGGGCACGGCGGCGAGCATCTCGACTGCCACCAGAATTCGCCAAGCTTGCGCCAGGCCGAGCCGCAGGCCGGTGAGGATGTAGGGCAGCGCCCCCGGCAGGATCACGTGGCTGAACAGCCGCCGGTCGTTGGCGCCCATGGATTGCGCCGAGCGCACCCAGATTTCCTTTACCGCCTTCACGCCGGTCCAGCTGTTGAAGATGATCGGGAACGCCGACACGAAGCCGACCAGCAGCACGGCGGAGAAATCGCCGAGCCCGAACCAGAGCAGGAACAGCGGCGCATAGGCGAGGCCGGGGATCGGCGCGCAAATGCTCACCAGCGGCAGGAAGATGTCCTCGGCGCGCCGCGAGCGTCCCATCAGCACCCCGATGCCGACGCCGAAGACCGCGGCGAGCGCGAAGCCGGAAAGCAGGCGGATCAAGGTCTCGATGACGTGATGCGGCAGGATGCCGGAGATCGTGAGCTGCACGAACGACAGGGCGATTTCTTCCAGCGTCGGGAACAGCCGGTGCGGGAATACGCCAGCCCAGGCGACGATCTCCCAGATGCCGCCCACCACCGCGAATGGAAATGCATTGCGCGCGATCGCGCGCCAGCGGCCGGCGCCCGCCGGCCGTTCGGGCGCGCCCGCCACGTCGATGGTGGTGACGGCATCCTGCATCGCGGTGAGCGAAACTCCTCCCTTGCCGCTTGCGCCGGCCCCTTGCCGGAAGCCTGCGAGCGGCGGCCTTGTGACCGGCCTTTTGTGCGCCCTTGCGGGGCAGGATAATGCCCCTTCAATCGGGACCACAAGCATGCGCGTCGCCGGGATCAGGCCCGCCTGGTGGGCATGCATGGTTGCCGGTTTCGCGCTGGCGGATTGTCGCCAGAACGGCTAAACGCCCCCGCGTGGCGCCAGAGGCGCGGCGGAGTCTGAACGGGAGTTTTGCGATGTCGAAGACTGCACAAAAGATCGGCTGGATCGGGGTTGGCCGCATGGGCACGCCCATGGCGGAACGCCTGCTCAAGGCCGGCCACGACGTGACGATCTGGAACCGCACCCGCGCTAAGGCCGAACCGTTGGCCGCCAAGGGCGGCAAGATCGTCGATAAGCCGGCCGATCTCGCCAGTTGCGATGTCGTGTTCGCGATCGTCTCCACCGGCAAGGACGTTGAACAAGTGGTGTTCGGCAAAGACGGTCTGCTCAGCGGCACTAAGAAGCCGAAGATGCTGGTCGATTGCTCGTCGATCTCGGTCGAGGAATCCGCCGCCATCCGCAAGCGGCTGACCGAACGCGGCGTAAGCTTCCTGGCCGCGCCGGTATCCGGCAACGCCAAGGTGATCAAGGCCGGCAAACTGTCGTCCGTGGTGTCCGGTCCCGAGGCCGACGCCAAGATCGCGATGCCGCTGATCGAGGTGTTCGCGCCGCAGGGCGTGTCTTATGTCGGCGACGGCGAGCTCGCGCGCATTTGCAAGATCGCGCACAACGTCATGCTCGGCGTGGTGATCGAGAACCTGATCGAGATCACGCTGCTCGCCAACAAGATGGGCGTGCCACGCCACGCCTTCCTCGCCTTCATGAACAACGGCGTGATGGGCTCGATGTTCACCAAGTACAAGACGCCGGCGCTGGTCAATCTCGACTGGACGACGACCTTCACGCCGGAGCTCTTGCGCAAGGACCTCGATCTCGGCCTCGAGCTTGGCCGCGAATGGGACGTGCCGATGCCGGTGACGGCGGCCACCCGCGAGGTGCTGCAAAGCCATTTCGGCGCCGCGACGCTGCAGAAGAACCCGGAAGAATATCTGCAGAAGGATTTCGCCGCGCTGGCCGAAACCATGGCGCTCGCCGCCGGCATGAAGCTCACGCCGGAAAACAAGAACGTGCCGACCGGGTTGGAGTAGCGGTCTCGTGCCCCGGATATGGTGCAGCGCGCTAGCGCTGCTCCGCAGATCCGGGGCCCAGCTTTTTTAAGCTGGATACCGGGTCTGCAGCGCACCGCCATAGCGCGTCGAAGACGCGCGTAAACGCGCTAATGGCGCTGCGCCCGGGAAACGCAACAACCGCACACAAAAAAAGGGCCCCATTGCTGGGGCCCGTGTGCATAAGGTGGAGGATTCACGCCGCCGTTAGAGCCAAAGGGAGGAAAACGGCGGCTGCGCACGAGGATCAGTGAAGCGGTCGGCGGCGCCGACCACAAGTAAAATGCCCATAAATTCATCGGTGGGCACGCCGCTGCCCGCCCAATGCGCTTCGCCCGGCAGTGCTATCCATGGGTTCTCGCACCTGCGGGCCTGAAGGAGCGACACCATGACGCCGCAAATCAGTGAGCTGATCGAGAAAATCCGCGCCCTCGAAGGCGAGCTCGACGCGGAACTTGCCAAGCGCCGCGCCGAGCTGCGCATCGGGCTCGAACATGGCCGTATCGCATTCGAGGAAGAGCTGCTGCGGCGCCACCGCGAGTTGCGCCAGAAGCTGTTGCCCTATCTGTTCGGCGCCCACCCGCTGGTGGTGCTGACCGCGCCGGTGATTTATGCGGGAATCATTCCATTTCTGCTGCTCGATCTGTTCGTCAGCATTTTCCAGGCGGTCTGCTTTCCGATCTACGGTATCGCCAGGATCAAGCGCGCCGACTATCTGGTGTTCGACCGCCACCATCTCGCCTATCTCAACGCGCTCGAAAAGCTCAACTGCGCCTACTGCTCCTATGCCAACGGCATCATCGCCTATACGCGCGAGATCGCGGCGCGCACCGAGCAATACTGGTGCCCGATCAAGCACGCGCGCCGGGTCATCGGCACGCACGCGCGCTACGCGCTGTTCGATGACTACGGCGACGCCGAAGGCTATCAGGCGCGGCTCTCCGAGCTGCGCAAAGGTCTGGCCAAGGATGCGGGATGAATGACAAACTACCATCCGATCAGGGACGGGAGTTGTCGATGGCCTTCACGCTCTACAATGCGCCGCAATCGACCTGCAGCCAGCGGGTTCGCTTCGTGTTCAACGGCAAGAAAATTCCGTTCGATGAAGTGAAGCTCAATTTGCTGGAAGGCGACCAGCTCAAGCCCGACTACCTCAAGCTCAATCCGAATGGGGTGGTGCCCACGCTCGACCACGATGGCGCGATCGTGATCGATTTAACCGTCATCACCGAATATCTCGATGAGGTGGCGCCGGCGACGAGCTTCAGCCCCGAAACCCCGGTCGCGCGCGCCCGCATGCGCGCTTTGATGCATTTCATTGACGAGATGCCGGCAGCGGCCGTGCGCGTGCCGACCTTCAATCTCGCCTTTCTGCCGAGCTTCCAGACGATGAGCCGCGAGGCCTTCGTGGCGATGGCCGAATCCAAGCCGCTGCGCCGCGAATTCATGCTCACCATGGGGCAGACCGGTTTTCCCCGGGCCGAGATGGACGCCGCGCTCGCCCGCCTGCGCCGCACCTATGAGCGCATGGACGCCGAAATCGAAAAGAGCGGCGGCCCGTGGCTGCTCGGCAAGAATATTTCGCTCGCCGACGTCGCGGTGATGCCAGCGCTAGTGCGCATGGATGACCTTAGGCTTCCCGGCTGGCTGGATCTGCCGCGCATCGTCACCTGGTTCGACAACATCCGCGCGCATCCGGCCTTCAAGCCGACCTTCTACCCCGGCTCGCTGGTCTCCGAGCGCTTTCCGCATTTGCGGGAAAAAGCCTCGGCTTGACAGCAAGCGCGCGGGCGTTTCGTGCCTTTCCGACGAGCGACTATCTTGCGGTCAAAGGCCGGCGCATAGTGCCGGCTGCGCCACGTTATTTTTCAAATACGGAGGCTTGCCCATGAATCCCATCACTTTGCTCGTCACCATCGTGCTCGGCGCGATCGGCGCGATGTTGTTCCTCGCCCATATGGATATGCCGGCCCTCGGCTTCGGCATCCTCGCCGTGCTCACGCTGTTCTCGCTCAAGATGGCGAACAACTGGGAACGCTTCGTGATCCTGCGCGCCGGCAAATTGCAGAGCGTGAAGGGCCCCGGCCTATTCATAATCATCCCGGTCATCGACGCCATCACCGCGGTCATCGACGAGCGCATCCAGACCACGCAGTTCAACGCCGAACAGGCGCTCACCCGCGACACTGTGCCGGTCAATGTCGATGCCGTCATCTTCTGGCACGTGCACGACGCCCAGCGCGCCGCGCTCAACATCACCGACTACCGCTCGGCCATCGACCGGGTGGCGCAAACCAGTTTGCGCGAAATGATCGGCGCCTCGCATCTCTCGGCGCTGCTGGCCGAACGCAAGGCGGCGGACGAGGTGCTGCGCGCCGAGATCGCGGGCAAGACCGCCGATTGGGGCATCTCGGTCAATTCGGTGGAGATCCGCGACGTCGCCATTCCGGTCGGCCTGCAGGACGCCATGTCGCGCCAGGCGCAGGCCGAGCGCGAGAAAGAGGCGCGCGTGATCCTCGGCTCCGCCGAGGCCGCGATCGCGGCGAAATTCGTCGAGGCGGCGCGCACTTATGCGGGCGAGCCGGCAGCGCTACATCTGCGCGCGATGAACATCATCTATGAGACCACCAAGGAGCGCGGCGCCACCATTCTGATCCCGACCTCGATGGTGGATTCGATGAGCGTCGCGCTGCCGGCGGCGATGCTGGCGCAGAAGGATTTGGGCGCGAAAAGCTGAAGGCCCGCGTTAGCCGGCGTTCGCGGCGGCGAGAGCGCGCGCCTTCTTCGCCTTTTCAAAGCCGTGCATGCCGCCGTACCACTGGATGGCGACGACGGCGCCTTTGACCGGCTGCAATAGGCCAAGCGTCATCGCCAGCGCGAGCGACGGCCACAGCGTCATGCTGACCCAGATCGCCGGGGCAATTTCGGTTTCCACCACCAGGATGATCGGCACCAGGATGTGGCCGACGATGACGATCACGAGATAGGCGGGAAAATCGTCGGCGCGGTGATGATGCAGCTCCTCGCCGCAATGCGAGCAGGCGTCGTTCACCTTCAGGAAAACGCGGAACATGCGGCCCTCGCCGCAGGCCGGGCAGCGGCCGCGAAATCCGCGCCAGATCGCCTGGCCGGCCGTGGCAGGCAGCCGTTGTGGCACTACTCTCGCGTCATGATTTCCAGGATTCATCTAGTTTTCGTGAGTGGTAAATCCGCCCTCATCCTGAGGAGGGCGTGCAACTAAGCGTGCCTGTCATAGCAAGTCGGCCTTGGCCGACTTGCGCACCAAATATCCGATCTCGGGTAAACCCGAGATCGGTGGACGAGGGCGGCCCCATCCTTCGAGACGGCTGCTTCGCAGGCTCCTCAGGATGAGGCCGAGAGAGTTTGCGCGCTATCGTCCGCTCAATACCGGTGCGCGATCGGCAATTCCTCGGCCGGGAACAGCGAGATCACGCGGCAGCCTTTGTCGGTGACCACGACCTCTTCCTCGATGCGCGCGGCGGAATAGCCGTCGGTGGCCGGGCAATAGGTCTCGATCGCGAACACCATGCCTTCCTTGATCTCGGTCGGGTGATCCATCGACACCACGCGCGAGATGATCGGCCGCTCATGCAGGTTGAGGCCGAGGCCGTGCGCGAACTGCAATCCGAAGGCCGACATTTCGTCGGGGAAGCCGAACTCGTTGGCCTCCGGGAACACTTCGCAGATATGCGCGGTGCTGGCGCCCGGCTTGATGCGGGCGATGGCGTTGTCGAGCCACTCGCGCGCCTTCTTGTAGGCATCGTGCTGTTCCGGCGTGGCGCGCCCAACGTTGAAGGTGCGGTAGTAGCAGGTGCGATAGCCCATGAAGCTTTGCAAAATATCGAAGAACGCCTGATCGCCAGGACGGATCATGCGGTCGGTGAAGTTATGCGGGTGCGGGCTGCAGCGCTCGCCGGAAATGGCGTTGACTGCCTCCACGTCGTCGGAACCGTGCGTGTAGAGGAACTTGTTCACCTCGGCGACGATGTCGTTCTCGCGCACGCCTGGGCGTAGCATTTCGTTGACCACGTCGTAGGCGCCGTCCACCATCGCGGCGGCGCGGTTGAGCAGCGCAATCTCGTCGGCTGACTTCACCTCGCGCGCGCTCAGCATGATCTGCTGGCCGTCCTTGATCTTCAGTCCGGCTTTTTCCAGTTCGAACATCATCGGCGGCTCGATGATGTCGACGCCGATCGGCATCTTGGCAACGCCGGCGGCCTTCAGGATCGAAGCCATCTCCTCGGCGTGACGCTTCATCAGGCCGAAGGCGGGATCGACGGTGCCGCGCAAGCCGACCAGGCCGGCCTTGCAGTTTTCCGGCTTGAGCCAAGGCGAGTAGAGCCGGTGATGCACCGCCGCCGAGCCGAAGTCCCACAGGATCGGATCGCCGCCGCGCACCAGCAGCGCCCAGCGCGACAGTTTGTCGCGCGCCCATTCGCCGATCTTGGTCGAGGTGACGTAGCGGATATTGTTGTCGTCGAACAGCAGCAGTGCGCCGAGATCGGAGGCCTCGAGCGCGGCTTGCGCGCGGCCGAGCCGGTAGCGATGCATGCGGCGATAATCGACGCGCTCTTCGAAATCGACGCCCATGGTGCCGAGCACCGGCAGGTGGCGGCCCCAATTGTAGCGCGGGTTGATGTCCTCGGCCGTGATCTTCAGCGGGTCGTGCGTTCTCTTGTCCATGGGTGCTCTCCCTTATTCGAATTGGCTGGCCGGCCGTGCCCGGCGTCGTCAGGTGCATTAGTGGATGGCCGCATTATAGGCAATGCGGACGACGCTGTCGGCCCTTTGCGAGGCCGGCAAGATATCCCCGCCGGCAGCCGGCGATCGTTGACATGGCTCAAAATAGGATTTTAGTCCCCAGGTTCGCCCGGCCGAGAGCGCTTCATGAGGCATCTCGCGGTCGGGTCGGACGCGGTGCGCCGACAATGGGCACCGCGCAGTCAAGCTTGCGCAGACTGCGCCAGCTTGATTGCGAGTGGAGCGCCGGGAGGCGCAGCCCCCTCCGTCAATGGGCGCGCGCGCCCCCGAAGCGGTCGCCCCGGGTAACCGGGGAAGGGCCGTGGGCGCGCGGCGGGCTCCGTCAATGCCCGCCAAAGGGCGCTGCGCTACGCCCTGGCGCCTCCCGGTGCTCCATTCCCTTTTTGGGGAAACGGAAAAAGGGAAGCCGGCGTGTCCCGCGCCCTAAAGAATAGGGAGACCGCAGCGTTGGCTAAGCGACCTTGCGGCCCCACAGCCTGGCCGACGCGATATCGGCGCCTTCGCGGATCGCGCGCAGCTTCAGCCAGACCGCCGGCTCGATCACCCACTCGCGGTTGGTGAAGGTGCCGAAGCCGCAGTCGGTGCCGGCGATCACCCGCTCACGCTCGCCGACCGCCGCCACTGCATCCTCGATGCGGCGCGCCACGACTTCCGGATGCTCGACGAAATTGCTGGTGGTCTCCACCACCCCGGGAATCAGCAGCATGTCCTTCGGCAGCGGATGTTTCTTGAGCGCCGCGTATTCGTGCGTGTGGCGCGGATTGGAGAACTCGATCGACAGCGCGCCGACCTTGGCCTGGTACAGCGCCGGCAGAATGGTGCCGAGCGGCACGTCGTAGATATGCGGGCCTTCCCAGTTGCCGTAGCAGACATGCAGCCGGACGCGGTCGCGCGGAATGCCTTCGATGCCGTCATTGATGGCCTGCACGTGGCGCTCCACCGCCTTGACGAAATCGCCTTCCGACAAATCGCGATACATCATGGTGCGGTCCATGGCGAGGTCGGGCGCGTCGATCTGCAACAGCAGGCCGGACTTATAGATCGCCTGATATTCGTTCTTCATCTCGCGCGAAATCGCGCTGAGATATTTGTCCTGGCTGCCGTAGAACGCATCAAGCATGGTCGATGAAATGATGCCGGGCGAGGGCGCTGTCATGAACTGCTCGGCGAATTTGCCGGCCGAGATTTTCTTGAAGCGCGCGATCTCGGCTTCCAACGGCTTGATGTCGAGATATTTCAATTCGCTCTGGCATTCCGGCGCGTTCTGCTGCTTGCTGACGTACGGGAACCGCCGCTTGAGCTGTTCGACCAGTTCGGGGAATTCCTCGAATTCGCGCCCGCGCCGCCGCTTCGATACGCCGCCGAAGCCGCTCATGCGCTGCGGCACATAGGTCTGGAAGCCGACGCGCTGCTGCTCGCCGTCATTGCCGATGTCGATGCCGGCGGAAGCCTGTTTCTCCACCACGTGGCGCACCGCCTTGTCTATCTCTGCGGCCATTTCGGCGGCATCGAATTTTTCGCCCGCTTCCTGACGCACCAGCAGATCGGACAGCTTCTCGTTGCGCGGCAGGCTGCCGACATGGGTGGTCAGAATGCGGTCCCGGCTGAAGATCATGAGGCGTATCTCCGTATGGCGGTTGGAAATATAGTTCGCTTTGCAGCCTACCCCGCTGGGGCGCATAATACGCATCGTCCCGGGAGGAAAAACAATGGCTATCGCCGAAGCGCGTGCGGCCGAACCGAACGCGGCCGAGCCGGTGGGCCTAGTCCCACGCAACTACAACTTCGCCGCCGACGTGCTGCAAAGCAATCTCGCAGCCGGCCGCGCCAACAAGCCGGCCTATATCGATGCGCGCGGCGCGCTAACCTACGGCCAGCTCGCCGACCGGGTCGCGCGTTTCGGGGCAGCGCTGCGCGGCTTGGGTATCCGGCGCGAAGAGCGCGTGCTGCTGGCGTTGCTCGACACCGTGGACTGGCCGATCGCGTTTCTCGGCTGCCTGAAGGCCGGCGTCATCGCGGTGCCGGTCAATACGCTGCTCACCGAGGACGACTACCGCTTCATGCTCGCCGACAGCCGGGCGAAATGCCTGGTGGTGTCGGAGGCGCTGTTCTCGAAATTCGAGAAATTGATCGGCGAGAGCCCGGATCTCGAGCACGTCATCGTCGCCGGCGCCACTCCGCACGGCTTCAGGCTGTTCGACGACATCATCGGCGCCGACGAGCCGGAGGATTACACCGCGCCGACCACCTGCGACGACATGGCGTTCTGGCTCTACACTTCGGGCTCCACCGGCAAGCCGAAGGGCGCGGTGCATGTGCATGCCAGCCTGAAGCTCACCGCCGATCTCTACGGCACGCCGGTGGCCGGCCTCAAGGAAAGTGACTTCTGCTATTCGGTGGCCAAGCTGTTCTTCGCCTACGGCCTCGGCAACGCCATGACCTTTCCGCTCACGGTCGGCGCCACCACCGTGCTGCTGGGCGACCGGCCGACGCCGGACGGCGTCGCCGCGCTGTTGTGCAAATATCCGGTCACGGTGTTCTTCGCGGTGCCGACCTTCTACGCCGCGTTCCTCAACAGCCCGAACGCGCCGAAGAAATCGGAGGTCAAAATCCGCCGCTGCATTTCGGCCGGCGAGGCGCTGCCGGAGGAAATCGCGCGCACCTGGAAGGAGCGTTACGGCGTCGAGATTTCCGACGGACTCGGCACCACCGAGATGCTGCACATTTATCTGACCAACGTCCCAGGCGCGACCAAATACGGCACCACTGGCAAGCCGGTGCCCGGCTACGAGATCAAGCTGATCGGCGAGGACGGCAAACCCGTGAAGCAGGGCGAGATGGGCGAGCTCTATGCGCGCGGGCCGACCAGCGCCATCATGTATTGGAACAACCGCGAGAAGTCGCGTTCGACCTTCCAGGGCGAATGGACCCGCTCGGGCGACAAATACATTGAGGACGCCGACGGCTATTACGTCTGCTGCGGGCGGGCCGACGACATGCTGAAAGTATCGGGCATTTACGTCTCGCCGTTCGAGGTCGAGGCCGCTTTGTCCTCGCATCCCGACGTGCTGGAAGCCGCGGTGGTCGGCTGGGGCGACGAACAGAAGCTGGTCAAACCCAAAGCCTTTGTCGTGCTCAAGGAGCCTGACAAAGCCACCGATGCGCTGATCAAAGCGTTGCAGGAGCACGTCAAGGCCAAGCTCGCGCCCTACAAATATCCGCGCTGGATCGAGTTCCGCACCGAGCTGCCGAAAACGGCGACGGGCAAGATCCAGAGATTCAAGCTGAGGGCTGAGGATCACGTATAAGCATCGTCATGACCCTCGCAGATTCCGGCTTCCTCACTCTCGCCTCCCAGCAAATCGAATACCGCATGATCGGCCCGCGGCCGGATGCGGCGCCGACGCTCGTCATCCTGCACGAGGGCCTCGGCTGCGTCGGGCTGTGGGGCGATTTTCCCGACAAGCTTTCGGCGGCGACCGGCGTCGGCGTATTGGTCTATTCGCGCGCCGGCTACGGAAAATCGAGCCCGGTCTCGCTGCCGCGCCCGCTCTCTTACATGCACGACGAGGCGCGCGAGACGCTGCCGCTTCTGCTCGACGCGATCGGCTTCCAGCGCGGGCTATTGATCGGCCACAGCGACGGCGCTTCGATCGCGGCGATCTATGCCGGCAGCCATCAGGATCACCGCGTCGGCGGGCTGGTGCTGATCGCGCCGCATTTCTTCACCGAGGACATGGGCATCGCCTCCATCGAGGAGGCGCGCAAGGCTTACGAGACCGGCGATCTCCGCCAGCGCCTGTCGCGTTGGCATGCCGACGTCGACAACGCCTTCAAGGGCTGGAACGGCGCCTGGCTCGATCCCGAATTCCGCAAATGGGATATCACCGAAGAGCTTTCCTATATCCGCGTGCCGATGCTGATCGTGCAGGGCGAAGATGACCAATACGGCACGGTCAAGCAGATCGATGCGGCGAGCCAAGAATGCTATTGCCCGGTCGAGGTGGCGCTGCTGCCCAGCGCGCGTCACTCGCCGCAACGCGACGCGCCGGACGCGACGCTGGCTGTAATTGCGGAATTCGTCGGGCGCGTCTTGGCGAGCGAGACCAGCGCGGCGTAGCTCCGAAACGGGTTAGCGCTCCAAATGAAATGGCCGGCACGAGGCCGGCCATCACAAGACATTATAGCGCCGTTTCGTTTTATTCCGCCGCTTGCTTCGCCGCGCTCGAATGCGCGGACACCAGGTAGTCCAGCGCCGCCTGCGCGCCGCCTTTCTTGTGCGGAATGCCGGCGAGCGACAGCGCCATCTCGGTGGCGGAGAGCGCGCCCATCATCATGGTGTCATTGACATCGCCGAGATGGCCGATGCGGAAATACTTGCCGGCATAAGCGCCGAAACTCGCGCCGTAGGAAATGTTGAAGGTCTCGAGCGCCAGCGCACGGAACTTGTCGGCGTCGTGCCCTTCCGGCAGCAGGATCGCGGTGATCGTCGGCGAATATTGACTGGCGTTCTTGTTGAGGTTTTCCAGTCCCCAGGTCTTCACCGCGCGGCGGGTGGCTTCCGCCAGCCGATGGTGGCGAGCGAACACGTTGTCGAGCCCTTCCTCGTGCAACATGTCGATGCCGACGCTGAGGCCATGCAGCATTTGCGTCGCCGGGGTGTACGGGAAAAAGCCGACTTTGTTCATGGCCAGCATCTCGTCCCAGGCGAAGAACGATTTCGGCATTTTGGATGTCTTGTTCGCGGCCAGCGCCTTGTCGCTCACCGCGTTGAACGACATGCCGGGCGGCATCATTAGGCCCTTCTGCGCGCCGCCGACGGAGACATCGACGCCCCATTCGTCGTGCCGGTAGTCGGTCGAGGCGAGCGACGAAATGGTGTCGACGAAGAACAGCGCCGGATGATTGGCGGCGTCGATTGCCTTGCGGATCTCCGCGATCGGGGTCAGCGCGCCGGTCGAGGTTTCGTTGTGCAGGATGCAGACTGCCTTGATCTCCTTGTTCTTGTCTTCGCGCAGCCTGGCTTCGATCGCCTTCGGATCGGCGCCCTGGCGCCAGTCGGTCGTGATGAATTCAGGCTTGAGCCCGATCTTCTCCGCCATCTTCTTCCACAACGAGGCGAACTGGCCGGTCTCCACCATCAGCACCTTGTCGCCGGGCGACAGCGTGTTGACCAGCGCGGCTTCCCAGGCGCCGGTCCCGGTCGCGGTGTAGATGATCACCGGATTGCTGGTCTTGAAGATGGTCTTGATGCCCTCCAGACACTTCTTGGTCAGCTTGGCGAATTCGGGCCCGCGGTGGTCGATGATGGGGGTATCCATCGCCCGCAACACGCGGTCGGGAAGCGGGGTCGGTCCCGGAATGTGAAGAAAATGACGCCCCACCGCACGCGAGGAATTCTTAGCCATTGGCATTCGCTCCTAAACCGCAGCTTTTCAAGGATTTTCGTGGCTTTACCACGGCCCGGTCCCGGCGAGGGGGCGGCGCTTGTGGCGTTGAACTATGAATGCAACATTGCGGTCAAGCGGTTTTCCGCACAACAAACAAGCCGTCTATGCATAGCCTGAACGAGGCTCAAAAAGGAAAGACGCCGTGGCGGTCGTAAGGCCCGGCCTGGAGCGGCGGCTGAAGGCCGAATTGAGCGGGGAGGTGCAGTTCGACCGCTTCAGCCGCGGCCGTTACGCCACCGACGCCTCGCATTACCAGATCATGCCGGTCGGCGTGGTCGCCCCGCGCACGATAGAAGAAGCCGAACGAGCGATAGGGATTGCCCGGGCTGAGGGCGTCAGCGTGCTGGCGCGCGGCGGCGGAACGTCACAGGCCGGGCAGACGGTCGGCGAATCGCTGGTGGTGGACTGCTCCAAGTACCTCACCCGCATCCTCGATCTCGACATCAAGGGGGGGCGCTGCACGGTCGAGCCGGGCATCGTGCTCGACGATCTCAACCGCCAGCTCAAGCCGCACGGGCTGTGGTTCCCGGTGGATATTTCCACCGCGTCCCGCGCGACCATCGGCGGCATGGCCGGCAACAATTCCTGCGGCGGCCGCTCGCTGCGCTACGGCACCATGCGCGACAACGTGATCGCGATCGAGGCCGTGCTGGCGGACGGCACGCTCGCGCATTTCGGCCGCATCGGGGGCAATCTCGCCGACGTGCCGGCGCCGCTGCGGCCGCTCGCCAAGGACCTGCTGGCGATCGGCGCGCGCGAAGCCGACGAAGTCGCCGCGCGTTTTCCCAAGGTGCAGCGCCGCGTCGGCGGCTACAATCTCGACGCGCTGGTACCGGGCAAGAACGACATCAATCTCGCGCACGTACTGGTCGGCTCGGAAGGCACGCTCGGCTTTTCCACCCGCGTCGAATTGAAACTGTCGCCGCTGCTCGGCCGCCGCGCCGTCGGCGCCTGCCATTTCGGCAGCTTCCGCGAGGCGATGAACGCCGCCCAGCAGATCGTGCACCTGCTGCCGATCGCGGTCGAGCTGATCGACCGCACCATGATCGAGCTGGCGCGCGAGATCCCGATTTTCCGGCCGACGCTGGAGAAATTCGTGCGTGGCATGCCGGCCGCCATCCTGCTGGTCGAATTCGGCGAAGACGATCACGAGGAAAACCTGCGCCGCCTGCGCCGGCTCAAGGACATGATCGGCGATCTCGGCTTTGGCTGGGACAAGAGCGGCGACCAATGGGGCGGCACGATCGAGGTGCTCAACGCCGATCTGCAGGCCGCCATTACCGACCTGCGCACCGCCGGTCTCAACATCATGATGTCGATGAAGGAGCAGGGCAAACCGGTCTCCTTCGTCGAGGATTGCGCGGTGCCGCTCGAGCATCTCGCCGATTACACCAGCGGGCTCACGGCGATCTTCGAGAAGCACGGCACCCACGGCACCTGGTATGCGCACGCCGGGTCCGGCTGCCTGCATGTGCGTCCGATCCTGAACCTGCGTCAGGACAAGGACGTACATGCCATGCGCGCGATCGCCGAAGAGGCGTTCGCCATGGTGCGCGAATACAAGGGCTCGCATTCCGGCGAGCACGGCGACGGGCTGGTGCGCTCGGAATTCAACGAGCCGATGTTCGGTTCGCGGCTGGCGCGCGCGTTCGAAGACGTAAAGGATCGTTTCGATCCGAACGGCCTGTACAATCCCGGCAAGGTCGTGCGGCCGCCCAAATTCGACGATCCGACCCTGTTCCGTTACGCGCCCGGCTATCACGGCGAAGCGGTCAAGACGCATCTCGACTGGTCGGCTTTTCCCGGCGCCGGCAACGGTTTCCAGGGCGCGATCGAGATGTGCAACAATAACGGCGCCTGCCGCAAACTGGCCGGCGGCGTGATGTGCCCGAGCTATCGCGTCACCCGCGACGAGCGCGACGTCACGCGCGGGCGCGCCAATACGCTGCGGCTCGCGATCAGCGGCCAGCTCGGTCCCGACGCGCTCGCCTCCGACGAGATGGCCGAGACGCTCAAGCTGTGCGTTTCCTGCAAGGCCTGCCGGCGCGAATGCCCAACCGGCGTCGACATGGCGCGCATGAAAATCGAGGTGCTGGCCGCGCGCCTGGCCAAGCACGGCCTGCGGCTGCACGACCGGTTGGTCGGCTTCCTGCCGCATTACGCGCCCCATGCTGCACGGTGGCCCTGGATTGCCAATCTGCGCGACCGCATTCCGGCCGCGCGAAGGGCCTCCGAGCTGCTCGCGGGCTTTTCCGGGCGGCGCAGCCTGCCGCAATGGCGCCAGGACGTTTACCGCGACCGTTCCGATTGGAACTACAAAGCCGCGGCGGCCGGCGAGCCGATGCGCGAGGTCGTGCTGTTCGCCGACACCTTCAACCGCTATTTCGAGCGCGAAAACCTCGACGCGGCGCTGAACGTGCTGGTGGCCGCCGGCTATCATGTCCATGCGGCCATGCCGGCGGACGGCGACGATCGGCCGTTGTGCTGCGGACGCACGTTTCTCTCGGTCGGCGCGGTGGACGAGGCGCGGCGCGAGATGGAGCGCACGCTGGCCGCGCTCGCGCCCTATGTGGCGCGCGGCGTGCCGGTGATCGGGCTCGAGCCGAGCTGCCTGCTCGGCTTCCGCGACGAGTTGCCGGCCTTGATCAAGGGCGAAGCCGCGAGTGCGCTGTCGGCGCAGGCCATGCTGCTGGAGGAATTCCTCGCCCGCGAGCAGAAAGAGGGCCGCCTGACTTTGCCGCTCGGCGCCTTGCCGAGAAAGGCGTTTTTGCACGGCCACTGCCACCAGAAAGCCTTCGACGTCATGGGCGCCGTCGAGAGCGTGCTCAAGCTGATTCCCGAGCTATCCGTCGAAACCGTGCAATCGAGCTGCTGCGGCATGGCCGGCAGTTTCGGCTACGACGTCGAGACCATCGATGTCTCGCTCAAGATGGGCGAGCTGTCGTTGCTGCCGGCGGTGCGCAAGGCGCCCGCCGACGCGCTGATCGTCGCCGACGGCACCTCCTGCCGGCATCAGATCCGTGACGGCAGCGATCGCGACGCGCTGCATGTCGCGCGCGTGCTGGCGATGAGTGTGGAGGTGGCCGCATCCGACCCGCGCGGCGGACCCTCGATGTCGTAGGTCCGTCGTGACAGTTTTTTGCTAGGGCGTGGCTCATAAATTCGCGGCCAATGTTCGCTTTTTGGGAGGCAGCTCAACCGATCGACGCAACAGCGGACATTTGAAATCCCCGCACACCTATGCGGCCCAGATCACGACCGGCTGGACCGTGCAGCCGGACATCCAATACATCGTGCATCCCGGCGGCGGCGCGACCGATCAGAATTCGGCAACCGGGCAGCGGATTCCGGACGCGCTTGTTTTTGGTATGCGCATGACCGTGCAGTGGGGCGACCGCGACCCCAATTCGATGCAATAGACGTCGCCGGAAAATCGGCGGCTGAAAAACGACCCGCCCGGACGGGGACTGGCCGGGCGGGTCTTAGCGATCGACGCGAGGGTGGACGGGGCAGCGTCGACCGTATCGGATGAAGGGGTCTAGTAAGGGACGACCTCGCAGACCTTCACGGTGCGCAGGTTGCCCCAGCGGTCATAGTGGTTGACGTAATGGCATTCGGTATAGCCGGTCGCGTAGTAGGCATTGGACGTGGCGGCCGCGCCGATCAGTGTGCCGGCGACAAAACCGGCGCCGATGCTCCAGCCGTGGCCGAAATGCGGGTGAGCCTGGGCCTGGCCGCCAATGGCGGTGAAGGTGGTGGCGAGCGTGAGTGCCGCAAGCGCGGCGGCGATGGTCTTGGTCTTGGTCATGGCGGGTCTCCATAGTGTTGAACTGGAGCGGCCGTCATTGGCCGCATGAGCATAGGTCGCGTGGCCCCCGCACGAGGTTCAAAGGGAGTTCGTACCGGCGCTTGCCCGATCGGGGCCGGCAATGAGAGAGTGTACGGATGACGAGATTTGCCGCGATTTTATTGGGCTTTGCCGCCGCCTTGGGGGCGGCCCAGGCGCAAGCGCTGGACAAGGTCCGCTTCGGCACCAATTGGGTGGCCGAGGCCGAGCACGGCGGCTTCTACCAGGCGCTCGCCGACGGCACCTACCGCAAATACGGGCTCGACGTGACCATCGTGCCGGGCGGTCCGAACGTGAACAACCGCATCCTGCTGCCGGTCGGCAAGCTCGACTTCTTCATGAGCGCCAACACGCTGCAATCCTTCGACGCAGTCGAACACGATATTCCGACCGTGGTGGTGGCCGCGAGTTTCCAGAAGGACCCGCAGGTGTTGATCGCGCATCCGGGCGTCGAGAAGCTCGCGGACCTGAAGAAGCTCACGCTGTTCGTGTCGCCGGAAGGCATGGTCAGCTATTTCCAATGGCTGAAGGCGGATTACGGTTTCGACGAATTCGAAGGTGAAGCCCTACACCTTCAACGCGCAGCCGTTCCTCGCCGACAAGAATTCCGCCATGCAGGGCTACGTCACCTCCGAGCCCTACGCGGTCGAGACGCAAGGGCACTTCAAGCCGAAGGTTTTCCTGCTCGCCGACGACGGGTTCAACGCCTATTCGACGCTGATCGAAACGCGGCGCGATCTGGTAGAGAAGCGGCCGGACCTGGTGCAGCGCTTCGTCGATGCCTCGGCCATCGGCTGGTACCATTACATTTACGGCGACAGCCGGCCGGGCAACGAACTGATCAAGCAGCAGAACCCGGAAATGACTGACGCGCTGCTCGCCTATTCCATCGCCAAGATGAGGGAATACGGCATCGTCGATTCCGGCGACTCGCATCAAGCTCGGTATCGGCGCCATGACCGATGCGCGCGTGAAAAGCTTCTTCGACAAGATGGTGCGCGCCGGCGTGGTCAAGCCCGGCCTCGACTACAAACGCGCCTATACGCTGCAGTTCGTCAACAAAGGCGTCGGCGTCGACTTAAGGCCCAAATGAATTCGGCCGGCCCGGAGATCGTTTCGCTGCGCGACGTCAGCAAGACGTTCGAGAGCGGCACGGTCGCGCTCGACGGTCTCAGCCTTGCCGTGCGCGACGGCGAATTCGTCTCGCTGCTCGGTCCTTCCGGCTGCGGCAAGTCGACCGCGCTGCGGATCATTGCCGGTTTGAGCGAGGCGTCCGCGGGCGCCGTCGAGTGGCCGGCCGGGAACGGCAGGATCGGCTTCGTGTTCCAGGAGCCGACTCTGATGCCCTGGGCCGACGTGGCCGCCAATGTGCGGCTGCCGCTCAAGCTGAGCCATGCCGACGATGCGAGCGCGGGCAGCGCAGTGACGCAAGCGCTTGAGCTTGTCGGACTGGCCGAATTCGCGCAAGCATTCCCGCGCGAACTGTCCGGCGGCATGAAGATGCGCGCCTCGATCGCGCGCGCGCTGGTCACCGAGCCGCATTTGCTGCTGATGGACGAGCCGTTCGCCGCGCTCGATGAGATCACCCGCTTCAAACTCAACAACGATCTGCTGACGCTTTGGCAGGCGCTGCGGCGCACGGTGATCTTCGTCACCCATTCGGTATTCGAGTCGGTCTATCTGTCGCAGCGCATCGTGGTGATGACGCCGCGCCCGGGCCGCGTGTTCACCGAGATCGCGATCCCGGCATCTTATCCGCGCGACGAGCATTTCCGCACCTCGGCCGAATATGCGGGCTATTGCCGCACCGTCTCCGAGGCGCTCGGCCAAGCGATGGGAGGCGCGCCATGAGCGAGCGCGGCCTGCGCATCGGCTTGCCCGTCCTGGTGCTCGCGCTTGTCGTGCTGGCCTGGCACCTGGTGGTGCGCATCTTTGCCATTCCGCCTTATGTGTTGCCGGGACCGGGGCTGGTGCTGCGCACGCTGATTTCCGATGGCGGGTTGCTGTGGAATTCGCTGCTGGTGACGCTTGCCACCACCTTCGAGGGTTTCGTGCTGGCGGCCATCGGCGGCATCGAGCCTCGCCGTCCTGTTCAGCCAGTCGCGGCTGATCGAATACTCGCTCTATCCGTACGCGGTGATCCTGCAGGTGACGCCGGTGGTCGCCATCGCGCCGCTGCTGCTGATCTATCTGCCGCAACCCTTGGCGGTGCTGGCCTGCGCCTGGATCGTGGCGTTCTTCCCGGTGCTCGCCAACACCACGCTCGGCCTCGCCTCGGTCGATCACAATCTCATCGCTTTGTTCGAACTCTACAAGGCGTCACGCTGGCAGCTGCTGTGGAACCTGAAGCTGCCGGCGGCGCTGCCGCAGATGCTGGCCGGTCTGCGCATCGCCGGCGGGCTGTCGTTGATCGGCGCGGTGGTGGCCGAAATCGCCGCCGGCTCTGCCGGCGCCGGCTCGGGGCTGGCCTATCGCATCGCCGAGTCCGGCTACCGGCTCAATATCCCGCGCATGTTCGCCGCGCTGCTGCTGCTGTCGCTTGCCGGCATCGTCATCTTCTTCGCGCTGTCGGCGCTCTCCCATCTGGCGTTGCGCCGGTGGCACGAGAGCGCGGTCAAACGTGAGCGCTAGCAAGCCATGCCCGACCTTGCGCACCATCGCCGCCAGCGGCTCACCGGCATCGCCTTGATGTGCGGTGCGGTGGCGCTGTTCGCCTGCCTCGACACCACGGCGAAATATCTCAATGCCGACATGGACAGCCTGCAGATCGCCTGGGCGCGCTATACCAGCGCCCTCGTGCTGACGCTGATCGTCTCCAATCCGCTGACCCATCCGGCTTTGCTGCGCACCAAGCGGCTGAAGCTGCAGATCGTGCGTTCGGTCCTGCTGGTCGGCTCGACCGCGCTGAATTTTATGGCGCTGCGCTGGCTGCAGCTCGACGAGGCGCTGTCGATCATCTTCACCTTTCCGTTCATCGTCGCCATCGTCTCGGGTCCGATGCTCGGCGAATGGATCGGCTGGCGGCGCTGGTCGGCGATCTGCGTCGGATTCGGCGGCGTGCTGCTGATCACGCGGCCCGGCTTCGGCGGCATGCACCCGGCGGCGCTGCTCTCGCTCGCCGCGACTATCTGCTACGGATTCTATGCGGTGATCACCCGCATCGTGTCGCGCGTCGATTCCAACCAGACCTCGCTGTTCTACGCGAACTTCATCGGCGCGCTGGTAATGCTGCCGGTCATTCCGTTCGTCTGGACCACGCCGCAGAATTGGGCGATTGCCCTCCTGTTGATGGGAACCGGCGTGCTCGGCAGCGCCGGGCACTTTTTGCTGATCTCGGGCCACCGGCTCGCTCCGGCGGCGGTGCTTTCGCCGTTCGTCTACACCCAGCTTATCTGGGTAGTGATCCTCGGCTATCTGGTGTTCGACCATGTGCCGAACCGCTGGACCATGGCGGGGGCTGCCATCGTCATCAGCTCCGGGCTCTACTTGCTGTATAGGGAGCGCAAGCTGGGCAAGACCACCACCAGCGAAGGGGTGGTCGAAGGCCCGCTCGAATAGGAGAGTTGCGAGGCCTTCGGTATCGGGGCTAAGTTCCGCCACCCAGCGCATGATCCCGAAAAATGGATACCGGTTTTCGGAAAAGATCGTGCGAAAACAATAAATTGGATTTCGACCCTTCGAGGATCATTCATGGCGACAGTAAAGGACCGGGCGCCGGGACCGGCGAGCGCGGGCTTGAACGACGATATCGGCGAGGCCAAGCGCCTGGAAATGTACCGGACGCAGGTGACGATCCGTGAGGCGGAGCAGCGCGCCTACGACCTGTTCCTGCAGAACCTGGTCAAGGGCACCAGCCATCTCTCGCTCGGGCAGGAGGCGGTGGCGGCTGGCTTTGCCGGCGCCATGAAGAAGGGCGATCTCTCCTTCTGCACCTATCGCGGCCACGCCCATACGCTGGCGCGCGGCGTCAGCGTGGAGAAGGTGCTGGGCGAGCTGATGCAGCGTGACAACGGGCTGATGCGCGGCAAGGGCGGCTCGATGCATCTCACCTCGGTCGATCACGGCGTGATGGGCTCCTACGCCATCATCGGCGCACATCTTCCGATCGCCTGCGGCGCCGCCTGGCGCGCGCAGTACAAGGGCGCCAAGGATGTCTCGGTCTGCTTCTTCGGCGATGGCACCACCAATATCGGCGCCTTCCACGAGGCGCTCAATTTCGCCGCGGTGTGGAAGCTGCCGGTGGTCTTCGTCTGCGAAAACAATCTCTACATGGAATACACGCCGATCGCCGACGTGACGGCAGTGCCGAGCCCGGCGGGTGACCGTGCTTCCGCCTACGGCCTGGAAAAGATCGTGATCGACGGCAACGATGCCGACGCGGTCTATCGCACCGCGCAGGCGGCGTTCGACAAGGCGCGCGCGGGTAAGGGTCCGTCGCTGATCGAATGCCTGACCTACCGCCACAGCGGCCATTCGCGCGCCGATCCGGCGAAATACCGGCCGGAAGGCGAGCTCGATCGCTGGAAGCTGCGCGATCCGATCAAGATCTATCGCGAGCGGCTGCTGCAGTTCGGCGTCGCCGAAAAAGTGATCAACGAGATCGATACGCAAGTGCGCAAGGTCGTCGACGACGCCACCGAAGCCTGCAAGGCCGCGCCGAACCCGCCGCTCGATATCATCACCACTGACGTCTACGCTGATGGAGGCTGGGCATGGCGGAACTGACCTATCGGGACGCCGTCATCCGCGGCATCGCGCAGGAAATGGCGCGCGATCCGGACGTGGTGTTCCTCGGCGAGGACGTGGCCAAGGCCGGCGGCGTGTTCAAGGCAACGGTCGGGCTCTACGAGCAGTTCGGGCCGTTACGCGTGCGCGACACGCCGATCTCCGAGCAGGCGATCATGGGTGCCGCCATGGGCGCGGCGATGACGGGTCTCAAGCCGATCGCCGAGATCATGTTCTCCGACTTTTTCGCGGTCTGCTTCGACTACATCGCTAACGAGTTCCCGAAGAGCCGTTACATGTCGAACGGTCAGGTCAAATGCCCGTTGGTGGTGCGCACCGGCAACGGCGCCGGCTCGCGCTTCGGCGCCCAGCACAGCCAGAGCGTCGAGAACTGGTGCATGATGATCCCGGGCCTGAAGGTGGTGGCGCCGTCCACGCCGGTCGACGTCATCGGCCTGCTGGCGGCGGCGGTGCGCGATCCCGATCCGGTCATCTTCCTCGAGCACAAGTCGCTCTACGCGACCAAAGGCGAGGTGCCGGACGGCGAAATCGTCGACCGGCTCGGCGTCGCCAAGATCGTGCGGCCCGGCAAGGATGCCACGATCCTGGCGTTGGCGCTGATGGTTCCGCGCGCGCTGGAGGCGGCCGAGAAGCTCAAGGCGGAACACGGCATCGACGCGGAAGTTGTCGATGTGCGCTCGCTGGTGCCGCTCGATACGCAAACCATCCTCGGCTCGGTCGCGAAGACGCACCGGCTGTTCACCGTTGAGGAGAATCCGCGGTTGTGCGGCTGGGGCGCCGAGATCGTGTCGATCGTGGCGGACGAGGCCTTCTACGACCTCGATGGGCCGCCGGTGCGGATCACCACGCCGCATATTCCGCTGCCGGCCGCCGATATTCTGGAAGACGCCGTGCTGCCGACGCCGGATCGCATCGCGGATACGGTGCGGCGGAGTTTGGGGAGTTAGTTGCTGTCATCACCGGGCCGCCGCGCAGCGGCGTGATCCGGTGATCCCGCTTAGGAAGGCAGTGCGCCCCTAAGCGAGATGGCCGGGACAAGCCCGGCCATGACATAGAGAGTGAAGGACAAAAGCCATGTACGAAAATCTTCTCGCCGACGTCCCGACCGATCTGTGGATCGGCGGCAAATGGCGTAAATCGTCCGACGGCGCCCGTTTCGACGTTATCGATCCGGCCACCGAGCGCAAGATCGCCTCGGTCGCCAGCGCGACGGTGGACGACGGCAAGGCCGCGGTCGATGCCGCGCAGGCTGCTTTCGAAGGCTGGGCCAAACGCAAGCCGCGCGAGCGCGCGGAGATCCTGCGCAAATGCCACGAACTGATCATGCGCGATGCCGAGCGTTTCGCCAAACTGATCACGCTGGAGAACGGCAAGGCGCTGTCTGATTCGCGCGGCGAGGTGGCCTATGCCGCCGAGTTCTTCCGCTGGTATGCCGAAGAAGCGGTGCGCAATATCGGTCAAATCTCGATAGCGCCGGCCTCCGGCGCGCGCATCGTTGCGCAACACAAGCCGGCCGGCGTTGCCGTGCTGGTTACGCCGTGGAATTTCCCGGCCGCCATGGCGACCCGCAAAATCGGCCCGGCGCTTGCCGCCGGCTGCGCGGTGGTGCTCAAGCCGGCCTCCGACACGCCGCTCACTATGCTGGCGCTGATGCCGGTCTTGGAGGAGGCGGGCGTGCCTGCCGGCGTGGTCAATGTGGTGCCGTCGCGCCGCTCTGGCCCGGTGGTGAGCGCCATGCTGCACGATCCGCGTGTGCGCGTCCTGTCGTTTACCGGTTCGACCGAAGTCGGCCGCAAGCTGCTGCACGAGGCCGCCGATCAGGTGCTCAAGCCTTCGATGGAACTCGGCGGCAATGCGCCGTTCCTGGTTTTCGAGGACGCCGACATCGACGCCGCGATCGAAGGCGCGATGATTGCGAAAATGAGGAACATGGGCGAGGCCTGCACGGCGGCCAATCGCTTCTACGTGCACGAGAAGGTGCACGACGAGTTCGCCAACAAGCTCACCGCCAAGATGAGCTCGCTCAAGATGGGCAACGGCCTTGATGACGGCATCAATCTCGGGCCGCTGGTCAACAAAGACGGCCGCGACAAGGTGATCGAACTGGTCGACGACGCGGTCAGCAAGGGCGCCAAGGTGTTGGTCGGCGGCAAGACGCCGGACGGTCCCGGCTTCTTCTATCCGGCGACCGTGCTCACCAACGTGTCTAATGACGCCAAGATGCTGAACGAGGAAATCTTCGGTCCCGTCGCCTCGATCCAGACCTTCAAAAGCGAGGACGAAGCGATCAAGCGGGCCAACGACACTGAATACGGCCTGGTGGCCTATCTCTACACCAAGGACTTGAGCCGCGGCATGCGCGTCTCCGAAAAGCTCGACTTCGGCATGATCGGACTCAACCGCGGCCTGGTTTCAGACCCGGCGGCTCCGTTCGGCGGCGTCAAGCAGTCCGGCCTTGGGCGCGAAGGTGCGTCGGAAGGCATGAAGGAATTTCTCGAGACGCAATATGTGTCGGTGACGTGGTAGAGCGCGTCGAACACTTCAGGGGAATCGCGTGGACGTTCTAATGCCGCAACTCGGCGAAACCGTCGCCGAGGGCAAGATCGTGAAATGGTTCAAATCGGCCGGCGACGCGGTGAAGCCGGGCGACAACCTGTTCGAGATCGAGACCGACAAGACCTCGATGGAAGTGCCGGCTACTAGCGCCGGCACGCTGAGTGAAATCCGCCTCCAGGTCGGCGAAGTGGCCAAGGTCGGCGCCGTGGTGGCGGTGATCTCTGGTGCAGGCTTGCCGATGAGCGCGCCTGCCGCGGCAAAACCCGCTGCCGCGCCCGCCAAAGCCACAGCGCCGGCGGCCATGGCGCAAGCCGCGCCCACACCGCGCACGACGCCGCTCGATCCGTTCCACGAAGTGCATACGCCCGAGCGCAATTTCGGACCCGCGAAACTTGCCAGCGGAACCTTCACCACGCCGCTGGCGCGGCGGCTCGCCGGCGAGCGCGGCATCGATCTTTCACGCATTGCCGGCTCCGGCCCGCATGGCCGGATCGTCGCGCGTGACGTCGAGACGGCGACGCCGGCCGCGCCTACGCTGGCCGCCGGCGCCAGCGCCGCGCAAGTCAAGGTGCTGTACGAGGGCATCGCTTACGAAGAAGTGCCGCTCGACTCCATGCGCCGCACCATCGCCAAACGCCTGATCGAAGCCAAGCAGACCATCCCGCATTTTTATCTGACCGCCGATCTGGATGTCGGCCGGCTCATCGCCATGCGCGAGGAGGCGAACGCGGCCGCGCCGACGCAGGACGGTCAACCGGCGTTCAAGCTCTCGCTCAACGATTTCATCATCAAGGCCTGGGCGGCGGCGCTCCAGCGCATACCCGCCGCCAACGCGGTGTGGGCGGAGGACCGCATTTTGCGCTTTACGCATTCCGACATCGGCGTGGCGGTAGCGATCGACGGCGGGCTGATCACGCCGGTGATCCGCAATGCGGAAACCAAATCGCTCACCGCGATCTCGGCGGAAATGCGCGACCTCGCCGATCGCGCCCGCGTGCGCAAGCTCGTGCCGAATGAATACCTGGGCGGCGCCAGCGCGATTTCGAATTTGGGCATGTATGGCGTGCGTGAGTTCTCGGCCATCATCAATCCGCCGCACGCCACCATCCTGGCGGTGGGCGCCACGCGGCGCTCAGCCGTAGAAAGCGCGGACGGCGGGGTGAAGTTCATCAGCCAGATGACCGTCACATTGTCCTGCGATCATCGCGTGGTGGACGGCGCGCTCGGCGCAGAGCTGCTCGCCGCCTTCAAGAATTTCGTCGAAAAGCCGGTCACCGCTTTGGTGTAACAGGAGAGCGACTATGGCTGGCGAAAAGCCGGATGTGCTGCTGATCGGCGCCAAGAAGCCGGTCCTGGTCAAAGGCCTCGAACCGAAAGTCACGCTGCGCTATCTGGCCGATGCCAAGGACCAGGACGCTTTCCTCAAGTCGATTGCCGACAAGGTGCGCGCGATCGCCATTGCCTATACCGCGAACAAGCTCGACGCCGCGTTTATGCAGAAGTTGCCGAAGCTCGAGCAGATTTCGAGTTTCGGCGTCGGCTACGATCACATCGACGCCAAATGGGCGGGCGAGCACGGCATCATCGTCACCAACACGCCGGAAGTGCTCAACGAGGAGGTGGCCGACACCGCGCTCGGCCTCTTGCTTTGCACGGTGCGCGAGTTTCCGCAGGCCGAGCGCTTCCTGCGCGCCGGCAAATGGCCGCAGGGGCATTATCCGCTCACCAAGGCGACGCTGCGCAATCGCACCGTCGGCATGGTCGGTATGGGCCGCATCGGCAAGGCGATTGCGCGCCGGCTGGAGGCGTTCGACGTGCCGGTCGTCTATCATAGCCGTAATCCGCAGCAGGGCGTGAGCTACAAATATTACCCGAAGCTGATCGACATGGCGCGCGACGTCGACACGCTGATGGTGATCGTGCCGGGCGGACCGGCGACCGCGAACATGATCAATGCCGAGGTGCTCAAGGCGCTCGGCCCTAAAGGCATCCTCATCAACATGGCGCGCGGCTCGGTCGTGGACGAGCCGGCGCTGATCGCGGCACTTAAAGATCGCACCATTTATTCCGCCGGCCTCGACGTGTTCGCCAAGGAACCGCAGGTGCCGACGGAACTGCTCGAGATGGACAACATCGTGCTGTTCCCGCATCTCGGTTCCTCGACCGAGGTGACGCGCGCGGCCATGGACCAGCTCGTGGTCGACAACATCCTGGCCTGGGTAGCGGGCAAGCCGCCGCTTACGCCAGTCGCGGAAACGCCGCCGAAGGGTTCGTGAGAATCGCGGCATTTGTCCTGTGCTATAGTTCCGTCATGGCCCGTCTCGCGCTCATCGCACTTGCATTGCTCGGCATGACCGGCGCCGCGCTGGCGCAATCCCCGGCCGCGCTCGGGGATTCGGCTAAGGCGGTGATCGGCACCTGGGAATTCTCCAACGCCGATCGCGACAAGATCTGCACCGCCACTTTCACGAGCGATCCGACGCCGGTCGGCTTCAAGGTCGAGTTCGACAAGAACTGCGGCAACCTGTTCCCGCTGGTCAACGACATCGTGGGCTGGAAATTCCCCGACAACGATCTGCTCTACCTGCTGGATGCCGGGGGCAAGGCGCTGGTCGAATTCAGCGAGGTCGAGGACGGCATCTACGAGGCGCCGACGCTCGGCGTCGGCGTGCTGTTCCTGCAAAATGCCGCCGCCGCTCCGCCGCCGAAGCCGCCGGAGCAGGTGGCCGGCGATTGGAGGATCGTGCGCGGCAACGGCGCGCCGCTGTGCCGGCTGACTTTGGCGACGGCCGCCGTTCAGGACGGTATGGCCCTGACCGTCAAGCCCGGCTGCGATGCCGCCATCGCGCGCTTGAATCTGACGCTATGGCGCATCGATCGCGACGAATTGATGCTGGTTCCGGCGCGCGGCAATCCTTGGCGCTTCGAGGAGGTCGACGCCAAGACGTGGCGCCGTGTTCCGGAAAGTGCCGATTCGATTATGCTGGTGCGCGAGTAATCGAAGCGGCAACCCATTTCCGGCTGATTATGACGATCATATTACTGATTGATCCAAATCATTGTGCGCCGCGATAAAGCGGTTAGATTTTTACCAATCTTTTTAAGTTCAATAGCCGTTCCATTGGGAGCGCTATGATGACCGTAGTCCCTGCACCGACGGATGCCTCGGCCGATGCCATGCCGGCCGCTAGCAAGGCAGCGTTGCGTCTTGTTCCGAAAACTGTCGGAATCGCTCCGAGCGAGGAGATCGAGGGACGCGACTCCTACGCGGTCACCGCTGTAGCCGATGTCATCGATCGCTCGCTGCATGCGACGATCGCGCGCTTCACCTGTGGCCTTTCGCCGGCGGCGCTCGCCAAGGCCTATTTCGATTGGGCGACACATCTTGCCGTTTCTCCCGGCAAGCGATTGCAGCTCGTGGATAAGGCCACGAGGAAAGCGGTCCGTTTCGCCAATTATGCGGTCCGCGCTGCGGCGGATGGCGGCAAGACGTCCCACTGTATCGAGCCGCTGCCGCAAGATCGCCGTTTCACCGGCGCGGATTGGCAGAAGCCGCCGTACAATTTCATGTATCAGGCCTTCCTGCTGCAGCAACAATGGTGGCACAACGCGACCACCGGCATCCGCGGTGTCACCAAGCATCATGAAGCGATGGTGGAGTTCGTATCGCGCCAGATCCTCGACATGGTCTCGCCCTCGAATTTCCTGGCGACCAATCCTGAAGTCCTGCGGCAAACCGTCAGCAAAGGCGGAATGAACCTTGTGAGCGGGCTGCGCAATCTGGTGGAAGATTGGGAGCGTGCCGTAAGCGGAAAGAAGCCGGTCGGTACCGAAGATTTCGAAGTCGGCCGCAACGTGGCGGTGACTCCCGGCAAGGTCGTTTATCGCAATCGATTGATCGAGCTGATCCAGTATGCGCCCGCGACAGGCAAGGTGCGGCCCGAGCCCGTGCTCATCGTTCCGGCGTGGATCATGAAATATTATATCCTCGATCTGTCGCCGCATAATTCGCTGGTAAAATATCTGACCGGGCAGGGCTACACGGTGTTCATGGTGTCGTGGAAAAACCCGAGCCCGGACGACCGCGATCTCGGCCTCGACGACTATCGCACGCTCGGCGTCATGGCGGCACTCGACGCAGTCGGCGCGATCGTGCCGGATCAAAAGGTCCATGCCGTCGGCTATTGCCTGGGTGGCACGCTGCTGTCGATCGCCGCTGCGGCCATGGCGCGCGACGGCGACGATCGTCTCAAATCGGTCACGCTGCTGGCGGCGCAGACGGATTTCACGGATGCCGGCGAGTTGATGCTCTTCATCAACGAGAGCCAGGTCGCCTTCCTCGAAGACATGATGTGGGAGCAAGGCTTCCTCGACTCCACGCAGATGGCGGGCGCCTTCCAGATGCTGCACTCCAGCGATCTCGTCTGGTCGCGCATGGTGCGCGACTATTTGATGGGCGAACGCACCCCGATGATCGACCTCATGGCGTGGAACGCGGATGCCACCCGCCTGCCTTATCGTATGCATTCGGAATATCTGCGGCGCCTGTTCCTGAACAACGATCTGGCCGAGGGGCGCTTGCTCGTCGCCGACAAGCCGATCGCGCTCACCGATATTCGCGCTCCGATCTTCTGCGTCGGCACTGTGCAAGATCACGTCGCGCCGTGGCGCTCCACCTACAAGATCAATTTTTTGACCGACGCCGACGTGACCTACTTGCTGGCGAGCGGCGGCCACAATGCCGGCATCGTGTCGGAGCCCGGCCATGAACATCGCGGCTTCCAAGTGCTGACCAGGAAGGCGGACGACCGCTACATCGATCCGGAAACCTTCCTGGCGCAGGCGCCGCAAAAGGACGGTTCCTGGTGGCCGGAATGGGTCGCCTGGCTTGGCGCGCGCTCGGGCGAGCCGGTCGAGCCGCCCGCGATGGGCGGAGCGGACCAGGCCTCGCTCGCGGATGCGCCCGGCAGCTACGTGCTGCAACAGTGAGCGCGCGGCGGCCTTCGCGAAGCTTCTGAAATTCAATCCGAATATGCAATTCGCGGGCATGTTTGACCTAGAACAACGCGGCGGCGCCGTTTTTGTGACAGGTAATTTTACATGTACGAGCCAACGGGACGGCACGATCCGCGTCTCGCGTTCATGTGGCCGGCATTTGCCGCAGCCTCGGCCAGTGATTTTGCCGCGTTGATGGCCAAGCGCTTCGCCGGTTTCGCCATGGGCGCGGACGACGGTCCCGCGGCCGATGAACCGAAATGGGCGACGCCGAATAAGATCGCGCTCGATTTGAAGGCCGTGCGGCTGCGCGATTTCAGCACCGCCGAGAACGGCATCCCCACTTTGCTGTGTGCGCCATTTGCGCTGCATGGAGCGGCGGTTGCCGACCTGGCGCCCGGCCACAGCCTGGTCGCGGCCTTGCGCGACGCGGGCGTGCAGCGGCTGTTCGTGGCCGATTGGCGCTCGGCGACGCCGGAGATGTGTTTTTTGGGCATCGACGATTATCTGGCCGAACTCAACGTGCTGGTCGATCAGCTCGGCAGAAGCGTCAATCTGGTCGGGCTTTGTCAGGGCGGCTGGATGTCGCTGCTCTATGCCGCGCGGTTTCCCGCGAAAGTGCAGAAATTGGTACTGGCCGGTGCGCCGGTCGATATCGCCGCCGGGCAATCCGCATTGTCGGCGCTCGCCGACGCCAGCCCATTGTCGCTGTTTCATGAATTGGTGAAGCTCGGCGACGGCCGTGTGCTCGGCCGCAAGGTGCAGAAGTTCTGGGGAGCGGAGACGCTCGACTCGCGCGCGATCCATCAATTGCTGCAAACGCCGGAGCCGATCGGCTCGTCCGCCTTCGCGGCGCTGGAAGCGGTTTTCCGGGATTGGCACGCCTGGACCGTCGATCTGCCGGGAACCTATTACCTCGAGGTGATCGAGAAGCTGTACAAGCGAAACGAAATTGCGACCGGTCAGTTCGTCGCTTTGGGCGAGCCGATCGACCTGGCGAAGGTCCGCGTCCCGATTTTCCTGCTGGCGGCGCGCGACGATGAGTTGGTCGCGCCGGCGCAACTGTTCGCGACCGAGCGCCTAGTCGGAACCCCGGCGCGCGCCATTCGCAAGGCCTTGGCGCCTTGCGGCCACGGCGGACTGTTCATGGGCAGGACGGTGCTCGGCGGATACTGGCCAAGGATTGCACGCTGGATGATCGAGCCCGAGAGCCGCAGTCTGGCGCCGGCGGCCGCTTGAGTGAGCCATTTTGCTTGCGCGTGATCTATTCCGAAAACCGGTGCCTACTTTTCGGGATCATGCGCTAGATCAACCGTAATCCCTTGAAGCTCGCATGCCCTTCCTTGCCGACGATGATGTGGTCGTGCACGGAAATGCCGAGCGGCTTGGCGACGTCGACGATCGCCTGCGTCATCTGGATGTCCGCACGCGACGGCGTCGGGTCGCCCGAGGGATGATTATGCACCAGAATCAGCGCGGTGGCCGACAGTTCGAGCGCGCGCTTGACCACCTCGCGCGGATAGACCGGCGTAAGATCGACGGTGCCGGCCTGCTGCAATTCGTCGGCGATCAGCTGGTTGCGCTTGTCGAGGAACAGCACGCGGAACTGCTCCTTCTCGGCGAAGGCCTGCGCCATGCGGCAGTAATCGAGCACGCTCGACCAGGATGACAGCACCGGCCGCTTCTGCACTTGCCCGCGCGCCAGGCGGCTCGCCGCGGCATGCACCACCTTGAGCTCGGTGATGGCTGCGTCGCCGAGGCCTTTCACTTCGGCGAGCCGGGCCGCCGGCGCCGCCACGACTTCGGCAAAGGAGCCGAATTTGGCGATCAGGTCCTTGGCCAGCGGCTTCACGTCGCGCTGCGGGATGGCGCGGACCAGCACCAGTTCGAGCAACTCGTAGTCGCTCACGGCTTCGGCCCCGGCCTCGCGGAAGCGGGACGCACCGCTCACGGTGGCCGTGATAATGCGGCGGCGCCTCGGAAAGGCCGCTCTTCCGCCCGCTGCCGCTACGCTTTGCCATGAAGAACCGAGCCCACGCCGCGCCACCCGAGAGGCGCGATTGTAGTGCAACCGGATGCAATCAACGAGGGAAGCTTTTTGCCGATGCAGCTAGCGCTAGTACGGCGGCTTGTGCAGTCCGGCCGGTGAAAAGGTGAACACCTCGACGCCTTTATCGGTGACGCCGACGGTGTGCTCGAATTGGGCCGACAGCGAGCGGTCGCGCGTCACGGCGGTCCAGCCGTCCGACAGCACCTTCACATGCGGGCGGCCGATATTGATCATCGGCTCGACCGTGAAGAACATGCCGGGCTTGAGCACGATGCCTTCGCCCGGACGGCCGATATGGACGATGTTGGGTTCGTCGTGGAACAGGCGGCCGAGCCCGTGGCCGCAGAAGTCGCGCACCACGCTCATGTGCTGGGCTTCGACATAGCTTTGGATCGCGGCGCCGATGTCGCCGGTGGTCGAGCCGGGGCGGATGGTGGCGATGCCGCGCATCATGGCCTCGTGCGTCACTTCGATCAGGCGTTCGGCGCGGCGCGGAATTTCACCGATGGCGTACATGCGGCTGGAATCGCCGTGCCAGCCATCGAGGATCAGCGTCACGTCGATATTGACGATGTCGCCATCTTTCAGCGGCTTGTCGCCGGGAATGCCGTGGCAGACCACGTGGTTGAGCGAGGTGCAGGTCGACTTCTTGTAGCCGCGATACATCAGCGTAGCCGGCAGAGCACCGTGATCCATCGCATAGTCGAACACCAGCCGGTCGATCTTTTCGGTCGGCACGCCCGGTCCGACATGCTCGACCAGCATGTCGAGGCAGCGCGCGACCAGTTGCCCAGCCTTGCGCATGCCCTCGAAGGCTTCGGGGCCGTGGATCTTGATCTGGCCGGTCTTGCGGAGAGGGGCGACGGCGGCGTCGACGTAGGTCATGGCCGGTAATGTAAGGCTTGCGGCGGATGGCGCAAGCGCGTGCTTTCCTGAGGAACTAAGCGATCTTTCCGCCCAATTCGTCCTCGATATGCGCGCGAATGATATCGTCGAACGTCGCCTCCACTTTGAAGCCGAGCGCGACCGCGCGGCGCGTATCAAACCGGCGCGGCCAGCCGGCGACGATCCGTTCGATCAGTTCGTCCGGCGCGCGCCGGATGCGGGCGGCGACCTTGTCGCCGGCGATGCGCCGCAGGGCCGCGATCTGCTCGCCGACCGTGCAGCATACGCCCGGCATAGTGAGATTGATGCGGTCGCCCAGTTGCGCGTGCGTCAGGCCGGCCGCGTGGATGAGAAATCCGACCGCCGAGCGCGGGCTGGCATGCCAATGCAGCACGCTGTCGGCGACCGGCAGGATCGCCTCCTGGCCGGCCAGCGGCTCGCGGATGATGCCGGAGAAGAAGCCCGAGGCCGCCTTGTTCGGCTTGCCCGGCCGCACCACGATCGACGGCAGCCTTATGCCGACACCTTCCAGAAAGCCGCGCCGCGTGTAGTCGGCGAGCAGCAGTTCGCAGATCGCCTTCTGAGTGCCGTACGAGGTCAGCGGCGTGAGATGGAAATCGTCGCTGATCGCTTCCGGAAACGGCGCGCCGAACACCGCGATCGACGAGGTGAATACGAGCTTCGGTCTGTAGCCATTGCCGACGGCGCGAATGGCCTCAAGCAAGGCACGGGTGCCGTCGAGATTGACGCGATAGCCCTTCTCGAAATCGGTTTCTGCCTCGCCCGACACCACGCCGGCGAGATGGAAGATCACCTCCGGCCGCTCCAAGACCGCTTTTTCCGCAACGCCCGCTGTGGCGAGATCGGCCGCCCGGGTCTTCACGTGATCGGAAAAGCCTGCTGGCCGGACCGGCGCGACAATGTCGATCAATGTCAATTTTTCGATCGGCTGGTCGCCGAGCGCCCGGTCGATGACCAACCGCTCGGTCAGTTTGCGGCCGATCATGCCTGCCGCGCCGGTGATGAGGATATGCATTCAGATCTCCGTCAGTCGCTTGTCCGCCGGTTCGAAGTGGTCGATGCGGCGCAGATCGGGGAACAATAGCATCCAGAGGCCGGCGATCAGCAGCGAGCCGAAGCCGCCGATCAGCGCCGAAGCCACCGCGCCGAACGATGCGGCATTAACGCCCGCGCGGAACTCGCCGAGCGTATTCGAAGAGCCGACAAAGAGATAGTTGATAGCGCTCACGCGCCCGCGCTTGTCGTCGGGCGTCTCGATCTGCACCAGTGAAAAGCGGATGACCACGCTCACCGCATCGGAGGCGCCGAGCGCCGCCAGTGCCAGCAGCGTCAATGGAAACCAGGTCGACAGCGCGAACACGATGGTCGTCACGCCATAGATCGCGACCACCGCGAACATCTTGCGCCCGATATGGCGTTCGACCGGCTGGCGCGCGAGCACGATCGAGGTGATCAACGCGCCGGCGGCCGGCGCCGAGCGCAGCAGTCCGAGACCGATCGGGCCCACGCTAAGAATATCGCGCGCGTAAATCGGCATCAGCGCGGTGGCGCCGCCGAGCAGCACCACGAACAGGTCGAGGGTGATCACGCCCAACAACCGGCGGCTGGTGCGGATATATTCGAAACCGGCCAGCACCGACGCGAAAGTCGGCGGCTCGCGATTGGCGGCCGGACCTTTGGCGCGCACGAAAGTGATGAGCGTAATGGAGGCAGTGAAAAACACCAGGCAGAGGATGCTGACCAGCATCGGGCTAATCGTGTAGATCAGGCCGCCCAGCGCCGGGCCGCAAATCACCGCGACCTGGTTGGCGGAGGTCCAGGCCGCGACCGCGGGCGCAATCATCGGCGCCGGCACCAGCGCGGGAACCAGCGAATGCGCGGTCGGCAATTCGAAGGCGCGCGCGCAGGCGATCAGGAACACCGCGCCGAACAGCAGGTCGCGGGTCAGCACGCCGGCCAGCAAGGCCACGGTGATCATGAGGGCGGCGAGGGCATGGACGCCTTGCGCCGTGCGCACGATCAGGCGGCGGTCGTAACGGTCGGCGGCGTGACCGATCAGCAGCGTGAGCACGACCGCGGGCACGAACTGGATCAACCCGACCAGGCCGAGATCGAACGCGCTGTTGGTGAGTTCATAAACCTGCCAGCCGATGGTCACGGCCAGCATCTGATAGCCCATGGTGGAGGCGAGCCGCGCCAGCCAGAACAGCACGAAGGGCCGTTGCCGGACGAGAGACGGCGGTTCGGAGAAAGATGTGAACATTTCAGCTTTGGGTCCGGCGCGTACGGTCGTCGTGGAAGAAGGCGTTGAGTTCGGCATTCGACAGTACGCCGGCGAAGCTATCGAACTTGCCCTCGCTGGCGATCTCGCGCGCAGCCTTGATAAACGCATTCATGGCGACCCGCGCGAGCGTGCCGCCGATGCTGATGCGCCGCACGCCCATGTCTGCGATGTCCTTGACGGTGAACCCGCTGGCACTCGACATCAACAGGTTGACCGGGAGCGGCGCGACCGACTTCACCACGGTTTCGATCTGCTCGCGCGTGCGGATGCCGGGCGGATACAAGCAATCGGCGCCGGCATCGGCGAAAGCCTTCAGCCGGCGGATGGTTTCGGCCATATCGGGCCGCTGCTTGATGAAGCCTTCGGTGCGGGCGGTGAACACCACGCCGCCGCCGGCCTTGTCGATGGCGTCGCGCGCGGCGCGCACGCGCTTGACCGCCAGATCGAAGTCGTAAAGCGGATCGGCATCGTCGCCGGTGAAATCCTCGATCGACAATCCCGCCACACCGGTTTCGAAGCAACGCCGCACGTTCTCGGCGACGCCGGCCGGGTCATGGGCATAGCCGCCTTCGAAGTCGGCGTTGACCGGCACTTCGGCCGCGTTCGCGATCTCGCGGCAGTGCGCCAGCACCATATCGAGGGTCACGTCGCCGTCCGAATAGCCTTGGGAATGGGCATAGCCCGAGCTGGTGGTCGCCAGCGCCTTGAAGCCGAGCCCCTGCAACCAGCGGGCGGTGCCGACGTTCCAGGGATTGGGGATGACGAAGCAGCCGCTTTGATGCAGCGCGCGAAACGTACGGCGTTTATCGGCGGGGCTCATCGAAGGTCCTTGCTATCAGGCGGTAGCAGAGGACGCTATAGCGCATGATCCCGAAAAGGGGGAACCGGTTTTCGGAAAAGATTATGCGCAAACAATCAGACTCAACTGGATTTTTTCCACTCTGCGTATTCGCGGGCGACGAATTCCACCGCGGTTTCGACGCAGGCGCGAAACCAGCGCTGCTTGCGCTTTTCCAGATCTTTGCGCAGCGCGTCGCGGCGATCGCGCGCGCCGAGATGGATGGCGGCGAGGTCGCGGCCCATGGCCCAGAGCAGGTCGGGATGCAGCAGGAGGGTGGCATCGCGCCGGTCCTCGACGTTGATCTTTCGGTTGTCCGGCGACCGCCGCCGCACCAGTAGATTTCCGCTCGCCGCGTACCAGGGGTCGGGTGCGCGGTATTTGCCGAGTGCAATGTCGTTGAGACGCAGACGCGAACCGTCGCCCATGCGCGCGGCGTCCACCCGGACGGCACCAACGCCTTGCCCTCGCGCAGCAGAGGGCCGCCGTGCCAGGTGCCATAGCCGAGCCAGCGTGGGCGGCCGAGGCTGCCGGTGCCGGCCGTGTGCCGCCAATAGGTCAAGGTGACCGAGGAGTCGGGCATCGCGCCGGCAAACAGCTTGAGCCAGCGCGCCGGCGGCTGCTCGGGATTCTTTTTTGACCAGCATATCGTGATACTGGCTGTCGATCTTCTGCCAGAAGATGGCGCGGGCAGCTTCTCCGACCACGAAGCGCTTGCGCAGCCACATATGCTGACGGTCGAGCACGAAGGCTTCCGGCGCATCAATGCCGTGCTCGTAGCCATCGAGGACATTCGCGCAAATCGCCTTGAGCGAAATCTGTTTCGGCGTGGTTGCGAGTGACGCGCTGGTGGCGAGCCGCACCAGATCGAGGATGTAGGGCATCTCGGCGGCTTCGTCGTAATCGTTGACGCCCCAGACGATGTGGCCTTCTTTGTTGGTCCAGGTGCTGAAATTTTCCAGATGGATGTCGCCGACCGCAGCACCGTCGGCGCGTTGGCGAGATCGGGGCAGACGTCAAGAATGGTCTCCGCCCAGCGCCAATAGGTCGCGCGCAGGAAGGCGAATGCGTTCTCGCCCATTCTCTTGTGCTTTTTGTCGAGATCGCCGTCGACGACTTCGCCATTGAGCTGGCTCGCGAGCCAGCGCTCGTAGTCCCGGTTTGCCGCTCGAATGCCCATCGCCGTTTCCGCTGCCTGGACAACTTTAGCGCGAGGATGCGCAAAACGGAACGGCAATTGCAATCAGGTTGATGCAATAAGGTCTGCGGTCGCCATTCGGATTGTGACAGCGTGCCCGCGGCGCGTTTAACCCCTGCCGGCAGCGAATATTCCGACCCCGAGTTGTGATCGAAACCGCTTCCGTGCGCCCTTGTTTAGTCGCGCCGGCGGAATAATGCAGGGATCCACGACGCGATGAACGGATGCATCCATGGCATCGCTTCCGATCAAGCTGATGGTGTCCGCTATCGGTCTCGCCCTGATTCTTGTCGCCGCTGCGTCGGCCGATGCAGCCCAGGTGCGCAAGCACAGGAAACACTTGGTGGCCCCGATCGCTAGCGTGAACTCCGGCTACCGTGGCCTGAACCTGTTTCCAGCCGGGCCGATCTATCATGCCCGCGACTATCTCGGCGACGATCCCAATCCGTTCATCCGGTCGCAGATCTTGCGCGACTTGGGGGCCCATTACGGCGGCGATAACTGAGCGCGGGCCACGCTCGATTTGATTTTCCCCGCCCGATCGGGTGAACTACGCGGCAAATCCGGATCGCGCTGTTTGCGCGGCCCGTCGCCGGGGAGTGATGCCATGCTGAAAACGATCGCGGCCTTCGACCGCATCGGCGAGGAAAATGCCTTTGCGGTGCTCGCCCGCGCCAACGCGCTGGTCGCGCAGGGCCGCGACATCATCAATCTCGGTATCGGCCAGCCGGATTTCCGCACGCCGGATTTCATCGTCGAGGCGGCGGTGAAAGCGCTGCGCGACGGGCATCACGGCTATACGCCGGCGACCGGCATTCCACCCTTACGCGAGGCGGTGGCCGCCGACCTGCACAAGCGCTTCCAGGTCGAAGTGTCGCCCGAGTCGGTGATGATCATGCCCGGCGGCAAGCCGACGATGTTCATGTCGATCCTGATGTTCGGCGAGCCGGGCGCAGAGATCATGTATCCCGATCCCGGCTTTCCGATCTATCGCTCAATGATCGAGTTCACCGGCGCCAAGCCGGTGCCGGTGCCGATCCGCGAGGAGAACGGCTTTGCCTTCTCGGCGGAAGAGACGCGCAAGCTGATCACGCCCAAGACCCGGCTGCTGATCCTCAATTCGCCGGCAAATCCGACCGGCGGCGTCACCGGCAAGGCGGAAGTCGACAAGCTCGTTGCCGATCTCGAGAAATGGCCGGACGTCTGCCTCATGTCGGACGAGATCTACGATCACATGGTCTATGACGGCGAGACGCATGTCTGCCTGCTATCCTATCCGTCGATCCGCGACCGGCTGATCCTGCTCAACGGCTGGTCGAAGACCTACGCCATGACCGGCTGGCGGCTCGGCTACGCGGTGTGGCCGGACAAGCTCTATGATTATGCGCGCAAGCTGGCCGTCAATCTGCATTCCTGCGTGAATGCGTCTGCGCAATATGCCGGACTGGCGGCGCTCAAAGGCCCGCAGGACGAAGTGTGGAAGATGGTCGCGGAATTCGACAAGCGCCGGAAGGTCGTCGTCGAGGGCTTGAACAAATTGCCCGGCGTGTCGTGCGCGACGCCGAAGGGCGCGTTCTATGCGTTTCCCAACGTTAAGCGTACCGGCTGGAAGGCGAAGGCGCTGGCCTCCTCGCTCTTGGAAGATGCCGGCGTGGCCATCATCGGCGGGCCGGACTTCGGCATCCTGGGCGAGGGCTATGTGCGGCTGAGCTACGCCAATTCGACCGAGAATATTCTGAAGGCGCTCGGTCGCATGGGTGAATTCCTGGTGAGCCGCAAGGCGGCCTAGTCAGGCTTCCAGCCCGGCCCGGCGCGCGGCCACCTTGGCGATCGCCGCCCAATCCTTGTTGGCATCGCCGTGGGCGATGGCGTCGAGGAAACTGTCGCGCAACACGCTGGCGAACGGCAGCGGCACGTTGGCCTTCTCGCCGGCCGCGAGCGCCAGGCGGACGTCTTTCATGCCGAGGATGAGATCGAAGCCGGGCGGCTCGTAACGGCCGCTCGCGATCAGATCGGCATAGCCGCGATAGACCGGCACGTCGAACAGTGCGGTGTTGACGATGTCGAGGAAATCCTTCGCCGGCATCTTGTAGCCGCGCACCAACGCGGCCGCCTCCGCCATCGCCTCGATGGCGGAAGCGACCATCAGATTACCGGCGATCTTGGCCACGTTGGCGTTGACCGGCTCTTCGCCCACGCGGGTCGAGCGCTGGCCGACCGCGTCGAGCAGCGGCTGGATGCGATCGATCGCTTCGGCATCACCGGCCACGGCGATGCTCAACTTCGCTGCGTCCGCCACGTCGGGGCGGCCCCACACGGTCGCCGCCACATAGGGCACGCCGCGCCGGCGATGCAGGGTGGTGAGCTCCTCGGCGCAGGCAACCGAAGCGGTCGCCATATTCACGTGAACGGTCGAAGTCCCGCCTGCGGGCATGACATCGCCCTGCACGAAGACGGCGCGCATGGCGTCGTCGTTCGGCAACATTGAGATCACCGCGTCGCCCTTGAAGGCGTCTTTGGCGCTGGCCGCGACGGCCGCGCCTGCCTTTTCCAATTCCTGCAGCGGTTCTTTCGCCGTATTGAAAACATGCAGCTTGTGCCCAGCGTTGAGCAGATTATGCGCCATCGCCTTGCCCATGCGGCCGACGCCGATCACTCCGACTTGCATGCATGTCCTCCCTGACGATTGCCCCTTGGAAATAGATCGCAAAACGGACCAATATCAAAGCCGGGAGGCGCCCGGCATTCGCCGCGGCCCAACGAAGGAAAAATTAATATGTACGACCGGGGATTGTCCGAAGAACAAAAGATGATGCGGCAGAGCTGCCGCGATTTCGTCGACGACATGGTCCTGCCCTACATCAAGAAGAATTGGCAGAAAGAATGGTCGATGGTCCCGGAAGACCGCTTGCCGCTGAGCATCCTGGAAGGCGCCGAAAAGGTCGGCATCCGCACGTTGGGCGTGCCGGAAGAATACGGCGGCGTGGAGCTCGAAAAGGGCACCGAAGTGCGCACCTTCGCCCTCGTCGCAGAGGAAATCGCGCGCGGCGACTCGGGGCTCGCCGACAAGCTGGTGCAGAACTGGAAGGTCTCGGTGCTGCTGCGCCAGTTCGCGCCCAAACATCACCAGGAGAAATGGTTCAAGCGGCTGGTTGCCGAGCCGCAATTCCTGATGGCGCATTGCCTGACCGAGCCGCGCGGCGCGTCCGATCGCTGGCTGCCCTACAACGTGCCGGAAGCGGCGATGCAGACCAGGGCGGTGAAGACCAATGGCGGCTGGGTCATCAACGGCCGCAAGCAGTTCATCTCCAACGGCTACGACGCCAGCCTCTACGTGGTCTACGCCAACACCAACCCTAAGGTCGGCATGTTGCAGGGCACCTCGTCGTTCCTGGTGCCGCGCGAGACCAAGGGATTCTCGGTCGCGCGCTGCAACGAGACGCTCGGCTGCCGCTTCATGAACAACGGCGAGATGGTGTTCGAGGACATGTTCATCCCCGACGACCAGTTGCTGGTGCAGGATAGCGCGATGGGTTCGGCCGGCATCTATTTCCGCCCGGGCAAGATCATCCAGGCCGCCAAGAATCTCGGCGTCGGCGTGCGCGCCTTCGAGGCGACGGCCGACTACGTGCAGAACTACGTTCAGGGCGGCCGCATCCTGATCAAGCATCAGGCGGTGGCGCTGCGGCTCGCCGACATGGCGACCCGCATCGAAGCGGTGCGCGCGCTGCTCGATCGCGCCTCGGCAGCGGTCGACGACAACGCGCCGAAGGCGGAGACGCTGGTCAACATGGCCAAGATGTTCGCCTCGGAAGAAATCATGAAGGTCGCGCAGCACGCGATCGAACTGCACGGCGGCAACGGCGTGATGCTCGACTTCGGCATCGAGAAAGTGCTGCGCGATGCCGTCGTGTTCCTGCACATGGACGCCACGGTGGACATCTCGAAATTCAAGATCATCAAGAACATGTTCCCGGATACCGCGGGCAAATACGCGGGGCCGGAGTGATTGGGTGCATGATTCCGAAAAGTGGGAGCTGGTTTTCGGACAAGATCATGCGCAAAGGTATCAGCGCAGCGTGAAATAGAAGCCGAGCCACACGATCAGGAGTCCCGCGATCTGCGGCCAACTCGGCAGCACGCCGAGCGCGAGAAAGCCGATGATCAGCGCGAAGCCCGGCACCAGCGCCGGGAAGGTGGCCGCGCGTCCGGCGCCGAGCAGGATCACCGCGCGCGCGAACATATAGATCGGCAGCGCGCCGCCGATGACGCCTTGCACGACGACCTGCACCAGATTCTCGGCGAGGCTCTGGCGCAGCATGGTCTCGAAGCCGACGAAGATCAAATAAAGCGGCGCATAGACGACGACCGACAGCACGGCGACCACCGCGATCGCGCGCGTGCCCGACATGCGGAAGTAGCGCAGCAGCGTCCCGAAGGCTGCCCAGAAGAAGCCGGCGGTGACGAACAGAAGGTCACCGCCGACGCCCGAATTGCCGATGGTGGCGAGCGATTCGGCGCCGAACACGATCAGGCCGGCAATGATGGTGGCGCCGCCCAGCACGCGCGTCACCGTCGCCCTCTCGCGCAGCACCACGGTGGCGAGGATCAGCCCGAACAGCGCGGCGCAGGCTGGCTGGATGGTGGTGCCGTGACCGAGCGGCACCAGGATGAAGCCGCTATAGGCGATCATCGCCTGCGGTGGGCCGGCCAGCACGCTCATCACCAGCCCGCGCCACCAGCCGATGCCGCCCAGGTTGGCGACACCGTCGCGGAAGGCTATCGGCATCAACAGCAAACCCGTCCAGAAGAAGCGGTCGAAGGCGAGGTCGGCCGGCGAGAAGCCGATGGAAATACCATGCTTGGCGGCGACGAAGCCGGCCGCCCAGCCGAGCGCGGCGCTGGCGCCGCACAACACCCCGATCAGGATACCGGACGTCCGTGCCGTCGCAGGTTGGCTGTCTCGGTCCACGCCGATGGCTCCAGCGCATGATCCTGCCTCGATCCGGGATAGGACCCGTTTTCGGAATAGGTCATGCGCGAGTGAACAGGGTGACTTGGATACGGCTGATACTCTAGGATCGGCGCCCTAGTCCAATCGCGAAATTAAAAGCCTCACTTTACCGGGATGGAAAGCTCATGGCGAAGCCGCGCAAAGTTATCATCACCTGTGCCGTAACCGGCTCGATCCACACACCCTCGATGTCGCCGCATCTGCCGGTGACCCCGCAGGAAATCGCCGACGCTGCCATCGGCGCCGCCGAGGCCGGTGCCGCCGTCGTCCACCTCCATGCGCGCAACCCGCAGGATGGCCGTCCCGATCAGACGCCGAAGGCCTTCGCCCCGTTCCTCAAGGTGATCAAACAACGCTCCGGCGTCGTGGTGAACATCACGACAGGCGGCGCGCCCACCATGTCGATCGAGGAACGCGTCAAGCCGGCCGCGACCTTTAAGCCGGAAGTCGCCTCGCTCAACATGGGTACGATGAATTTCGGGCTCTACCCGATGATCCCGCGCTACAAGGGCAAGTTCAAATACGATTGGGAAGAGCCGTATCTCGAGGGCTCGCGCAAGGGCATGTTCAAGAACACCTTTGCCGATATCGAATATATCCTCACCACGTGCGCCGAGAACAACACGCGCTTCGAGATCGAGTGCTACGACATCGGCCATCTCTACACGCTGCGTCATTTTCTCGACCGCGGCGTGGTCAAGCCGCCACTGTTCGTGCAGTCGGTGTTTGGCATCCTCGGCGGCATCGGGGCGCATCCGGAAGACGTCATCATGATGAAGCGCACCGCCGACCGCCTGCTCGGCGACAATTATCACTGGTCGGTGCTCGGCGCCGGCGCCAACCAGATGCGGGTCGCTGCCATGGCGGCCTCCATGGGCGGCAATGTGCGCGTCGGCATGGAGGACTCGCTCTGGATCGGGCCCGGCAAGCTCGCCGAGTTGAACGCCCAGCAGGTGACGACCGTGCGCAAAATCTTGGAAGGCATGGGCCTGGACATCGCCTCGCCCGACGAGGCCCGCGAGATCCTCGCGCTCAAGGGCGGCGACAAGGTGAATTTCTAGTTCGCGCGCGCCCCATCCGCTCATTCCCGCGTTCGCGGGGACAAGCGGCGCGTTTGCGGCTGAATTACCGTTGCTCTTACGCGCGCGAAATACTCCTATAAGGACAGGAGATTCGCCCCGTGGCCTCGCTCGACACCGTCAGCATCGCGATCTTGCTCGGCAGCCTGCTGGTGCTTGCCGGCATCCTGTCGAGCCTGATCGCGCTGCGCTTCGGCGCGCCGTTGCTGCTGGTGTTCCTGCTGCTCGGCATGCTGGCCGGCGAGGGTGGCCCGGGCGGCCTCAAATTCGACGACGTCCGCACCGCCTATACCGTGGGGTCGATTGCGCTCGCGCTGATCCTGTTCGACGGGGGCTTGCGCACGCGGCTCGCCACCTTCCGCAACGTGCTGGCGCCGGCGATCACGCTGGCGACCGCCGGCGTGTTGATCACCACGCTGCTGACCGCGCCGGTCGCCAAGCTGGTCCTCGGCATTTCCTGGATGCAGGCCCTGCTGGTCGGCGCCGTTGTGGCTTCCACCGACGCGGCGGCGGTGTTCTTGCTGATCAATACGCGGGGCTTAAGGCTGCGGCCGCGCGTGCGCGCGACGCTGGAAGTCGAATCAGGCACTAACGATCCGTTCGCGGTCTTTCTCACAGTGCTGCTGGTGGAGTTCCTGCTGGCCGGCGACCACGGCTGGTCGCATACGCTGGTGATTTTCCTGCGCGATACGGTGCTGGGCTGCATCATCGGCGTCACCGGCGGGCGCATCATCACGCTGGTGCTCAATCGGCTCAACCTGCCGCAGGGCCTGCATGCGCCGTTCGTGGCGGTGAGCGCGCTGGTCGTGTTCGCATCCGCCAATTCGGCGCATTCGTCGGGCTTCCTCGCGGTCTATCTGGCCGGGCTGGTCGTGGGAAACCGGCAGACGCGCGCGCATAATTCCGTCGTCGTGTTTCTCGACGCCGTGACCTGGTTGGCGCAGATCGTGATGTTCGTGCTGCTCGGCCTGTTGGTGTGGCCGCAGCGGATGGGCGACAGCCTGGTTGGCTCCGTTGTGATCGCGCTGACGCTGATGCTGGTGGCGCGGCCGGTCTCGGTCTTCCTCTGCCTGGCACCCTTCGGCTTCCAATGGCGCGAGAAATTGTTTGTGTCCTGGGTCGGCTTGCGCGGCGCGGTGGCGATTTTTCTCGCCTCCATTCCGCTGCTGGTCGGCTTGCCGGCCGCCTATCTTTTCTTCGACGTGGCGTTCGTGGTCGTGCTGTCGTCGCTGCTGATCCAGGGCTGGAGCGTGGCGTTCGCGGCCCGCAAGCTCGACATGTCGTTCGCGCGCAGCGATCCGCTGCCGCGCCGGGTCGAGCTCGATCTGCCCGGCCAGCTGGCGCGCGAAATCGTCGGCTATCCGGTGCCGGCCAACAGCCCGTTCCTGCGCCGCGGGCTGATCCCGAACTGGGCGCGGCCGACCTTAGTCGTGCGCAACGAGGAAATCCTCACGCCGGCGGAAGCCCATCCGGTGCGCGAGGGCGATTATGTCTATCTGCTGGCGCCGCCGGAGAAGGCGCAGTCGCTCGATCGTTTTTTCGTCAAAATGCCGGCGCCGGCCTTGCCCGATCCGCACCTGCTTGGCGATTTCTTCGTGCCGGGAGGCGCAGCGCTCGGGGACTTGGCTGACATCTACGGCCTGCAGGTCGCCGCCGACCATATGAACGTGGCGCTGGCCGACTTCTTCACCGAGCAGCTTGGCCGTGCGGCGAAGACCGGTGATATCGTGCAGCTCGGCCCGATCGCGCTGCTGGCGCACAAGGTCGCCAACGGCCGCGTGAGCACCGTCGGCCTAAGACTGGCCGAGCCGGAAGAGGCGGGCGACCCGCTCAGCCGGCTCAAGTCGTGGTGGACGCGGATTCAGAAATATATTGGTTAGTGCGCGCGCCGCGCCAGCGCCGGGCCGTGCTGCACCAGCCAGGCGCCGCCGAAAAGCACCGCGCTCCAGAACAGATCGCCCATCACGGTCTTGTCCAGGAACGGCAGCGCCGCGACGTAGCATTGCACGAGGCCCTGGACATTCATCGGATACATGCCGTTGAACGCCCAGACCGCGAAATTCGTGGTGACGAAGAAGATCAGCGAGCACGACAGCATCGTCGCGATGACCGGAACCGCGCCGTGCCAGCGGCGTGCCAGCATTCCGGCGAAGGCGGGCAGCGTGATCGCGGCGCACACGACGGCGGTGACCCGCCAATCTTCGTCCGCAAGCGCGACATTGCTCAGCAGCACGGCGGCGATCGGCACCACAACGGCCAGCGCCGGCACGCGCAAGACGCGGCCTGCGAACAGCGCGGTGGCGGCGAATGGCCAGATGCCCGGCGCATGCGGCAACAGGCGTGCCGCCACGTCAAAGGCGATCAGGAAGGCGACCAGTCCCAGATCCATCCACAGGTCGGCGCGGGCTTTGTTCGGCTGCATCGATGTCATGTCCTCTGCTTCGTAAGTCCGCCATTCCTAGCACGTTCAAAGGCCGAATTCACGCCTCCACAGGCCGTTATTCATGGGCCGGCCGCGCGCGGTTTTCAACCCATTCGGTAATGATTTCCGAGAGCCGGTCGAGGCCGTCGGTGAGCGCCGCCGGGCCCGGTTGCAGGATCAGCGTCGATTTGACCTCGCGCAGCCAGCCGGTGGCGACCGCCGGAACCTGGGCGAAACCCGGCCGGGCGGCGATCTTGGCGGGCACGAATTTCTTGCCGCACCAGGAGCCGATGATGATGTCGGGTTTGGCGCCGATCACGTTGACGGCCGACACGATGCGGTCTTTGGCATTCTTGCGGCGGCTAAGCTGGGGGAAGACCTCGATGCCGCCGGCCGCCTCGATCAGCTCGGACACCCAGCCGAGGCCGGAAATCATCGGATCGTCCCATTCCTCGAAATAGACCCGTGGCCGGTGCGCCAGTCGGAGGCTGCGCTCATGCACGGCATCGACGCGGGCGGCGAGCGTGCGGGCCAGCGCATCCGCTTTCTCCGGGCTGCCGACCAGCGCGCCGAGCGTGCGGATCATGTCGAAAATGCCGGCGACGTCGCGTTGGTTGAAGGCATGCACCTCGACATTGGCGCGGATCAATTCGGCCACGATATCGGCTTGCAGATCGGAGAAGGCCAGCACCAGGTCGGGCTTGAGCGCGAGGATCTTCGGCACGTCGGCGGAAATGAAGGCCGAGACGCGCGGCTTTTCCTTGCGCACCTGCGGCGGCCGCACCGCGTAACCGGATACGCCGACGATGCGGCGCTGCTCGCCGAGGAGATAGAGCGTCTCCACGGTCTCCTCGGTTAGACAGACGATTCGTTCGGGCGGGAACATCGCCGCATCATAGCGTAAAGCGCGGCATCAAGCGGACAACAACTCCACACCGCCGCTCGCAACTACGCGCCCGGCGTCCAAACGCACGACGCGGCTGGCGATGCGCTTTACCTCTTCCGCGTCGTGGCTGACATAGATCATCGGCACCTTCGCCTCGTCGCGCAGTCGCACCAGGTAGGGCAGGATGTCTGCTTTCCGTGCTTCATCGAGCGAAGCGAGCGGCTCATCCAGCAGCAGCAGGCGCGGACGCATCAGCAGCGCGCGGCCGACCGCGACGCGCTGGCGCTCGCCGCCCGACAGCTTGCCGGGCCGCCGGTCCAGCAGATGGCCGATGTCGAGCAACTCGACCGCATGCGCAAATGCCGCCGGATCGGCCGGATGGCCGCCCATCCAGCGGCCGTAGTCGAGATTATGCCGCACGCTGAGATGAGGGAACAGCCGGCCTTCCTGGAACACGTAACCGATGCGCCGCCGCCACACCGCCACGTCGATGCGCGCGGCGTCGTCGAACAGCGCCTCGTCGTCGAGCGCGATACGGCCACGGTCCGGCCGCAACAGGCCGGCGATCATGTTGACGACCGTGGTCTTGCCGGCGCCGGAGGCGCCGAACAGGGCGGTGACGCCGGTTTCGCTGGCGAATTTCGCCGCCACCGCGAATTCGCCGAGCCGCTTGTCGACGTCGACCGTCAGCATCTCAAACCCCGTGAAGCCGCGCGCCGGCGCGGCGGGCGAACCATTCCGACGCGACCAATGCGGCGAGTGAAATAAACACGGCGACAATGACGAGCGAGAGCGCGGCACTGTCGCCACCCGGAACTTGCGTCAGCGTGTAAATTGCAGCCGAAATGGTCTGTGTCTCACCCGGGATGTTCGAGACGAAGGTGATGGTTGCGCCGAATTCGCCGAGCGCGCGGGCGAAGGCGAGCATCATGCCGGCGATGATGCCGGGCAGCGCCAGCGGCAGCGTGACCGTGAGGAACAGCCAGGCGCGGTTGGCGCCCAGCGTCGCCGCAGCGTCTTCCAGCCGCCGGTCGATCGCCTCGATCGACAGCCTTATCGCGCGCACCATCAGCGGGAACGCCATGATACCGCAGGCGAGCGCGGCGCCGGTCCAGCGGAACGAGAACACGATGCCGAAATGATCGGCGAGAAACGCGCCCACCGGCGCCTTGCGGCCGAACGTGATCAGCAGCAGATAGCCGGTGACCACCGGCGGCAGCACCAGCGGCAGATGTACCACTGCGTCGAGCAGCGACTTGCCCCAGAACGATTTGCGCGCCAGCAGCGTGGCGATCGCAATGCCGAACGGCAGGGCGATTAACGTCGACACCACCGCGATACGCAGCGACAACGCGACGGCAGTCCATTCCTGGGAGGAGAGCTCGAGCACGCGTGCGCTACGACACCGGCCGGATCAGGAAGCTGAAACCATATTTCTCGAATATAGCCTTGGCCGTACCCGAGCGCAGGAAAGCGAGATAGAGCGCGGCCGCTGGGTTCTTGCTCGCAATGGTCTCTGCCGCCGGATAGGTGACCGGCGGATAAGACCCGTCCGGGAACACGCCGACGATTTTCACTTTGGGCTCGATCTTGGCGTCGGTCTCATAGACAATACCGATGGGAGTCTCGCCGCGCGACACGAAGGCGAGCGTCGCCCGCACGTTTTCGGCCATCGCAAGCTTGGGCTCGGCTGCCGCCCAGGCGCCGAGCAATTCCAGTGCCGCTTTGGCGTAAAGGCCGGCCGGCACCGCCTTGACGTCGGCGACCGCGATGCGATCGTCGCCGGCGAGCTTGGCGATGTCGAAGCCCATGCCGATCTCGACCTTGTCGAGCTTGGAGTCTTTGGGCGCGATCAATACCAATCTGTTGCCGAGCAGATTGACGCGGGTGTCCGGCTTGATCAGCTTATGCTCGGCTGCGTAATCCATCCAGCGCAAGTCGGCGGAGATGAATACGTCGGCCGGCGCGCCCTGTTCGATCTGCTTGGCGAGTGCGGAGCTCGCCTCATAGCTCGCCACCGCTTTGACGCCGGTGGCTTTGCTGAAGGCGGCGTTTGTATCGTCGAGCGCGTTTTTCAACGAGGCGGCGGCGAATACCGTCAGGGGTCTTTCCTGCGCAGCGAGTGGTTGCGGCACCACGGCGAGGGCGGCGAACAGGCTGAAAATGGCAAGCAGACGTGCAAACATGGCGGTTCTCCGCGGGCGCCGAAGGGGCGCCGGGCTGGCATCGGATCAGGTTTGGAAGCGCGTCGGAACCGCCGTTCCGGCTTTCGCAGCGCACGCACGGTGCACTGCGGGTCGCACTAAGCCTAGCAAGTCTCGTCGGCCAAGGTAAAGTCCGCTCTCTAGGGACACCAAGGGGCGACAATGACCGGCACGGCGCCCATCGAAGGCGAGTTCGACTATATCGTGGTGGGCGCGGGCTCGGCCGGCTGCGTGCTGGCGAACCGGCTGTCGGCCGATCCGGCCAACCGCGTGCTGCTGCTGGAAGCCGGCGGCCGCGACAACTGGATCTGGTATCACATTCCGGTCGGCTATCTGTTCGCCATCGGCAATCCGCGTTCCGACTGGATGTTCAAGACCGAAGCCGGAGCCGGGCCTCAACGGCCGCAGTCTCAATTATCCGCGCGGCAAGGTGATCGGCGGCTCCTCGGCGATCAACGCCATGGTCTATATGCGCGGGCAGGCCGGCGACTACGATCACTGGCGCCAACTCGGCTTGCCCGGCTGGTCGTGGGACGACGTGCTGCCTTTTTTCAAGAAGCACGAAGACAGTTTTCTCGGAGCGAGCGAGCACCACGGCGTCGGCGGCGAATGGCGCGTCGAATTTCCGCGCCTGCGCTGGGACATCATCGATGTCTGGCGCGAGGCGGCGGCGCAATACGGCATTCCGCCGGTCATCGACTTCAACACCGGCGACAACGAAGGCTCCTGCTATTTCCACGTCAACCAGAAGCGCGGACGGCGCTGGTCAGCGGCGCGCGGGTTCCTCAAGCCGGTCTTGCAGCGGAAAAACCTTCGCCTGGAAACCGGTTGCCTGGTCGAAGGCCTGATATTCGAAGGCAAGCGCGCCGCCGGCGTGCGCTGGCGGCAGGATGGCGTTACACGTTCGGCCCGCTGCCGCGGCGAGGTCATCCTGGCGGCCGGCTCGATCGGGTCGCCGCAAATCATGATGCTGTCGGGTGTCGGGCCGGCGGCGCAGCTTGCGCAATTCGGCATTCCCGTACTGCTCGACAGAGCGGGCGTCGGCGACAACCTGCACGACCACCTGCAGCTGCGGATGATCTACAAGGTGACCGGCATCAGGACGCTGAACGAGATGTATTCGTCGCTGCTGGCGCGCGCCTGGATGGGCGTGAACTACGCCTTGTTCCGGCGCGGGCCTTTGACCATGGCGCCGTCGCAGCTCGGCGCCTTCACCAAGTCCGATTCCACGTTAGATCGCGCCAATCTGCAGTATCACATCCAGCCGCTGTCGCTCGACAAGTTCGGCGATCCGCTGCACCCGTTCCCGGCCTTCACCATCAGCGTCACCAATGTGCGGCCGACCAGCCGCGGCCGCCTGACCTTGAAGTCGGCGGACCCGGCCGCGGCGCCGGCCATCCACCCGAATTATCTGGCGACGCCGGAAGACCGCCGCGTCGCCGCCGATGCGATCCGCGTCACCCGAAAGATCGTCGCGCAACCGGCGCTGAAAAAATATTCGCCGGTCGAATATTTGCCGGGCGCTCAGGTGCGCGACGACGACGAGGCCGCGCTGGTCAAGGCGGCGGGTGACATCGGCACCACGATCTTCCACCCCGTGGGCACCGCCCGCATGGGCCGCGCCGACGATGCGCGCGCGGTGGTCGATTGCCGCTTGCGGGTGATCGGCATCGACGGCTTGCGCGTCGCGGATGCCTCGGTGATGCCGTCGATCACCTCCGGCAACACCAATTCGCCGACCATGATGATCGCGGAAAAGGGCGCGGAGATGATTTTGCAAGATCGACTGGGTTAAGATTCAACCTGACGATCACAGGACGACGCCATGAATATTGTCGAGCGCGTGAAAGCGATCCTGCTGCAACCGAAATCCGAATGGCAGGTGATCGCAAGCGAACCGGGCGATACCGGTTATCTGTTCGCGAATTACGTTGCCATCGTCGCCGCCATCCCGCCGGTGTGCTCGTTCATCGGCGGCTCGATATTCGGGCTTGGTGGGATTCGCCTCGGCATCTTCGTGGGCTTGATACACGCGGTGATCATGTACGTGCTGACGCTGGTCGGCGTGTTCGTCGTCGCCTATGTCATCGACTACCTGGCCGGCACATTTGACGGGCAGAAGAATCTCAAAAGCGCCATGAAGGTGTCGGCCTATGCGCCGACCGCGGCTTGGGTTTGCGGCGTGTTCAACCTGATCCCCGCGCTATCGGTGCTCGGCATCCTTGGATTCTACAGCATCTATCTGCTGCACACCGGTATCGTGGCGCTGATGAAGCCGCCGGAAAGCAAGGCGATCATCTACACCATCGCGGTAATTGTCTGCGTGTTCATCGTCTATCTCGTCGTCTTCGGCATCATCGGTGCGCTGTTCGGCATCGGCATGATGAGCCATTATTAAGGCAAAGCCTTGAGGTGCCGGATCGGGCGGCCGGGCGCGATGGCTTGCGCGGCTGCGACGATGGCGTTGGTGTCGATGCCGTAGTGCCGGTAAAGCTCGGCGAGTGAGCCGGTCTGGCCGAAATGCTCTACGCCGAGCGCGCGCGTGCGGTGGCCGGCGACCGCGCCGAGCCAGGCCAGTGTCGCCGGATGACCGTCGAGCACGCTGACGATGCCGCAATGTGGCGGCACCTCCGCCAAGAGCCGCTCGATATGCGAGCGCGCATGCACTAGGCCGCGCTCGCGCGCGCGCTGTGCCGCGGTCCAGCCGGCATTGAGCCGGTCGGCCGATGTGACGGCAAGCAAGCCGACGTCGCGGCGGTCCTCCGCCATCAGGCCGACGGCTTCGATGGCTTCCGGCGCGATGGCGCCGGAATAGGCCACGATCACTTGCGCGTTCGGCCCCGGTTTGCGCAGCCAATAGGCGCCGTCGACGATCTGCTGCGCCAGCTCGCCCGTCATCGTGCGCTCGATCTGCTCGACCGGCCGCGTCGACAGCCGCAGATAAACCGAGCCGCCGGTTTCATCGCGCAGCCAGTTGCGTTCGGACGGGGCCGCATCGCCGTCCTTTTGAATATAGGCGAAGGCCCAGCGCAGAATGACCGCGAGCTCATCGACATAGGCCGGCTCGAATGCGGCGAGGCCATCCTGCGCAAGCCCGATCAAAGGTTCCGCAATGGATTGGTGCGCACCGCCTTCGCCGGCGAGCGTAATGCCGGACGGCGTCGCCACCAGAATAAAGCGCGCATCCTGGTAGCAGGCGTAATTGAGCGCATCGAGACCCCTTGCAATAAATGGGTCATACAGCGTGCCGATCGGCAGCAGCCGCTCGCCGTTGATGCTGTGCGAGAGGCCGAGCGCCGACAGCAGGATGAACAGATTGTTCTCGGCGATGCCGAGCTCGATGTGCTGGCCTTTGGGCGAGAATTCCCAGTTGAACGTCGACGGAATGCGTTCGCTCTTGAAGGTGTCAGCCATCGCCTGGTGCGCGAACAGTCCGCGCCGATTCACCCACGGTCCGAGATTGGTGGAGACGGTGACATCCGGCGAGGTGGTAACGATGCGCTGGGCGAAGCCGCTATCGCCGCGGCCGATCTCGTTGAGCAGCGCCCCGAAGCCGGTCTGCGTCGCCATCACCGGCTGAATTGTGACCGGCAGACTTTCCGGCACATCGAGCGTCGGCGCGCTGAGACGGCGCGCGCGGTCGGACTGCAAACGGCACCTTGTCGAGAAACTTTTGCAAGTCGGCCGCCGGCAGCGTGAGACCTTCGAACTTGTCCCATTCGTGGCCGGGGCGCACCGCCATGGCCTTGCGGAACACCTCCATCTGCGCCGGCGTCATCAGGCCGGCGTGATTGTCCTTGTGGCCGGCGAAAGGCAGGCCGAAGCCCTTGACCGTGTAACAGATGAAGCAGGTCGGCTTGTCGCCGGTGGCGGCATGGAAAGCCTCAAGCACCGACGGCAGATCATGCCCGCCGAGATTGTTCATCAAGGCCGCAAGCTCTTCGTCGGAGCGTTTCTCGATCAGCCGGCTAACGTCGCCCTGATCGCCGATCTCGTCGTTGAGCCGCTTGCGCCAGGCCGCGCCGCCGGCGAACACCAGCGCCGAGTAGAGCTGGTTTGGACACTTGTCGATCCATTGCCGCAGCCGCTCGCCGCCGGGCTCCTTGAACGCGGCCCGTTGCAGCGAGCCGTATTTCACGATCACCACGTCCCAGCCGAAATTCTTGAACAGCTGCTCGTAGCGCTCCCACAAGCCCTCGCGCACGACCGCGTCGAGGCTCTGCCGGTTGTAGTCGATGATCCACCAGCAATTGCGCAGGCCCTGTTTCCAGCCTTCGAGCAGCGCTTCGAAGATGTTGCCCTCGTCGAGCTCGGCGTCGCCGACCAGCGCGACCATGCGCCCCTCGGGCCGGCTCGAGCCCCAGCCATGCGCGCGCACGTAATCCTGCACCAGCGAGGAGAACAGCGTCTGCGCCACGCCCAATCCGACCGAGCCGGTGGAGAAATCCACGTCGTCGGCGTCCTTGGTGCGGGAAGGGTAGCTCTGCGCGCCCTTGTAGCCGCGGAATGTTTCCAGCCGCTCGCGCGTCTGCCGGCCGAGCAAATATTGGATGGCGTGGAAGATCGGCGAGGCATGCGGCTTCACCGCCACGCGGTCCTGCGGGCGCAGCACATCGAGGTAGAGCGCGGTCATGATGGTGGCGAGCGAGGCCGACGAGGCCTGGTGGCCGCCGACCTTCAGGCCGTCGCTGTTTTCGCGCAGATGATTGGCGTTATGGATGGTCCAGCTCGCGAGCCAGAGAATCTTCTTTTCCAGTTCGCGTAAGGTTTCGATGCCGTCGGCCATGCCGCAGTCTAGCGCGATCGGCGCGCGCCGGGAACATCGGCGGCACGAATGTTCACGATACTTCGATCACCGAGATTGATCGATCCCGATCAGCGCTCCGCCGCCTTAGGATTGGCCGGCGCGTCGAGCACGGTCTTGCAGGCGGGCGGCAGGTCGGCGAGCGTCAGCGATTTGGGCGGGACCTTCGGCGGCGGGCTCGGCTTCGGATGCAGGACCGCGTCCGAGAACCAGAAGGCCAGCTCCTTGTCGCCGCAGCCGTCGCCGGCCGGCACCGGCGGCTGCTTGCGGCAGTTCGGCGAATCGGCCGGACATTTCAGCCGCACATGGATGTGGTCGTCGTGGCCGTACCAGGGCCGCACCTTGGCCATCCAGCCGTCATGCTGCTTGTCCTCGACGCGGCACAGTTCCTTCTTGATCGCGGCATTGACCAGCACGCGCTCGACCTCGGGCTGCTCCGCCGCGGTTTTGATGAAGGCGACGTCCGACGGCGTCCAGGTTTGCGGATTGACGTGCAGTTTATCGGCGGCGACGAGGTTGCTGGCGGAAATGTCCTCGCGCTCTTTCTTGCTCAGCTCGTGGTTCGGCATCGGCATGAACCAGATGTCCACGTCGAGCCCGATCTGGTGGCTCAGATGTCCGAACGGCAGCGGCCCGCCGCGCGGCTGCGCCATGTCGCCGATCAGGATGCCTTTCCAGCCGGTGGCCTTGGCGGCGAGCGGCGCGAACCGCTCGAGGAATTTGACCAGTTCCGGATGGCCCCAATTGCGGTTGCGCGACAGCCGCATCACCTGCCAGTTCGGGCCGTCGACCGGCAATTCGACGCCGCCTTGCAGACAGCCGCGCGGGTAGTAGCCGATCGCCATCGCGTGGCCGAGGCTCGGCAGCTTCACACCCGAAAACAGTTGCTTGGCCGGCAGTTTTTCTTCCGCGATCGCGGGCTTCGCCGGCGGATTCGGCACGGCGACGGCCGGCGCTGCCGCCGCTGGAGTCTGCGCAACGGCGCTGCCGGCGAAAGCGCCGGCGAACGCGAGCGACAGGGCAAGAACGGCGATGCTGCGGGCGGTCATGATGCTTTCGATTTAGCGATTTTGCCTTCGCTTGTCAGGTTAAATGCGCGGAAATCGCGGAGACGCCTTGGTAGTAACCAAAACCGGGGGAATTTAAGCAAAATTCACAAAATCTTGCCAAGATGCCGCCGCAAATCGCCTTCGGGGAACTCGCGATGCCGCGTCTTGCCGTTGCCTTTGCCGTGATCGCCGTGCTGTCTCGGCGGCCTCGCATCCGCGCAGGCCGGCATCGTCGTGACCGTGGACAAATCGGCGCAAGAGCTGTCGGTCACCGTCGACGGCGCGCCGCGCTATCATTGGCCGGTGTCGACGGCGCGCATGGGCTACCACACGCCCAACGGCACCTATAAGCCGCAGCGGCTGGCGCGCAAATGGTTCTCGCGCAAATACGACTGGTCGCCGATGCCCTATTCAATCTTCTTCGATGAAGGCTACGCCATCCACGGCAGCTACGAGATCTCGCATCTCGGCCGGCCGGCCTCGCATGGCTGCATCCGCCTGCACCCGGACAATGCCGCGCTGCTGTTCGCGCTGGTGCAGGAGCACATGGACGACACCACCATCGTGGTGACCGGCGAGCGGCCGGAAAAGGCACGCGCGCGCGAGGTCGAAGCCGACGCGCCGCGTGTGCGTCGCAAGCATCGCCGCGAGGAGGCCGAAGCGCGCCCGCAGACGCAGCAAACGTTCGGCAATCAGAGGATAGCTGGCACAACGGCCAGCAGCAGTTCTTCTTCTCGGCCCGCCGCCCGGCGGCCGCTGAAAGCCCGGCTCCACGTCATCTCCCCATGGTGGGGAGCGCCGCGAAGTGGCGCGTCGCGAACCATGAGGCCGCAACGTGTGGCCATCCTTCGAGACGCCGCGCTTCGCGCGGCTCCTCAGGATGAGGTCCGAGAAAGCCGAGCATCATCGCTCCTATTCTTTGATGCGCGGGGTGCGCATGTGTCCCGTTTTCCGCTCCCTCGCGTGAGGGAATGGAGCGCCGGGAGGGCACCAGAGGGCTGGTGAGACCCTCTTGGCGGGTGTGGTGCGCACCCGCCGCGCGCTGGTGAGGCGCGCGGGCCCTCTGGCGCGAGGGCCCGGCGCCCCCCGGGCGCTCCATCCAGCGATGCGCGTTGTCGGCACACCGGCTATCGCCCGCCGAGCCCACGTGATGGCCCAGCTTGCGACAGCCGTGTGCGTCTAGCAGATGGTAGGAATAAAATCAAGAGGACTTAGACGTGCACCTTCAGCGCCCCAGTGAACGCTTGCCGCATCGCTTACGCGTCGATCCAATGTATATCCGGCTCTTTTCTGGGAACCGCCGGTGGCGCGGCTTTCGGATGCCCGACGATGATGGGAGCGACAGGCGTATAATTTGCCGGGAGTTTCAGCGCCGCTTTTCCTTCCGGCGTTACAAGCCATTTCTGCGCGAAGCCGATCCAGCATGTCCCCAATCCGGCGGCGCGGGCCGCCAGCATCAGGTTCTCGGCCGCCAGCGAGCAGTTCTCGATCGCCCACGGGCTTTCCGCCGCGCTCGATATCAAGATGAGCGCCGGCGCGTGATAGAAAATATGAAAGCTTGGATTGCTCAGCCGTTCCTGAAAATGCGGCAACAGGGCCGCCGGCGAGGTTCGCAGCATATGCGCCTTCGCTTCGCTCGATATGCGTGCGAGCACGGCTTGGTCGCGCACCACGCAGAATGACCAGGGCTGCTGATTAACAGCGCTCGGCGCCTGGATGGCGGCGTCGATCAATTCGCGAATGGTCTTTTCGTCGACCGGCTCGGCGGTAAATTCGCGTACCGCGCGCCGCGTGTAGATCGCTTCCCTGAGGTCCATGACCGGCCCGCCTTGCCATTTTCGGATCGAAGTATTCTAGGCAGGGAGCGGATCTATGCATTGATCCTGGTCAACTCCTCACACATCCACCTTCAGCGCCGCGATGAAGGCCTCCTGCGGGATGTCGACCTTGCCGAATTGCCGCATGCGTTTCTTGCCTTCCTTCTGCTTGTCGAGCAGCTTGCGTTTGCGCGTGGCGTCGCCGCCGTAGCATTTGGCGGTGACGTCCTTGCGGAAGGCGCGTACGGTCTCGCGCGCGATGATCTTGCCGCCGATCGCGGCCTGGATCGGCACCTGGAACATGTGCGGCGGGATCAGTTCTTTCAGTTTCTCCGCCATGGCGCGGCCGCGCTGCTCGGCTCTCGTGCGATGCACCAACATGGACAGCGCGTCGACCGGATCGCCATTGACCAGCATCTGCAGCTTGACCAGATCGGCTTCCTTGTAGTCGGTGAGGTGATAGTCGAACGAGGCGTAGCCGCGCGACACCGATTTCAGCCGGTCGTAGAAATCGAACACCACCTCGTTGAGCGGCAGGTCGTATTTCACCATTGCGCGGTTGCCGACGTACGTGAGCTCTTTCTGGGCGCCGCGGCGGTCCTGGCACAGCTTGAGCACGGAGCCGAGGTATTCGTCCGGTGTCAGAATCGTCGCCTCGATCCATGGCTCGTCCATTTGCAGGATCTGCGTCGGATCTGGCATGTCGACCGGATTGTGGATCTCGATCTCGCGGCCGTCGCGCAGCTTCATCTTGTAGATCACCGAGGGCGCGGTCGCGATCAGGTCGAGATTGAATTCGCGCGACAGCCGCTCCTGGATGATTTCCAAATGCAGGAGACCGAGGAAGCCGCAGCGGAAGCCGAAGCCGAGCGCAGCCGAGGTTTCCATTTCGTAAGAGAAGCTGGCGTCGTTGAGCCGCAGCTTGCCCATGGCCGCGCGCAAATCCTCGAACTGCGCGGCGTCGACCGGGAACAATCCGCAGAACACCACCGGGATCGCCGGGCGGAAGCCGGGCAGCATCTCGGTGACCGGCTTGCGGTCGTCGGTAATGGTATCGCCGACGCGCGTATCGGCCACTTCCTTGATCGAGGCGGTGATGGCGCCGATCTCACCCGGACCGAGTTCGTCGACCGGCGTCAGCTTGGGCAGGAACACGCCGGTGCGGTCGACATCGTGGGCGGAGTTGGTGCCCATCATGCGGATGCGCTGGCCCTTTTTCAAAACGCCGTCGACGATGCGCACCAGCACGACCACGCCGAGATAGGCGTCGTACCAGCTGTCGACCAGCAGCGCCTTCAGCGGCGCCGCGCGGTCGCCTTTCGGCGGCGGCAGGCGGGTGACGATCGCCTCCAGCACTTCCGGCACGTTCTGCCCGGTCTTGGCGGAGATCTCGATCGCGTTCGAGGCATCGAGCCCGATCACGTCCTCGATCTGCTTCTTGACCGCGGCGGGATCCGCTGCCGGCAGGTCGACCTTGTTGAGCACCGGCACGATCTCGTGGCCGGCGTCGATGGCGTGATAGACGTTGGCGAGCGTCTGCGCCTCGACGCCCTGGCTGGCGTCGACCACCAAGAGCGAGCCTTCGCAGGCGGCGAGCGAGCGGTTGACCTCGTAGGCGAAGTCGACGTGGCCGGGGGTGTCGATCAGGTTGAGGACGTAATCCTTGCCGTCGCGCGCCTTGTAATTGAGGCGCACGGTCTGCGCCTTGATGGTAATCCCGCGCTCGCGCTCGATATCCATGGAATCGAGCACCTGCTCCTTCATCTCGCGCGCCTCGAGCCCGCCGGTGAGCTGAATCAGCCGGTCGGCAAGCGTGGACTTGCCGTGGTCGATATGCGCGACGATGGAGAAATTGCGGATATTCTGGATCGGGACCGCCGTCATGGCGGCGAGATAACACTCAGGCCGGGCTCCTACAAGCGGCGTTGAGTTGTGGCGGCAGTCGCGTGGACGAATACCGCCCCGCCATGCGATAGAGCCTGCTTATGCGCTTGCTTTCATCCATTGCCGACCTGCGCGGCGCGCTGGTCGATCCAGCGCGGCGCGAGCGCGCCGTGCTGGTCTCGCTCGCGGCCTATCTGGTGCTGTGGACGGTCTACGGCACTATCGCCAAAAGCAGCCAGGGCCTGCACCCCGACATGACCGAGGCGATCGCGTGGTCGCGCGATCTGGCCTGGGGCTACAAGCACCCGCCGCTCGCGGCCGCCATCGTGTGGCTGTGGTTCAGCGTGTTTCCGCTCGCCGAGTGGTCCTACTACCTGCTGGCGATGCTGATGCCGACCGCCGCGCTGTGGATCGTGTGGCGGCTGTCGGCCGACTATCTCGACATCGAGAAGCGCGTCGCCGGGCTGGCGCTGCTGATGCTGGTGCCGTTCTTTAATTTCCACGCCCTGAAGTTCAACGTGAACACGGTGCTGCTGCCGGCCTGGGCGGCGACCACGTTGTGGTTTCTGCGCTCGTACCGCACGCGCAGCGCGCTCTACGCCGCGCTCGCCGGCGTCGGTGCAGCGGCCTGCATGCTGGGCAAATACTGGTCGGTGTTCCTTCTCGCGGGATTGCTGCTCGCCGCGCTGATCGACCGCCGCCGCGCCGGATATTTCCGCTCCGCCGCGCCCTGGATCACGGTTGGCGTCGGGCTGATCGCGATCGCGCCGCATCTGCTCTGGCTGGTCCAACACCATTTTGCGCCGTTCGGCTATGCCTTGTACGTGCACGGCGAAAGACCGTTCGTCGACGCCGCCTACAGCGTGCTCGGCTATCTAGCCGGCTCATTCGGCTATGTGGCGATCCCGGTGATCGTGGTGCTCGTCGCGGCGCGGCCGAGCCGCGCGACGATCGCCGACATGCTCTGGCCGGCCGACAGCGAGCGGCGGCTGGCGGCGGCAGCGTTCTGGGGACCCTTGCTGCTGCCGGCGGCGGGCGCGCTGGCGAGCGGCACCGAGATCACCTCGCTGTGGTCGATGTCGGCCTGGACCTTGTTGCCGGTGCTGCTGCTGTCGTCGCCGGCGGTGACGATTGCAGCCACCGACACGCGCCGCATTCTCGTCGTCACGGTGGCTATCCCGCTGGCGATGTTGATCGCCGCGCCGGTCATCGCCGTCATTGCCCAGCGCAATGGCCCGCTGCCCACATCGGCGCAGGCCAACCTGCTGGCGGGCGAAGTCGAACGCCTTTGGCATGAGACCACGCCACTGCCATTGAGGATTGTCGGCGGTGCTGGCGATCTCGCCGACGGCGTGATCACCTACGCGGCGGACCGGCCGCGCGCGCTGACCGACATGCCGCAGCCGGACGCGGCCGAGCTCGCGCGCAGTGGGATGGTGATCGTGTGCTTTGCCGAAGACACCGCCTGCCGCGACAAGACCAACGCGCAAGGCTCGACGGGTCGCCGCGTCGAAACCGAGATCGTACGCAATTTCCTGCGATTTCCCGGCAAGCCGCAACGCTATACGATTTTCATCGTGCCGCCACGGCCATGACGGGTCCACCGATGGAATTTGCACGTCACGCTTTTCGACCCGTTCGCGGGCCGGCCGAGCGATTGGTCGGCGCGCTCGCCGATCCGCCGATGGCGCACGCGGAGCTGTTGGCCGGCCAGATCGAGCAGGAGTGGCGGCGAACCACCACCCGCCCGCTGCGCGTTGTCGGCGGCGATTTCGGCATTGCCAATATGACGGCGTTCTATGTGCCGGACCGGCCGTCGCCGTTTCCGGTCCTGGAGCCGGAAACCGCGCCATGGGTGCCGCACCAACTCATCGCGCGCGATGGCGCTGCGATGATGTGCCAACTGTACCCAGGCCAGCACGAGTGCACTATCGTGATGAAACAAGCGATGGATAAAGCGATCGTCCACAATCCGCCGCCCCACCACGCCGAGGTCACGATCACGCGCAGCTATTTGGGTATTCCGGGCCGGCCAGCGCACTATCTGATCATCGTCGCGCCGCCGCGGCCGTACGTTTCCGCGCGGCTCGCACAGCCTGCCTCGGTTTAGTACCGGTAGTGATCAGTCTTGAACGGGCCGGCCTGCGGCACGCCAATATAGGCCGACTGCTTGTCGGAGAGCTTGGTCAGCTTCACTCCGATCTTGTCGAGATGCAGCCGCGCGACCTTCTCGTCGAGATGCTTGGGCAGCGTGTAGACCTGGTTCTGGTACTTGCCCGGATTGGTCCACAATTCGATCTGCGCCAGCGTCTGGTTGGTGAAGGACGACGACATCACGAAGCTCGGATGCCCCATGGCGTTGCCGAGATTCACCAGGCGGCCTTCCGACAGAAGAATGATGCGGTGGCCGTCGGGGAAGGCGATCTCGTCGACCTGCGGCTTGATGTTGTTCCATTTCAGATTGCGCAAGGACGAGACCTGGATCTCCGAGTCGAAGTGGCCGATGTTGCAGACCACGGCGCGGTCTTTCATCTTGCGCATGTGGTCGATGGTGATCACGTCCACGTTGCCGGTGCAGGTGACGAAGATGTCGGCGCGCGGCGCGGCATCTTCCATGGTCGTGACCTCGTAGCCCTCCATCGCCGCCTGCAACGCGCAGATCGGATCGACCTCCGACACCAGCACGCGGCAGCCGGCCTGGCGCAGCGAGGCGGCCGAGCCCTTGCCGACGTCGCCGAAGCCGGCGACCATCGCCACCTTGCCCGACATCATCACGTCGGTGCCGCGGCGGATGCCGTCGACCAGCGACTCGCGGCAGCCGTAGAGGTTGTCGAACTTCGACTTGGTCACGGAGTCGTTGACGTTGATCGCCGGGAACAGCAGGCGGCCTTCCTTGGCCATCAGATAGAGCCGGTGCACGCCGGTGGTGGTTTCCTCGGTGACGCCGCGCACTTCCTTGGCGAGCTTGGTGTACCAGCCGGGCTGCTCCTTGATCCGCTTCTTGATGGCGGCGAACAGCACTTCCTCTTCCTCGTTGCCGGGATGCGCGAGCACGCCGGGATTGGTCTCGGCCTGCAGGCCGAGATGCAGCAGCAGCGTCGCGTCGCCGCCGTCGTCGAGGATCATGTTCGGGAAACCGCCGTCATGCCATTCGAAGATGCGGTGGGTGTAGTCCCAATAGTCGGTGAGGCTCTCGCCCTTGACCGCGAAGACCGGCGTGCCGGCCTCGCGCGATCGCGGCGGCGGCGTGGTCCTGGGTCGAATAGATGTTGCACGAGGCCCAGCGCACGTCGGCGCCGAGCGCGGTGAGCGTCTCGATCAGCACCGCGGTCTGGATCGTCATATGCAGCGAGCCGGCGATGCGCGCGCCGCGCAGTGGCTGCTGGGGCCCGTATTCCTCGCGCGTCGCCATCAGGCCGGGCATTTCGGTTTCGGCGAGGCTGATCTCGTTGCGGCCCCAGGCCGCGAGCGAGATGTCCTTGACGACGTAGTCGGTGGCCTTGGCTTGCGGCTTGGCGGAAGCGGTCATGACGGTCCTATCGGCACGCGTGAAAATACTGGTTGATCGGCCCGAGCCTATAACAGGCCGCCGCCGGGGCCGCAACGCATATATAAAGATTTCTTTATGTAAGTGATGGTGAGGGGGTAGCCACTAGCCCTCTTCGCCGAACCGGTCCGCCACCAGGGCGCAGAGCGCGTCCACCGCTGCCGCCGCTTCCTTGCCGGTGGCCTGGATGGTGATGGTGATGCCGGGCCCGGCGGCCAGCATCATCAGGCCCATGATCGAGGTCCCGCCGACGCTTTCGTGACCGCGGGTCACGGTGATGGCGGCATCGAATTGTTCGGCACACTGAACGAATTTGGCGGAAGCGCGGGCGTGCAGGCCCTTCTTGTTGATGATCTCGATTTCGCGCGCCACGGCATCGGAACTGGGCTGGGGGAGATCCCCATCGGCGTGAGCGGGGCCGCTCATTTACCGGTAAGCACCCGGCTAGCGATCGTGCAGTATTTGCGGCCGGCTTCCTGGGCGGCGGTGACCGCCTGTTCGAGCGGGCAAGTCTCGCGCACCTTGGCGAGCTTGATCAGCATCGGCAGATTGATGCCGGCCAGCACTTCGACCTTGGGCTGGCTCATCACCGAAATCGCGAGATTGGAGGGGGTGCCGCCGAACATGTCGGTGAGGATGGCGACGCCTTCGCCGCTATCGACCCGCTTGACCGCATCGAGAATATTCTTCCGGCACTGCTCGACGTCGTCGTCGGGGCCGATGGTCACCGCCTCGATCTGGCGCTGGGGACCCACCACATGCTCCAACGCTGAGCGGAACTCGATGGCGAGCCGCCCATGAGTGACAAGTACGAGGCCGATCATCCCGAACTCCTCGCGGGCGCGATTGTGCTGCGCCGCACGAATGGGCGCGCATTGAGGCCCATTCGAAGGCCCGTTGCAAGGGCTTGCGTCGCTATATAAGCGCTCTGCTGCACTGCGAAAAGGTGGGGCCAAAGGGGGGCTCTGACGTGTCCGTTTTCGGCGACGGCGATCGTAGGCCTGTTATGGTTAATTTTTTCCACCGGGCTGGCGGGAGCCGGGGGTTAGCCCAAATGCAGGCCGAAGGTCAATTGCGAGCGCGGGTTGTCCGAAGGAACGCCTGCACCATGGCCAAAGCCGATATGCCGGGCAACGACCGTCAACTGCGGCAGGGAAACCTCCTCAATGGTGGTCTTTCTGGCCTCCGGCCCCGGATATCGGACGGCGTCGGCGGTGGCCAAATCCACCACCACAAAGACCACCGCGACCGGCTCATAGGGCAGATGGCGGATGCCGAGGCCGCGGATCTCAAGCATCCCGGCCAGCGCCGGGGTCGGGCGCACCAGCAGGCGGCCCGCGCAAGCCTCGACATAAGCGCGATCGTCCGCCACCAGCCGCGCGAAGGGCAGGGCGCCTTGCGCCGCCGCCTGCAGCAGATCCCAGACCAATCGCGATTTGCCGGAGCCGGCCGGGCCGCGGATCAGCGCCGCCTTCGGCCCGATCAGCACGGCGGAAGCGTGGATGGTTGCCGCGTCGTCCGTCATCACGTCGCCGGCAGCCGCACCACGAAACGCGCACCGAGCACGTGCGGCTGTTGGCCGGCAGCGGCGACGCTGGTGCGGTTCTCGACCCTGATGCTACCGCCATGGGCTTCCACGATCTGCTTGGAGATTGACAGGCCGAGCCCCGAGTTCTGGCCGAAGCTCTGGGTGGGGCGGTCGGTGTAGAAGCGCTCGAAGATCTTGTCCAAGGCTTCGGGGCGAATGCCGGGGCCGTCGTCGTCGACCACAATCTCCACCTCGTTCTTGAGCCGCCGGCAGGTGACGCGCACTTTGCCGCCGGGCGGCGAGAACGAGCGCGCATTGTCGATCAGGTTGCTGACCACCTGGCCGAGCCGCGAGTCGTGGCCAGGCACTTTGAAAACCGCCGGGCTGCCGCCTTCGAAGGCGAGCGTCACGCTCACGTCGTCCGGGCGCACCTCGTTGGCGGCGGTGACCAGCGCCTCCAGCAGCTTGGTGAGATTGACGTTGCTGGCCTCCTGACGCTGCAACTCGGCATCGAGGCGGCTGGCGTCGGAAATATCCGAGATCAGGCGATCGAGCCGCTTCACGTCATGCTCGATCACCTCGAGCAGCCGGCGCCGGCTTTCATCCGTCTTCGCCAGCGGCAAGGTTTCCACCGCCGAGCGCAGCGAGGTGAGCGGATTGCGCAATTCATGGGCCACGTCGGCGGCGAAGCTTTCGATCGCCTCGATGCGGGTGTAGAGCGCGTTGGTCATTTCGCGCAGCGCGCCCGACAGGTCGCCGATTTCGTCGCGCCGGCGGGTGAAATCGGGAATCTCGACGCGGCTGCGGATGCGCCGGCGCACGCGCTCGGCGCCGTCGGCGAGCCGCCGCACCGGACCGGCGATGGTGCCGGCGAGCAGCATGGAGAGCACCACCATCACGGAGGCGGCGACCAGGAACACTTTGACGATGGCGAGCCGCTCGGCCTCCACCATGTCGTCGATATCGGCGCCTTGCGTGGACAGCATCAACGCGCCGCGCACGGCGCGGAAGCGCTGTACCGGCACCGCGACCGAGACGATCACCTCGCCGCGGTCGTTGACCCGCACCATGCTGGCATGCAGTCCGTCAAGCGCCTGCTCGACCTCCGGATAGCCCTTGCCGTTCTCCGGCCCGAGCTCCTTATAGAGCGGCAGGTCGCCGCGCCCGAACCAGCGGCGCATGGCGATGAAGGCGCGCTCCATGAGTCCGGGCTGTTCGGTGTCCGGCGGCGGCAGGTCGAACCGCAACACGTCGCCGCGGCCGTACAGATTGCGGCTGTCGAGGATCAGCACGCCGTCGCGGTCGTAGATGCGCGCGCGCGTCTTGGTCGGCGACACCAGCCGGCGCAGCACCGGCGCCACGCGCTCGGGATTGATCGGGAATTCAATGCCGGATTGCCCCTCGTCGGCCGGCCCGTAGCTTTCGCCGGCCTGCAATTCCAGGAGCCGCTCGGGATCGATGGTGACCGCGTCGCTTTCCACTGTCGCCGAGGCGGCGATCGCCCCGGCGATGATCTCGCTCTGCACCAGCAGGCTCTGCACGCGCGCGTCGATCAGGCCGGCGCGGAATTGCGAGAGATAGAGCACACCGACCACCAGCGCGACCAGGCCGGTGAGATTGAGAAAGACGATGCGGCGGGTGAGGCTAGAGAAACTTTGCGAAACGAAAAATTGCCAGGCTGACCGCAGCGGCCGCCGGATCGCAGCGAAGCGCTTGGGCTCGGGGCGCGCAGTCTCTTCGTCGGGCCTTTCGGCTTCGGCGGTCTGCGCCTGAATTTCCGCGGTTCGATCGAGCACGTCGTTCAATCCAGCCGGGTTGATCGTGGGCCGTTCTTACCGGCGCATGATCTTATCCGAAAACCGGTGCCCGCTTTTCGGGATCATGCGCTTGCCCCGTGATTTTACCGCAAGCCGTGATGCTGTGTTAGGCCACGAGGACCACCGCATCATTACCGATGCGTCATGTTTCCTTGAAGCGATAACCGACGCCGTAGAGCGTCTCGATCATTTCGAAGTCGTCGTCGACGACCTTGAACTTCTTGCGCAGGCGCTTGATGTGGCTGTCGATGGTGCGGTCGTCGACATAGACCTGATCGTCATAGGCCGCGTCCATCAGCGCATTGCGGCTTTTCACCACACCAGGGCGGGTGGCGAGCGCCTGCAGGATGAGGAACTCGGTGACCGTAAGGGTAACCGGATCGTTCTTCCAGGTGCAGGTATGGCGTTCCGGATCCATGCGCAGCTGGCCGCGCTCGAGCGCCTTGGCGTCGGTTTCCTTGGGCGCCGCGGCGTCTTTCGGCGAGGCGCGGCGCAGCACCGCCTTCACGCGCTCGACCAGGAGCCGCTGCGAGAACGGTTTGCGGATGAAGTCGTCAGCCCCCATCTTGAGGCCGAACATTTCGTCGATCTCCTCATCCTTGGAGGTGAGGAAGATGACGGGAATGTCGCTCTTCTGACGCAGCCGGCGCAGCGTCTCCATGCCGTCCATGCGCGGCATCTTGATGTCGAGGATGGCGAGGTCCGGCGGCGAGGTCTTGAAACCGTCGAGCGCGGAGGCGCCGTCGGTGTAGGTCATGATCCGGTAGCCCTCGGCTTCGAGGGCGATCGAGACGGAGGTAAGGATATTGCGGTCGTCGTCGACGAGAGCGATGGTCGGCATGGAGCCCCTCTTGGCTGACGTCCCGCGTGTTTTGAACCCCATAAACGGGGTCCGAAATGTGGCCTCTTTGCAACAACTATGTGATTCCGTAGCGAATTCAAGCCCAAGACGGCCACCATCTCGCTCTGCGCCGGCCGCGTTAACGATTGGAACGCCATGATGCCTGACAAAGCCACAGCCAATCCGCCGCTGCCCGGCGCCATGCCGGGCCGCACGCCGGAGAATGCCGCGCCGCCGGCCGATTTCATGCCGCTGGAAGTGGCCAAGGCCTTGCTGCGCGCAACCCGCGCCGGCGCGCTGGCGACGCTCGACCGCAATACCGGCTACCCCTTCGCCTCACTGGTCAATGTGGCGACCGATGTGGACGGCGCACCGCTGATCCTGGTCTCGCGGCTGGCCACCCATACCGCCAATCTGGAGGTCGACGGCCGCGCCTCACTGCTGCTGGCCGAGACCGGCAAAGGCGATGCCCTGGCGCATCCCCGCCTGACGGTGCTGGGCAGCTTTGCGCCGGTCGCGCGCGAGGGCGCCGACGATGCCCGCATCCGCCGCCGGTTTTTGGCGCGCCATCCAAAGTCGGAGCTCTATGCCGGCTTCGGCGACTTCGCGTTCTGGCGCATGGGCGTAGTCTCGGCCCATCTCAATGGCGGCTTTGCCCGCGCCGCCGATCTGGCCGCCGCCGACGTGCTCACCGACGTCGCCGGGGCCGACGAACTGATCGCGGCGGAGGAGGGCGCGATCGCGCATATGAACGCCGATCATGCCGAGGCCTGCCGGCTCTACGCCACCAAGCTGCTCGGCGCGGGAGACGCCGGCTGGGCTTGTGTCGGCATCGACCCGGAAGGACTCGAATTGCAAAAGGGAAGCATGGCGCTGCGGCTGTTTTTCCCGCAGCGGGTCAGCGGGCCGGGGCCGCTGCGCGCCATGCTCAAGCAGCTCGTCGACCAGGCGAGGGCGAAATGACCGGCACCCTCGATGCAAGTGTCACGAGGGTTTTGATGGATTGATGTAGCGCAATGCGATCTGCGGGGCCGCATGGGAGGGAAATCTTGCTTTTTCCCGGAACCGGAGCGACCCCATTCAAAGTTGAAGCGGTGACAAGCGCTCTTCGCCACCCGAACATGAAGGGGAATTTATCGTGCAAATCAGTTTCCGCCGCTTATTACCGTATTCGATGCTTCTCGCCGGCTGCCTCGGCGCTGCGCTGCTCGCCTATTCCGTCGTCCCGCCTGCTTTGGCGGCGTCGGGCCCGTTTGCCGGTTTTTCCGGCAGCTGGAGCGGCACGGGGACCTTGCGGCCGAACAACGGCGCCGCCGAACGCATCCGCTGCAAGGCGGAATACCGTCCGCGCGGCAGCAGCGAGCATGAAATCGAGTTGCAATTGCGCTGTGCCAGCGACAGCTACAATTTCGACCTCGCCGGCGAGTTCACCGCCGACGAGAAGGACCAGATCACCGGACAATGGACCGAGCGCAGCCGCAATGTCGGCGGCACGGCCATCGGCAACGCGCAAGGCGAGCGCCTGCAGATCCATACCGAAAGCTCGGCCTTCTCGGCCGATCTCGTCATCGTGACGCGCAACCGGCGGCAAAGCGTGACCATCGATTCACAAGGCGGCGGACAGATCGTCAAGGCGTCCATTTCGCTGAACCGGATGTGAGTTCGCCGCGAGGATCGTCATCATGGAGACCCGCGCCCGCTACCTCCTGATCGGCGCTTTTGCGCTCGTCGGCCTCTTTGGCGGTTTCGGCTTTGTCTACTGGATCAAGACGCTCGGCGGTTTCGGAGAGCGGGCGCTCTACGAGATTCGCTTCGAGCAGCCGGTGTCCGGATTGGTCCCGGGGGCGAACGTTCTGTTCAACGGCATTCGCGCAGGCACCGTGACGCGCACCGATCTCGATCCCAACGAGCCGAGCCGGGTCACCGTTGCGATCTCGCTCGATCCGTGGACGCCGGTGCGCGCCGACACGCAGGTGGATGTCACTTACCAGGGCTTCACCGGCGCCGCGGCAATCGCGCTCAGAGGCGGTTCTCCGCAGTCGCCGCGGTTGATACCGAGCAATGGCCATCCGCCGCTTCTCATCGCCGGAGCCGATGTCGGCCGCGGTTTATCGGAATCGGCGCGCGATACGCTGCACCGTGTCGACGCCATCTTGAACGACAACGCGAAGCCGCTGCACACGGCGATCACGGGGATCGCAGCCTTCGCTGATATGCTCGGGCGCAATTCAGAGCGCATCGAGGGCCTGATCGGCGGGCTGGAGAAACTGTCCGGTGTCGGCGCGCAAAAGCAGGGCCCGGCGATCTACGACCTCGCGGCCGCGACCAGCTTTCCGCCGACCGGGAAGACCATCAAGGCGCAAGTGGTCGTGCCCGATCCCAGCGCCCTTATTCTGTTCGACTCGCAGAAGATCCTGATCCGCAGCGATGCGGGTACCTATTCGAACATCGATGATGTGCAGTGGGCTGACAACCTGCCGAAGCTGATCCAGGCGCGGATCGTGCAGAGTTTCGAGAATGCGCATCAGCTGAGCGCTGTGAGCCGGCCGCTCGAGCAGCTTACGGCGGAATATCGGCTGGAGATTGCGATCCGCAGCTTCCAGATCACGGCGGGACCGTCGCCCAGCGCCGTGGTCGAGCTGACCGCGCGGCTCGTCAGCGACAAGGGCGTGATGGCCGGCTCGCGGACGTTTTCGGCTAGTATCGCGGCCAAGAGCGCGGCGGCGCCGGACGCCGTCGCGGCGCTCAACCAGGCCTTCTCGCAGGTGGCCGGCGAGCTTGTGGTCTGGACGATCGGGGCGATTTAACAGCGCAGCAGCCGACTCCGCGGCCGATGAGACTTCAACAGCGTTAACGGCGGCGATTTTGATGCAGCGCAACGACGATTGCCTGCGCTGCATGGGATTTAGCCTTGGCTTTAAGGTTGTTCGTGACTATGGTCGCGCGCCTTGGAACGAGGGGCTATACTAAGGTCTTAGTCCTGTAAAACCGCTCATGGCCTCGCGCGGGCCCGGGAAGCGGCTTTTTGGTTTGGGAGGATTTCGCGTGCAAGAAACGGGTGTGCGGAACGGCGCTCACGGCGCCGATAAATTCGGCTTCAAAAACCTCGCCGCGGTCCACTGGAATCACTCCGAACCTGCGCTCTACGAGCATGCCATCGCAGCCGGCGAAGCCGCGCTGGTCGCCGGCGGCGCGCTCTGCGCCGAGACCGGCCACCACACCGGCCGCTCGCCCAAGGACAAGCACACGGTCGTCGATGCGCTCACCGAGAATTCGGTGTGGTGGGACGGCAACCGCAAAATGTCGAAGGAGAACTTCGACAATCTGCTCGCCGATTTCATCGCGCACGCCAAGGGCAAGAAACTCTTCGCGCAGGATCTCTACGGCGGCGGCGATCCGAAATACCGGATCAGGACGCGCGTCTTCACCGAATACGCCTGGCACTCGCTGTTCATCCGCCAACTGTTGATCCGGCCCGAGCGTGAAGACCTCGCCAAGTTCGTCCCCGAGCTCACCGTCGTCGACATGCCGTCGTTCCGTCCCGATGCGAAACGGCATGGCGGGCGCGAAGGCTCCGACACCATGGTGGCGATCGATTTCACCCGCAAGATCGTGCTGATCTGCGGCTCGTCTTACGCCGGCGAGATGAAGAAGTCGGTGTTCACCACGCTCAACTTCTATCTGCCGGCGGAAAACGTCGTGCCGATGCATTGTTCGGCCAATGTCGGGCCGAACGGCGATAGCGCGCTGTTCTTCGGCCTGTCCGGCACCGGCAAGACCACGCTGTCGGCCGACCCGCACCGTACGCTGATCGGTGACGATGAACACGGCTGGGGCCCGGACGGCATCTTCAATTTCGAGGGTGGCTGCTACGCCAAGTGCATCAAGCTGTCGCAGGAGGCCGAGCCGCAGATCTGGGACGCCACCAACCGCTTCGGCGCTGTGCTGGAAAACGTGGTGTTCGATCCGGCCACCCGCATTCCCGACTACGACGACGGCTCCAAGACCGAGAATACCCGTTCGGCCTATCCGCTCGACTTCATTCCGAACGCCTCGCGTTCGGGCCGCGCAGGTCACCCTAAGAACATCATCTTCCTGACCGCGGACGCCTATGGCGTGATGCCGCCGATCGCCAAGCTGTCGCCGACGCAGGCGATGTACCACTTCCTGTCCGGCTACACCGCCAAGGTAGCCGGCACCGAGAAGGGACTGATTGGCGTGCAGCCGGAATTCTCGACCTGCTTCGGCGCGCCGTTCCTGCCGCGCCATCCGTCGGTCTATGCCGACCTGCTGCGCGACTACATCAACCGGCACAAGGTCGATTGCTGGCTGGTCAATTCCGGCTGGACCGGCGGCAAGTACGGCGTCGGCCGCCGCATGCCGATCAAGGCGACGCGCCGGCTGCTCACCGCCGCGCTCGACGGCTCGCTGAAGGATGCCGACTTCCGCACCGATCCCTATTTCGGCTTCTCGGTACCGACCTCGGTCGCCGGGGTCGAGCCGCATCTGCTCAATCCGTTCAAGACCTGGAAGGACAAGGCCGAGTTCGACAAGACCGCGCGCGATCTGGTCGGCATGTTCCAGAAGAACTTCGCCAAGTACGAGGACCACGTCACCGCCGACATCAAGGCGGCGGCGCCGGAAGTGAGAATCGCGGCGGAGTAAATACTTCGCGGAGTAAAGCAAAGGCGGCCAGTGCGGCCGCCTTTTTTATTGCTGGCCCATAGCCCTAAGCCGTAAGCTTGGCGCGCCGGATTTATCGCTCTGTAAGAGTGACATCGGATCATGATCAGACGGTCTGGCGCCGTTTCGCTTGCTGTCGGCCTGTTGGCCTTGTCGCTGCATTCGGCGGCCTGCGCGCAATCGGCCGATCTCGTTTTGTGCGATCGCATCGCCGCAGATCCGACCGATCCGGACAAGCCGGCGGACATCCCGGGCGCTCCCGTTATCGCCAAGTCCGACATTGCGACCGCGATCAGGTTCTGCAAAACCGCGTCGGCGTCGTCGCGCCGCGCGATGTATCAACTCGGACGCGCCTACGCCGCCAATCGGCAAGTCGCCGAAGCGATGGCCGCTTATCGCAAGGCGGCCGACAAAGGCAGCAGCGCGGCGATGGTCGAGCTCGGCGTGATGTACGGCACCGGGGCGGGCGTCGCCAGGGACCAGGCCAAGGCGCGCGAGCTGTTCGAACGCGCCGCTAAGGCCGGCAATCCGCGCGGCGTCACCAACCTCGCGACGATCGACGGCGGCGCGGCGTCGAATCCGACCGAGGCGCGCACCATGCTGGAAAAAGCGGCGGAGGCCAATTCGGCGGAAGCGCAATTCCAGCTCGGCTTGATGTACGCGCAGGGCAGCGGCGGGGCGAAGGACGACGTCGCCGCGCGCGCTTTGTTTGAAAAAGCCGCCGCGCAAAATCATCCCGGCGCCTTGGAGTGGCTGGGCTCGTTCGCGCAAAGCGGACGCGGCGGCGCGCAGGATACCCGCGCCGCCAAATCCTATTACGAGAGAGCCGCGGTGCTCGGCGACGAAGACGCCAAGGTCGCGCTCAAGCGCCTGGAATGTCCCTACGTACTCAAGAACAAGCGCGGCGAGGTCTGGACCAACCTTTGTTTCTAGCGGCGCCCGACGCGCGGATCGCGGCGGCGTGACGTGCTTCACCTATGACAACGTGCGCTGATGCAACCCGCTTCCCGGGTTTCGCGATCATTGCACGGTGAAGCCCACGTCTACCGTATCCTGAATAAAGCCTCTGAGCGCGTCCGTGTCGAAAGGCTTGCGCAGGATCGGCAAATTCGGGGGCACCGCCTGTGCGGCATCGCTGTACCCGGTCGTAAGGATCACTGGCAAATTTGGATAGCGCGAGCGGATTTCGCTCGCCAGCCCGACGCCGTCGATCGTCCCCGGCATCACGATGTCGCTGAAAACAAGATCGAGCTTCGTGCCGTCCGCCAACAGTTTCAAAGCCGCTTCGGCCGAGTCGCGATAGACCGTATTGAACCCGAGATGCTCGAAAAGGGACGACGTCACCTGCGCCACTTCCGCGCTGTCGTCGACGACGAGGACCGTCGGGCGCAGCGAATGCGAGCTGTCTCTAGCGGGCGCTTCCTTGACGGCGATTTCGCTTTCCGAACACGACGGCAAATACACCGTGATGGTCGTTCCTTGTCCGACCTTGCTTTCCGCCCTGACCGTGCCGCCGGCTTGATGGGCAAAGCCATAGACCTGCGATAATCCGAGTCCGGTCCCTTTGCCGACCTCTTTGGTCGTGAAAAACGGATCGAAGATCTTGGTCAGGAGATTGGGCGGAATGCCCATGCCGGAATCGCTGAACTCGATCGCAACGAAGGGGCCGTCGAGGTGATCGAGGCCGAGCTCGTCCGTCGCCGACATGCTGCTGACGGATAAAGAAAATGTGCCGCCGGTCGGCATGGCATCGCGGGCATTGACGGCAATATTGACGATCGCAAGTTCCAATTCGGCCTGATCGATTTTGACCGGCGCGACGCCCGCACCGATCCTCTCATTGCACACAATGTTTCCGCGCAGCGAGCTTTCGATCAACGGCCGCATATTGCGGATGCAAGCGTTCAAGTCGACGACGGTCGGGATCAGGTGCTGGCGGCGGGAGAAGGTTAGCAATTGGCGGGTGAGACTTTCTCCGCGTTTGGCCGCTGTCTGGATCGCCTCGATGGCTCTCGGCAGTTTTGGGTCGAGCAGGCGTTTAAAAGTCTGGGCATTGCCGCCGATGATCATCAAGAGATTGTTGAAGTCGTGCGCGATGCCGCCGGTCAGCTTGCCGATCGCCTCCATTTTCTGCGCCATCGCGAGCTGTTCGCGCGCCTGCACCAGCTTCTCCTGCGCGTCGCGCCGTTCGGTTGCGTCCCGAATGATGTTGGCAAACCCGATCAGATTTCCGCCGTCATCTCGGATCACGGAGACCGAGCCGGTGACGAATACGAGCGTGCCGTTCTTTCGGATGCGCCATCCTTCCACTTCGTGCTTGTCTTTTTGGATGGCCAATTCCAGCGCGCGGTTCGGTTCGCCGGCGCGGCGCTCGTCCGGCCGATAAAATATCCCGAAATGCTTGCCGATGATTTCTTCCGTGGTGTAGCCGATGATTTGCTTGGCGGCGCTGTTCCAGCTCGCCACGCGTCCCGAGGTGTCGAGCACGAAAATGGCGTAGTCGACGACGCCTTCAATCAAGATTTGGAAATGGCGCTTGGCGCTCTCGAGCGCCAAGTTCGTCTCGACAATCTTGCGATTCAATTGATCCTGCACCGAAAGCAAATGCACTTCCGTGTCGCGGCGCGTGGCGGCGGCGGCGGCTAGAACGAGCGGCGGCACCGACGCGCTTATGAACAGAACGAGCAGCAGTAACAGTGATCCATTCAAATTCGACTTCGGGAATGGGCCAATGCCGGCTGAAAAACCCCACACGGCAATTCCGCAAAAAATGAGCGCAGCCGTGGCGGCGTTGCGTTGGTTGCCGCGCAGAGCGGCCCACATCAGGGGGAGCAATACGAGGAATCCGAGCAGGCTTCGGTACGGCAACAGGCCGTTGAGATCGCCGCCAATCAAGTCGCTGTTAATGAGCGGACTATACGCAATGACGCCGATGGCGCCTGTGAGAACGAAGATCGCGGCTGTTTCCAAAACGCCCCATTTGGAAAATGGCCGGAGCGGCATCATCGCCCAGAGCACGACGACGGGAGCAAGGATCGTGGTCCCGGCGGCGTCCGCCAGCCACCAGGTCGTCCACATGGCGACAGGTTCGACGGGGGGTACGACATTAGCAAGAAAGCCACTCGCAAGAAATAAGCCGGCTGCCGCAATGGTGGAACTCAACAGCGCGGTCGGGACAAAGGAGATGAGCGCAAACTTTACGACATCCAATGGCGCCGCGAACGTCTTGCGACCGTTCGACCAGCGGTTAATCAGCCAGGCACCGGCCGACGCCGCGAGCAGCGTGCCGATTGCGATGGAACCGGAATCCACAATCGAGTGGGCTGCCGTGGCGCCGGAAAAAAACGATCCCGCCAAGATCGCGGGCCAAATTCGATAGCCGCGCAGCAGGACGAGCGCCAGCGCGATCCCGGTGGGCGGCCACAACGGAGTAGCCGTTGGATTAATAGCGGGTAGCAGTTGCCCGGACTCGGCAAGGCCGAAGTACCCAGCCGCGACCGCCACGAGTTCGAGCACGTAAAGCACAATGCTGAGAATATTGCGAGGCGCCGGATATTTCGCCTCGCCGGTTCCTGCGCTTTTCAAGCCGGAGCCCCCCGCGGTGAAACCGTAAAACTAGCCGAAACTATTTGGCCGAGTACAGCAATGTTCCGTGTTGCTGAACAAGGTGCAAACGCGCGCAGGAGAAAAATCCTTATTGCGCGTGGAAGTTTTGCCTATTGCGTGAACGGAAGACGGCAAAAAAAAGGCGGCCGCCCTATTCTGTTCCTAGCCAATTGATTTTGCGGGCGCGGAGGGCGCGGAGGTGGAGCTAGCGGTTGAGGCCACCCATGCGGCTACCGCCCGAGGCGCTCGATCAGCTCTACAGTCGGATAGGAATCCGCCGGCAACCCGGTCTTGATCTGCGCCTGCCGCACGGCCGCGCGGGTGCCGGCGCCCAGTTTGCCGTCGATCTCGCCGACCTTGTAGCCGTGCTGGTTTAAGAGGCGCTGCAAATCCATCATCTGCTGCGTCGTGAGGGGAATGACATCTTTGGCGCCAGCGTGATTGAACGCCGGTTCACCGGCAAGCCGGGTCGCGAAATAAGCCACCGTAGTGGAGTAGACCATCGCCGAATTCCAGCCGAGGAAAGCTTGGAAATTCCGATAGGCGAGGAAGGCCGGGCCGTGCCGGCCCATCGGCAGGATCAGCGAGGCTACCATGTCGTCGGCCGGCAGCGCCGCACCGTGCGCCGCCTGCACGCCCCAGGCCAGCCACTGCGAGCGCGGGTGCTGGATATTCAGGTCGGCCTCCTGCCACGGCATATTGGCGGGCACGCGCACTTCTTGCAGCCAAGGTTCGCCGCGATGCCAGCCGAGGCTGACCAGAAAGTTGGCGCCGGAGGCGAGCGTGTCGGGGATACTGTGGATCAGGTCGCGGCGGCCGTCGCCGTCGAAATCCACCGCGTTCTTGAGATAGTCGGAGGCAGTGAACTGCAGGCCGCCGAACTCGCCGGCCCAGTCGCCGATCATCTCATCGACGCTCTGGTCGCCACGCTCGATGATGCGTAGCGCATCGAGCAATTGCTGGCGGAAGAAATCCGGACGTCGGCAATCATAGGCGAGGGTCGCCAGCGCGCTCAAAATTTTGTAGTTGCCGAAATTGGCGCCGAAGTCGCTTTCGAGACCCCAGAAGGCGGTGAGCACCGGCGCCGGCACGCCGTATTTCTTCTCGACCGCGGCAAAGACGGCGGCGTGCTGCTTGATTTTGGCAAGGCCGTTCGGGATGCGCGCGCCGCCCACCATGCGATCGGCGAACTGCAAGAAGGTTTGCTGGAACACGGCCTGGCCGTGGTCGCGGCGGATGATGGCAGCATCGAATGTCATGGACGGCGTGGCGGCATCAATCACCTTTTGCGAAATGCCCTGCACGGCAGCGTCCTTCTTCAACTGCTGCAGCCATTGCTCGTAGCTGTCGGTATTGTGGCAGGAGGCGGCAAGCGCAGGTCCCGCAAATACAGCGCCGAACGCGATGACCGCCCATTTCAACGCCGTTTTGCGCATCGTGAAGTCCCGCCTCTTTCGACGATTCCGGCACGAATTTGCCTGAGCCGCGCGTACGGTCAAGCTCCAATACGGAAAAGCCATAAAAGCGATTCTTGTGCAAATCATGGATTAATGGCAGTTCCAGGTGCCTCTTACTGCCCCTGCCGTCGAGACAGAATGCTTGCATGCAAGTCCTGGTGATCGGAGCCGGCGTGGTCGGTCTGGCAGTGGCGCGCGCGGCCGCGCGCAAGGGTCACGAGGTGGTGGTGGCCGAGGCGGCCTCCGCCATCGGCACCGGCATTTCCTCGCGCAACAGCGAGGTCATTCACGGCGGCATGTATTACCCCACCGGTACCTTGCGCGGGCGCCACTGCGTGCGCGGGCGGCGCATGCTCTACGAATTCTGCGCCTCGCACGGCGTGCCGCACCGCAAATGCGGCAAGCTGATCGTCGCCACCAATGCGGCGGAGCTCGACAAGATCCAGGCGATCGAGGTGCAAGGCGACATCAACGGCGTCGAGGGCCTGGAAATGATCGGCGGCAACGCGGCACGCGCGATGGAGCCGGAGCTTGCCTGCATCGGCGCGCTGCACTCGCCGGAAACCGGCATCATCGACGGCCACGCCTATATGCTGGCGCTGCGCGGCGATCTCGAGGACGCGGGCGGCGCCATCGCCTTCAACACGCCGGTGACGGGCGCGGCGCGCAGAAGCGGGCAATGGCAGGTCGCATTCGGCGGCAGCAGCGGCGGCGAATTCGCCTTCGACGCGGTGGTCAATTGCGCGGGCTTGAGCGCGCAAACCGTGGCGCGCGCCATGCGCGATTATCCGGCGACGCGTGTCCCGCGGCTGGTGTTGGGCAAGGGCAACTATTTCACCTTCACCGGGCGGCCGGCGTTCACGCGGTTGATCTATCCGACGCCGATCGTCGGCGGGCTCGGCGTGCATGTCACGCTCGATCTCGCCGGCCGTATGCGTTTCGGGCCGGACGTGGAATGGGTCAGCCATGAGAACTACGACGTCGATCCCGCGCGCGCGACCTTGTTCTATGAACGCATTCGCACCTACTGGCCCGGCCTGCCGGACGGCTCGCTGGCGCCGGACTATTCCGGCATCCGGCCCAAGCTCACCGGGCCGAAGGAACCGCAGGCGGATTTCCTGATCGACACGCCGGCGCAGCATGGCTTGCCGGGACTGGTGCAGACGTTCGGGATCGAGTCGCCGGGGCTGACCTCGTCGCTGTCCTTGGGCGAGGACGTGGCCGGCTATCTCGAAAGCTGAGCGCTGCGGTTGTCGTCGCTGTGTACGTCGCCGCCTAGCGTCACCGGCGTCGGCGCGCCCCGGCTGGTCGGCATGATCTTCACACCCGCCAGTTTTTCACGCGTGTTTTTTGGGACGGCGCGGTCGCTCTCGATCGGCGCAAAATCCGCCACTTTATTTTTCATGCCGGTGACCGCGACCAGGCCGCTCCTGGTTGCCACGATGTCGCCCGGCCGCAGCGTCGGATCAGTATTCACGTCAATATGCGCCAGGCCGAAAGGGCTGCGGCCGTTGCAAGTACTGCCGGCGACAAGCCGCTTGCGGTAGAGAAATGCGGTGGCGAGATCGGCGTAGCGGCTGCCGCCGGCGGCGGCCGCGTGATCAATGCCGCTGCCGAAATAAAGCCGCGTCGGGCTGGCCGGACAGAACGCATGGCAGGCCTCGGCTGCGCTCACGCCGGCATGTGCCTGCACCGGGAAGTAAAAGCCGTCGCTGGTGCGCACGCAGTAGCCCGTGGCCGGGCCGGCTTCTGACTGCTGCGATGGCGGCCGGGGATTGCGCATGCCGGAAAATGGATCGGCGAAGGCGCGGATATTGTCCGGCAGTCCGGCCGGGGCTTCGACGGCTCGGCGCAGGCCGCCGAAAATGCGCTCGAAGATTCCCGCTGAAGCGGAATCAAGCGACACACAGGTGAGCAGTCCGGCGGTCAATATACCGGCCGACACGCGCAATAGCGTGCTCCTGGCCATCGTAAGCCCCTGTCGTTGATTGCGCTTCGCGGATCGCCAGCGAAGCCGCATTCATCAACGCTTGGGCGTGCGGAAGGTTGCAACGGCGCGCGCGAGCGCCTTGTCATTTCAGGGGGTGTCGGGCAGCATCCGGCGCGCCGGACCGGATATAAATTCATGAGTTGCGGCCGGATCGGGGGAATCGTGGAACCGTCGTCGGCCATCGAAATCGCGAAGCATACCTTGCTGTCCGGCGGCCTCATCCTGGCCATCGGCACCGTTACCGGCTTTGTGGCGCAGAAGTGCAAGATTCCTGACGTCGCAATATTCTTGATCGTCGGCATCGCGATCGGCCCGCAAGCACTAGCGCTGATCAACATCAGGTCGGATTCGGCGCTTTACCAGATCATCCTGCTGTTCGGCGCGAGCTACATTCTTTTCGACGGCGGCGCCTCGTTGCGTCTCAACATCTTGAAACGCGTGTGGATCACCATTGTGGTGATCGCGACGATCGGCGTGCTGATCACGGCGGCGATCACCGGCTTTGCGGCGCATGTCGCCCTCGGCTTGCCTTGGATCGTGGCGCTTCTGCTCGGCGCGGCGCTCGCCTCGACCGATCCGGCAACGCTGGTGCCGATTTTCCGGCAGGTCAAAATCCGTGACCGTGTCGCGCAGACCGTGATGAGCGAATCGGCATTCAATGACGCCATGGGTGCGATCGTCACGTTCGGGGTGTTGGCGGTCGCCATGGGCACCGGCGAATTTTCGCTCGGCGCGTCATTGTTCGAGCTGTTCAAGCAATCGGCGGTCGGCATCGTCGCCGGCGCGCTGTTCGGCTATTTCGCCGCGCTGCTGATCGCGCATGAACGCTGGGCCTTCCTTTCGCAATACGCGCCGGTGGTGACGCTGGTCGCGGTGATCGGCGCCTATTTCGCGGCCGACGGTTTGCAGGCAAGCGGGTTCATGGCCGTGTTCGTATTCGGCATCATGATCGGCAACAAAGATTCGTTCGGCTTCAAAATGGAGCCGGGCGAGGCGCAAAAGCTCGACGATTATGTGATGACGACCGCGTTCATCATGCGGCTGTTTATCTTCATTCTGCTCGGCGCGCAGGTCGATTTTGGCTTGATGGGCCAGTACTGGGCGGGCGGCGTCGTTGTCGTGCTGATCCTCATGTTTGTGGCGCGGCCGGTAACGGTTTTCGCCTGCGCGCTGCCCGACCGGCGCGCCAAGTGGAGCTTCAATGAGATGCTGTTCATGTGCTGGACGCGCGAGACCGGCGTCATTCCGGCCGCGCTTGCCGGCCTGTTGCTCGGCATGAAGGCGCCGGGCGCGCCCGTGATCGCGTCGGTCACCTTCATCGCGATCCTGATGACGATCCTGATTCAGGCGCCGACCACCAAGTGGCTGGGACAACGCCTGGGACTGATGGAATAGAAACAGGGAGGCTTTCGATGGCCAGCAATGTGCGGTTCAGCAATCCGAAAACCATGGCCAAGCCGCCCGGCTACAGCTACGTGGTCGAGGCGACCGGGCCGAACCGGCTGATTTTTCTCGCCGGTCAGCTCGGGCTCGACATGGACAACAATCTCGTCGGCGCGCCCGGCGATTTCGCCGCGCAAGCCGAGCAGGCGGTGCAGAACCTCAAGCTCGCGCTGGCCGACGCCGGCGCCACGCTCAAGGACGTGGTCAAGATCAACAATTATCTGACCGACATGTCGCACATCGCGCTGTTCCGCGACGTGCGCGACCGTCATTTCAACATGGCCGCGCCGCCGGCCTCGACCACGGTGGCGATCTCGCAACTGGCGCGGCCGGGCGCACTGTTCGAGATCGAGGCGATCGCGGTGCTGCCGGCGAAAGCGGCCGCCAAACCGGTCGCTGCGAAGCGCGGCAAGGCCAAGGTCAAGGCGAGCCGACGGAAACGACGGTGAGCAGGCCGAGCACCGGCAGCAGCACGGCGAACGACCACAGCATGTAGCCGAAGAAGCTCGGCATCTTCACGCCGCGCTCGTTGGCGATGGCCGCGACCATGAAATTGGGCGCGTTGCCGATGTAAGTGAGCGCGCCCATATAGACCGCGCCCATCGAGATGGCGGCGAGCGTGGCCGAGAGCTTGCCCATCAGTTCGGCGGCATCGCCGCCGGCGAGCTGGAAGAACACAAGATAGGTCGGCGCGTTGTCGAGGAAGGCCGAGAGCAGGCCGGTGAGCCAGAAGTAGGCCACCTCGTGCGGGCTTCCATCATGGGCGGTCACCGCCTTGAGCAGCCACGCGAATGGCCCGTCGTGGCCGGCCTCCAGCATCGCCAGCACCGGGATGATGCAGACGAAAATGCCGGCGAACAGCTTCGCCACCTCGGCGATCGGCTCCCAGGTGAAGTCGTTGGCGTTGCGGTGCTCGTCGGGCGTGAGCCAGAGCGAGGCGAGCGCGATGACAACGAGCGCGCCGTCGCGCACGAGGTTCTGCAGGGCGACATGCGTGCCGTAGGCATCGAATTCGATGCCCGGCTTCCACGTTGCGGAGAGCAGGATGGCGCCGATGATGCAGGCGATCAGCGGCAGGTTGATCAGACCGCGCAGCCGCAGCTTCTCGGCCGCGACGGGCGCGGCTCTTGTTTCGCCGTGGGCAAACCAGACGTCGAGCGCGAGGAACATGGCGAGCACCAGCGCGGCGACGAGGGCGGTTTGATAGGCAAGATGTGTAGTGGTCCAGAAGAAATCGACACCGCGCAGGAAGCCGACGAACAGCGGCGGATCGCCGAGCGGCGACAGCGCGCCGCCGATATTGGCGACCAGGAAGATGAAGAAGATCAACACATGCACATTGTTCGCGCGCGTGGCGTTGGCACGGATCAGCGGCCGCACCAGGATCATGGCCGCGCCGGTGGTGCCGACCACGCTCGCCATCGCGGTGCCGAGGAGGAGGATGCCGCCGTTCACCAGCGGGCCGCCGCGCAAGGTGCCGGTGATCAAAATGCCGCCGGCGACCACATAGAGCGCGAACAGCAGCACGATGAAGCTCATGTATTCGGCGAGCACCGCGTGCACAAAAGCGGCGAGCGCCGTGGCAGTGCCGAAGCGCACGGCGAGGGCGAGGAGCGCGATCAACGCCCAGAGCGCGGCGATCTTGCCGTAATGCGCGTGCCAGAATTTCGGAAACAGCAGCGGTCCTGAGGCGATGCTCAAGAGGAGGCCGGCGAACGGCAGCGCCCAGGGCCAGCCCATCGCCGCGCCGTCGAGATCCGCGGCGTGGGCGACGGAGGGGACAAGGATTACGGCGAGGGCGACACAAAGGCTGCGATACATAGCCTCAATATGAACCGCCATCGACCGCCGATGACAAGCAGAATGTGCTTCGCTATTGGAAGATTGCAAATCTGAGGACCTCCATGCGCATCACCGGCATTTCCGACATCGTCGTTCCGATCGCCTCCGCCATCCGCAACGCCTATATCGATTTCTCGCAGATGACGGCGAGCGTGGTGGCGATCTTCACCGACGCGACACACGACGGCAAGCCGGTGGTCGGCTTCGGCTTCAATTCGAACGGCCGCTATGCGCCGCAGGGCCTGTTGCGCGAGCGTTTCATCCCGCGGCTCAAAGCCGCCAAGCCGGACGAGATTGTCGACGCGCGCGGGTTGCTCGATCCGGCGAAGTGCTGGGACGTGATGATGACGAACGAAAAGCCGGGCGGACACGGAGAGCGTTCGGTCGCCGTCGGTGTGCTCGACATGGCGCTATGGGACGCCGTCTCCAAGGCCGAGGGCGTGCCGCTCTGGCGCTTGCTCGCCGACCGCTACAACGGCGGGCAAGCCGACAAAGCCGCCTGGGTCTATGCCGCCGGCGGCTACTACTATCCCGACAAGGATATCAGCGCCCTGCAGGACGAGATGAATCGCTATCTCGACCTCGGCTATTCCACGGTGAAAATGAAGATCGGCGGCGCACCGCTCAAGGATGACATCAAGCGCATCGAGGCGGCATTGAAGGTCGTCGGCGGCAAAGGCGAGAACCTCTGCGTCGACGTCAATGGCCGCTACGATCTCGACGAGGCGCTCGCCTGCGGCGACGCCATCGCGCCCTATAATCTGCGCTGGTACGAGGAGCCGCTCGACCCGCTCGACTATCTGTTGCACGCCGCGCTGGCGACGCGCTATCGGCCGCCACTCGCCACCGGTGAGAACCTGTTCTCCATGCAGGACGCGCGCAACCTGGTCCGCCACGGCGGATTGCGGCCCGACCGCGACTGGCTGCAGTTCGACCCGGCGCTGTCCTACGGGCTGGTCGAATATCTGCGCACGCTCGATATGCTCAGCGCTCACGGCTGGTCGCGCCGGCGTTGCGTGCCGCATGGCGGCCACCAGTTCGCGCTCAACATCGCGGTGGGATTGGGGCTCGGCGGCAACGAATCTTATCCGCAGGTGTTCGCGCCGTTCGGCGGCTTTGCCGACAATTGCGCGGTCAAGGATAGCTGCGTGACCATGCCGGACGTTCCGGGCATCGGCTTCGAAGCGAAGAACGATTTGTATGTGGTGATGAAGCCGATGCTGGAGCAAGTGCCGCGCTGAACTAATGCGCCTCGTCCCAATTGTCGGCGGCGCGGGCGTCCACTTGCAGCGGCACGTGCAGGGAGATGGCCGGGTGCGGGGCGTCTTCCATCACGCGCTTCACCACCGGCATGGTCTTCGCCACTTCGCCGTCGGGCACCTCGAAGATCAATTCGTCGTGCACCTGGAGGAGCATCTGGGCGCTGAGCTTGGCCTTGGCGATCTCGCCCTCCATGCGCATCATGGCGCGGCGGATGATGTCGGCGGCCGAGCCTTGCAAGCGCGCGTTGATCGCCGCCCGCTCGTTGAACGAGCGGATCGACGGATTTGACGCCTTGATGTCCGGGTAGTGGCACTTACGCCCGAACAGCGTGAGCACATAGCCGTTGGCGCGGCAGAACTCGCGCGTCTCGTCCATGTAGTCGCGGATGCCGGGGAAACGCTCAAAATATTTCTTGATGTAGGCGCCGGCCTCATTTTTGTCGATACCGAGCTGCGCGGCGAGGCCGAAGGCCGAGATGCCGTAGATGATACCGAAATTGATCGCCTTGGCGCGGCGGCGCACCTCGCTCGGCATGTCCTTGACCGGCACGCCGAACATTTCCGACGCGGTCATGGCGTGGATGTCGACGCCATCCTGGAACGCCTTGCGCAGGGCAGGCACCTCGGCCACTTCCGAGAGCAGGCGCAGCTCGATCTGCGAGTAGTCAGCGGAGACCAGCTTCATGCCGGGCGATGCGACGAAGGCGCGGCGGATCTTGCGGCCTTCCTCGGTGCGCACCGGGATGTTCTGCAAATTCGGCTCCGACGAGGACAGCCGTCCGGTCGAGGTGGCGGCGAGCGCGTAAGACGTATGCACGCGATGGGTGGTCGGGTTGACGTAAGTGGGCAGCGCCTCGGTATAGGTCGAGCGCAGCTTGGAGACCTGCCGCCAGTCGAGAATCTTGCGCGGCAGCGCGTGGCCTTGCTCGGCGAGGTCTTCCAGCTCGCGCGCGCCGGTCGACCATTGGCCGGTCTTGGTCTTGGTCCCGCCGGGCAAATTCATTTTGCCGAACAGGATGTCGCCGAGCTGCTTGGGCGAGCCGGGATTGAGCGGCTCGCCGGCCAGCGTCTTGATCTCGTCTTCGAGCGCGCCCTGCTTCTGGGCGAATTCCCCGGATAGCCGCGACAGCACCTGGCGGTCGATGGAAATGCCGCGCCGCTCCATGCGCGCCAGCACGGCAGGCATGGCGCGCTCCAGCGTTTCGTAGACGGTGGTGACATGCTCGGCGGTCAGCCGCGGCTTGAGCGCGTTCCACAGCCGCAATGTCACGTCGGCGTCCTCGGCGGCGTAGTCGGTCGCCTTGTCGATGGCGACGCAGTCGAACGTGACCTGCGATTTACCCGAGCCGGCGACGTCGGCGAAGTGAATGGTTTTGTGATCCAGCCATCGCTCGGACAGATCGTCCATGCCGTGGCCGCCCTTGCCGGCGTCGAGCACGTAGGAGATCAACATGGTGTCGTCGTAGCCGTCGATCTCGATGCCGCGCTGCGCGAACACCAGCCAGTCGTATTTCAGGTTCTGCCCGACCTTGAGGATGCTCTTGTCCTCGAGCAACGGCTTGAGGACTTTCAACGCATCTTCTTCCTTGATCTGGTCGGATGCGAAGCCCGGCATCGAACAAGCCGGCGCCGCCACCGTCCTTCTTGTGAGCGATCGGCACGTAGCAGGCTTCGTTGGGCCCGACCGCCAGCGAGAACCCGCACAGTCCGGCCTGCATGGCGTCGAGGCTGGTGGTCTCGGTATCGACCGCCACCACGCCGGTTTCGTGCGCGCGCGCGACCCATTCCCTCAGGCGGGCGAGCGTGCGCACGCATTCGTATTTGCTGCGATCGATCTTCTGCTTGCGCGCTGCCTCGGCGCGCGCGGCGGCGAGCGAGATGGGCGTGAGGGCGCCGTTCGTTTCGCCCTTGCTCGGCTTTGTGGATGCGCCCGGGGGCGGCGCAAACAGATCGCCGGTTTTTCCGGCCGGTGCGCTAGGCGCAGGGGAGGGCGCGCCTGCCGAAAGCTTCGCATCCGCCTCGATCTGCGAGGCGTCGATGCCGCTCTTTTCGGCGACGCGGCGGGTGATGGTGTTGAATTCCATCGCCTTCAGGAAGGCGATGAGATTTTTGTAGTCGGGCTCGTGCACGGCGAGCTGGTCCACCGGCACGTCGAGCGGCACGTTCTGGTCGAGCGTGACCAGGCGCTTCGAGATGCGCGCGATCTCGGCGTTGTCGATCAGCGACTGCCGGCGTTTGTCTTGTTTGATTTCGTTCGCGCGCTTGAGCAGCGTTTCGAGATCGCCGTATTCGCCGATCAACTGCGCCGCGGTTTTGACGCCGATGCCGGGTACGCCCGGCACGTTGTCGGATGAATCGCCGATCAGCGCCTGTACCTCGATTACCTTCTCCGGCCCGACGCCGAATTTCTCGATCACCTCGTCGCGCCCGATACGGCGGTCCTTCATGGTGTCGTACATGATGACGCCATTGCCGACGAGCTGCATCAGGTCCTTGTCGGAGGAGACGATGGTGGTGGTGGCCTTGGCCTCGCTGGCGAGCCGCGCATAGGTGGCGATCAGGTCGTCGGCCTCGTAAGCCGGCCTGCTCCAGGCAAGGGATCTCGAAGGCGTGCACCGCCTCGCGGATGAGCGGGAACTGCGGAATGAGATCGGCCGGCGCGTCCGGCCGGTGCGCCTTGTATTCGGGATAGAAATCGGTGCGGAAGGTCTTCTCTGACTTGTCGAACACCACGGCGAGATGGGTCGGCTTGTCGTCCTTCATCTCGGCCAGCAGCTTCCACAGCATGTTGCAGAAGCCGAGCACGGCATTGACCTGCAAGCCGTCCGACTTGCGGGTGAGCGGCGGCAGCGCGTGATAGGCGCGGAAGATGTAGCCGGAGCCGTCCACCAGGAACAGGTGGTCGCCTTTCTTGAGCGGTCGCGCCGCCGGGTTTGACGGAGCCGCGGCGGCGGCTTTGGACTTAGTTGCTGGCTTGGATTTTGCGCTGGTCGGCATGCCCCGAATGTGGCCCCGGACGCGGCGTTAATCAATCTGTCGCACGGATCGGCCACAGAAAATGCAGCCCTCGCCACTTCGGGCCGCCTCTGCTATGAGACCGGCCGGCCCGCGCGGCCGGAATTGAACAGCGAATTCGACAAGGGCACACGATGCGCGTTGCCATGATCGGCACCGGCTATGTCGGCCTCGTTTCCGGGGCCTGCTTTGCCGATTTCGGCCACGACGTGACTTGTGTCGACAAGGACACCGCGAAAATTGCCGCGCTCACGCGCGGCGAGGTGCCGATTTACGAGCCGGGGCTCAACGACCTGGTTGCCGCCAATACGCGCGCCGGCCGGCTGACCTTCACCAACGATCTCGCCGGCGCGGTGAAAGCCGCCGACGCGGTGTTCATCGCGGTCGGCACGCCGTCGCGCCGCGGCGACGGCCATGCCGACCTGAGTTTCGTCTATGACGCGGCGCGCGAGATCGCGCGCGCGCTCGACGGCTTCACCGTGGTGATCACCAAGTCCACGGTGCCGGTCGGCACCGGCGACGAGGTCGAGCGCATCATCCGCGAAACGCGCCCCAAGGCGGAGTTCGCGGTGGTGTCGAACCCGGAGTTCCTGCGCGAAGGCGCCGCCATCCAGGATTTCAAGCACCCCGACCGTATCGTGGTCGGCAGCGACGACGCGCGCGCGCGCGACGTGATGAGCGAGCTCTATCGCCCGCTTTACCTCAACCGTTCGCCGATCCTGTTCACCGACCGGCGCACCGCCGAGCTGATCAAATACGCCGCCAATGCCTTCCTCGCCACCAAGATCACCTTCATCAACGAGATCGCCGATCTCGCCGAAAAAGTCGGCGCCGACGTGCAGGAGATCGCGCGCGGCATCGGGCTCGACAACCGCATCGGGTCGAAGTTCCTGCACGCCGGGCCAGGCTTCGGCGGCTCGTGCTTTCCCAAGGACGCGGTGGCGCTGCTCAAGACCGGCCAGGATCACGATGCGCCGCTGCGCATCGTCGAGGCGGTGGTGGCGGTCAACGATATGCGCAAGCGCGCGATGGCGCGCAAGGTGGCGGCGGCGCTGGGCGGCGAATTGCGCGGCAAGACGGTGGCGGTACTCGGTCTCACCTTCAAACCGAACACCGACGACATGCGCGAGTCGCCGTCGATCCCGCTGATCACCGCGCTGCAGGACATGGGCGCCAAGGTGCGCGCCTACGATCCCACAGGCATGGAGCAGGCCAAACCGCTCATGGCCAATGTCGCGTTCTGCAAGGACGCCTATGATTGCGCGCAGGGCGCTTCCGCGCTGGTGATCGTGACCGAATGGGAGCAGTTCCGCGCGCTCGATTTCGCGCGGCTCAAGAAAATCATGGAGCGCCCAGTGCTGGTCGACCTGCGCAACATTTACCGGCCCGAGGAAGTCGCGCGCCACGGCTTCGTCTATGAGAGCGTCGGGCGGGCGCGCAAATGATGTTCAACGTCAGTCCACCGAGACGTTGATTGGCCCCGCGCCTTGCGCGCGGGGCAGGCAGAAAATTTCCAAATTGCTATCAGAATGTTTCCATCCGTTTTCCGGGTGACGACGTTACACATGCGAAATTTCGATACACCGCTGCCGATCGACGACGCGCTGCTGCGGCTCACCGCCGCGCTCGCCGCGAACAATGCCGCCGTGCTGGTCGCCCCGCCGGGCGCCGGCAAGACCACGCGCGTGCCATTGGTGCTGCTCGACGAGCCATGGGCTAGGCCCAATAAAATCCTGGTGCTCGAGCCGCGCCGGCTGGCGGCGCGCGCTGCCGCCGCCCGCATGGCGTCGACGCTAGGCGAGCAGGTGGGCGACACGGTCGGCCTGCGCGTGCGCTTTGGCTCGAAGGTTTCCAAGCGCACGCGCATCGAGGTGATCACCGAGGGCGTGTTCACGCGGCTGGTGCTCGACGATCCTTCGCTTGAGGGCATTGCCACCGTGCTGTTCGATGAATTCCATGAGCGGTCGCTCGATGCCGATCTCGGACTTGCTCTTGCCAGAGATGTGCAGCAGGGCCTGCGTGAGGATCTGAAAATCCTGGTGATGTCGGCGACGCTCGATGGCGCGCGCGTGGCGGCACTGCTCGGGGGCGCGCCGGTGGTGGAGAGCGAGGGCCGGGCGTTTGCGGTCGAGACGCGCTATCTCGGCCGCGATCCGCGCGAGCGGATCGAAAGCCAGGTCGCGGAGGCCGTGCAGCGCGCGCTGCGCGCCGAGCAGGGTTCGCTGCTGGTGTTCCTGCCTGGTGCCGCCGAAATCCGCCGCACCGAGACGCTGCTCAAGGAGCGCGTCGCGGACAATAACGTCGATATCGTCGCGCTCTTCGGCGCGCTCGACGCGCGCGAGCAGGATCGCGCCATCTCGCGGGCGCCGGCGGGGCGGCGCAAGGTGGTGCTGGCAACCTCGATCGCGGAGACTTCGCTGACCATCGAGGGCGTGCGCGTCGTGATCGACAGCGGATTGTCGCGCGTGCCGCGCTACGAGCCTGACGTGGGCCTGACGCGGCTGGAAACCGTGCGCGTGTCGCGCGCCGCCGCCGACCAGCGCCGCGGCCGCGCCGGCCGCACCGAGCCGGGCGTCTGTTACCGGCTGTGGGACGAGCCGCAGACAGGATCATTTGAGCCCTACACGCGGCCGGAAATCCTGTCGGCCGATCTGTCGTCCTTCGTGCTCGATCTGGCGCAATGGGGCGCCAGCGATCCGGGCAAGCTGGCGTTTCTCGATCCCGCGCCGCCGGCAGCGCTCAGCGAAGCCAAGGCGCTGCTCTGCGAGCTTGGCGCCATCGACGCGCAAGGCCGCATCACCGAGGAGGGCCGCAAGTTGCGTGCGCTGCCGCTACCGCCGCGGCTCGCCCGCATGGTGGTCGATGCGGCAGCGGAAGGCGCTGGTGCGCAAGGTGCGGCGATTGCCGCGGTACTCACCGAACGCGGACTCGGTGGCGATGATGTGGATCTGCGCCACCGCCTCGACCAATTCCGCCGCGACCGCTCGCGCCGCGCCGAGGACGCGCGCGCGATGGTCAAGCGATGGGTCGCTTCTCTTAACCTCTCCCCTGGTGGGAGAGGCCGCCCGAGCGAAGCGAGGGCGGGTGAGGGGGACGGCGATGAGAGCACGCCCTCACCCGGCTCGCTGCTCGCGCTCGCCTATCCCGACCGCATCGCCAAGAACCGCGGCGGCGGGAGCGGTAGATTCTTGCTCGCCAATGGCCGCGGCGGCGCGGTCGATGCAGCCTCGCCGCTGGCGCGCGAGCCGTTCCTGGCGGTGGCGGAATTGACCGGCGCGGCAGCGGCGAGCCGCATCATCCTGGCGGCGCCGATCGCGCTCGATGAGATTGAGGCGCGCTTTGCCGGCAAGATCGAGGATCGTGAAGCAGTGAGTTTCGATGCCGCGTCCGCTTCGCTGCGCGCGCGGCGCAGCCGCCGGTTGGGTGCGCTGGTCTTGGGCGAACAAATCAAAGCGGTCGAACCCGGCGCGGACAGCGCGCGACTTCTGGCCGAGGGAATCGCCGCGCTCGGCATCGGCAAGCTGCCGTGGAGCAAGGCGCAACTGCAGTTGCGCGACCGCGTGCAGTTCCTGCGGCGCGCGGAAGGCGAGGATTGGCCGGATTTGTCGCACGGCGCGCTGGCGCATGCGGCCGCCGAATGGCTGGCGCCGTTCCTGAGCGGCAAAACGGCGCTGTCGCAAATCGGCGCCGACGATCTCTCCGCCGCGCTTGACGCCCTGCTGCCGTGGTCTTTGCGCAAGCGACTCGATACCGAGGCGCCGACGCATTTCACCGCGCCCTCCGGCTCGCATGTGCCGATCGATTACGAGGCGGAGGAGGGGCCGAAGCTGTCGATCCGCGTGCAGGAATTGTTCGGTCTGGCGCAGCATCCGGCGATTGCCGGCGGGCGCATTCCGCTGGTGATCGAGCTGTTGTCGCCGGCGCACCGGCCGGTGCAGGTGACGCGCGATCTGCCCGGCTTCTGGCGCGGCAGCTATAAAGATGTGAAGACCGAAATGCGCGGCCGCTATCCCAAGCATCCCTGGCCGGACGATCCGTTGCGTGCACCCGCCACCCGCCGCGCCAAGCGCCGGGGCGAATAAAATTCTTATAATGGCCTTAACCGGCCGCTCACCATCGCCGCAGCACGCCATGCCTTGCGGCGCGGCGTTAAGGCGGCCTTGGGCAATCGCATGCGACTGTCGCGGGCAACCATCGGGCTTTGCCGCATGCGTCAGATTATCGCCTTTGCCGTCGTAGCGTTGGTCGCCGGCGGCTATCTCGCGCGCTATGCCGATAAAACTGTGGTCGAGGCGCCCGCGCCGCAGGCGGCGACGGTGCAATCGGCCGAACAGCCGATGCAAGTCTCGGCCGGCCAGCACAAGATGGAGCTGACCAGCGGCCGCGACGGCCATTTCCGCGTCGATGCCCGCGTCGACGGCCGGCACATCGACTTCATGGTCGATACCGGCGCCTCGCTGGTGATCCTGCGTGAGACCGATGCCGCGCAGGTCGGCCTGCATCCGATGCCGCGCGACTACACCGCGATCGTCTCCACCGCCAACGGCCGGACCAAAGCGGCGCCCGCCAAGCTCGACCGCATCGAGGTCGGCGACATCACCGTGTTCGACGTGCCGGCGCTGGTTATGCCCGACGATGCGCTGTCGCAGAACCTGCTCGGCGTCGCGTTTCTGTCGCGGCTGCGGCGCTACGAATATGCCGACGGGCGGATGCTGCTCGAACAGTAATTTATCCCGCATTACTTGAGAATTGTGCCGGATCGCTTTGCCGGGCCGCGGCGTTGAGGTATGCACATGAATGTTGTCACGCCCCGAATTGAGGCTTTGATGTTTCCGACGCCGAAATCCGCCCTCACGCCGAATACCTACGCGTACGAGTCCTCGCCGCTGGTGAAGCCGACCGGCTTCCGCGAGTACGACGCGCGCTGGCTGCTGGAAAAAGAAATCAACCTGATGGGCGTGCAGGCGCTCGGCATGGGGCTCGGCACGCTGATCCGCGAAATGGGCGTCAAGCCGGAGATCGTCACCGGCCACGATTTCCGCAGCTATTCCGCCTCGGTCAAGCTGGCGCTGGTCACCGGCCTGATGGCGGCAGGCTGCAAGGTGCACGACATCGGGCTGGCGATCACGCCGATGGCCTATTTCGCGCAGTTCGCGCTCGACGTGCCCTGCGTCGCCATGGTCACCGCCTCGCACAACGATAACGGCTGGACCGGCGTGAAGATGGGCGCCAATCGGCCGCTCACCTTTGGCCCCGACGAAATGACGCGGCTGAAGGAGATCGTGCTGGGCGCGAAGTTCGATCTCAAGGGCGGTGGCAGTTATGTTTTCGTGGAGAACTTCCCCGAGTGCTATATCGCCGACCTGACCAAGCGACCGAAAATCAAACGCAAGCTCAAGGTGGTGGCGGCCTGCGGCAACGGCACCGCCGGCGCTTTCGCGCCGCGTGTCTTGGAGGCGATCGGCTGCGAGGTGGTGCCGCTCGATTGCGAGCTCGACCACACCTTTCCGCGCTACAATCCCAACACCGAAGATATGAAGATGCTGCATGCCATGCGCGACGCGGTGCTGGCGCACAAGGCCGACGTGGCGCTCGGCTTCGACGGCGACGGCGATCGCTGCGGCGTGGTGGATAACGAAGGCGAGGAGATTTTCGCCGACAAGGTTGGCGTGATGCTGGCGCGCGACATGTCGAGCCAGCACAAGGGCGCGACTTTCGTGGTCGACGTGAAATCCACCGGCCTGTTCCTCACCGATCCGGTGCTCAAGGCCAACGGCGTCAAGGCCGACTACTGGAAGACCGGCCATTCCTACATCAAGCGGCGCGTCAACGAATTGGGCGCGCTCGCCGGCTTCGAGAAGTCCGGCCATTTCTTCTTCAACAAACCCTATGGCCGCGGCTACGACGACGGCATGATCTTCGGGCTCGCGGTGTGCGACATGCTCGACCGCAATCCCGGGAAGACCATGGCGGACCTGCGCAAGGCGCTGCCGAAGACCTGGGGCTCGCCGACCATGTCGCCGCATTGCGACGACGAGAAGAAATACGGCGTGGTCGACGCGGTGGTGAAGCATTTCGAGGCCGCGAAAGCCAAAGGCGATAAATTCGCTGGCCAACCGATCCGCGATCTCGTCACCGTCAACGGCGTGCGCGTCACCGTCGAGGACGGCACCTGGGGCCTGGTGCGCGCCTCGTCGAACAAGCCGGAACTGGTGGTGGTGGTGGAAAGCCCGGTGTCGGAGCAGCGCATGCGCGACATGTTCAAGGCGGTTGACGGCGTGCTGCGCACCCATCCGGAAGTCGGCGAATACAACCAGACGATTTGAGGCGGAGCTCGCCTAGAATCCCCAATACCGTCCGCTGCCGCCGATTACCACCACGATCAGGCCGAGCGGCAGGTTGATCATGATGACTTGCCGGATGCGGTTGAGGTGAGCGGCGGCGGCCGGCCAATCCTGTGCGTCGACCGCGCGCTTGAACTTGAGCCAGGGCCCGTGGAACAACCAGACGTAGAGCGCGATCATCAGCCAGCCGATCCCTTGCATTAGATCGATATAGATCGGCGCGCCGGCAAAGCCGCCAAAGGTGGTCAGCAGCATCCAGTAGCCGCTTGTGAGCAGCAGCACGACCGCGGCCCACACCCAGGGAAAGAATTTAGCAAAGAAGGCTCGCCACAGCCGCAGACGCTGTGGTGGCTCCAGCGCGCCCGCCGCCGGGCGCAGGCACATATAGGCGGCGAACATGCCGCCGACCCAGACCACGGCGCCGAGGATATGGAAGGTGAGGGCGAAAGTGGTTTCGAGCATGGTTTTGGCTCGTGTTCGAACGATTAACGGCAATGCTAGCACGGCCGCACGACCTTGCGGTACAAGTCGTTCATGCGCATTGCTATTCTCGGGGCCGGGCCGGCCGGACTCTATCTCGGATATCTGCTCAAGCGCCGGCGGCCGGACGCCGACATCACGATCGTCGAGCAGAATCCGGCCGACGCCACGTTCGGCTTCGGCGTGGTGTTCTCCGACCGCGCGCTCGAGTTCCTGCGTGAGGACGATCCGGAAACCTTTGCCGCGATCACGCCGCAGATGGAATCCTGGAACGACATGACGCTCGTTCTGCGCAACGAGCGCGTCGTGATCGACGGCATCGGTTTTGCCGCCATCGGGCGGCTGAAGCTCCTGCAATTGCTGCAGCAGCGCGTGCGCTCGGTCGGCGTTGCGCCGGAATTTTCGCGCGCGGTGGCCTCGCTTGACGAATTCGGCGACGCGGATTTGGTGGTGGGCGCCGACGGCGTCAATTCGCTGGTGCGGCGCACGTTCGCGGAGCAATTCGGCGCCAGCGTCAGCTACCTCGCCAATCATTTCGCCTGGTTCGGCACCGGCCAACGCTACGACACCCTGACGCAGACCTTCCGCCACACGCCGATCGGCGATTTCAACGCGCATCACTACCGCTACGCCCCAGGGCGCAGCACGTTCATCGTCGAAACGGACGAGGCGAGTTTCGCGCGCGCCGGCTTCGAGCGCATGGAAGAGTCGGAATCGCGCAGCCTTTGCCAAAAGATCTTCGCCGACGCGCTCGGCGGCCATCCGCTGATTTCCAACAATTCGATCTGGCGGCGGTTTCCACAGGTACGCAATACGTGCTGGCAGCACGGCAAATACGTGCTGATCGGCGACGCGCTGCACACCGCGCATTTTTCCATCGGCTCCGGCACGCGGCTCGCCATGGAGGACGCCATCGCGCTCGATCGCGCTCTGGCCACGCATGACGACGACGTTGCTGCCGCATTGCCGGCGTTCGAGGCGGCGCGGCGGCCGATCGTGGACAAGCTGGTCGCCGGCGCCAATGCCAGCGCGGCCTGGTACGAGAATTTCGCCGAGCATATGCAGACCGCGCCCATGGAATTCGCGATGAGCTACATCACGCGCTCCGGCCGGATCGACATCGAGCGCCTGCGCAAGTTGTCGCCGCGCTTCGTCGAGCGTTATGAGCGCGAATGCGGCTAGCACGCCGTTGCCGCCGCGCCGGTTTTGGGGGACAATCCCCAAAAGAATAAAACCGGGGAGAACACGCCATGGAAGTGATCCCGCTGGGTCCGGGCTTTGCCGCCGAGTTGCGCGGCGTCACGCTCGCCGACATTGCCGCAGACGATTCCGCCTACGCGGCGGCGCGCGCGGCGTTCGAGGAACATTCGGTACTGGTGTTCCGCGACCAAGAGGTGACCGACGAGGGCCAACTCGCCTTCTCGCGCCGCTTCGGTCCGCCGGAAGTGACCAAGGTCGGCTCGCTCGGCACTGGCAGCCATTTCGTGATCCTCACCACCATCGGCGAGGACGGCAAGGTGGTGCCGCCCGATCATCGCTATGCGATGCGCAACAAGGCGAACCAGCTCTGGCACACCGATAGCTCGTTCAAGCGGACGCCTGCGCTCACCTCGATCCTGTCGGCGCGCATTATTCCGGAACGCGGCGGCGAAACCGAATTCGTCTCCACGCGATTGGCGTTCGAGCGGCTCGATCCGGCACTGCGCGCGAAGCTCGCGAATTCCTTTGCCTGGCACGACTACGCGCATTCGCGCGGCCAGATCGCGCCCGGTCTCGCCAGCCCGGAGGAACGCGCCGCGCTGCCGCCAGTGTGCTGGCGCATGGTGTGGAAGAACCCGGTGAATGGCCGCAACGCGCTTTATCTCGCCTCGCACGCCTATGCGGTGGAAGGCATGGAGCCGGCCGAGGGCAAAGCGCTGATCGACGAGCTGATGGCGGCCGCGACCGCGCCGGGCTCAAGCTACGTGCATGCGTGGAAGAGCGGCGACGTGGTGATGTGGGACAACCGCGCCACCATGCATCGCGGCCGGCCGTGGCCGGCGCACGAGGCGCGCTACATGGTGCGCACGACCATCTCCGCCACGGCGGCGGATGGCCTCGAGAGCATGCGGCCGCCGGCCAAGCAGGCGGCGGAGTAGCGGTTAAGGTCAGGCTGCCCGCAGTCCCAATATCTGCCGCGCGTCCGCCGGCGTAGCGACCTGATCGCCGAGAATCTCGACGATCCTCGCCGCCTTCTCGACCAAGGCTGCGTTGCTCGGCGTGAGCTTGCCCTTCTCGAGGTAGAGATTGTCCTCCAACCCGACCCGCACGTGACCGCCGAGCAGCACGGTCTGCGCGGCGATGGGGAACTGGTACAGCGAGATTCCGAAAGCGAACCACACGCAGTTGTTCGGCAGCAGGCTGCGCATGTAGCTGACTGCCTCCGAGGTGGCGGGCTGGCCCCAGGAAATCCCGAGGCAGATCTGGAACAGGCCGGGCGGCTTGACGTGGCCGGTCTCGATCAGCCGTTTGGCGAGCATCAGGTGGCCGGCCTCGAACACTTCGAGCTCGGGCGTGACGCCGGCATCGCGGATCGCCACCGCCATCGCCTCGAGATGGGTGGGCGTGTTGATGAAGACCTGGCCGCCCATATTCATGCTGCCCATGTCGAGGCTGCAGATTTCGGGCTTGAGCTCGACCACATGGCGCACGCGCGCGGCCGGCAGGGCCAGCGTGCTGCCGGGCGCGGGCTTGAGCGGATCGTCGGCGCCCGGGATGAAGCGCCCGCCGGGTCCTGTGGTGAGATTGATCAGCACGTCGGTGTCGCTTGAGCGGATACGCTCCACCACCTCGCGATAGAGCGCTCCGTCCATGCTCGGCTTCGTCGTCTGCGGATCGCGCACGTGGATGTGGACGATGGCGGCGCCCGCCTTGGCGGCGTCGATCGCCGACGCGGCGATCTGAGCCGGCGTCACGGGGACGGCGGGATTGCGCCCCGGCGTATCCGCCGAGCCGGTCACCGCGCAAGCGATCATCACCTTACGCTGCATAGTTCGCCGCCGAATGCGTCATTCGATGCGCAGATGCGCGTCGTGTACGACCTTGCCCCACTTCGCGATCTCGCTCTTGATGCGCGCGCCGAACTCCTCCGGTTTGTTCGCCACCGGCACGAAGCCGAGCTTGCCCAAATGTTCCGCAACGTCCGGCTGGGCCACCGCCTTGACGATCTCGCGATGCAGCAGGTCGATGATCGGCTTCGGCGTGCCGGCCGGCGCCAGCACGCCGGTGAGGGTGTCGGCCTCCTGGCCGGTATAGCCGGCTTCCTGCATGGTCGGCACGTCGGGAATTTCCTTGCTGCGCTTGACCGCGAGCAGGGCGAGCGCGCGCAGTTTTCCGTCCTGGATATTGGCCAGCGCCGGTGGCAGGGCGGTAAAGGCAATCGGCGTGTGCCCGCCGATGGTCGAGCTGATCGCCGGCGCGGCGCCGGGGTACGGAACGTGCACCATGTCGAGGTCGAATTTCTGTTTGAACAATTCGCCCGACAGATGCGGCGTCGAGCCAATGCCGGGTCCGGCAAAGCTATATTTGCCGGGATTGGCCTTGATCAGCGCGACCAACTCCTTGACGGTTTTCGCCGGCACCGTCGGATTGACCACGATGACGTTGGGCGAATAGGCGACCATGGTGATCGGCGCGAAGTCCTTGACGGCGTCGTACGGGACCTTGGCGTAAAGGCTCATATTGACCATGAAGCCGGTGCTCACCACGGTGATGGTGTAGCCGTCAGGCACCGCCTTCGCGACTTCGGCGCTGGCGATATTGCTGCCGGCGCCGGGTTTGTCTTCGACGTAGAATTGCTGGCCGAGGGATGCCGACAGTTTTTCGGCGACGATGCGGGCGATCACATCGGTCGGGCCACCAGCGGCGAAGCCGACCACGACGCGCACCGGATGATCGGGATATTGGCCCGCGGCGCCGGCGCCGCCAGCAATGAGCAGCCCCGCGCAGACAGCAAACAGGCGCGTGATGGCTTCCATGACGTCCCCCAGCAGTTTGAAACGACGCCATCATAGTCACTCGAAACGGAATGAGGAAACCCCGGAGCCAGCCGCGTAACCCCTCTCACCGCCGCCTCGCGCGCCCGCGACTCATATAGGCTGTCGCCATGAAGCCCCGCCATCTGGCCGTGCTGGCCATGCTCGCTGCCGCCGCGCCTGCGGCTGCCCAGGACATCCGCGGCCTCGAAAAATGCACCGCCGAAACGGCGATGGATCGGCGCACCAGCTGCCTGCAAAGCAATGTCGAATTTCTTCAGCAGACATTGGCGAAGCAGATGCGCGAAATGCAGGCCATGCTTGTTGACGCAAACCGCGAGATCGCCGCGCAAAAAATCGAACTCGCCGCTGCTCAAGGCGGCACTGGCGAAACTTCAGCAGGAACTGGCGGATTTGAAGAAACCGAAACCGGAAAAGAAATAACGCCGCGTGCGGCGCCCGCGCTTAGTCTTTCTCTTCCTTGAACGTATCGCGATACGCATGCGCGGGGTAGACGCCGAGGATGGTCAATTCCTTGGAGAAGAAGGCGAGCTCCTCGAGCGCGAACACCAGCGCGCGGTCGTCGGGGTGACCCTCGACGTCGGCGTAGAACTGCGTGGCGAAGAAATTGCCGCCGACCATGTAGCTCTCCAGCTTGGTCATGTTCACGCCGTTGGTGGCGAAGCCGCCCATCGCCTTGTACAACGCGGCTGGCACGTTGCGGACGCGGAACACGAAGGTGGTGACGACCTTGCCCTTGCCGGGTGTCGCCCATTTCTTCTCGCGCGAGAGCACGATGAAGCGCGTGGTCGAATTGGCTTCGTCCTCGACATTCTCTCTCAGGATATTCAGACCGTAAATATCCGCGGCCAGCCGCGAAGCGATGGCCGCGCGCGTGACGTCCTTGCTCTCGGCCACTTCGCGCGCCGAGCCGGCGGTGTCGGCGGCGACGATCGGCTTGAGCTTCAGTTCGCGGATGATCTTGCGGCACTGGCCGAGCGCCATCACGTGGCTTTCCACCGACTTGATGGTTTTCAAGGTGGCGCCCTTGGGCGCCATCAACTGATTGCGGATCGGCAGGAACCATTCGGCGATGATGTGCAGCTTCGAGGTCGGCATCAGGTGATGGATGTCGGCAACGCGGCCGGCGACCGAATTCTCGATCGGGATCATGCCGAGATCGACGTCGCCGCCGGTGAGCGCGGAGAAGCAATCCTCGAAGGTCGGGCAGGGCACCGGCTCGTGATCCGGATAGGCTTCGCGGCAGGCGAGATGCGAATTCGCCCCCGGTTCCCCCTGAAAGATGATCTTCTTCTTGGCCATGGCCCACCGCCTTAATGCCGATCCTTGTGCAGACCTTCAGGGTCGAGTCAACCGGCCAGCATCTTGCGCGCCTTGGCCAGTTCCTCCGGCGTATCGACGCCGAGCGGCACGCTTTTGACGATGGCGACATCGATGCGCATGCCGGCGTCGAGTGCGCGCAGTTGCTCGAGCCGCTCGCGTCGCTCATTGGCCGAAGGCGGCAGTTTGACGAAACGCTCCAGCGCCGAGCGCCGGTAGGCGTAAAGCCCGATGTGGTGATAGTGCGGTCGGGGACCGGTCGCGTCGGCGCGGGTGAACGTGGCGGCGTGCAGGCGCCCGGGCGCGACCAAGCTGCCGGCGACCTTGACCACGTTCGGATTGTTGCGCTCGGCCGGATCGTTGATAGCCGCCGCCAGCGTCGAAATATCGACTTTCGCATCGGACAATGGGCCGAGCGCCGCGCGGATATCGGTGGGCTCGATGGTAGGCAAGTCGCCCTGCACATTGACCACCACGCCGATGCGATGCTCGGGATCGAGCGCCTCCAGCGCCTCATAGATGCGGTCGGAGCCGGAGACGTGGTCGGACCGCGTCATGATTGCGCGGCCGCCCGACTTTTCCACCGCCGCTGCCACCGCTTCGGAATCGGTCGCCACCACCGCCTCGCCGATTTTGGCGGCCTGCGCACGACGGAGCACGTGCACGATCATCGGCAGTCCGGCGATATCCGCCAAGGGTTTCCCCGGCAGCCGGGTGGAGGCCATGCGGGCCGGGATGAGGATGATGGTGACGGGCATGGGTCTGGCTACCGGCAACAGCGGCCCGGCCTGTACGAATGTCGAGTGGGCCGCGGCGCTTATACGGGTTGCCAGACTGGAGGCAAAACGGTATCTGTCCGCCGCCGTCGAGGCCATTGGCGGCGAATACGTCCCCTGCCGGTTCGCGCCCCTTTCGGGAGCCTTTCGTCGATGAATTCCTTCGAACTCAACAAGGTCCTCGGAGCCATTCTGGGCACCTGCCTGGTTCTGCTCGCGCTTAATATCGGGGCGGGCGCCATTTTCGCGCCGGAAAAGCCGGCCAAGCCCGGCTACGCGATCGCGGTCAAGGCGCAAGGCGAGGGCGAGCAGCCCGCCGCCAAGGAGCCCGAGCAGCCGATCGAGACGCTGCTGGCCTCGGCTTCGGTCGAAAAGGGCCAGACCACCGCCAAGCAGTGCCAGGCCTGCCACACCTTCGACAAAGGCGGGCCGAACCGCGTCGGTCCCAATCTGTACGGCATCGTCGGCCGGCCGCGGGCGTCCGAGGCTGGCTTTAATTATTCTGCCGCCATGAAGGCCAAGGGCGGCACCTGGACCTATGACGAGCTCAACAAGTTCCTGACCCATCCGCAGGGCTATATCGCCGGGCACGGCCATGACCTTTGCCGGTCTGTCGCGCGAAACCCAGCGCGCCGACGTCATCGCTTACCTGAATACTTTGGCGGACAATCCAGCTCCGCTGCCGAAGGCGGCGCAAGCCGCTCCCGCGCCCGCTGCCGGGGCAGCGCCCGCCGAGCCGGCCGAAGCGCCCAAGCCGGCGGCTCCGGCTCCTGCGCCGGCAAAGTGATCGCGGCGAAAACGTCGTTCTGATGCGGCCGGGCCCAAAGCCCGGCCATCGCGTTTAGCGGTGCGTTGATCCGCTGGTGGGGAACCGAAAAACCGACATAATCGCCCGCGATTGCAGGGATAGCGCGTCAGCCGCGCTGGAGCATGGCCATGAAGTTCACCCGCCGTACCGTTCTGCGCAGCACCGCCGCCGCGCTGGTCACGCCCGCGATCGGCGCGGTGGGCGGCGGATTGCTCGCGGGCCAGGCGGACGCCCAAGAACGCAACTGGAAGCACGGCCTCTCGCTGTTCGGCGAGCCGCATTACCCGGCCGGGTTCAAGCATTTCGCCTACGTCAATCCGGCCGCGCCGCAGGGCGGCGCCATCCGCCAGATCGCCTTCGGCACCTTCGACAATTTCAACGGCGTGGTCGCGGTGGTGAAGGGCAGCCTCGCCAGCGGGCTCGAGCTGATCAACGAGACGCTATCGACGCCGGCGCTCGACGAAGTCTCTACTGAGTACGGCTTGCTCGCCGAGGCGGTGAGCTACCCCGAGGATCGTACCTCGGTCACCTACCGGCTGCGCGCCAATGCGCACTGGCACGACGGCAAGCCGGTGACGCCGGACGACGTGATCTATTCGTTCGACACCTTCAAGAAGAACAGCCCGCAATACGCCGCCTACTACCGCCACGTGGCGAAGGCGGAAAAGACCGGCGAGCGCGACGTCACCTTCACCTTCGACGGCCCCGGCAATCGCGAGTTGCCTCAGATCGTCGGCCAGTTGCAGGTCCTGCCGAAGCATTGGTGGGAAGGCACCGACAAATCCGGCCGCAAGCGCGACGTGACGCAGACGACACTCGAGCCGCCGCTCGGCTCGGGTCCGTACCGCATCAAGGAGTTCGCCCCGGGGCGCACCATAGTCTACGAGAAAGTCGCCGACTATTGGGGCAAGGACCTCAACGTCAATATCGGCACCAATAACTTCCAGCAAATCCGTTACGAGTACTACCGCGACTCCACCGTCGCGCTCGAAGCCTTCAAGGGCGATCAGGTCGATTGGCGCACCGAGAACAGCGCCAAGAACTGGGCGACCGCCTACGATTTTCCGGCGGCGCGCGACAAGAAGGTGGTGAAGGAGGAATTCCCCGTCCGCAACGTCGGCGTGATGCAGGCTTTTGCCTTCAACCTCCGGCGCGACAAGTTCAAGGATGCGCGCCTGCGCCGCGCCTTCAACTTCGCTTTCGATTTCGAGGAGATGAACAAGCAGATCTTCTTCGACCAGTACCAGCGCATCGGCAGCTATTTCGCCGGAACTGAGCTCGCTTGTTCGGGCGTTCCGCAAGGTCTGGAGCTGGAAATCCTGCAAAGCGTGAAGGACAAAGTGCCGCCCGCGCTGTTCACGCAAGCCTACGCGAACCCGGTCAACGGCACGCCCGAGAACGTGCGCAACAATCTGCGCGAAGCCTTGAAGCTTTTGCGCGAGGCCGGCTACGAGGTGGAGAACACCAAGCTCGTCAACACCAAGACCAAGGAAAATCTGGCGGTCGAACTTCTGGTCGATGATCCTTCGTTCGAGCGGGTCATGCTGTTCTACAAGCCATCGCTGGAGCGCCTCGGCATCGCGGTATCGGTGCGCACCGTCGACAGTGCGCAATACGAAAACCGCATGCGGCAATGGCAGTTCGACATCGTCATCGCCTCGTGGGGCGAGTCGCTGTCGCCTGGCAACGAGCAACGCGACTTCTGGGGCTCGCATACCGCCGATATTCCCGGCTCGCGCAACATCGTCGGCATCAAGAATCCGGCGGTTGATGCGATGATCGAGCGCATCATCTTCGCCAAGAGCCGCGAGGAGCTGGTCGCCGCCACGCATGCGCTCGACCGCGTGCTGTTGTGGAATTTCTACGTCGTGCCGCAATGGACCTATCCTTTCACGCGCACGGCGCGTTGGGACCGCTTTGGCCGTCCGCAAAACATGCCGCAATACGGCCGCTCGGCATTCCCCGCCATCTGGTGGTGGGACGCGGACAAGGCGGCCAAGCTGCCGCAGCGCACTTGATCACGCGCCGGCACGCTCTGGTGTTATCGGTCGGCGCGCTGGCCGCCGCGAAATTTGCGCCCCCGGCCGCTGCAGAAGAGGCGGAGCAGCATGGCATGTCCACCTTCGGCGATCTCTCGTATCCGGCGGATTTCCCGCACTTCAAATACGTCAATCCCGCCGCGCCCAGGGGCGGCGTCTATTCCGAAGCGGTGTCGAGCCGCGGCTACAACGGCTCATTCCTCACCTTCAATTCGCTCAACGCCTACATCCTCAAGGGCGAGGGTGCCTTCGGCATGGACTACGCCTTCGCCACCTTGATGGTGCGTTCGGGTGACGAGCCCGACGCCATGTATGGTCTGGCGGCAAAGAGCGTGCGCATTTCCGAGGACGGCCTGACCTACCGTTTCACCCTGCGCGAGCCGACGAAATTCCACGACGGCACGCCGCTCACCGCGCATGACGTGGCGTGGTCGCTCAACACGCTGAAGGAAAAGGGCCACCCGATCATCACCCAGCAACTGCGCGACTATAAAGGCGCGGAAGCCGCCGACGACCGCACCGTGGTGGTGCGCTTTGCCGAGAAGCGGGCGCGCGACGTGCCGCTGTTCGTCGCCGGGCTGCCGATCTTCTCCAAGGCCTATTACGCCAAGCAGCCGTTCGATCAGTCAACTTTGGAGGCCCCGCTCGGCAGTGGCCCCTACAAAGTCGGCCGCTTCGACGCCGGGCATTTCATCGAATTCGCGCGCGTGAAGGATTGGTGGGGCGCCGAACTGCCGGTCTCGCGCGGGCAGAGCAATTTCGACGTCATCCGCTATGAATATTATCGCGACCGCGAGGTCGGCTTCGTCGGCTTCACCGCCAAGAACTATCTGTTCCGCGAAGAGTTCACCTCGCGCACCTGGGCGACGCGCTACGATTTTCCCGCCTTCAAGGACGGCCGCGTCAAGCGCGCGGTCATTCCCGACGACACGCCCTCCGGCGCGCAGGGCTGGTTCATTAACACGCGGCGCCCGCAGTTCAAGGACCGCCGGCTGCGCGAGGCGCTGATCGACGCCTTTGATTTCGAATGGACCAACAAGAACATCATGTACGGCTCCTACGACCGCACGGTGTCGGTGTTCCAGAATTCGCCGATGATGGCGCAGGGCACACCGAGCGCCGCCGAGCTCGCGCTGCTCGAGCCGTTTCGTGGCAAAGTGCCGGACGAAGTGTTCGGCGCGCCCTATGTGCCGCCGGTGACCGACGGCTCCGGTCATGACCTCCATTGGCTGCGGCGCGGCGCACAGTTGCTCGACGCGGCCGGGATTGCGTTGAAAGACGGCAAACGCATGTTGCCCGACGGCAAGCCGATCACCATCGAGTTCCTGCTCGATGAGCCGACCTTCACGCCGCACCATCTGCCGTACCTCAAGAATCTCGGCACCCTCGGCATCGACGCGACGTTGCGTGTGGTCGATCCGGTGCAGTATCGCGCCCGCGTCGACAATTTCGACTTTGACATCACGGTCGAGCGCTTCAGCTTTTCGTCGACGCCGGGCGATTCGCTGCGCACGCTATTTCTCCTCAACCGCCGCGGCGACCAAGGGCTCGCAGAATCTCGCCGGCATCGCCGATCCGGTGGTCGACGCGCTGGTCGACCGCATCATTGCGGCCAAGACGCGGGTCGAACTGACCACCGCCTGCCAGGCGCTCGACCGCGTCATTCGCGCCGGCCGCTATTGGATTTCGCACTGGTACAAAGCGTCGCGTTGGATCGCCTACTGGGACCAGTTCGGTTTCCCGGCGGTCCAGCCGCGCTATTTCCGGGGTATTCCGGAGACTTGGTGGACCGACGAGGCCAAGGCGGCGAAGCTAAAACAAAGGAGATAGCAGTGCGGGGAGCGAAAGTTGGCGCTTTCGCGCCACCCCGGAATGACATATTGAGAGTCGTATGACCGCCTATATCATCCGTCGCGTGCTGTTCATGGTTCCCACCATGTTCGGCATCATGCTGGTGGCGTTCGTCGTGGTGCAATTCGCACCCGGCGGCCCGGTCGAGCAGGTGATTGCCAAGCTCACCGGCGCCGACACCGGCGCGACCTCACGCATTTCCGGCTCGCCTGGCGGCGACTTCGGCAGCCGCGGCATGGTGCAGGGCGGCTCGGGCGTCGATGCCGTGACGTCGAAATACCGCGGCGCGCAGGGGCTCGATCCGGAATTCATCAAGAAGCTGGAGAAGCAGTTCGGCTTCGACAAGCCGGCCTATGAACGCTTCGGCCTGATGCTGTGGAATTATATCCGCTTCGATTTCGGCAACAGCTATTTCCGCGACATTCAGCGTGCTGCAGTTGATCAAGGAGAAGCTGCCGGTGTCGATCTCGCTCGGCATCTGGATGACATTGCTCACCTATCTGATCTCGATTCCGCTCGGCATTCGCAAGGCGGTCGATTCTGGCTCGCGCTTCGATGCGTGGACCTCGACCGTGGTCGTCATCGGTTACGCCATCCCCGGTTTCCTGTTCGCGATCCTGCTGATCATTCTGTTCGCCGGCGGCTCGTTCTTCGACTGGTTCCCGTTGCGCGGGCTGGTGTCGGAGAATTTCTGGCAACTGCCTTGGTACGCGAAGATCGGCGACTATTTCTGGCACTTGACGCTGCCGATCATCTCGATGGCGCTGTCGGCCTTCGCCACCATGACGATGCTGACCAAGAACTCGTTCCTCGAGGAAATCCGCAAGCAATACGTGCTCACCGCGCGCGCCAAAGGTTGCACCAGAAACCAGGTGCTGTATGGCCACATCTTCCGCAACGCTATGTTGATCGTGATCGCCGGATTCCCCGGCGCCTTCGTGCATGCCTTCTTCACCGGCTCGCTGCTGATTGAAACCATCTTTTCGCTCGATGGTCTCGGCCTGCTCGGTTTCGAAAGCGTGCTCAACCGCGATTATCCGGTGGTATTCGCCACTCTCTATATCTTCTCGTTGATCGGCGTGGTTGTGAACCTGATCTCCGATCTCACCTACACCTGGATCGATCCGCGCATCGATTTCGAAACGCGGGAGGTGTGAGGTGGACGCCAAGACGCGCGAAGATCTCGGGGAAATTGCGGTCGACACGCCAGCCGGCAGCCTGCAGCCGTGGATTTTCCGCTACACGCTGTCGCCGCTTAACCGGCGGCGCTGGGAGAATTTCAAGCTCAATCGGCGGGGCTACTGGTCGTTGTGGATTTTCCTGGCGTTGTTCCTGATTTCGCTGTTCGCCGAATTCATCGCCAACGACAAGCCGATCTACATCTACGTCAACGGCCACGGGTATTTCCCGGCGGTGGTGACCTATCCCGACACGGCCTTCGCGAAGGGGAAAGACCCCAATCTGTTCGGGACGGCCGCCGATTATCGTGATGACTACCTGATGGGCCTCATCAATAAGGAAGGTGGCACGGTGCTGTGGCCGCCGATCCGTTTCTCCTACAACACGCAAGTAAGCAAGCCGCCGTCGCCATTTCCATCGAAGCCAACCTGGATGCTTATGCAGAAGGATTGCGAGTTCGCTGCCACGCACGGCTTCGCCAAATGCAGCGAGCTCGAATACAACTGGCTCGGCACCGATGACGGCGGCCGCGACGTGCTGGCGCGGCTGATCTATGGCTTCCGCATTTCGGTGCTGTTCGGCTTGTGCCTCACCATCGTGTCGTCGGTCGTCGGCGTCGCCGCCGGCGCGGTGCAGGGCTATTTCGGCGGCTGGATCGATCTCTTGTTCCAGAGGTTCATCGAAATCTGGACATCGATTCCCTCACTCTATCTGCTGCTGATCATTTCCTCGGTGCTGGTGCCAGGATTTTTCGTACTGCTTGGCATCTTGCTGCTGTTTTCCTGGGTGTCGCTGGTTGGCCTCGTGCGCGCCGAATTCCTGCGCGGGCGCAATTTCGAATATATACAGGCGGCGCGCGCGCTTGGCGTGTCGAACGCAGTGATCATCTTCCGCCACCTCTTGCCGAACGCCATGGTGGCGACCATGACGTTCCTGCCGTTCATTCTGTCGTCGTCGGTGATGACGCTGACCGCGCTCGACTTTCTCGGCTTCGGGCTGCCGCCGGGCTCGCCCTCGCTCGGCGAGTTGCTCAGCCAGGGCAAGGCCAATGTGCAGGCGCCGTGGCTCGGCCTCACCGGTTTCTTTTCCATCGCGATCATGCTGTCACTGTTGATCTTCATCGGCGAGGCGGTGCGTGACGCCTTCGACCCGCGAAAGACATTTCGATGAACGACGCCGGCGAAACGCTCCTTTCAATCCGCGATCTCTCGGTCGCCATCGGCGCCGGCCAACGCGAGGTGCTGGCGGTTGATCACGTGTCGTTCGACATCGGCAAGGGCGAGACGCTGGCACTGGTCGGTGAGTCGGGCTCCGGCAAATCGGTAACCGCGCTGTCGGTGATGAAGCTCTTGCCTTATCCGGCCGCGCGCCATCCGTCCGGCTCGATCCTGTTCAAGGGCCGCGAACTTCTGACCATGCCGGAAAACGAAATCCGGCGCGTGCGCGGCAACGACATCACGATCATCTTTCAGGAGCCGATGACTTCGCTCAACCCGCTGCACACGATCGAGAAGCAGATCCGAGAAATCCTGCTGATCCATCAAGGCCTTGCAGGCGAAAAAGCGAGGGCCCGTATTGTTGAATTGCTCAGCCAGGTCGGCATCCCCGACCCGCAGGGGCGGCTCGCGAGCTATCCGCACCAGCTCTCGGGCGGACAGCGCCAGCGCGTGATGATCGCCATGGCTCTGGCGAACGAGCCGGACCTGTTGATCGCTGACGAGCCGACCACAGCGCTCGACGTTACCGTGCAGGCGCAGATCCTCAAGCTGTTGAAGGACACGCAGACGCGTCTCGGCATGTCGATGCTGTTCATCACCCATGACCTCGGCATCGTTCGCAAGCTCGCCGACCGGGTCTGCGTGATGAATGCCGGCAAGATCGTCGAGCAGGGTCCGGTCGAGCGCGTGTTCACCGCACCCGAGCACGCCTATACGCGCGCGCTGCTCGCCGCCGAGCCGAAGCCGGATCCTGCGCCGCCGTGTCCGCAGGCGCCGATCGTCGTGCAGACCGATAACCTCAGGGTTTGGTTCCCGATCAAGCGCGGCGTGCTGCGCAAGATCGTCGGCCACATCAAGGCGGTGGACGGTATTAGCGTGGAAATCCGCAAAGGCGAGACGCTCGGCGTGGTCGGCGAATCGGGTTCGGGCAAGACCACGCTGGGCCTCGCTATATTGCGATTGATCTCGTCGCAAGGCCCGGTGGTGTTCATGGGCCATACGATCCAGGGTCTCAAGTTCAAGGAGATGCGGCCCTATCGTCGCGACATGCAGATCGTATTCCAGGATCCTTACGGCTCGCTCAGCCCACGCATGCCGGTCTCCGACATTATCGAGGAAGGCCTGTGGGTGCACCATCCGCAGTTGTCCGCAGCGGAGCACGAACGGCGCGTGGTGGCGGCGTTGCAAGACGTCGGGCTCGATCCGCAGGCGCGCTTCCGCTATCCGCACGAATATTCCGGCGGTCAGCGCCAGCGCATCGCGCTCGCGCGCGCCTTGGTGCTGGAGCCGACTTTCATCGTGCTCGACGAGCCGACCAGTGCACTCGACATGCTGATCCAGTCGCAGATGGTCGACCTGCTGCGCGACCTGCAGAAGCGGCACGATCTCACTTACATGTTCATCTCGCACGACTTGCGCGTGGTGGCGGCGCTGGCGAGCCGGCTTTTGGTGCTGCGCAACGGCAAGGTGGTGGAGGAGGGCGCCGCGGCGGAGTTGTTCAAGGCACCGAAGAGCGACTACACGCGCGCGCTCCTTGCCGCCGCATTCAAACTGGAGACGGCGCCGGAAGGCGCCGTGGCGCAATGAAGAAATATGTCTTCATTTCCTTGATCTTCTTGTTCGCGGCTGCTGCGCAGGCGCAGATGCGCCCGCCGCAATATCCGATCAAGGCCTATGACGGCGAGACTATCGCCAATTTCGACGTCGGCGCGGCGCTGCTCGCGCATCTTGACGAGCTGCCGGGCAAGGTCGCGGTCGGCAATCTGCACGGCGACGTGACGCTCTACCAGTTTTACGATCTCAACTGCCCCTATTGCCGGGAAGCTGCCGCCGACATCGATGCGCTGGTGCATTCCGACGCCAAGCTCAAGTTGGTCTTCGTGCCCTACGCTGTACTGTCCGAGCCATCGGTGCGCGGCGCCATGGTCGAGGTCGCCGCAGCAAAGCAGCTCTCGCCCGCGCAATATCTCGATTTCCACAAGCGCATCTACGCCAGCCGCGGCACGATCGACGGCGCCCGAGTGCTCGACGTCGCCAAAGACATGGGCCTCGATGCGCAAAAGCTTGCGGCTGCCGCCAACACCGAGGCGACGCTCGACATCTTGCGCGAGAACGCCGCCTTCGGCGGCCAAGCGGGCCTCGTGGCGACACCGGCGTACATCATCGACGGCGTCGCCATCGTCGGGCATCCGGGCCTGAAGCCTTTGCAGACGGTGATCGCGGCCGTACGCGGCTGCGGCAAGGTCGTGTGTTGATGGCCGCGCGCGGTCTTGCCGACCGCCGCGCGTCCGCCGGCGTGTCGCCGCCGGAAACCATTGCCAAGGGCTTCTTCAATTATCAGCGCTTCCGGGTGACATTGGCCGACGCCGTGCAGACGCGCGAGGTCGTGCGTGCCGGCAGGGTGGCGGCGGTGCTGCCTGTCGACCTCGCGCGCGGTGAGATCGTGATGATCCGCCAGTTTCGCCTGGCGGCGCATCTTGCCAACGGCTATGGCGACCTCGTCGAGATCGTGGCCGGCCGGGCCGAGCCCGGCGAAACTTTGGCCGAGACCGCCGCGCGCGAATGCCGCGAGGAGATCGGCATCGCGCCGGCGAAACTCGTCGAATTGTTCAGCTATCTGACAACGCCCGGCCTGACCGATGAGGAGGTGACCGTCTTTGTCGCCGCCGTCGATGCCGCGCGCTTGCCCGAGCGCGCGCAGCCGACTTGCGACGAGCGCATCACCGTAATGCGCGTGCCGATCAATACCGCGCTCGATGCGCTCGCACATGGCATGATGCGCAATGGGCCGCTGATCATGGCACTGCAATGGCTGGCGCTCAACCGCGACCGCCTACCTGAACTCCTCGGCGCGACGGGTTAAGGGGGGGCACTCGCAAAATTTGGCGAGCCCCATATGCGCTTTCCCCTTAAAGCAGACATCGATTCAGTCGGCTGGCACCTCAACTAATACCCAAACTCGGAAACCTTGACTCATCCCGTGCCCCGTTGTGCGCGGATGGTCACATCATAATTGCGAGTCGAATCAAATACTTGGACGGGCGTGATAAGCCAGCGGCAATGCCGCACATCGGTCGCGGGTAACGCAATTTGGTATAAGGGCTAAAGACGGACATGCCGATAAAATAGCCCACCAGTCTGCTGCGCAGCTTTATCACTCAAAAAGCTCCAGCGCGTGCCTGAGCGGGGCGCTCTGCGCCTTATCGTGGTTGATCCAGGCCTGCGCTTTCTCCTTCGCCAACACGTCGGCAATGCGCTGCGCCAAGAACAGGGGCTCTGACCTCGATCTCAAGAACAGGGGCTCTGACCTCGATCTATAGCTTAGATGAAGCGCTCGCGACGCTTGCGTCGCTGTTGCGCGGGGGGTAGGCACCGAAAAGTCGTTCAAATGCAGACTAGCCGATATTTTCAAACCAAGGTATGATTTTCACCTTTCGGCCTGGGAGGGACGCTTTGTCATGAATAAGGTCAGTCATTTTGTTGTTGCTGCGGGCATCGCACTCTGCGTCGCGCTGGTCATGACGTCGACATATCCGGCACGCGCGCAGACGATCGGTTACTCTGAGGCCCTCGGTGAACTCGGGCGGTCTTGTGGGAAAGATCTCGACAAATTCTGCAGCAAGGAAAATCTTGGCGGAGGCCGGGTTGCGGATTGTTTGGAACAACATTGGGCGAACGTATCGCAAAGCTGCAAAAGTGCTACAACAGTCGTCCGTGACCTTTTAATTAAAAGACGTGATGCCCGTGCCGCGGTTCCGCGCGTGTGCGAGAGGGATCGCCTACAGTTATGCGGCAGCGTTGAAGAAGGTGATGCCAATCTTCTGGAGTGCTTCGAAAGAGCAAGGCAAAATATAAGTGCCGCATGTCGGCAAGCGGTTCTTGATGCAGGCTATGAAACCCCGCTTGCTACTGGTCCGATTTCAAATCAAATCCACCTGAGCTCGAATGACATTGTCAGCAGCCTCCAGGGCGTCGAAGACGCGGCAGCGATGGGCATTACGGCAGCAAAATTACGACAGCTCGCCATTCAATCGATGCATGACCCAGCTCGCGCAAACCCTATCAATCGGCCTCCCTTGATGGCTCAACTTTCCAATCTAGCGCAGATGACAATAGCCATTGAGTTCGACTTCAACTCGGCGCGAATTCGCCCAAGGTCGTTTCAGGCAGTTGGGCTCATGGCTGACGCTTTGTATTCGCCCTACCTGCAGGGATACTGTTTCCTGGTCGTGGGAAATACCGATGCGGTCGGGACCCGCGAATACAATTTCAAGCTGAGCCAACAACGCGCGGATGCTATTCGGGACGCGCTGATCAATCCGTTTGCAATCAGACCGGCGCGTATCGAATCCGTTGGCCTTGGAGAGGAGAACTTGCTCAATCCCGCTAATCCCAAAGCAGCAGAGAACCGGCGCGTGCAGTTAATCAATCTTGGGAAACTGGTCGGCAATGCGACGTGTCCTAATCGCCCCGAGCAAATCTTGAGATAGAATCGTGATGTCCGCCTTTTGCTGATCTGCTGCAATCTCTTCGCAAGAGCAATGGGGAGTGACGCCGTTTCGATAATCCGCCACAGCAAAGGCTGATTATCAGTTAGGACGCAGACATTAGATTTGGTGCAGCGCTTGTGTTGCGATGCACGTTAACCGCGCGAAGCGAAGCGCTCACATTAACGTTTATTTGTCACGCTGTTCCTAAAACCTGTTTTGAATGCGCGGGAAGGTTGCGTATCCTTTAGCGTCGAATTGCGAACTTGTGGGGTTCGTATGCCGCGCATAGCCACTTACGCACAGGACATTCTAAGTTCACTTACCCCGACTCGAAGACTGGACCGCGAAGTCTGGCAGCTATGGCACCTGTGGAAGATCGTCGTACCAAGGCGATCGATTACGGGTCAGTTTATTTGGGGCGTCGTCTTGCGGCGTATGGACGACGGTCGGTGGATTTACAAAAGATATGATCTGAATTGAGATCATAAAAACCGCTGGCGAATTCGGTGTACCCATCTGTGAACCCCCCGCCAAGTGACCTGGTTCTTCCGGCCACGTCTCGCCGACCGGTGCGCCATACCCTCCTTCGATCGGCGAACGCTTGCGACGACCTCAGGTCCGTCGAGCTTACACCTTGGCTGCGACCGTGGTGATTCGTGCGCTAATTGGTATTGGAGTCCCAGTTCAAAGTGACAACTGCGTATCCGAGCTCATCATTAAACTTGAACGCATATTTCTGTCTGAACAATAAGGTGGGCTTATTAGGAGCCCTTGGACATTGAATTTCGTCATGCCGTAACCCGGCCTCGTTTAGCATTCGATCAAAAGCGCTATCAGCTTCGCCCACAGTTCCAGTCACAGGAATCGGCGTCGAGAAATAGATCTTATGTTCCGCGTGTGACGGGGAATGGCAATATTGCCAGTATTGCCAATTGCCCGCCGATAATGTGTTAGCAATTGCCTTTGCATTCCGATCGCTGGCCGACTTTGTCGGCAAGATATTATTGGCTTGAGGTGCTAGCTCATCCTTACCCGCCTCAGCTACGACCGTAGCACTGGCCTGCTTGACGGCAACCACATCGCTAGACGTGGGCTTGGCTGTGGGCACGTCGATGCCCGAGTTAGCCGCGAACACAACGCCGGCTGCCTTGAAAGCGACCACATCCCTCGATGGCAGCTTAGTTGTGGTCGCGTCAATGTCCAGCTTGGGCTCGGATAAATTGGCATCCATTATTGGAATCGTGCGGCCTACGCGAAATATTGTTCCGGTCGGGATAAAGGCGACCGTCAAACACGCCAACGCTCCAATGCATATTGCGCTTGTTTTTGAGGTACTTAGTTTTAAACGTGGAGAGGTCCGTACCAGAAGATCGATGAAGTGCCACATGAATCCCGCCCCCTGAGCAGAACGAAGAGTACTCTCCATCCATTTTTTTCACGTTATGTTTATTGTTAAAATTTTAATTTGCATCGAGAATTGGTTTTGAAATATGCCGCCATGACGGACGATACTTCATGTTAGGTCAGCGAATGTCTTAGTGGTTTTCTGTGCGGACCGAGTTAGCTGCCCGGTCTAAGGTTGGAGTGAAGTTCAACCCAACCCCAGACCCCAGTCGTGCTTGGATAAAGGTTGGCGGCGACGTCAGGCTTAGCCATCATCCGGATCTACGATGGCCCAGAAGCCGGCGGCGGATCGTGACTTGCAGCTGGAAAAATATTTTTACGACACGCGCGGCGTAAGAGACGCCAGGCCGTTTTTTTGTTGTCGGCTAATGCATGAGCAAGATTGGCCGATCGACATCGCGGATGAGAGTCTCGGTGCTGCTCCCGAAAACTAGCTCGTGGAATCGCGATTGACCATAGGCGCCCATTACCACGAGATCGGCTTGGCATTCCTCGGCGGCGACGGAAAGTAAGTCTGGCGTTCCGATGTTTTTTAATGGGATAACCTGCACGTCAGTTGAAATTCCAATTTTGGCGAACTGCCCCGCGAGATCATGCATGATCTCAATGTCGCCCTTGCTGCGCTTTGCGACGTTCGTGAATACGACGTGTTTCGCACTCGTTAGGATCGGCATGGCAGCGGCGATAGCACGAGCCACATTATCGGATTTCTTCCAGCACACCATGATGGTGCCGGTAAGTGTCTGCGGTGCAGCAGTCGCGGCGAGAATCACTGGGCGTCCACAAGTCCGTACCAAATATTCACGAGTGCCTGGAGCTAATCCCTGTTTTTGCTTGGCTCGGCCCATGACAACGAAATCACTTTGGCTGGCGTGGAAGATCAGGCGCTCTATCGTAGTGTCACTCTCTTTGCGAAAACTCGCAGTCACATTTTTGTTGTTAGTCGGAGCATCGCAAATCTCGATATTTGAGGCTGCACATAACTCGCGCACATGGGTAGTGGCAACTTCCGAAAACGTCTTGGCCTTAGCGTCTAAGTGATCCAAGGCATTCTGTACGCCAGCTCCCATAGCAAACTGCACATGATTATCGTATTTGGCTGCGGCCCCCCCGGACACGTGAACATGAAAGAAATCCAAATGAGCCGAAAGCGGAGTAGCCGCAGCCAGAGCTGTTCGGAAAATAGCCTTGTCGCGATCACTGCCGCCGATCAGTACAAGGATTGTTTTCATATCGAAAGCTCCTGCTTTCATCGGCGATGAAATCTCGCGCTTAATTTGGTCATCTCGCATGGTGTAGCGCAGAGCGAAGCGTAAGGCTCAGAAGATTGCATCATAGCCGGCCAGGAATGTCATCCCGAAAGGCAGATCGATTTTGACTTTGGATGGAGCTTATGAAAATGCTCAATATCGCAGATAGATTATCAGGCCATATGACCGTGACTCGCCTGCTCTGATGCGAAAGCGGGAGGTGGTCATTCCGTTTGACACGTTGGCTTGTGCCTAGGCTGATGGCCGGCCATATTGAGAAGTCGGGTCGAAATTTAGGTGAATGCGAGGGGTTGCGTCAGCGTAGCCGACGGAATCGATGAAGCTAGCGTAGGGGCCGCCCGGGGAATGTTCGATACCTCTGATGTTAGTACCTTATAGCCGGAAGAGGCGTGGGCTCACTTTAATGAAGGCTGGACTAGTATTGCTTAATCGTTCGCCTGAAAGACCCGGGGCGAGTTTGGGAAGTAAGGCGGCCTTAGGCACTCACGATTAGATCGCCTTATTCGCGGCGCGCAGCCGACGTGCCAATACCCGCATGACCTTGAGTGCAAAGAAGGGGGTCTGACTGACGAGGAATAAGAACTGTTTCTCGGAAACCGGGACTAGTGTGACATCAGTTACGGCGATGGCATCGGCACTGCGTGGGGCTTGGTCGATAAGTGCCATCTCACCGAAGATGTCATAACTATCAAGCGTATCGAGAATTCGGTTCCCTAGTTGAATTCCAACTCGCCCGTTTTTTATTACATATAATTCCGTCGCCGGCTCGCCTTGCTTAAAGATCGTATCACCAGCCTTGAAAGTTCGTGATGGTATTTGCGGACCAATTAGTAGGCTAAAATCAATTGTGTCGTTCGACATGCGCCGCAAACCCGTATTGCACAGAGGCAAAGCCAATATGATTGGCAAGCGATCCCAGTAACGACAGATAGATTACAGTTTTATGACAACGTGGCAGCCTTACGCGCAACGAGCGGCCCGCAAGAACTTCCGAATCTTAGGTCATTAATGACCGCCCGAAACCGTGCCAGTATCGATGTGTTTGCACTTATGCGCGCGATCCAAACGAGAGCTAAGCGATGCAACGCGGCGTGAACATAGGGTCCATTTCAGCGTGATACGGGGCGAATAATGCCCGTCGTATCCCTAGCCACCGAAGGTGGCCGAACGTCTTGTGCACCCAGCGCTTCGTTCTCGGCGATGCCTCGCCATCAATATCGACTACGATAGAATTTAGATAACCCCCGGATGATTTCGTACATCTCTACGCCAATGCGAACGGCGAATAAAATACAATCTAAGATAGAAAATATGTTAATGAACAATCAGTGATTTAAATCAAGAGCCCCCACCCGGCTGTGACATACGTCACAGGTCACACCGCCAGAAAAGTGATACCTAACGTTACAAACCGAAGGTTAGACATGTCTTCTGAATCCATGCTTGCCGACTTTGTGAAGCCCGTGACTGACGCATCAGAGCCTCCGCGGCCGCTTGCCGGTTACGTACCGGTTGCTGCTCTTGAGGCACGCGTGGCGCAACTCGAGGACAAACTCGCGCAATTTAAATCGTTATCTGGCCAGCTTCTGACTGATTTAGCAAAGGCGTTGGCAACTTTTTGACTTGGATTAGCGGGCCGCCGCAGAAAATCCACTTAGTCGTCGGTTTAAGATTTGGTATTTCAGCCCCCCCACCGCGGGAGCGGTTTCTATAAAACCTTAGCTGTTGCCAGCAGGTTTGACCTTGCCTGTCTATCCGGCCACAACGCGGGTACTCGGGTTAAGAAAGGCGGAATCCCAGCGCAATTTACGCTCCGTAGCACTGCGGACCACAAAAGTTATTCTCGCCCAAAATGATGCAGCTGCAAAGCAATCCACCCAACAAGAAGTAATAGTGCACCAACTCCAGCTATTGTCTTGATCATCAATTTTTCAATGGAAACTAACCGCGCATGAATTTGCTCGTTCGGCGAGGCAAATTGTTGTTGAGCTTTAGCCGCTGCCCCACTTGCCGCATATATCAGGTTCATTCCGCATTGGCGGCAAAAACGGTCGGCTTGCCCAACTTCGCCCTTGCACGACCAGCATTGGAAACTTGCTGCGGATTGGCTCGTTTCATTTTCCATGAGCTATGACTCCGTTACAGCAGGGAACGCCTCCCCGAAAGAGACTTGTCAAGCACGATTGCTCGTTGCAATTGGGCAATAACAGCAGCAATCACGATGTGCAGTGGGTCAGAGTAAGATCGCGGTGTATTGTAAGTCAGCACTGCCAAATTATCGAGTTCGCAACGCCTTCGTGGCCAATCGCGACAAAGACTCGGTCGAGGCAAGGCCTCAGTCATCATTCCAGGATCGTCCCGAAGTAGCATCGCGTGGCCCCATTAGAATAGCCCGCGATTTTCTCGAGAACTCGATGGGGCTCCGACGAAGATGAAGTCATTTAGCGGCAGCAGTTTCCGGCTGGGTGATATCTCTGCTTTCGCGACTATTCCGAAGATCAAAATCGAGCAAGGTCCCGCCCGAAACAATATGCTCGATGAATGCCATTCCAATCGCATAGGTGGCGCCAGCAGAGAGCGTAGGCATCGCAAGTCCGGACACAATTGTTCCGGCAACTGGTATGCTCTTCAAAAGACTGGCAGCTCCAATCCCGCTCGTCGCCGGAATCATAGCGCCTGCAATGCTGGCTATGATGGACTTGCCCGCGTTATCAGAAAACGGAATTCTATAAATCTGCGAAATTCGCCGTAACATTTGAATTTGCAGACCGCCGACAGCAGCCACGTCGACGAACGGTACTGGAATAAGAGCTCCAACCCCGGACCATAGTGCGAAGCGTTCAACCAACTTTACAGCAAACGCGCGGCGCTGGTTGTCGGAAGGGCTGGTTGCGGAGGATGAGACTATCGCGGCGGGGGGCGTATCTGAAACCTCGGGAGCTAACGCGGGCTCTGCTTCCCGCGCATTTGTCTCGGCTCGCAAGATTACCTTCGGTAGCTTTTTCTTACGCATTGTCATGCCGCTTGTTTGATGCCGATGATACCATCGACTTCATCAGCGATTGCGGCGATTTCTCGAGCGCCACTCCCATTCCTATCGATAAGGGTAGGGGTTGCGCCCCAAAGTGCAGCCTCAGCATAGCCGACTCGATTGGTCATTTCGTTCTTGAGCACCGGGAAACCTGCCTCGATCAGCTCGGAACGAATGTGTTTGGCAACAACAGAGTCTCTAGTTGTCTGAGTTAACACACAGCGGAATATCGGCCTTCGACCATCTGCGTTCTCGATGAGCAAATTCAACGTATCTAGCATGCGGTCGACATCCAATGGAGAAGCCTTCACCGGCACGAGTAGAAAATCGGCAGCAGCAATACACGCCAATGTTGCCTGCGAACGGAATCCAGGCGTATCAATTACGATTGGGCCCCCGTCGCCGGGAAGATTCTGCGCCGTTTTCCACGCATTTTCCGAAGCATCCTCAATCACTGCCACGCCGCCAAGAGCGCGTTCTCGCAAGACCAGCCGCGCAATTGAACGTTGTGGGTCGGCATCAATAATTGCCGTGCGTCTACCGGTTAAATGCCAATGGACGGCAAGGCAGCTCGCAAGCGTGCTCTTGCCGCTGCCGCCTTTCATTGTCGCAATCGTGATAATGTGTCTCATTTGGCCATCTGCCTTTCCGCCGTGGTTTCGTATGGCGACGCGCTGGCACGCCAGGTGCGAACGACTTCTTGGCCAGGGATTCCCCCAGGCAGTGTCCGAATCAGCGCGAATATTAGCTTATTTTGATCAGTAAAGAGAGGGGACGAAGCGGATGCTATAGTCGCACAGTTTGAAAGGACTAGACTGGGCGCATGACAGCCATAGCTGCTTTCTGAAGTTTTCGGAAACAGCCAGACGCTAAAGGGACGTCGCTTATGACAATTTGCCGATTGCGCAGCCGCGGGGTCAATTCCGGGCCCGCAAACAAAGTCCGGAAAAACACCAGCCTACCTGTGGCTAAGAATTATCCCACGTTTGTTGCGGCGGCCTGCAGCCGGCCTTTGTACTGCTCGATCGTCGCTTCGAGGCGTGCATTATTTTGCAAAAGGCGATTGGTCGAAAGGCGAAGTAGATAAATGGCGAAATCCGGATACTCAAAATAGACTTCGAGCAGCCGGTCATAGCTAATCGTTAGCACCGCTCCACTCTCAACGCATTCCACGGTTTGGGTTCGCTTGTTATTCGGAGTGAGAAAGCCAAGTTCTCCGACCACATGTCCTGGCGAAAGCTCAACGCCAATCTCACGCACCAGAAATTTTCCGGTGGTTACGAGAAACATTTCATTGGCTCGATCGCCTTTCCGGAAGACAATATCGCCTTTATGGTAGTTGCAACGGTCCATAAAAGGCTTGAGCCAATCAACCGACAGTTCCTCTGGTACCGCAACCTTAGCTTTTTTGAGGAGTTTGAGAATCTGAAAAAGGCGCAGACTGTTAATCGGCAATAAAAGCAAATACATCAAAAACGTCGCGAATGCTCCGCCAAGTGCCCCGTAGGCCATAAAGAAAAAAGCACTGACGATACCAAACACACGCAGTGGCACCATCGTCCGCATCAGGAACGTTGCAGCATAGAAACCTGCGGCGACTACGGCGCACATATTTGCAACAGTAATATTGGCGACTAGAAGCTCGCCCAAGCGATGGAGTATCACGTCAAATGTGATATTGGTGGGATCAAGGTGGAGATGGTCCAATAGCTTTGCGATCGTGAGATTTTGCGCCGCGCGTTCAAAAAATCGATCGAAATATGTAGCCATTTCTATGTGTTGGCTATTCATTCGATCTTCCTAGCAATCGATATTGAAGCAGCTACGGATTTGGGCGCTAATTCTTCGGTGCCACATCGGGTTCGGCCGTTTGCTTATTGTTATTCTAAAGTACTTTCTGTCGATTGAGAAGACTGAAGGTTTATTATGAAGAGTCACTTTCCTCTAAACCACAAACGCGTGACAAGGATGGCAAGGATCGCAATAACTAGTCCGCCAATTATGAGGATTGTGCGCTGGTCTGCGCTTGCACCGGTTAATTGCAGAGCTACGGCAAGCAGCACCCCGGGAAATACATGGATGGACGCCCAAATGAATGCCGATAGGACATTTGCAGCGTAAAATTGTCGTGGCGACATTTGAAGGATACCGGCAATCAATGGCACAAAGGCGCGGACAACGGCTGTAAAGCGTGCAAGAGCGACACTTGCGGCGCCGTATTGGGCAATAAGCGATTTACTCCGGTCTATCAATTGTGGATAATGACTCAGCGGCCAGGTGCTTAGTACCGTTCCGCGATAGTGCCGGCCTAACCAAAACGAAAAGCCGTCTCCCGCAATAGCTCCTGTAGTTGCAGCAAGAAAAAGGACCCACGGGTCCGCATCGGCGCTCGTCGCCAGCGCGCTTATACCCAGGACAAGCGTTGAGCCGGGGACAATGGTTCCGACCACGGGAATTGCTTCGGACAATGCCAACAAAAAAACCGCAACGTACGCATAGTGCGGATGCGACGAAGCAAGGTCCTTTAGCGTTGAAAAATAAGAATCCATTGATCAGTCCGTGCAAACTCTTACGGCAAGGTGCGGTAGCCCAACAGAAAGATTTCGCTTTGATGGCAAAGGATAGGCCAAACTTGTCGACAGCGCTATTTCAGCTTTATAGAATCCATGCTCGTACAACTGCTGAATAATCATTGCGACGGCTAATGATTTGAATATTGGAAGAGGACTGTCGACTGAACGTTTCATTGATCGGGTCGCCGATTCGATCCAGCTGAGGAATTGGCGGCCGCCGGCGATCCTGCTGTTTGCCAAGTGAATCGTAGCAATCTGCTGTTTGGAAGTTGCTTGGGTGATTGGTCGGCTACGACGGCCACCGCAGCAATGAAATTAGGGTCGATAGCCGAATGATCCTGCCTGGCTGCAATCCGATTTGGGTCGCGGTCGATGTCGATGGGACGCGGCCCGCGCTTCGACTTCGGATCGCGTCCTCCGCCAAGGCGCGAGCGCTTGGCAGACGTTATCCTGCATGATAACCTTTTGGAAGACCATGTGGATTTAGCTGGTAATTCAGCACAAATCGACCAATGGTGGGCTGGCCCTCTGATGACGAGAAAGGATCCGCTATGGCAGAAGAACAGACTGCGTCCATGAGTTCCGAGAAAGATGAAGCTCTTGCGGCAGCGTCAGCAGAGGCGCCAGATCACCGCTACGAAATGGCTTCAAGGTTGGTTAGCCGTTTTTCTATTTGGGCAGGTGTTGCCGGATTTATCCCGCTGCCTTTTGTTGACGCCCTTGCCGTCGGCGGACTTCAACTTCAGATGCTGCGTCGTATTTCGCAAATCTACGACATCAAGTTCTCTGAAAATAGCGGCAAAGCCGTCATCGCGAGCTTGGCGGGATCGATGATTCCGGCGACCAGTGGAATCGGCGCCGCCAGCATGCTCAAGACCATACCAGTCTTAGGAACGCTTGCGGGCGGATTTGTAATGCCGACGCTTTCTGCTGGAGCCACCTACGCGATCGGTAGGGCTTTCATCCAGCACTTCGAAGGCGGCGGAACTCTGCTTGACTTCAATCCACCAGACTATAAGGAGTTCGTGAAGGCACAAAAGGAGATGTGGGATTCTCGAGTAAAGCCTGCTCAATCCAACGCTTCTGAAGCGACTCCGGGGGCGGCAACAACTAGCTCTTAATTCTCGCGGCTGGATGCCAGCCAACCCAGGAGTTTTTCTACACGCCGAAGCGCAACAAACGTGGACTGGCGAGAGCGAGCCCAATGCTCGAACCCATTATCTACCTAGTTGTGTGTCTACTCGCGGTCCTTTGCTGCAACCAAAGCGAAACGGGCTTTTTCGGGACATTTATCCTCGCAATTATCACTGCGCCGTTGCTGGTATTGCCGGTGCTGCTGCTCACCGGCCCTTCACGTCGGGTCAATTGGTGCCGTGGTCCCTAAAGCCGGCCTATTTACTCGGGTTTCGCAAGCTCATCCCTTGCTGAGCCGGCAGCGGCGTATGCAAGTGTAAACAGAAGACGTCACGACAATGACTTTCCTTGAGCTCGTTCGGCGCGAAATGCACGGCTCGATGCCGAAGTTTTTAATTATGTCCGCTCTGGGAGGCATTAGCACTGCGGCAGTCCTTGCCGCCATCAATACCGGCATCCAGAGCACGAATAATGGTCAGAAAATTAGTTTGTGGGCGGCCACGCTTTTTCTGGCTGCCCTCTTTCTGTACATCAAAACTCAGTTTTACGTGACAATAACTGCCACTGCCGAGATCGAAGCCATCATACACAAGATCCGCTTGCGCGTCATGGATCTAGTCAGGCGTTCGGAGCTTCTGGCGATGGAGGCGATTGGGCGAGCACGGATCGTTGCAGCAGTCACTAGCGATACGGCCGTGCTGACCCAGGCAAGCAATACGCTGTGTTTTACCGTGCAGGGTGTGGTGCTGATCTTTTTTGTAGGAATCTATGTAGCCTACTTGTCATTCGCCGCACTCGCCATGGCCATCCTTGTCGTCGTTTCGGCAGCTATAATCTTTCACGTAAAAAATCGCTATTTGGTCGCCGATAAGCGTGAAGCGGCAGAGTGGGAACGCCGACTATTCGATCGGCTAACCGATTTCTTAGACGGCTTCAAAGAGGTGAGACTCAATCGTGCACGAAGCGATGATTTGTTTGATGACGCGGTCGATGTTTCGAGAGCCGCCGCCAACATAAAGATTCGTAGCCAAGCCGAAACCTTCAAGTTGATCGTTATGTCGCAGGTCGCCATGTATGTCTTGCTCGGCGCTGTCGTATTTGTGGCTCCCCAATTCAGTGAATCGCTTGGCGGCCCGTCGCTGGCAAAAACCACGACTGCATTGATGTTCGTAATCGGAGCGTGCTTCGGTTTGGTGCAAGCGATACCAATCATGTTGATCGCGAATGCGGCGGCCGACCGCATCGATCAATTGGAATCCGGGTTGCGAGCCAATGTTGCCTTAGCCGACGTGCGCGACATTATGATCCCGAAGCGTTTCGAAACAATCGAGATGCAAAATATCGTGTTTCGTTACGTCGACAAATCTTCCGACGTTACCTTCCAGATCGGACCACTTGATTTTACCTTGCGCGCTGGAGAACTCGTTTTCATCACAGGAGGTAACGGTTCAGGGAAGTCGACATTTTTGCGAGTGCTCGCCGGGCTCTATCCGCCTGATTCTGGTGAAACTAAACTTGATGGAAAGCCCATTACGGATGGTACGCGTGACACATATCGCGCGTTAATGTCGGCTATTTTTTTCGATAATCATCTCTTCCGAAAACTCTATGGGATTCCGGAGCCGGAACTCGGCGAAATCGATCGTCTATTGGCGCAATTTCGCTTGGCCGACAAGACGTCATTGTCGCACGGTGAGTTTCGCACGCTGGAACTTTCCGGAGGTCAGCGAAGACGCCTCGCGCTCATCGTGAGCCTGCTAGAAAAGCGTCCGATCCTTTTGCTGGACGAATGGACGGCTGAACAAGATCCCGAATTTAGGCAAAAGTTCTATGACGAACTTCTGCCCACAATGATGCAAGCTGGCTTGACCATCGTGGTAATCACACACGATGATCGTTATCTTGACGAGCTTAAATTGCCCGCACGCAAGATTCGCATGGAGGAAGGCCGTATAGTCGAAGAGCGTTCGATGGGGAACGGGTGATGGCAAAGTATCCGAATTTCATCGACACAGCGTCCCCTCCGCCAAAAAAACGAAGTTTTTTTTGGCGCTTTTTGGGACGCCATCTGCCGGGCCTGTCGGTCGCGTTGATGGTGACCTTCCTGACGGCCACTGTCCTATATCCCTACGTGATAATTACGGTTCCGAGCGGGACAGTCGGTGTACTCTGGAAGCGGTTCAATGGCTTTGACAGCTACTGTTGGTGCTTCGTCGGTCGAGGTACCATCTTGGATCCGCGCGAGTTACGGGATGAGGGTCTGCATGTAATTTGGCCCTGGGACAAGCTGTTTCTCTATAACCTTAGACTACAATCTTCGACACAGACGTATAACGCCATTTCCAAAGACGGCGTGAGCGTGGGTATTCAGATCAACATCCGCTTTCAACTGTTCCACAATCCTATTGCCGTGCTTCATAAATTTATTGGACCCGAATATCTGACGTCAGTCATAAGCCCCGAAATCGGCAGCCAGGCGCGTGAAGTCATTTCTCAGTACACGGCGGAGGAGGTGTATACCTCACGCGAGGCAATTCAGGAAAAAATTAGAAATAACTCGCAGAAGAGCCTAGGCACCCATCTCAACGATTTGATTCAGACGGACGCCATGGAACAGCCAGACCCGAAGCACTACAACGACTTTTTGCAAAACTCGATGCAAATTCTCGATACACTTGTGCTCGGCATTGAATTGCCAGCTCCAATTGTTGCGGCAATTAATCGTCAGACCGAGCAATACTACCAGATCCAAGAATTCAAATTCCGAGTCGAACGCGAAGCTGAGGAGTCAAAACGCAAACAGATTGAGGCAAACGGCATAGCGGCCTTCCAGCGCACGGTTAGCCAGGGTATTTCGGAATCCTATCTGCGTTGGCGTGGTATCGAGGCGACGCTTGCGCTGGCACAATCTCCGAATACAAAAATCGTGATTATTGGCAGCGGTAAGGATGGTCTGCCGATCATTCTCGGCAATGTTGATGGTCCGGCATCGGCAGGCCCGGGGTTGAAGCCTGCCGATGCTACGCCAAAGACGCCCGCAACTCCGCCTTCTGCTGACAATCCTCCGGGAGGATCGACGACGCCCTCCGAGAAGCCCGCCGGTAGCAGTTCGACAGATGATGACAGGAAAACTTCATCTACTGCTGCCGCCGCCGCAACTGCGCAACAGGGTTTATCTACTGGGGTCGATTTCTCGAAAATAAAAGCTATGCTTTCCCGGATTTCCGAAGGGCTCCGGACAACAACTTCCGCAACTACCTCCGGGAACGAAGCGTTGCCAAGACAGTAAACCGCTGAGAACAGTGATTTAGCAGCCGCGAGGCTTGGCAATCATAATGTTGCGGTCGATAAGTGCAGGCGCGAGCGGAAGGAATTGCAACGTGACCGAAACGACCCAAACAAGCCGCTCGGCAGAAAAGGGCGGTGGGATCACAGGGCGCCGGGGCCGGCTCCTGTTGGCTTGCGCTATCGCTCTCGTGATGTTGGCAGGCGCGGTCGGAGGCTACTTCTACGGTCTGAAATTAGCCTACGCCGACTTGGCATCTGCCAGACAGGATATTCAGCAATTACGACCAGAAAGCCAACGGCTCAAGAGCTCGATTCTGGCTCAAAATGCAACGATCGTTGAGTTGGAAAGCGAGCTTGCACGTGTCCGAGCTGCGTTGCACGTGATCATGCCTTCCGAGAACACTTATAAGATCAGCCCCAATCAATCCGTGATCGTCGCGGGTGGTCATTTGACAATTGGCTTAGTCGGGTCTCCCGGCAACGATAGCGTCAAAATCAACGTCAATGGCAAGCTACAGACAGTGACTACAGGTGACGTCATTCGCGTCGCGGTCGATGCGTCAACAGACTGTCAGGTCGGAATACAATCTTTCGATATGTTCAATGCTATTGTTACGGCATCATGCACTGCATCGAAGTCGAATTAGTCGCCCAGCTATTCCCAAATTAGGACATTGGGAAGCGAATCATCGACCTCACGCAACAATGTGTAGCCAACACCGGCGAGGCCACGAAACAGACCCAAATTGAAACGCCTATTTCCGCCGTTCCAGCGAAAATCGCCATTCAATTTCGCGACTTCTAATAAAGTCGCAAGCCGCTGCGACGCAAGCTGACGAAGATCGCTCCGCCCCAAAACATCGCCAGCGGCGCGGAAAAATTCGATGTTGCCCAACGTGCCGCAGCAAAGCGTGTCCAACTGACTCGGCCAACCGCGTTCCGCGCCCACAAGAGCATTGCATATATCCGCTACCAAGGGCTTGGCGTCTAGTTCTCCCCGTTTGCTCGTACCAATCCGCGCTAGGCCAATTCCGGGGGCGCCATGGCACCACTGGCAAGGCCAGTGCGGTTCGCCACTGCCGCGTAAATCGGGCCAGTTATGGCGCTCCGCGTCGTAGCTGGAATCTTCAAATGCGATGCATTCAAACGCAGCTTGTGCAAAATCATCGCGTCCCGTTGCAACCGCCAACGATGCGAGCGCGTAGGCAAAGCCGGCCGCGCCGTGCGACATGCCATTTAGAGCATGGGAGCCAAAACCTTGCCCTATCCAACAATTGTGACCTTCCGGTCCAACTCGGGGTTGGCGCAGTAAATGCTCCCCGCATTTTTCTGCGCGCCGGAGCGCATCGCTAGAATTAGTATCGCGATAAAGTCGAAGCAGGCAAAGAATCGCTCCCGCACTTCCACCCATAACATCCAGCTGTTTGTCCGCTGCAATGAGGTCGTCAGTAATTAGCTCGGCTGCTGCCTGGGCATCCGCAAGCAAACTCTTGTTTTGGAGGCTCTTGGACATCGTGGTCAGCGTATAGATGATTGAGCCCAATCCTGTAGCAGCGCCGAGGCCTAAAGATCGCGCCCTCCGGGCTGCGTTTCTGCTTCTTAGATCCTTGCGAATATATGAAAGCGCGGCAAGCGCAAGCGCGCCGGACGACTCGCAGCCGGTGACGGTCGTGTGGGCCGCTAGGAATACCGCTATGCCGCAGATGCCGTTGTAAAGGTCCGGGCCTAGGCACACGAGTTGGAAAACATCGGAATCCCCCAGCCAGTCAAGACCGATCCACGCGGCGGTCGGCCCTCGTCGAATTGCATAGCTAGCGAGTTCATTGGCGATCTTGTCGGATTCAGCGACGAACATCTCCCTTGCCGGCGTAATGGCGACATCGGGAGGTAGTGCAAGCTCGACACCCGCACCCGCCGAACCGTTCGACCGCGATAGCGAACTGGTGTTTTGCTGAATGACCGTAATCTGCCAGGCAAGGTCTTCTTCATTGAAGTTCTGGAGACGAGTACGCGCGCGTTCCATGCCCGAAGGGGTATCGACCTGAATCGAAATTCCATTCGTATCGCGAATCTCATGTCCATCAGTGGTCGTAAAAAAATATGGCACATCCAAAGCAGTAAGCGCCAACCGTTCGGCTCGTTGCAGCGGCCAAAAAAGTTCGGAATCTCTTTCCCAATCGGCGAACCTGGCGATAAAATCCACTTGTGCCGACCAAATGACGCCGTCCCCCATAGTCCGATGATTTTTAAGACGCTGGCGCAACATATAATAGAACCTGGTGGCGCGAATGACCTTGCGAACCGGCAGGCCGGCAAACCCGTTGAATAATTTTCCTTCGTTTGCGCCCCTGGTCTGACCAATTAGAAACCGCGCATATTCTTCAAAACCCGCGATGAAATCGTCGATGTAGTCGCCAAATTTGACGTATTGGCCATCGATATGCGCAAGATTCGGACTTGCCATGCCGGCTTCCTGCGATTTCGTTGGCCGCATCTCGTCTGAATTAATATTATTCCAACGGAGTTTCGTTTTCTTATTCCAATCTGCAGTCATACCGCCGATCGCGAAGACCTTATTGTCCGGGGACCTTCCATAGGCCGGCAGCAAACCGACAGCCATGACCGAATTGGCGACAATTTCGATAGCGGCGTTATAAGCGAGCATCTCTGGCTCTTGAGCCTCGAGCACTTCAGCGTTTGCCTGAAGGATCGTTTCCAAATCGATCGGCACTGGATCGTTACCGAATGCAATCATGTTCTCCTGATGCATGTCGTTGGTCGCAAACAGGTGGAATAGTGCAAGCCACGCGCCAGCACGTCGGAAAAAGTTCTTGAAATCATCTTTATCACCGCATCCCATATGATCAATGAATTCAGTCCAACCGTAACCATCGCGCGAAATTGCGCGCATCGCTTTCAATTTGACTGGCGGCTTAGCTTGGTTAAATCGCTCGATCATATTTTGCCAGACAACATCGAGCCGCAAATCCTTTGGCTTGTATATGACGCGCGACCCGTCCTCAAAAGTGATGATCTGGACCGAATGGCCGCCATTGTGAGGATCGGAGAGTTCGCCTTCAATCTTGGCAACGCGGCTGTCTCGAGCCGACTGAAGGATCGCTTGCCGAATTGTCGCGCGATCGGCATCAAAGCGTAGTATCAATTCGCGCGTCGTATCGATCCATTGTCGCGTAACCGTCGCGATCAACCGCAATAGTACAGGTTTTTCCTCGAACAAAGAGCGGAAACCACCGGCTTTCATCCCGGCGACGAATTGATCGTAGTTGGCTGTGCTAACATTTTGCTGAGACTTTACTGCATCGAGAGATATTCCAGTGATCTTGCGCGTTTTGGAAAACCGCTCGTAGAGCGCAGGAGCGGAAAGATTAGACAACTCTGAAAGCAACGAATGCCGCAAGCTATTGCGAGCGAAACTGTTGAGATTGTCGTATGCGCGTCGGTCAATACCCGACCAAAGTAGCGCTTCGGCTTTTTCGACCGCTGGAGCAAAAAGGTGTTCAAACGCGCAAGGCTCACCCTCATCAAGCATCATGATTTGTTTTTCGATTTTCACTGGAGATTGCAGCGCCGCTTCAATCCAGATCGCATCGTCCAGCCAAACGGGCGGTGATGCAGAAGCTTTGCGGCGGACAGTGGCGAATCTTGAGAGCACTTGGCCGAAGGTCAATCCGTCACGCTTCAGGCGCTGGCCAAATAGCGACCAATCGCCACTCGCGCACGACTGGCACCATGCGGCTAGCCGTCGCGCGGCTAATTCGGCATCGCCTTTCTGCCCCGGCAGCGATTCGAAGTCATCGGAAAGAAGTTCGTCGATGGTTGCGGCGTGAACCATCAAGCGCTGGTGAAATATATCCATACGATGTCTTTCGGGTGCGTCGGTTACGCAACTAAGGTCATTCTAGGTCTAAGACAGCCAATGGTCAGCTCCGGTAAGGCGAATTTGGATCGGGCGTGGAGGGCCTGTTTTTGAAGCCTAGCGACCCATCGTAGTGGAAGACCAAATCCACGAAGCTGCGCCGGGGCTGATATGGCGCCGTCGACGCGAAGGAATAGCGCCAATTATATGTGTACAATGAGCAATTTATACGTTAACTGTCCGCGCTTGGGGATTTGGATTTGCACTTTACACCCCTAGCTGCCGATGATTTAATAGCTAACTGGCGTGGGAAGCTCGGAAACTTCTCTGACGACCTGACTGCCGGCGCCGCTGGCGAACTAATGGGAGATAGCATAGCTATGAGCGACACGACATTCGGACTTGAACAGATCGACGAAGAAACCCTGACCTACGATGTTTCCGATGAGGCGCTGGAAACAGCCGCAGGTGCAGAGAAATCAGCGAATTACACCCTTGGAGCTTGCAGCGGGTTTTCTGTCTGCCCAGGTTGACAATTTGATTGGCCTCCAGGCCAACAGACGCAAGGCCTCTGCGACGAGGCACCGAACAAGCGGTGCCTCGTTGTTTTTTCGCAGTAAACGTATGCTTTAGGGGCCGATACGCAGACAGTCACAATGTGGATGCGGCGCAACGCTCTCAAAATGACGAGCTCTTTTATTCTCAGTCGTTTCTCAGAAAGCTGATGTTCGCCCGCTCGATATCGAACGAACTCGGCCATTGACACCAAAAAATATTCTGGCGGATCAATGTTCCGCTTCTTTAGCTCGGTTCGGTTATGTGCATTTCCCGCGATATAGGGGGCAACCAATAGGCGCTGGCGAAGCGTCGTCTGTGTGAACGCCACGACATGTGGCTTTATAAGATCGCAGAATTTCCTTACTGGCGGCCGATTGAACACAGTGTAATATTCGTTTGTCGCCACGCCATGTTAAAGGGCGTTTATGGCAATTAGAAAGCAACAATCATCATCCGTCTTGGTGCCAGGGTGGAGTGAAAAATGAATTGCCGGTCGCTGCTCAAATCTGCAATGCTCATGATTGCACCGCCGCTTAGTGTCTGGACGAGTAGCACTGTAGCGCAGGAAAGAACCACCGTCCCCGTTTGGCGCCACGGCATGTCCGCGTTTGGTGATCTCAAGTATCCACCCGGCTTCAAGCAATTCGACTATGTCAACGCGAATGCGCCGAAAGGGGGCAGCGCATGCCAAATTGGATTAGGGTCCTTCGACAATGTGAATTTCGCGGTAGCAGGAGTCAAAGGCAATCTCGTCCAGGGCATCGATCTCGTCTACGATACGCTTTTCGTGCCGTCGCTTGATGAAGCATCGGGCGAATACGGGCTGCTGGCAGAGGCTGTAAGCTATCCGGACGATTTCTCATCGGCTACCTTTCGTTTACGAGCCGAAGCAAGATGGCATGATGGCACAGCCGTTACCGCGGAGGACGTGATTTTCTCATTCAACACATTTAGCAAGTCGAATCCACAGCTTGCCGCCTCATACCACAACGTAGTGAAGGTGGAAAAGACCAGAGATCGGGAGGTCACTTTTACGTTCGACGGTCCGAATAATAACAAGCTGCCGCAGGTCATCGGCCAGCTCACCATCCTGCCGAAAGAATGGTGGGAGGCCACCGACAAGGACGGCAAGAAACGCAATGTGAATGAAACGACCCTCGAGCCACCATTGGGAAGCGGTCCTTATCGGATCAAGGATATCTCACCCGGTCGCAACGTCGTCTATGAGCGCGTCAAAGACTATTGGGGCCGAGATCTGAACGTTAATAAGGGACGCGACAATTTCGATGAGCTCCGATTTGAGTATTTCCGAGACGCGACAGTCGCGATCCAGGCGTTTAAGGCTAACACGATAGATTGGCGTATCGAGAATGGCGCAAAGAATTGGGCTACCGCCTACGATTTTCCGGCGGTCGACGATAAGCGCGTTATCCTCGAGGAGTTTCCTATTAAGAACGTGGGAATTATGCAGGCCTTCGCCTTCAATATTCGCCGCGAGAAATTTCAGGATCCTCGCGTCCGGCTCGCTTTCAATTATGCATTCGATTTTGACTCGTTAAACAAACAACTATTCTTCAATCAGTACAAACGCATTAACAGTTATTTCGAAGGGACCGAACTCATGGCTACTGGCTTGCCTACCGGCCGTGAGCTCGAGCTCTTGGAAACGGTACGCGACAAAGTTCCCGCCGAAGTGTTCACAACCGTTTATTCCAATCCATCCAACCGCAATATAAATGAGAATCGTGCCAATCTACGCGAAGCGATTAAACTTTTGGGAGAAGCCGGTTACGAGATCCATGATCAACAGCTCGTCATGCGAAAGACCGGCGAACCTTTCGCAGTCGAATTTCTCAGCAATGCTCCGCTCTTTGAACGCGTCTTTTTGTTTTGTAAGCCGTCGTTCGAGCGGCTTGGTGTTGCCGTGTCAGTGCGCACGGTAGACGAAGCGCAATACGAAAACCGGCTGCGCAATTGGGATTTTGATATTACTACCTTTGCTTGGGGTGAATCTCTATTGCCCAGTATCGAGCAACGGGGTTTTTGGGGATCGCAGGCGGCCGATGAGCCCGGTTCGTATAATGTGATAGGCATCAAGAATCCGGCGGTTGACGCTATGATCGAGAAGATCTCTACCGCGAGGAATTACGAAGCCCTGGTCGCGGCCACAAGAGCGCTTGACCGCATTCTATTGTGGAACCATTACGTCGTGCCACAATGGTCATACAGCAAATTGCGCACCGCACGATGGGATCGCTTCAGCCGACCCGATCCCTTGCCGAAATACGGTATTTCGGCATTCCCGACTTTGTGGTGGTGGGACGAGGCCAAGGTGGCCAAGATAGGAAGCCGGCAGTAGCATTAACAACGCTGCACCGCGGATGATAATGGATGTGAGATGCATGCAGCGATCGAGGTAACTCCGGGACTGAATCTGCCCTGCGGCGGCGAGCGCAATGCCATCGACTAGCATTGCCGGCTAAGGATCACACGTTCATAAAATAGCGGCGGAACAAACCGTCCTACTGTCTCTCGAAGCCTTTGCTTTTGCCGAAGCGGGCGCGGCGCGCCGCCTCGGCTTCGACGGCTTGCGCAAGGTCTGGATGGATCGCGGTAAAAGCGCGGAAGTCGGAAACGTCGAGCACGAGTAAGGTGGTAGGAACCGTGGTGACGACGGTCGCCATGCGCGGGCTGCCTTCAAGCAAGGCTATTTCGCCGAAGAAAGAACCCGGGCCGAGGCGAACGGGCTGTGGCTCCAGCTTGACCTCGACTTCGCCAGAGGCGATGAAATACATGCAATCTCCGGGCCGACCGCGCCGAACCACGACGGTTTTCTCCGCAAAGTCGGCCCGTCGCAGCATGTACGTAAGTTCGATAATTGCTGTCGGCTTGAGGTTGCGGAAAAATGGCACGCGCGAAACGTAATCCCAGTTGCGGATGAATTCGCGGCGCCGATGCTCAGCCGCAAAGCCAGTCGCGAGAATACCTGCCCATAGCCCGAACACGCCCAGCCCGCTGATCATCACCATGCCGGCGATCATGCGGCCAAGGAAAGTTGCTGGGACCGCATCGCCGTAACCAGTGGTGGTCAGCGTCGTCACCGCCCACCAAAGCGATAATGGCAAACTGCCGAACTTATCCGGCTGACCCGCACCTTCGAGGACGTGAAGGGCGACGGCGGCGAACAGCAACACGATCAGAAAGATGATAAAAACGCTCGCCAGCGCTCTCGATTCCAACGAAATGACCCGCCCAAGCAGCGAGAGTCCGGGGACAAAGGTTGTGATCTTGAGCAGCCAGAGCGATGCCAGTAACCAGGCGGTTTCCGCCGGGACCCCGAAAAATAAAGCGATCGGAATTGGCAGTATCGCCAAAACATCGATTACGCCGGCGGCGGAACGTGGATAATCCGCACCGCGATTCGAAGGCGATCGTAGCAAAAGCCGGACTGCCAGCTCAAAGGCGTAGAACCCGAGGCATGACCAAAGCGCAGCTGTCAGCCAGAATCGCAGCTCTGGACGAATGCCCGGCATGGTCACTGCCGACATCGCGACCAAGCCGACCCCTAGCACGCAATATTGCAAAACTTGATAGCTGCGGCTTCGAAGCAACCTAAATCGCGGTTGCGAATCTTCAATGCGCTGCTGGGACATGATGAATGGTCGACTTTGATCGCATTGGGATTTCACCTTGGGGCGAATAGTCGTTGGTGATGTCGCGATCGATCTTTATATCCAAAATGTAGTCGAATTACGATTGCCGCCTGCTAAAACGGCAGCCATATCCTGGCCGTTTGTCGGTAACGTTTTGCCGCCGAGTGCAACGCCGCCCCGGCCATTTTGGGTCGGCCGCTGATGCCGGTTATTTGCTTCCGCCCCCGAACAGGAAGCGTTGCGGGTTTTTCGCCAGATCCGTTACCGCCTTGTCGATATCCGTCACTGCCTTGTCGATATGGATTATGGTGCGATGCGCGTCGCCCCCGACGATATCGATCTGCTTGGTCGCGCTCGCCGTCAATGTGTTGATGCCCGTAGTGATTTCGTCAGTCCGCTTATCGAGGTGGTCGCTGAGATCGCGGATTGATGCGGTTGCCTGCTTGGTATTGTTCACGACGTCGTCGATGCTGCCGGAATTGCGCGCCAGAGCACTGGTGAAAACAGCCAAGTCCTGAATCGCCTTATGCAGCCCCTCGCGATTTTCGGCAATGATCACGTTGGCATTGTTCAATGCTTCGTGGACCGCTTGCATCAAATCCTGGCTGGCGCTCAGATCGGCCGTCAAGGTGGGCGGCTCGCCTTCCTCTCGTTCTATGAGCGGAGTCGTTGCCGAGACGCCTTTGAGCGACACCGACGCAACGCCGGTCAAGCCGGCAAATTCCAGGCCGACGCGCGTGTCCGAGCGGATCGGTGTCGCCTTGTTAATTTCCAGCGTGGCCGTAACCTGCGACGGCTTTTCGGCACTGAGCTGCAGATCGGTCACCTCACCGACGCGAATGCCGTTGAACAGCACCGGTGCCCCGCGGCGCAGCCCGGACACCGAGGTGTCGAAGATCACGCGGTAAAGCACGCTCTGTTTCTTTCCGGCTGTATGATGGATCCAGAACATGAAGCCGAAGGCGCCAGCGACGACGGCGACTGTGAACAAACCGATCAGGACGTAATTCGCCTTGCGCTCCATCACTCAACTCCGCTGTTAACTCTCTACCACAGCTTGTCGGCCAGCACGCCCCCGCGCACCGTGGAAATAGGCCCGCAGCCAGGGGTGCTGCGAGGCCAGCATCGTCGTCATCGTGCCCGCTTCGCCGATCTTGCCGTCGCTTAGGACCGCGATGCGGTCGCAGATTGTATGCAGACTGTCGAGATCGTGCGTGACCATGAAAACCGCCATGTTCGACGTCCGTTGCAGCGTCAGAATGAGCTGGTCGAAGTCGCCGGCACTGATCGGGTCGAGGCCGGAAGTGGGTTCGTCGAGGAACAAAATCTCGGGATCGAGCGCCAGCGCCCGCGCAAGCGCAACGCGCTTGATCATGCCACCTGAAAGCTCCGATGGATATTTCCGATAGACGTCCGGTTTGAGGCCAACCATTTCCAATTTGGTGATTGCCATCTCGGTCATCAGCCGGTCCGATAGATCGAGATATTCGTTGATCGGAAATTCGACATTTTGGCCGGCGGTCAATGACGAGAACAGCGCGCCTTGCTGGAACAGGATGCCCCAGCGCCGCTCGATCGCCTGTCGTTGGTCTTCGTCGGCTTGATCAAGGTCGACATTGAGCACTTCAATGCGGCCTTGCTGCTTCGGCAGCAATCCGATGATCGTACGCAACAAGACCGACTTGCCCGCGCCTGAGGCGCCGACGAAGCCGAGAATCTCGCCCGCGAAGACGTCGAGATTGACTCCGTCAAGAACGCGATGCGACTTCAAGTCGACGACGAGATCGCGCACGCGGATCACTGGCTCTATCCGAGCGGGTTGCATCGACTACATTCCGATCGAAGCGAAAAACATGGCGAAGATGCCGTCGAGCACGATGACGAGGAAGATCGATTTGACCACTGAATTGGTGGTCTGCTCGCCGAGTGATTCGGCGCTGCCTTCTACCTGCAGCCCTTCGACGCAGGCGACCATGCCGATGACCAGAGCCATGAACGGAGCCTTGAGGATACCGACTTCGAATGTCTCGATCGAGATCGCTTCGCGCAGCCGCGACAGAAACACTGGTGGTTCGATGCCGCCGTAAGCCCAGGATACCACGCCGCCCCCATAAAGCGCGGCCATCGAACCGAGAAAGGTTAGAATTGGCACCGCGATGACGAGCGCGACGATGCGCGGGAGAATAAGAACTTCGACTGGGTCGAAACCCATAGTGCGCAAGGCATCGACTTCCTCGCGCATTTTCATCGCGCCGAGCTCGGCGGTGTAGGAGCTGCCAGAACGGCCGGCCACCATGATGCATACGATCAGCACGCCGACTTCGCGCAGCACAAGCACGCCAACCATGTCGATGACGTAGATATCAGCGCCGAATTTGCGAAAATGAAAGATCCCTTGCTGGGCGAGGATGGCGCCGATCAGAACGGTAATGAGCAGAACGATCGGCACTGCTTGCCAGCCCACGCGCTCGAGATGGTTGACCATCGACGTGAGACGGAAGGTCCACGGACGCAGTATCACCCGCTTGGTCGCGATCATCAGCGCGCCAATCATCTGCGCCAGATTGACGAGGTCGTCGCCGACCCCCACCATGGTACGACCAACGCTCTCCAGCGCGACAATGATCGAGTTTCGCTTCGGTGGTTCGGCTGTGAGGACGTGAGTGCCGATGTGGACCTTTTCGAACAAGCCGCGATAGTCCTCCGGCAGCCCGATCAATCTGGTCTCGCAGCCTCGCTCGGTCCAACTGCGCATTGCGCGCTCCAGCAGCCAGGCGCCGAAGGTGTCGAGCCGATCGATTTGCGCTGCGTCAATTGCGATTTTGCGCGCGCGCGTCTCGGTGCGGATCGCGGCGTCGATTTGCGGCTCAAGCGTATTGGCGTGCTCGGCAGTCCACCACCCAGTGGCCGCGAGCATAATGGCGTCGCCGCGTATTAGGCCGCTACTCAAAGTCCCTGCAGTCACAATGCCGCTCCTCCGTCGATCACAAAGCGCGCTGAATGCGAGCCTTCCCTCGCTCGAAATAGCCGGCAGACCGGAGGAAGGGACCGGCCGAGACAGGGAAGCTGGTCAAAACATTGCCGTGGAACGGCTGCGGTTGCCCGCCCATCGATTGGCAAGCAAGGCCCGTGAACCGCAGCCATGTTTTGCGCAAACTTTTGCTCGCCCAGTATCCTCCACGTACCGCAATGGTTAAATTAACAAGTTGCTAAGATTGTTAAACGTTGTTTGTCCGTTAAGGTTAACGAAAATTGTAAACCGCTGTTCCCGCGAGCGACTCAAATAATAGCCGGGGAATTTGCGGCCCAGGAGCCGCACAGCGTCGTCATGCCGTGCGGCCCAATGCAGTATGTATGGTGCAAACGCCACACCTCTTCCACCGCTAAACGCTCGCATTGCCCGCCAATGAATTGAGAGGCGGTCGGCTGTTCGGGTGCGCGCAATATGGTGCACGGAGCAACCAGAGCAGTGTCGTGGAGGCGAACGTCGACGTTTGAAGATTACGCCTGTTCAATTAGCCTGCCAAATTGAGGCTATGACCGAGATGTGCACGGTCACCACCCTGCGCCGCAAAGCCGATCAAGTCGTGGGGCCGTTCGACACAACGAGCGATGCCTCGCCCAATCGCGCACCAATCTGTCAAATTTGAGAATGGCCGTTATAATTCTCGACGGCAAGGAAAGGGGCAAACTATTAGTGCGTGGACTTATTAGCGCGCAGCCATAGCCGGATTGACGCAAGCTGGATGAAGGCAAGGTAGTTGGCCGCGAGCTTGTCGTAGCGTGTCGCTACCCGCCGACACTGCTTGATCTTGTTGAAGAACCTCTCGACCAGATTACGAGCGCGGTAAAGGTGGGGGCTAAAGCAGATCTGCTCTGTCCGGTTCCGTTTTGGCGGAATGTTTGCCCACTCGCCGGTCATTTACACGAGGCACGCCGCGCGACTTGTTCGGTAGCAATGACTTGATGGTGGCCCATTCATAGTCGGTGAGTTCGTAGCGCATGATTCGAGGCTCCGGTTTGGGAAATTGAATCACGGCAAGTGCGATGGGATCAACGATGAAACGGGATGCCCAGCGTTGATGGCGCACCGGTGCGTTTGTCGCGGTGCGCCATTTTGTCGCCTCTTGGACAACAACGGACAAAGGTCGTCGGGGAGGCTGAAAAGCTACGCAGCGTTTGAACTCGAAGCGGACATGGGCATTAATCCCGACACAGTGTAATGTCTATCCGTCGTCAGGCGCTTTTCTTGTCGGCGCCATCTGGGAATGTCGGCTGGGGAATCTCAGACTGACACTCGTCAAAATCGAAACAAATGGGGTTTGTTATGATCAAACGCTACTTCGGTTCAGTGCTGCTTCTCGGCGTTCTGCTTGGCGCTGTTTCTGCCAACGCGCAGGGCAGCATGACACGGGCGGGTGTCTTGACGTGCCGGACATCAGCAAGCCTCGGCCTAATCGTCGGGTCTCATCAGAGGCTTCATTGCCAGTTCAAAGCCGATGCCGGCTGGACGCAAGATTATACGGGCGCCATCAATCGAGTTGGAATGGACCTTGGTGTTAAGGGGGGAGGGATCATGACCTGGCTCGTCATGGGGCAGACGAGTGCAATACCGCATGAGGCGCTCACCGGACGGTTTGTCGGCGCTAGCGGTGGCATATCGGCTGGAGTTGGCGTGGGCGCCAATGTTCTCGTGGGCGGAACACGGAAGTCTATTTCGTTGCAACCGCTTTCGGTGGAGGGCCAAGTTGGCGTCAATCTCGCGTTGGGAGTTGCCGGTATGACGCTCCACCCGGTTCGTTAATGCGTCATTTTGCTGCGCCGCAAAATTCGGTCGCTATGGTCGCCCGGAGGGAATTCTTGTGTCTTTAATGTCACTCGAATACGAAAACGCGCGCGTCAATGGAACTTTCATCGACCTTTCGTCTTATTGCCCTAATTGGCGTAACAAATGCGACCTTGAAAATTGTCACATGTTCCTAAGGGGGTAAAAATGCAGCGAATCCTATTGGCGACCGTCGCTATGGCGGCTCTTGGCTCGGCCAGCGCATTGGCAGCCGACCTGCCGCAGAGGCCTGCGCCTGCATACAAAGCCCCAATGATGGCTCCCGTTCCCGTGGCCACCTGGACCGGCTGCTATATCGGCGGCAACATCGGTGGGGCATTTGGCAACGCCAGTGCGAGTGGCATTGGTGGAGAAGTCTCCGGAGACGGTTCTGGCTTTGCCGGCGGCGGGCAGGTCGGCTGCGATTACGAGTTCGGTGGCGGATTTGTCATCGGCGCCCGCGAGCTACTTGATTACACAAGCAACAGCAAAAGCGGGACATTCCCAGGCACTGCATTCGGAGGTTTCCCGGCCGTCGCTAACTTCAATAACCAATGGTTCGACACCCTGACGGCCCGCGTCGGATACGCCGTGGTGCCCAACGTGTTGTTCTACTTTCAGGGCGGCGCGGCCTGGGCTCATACAAGTACAAACGTAGGGGTCACCATTGGTGGTCTTCAATATGGTGGCCAGACCTCGAACACCGCAACCGGCTGGACGATTGGTGGTGGCGTTGATTGGATGTTTGCACCGCATTGGTCGGCGTTTCTCGAAGGTAATTACATGGACTTCGGTTCCAGGTCAGGGACCGTGGTCACCCCAGCCGCCACATTCTGTTCGGCCGGCTGTCCCATCAGCGCCAAAGCGACCGAGAGTACTGTCCTGGTTGGTGTGAACTATCATTTCTTCTAGGCGGTAAACCTTTCGCCTGATCGAACACGATAGGTAACGAAATGGAAGCCCCGGGCCGTTTGCCCGGGGTTTTTGTTCGCTTGCGTAGATGTGCCGTCGACGCCGCTTGCCCCCAAGATGAAATAATTGGGGAGACAGTTTGCTGCGGTGCGTTGGTCGCGATTGATGCTGTGGACGGCTACTCCACCGGCACGTGAGTGCCATGAATGTGGGCGCTGTTAAGGCCCCCACAATTTGGAGGAGCCAAACATGCACACGGTCAAGACAATCGGTCTCGATATTGCCAAGGCGGTGTTTCAGGTCCACGGCATTGATGCCGCTGGCCAAGTGGTTATCTGCCGGCAGTTGAAGCGGCCCTACGTCCTGGCGTTCTTCCAAAAGCTGTCGCCATGCCTCGTTGGCATTGAGGCCTGCGCCTCGTCGCATCATTGGGCGCGTGAACTTAAGACTCTCGGCCACACCGTTCGGCTGATGCCGCCAGCTTACGTGAAGGTCGGCTATTGGACTAACAACGGAGTGCGCCGGGAGACCGGCAAGGAGTAGATGGTGCAAGTCCATCACGATGAAGGAGTAGCAAACCGCATCGACCCCGAGTCATGCGCGGCTGTCCGCGAGGGCATCAGCGAAGCGTTGACAGGGGAGCGCATAGGCCAGCCATTGAGCCGCGAAAGTAGTCTCATTTCGGGCGCTGACGTTGTTCCGTTAACGGAAAGCAATACGGATGGGCGCGATATTGCGAGCGCTCAGACGGCCCGGCGTGGTCGAAGACACTGGCATGTGCGGAAGTTCCTTGCGCGGGAACCGGGAGACCCCACGTCCGACCACAGGCACGTTGCCGATCTGGTCCGCATCGGGAAGGCGAGGAGCCGTAGCCGATGATGCACGGACTTGGGGAGTCAAACTCCGCCATAGTAGCCGCGAAGCCGACGAACAAGGCGGAGTGATCCGCTGCGGAGCTGGTGGAGCGAAGGGCGGAGGCCGCGGGGAATGCGAACCAGCAAAGCACGCACCGGGCACAGTACCGGGGGCGCGTGTCACAGGCGCTGGGGCGCATACGGCACGTCGCGAGAATATAGCGAAGTGCCGTTACCCACCCGAGGTGGGAGCCGTATGCCTGAATTGGGCCCGTACGGATCTGTGCGGGGGGCGCGAGGTAACTCGCGTCCCTACCGCGATCAAGTGTCATTCGAGCGGCTAAATGTGTCGGCAGCGAATGACCCGAAGCGGTCGTCACCCCAAATCATCCGGCGAAGAAATCTATGACACCCGTCTGCAGATTGTACATCGCACCGGCGATCTTAATAGCGCCATGCGTCTCCATTTCGGCCAGTACGGGACTACCCTTGCGAATGTTGGCTACCGTCAATTCCACATTCTTCCGCGCAACGGCGTCAACAAATGCATAGTTTTTTGACGTCCTTTCGCCGGTGTACGTCGTCGCCGCTACCGCGGGCTTTATTTTTGCCAGTAAACCAGTGAGATTGCCGAGCTCGGCATCGTCAATGGCCCCTTTGATCGCGCCACACGCCGTATGGCCCATGACCAGGACCACCTTGGCGCCTGCCAGCTTGCAGGCGAATTCCATGCTGCCAAGGATATCGGCGTTTTCGACGTTACCCGCCACTCGACTATTGAATATATCGCCGATGCGGAGGTCCATGATCGTCTCGGCCGGTGCTCGCGAGTCGATACAGCTAAGTAATACAGCGGCCGGGTATTGCCCCTTGGCGCTGGCACGTTGCTGGGCCAGGTAATTATGGTTTTCACGCTTACCAGTATAAAAGCGCTTATTGCCCTTTTTCATCTGCGCTAAAATGTCGTCCGGACTTAATTTGTCGCGTTTTTCTTTCGTCAGCGCGTCCGCATATGCGATGCTGCTGAGCGCCCCCGCGCCTACCAACGTCATCGCAGTGATGGCGCCTGAGAGCTTTAGGAAGTTCCGACGGTGGAAACGGTCGACAAGCCTGCTAGTGTTCTGTTCGGTACACATTGATAACCTCCGTCAGCTGCGGCCCCCAAACGAACCCTCTAGACGAATTTTGGTAGCAGACGACGAGACCTCCGGGTAGCCGAATGTCGGCTTCTGGCATTTAACGGGCATTCGCGGCACTGCAACAATTTGTCCGCTTCTCTAATCGGCCGATCTGGGTCAAGCACTTTCAGACTATCCACGACTACAGTGTCGATGTCGCTCACGGGCTCGTGCTTCTCTTCGGAATCGGCACCAGGGCCCTTCCATCATGGGATTCGAGAACGAGGCGGAACAATCTTTTGGGCGGCCTTACCGTCAGAGTGACGGCGGGTCCAAGCGGACAAACGAACTCACCTCATCCATCGTCCCGCGAGGGACATCTTTCCACCGCTCGGTGGAGCTCGAGTGTTCTCCTATCGTAGTTGTTTCTGAACGGTTCTCATGCTGCTGCGGCTTCCCGGGTCCAGCGGAACTCGGTGCCGTCGACCCAGATGCGGTGCATGATGACGGCCAGCCGGCGTGCCAGCGCCACGATCGCCTTCTTCATTCCGCGGCGCCTGGCGATCTGCATCGCCCAGGCCTTGAGCCAGGACCATTTCTTCGAACGCATCATGGCTTGAGCTGCTTCGTAGAGCATGACCCGCATCATCTCATCTCCGCAGCGTGATATTCTGCCGTTCCAATCCACCTCGCCCGATTGATACTTGGCACACGTCAGACCAAACACCGCCCCGACGGATTTGGATTTTCGGAAGCGGGCCGGCACGTCGACAGTGGCACGATAGGTTAGCGACACCACGGGCCCGACACCGGGCGTCGTCATCAAGCGCCGGCACACCTCATCGTCCCGCACGATAGCAAGTAAGCGGCGGTGCAGGATGCAGAACTGCTCGCGAAGCACCCGCCGAACTGTGAGCAGCGGTTCGACCAGCACCGCCAGGTCGGGGAGGTTCTCAACAAGTTCCCTGATGCGGGCTTCGAACTTTACCGTCCTGACCATACCCACCTTGAGGCCAAAGTTGCGCAAGGTGCCGCGCAGGTCGTTGTCGATAGCGATAGCCTTCGACTGCAGCAGTTTGCGATGGGTCAGCAGCATCCGCAGTTTCTGGCTGCGTAACGTCTTCACATGCACCGGGCGGTAAAGTCCCGCCCGCATCATCTGCGCCATGCCGCGTGCATCGTTGCGGTCGGTCTTGTTGATCTGTGCCTTTAACACCGCCCGCATGTGCCGCGTCTCGACGCAGATCACCGGCAAGCCGGCTTCGGCGAGCGCACTGAAAAGCCATTGCGACAGCGGCCCGGCTTCCAGTCCGATCCGCTTGAAGTGGTAGACGGGGTTTCCCAAAACCTGCAGCAAGGCTTCCGGCTCGCTCGCCACCTTAACTTCCCGCACGATCCTGCCCGCGTCATCCACAATGCAGATGCTTGTTTCCTTGACTGACACGTCCAATCCAGCAAAATGGTCCATGCTGCGCTTCTCCTTCTGATGCTTGAGGCTGTTACTACAGACCTCGTTTTCACCATCAGCCTGAAGCGCAGCACCCAAAATCTTCAGCTATCCACAAGCTGCCGGCCGATTACCCCATCTATTGGAGCAACAACAGACAAAGGCTGAAAAATGGGCCGGATGGCTAGGCCGTCAATGACCCAACAGCGACATTGCGCCGTTCACACTGCGTTCAGTTACAAAGGAACAGAATGCGACAACTCTAACAGAGTGGAGTAACTCTAACAGAGTGGAGTAAATGTGATGCTACGCAAACTGTCTATTGCTGCTGCAATCGCGAGTATTCTATTAGTTCCGGCATCCGCTTTCGCTGCGACGGTTCATCGCAACGTTAACGTCAATCGGAACGTTCACGTCAACAGGAACGTCAATGTGAACAGGAACGTTCATGTCAATAGGAACGTCAATGTGAACAGAAATGTTCACGTCAATAGAGCCGTACACGGAAACTACGTCGTTGGCAGAGCATACAATGGCCACTATTGGTACGGCCAAAATCGCCACCGTTGGCATGGCGTTTGGTATGCGTATGGCGTTGGCCCGTGCTGGATCAACGTTGACGGCCTATGGTTCTGGAACGTCGCGGTTTGCCCCCCCTGAAAAGTTGGATGGCGGCTATCGCAGTCTGATCGATAGCTTCTGAGATCAAAGCGCGGTCGCGCCACAAACCAACAGAGAGAGAACGGGTCATGAGAAATCGAGCGACCACCCTAGCTGTCGCGGCATTGTTGGCAATGAGTATTGCGCCATTTGTGAACGTTGCATCGGCGATGCCGGTCGCGGATGCTGTGGCTATCAAGAACGCTGCCCCAACAAACATCGAGACCGTGCAATGGCGCGGCCGTGGGTACTACGGCGGCCGTGGATACTACGGCCGTGGATACTACGGACGAGGATGGTATGGCCCGGGGTGGGGCGTGGGCGCAGGATTGCTCGGTGGTGCGATCATAGGCGGAATGCTCGCGGCTCCCTACTATTACGGCTCCGGCCCTTATTACGCCGCGCCCGGCTACGACGAACCTCCTCCAGGGGATGCGGTGGCCTACTGCATGCAGCGGTTCAGGTCATATGATCCGAGGAGCGGCACTTATCTCGGCAATGACGGCTACCGGCACCCATGTCCATGAGCGGATAACCGGTCACACCGCTTGAACATCGTCCAATGAAAACCCCGGGACCTCCGCCCCGGGGTTTTGTTTAGGTCAGCCGCTGCTCACTCGCGCCGATGAGGTGATCGAATAGGGATGCCAGTTTGCTACGGTGCGCTGGCCGCTAATGCACTAAGCGGACATTCAGCGTCGCGTAATCAATGTCCGCTTTTGGACCTAAGCACCTGGCTCGAAATTACGTCAGCTTGAAATAGGATTAAATGCTGCGCTGTCTTAAAGTTCCGATTAGGCGTAGATTCCTCATTGGAGAGGGGTACTATGCCGATTAGAAAGTATATTCCAGGCGCTACGTTCGACCCCAAAACGATAAAGGACATGACAACCGCATTCGAGCGGATACGAGTGATTTTGAATCTGGAAAATCCCAACGACCCGTTGATTGAAGTCGTAGCAAAGAAAGTAATCAGTCTGGCCTCTCAGGGCATCTTGGACCCAAAAGAAATCGAACGTCGCGTTATACGTGACACCGAAAGCCGATAAATCTTTTGCCGCATATCGCTTAAAACTGAGCGTGCAATATCTGCTTGTGGCACTTAGATGGGGTAATCGGCCGGCGATCTTGTGGATAGCTGAAGAATTTGGGTGCTGCGCTTCAGGCTGATGGTGAAACGAGGTCACCGAGGTTACGGGCCTCAAGCATCAGAAGGAGAAGCGCAGCATGGACCATTTTGCTGGATTAGACGTATCGGTCAAGGAGACGAGCATCTGCATTGTGGATGACACGGGCAGGATCGTACGGGAAGTAAAGGTGGCGAGCGAGCCGGAAGCGTTGCTGGCGGTGTTGAAGAACCCCGCCTACCACTTCAATCGGATCGGACTGGAAGCCGGCCCGTTGTCGCAATGGCTGTTCAGTGCGCTCGCCGAAGCCGGCTTGCCGGTGATCTGTGTCGAGACGCGGCACATGCGGGCGGTGTTGAAGGCACAGATCAACAAGACCGACCGCAACGACGCGCGCGGCATGGCGCAGATGATGCGGGCGGGGATTTACCGCCCAGTGCATGTGAAGACGTTACGCAGCCAGAAACTGCGAATGCTGTTGACCCATCGCAAGCTGCTGCAGTCGAAGGCCATCGCTATCGACAATGATCTGCGTGGTACTTTGCGCAACTTCGGCCTCAAGGTGGGCATGGTCGGGACGGTAAAGTTCGAGGCGCGTATCAAGGAGCTGGTCGAGAACTTGCCCGATCTGGCCGCTATGGTTGAACCACTGCTTATTGTCCGACGGATACTTCGCGAGCAGTTCTGCGTCCTGCACCGCCGCTTACTCGCCATCGTGCGGGACGATGAGGTGTGCCGGCGCTTGATGACGACGCCCGGTGTTGGCCCCGTGGTGTCGCTAACCTATCGCGCGACCATCGACGTGCCGGCCCGCTTCAGGAAGTCCAAGTCAGTCGGAGCGGTATTTGGACTGACATGCTCCAAGTATCAATCGGGCGAGGTGGAATGGAGCGGCAGAATATCACGCTGCGGAGATGAGATGATGCGGGTCATGCTCTACGAAGCAGCTCAAGCCATGATGCGTTCGAACAAATGGTCTTGGCTCAAGGCCTGGGCGATACAGATCGCCAGACGCCGCGGCATGAAGAAGGCAATCGTGGCGCTGGCGCGTCGGTTGGCCGTTATCATGCACCGCATATGGGTTGACGGCACCGAGTTCCGCTGGACCCGGGAAGCCGCAGCAGCATGAAAACCACGCAAAATCAAATGCAATAGGAGAAAACCCGAGCTCCACCCAGCGGTGGAAAGATGTCCCTCGCGGGACGATGGATGAGGTGAGTTCGTTTGTCCGCTTGGACCCGCCAACCAACTCATGGCAAGGCCGCCCACTTAGATTGTTCCACCTCGTCCTCGAATCCCATGACTGGAAGGGCCTTAGTGCCGAGTTCCGAAGAGAAGCACGAGCCCGTGAGCGACATCGACACTGCAGTCGTGGATAGTCTGAAAGTGCTTGACCCAAACCGGCCGATTAGAGAAGCGGACAATCGCAACTGCCTCCTGCGTTTGTCCGCCATTGATGCTGTGGGCGGCTCCGGCATGTAAGGGCATTTCGAATGCTTGTTCGCACATTTTTGGCCGTTGCTGCCGTTCTCCTGATCGTCGGCCCTGGTCGAGCAGATGAGGATTGCCCAATAGACCACAGCGCCGCAGACCCAATCTGGAAGCTCAAAGAAGATGCCATTCGCAAGGCACCCACTTGCAAACGGGCCTATGAAATCATGCAAGCCTGCGCCTACGGCGCAACGGGCGACAACGGGCTTAGTCGAGCGGTACGCGAGCAGTGCGAGCCGCTGTTCTTGCCGAAGCTCAGCGAGGTCCAACGTCGCGCTTACAACCGCGAACAGAGGCGCTGTGACAACAAATACGCACACTTGGACGGTACCATGTATCGCTCGTGGACATTTTTCTGTCAGGCCGAAAGCGCTGTCGCCCACGCGGCCAAATACGGCACGAAGGGCAAGAGACGTTAAGCCGCCGCTGGTAGGTCTCGGGCTTAAGGAGCGCACCCACGCTGCCTTGAAATCCGCCATCGCTTGCACTTGGGCTGCCGCGTAGCCTCGCGCGGACTATGCGCGTGCCGTTCTACGGCGGCGTTGTCGGTGCCTTAAGCTGACGGGCGGGGCGGCGTTTACTGGTACTGAGCGCCGCCCCGCTGCGCTCAGTGGCTTCGGGGACGCGCCCCCGATGTCAGCTTTTGGACCAAAGCCACCAAAGTTGGATTTTGGCCCCCGCGATGGCTTGTCCGCTTTTGACCCGAAGCAGTCGATATAAAAATTCAGTAAACGACGTTATGACCCGTAAGTATCACGCCCAATAATATGGTTAGCGATTTTTAATCATCCAGCCGTAAGTAGCTATACCAAATTTCCACGAATGAGGTCGTATTACTATTTGCAAAATGAATTGCATTTTCGGGTTCATCGCCATGCTGATCAATAGGTTCGCTGCACTGATTCCGAGCGCAATACGCAGGTTCGCATCGGCTCGCGAGGGGAATGTTGCCATCATTTTCGGGCTGGCCGTTATTCCTATCATCACCTTCGTTGGCTGCGCCGTCGATTATAGTCGCGCTAATGCAGTTAAGGTCGCGATGCAAGCTGCGGCCGATTCCACAGCGCTTATGCTCTCGAAGCAAGCGTCCACAGACACCAGTAGCCAGCTACAAACAAACGCCCAGACTTGGTTCACGGCGCTGTTCGCCCCTGCGGAAACCAAATATGGAGCAATAAATCTTCACGTCACAGCAACCTATACCACTAGTGGCGGAACTTCTGTGGTTACGAATGCTTCTGCCGATGTGCCGATGACGCTTCTTGCCCTGTTTGGATACAATACCGTCACGGTGACTACGTCGAGCACTTCCAAATGGGGCTCGTCGCGCCTGCGCGTAGCGCTAGTGCTCGACAATACTGGATCGATGGCCCAAAGCGGAAAAATTTCCGCGCTGCAGACTGCGACTAACAATCTGCTAACGCAACTAAAAGATGCTGCGACGAACAACGGCGATGTCTATGTTTCGATCATTCCGTTCGTGAAAGACGTCAATATCGACCCCTCCAACTGGAATTCGGATTACATTTATTGGGGCACAGCGGCGCAGGACCCGACGCTCTCCGACAACAATTCCTGGGATGCCAACAACGGAACCTGCAGCGTCAGTGGCTACTCGCCCCGCAGCAGTTGCGTCTCGCAGTCGACCTGCTCTATTTCTGGTTATAATACGCAAAGCAGCTGCACGGCCGCCGGCACCTGCTCGATATCAGGCCGAACGACGCAAAGCAGCTGTACGACGGGAACCTGCTCGATATCAGGCTACACGACCCAGAGCACCTGCACGGCCGCCGGCACTTGCTCGATATCGGGCCACACCAGTCAAAGCAGCTGTACGGCCGCAGGCACCTGCTCGATATCGGGCCACACGACCCAGAGCAGCTGCACGAGTGCAGGCAAATGTTCAAAATCCCAGTACACAACGAGTAGTACGTGCACGCAGCATAACGGAACGTGGACAGTCGGCGTATGGACGGCCGGCACATGGACAGCCGGCACATGGACAGCCGGCGGGACGTGGACGGCTGGCGTCTGGAGCGCAGCCACATGGACGCCCAATAACCACAGTACCTGGAACGGTTGCGTCATGGATCGCGGCTTTTCAACCACGCCAGACACGACGAACAACTACGATACCAACGTCATTTCGCCGGACGTTACCAAGGACGCATCCCTGTATGCAGCCGAGCAATACGGTTACTGCCCGCAAGCCGCAGTGGGACTGAGTTATAATTGGTCCGCTATGACTACCGAGGTTGCCAACATGTACCCGTCCGGCAGTACCAACCAGGCCATCGGCTTGCAGTTGGGCTGGATGTCTTTGATCGGCGGCGGCCCGTTCACGGCACCGGCGATGCAATCGGGCTACACGTATAAACAGGTTATCATCATACTGACCGATGGCTTGAACACACAAGACCGTTGGTATGGCGATGGATATAATACATCGACCCAAGTCGACGCGCGCCAGACGCTGACGTGCGCCAACATCAAGGCGGCCGGCATCACCCTTTATACCGTCCAGGTCAGCACTGACGGCACACCCGTATCTACGCTGCTTCAGCAATGCGCCAGCGATTCGACCAAGTTCTTTTATCTGACATCGTCCAGCCAGATCGTTACGACGTTTAACCAGATCGGGACTAACCTCAGTAATCTCGTCATCGCCGAATAGCGCTAATCACTACCAGCCACAGGGAAGTGCTGGCGGCGAACTGGTATGTGCCCAAGCACAATGATCAGACCGAAGAGTTATAGAGTCATCTCGATGCTCAATAACCGGAAGGCCCTGTGCAGCGCCGGTAAAAGCTGAAGGCTCCATCTTGGTTAGGTCAATGCTGCTGTCCCATCCGGCTAATTAGATTTGGTAAATTGGAAGCGCGCCAAGCGGGATCAATAAAATAAATACCCGCAGAGCGTTCTGTGATTTCAACAGGGGGAAAATCATGGCAGCCATGATTTACGGCGGACTGTTTTACATCCTATTTTTGCTGACGTTCATGTACTCGATCGGTTTTGTTGGCAACATCCTTGTGCCGAAATCGATTGATACTGGCGTTGCAGCGCCGATGACGCAAGCGCTGGTCGTAAACGTTATACTGCTCGGCTTATTTGCCATTCAGCACAGCGTTATGGCGCGCCCTGTCTTCAAACGATGGTGGACGAAATTTGTGCCGAAATCCATCGAGCGCAGTACATATGTGCTATTGGCCAGCCTCGTATTGATCTTGTTGTTCTGGCAATGGCGACCGCTACCAACCGTTATCTGGTCAGTGACAAGTCCGACTGGTGCTGGAGTTCTAACCGCACTGTTCTGGCTCGGTTGGGTGACTGTGCTGATCAGTACGTTCTTAATCAATCACTTCAATCTTTTTGGATTGCAGCAGGTGTATGCGAACTGGCAGGCCAAAAACGTTGATTATCCGACCTTCCAAACGCCTCTGTTCTATAAGTTTGTCCGTCATCCGATCTATTTTGGCTTTTTGCTGGCGTTTTGGGCCGCGCCAGTCATGACGGCGGGTCATTTGCTGTTTGCCATTGCCACAACCGCCTACATCTTCATTGCGATTCCTCTCGAAGAACACGATCTGATTTCATTCCATGGCGATGAATACATTCGTTATCGTGAAGTGGTCTCTATGATCGTGCCGCTACCGCAAAAGAAGACTAACGCGAGACGCGATAATAGCTTGCCAAGCTCAGAAAATGGATAGCTGCTGCTCTCGCAGCCCGATCGGAACGTTACATCGGATTTCGGAGAGGCCGCCACGAGCAGGCTGTGTGAAAACTCGGTGCCGCGCAAAACCTATAGAATCGGTTTTGATCAGAGCGCGTTTGACGAGTGTAAAATTCTCATGAGCGGGCGATTTTGATCGGCGTGAGAAATACCATTCTCATCCTCGACGCGCTTGCGGACTTTTCACACAGCCTTCACGAGGCGGTCTCTCTTTTTGTTGCAGTGCATGAGTCGTAAGCCTCCGGTGAGGACCGCGGTGAGTGCGCTCAGTGAAGCCCGCAGCATTTCTTGTATTTCTTACCTGAACCGCAGGGACAGGGATCATTGCGGCCAACTTTGTTCGCTGACGTGAAGGTTGGGCGGAGGATCGGGTCGGCGCCCTGCATCGGTCGATAATTGGCAAGCCGCCAATCATTGAGTGCCACGGTCCAGCGCGCGATGTCGTCAGGGGCCGTCGCAATCAGGGTGTCGCGGTCCTGACTTGGCATGTTCGGGTCGCCGCAGGCGATATCGATGAGCGTCCGCATTCCGCGCATCGCAGTCGCCGTGTCGACATCGGTGTTGAGGAGCTTTTGCCAACTTGCCGGGCGTAAGTTGACAGCCTTTTCGAAGCCTTCGATCCAAAGTTCCCAGAGGATATCGCCGTTGCGTTTGTCGACAGCGAATAGCGGACTGTAGCGGCCAGGACGCTCCATCAGCGTACGTGCGACATCATTGTAATGCTCCATAAGGAGCCCAAGGACCCGGTTGACATGTTCGAGATTGTCGAAGGCGGGCTGCGAATCGTCCCCATCGTGACCCCAGACAGTCGGAAGCCATTCACCGGGCTTGATCAGCTCGGGACAGACCAGCAGACCGGCGATGAAGCCATCAAGCTCCTCAATCAGCATCGTCTCCTCGCCAAGGGCGAGCAGTTCCTTTTCAAGCTGCTTGAGGTGGCGCGACAGACCGGGCATCGGTGCTCCAATTCCGCGGCAACAGCTGGTCGAGCCTGTTGGCGGGGTGGTCGGCAATGCGTCCGAGCATATTAGCGAGCCAAGCCTGCGGATCAACATCGTTGAGCTTCGCCGTCATGATCATCGTCGCCATGATGGCGGCTCGGTCGGCGCCGCGTTCGGAGCCCGCGAAGAGCTATGACTTCCTACCCAGCGCAAAGCCACGCAGGGTGATAGGCGGGGTTCTTCAGCACCGCCAGCAGAGCGTCAGGTTCGCTCGCCACCTTCACTTCCCGCACGATCCTGCCCGTGTCATCCACAATGCAGACGCTCGTCTCCTTGACTGAAACGTCCAGTCCAGCAAAATGGTCCATGCTGCGCTTCTCCTTCTGATGCTTGAGGCCGTAACAACGGACCTCGTTTCACCATCAGCCTGAAGCGCAGCACCCAAAATCTTCAGCTATCCACAACAACGCCGGCCGATTACCCCATCTATTGGAGTAAGAGCGAACCACGGTGGATTTTGGCCCGCGATGGTTTGTCCGCTTAGTCTGAAAGCACATGACCCCGAACGGCCGATTAGAGAAGGAGCGCCAAGTGACCCACCAAGCCACAGTCTCGCGTGGATGGACCAAACTCGCCTTCGACGCCGGAGTGGCCCTGACTGACCTTGTTGAATCGGTGCATCGCAGCGTTTCGCGCGCGCCCGGCATTATCGGCACGCCGCAGGATGGACCGACGGCCGGCCTGACTGGGCTGATCTACCAAGGCGTCAAGAACGTGATCCGATTGGCCGGCGGTGGGGTAGATGCGCTTCTGGCGCAGCTCGGCCCGATGCCCGGCGATGCGGAACCTTCGCGTTCGCGCGATGCCGTGCTATCGGCGCTGAACGGCGTCGTGGGCGATTACCTCGTCGCGACTGGCAGTCCGCTGGCGATTCCGATGCGGCTGCGGATGAACGGGATGCCGCTGCAGCTCAAACGACGGGCGCTCGTGGCCGAGATGTCCCGGCCCAGCGGCCGGGTGGTGATCCTGGTGCACGGCCTGTGCCTCAACGACTGGCGGTGGAACCGGAAGGGGCACGATCACGGCACTGCCTTGGCTCGTGACCTTGGCTATACGCCGCTCTATCTCCACTACAACACCGGACTGCACATCTCGACTAACGGCCGCGCCTTCGCCGAGGTGCTCGACGTCCTCGTCAAGCAATGGCCGGTGCCGATCGAGGAGCTGACCATCATCGGCCATAGTATGGGTGGGCTGGTGGCGCGTAGTGCATGCCACTACGGAAGGGAGGCGGCCCAGACCTGGCGGCCGCACCTGCGCAACCTCATCTTTCTCGGGACACCGCACCATGGCGTCCCGTTGGAGCGCGGCGGCCAATGGGTGCACCTCCTAATCGGTAAGAGCCCCTACACGACGCCTTTCACGCGTCTCGGTAGCATTCGCAGTGCCGGCATTACCGATCTTCGCTACGGCAACGTTGTCGACGAGGATTGGGAGGGCCACGATCGGTTCAATCATGTTGGCGACACGCGTCAGGTCGTGCCTTTGCCACCAGACGTGCGGTGTCACGCGATTGCGGGGATCGCCGGCCCGCGGGTTGGAGGCGCGATCATCGGCGACGGGCTCGTGCCGGTCGGCAGCGCGCTCGGACAGCACAAGGAACCTAGCCGTGATCTCGCGCTGTCGAAATCCCGCCAGCGGATCGCTCGCTCCGTCAACCACATGGAACTGCTGAATTGGCCGGAAGTTTATAAACAAATCAGGAAATGGCTCCGCCCATTGGAAAAGGGTGCGATGTCTCAAACCAAGCGTGCGATGTCGTGAAGGATCATGACGGACTATACCGATCGAACCGAAACTGTTCTTAAGGCCGTGCTTGCGTGGGCGGAGGCACAGCACAAGATTCGTGCCGTTGCGCTAGTCGGTTCTCGGGCTGGTACTTCGCCGAGGCCCGACTCAGATATTGATCTCGTTGTGCTGTGCGCGGATCCGCAGGCTTTTCGTGATGACCTCTGCTGGCTTGACGCCATCAACTGGAAACTAACTGGTGTATGTCCATCAACTCACCGAGACGTTCAATACGGTGCCCTTTGGTCGCGCCATGTCTCTCTCGATGACGGACTGGAAGTGGAGTTTGGCTTCGCCCCATTATCGTGGGCCAACTGGTCTCCGCTCGATGCTGGAACCAAGCGTGTGGTCTCAGGTGGATGTCGAATCCTGCACGATCCTGACAAGCTACTCGCTGATCTTAAAGATCACCTATCAGGTGCAAACTCACGGATCACATAACATAAAGTGAAGCGGCCCACTTGCTCTCCCGCGGAGCGGGTTAGTGCAATGGCATATTCGCGACACTTCAGACCCACGCCTCGAATGGTCGCTAACGGACTAAGAGTGGACATTGGTCGGCACGGGCGCGGGATTGCTCGGTCGCGATTGACCCATAAGCGACAATGTTGCTCGATAGACACATCCCGTCCCCAGCCATACACTCAGTTCGAAAACGCGGGTGCGGAGAGCGGTCTTCATGGACGAGGCGCGCGTCGAGCGACGGCTGGAAGCACTCGGAGCAGTCATGAAGGAAACGAAGTGGCTAAAGCCGCAAGTGATCTAAATCGGGCATCCCGCTGATGAAGACATTCACCGCAGCCGTCGTACAAACCGCCTCCGTAGCATTTGATCCAAAGCGCACGATTGAGAAACTTGGTGACTTTACTGGTAACGCGGCCTCCAAGGGAGCCCAGCTGGTCGTTTTCGCCGAAGCGTTCGTGGGAGGGTATCCGAAGGGGCTGGATTTCGGTGCACGTATCGGCTCACGAACGGCTCCTGGACGTGACTCCTTCAAAACCTACTACGAGGGTGCCATTGATGTTCCGGGCGAACACACGCTCCGGTTAGGGGAGACTGCGGGTGGACATGCGCTCCACCTAGTCACGGGGATAATCGAGCGCGATCACGGAACGCTTTATTGTACGGTGTTGTTCTTTGGCCCGGACGGCAATCTGCTTGGTAAGCACCGCAAGCTGATGCCGACCGCGGCCGAGCGCTTGGTGTGGGGGTTCGGCGACGGCTCGACGCTGCCCGCATATGACACTCCGCTCGGCACCTTGGGGGCTGTCATTTGTTGGGAAAACTACATGCCGATGTTGCGCATGGCCATGTACGCTAAGGGCGTAACACTCTATTGCGCGCCGACAGCCGACGACCGGGAAACATGGCTGCCAACCATGAGACATATTGCACTTGAGGGGCGCTGTTTCGTGTTTTCCGCCTGTCAGTTTGCGCGCCGTCGAGATTACCCCGCCAATTATCCCATCGACGGCAATCCGGAACCAGAGATGATCCTCATGCGCGGCGGCAGCTGCATCATCGGTCCGTTGGGCCAAATGTTGGCCGAGCAGTGCTTCGATGAGGACGCCATTCTGACAGCGGAAATCGATCCCGGAGAGATCGCCCGCGGCAAATTCGACTTCGATGTGGTCGGGCATTACGCGCGGCCAGACGTTTTCCAGCTCAATGTCAATGAGCACGTCCAGACTGCGGTACGTACCAATCAAGCACCTGTTGTGCGAAATCCCGATTACGTTCAGGATTAGCGGGCGCAGAAGGTGACAGCGGAAGAGTGAAACGGTCCGCGCTGTCGCTTTTGGCACAAAGCGGACAAACCAATCGCATCCGCGTTTGTCGCCTATTGGACCAACAACGGACATAGATCGGCGCTAGGGCTGAACGGCTCGGCAGCGATTGACCCGAAGTGGACATCTTAATTTGGAACATTTTAGCCCTGCGCGTGTTTGTTAAGTATTCAGCCAATCGACTAGGGTCTGAAACGACGCGAAGTCAACGCGGACGTTGCCGGTATTGCATCTCCGCTACGCCGCACTCTTCTGACGGAGGTTTGCTATGGATATGCTCCTTATTATCCTTGTGCTCGTTCTGCTCTTCGGCGGTGGAGGATTCTTTGGTCGCCGCCGCGGCTACTGGTGAAGCAATTGTTTGCCGTCCTTGAGTGGGCAACCGCGTTTATTGAACCAAGTGCGGTTAGCCGATGTTGTCTTCCGATACATCGATAAAATTTAGCAAATGCGGATTGTCCAGAGGAGACATCCATGAGAAATCTACGATTAATATCCACCACGGCGGCAATATTGCTGCTTGGTGTCGGCGCTGTGTCGGCACAAACCATGAAGACAAATGAGACGCCGACACCCGCACCAGCGGCACAGCAGAATGCCCCGGCGGAGAAGGTCGCACCGGCCTTGAAATCTGGCCAACTCAAAGCTCCCGAATCGACCGGGCAAGCGGCACAGACGGCTCCAGAAGCCGACAAGATGCAACTGATGCAACTTAAAAGTCAGACAATGGATAACACTCCTGCGGGCGCCGCGGTCAAGGGTTCATCCGACGCCAATGGCAGCGCGGCCGGGAAGAACAAGAACAGCGCAGCCGGAAGCGGTGCCGGCGCAGCATCGCCGTCCGGCAAGTCGGCCGACGAAAATAAACGAAGCACCACCGGTCAGGGCGCGGTAGACGAGGGCGTGGTCAGCGGTCCGAAGCCTGTGAGACATCGACACTATCGCCATCACTATCGCAATTGCTTGCCCAACATCTTCGACCATGGCAATTGCTGGCGCTGAGCATTCAATCACATGTACTGTATTGGGATCCGGGGCAGCTGTTCGCTGCTCCGGCAATTATCTAAACAGGGCCGCGCATTGAGACGAAGGATTGTACAAAACTCTTGCAGCCTGAACGGCTGACGAAATCCAGAAATCCGAAAAGCCGCCACGGGGCGGTCCTTCTGTTTCTTAGGGTCATTTCCCGAATGTCTGCTGGTGGCACTTCGCGTCATTTCGCTGCGCCGCGAAATTTGTGGGCTATTGGACTAACAATGGACATTGGTCGGCCCGGACGCTGAATTGATAGGCCGCGATTGATGTGGTGGACGGCGCCCGCTCCCGGCATCGAAGTGCCATAGAGTGGTTGCGTCGAAACGAACCACATTGAGGGGAGCCGTCCACATGCAAATTACCACGATCGGTTTGGATATCGCCAAGAACGTGTTCCAGGTACACGGCATCGACGCGAGCGAGAAGGTCGTCGTTCGAAAGCAACTCCGACGCAGCCAGGTACTGGCGTTCTTTAGAGCAATGCCGCCATGCCTTGTCGGAATGGAGGCCTGCGCGACGGCCCATTATTGGGCGCGTGAACTGACGAAGCTTGGCCACCTGGTGCGGCTGATGCCGGCGAAGGACGTGAAGGCTTACGTCAAGCGCAACAAGAACGATGCGGCCGACGCCGAGGCGATCTGCGAGGCGGTGCGGCGGCCGACCATGCGTTTTGTGCAAATTAAAACGGCCGAGCAACAGGGCCGGTTGATGTTGCATCGCGCGCGCGATCTTTTAATGCGGCAGCGAACCCAGCTGATCAATGCCTTGCGGGCGCATTTAGCCGAGCTCGGTATTGTGGCTGCGCAAGGACGTGAAGGGATCAAGGAGTTGCTAAGGATCATTGCGGGCGAAGAAGATGCGCGCTTGCCTGTCGATGCTCACACCAGCCTTGTCGTGCTGGCGGCGGAGCTTCAGGCGATGCAGACCCTGATCGGATCGATCGAGAAACGGATCATGGCGCAGCATCGCGCGAGCGAGGCGAGCAAGCGGCTGGAGAGCATCCCCGGAATTGGTGTTATCGGGGCCACCGCGATCGCAGCGACCGTCCCAGATCCGAAGGTTTTTCGATCGGGTCGTGACTTCGCGGCCTGGATCGGGATCGTGCCGCGAGAAGACTCGACCGGCGGCAAACGGAAGCTCGGGCCGATCTCGAAACGAGGCGATCGCTATTTGCGACGCATTCTGGTGGTCGGAGCCTGCGCGGTGTTGCGGTATGCGCGCCAGCAGCCGGAGAAGTATCCCTGGCTCACACAACTTCTCGCTCGCAAACCGTTCAAGGTCGTGGCGGTGGCGCTTGCCAACAAGATGGCGCGCATGGCCTGGGCGTTGCTGGCCAAGGGCGGCACCTATCGAGCGCCTGCGCTTGCGGCAGCGGCGTAAGGGGTCTGGCGATGGCAGGATGAGGTTGCGTCTCAGCGCGTACACGAACTGCAGGGGTGATGACGGCATTGATGCGAAACGGTCGAGACCGTCGATTGGGAGAACCCGTGATGGGTCACGCGATACTTGAGCGCGTGCGTTTGTTTGGGACCCGATCAGCGGATTACATCAGGGCCAGCGGCCATAGCGGCTGCATCGCGACAGAGGTAATCCTCCAAGCGACAACAGGCCGAATACATGACCGCACCCGAACGCTTCGCAGAAAAGTCAGATTCCCTCTTGCACCGCGGGCGCCGTCCATACATGACCCATAAGCGACATTGGCTGTGCACTGCCGCAATGGTTTTGGTGCCGGTTTCAACGCCTAGAAAAGCACTCGTTTAAACCGATACAATGCTATCTCTTGAGCGTGGGGGGCGGACATGCAGCGGCGCAGGTTCATCACGAGTTTTGCAACATAAACGACTGCCAAAACGGACGTGCGGCTAACAATCACTTGATCCGCAGCGAATTGGGTCTAGCCAATCCTTTCGCCTATTAGGATTGGTATCGGCGGCCAGAAATCATCGCTGGCGAATCAAGTCGTGGCTTGGGCGTCCGCCGAAGAATTGGCTGATCATGAAGGCGGCTGCGCCGGCCAGTCAGCTTGGCGAAGTGACTTCGTCACCCTGTTCCCGGCGTACGGGTTCACTGAAATAGGACATCAATAGGACCGAGCCGACGACGAGCAAGAGCAAGAGAAGTTTCATCAGATGGGCTCGCTGATCCGAAAATGACAAGCTGCTAAAGCGTGTTCCGGAAGATTGTGCTTTGGGCTTTGGTAGTCCGCGATGGTTAACAAAGAATGTGACGGCGGAACGACGAAATAAGTTCCCCGGAATCGCCGCTGCCGGTGAGCGCCGGTGCCGCGCGACCCCACGCGGGACATGGGGTACGACAGAAATGGAACCGCTTGGTTGGGGCGGCGTTGCGCTCAGGCTATGCCCAGATCCGGCGTATTCCAACTCAAGGATTACCCAGGCGACGTGGTTCGACTTGCGTGCACCCTCTGCCCGCGAAAAGCTCAGTACCGCAAGGCCGCACTGATGGTGAGATACGGCAAGAATTTCACGTTGCCAGCATTGCTTACACACATCGCCAAGTGCGAGCGCGAGGACAAGATTGAAACCGCCTGCGGAGCCTATTTCGTGGAATTGAAGCCAAAGGTTTAGTGCTCGGGCTCCGGTTGTGTGCACGAGGCGCACCAACGCGTTGCGGCAGTGCAAGGGCAGGCGGTGGAATGTGGTGAAAGCGACGCGGGTCTGGCTTGCCCGCTCCCGAATAAAAATGACCGCCACGGGGCGACCTCTCCGAAGGTGGCCTTAACGGCGTCCACAATCCACTGCATCATGAGCGGACATCGGCCTTTATGATGTCGGTTTGATCAGATAGCTGAAGCCGTAGCGTTCAAAGATGGCCTTGGACCCAATCTACCAATGACGTTCCAGTCCCATCATTCGGCCTGCGCTATGAGCTCTGCGGTTACGTCGGTGCCTCGCGGGTTGACGACGGTGTATCCGCTAATCGACTGCACATGCTCACGGATTAAACCTTGGCCAGAATTACCATCGTGCACCAGCCAATCGTTGCCGCCGACATGGCTCATCAGCACAAACACATGATGGTTGCGCACTGCTGCCATACCAGGGGCTGGCGAGGTGCGTGGAAATTTTCTCATCCAGTTAGAAGCCAAATTGAGATCGGGGCGAACATGACCAAATAAGTAGAGTGACGCTTCACATCCGCAGAAAGAACGCGGACACTCGCCGGGCCTCGCGCCGACGACGATGGGGTGACCGTTGGAAATATCGGGCACATACTGGATTGCGGCTCGATCCGCATTGTCGATTTGGTGCTGTGCGTGCTCTGCATCGGCGGTAGTCGCAATGGCCATTGAAGTGGGATCGACCCGGCTAAATATGTTGCCATTAGCGCAATTGGCGAGTGCCAGGCAGACTGCGGCCAGCCCAAGTAGGCGCAAAGAATTGCTCAATTGGCCGGTGCCCCCGAATCCGCCCATGCCGCCTAAAATCCCCGTGGCGCGTCATGTCCCCGTGGCAATTGCTTTCCTAGTGACCATCCAATGCGCCGCCTTAAAGATGCGTTAACCCTGACCTGCGGGACCAGCGCCCGGGATCGCCGTTGCCGGTTTGCGCTGACGGCGCACGCGATGGCCAGCGATCGCGAAAAGGCGATGGAAGCGGGCTGCGAAGATTACGACACCAAACCAATCGAAATATCGCGCCTGCTTGCCAAGATTGCAGCATTGCTTGTGCCCAAGGCGGCCTGAGCATTTTTGGACCATGACGTGATCGGGGGTGCCAGATGCATGAGAGGGACATTGAGCTGTTCAATGACAGCATTGAACGGTGCTCTCGTAAGCCCGATTTCCTGCGCCGTTTTTATACCAGCTTCCTCGCGTCTTCCGACACGGTGGCAAAGAAATTTGAACACACGGACTTGAGAAAACAAACAAGAATGCTCAAGACATCGTTATACATAATGATGTTAGCGGGCGGTGAATCCGAACGAATCGTTCATTTGGAGCGGCTCGCCAAGCTCCACAGCAGAGCGGAGCTGGATATAAAGCCGGAACTTTATGATCTATGGCTTGACCGGCTGGTGCAGGCCGTCAAGGAATTTGACCTGATGTTTGACCCGGAAACCGAGACTGCTTGGCGGCGCGTGCTGCAACCTGGAATCGAATTCATGAAATCCAGATACTAGAAAACGGCGAAAGCTCTTGGTCCTACATTGCCGGTGACCCTGCAAGTAGCGGCCGACGAGGTGATCGAATAGAGCCGCAGTTTGCTGCGGTGCCCCGGTCGCTAATGGCAGATTTTGTTGCAGAAGTGATTTGAAGGCTTTAGCGAACAGTGATTCCGTCTTCTGACGACATTTTTCGTCGGAGACGGGCGATGATGGGACGTCAGAACAACGATCAGGGACCTCTGTTCTACGAGTTCCGTCTCGATGAGGCGGTTCCTGATGATCATCTGGCACGCAAGATCGACGCCGTTCTCGATCTATCTTGGGTCTACGCAGAGCTTGCGCCGCACTATCCAACCCTCGGCCGGCCTTCGGTTGATCCGGTACTGATGATCCGAATGCTGATCATCGGTTATGTCTTTGGCCTGCGTTCCGAGCGGCTGCTGTGTCGCGAGTTGCAGGTGAACCTCGCCTATCGCTGGTTTTGCAAGCTCGGCATAGAGCACAAGATTCCTGATCATTCAGCGTTCTCGCGGGCACGCAATGAGCGCTTTAGCGAGAGCGACATCTTTCGCCGGGTATTTGAGCGTGTCGTCGGGGCGTGTATTGCGGCCGATCTCGTTGGCGGACAGGGATTTGCCGTGGATGCCAGCCTGATCCAGGCTGACGCCAACAAGCAGCGCTCGATCCCAGGCTCAGAATGGCAAAAGACGCGCGATCCCGAGACGGCGAGCCGCGCCGTGAAGGAGTATCTGGCAACCCTCGATGACGCGGCCTTCGGTGCAGCAAGCGAGGTTAGGCCGAAGTTCATCTCGCCATCTGATCCAGCCGCGCAATGGACGGGCGCAATGCGGGGACCGGCCTTCTTCGCCTATGCCGACAACTATCTGATCGACTTGAAGTGCGGCGTCATCATGGATGTCGAAGCTTCTCGTGCCATTCGCCAAGCGGAGGTCGGTGCCGCGAAGACGATGATCGAGCGAACGGAAGAGCGCTTTAATATCAAGCCCGAACTGCTTGCGGCCGATACGGCCTATGGCTCGGCGCCGACCCTTGATTGGCTCGTCAATGACAAGAAGATAGCGCCGCACATTCCGGTCATCGACATGGCTAAACGCGAAGGTGGCATCTTCTCGCGCGAGGATTTCACCTATGACAAGGTGCGCGACGTTTACACCTGCCCAGCGGGCAAGCTTCTCACCACGACTGGCAGGATCAGAGAAGATGACTTGCGCCCGTACAACGCCAGCAAACTCGATTGCGATATCTGCCCATTGAAGATGCAATGCTGTCCGAAGGATATATCACGCAAGCTTCTCCGCAGCATCTACGAGGAGGCTCGTGACGTTGCTCGTGCGATCGCCCGTACAAGTGCCTTTGCGCAATCTTGTCGTGATCGAAAACGCATTGAGATGCTGTTCGCCCACCTCAAGCGCATTCTGCGGCTCGGGCGTCTGCGATTACGCGGCCCCTGCGGCGCTCAGTTCGAGTTTACGCTCGCGGCCATCGCCCAGAACTTACGTCGGCTTGCAAAGTTTATAGCCAGGCCACCACCAGAGGCCGATGCATGTCCTGCGTGACCATCGGGGGGATAAGAAGTATCAGCCAGGTCGATGCTGCCGCCCTCAAAGAGGCGGTTGATCGGGAGCCTTTTCAACAAATCGAAGCAATCGCCTCGCGATCACAATCGCCGACTTCTGCAACAAAATCGGCACTTCGCGGACAAACGCTGCGCCGCAAAACTTGTCGCCTACTGGACCAACAACGGACAAAGGTCGGCGCTGAAGCTGAATGCCTCGGCAGCGATTGACCCTTAGATGGGGTAATCGGCCGGCGATCTTGTGGATAGCTGAAGATTTTGGGTGCTGCGCTTCAGGCTGATGGTGAAACGAGGTCACCGAGGTTACGGGCCTCAAGCATCAGAAGGAGAAGCGCAGCATGGACCATTTTGCTGGATTAGACGTATCGGTCAAGGAGACGAGTATCTGCATTGTGGATGACACGGGCAGGATCGTACGGGAAGTAAAGGTGGCGAGCGAGCCGGAAGCTCTGCTGGCGGTGCTGAAGAACCCCGCCTACCACTTCAAGCGGATCGGACTGGAAGCCGGACCATTATCGCAATGGCTGTTCAGTGCGCTCGCCGAAGCCGGCTTGCCGGTGATCTGTGTCGAGACGCGGCACATGCGGGCGGTGTTGAAGGCACAGATCAACAAGACCGACCGCAACGACGCGCGCGGCATGGCGCAGATGATGCGGGCGGGGATTTACCGCCCAGTGCATGTGAAGACGTTACGCAGCCAGAAACTGCGAATGCTGTTGACCCATCGCAAGCTGCTGCAGTCGAAGGCCATCGCTATCGACAATGATCTGCGTGGTACTTTGCGCAACTTCGGCCTCAAGGTGGGCATGGTCGGGACGGTAAAGTTCGAGGCGCGTATCAAGGAGCTGGTCGAGAACTTGCCCGATCTGGCCGCTATGGTTGAACCACTGCTTATTGTCCGACGGATACTTCGCGAGCAGTTCTGCGTCCTGCACCGCCGCTTACTCGCCATCGTGCGGGACGATGAGGTGTGCCGGCGCTTGATGACGACGCCCGGTGTTGGCCCCGTGGTGTCGCTAACCTATCGCGCGACCATCGACGTGCCGGCCCGCTTCAGGAAGTCCAAGTCAGTCGGAGCGGTATTTGGACTGACATGCTCCAAGTATCAATCGGGCGAGGTGGAATGGAGCGGCAGAATATCACGCTGCGGAGATGAGATGATGCGGGTCATGCTCTACGAAGCAGCTCAAGCCATGATGCGTTCGAACAAATGGTCTTGGCTCAAGGCCTGGGCGATACAGATCGCCAGACGCCGCGGCATGAAGAAGGCAATCGTGGCGCTGGCGCGTCGGTTGGCCGTTATCATGCACCGCATATGGGTTGACGGCACCGAGTTCCGCTGGACCCGGGAAGCCGCAGCAGCATGAAAACCACGCAAAATCAAATGCAATAGGAGAAAACCCGAGCTCCACCCAGCGGTGGAAAGATGTCCCTCGCGGGACGATGGATGAGGTGAGTTCGTTTGTCCGCTTGGACCTGCCAACCAACTCATGGCAAGGCCGCCACTTAGATTGTTCCACCTCGTCCTCGAATCCCATACTGGAAGGGCCTTAGTGCCGAGTCCGAAGAGAAGCACGAGCCCGTGAGCGACATCGACACTGCAGTGGTGGATAGTCTGAAAGTGCTTGACCCAAACCGGCCGATTAGAGAAGCGGACAAACGATGGGACGCCTTGATCAGACTGTCGTATCGACGATGATTTAAAAACCTGAACAGCCCCGACCGAAAAAGTCACAGGCAGCGAGGATGGAAATATAAGCCTGTATCTAACGGAACGGAGCCGCGAAGATCGAGGCGATGCGGTTCGCACCCGCCCTACTGAGATGATTGCTGTCGGTGTAAAGCAACTTTTCTCCAGCTACGTAGACGCACTTGCCATCGCGACACATATTGTCACTTGGTCGAATGATGCCAACGCCGTAACGCGCCGCCAGGCTGCGAATCGTGGCATTGATAAAGGTTTGTCGGCGTTCAAAATCCCACAAGCTAATATCAGAAATGGAAATCGGTATTCCCAATTTCTTAAGATAAATGAGCCGCAGCGGATCGAAAGAAAGCTCAGGCACTGATTCGACGATCCATACGTTCTTTTTTGATTCACGCAATGCTTTGACCAAACGTTCCAGCCCCTCCACGAAAAGTGGGCGGTTATGGGAGATCACTTCGGCGCGATTGCTAGTCGGGAGTACCATTCGATAAGACGTTGCATCATCACCAAGCACGGCTAGCAAGTGTCGCCCATCAACATCGACACCTTCAGAGTAGAACGCCCAGCGCGCCGCCAGAATCACGGTACTGATTGAAGGCATGTCACGCACATACGCGAACAAATTCTCGTTGACGTCACGGCAGTAAGTGTTCGTCGATATGTCTATCTTGAGGCTGGGCAAACAAGCGTGCGCTCCAATCAGCAAGCCGCCCGTTATCTCGTTATTAGATGCGGATAACGCATCCGCGATTGAAAATCGCATCCGATCTGCATGTGAATCGCCCCAAAGAACAAACTGTGGGCCTGCATGTATATTGCCGATGGGACAAGGTGAAGTCCGCGGATCATCAAATTCGAAACTGAGACACGACTTTATCGGCGGCGCAATGGCGTTCTCTGCGGCAGTGAAAAGTGGCAAGTGGTCGTGACCAGCGATGCCATCGGTCGCGAATGTGAACGCGCCGTAACAAAAAAAGGCAGCAATTGCGGTAGCCGATACGGCAAATAAAGAACTGCGTCCAAGGATTGGATGCTTACGGTCGCGAAACGGTCGTTCAATGTAGCGCCATGATCCAATGGCGAGCGGAAAGGCGAGCGAGACTAGAAGCGCTGACTCAGAAAATGATAGGCCCTGTACCGTCAAATATGCGGTGAACGCCAACAGAACGAAATGCCAAAGATATAGCGAATATGAAATTTTACCGACAAAGATCATCAGCGGATTTGCCAGTAGGCGTTTCAGAGACGTGTCCGCGCCGGCCCAGATGCACATAGCCGCGCCTGCAGTGGGGATGATTGCATTGATGCCAGGATAAACTGTGCGGTCCGTGTAGACGAACACCGCAAACGCAATGCAGCCTAACCCAATCATGAAGACGGCATTTGCTGTTGCTGTTTTCGATGGCGATTTGAACACGCCGAATGCGAGCAGCGCGCCTAAAGCTAGTTCCCAAGCGCGTGTTTGCGGCTGAAAAAACACATCAACCGGATGTTTATAAATGCGTATTACGTTCAACATTATAGATAGTGCGGCGACGATGAGAGTAACCGTGAGGCGCTGTTTCGGAATAAAACGCGTGATCAGGAGCAAGTAGAGCGGAAAAATTAGGTAAAATTGCTCTTCGATAGAAAGCGACCACGTATGCAATAGGGGTTTCGCCGCGGCCGCCGTGGAGAAATATTCGGTGGCTTCCCGTTGGAACACGAAGTTTGAATAAAAAGCTGCAGCGCCCATAACACTCGCCCCGAAATCGCTGCAAGTCTCCGGGCGTGAAGATGATCCAGGCTATGATTGTGGAGATGAACATCACAAAGAAAAGTGCCGGGAAAATTCGACGAATGCGACGTTCGTAAAACGCGACCAACGAAAAACGGCCGGCCTCAATGTCCGGTAGGATAAGCGAGGTAATCAAAAAACCGGAGATGACGAAAAAAATATCAACGCCGACGTAACCACCCCCAAATAGCGAGAAGTTAGCGTGATAGAAAACGACTGGAAGGACTGCGATTCCGCGGAGGCCGTCGATGTCGGGGCGATAGCGCATCAAGCCTACCTCGGATAGCCGCATGAAATTGCCGAGTGTTCAGAAAGCCGAAGAAACCAAGAATGCGGCGATTTATCAAAATATAATTTTTCGCGATTGAACACAGAATGACGCTTGTCCACGCGCAAACCCAAAAATCCACATTTGATTGTTTCGTTGTCTTAGCCAGACTATGGCCACCTTGTAAGCTGTACGTAATCTACCAAGACTACATTTTTGGATAAGTTGCAACCCAACGGTTCCTAAGCGTTTCGGTGCAATTCTTGCCGCTCAAGGCGGCTAGTTTCGATGTCGCCTATTGGCACAAAGCGTCATTCGTCGCGGCGCACCATTTTTGGTCGCTCTTGGGGTAAGAGCGGACAAATATCGATTTTGGTCAGCCACGGCAATGACGTGAATGACCCATCTCGGACTTGGACGCCTTTCCCTTCGATCTCCACTGCCGCTCGGACGACGTGGAATACCGGCACAATCCAAACCTTGCATCTGAGCTTCCAACCAGTTGAGAAAATGCCTACCATTTACGCCAATTCGGGATTTCAACCGGGGAATCCCTGATTAAGGGAGGTCTAACGTGTCAAATTATGCGCAGGCAATCAGCCGCGTGTTGATATCGGCAGTGTTCATCGTCTTCGGATATATCCAGTTCACGCACATCGGCAATTACATTGCCAATCCTGCGGTCATCAATGTGGCGGGATGGACGGCCATTCTCACTCCGACGATCATCGCCTACATGGTCGCGTCGATTGATTTGTTCGGCGGAATTTTGATTCTCGTCGGCTATCAAACGCGCTGGACATCGGTCGTGCTGATCGTGTTCGTCGCGCTCACGTGCATATTGGTGCACAATTTCTGGACCATGGAAGGTCCGGCGCGCGCCGCCAATCAAGGGAACTTTTACAAGAACCTCGCTCTCATCGGCGGACTTCTGCTGATCTACGTGCACGGCCCAGGGACCTGCTCGCTGGAGCACCGTTTCGCGAGGAAGTAACGTACACAAGAGGAGACCGCCGCGAGGCGGTCTTTTTGTTTTGAGGGGCTAGCAAGAGGCTCCCGTTTTAGCGTCATGAGGTGCCAGCCGCTTTTGGTGTTGCGGTCAGTTCAATGTAGGCGGAAAGAAATCGGACTGAACGGCTCCAAGATATTGGACACCGACCTGTGTGTCGGAGCGCCAGACCATCCGGCAATGGCGGCGCCTCGTCCTGTCTTTACTAAGGACGAGCCAAAATTCCTTTGGCAATTCGGCGGGGGATGCCACCATGATCCGGGCGCCGTCCTCGGAAACGTCCAAGACGGTGCAGGAACGCGGTTGCGAGCCGTCACCGACGTCAATCCAGGCTGGGAAATCCACGTATTCCCGTATTGAGCGGCGCTGCTCGATGAATGTCCGCTTGAAGCGCGCGAATGCTTGAAACAAAGACACGGCTGCCTCCCGGTGAAGCGTCAGTCACATCAAGCGCGGCCACCCCGGATGTTGCCCAGCATAGGCGGTGCCATTTACCGGGATGTTAAAGAGAACTAGCAACTTTTAACTGGGGGAGAGCCGGGCGGTTTTTCTGTTTTTCAACGGCGGCACTATTTCGAGTCGATGGCGCACCATAAGCCGTGAAATTACAAATTTCCCGGTATTATGGCGCAGACGCCACCAGCATTCTGACGCCAGACGCTTACATTCCTCACAAATGAATTGAGAGGAAGTCGGCCCCGGCCACTTTGATGCGCTCTTGGGAGGATGCATATAGCAGCCGAGGCCGTGTCGTGGGGGAAGCCACAGCGGGAGCTGCGCCCCAAAGCTAAACACCAAAATAAATTGGTTCGACATAGCGCAACAAAAACAGCTAAATACTCTGCTATGAAATGGATGGTTGATCGCATACGGCATTTGATCGCCGCATATTTGCAATGTAATTGCTTCTCCTCCATTTCCGCAAAATTTGCGAACTCAAAGCCACAGATCAATGTCTGCCTGCCGCCCGCCCAAGCGTTATACGGACGATCAAAGATCAGGCAGGCGTCTGTGCTCAACCACTTCGCCGAAGGCGGCTCAATATCATTAGCAGAAGGTCGCTCGAGCAAAATCTCTCGCAGCTCACTCTTTTTAGATAAATTCAGCGCCGATTTCGGTTCCGCGTCGCCATATTACGCGCGCGCGCCGACTTGAACTGCCATCTCTAGACATCATAAAAATGAATTCATTCGACACAGTTTCACCTCGGCTAATTATAATTTGAACGCCATTATTGGAGATGTCGCGCACTTTGCACGGTCGAACTGCAAAAGCCCCATTTGGGCGAATCCATGCGCTCGCACTAACTTTCCTGCGAGGGGAGCTGCGCTTGTCCTTTGGCTTTCGTGTGAGACCACCAGGGGCTAACACTTGCATTTCTCCGATGAAGGACGTCGCCATTGCGTCGAGGTGAGCTACTAAACGCTTATACGGGTTAGTTTTAAACGCTTCACTAAATGGGTGACGTTTCGATGAAATGTAGTGAGAGTCGATGCATTGCTGATGTTACTGGCAGTGAATTGAAAAATTAACGAAGTATTAACCCTAAAAGGGCGACTGTTCCCGTGGCATCGATTCAACATGAGGCAGCTTGCATGCCCGATAAGCACCTGCAAAAGTCATCTCATCAGCCGAAAGAGGGCTATATCCTCGAAATCGATGGAAAATTCGAATCGGAATATGGGACTTTCACGCGGGCGTTGAAAGCAGGCTTGGAACTTAGGCAGAAGTTTCCGCAGAGCCAAGTCAAAGTGCATGATGCAAATGAGCAATCGCCAGCCGATGATCAACCTGAAAACAAAACAGAAGCTGCATTGAACTGAAGCCGCCTGCTTATGGAACCTCGCATGAATGTAAAGAAGCCGCCGCTTGCAATGAAAGAAAAACTTACGGAGCAGCCTGCGAGCAACGGTACGACGAGACCCAAAAACCCGTCAGCCAATGTTCTGCCGACCGAGGGCTTTGTTCTCCAAATTGATGGCAAGTTCAAATCGGAATATGAGACCGCAGCACAGGCGACGAAAGCGGGGTTAGAGCTCAAGAAGAAGTATCCGTTCCTTCATGTGATCGTATATGATGCGAAGGAGCGAGCGCGGACGGTGGTCCCATTGCCTGAGTGACCTGGCGGGTTTGGCTGTTACTGCCCCGCCTTGGATCCGAGTTCTCGCATACGCTTTGCGAACGCGGGATCGAAGACGCAGAGCGCATGCCGAATTCCGTCATCTGAGCGAATGAACTCTTGTCCTTCTGTAACAGGCTGTCCGCAATCCAGGCATTGCCCGAGTAAAGCGACGAATTTCTTTTTGCGGATTTTCTCTGCTGTAATCAGTTCGTTTTCTGTGGGCATGGAGGGGGTGCCTTTGGGCGCTTATCAAAGGTGCACATCAGTGCAGGCGTCGGTCCGCAATCGCCTTATTACAAAACCTTTCGATCTCTTCTTTGAGATGCAGCACACGCCGCTTGAGGTCGCCAAGCATCGGATCATCAGACGAGCAATGCGACAATGCTTGAGCAATCTCCTCCTCGAGCACGTGCTGGCGTTGTTCAAGATCGAAAATGTAATCTGGTTTAGACATGATATTCTTCGGAATCCGTGGATGAGATTATTCAAAGAAAGAGCGGGCGTTCTACAGGTACAGGGTGGATTTAGCCCTTACCCTGCCCAAAACGCCCGCTCATCTTAGGCATCGAAGAAGCCGAAGCTCCTCAAGCACTAAACTTCTTCGACCCTTGAAAACTAAATAATACTGCAACGCACAAAAAGTCATTGATCTGGATCAGACAGTATTGCTGACCAATTTGCGGGAGGGGTTACGGCGCCGAACAGCAACTTGAAAGGTGGCAGATCCATCCTATTTAAAATTCGAAGAGCTGGACGCGATGTTCCTTTCCCCCCCAACTCCTGCGTCGAGCCAAGAATGACCCTAGTGCGGTGCCCCTCCGTCTGGGGTCATTTTTTCTCATCTACTCTTGCTGTTGAAGTAGATACAATCTTCTGCTGAACGGCAGCCACTCAACAAGAATGCCCAGGAGGCAATCATGGCAAAAAACGAAAAACCTTCGGCAGATTTGAGCACAGTGGCGGGTGAGACTATGAAACAAGCTCGCGGAGCAATGGAGAATTATCTCGATTTCTTTCAAAAAAATATTTCTGCCTCACCCTGGGCGGGCACAGAGCTAACCAAAAAAGTGGCAGATTACGCTCAGCAAAATGTCGCAACCGCTTTCGGGTTCGCACAACAGCTAACCCAAGCGAAGGATTTACGAGATGTCGTACGTATCCAAACAGAGTTCTTTCAAACGCAATTGAAGTCATTGACCGAGCAAGCAAAAGACCTCAGCGAAACGGCAACGAAAGCAGCGGCGGGTGGGTTGAAAGGCATCTCTTCTTGAGCGGGTTTTGGCAATGAGCAGATCCAATAGATAGCTGCAGGAGTAACGCTTGAGCCGAACAAGGGAGCGGCAAATCCGGACAGCGGGATAAGTGGAGTTTCTGCCTGATAGCGGCGATGATGACCGCGAACAGGAGAGACAATGAGCAGACGACCGCGCCGGAACCACACACCGGTATTCAAGTCGAAGGTGGCTCTGGCCGCCATCAAGGGCGATAAGACGCTGGCCGAACTGGCGCAGCTGTTTGATGTCCATCCCAATCAGATCACGCAATGGAAAGCGCAGCTGCTGGAAGGAGCTGCCGGGGTGTTCGGACCCTTGCCAGGTACCGGGCCAGCAACCGCCGCCGTCGATTTGAAGTCGCTGCACGCGAAGATCGGAGAGCTGACGCTGGAGAATGATTTTTTGGGAGGAGCGCTCAGCAAGGCCGGCCTGCTGAGCGCAAAACGATGATCGACCCTGAGCACGATCTGTCGATCACAAAACAGGCGAAGGCGCTGAACATCAGCCGTGGCAGCATCTATTACCTGCCCCGGCCGGTTTCTGCGGCTGATCTCGCCATCATGCGCCGGATGGACGAGCTGCATCTTGAATTGCCCTTCGCGGGCAGCCGGATGCTGCGTGATCTCCTGAACGCGGAGGGCGTCGTCATCGGCCGTCGGCATGTCGCCACGCTGATGAAGCGCATGGGGATCGAGGCGATCTATCGTAAGCCCAACACCTCGAAGCCGGCACCAGGACACAAGATTTACCCGTATCTCTTGCGCAACATACCGGTCATCAGACCCAACCAGGTCTGGGCCATGGACATCACATACATCCCGATGGCGCGCGGCTTCGTCTATCTGGCGGCCGTCGTCGACTGGTTCAGCCGCCGGGTTCTCGCTTGGCGGTTGTCGATCACCATGGAAGCGGAGTTCTGCATCGAGGCGTTGGACGAAGCTCTGGCCCGTCACGGCAGGCCGGAGATCTTCAATACAGATCAAGGCAGCCAATTCACCAGTGCCGGCTTTACCGGTGTTCTTCTCAAAGCCGACGTCGCCATCAGCATGGATGGCAAAGGATCTTGGCGGGATAATGTGTTCGTCGAGCGCCTGTGGCGAACGGTCAAATACGAGGAGATTTATCTGAAAGCCTACGACACGGTCTCCGAGGCCCGCGCCTCGATCGGCTGTTACTTTGGCTTCTACAATACCCGCAGACCTCATTCGAGCCTTGACCGGCAGACTCCGGATCAGGCCTACTTCAACTGGCTACCGCAGATCGCGGCAGCCTAAACCCGGCAGACGTTCCACTTATCAAACCGGAAAAGCTGTTCGGACAAACCGAGCCACTTGTCATGGATGGAATTGCTCAAGCAAATATCGATAGATTCAAACTACTGCTGAAAACCGAAACTGACCCAATCAAACGGGCAATGGAAATTCGCATTCTCGGTGAGGAGGAAGCGAAGCTAGTGTCAAAGCCTGGGAAAAAGGAAATTTAAGGTCTCGTTTTATTTTCCATCCGTCCATTTGCGCCAATGCGTCGGCTGAATGTCGACATACCGTTTAGTCGAAACATCGATCCATCCAGCCCCACACTTGCGGCAGGGGCTTACGAGTTCATGAATTCCGTGATCGTCCATTACGCAGACTTCGAGATCGGCGTCGAATGGCACGGTTGAAATTGGAAGCCATGGACATGTTTTGTTGGCAGCGTCGTACTCTTCCTTCCATGGAAAATCGTCGAACTTCGGTTCGATTCCACGCTCGCGGTAGACGGCTTCTGTAATATAAAAACTAGAAGTTACAGTAGCAACCTTAGCGTCATTGGAAAATCCACCGCTGCCATGAGTGCGATATATGCCACGCACTATTTTGACCATTGTGGCTCAATCCAAGAATTTCAGAACCAGCATTAAATTTGAACGCGAAACTAAGCGACATTTGCGAGAGACTTGACCATCCACGGTAAAGAGCAGTGAAAAATAATCTGGAACCTGATTGGAAGCAGGACATTTGATCCATGCCCAATGAGGATAAATCTCACTGATGCGGCAAGTTATAGGTGTGTTATTTTGCCCAACATCGATCCAACAAGTTTCGTTCAGTAGTGTGGGATCGGAGTAATTGTGTCTGCCCTGCATCGGCGAACTTGAGCTTCAGACCCGCAGCTCGATGGTCTGCTCATTGCCGATTTTATCGCGGATGCAGATAACCAATTCCGCGTATCGACAACCACATTCAATCCAGGCATCTTCAATTATCTTGATGCTAAATTCGTACAGTGCGTTAGTTAGAAAGACGGTCATCTCATAAGCTGGAATGCTTTGTTCTCGCGCCTTTGCGAGTGCGTCCATAATAAAGGAAGCCATTGCGCTCTTGGAGACGCCCCTTTCTGTGATCGTGGCGATTTCGTTAGTCAGCCATCTTTCGATTTCCATCGTAGCTAGCCTCTCGAAGAGGGGGAAGCTGCCGCACTCCCCCCAAAAGTTGGTCTAACGCAATTCAGCAGACGCCCTCGAGCAGAAATTATGGGGACACTGTTGGAAAGCATCCTCGATTTACACGTTACGCCCTCCCGACAACGACTCTCTTCATACGGTTGAACGCGAGTTCCAGGTTAGACAATATTTGCAACCCACCAAGCCTCAGTAAGCGTCGACCCACCAAGCCTCAGTAAGCGTATGGAGCATCCCGGAGTTCGGACAATAACTTGCCCACACTGGATTATTAGGATCACGCTCCAAGTCCACCACACAAGCTTCCCGATATTCGCAACTCGTGCAACTTCGTTTAACTTGGTCGAATGTTTCTCTGTCGCCACTTTCGATCATGTAGGGATCGAGACCAAGCATTGCCATCCGACAGCATAAAAGTTCGTCTGGATCGCTAGTGCTCGTAGGTTCATGAGGGAGAAAATTGATTTTATCTCTGAGCTGCAACTGGCGGTTCTTGAGTTCGATGGCTCCGAGCTGTTCCCGATCAACAATATGTTCCGATTTCCTCATCTTATCCCAACTTCATTCGTAGACTTAGTCAAAAAAGGAGCGGGCGTTTTCGGGACAAAGGTCAGAGGCTGCTCATATTTCGAGGGTGATGCCTCACACACTGCCAGAAAACGCCCGCTCTCTTCGCGCATCGAAGAAACAGAAGGTCCTCCCCAAATAAGCTTCTCCGATGCTGAATAAAATAAAACTGAAAAACGCAGAAAAGTCTTTGATCTCAATCAGACAATATTGCTGACTATTTTTTTGCATGGCTGGCGACGGACATAGGCGGAAAAGCGAATTGTAATGCCGCAGATCGTGTCCATTTTTGTAATAGAGCTGGACGCAGTTGCCCCTCAGCCCCCGTCCAGCGAAGACCGACCCCAGCGGCGCCCCTTCCGTCTGGGGTCATTTTTTTCATTGAGTTAATTGCAAGAACCACTTCAGCGCTCTCAAGAAAGACGGCGCGGCGACAACGTAGCCCGCATCGAGGCGTCTTGTCAGTGCAATAAACTCGGCGCATGGTCGCAGCGTGAAAGCAAACAACAATATTCAAGGCAATTCTTATGCCGACATTCATGGTATCGATGAATTTTACCGACCAGGGAATCCGCACAATCAAGGACGCCCCGAAGCGCGTCCAAGCCGCTCGCGACCTCGCCAAAAAGTTGGGCATTGAGATCAAGCATATCTATCTTACTGCTGGCGATAACGATCTCGTAGCTTTCGTTGAATCGCCCATGGGCGACAATATTGCCAAATTCGCACTGGCACTCGGCTCGGCGGGCAATGTGCATACCCGTACTGGTCGGGCATGGACAGAGCCGGAATTCATGAAGATCGTCTCCGAACTGCCCTAAACTCCCATATTTTTTATCCGAACCAAGATTGACCCTAGTGGCGTCCACCTCTGGGGTCATTTTCTATTGCTACCGAGCGCCAAGAACGCCATCATTGCCATATGGGCAGTGGTGGCAACCCATCGATAAAAGACGATCCGTTCTCGGCTCAACAGCCGCCAGACACGGCAAGCAAACCAACAACACCATTGCCTGCCGACGAACCTGCAGCCGCTGTATCGCAAACATACGCGCTACCGACCAACCTACCGAGCGCACTCAGTCATTTGGATGACGAGCAACTAGACCGATTGCTTGCAGCGGTGCTCTCCGAGCAGCAGCGACGTGGAAAGTCAGATGAGCCTTCGCACAAACAACGGGCTAAAGAGGTCACGCCGCCTTTGGCTCAAGGAAAATTGAACGCTGTTCGCGCTGCATTCAAAGCTGGTGTCAGACCGTCAAGGATCGCCAAACAGTTCGGGATTTCCCAGGCGGATGTGAAAAAGGCACTGGCGAGCGATCCAAAGAACTGAATGCCTAGTCGTGACCGCCGCTCCCAAAACCGAATAAGTCACGGCGTGCGCGGGCTTTGCTCGCGTAATCATCGCACAGCAAATTATTAAAAAAACGAGCGAACACTCTCGGGACAAAGGTCAGAGGCTGCTGTTTTCCAGGGTGTTGCCTCACACACTGCTCGATGGCATCCGCTCGCTTCACACGTCGAAGAAAGCTCCAAAGCTACTAATGCAAAGTGCCTCTCCAGCGGGTATGTAAAGCTGAAATGGAAACTGCGGAAAAGTCAACGACGTCATTTAGACAGCACGATTGTCCCAATTTATGCATGGCTACTGACGGAGTTACGCGAGAATGCGCATTGTAATGCCGTGGATCGATTCTATCATTTTGGGTGCTGCGTCATCCCCGAAGCCCAGCGCTCAGCGTGAATCAATCGCTCTAGCGCAGCACATAAAGTGCAAACCATGACACAACAAATCATCAATATGGCATCTGTCGTTGGAGTTATGATGTTTATTGTATGGGTTGCGAAGTCATAGACCTTGGAACAAAAAGAGTTGACAGCCGTCAAACACGCAGCAGCGTCAGAAGAGGGCGGCTAGTATCGCCCCCAAGAGCGCGACGGTCTTTTCTATTTACGCCACCAACAGCGACGGGAAAAAATCTTTTATTGCCTCGGCGTCTGCCGCCGCGTCTGCCTCGGCGTCTGCTGGCATACAAACCTCGGTTTCGAATCGATTACCGCAGTTTGGACAGCTCCAAAGATTGAGCACCAGCCCCTCACTCACGAATTCGGACCATTCGGGGGCAATCAGCGCATTACCGCATTTGGTACAGGTTGTCTCGAATTTGGAATGACGGAAAGATGTTACCGTTGTCACGACGACCTCCTTGACTTTATTGTTGAAGTTTCTTGTTGGTGGGCGCAGGAAATCTAAGAATTGTCTCAATATGATGACTGCGCAATGGCGAGCTGTGAATGGCGGTGGAAAACTACGAATAATGTTGCAGTGCAGAGCAGTAGGGAGCGACGCAAGCCGCTCCCCATTACCCCATTATATCCATACGATTTATGCAACCAACTGATGCAGTCATTTTACGCAACCAACTTACGCAACCAACAATGACGGAAAGAACGGTTTTATCGCGACATTATCATTCATAAATTTGGTGTTGGCAGGCACATATGCCGTGGTTTCAAACTGACAGGCGCATTCCGTGCAGGACCAAAAATTCACGACATGACGCTCATCTATAAATTTCGACCATTCGGGAGCGATCAGCGCATCGCTGCATTGAGCGCAGGTCATTCCGTAGTTGGGGCGGCGTGTGGACGCTATAACCATCATGGTGACCCCAGTCGCAACATCATTGAGTCTATTTGATGCTGCCGCTGATCATTTGCACTTGAGCTGACGCAATAAGGTAATCCTGCTATCGCTATGCAATACAAGGTGGGAACCATGCCAACCCATGTCATCGAGTGGGATCTCGAAACCGTGCCCGATCTTCAAGGCTTTGCTGCTGCGCACGCCGGCTGGCCGTCATCATCCATCGCATCTGGGTCGACGGCACCGAGTTCCGCTAGACCCGGGAAGCCGCAGCAGCATGAGAACCGTTCAGAAACAACTACGATAGGAGAACCCTCGAGCTCCACCGAGCGGTGGAAAGATGTCCCTCGCGGGACGATGGATGAGGTGAGTTCGTTTGTCCGCTTGGACCTGCCGTTACACTGACGGTAAGGCCGCCCAATAGATTGTTCCACCTCGTTCTCGAATCCCATAATGGAAGGGCTCTAGTGCCGATTCCGAAGAGAAGCGCGAGCCCGTGAGTGACATCAGACACTGCAGTGGTGGATAGTCTGAAAGTGCTTGACCCAGATCGGCCGATTAGAGAAGCGGACATGCCGCTACGTCGCTGGGTGACCCGAAGGCTGATATCGGTATATTGATAACATATGCGTTTTGATCGGGAGGGAATTGTGATGACCCAAGCCGTCGCCAAACCTAAATACGACTTCAGCGACCGCACGAAATACGACGCACTGATGGAGGTCGTGCGGAACCGCCTGACGACCCGTGCATTCGATTCTAGCTATGTCATGCCACGCGAGCATTACGAGATGATTCTCGATGCAGCGCGCCATGCACCCTCGGGCGCTAATGCGCAGCCCTGGCACTTCATCGTGATCACGGATCAGGATCTCAAGAATAAAATTATGGAGTATTTTCGCGAGGAACAGGTTCATCGCGCTAAGCTGAAAATGAAATTCCCAACGCCTGACTACCGCGGCCTTGCGACGGCACCGGGGTTTATTGTAGTTGCCAGCGACTTCCGGTGGGTGAAAGCGTTTCCAGTTCTCAATGACGGTTCTGAGCTTGACAGAATGTACAAGGAGAATGCCGAGCGCATTTTGCTGCAAAGCGTAGCAGCAGCCACGATGTCGGCGCACCTCGCCGCTGCCGCCTTGGGCTACAACGTTTGGTGGGTCACAGCCATTGGCCAAGAAAAAGCGCAGAAGGCGATGAAGCCTTTGCTAGGCATCCCGGACGAATTGTCAGTACTCGACATTATGTGTTTCGGGCCGCCATCAAAGCCGCCGTATAAGCGCTGGAAGAAGGAGTTAGGCGAGATTACCAACTGGAATAAATTTGATCGGACCCATTTCATGACTGACGCTCAGATTGACGAATGGGTTGCTACTACACGCCACAAGGTGATGTATCGGGACGCCCAGAACGTCGACTAGGCCAGCCTCTTTTATTTTAAGCCTGACGTGCAATGTCGCTTATTGGCTGCACTTAGCGGCCTTCCAGACCCGAGCCCCGAATGGTCGCTCTTGGGCGCACAGCGGACATCGGCCGAAACTAGGCAATTACGTTGCTGGTGCTTATCGTTCTGCACGTGCCATGATTGCACACTCGGCAGGAAAGGGACCGTCACCATGAGCACCAAGGCCACCCGACGAAACATCAAGCAGAGCAACCGCGCCATGAAACAGGCACGCAAAGACAAGCGTCACAAAGCCAGAAAAGCGGCGAAGTGACCGAGGCTTCAACACCGACAACCGCAGCGAGACAGAGGGGGTCGCCTCGGTCAAGCTATATGGAATGGTGATCATCGCTAGATTGGGTGTCGGCCCGAACTAACGGGAACGTGGCGCTTTAGCGCGCCACAAAAAACCGCGTCGATTAAGACACCGAAAGCGACATCGCAAGATTGCGCGCACCAACTCGGGGACCATTCGATTCCTAGTGCAGCGTCCCGTCCTTAAAATTACTCATGACTATTTTTATGGAGATACAGTTCCGCTCAATACTAAATTCCTTCGCGACAGACCCGATCATTGAGCTGGCCATTTCAATCGTTGCCGCTATTTCTTGTCCCCAGGCGCGCTCTTCCGGATTCAGGTGATTGAGCATCCGGATGTTCACCGTGAATGCACCGTCTTCCTCAGTGAGGTGCGCATGCATGCGCGTAAACGTGAAGTCCAGGTCTCTCGTAATGTATATAGGTAATCCTGCCTCGATTGGGAGCCTGCCGGTATGAATGGGCTCCTTGGCCGAAGTGCGATTTTAGAAGGGATGGTACATCGCGTCATTTCGTTGCGCCACAAAACTTGTCGCCTATTGGACCAACAACGGACAAAGGTCGGCGCCGGGGCTGAACGGCTCGGCAGCGAATGACCCAACTGCGACATTGGCTGTGCAATGCGGCAAAGGTTTTGATGCCGGTTTCAGCCGCTATCGAAGTACTCGCCTGAGCCGATAAGATGCTGTCTCCTCAGGTTGGGGGCGGGCATGCAGCGGCGCGAGTTCATCACGATCTTAGGTGGCGCGTCGGTTGGCCGTGATCATGCACCGCATATGGGTTGATGGCACTGAGTTCCGCTGGACCCGGGACATCGCGGCAGCATGAAAACCGTGCAGGATCAGATGCAATAGGAGAACACTCGAGCTCCACCGAGCGGTGGAAAGATGTCCCTCGCGGGACGATGGATGAGGTGAGTTCGCATGTCCGCTTGAACCTATCGTCACTCTGAAAGTAAGGCCCCGGTAAAAATTGTTCCACCTCGTCCTCGAATCCCATGATGGAAGGGCCTTTGTGCCGAGTCCGAAGAGAAGCGCGAGCCCGTGAACGACATCGACACTGCAGCGGCGGATCGTCTGAAAGTGCTTGACTCCAAACGGCCGATTAGAAAAGCGGACATCGGGCGGACATTTCCGACACGCGCCTTGTCTCATAAACAGAGTACTGGCGCGTCGGCGCCATGAAAAATTTTTCGGCTCATATTAAGACATTGCGGAATTATTTCACACTGCACCTACTTATTGTAGGCTCTGTGCATACTGATTCGCCGGCTTGTGCTGGGTACGGCATTGATTATCCGGGCAGGCACCGATGACCAAAATAAATCGGAATCTAGCACTCCAAAATAAGACCGACGTCGCGCGTTGGTCCGATTCCGGTGCGCTGGAATTAGCGTGGGACACCCGGGCCGAATTCGCAGCCGGGTTCATTCCTGCCGGGGCCCGAGTTCTCGATCTTGGTTGCGGGCGAATGGCGTTGCAGCGTTTTCTGCCGAATGGATGCAGCTATCAGGGCTGCGATCTGGTTGCGCGCAGCCAGAGCACCATCATCTGCGATTTCAACGCTGGCGAGTTCCCGACCGAGGCGGCAGGCGACGCCGACATCATCGTTATGCTGGGCGTGCTGGAATATATCGTCGACGTCGAAGCTTTTTTTACGCACTTGCGCTCTTGCAAGCGTGATGTGGTGTTGAGCTATTGCGTAACCGATCTTACCGGCGATTGCGATCGCGCGGCGCTCGGCTGGATGAATCATTTCGACTTCCGCAATCTCGCGCTGCTGTTTGACCGTTACGGTTTTCGTATCAGATGCGGGGCCCCGATCGACAAAACGCAGATACTGATGCGGCTCTTGCCGACCGAGCGTCTGATCCCAGTCACGCCCTGCAGCATCGCCGTCGTATCCTACAACGATGTTAGCAATTTCGGCGATCGGCTTGGCTATCACATGATCAACGCACTGCTGCCCGGTGAGGCCGACGTTCATCACCTGACGTTTCGCACGCTCGCTCAGGCGCGCGAGAAATACGATCTTGTAGTACTCGGTATTGGCAACAGCATTTTCGCACCGCTTCTGCACGATGATTTGCTCGACGTCGTCAAGCGAGGCAAGGCAGCGATTGGAATCTTCGGCACGCAGTACCGCGAACTCATTTCGCGGCCCGCGCTAGAACGCGTTCTCGACCGGCTCGACACTTGGTTCGCTCGCCACGAGGATGACATTTTGATCTACGGTCGCGGGCGAACGAACGTAGTGCATCTCGGCGATTGGCTCATCGATCAATTTCCGATGACAAGAGCCCACAACGATACTACGCTCAAGATTGAGGATGATATTATTATGAAGAATGATCTACCGCTCGATCGCACCATCCAAGACATCCAGCGTTACAAGAAAGTCTTTTCCACCCGCTTGCATCCCTTGCTATGCGCGCTCACCTCTGCTGAGGAGGTGGCCTATGCCGAACAGCCGTCGGCGCAAATGCCGGACATCGTATCGGGCAAGTTTCGCGGTATGCTAATCGATATTTTCGGCCGGAACTATCCAGAACAAAAGCTTTTCATCGTCGATCGCGACGCCGTCACTCGCTATAAAGCGCGCGTGCACCGCAATGTAGCCAAGGTCGGCGAGCAAATCGACGCTATTCTACGCAACGTCGCGGTCGCGGCGGCCTGACGAAAGATGCGCTGGGCACGCGACGCTTTGGCGCGTTGGGTTTTCGTGGAAAGCGTTAAAGTGCAATGATGTCGCTGCTCGCATAGCCATGCGCGCGATGTCCGTTATTGATGTGGTGGACGGCGCCTGCTCCCGGCATCGAGGTGCCATAGGGTGATCGTTGTTAGACGAATCACATGAGAGGAGCCGTCCACATGCAAGTTACCACGATCGGTTTGGATATCGCCAAGAACGTATTCCAGGTTCACGGCATCGACGCGACCGAGAAGGTCGTCGTCAGAAAGCAACTTCGCCGCGGCCAGGTAATAGCGTTTTTCAAAGGTCTGGCGCCGTGCCTTATCGGCATGGAGGCCTGCGCCACCGCACATTATTGGGCGCGTGAGCTGACGAAACTCGGGCATCAAGTTCGGCTGATGTCGGCGAAGGATGTAAAGGCCTACGTCAAGCGCAACAAGAACGATGCCGCCGACGCCGAGGCGATCTGCGAGGCGGTGCGGCGCCCGACCATGCGGTTCGTCGCGGTCAAGTCAGCTGAGCAGCAGGGTCGTTTGATGCAGCATCGGGTACGCGATCTGCTGATGCGCCAACGCACCCAGTTGATCAATGCCTTGCGGGCACATTTGGCCGAACTCGGCATCGCGGCTGCACAGGGGCGCGAAGGGATCAAAGAGTTGTTGGCGATCGTCGCGCAGGATGGAGATTCGCGCTTGCCCGTCGATGCCCACGCCAGCCTTATCGTGTTGGCGGCACAGCTTCAGGCGGTGCAGACGACGATCGGATCGATCGAGAAGCGGGTCGTTAGGCAGCACCGCTCGAACGAAGCAAGCAAGCGACTGGAGACCATCCCAGGGATCGGGGTTATCGGGGCCACCGCGATCGCAGCGACCGTCCCGGATCCGAAGGTTTTTCGATCGGGGCGTGATCTCGCGGCCTGGATCGGGCTCGTGCCACGACAAGATTCGACCGGCGGCAAGCAGAAGCTTGGGCCGATCTCCAAACAGGGCGATCGCTACTTGCGTCGCATCCTGGTCGTTGGAGCCTGTTCCGTTTTGCGGCGTGCGCGCCAGCAGCCGGAGAAGTATCCCTGGCTCATACAGCTTCTCGCCCGACGACCGTTCAAGGTCGTTGCAGTCGCACTTGCCAATAAGATGGCGCGGGTCGCCTGGGCTTTGCTGGCCAAGGGAGGGATCTATCGGGCGCCTCGGATTGCGGCAGCATGACAAGGAACTCGGCAATGAGACGATGAGGTTGCGTCTGTGCGTTCAAGAACTGCAGGGGTGATGACGACATTGATGCGAAACGGTCGAGACCGTCGCTCGGGAAAACCCGCTTTGTGCCACGCGAGGAAAGAACGCGTGCGATTGTTTGGGACCCGATCAGCGGATTACATCAGGGCCAGCAGCCACAACGGCTGCATTCAAAGGCCGAATACATGGCTGCACCCGAACGCTTCGCTGAAATGTCCGATTTTTCCCTTGCACCGCAGGCGCCGTCCATACATGGCACAAAGCGTCATTCGTCGCGGCGCACCATTTTTGGTCGCTCTTGGAGTAACAGCAGACAAAGGTCGGCCCGGAGGCTGAATTGCTAGGCCGCGATTGACCCATGAGCGACATTCGCTGTGCACTGCGGCAATGGTTTTGGTGCCGATTTACCCGCTTCGTTGTATTAGAAGAAAGTTGCTATCTCATGCAGTGGTTTCTTCTCTGTTGCATGGAGCGGAATTGTTGCGTTTGCGGCGGGGTATCCCACGATCAGCAGGATGTAGGGTTTGTCGTTAGGTGGGCGTCGACAGATTTCATTTAGAAAACCCATTGGATTTGGGGTATGGGTGAGCGTCGCAAGACCTGCTTGGTGTAGTGCGGCTATCAAGAAACCAGTCGCGATAGAAACAGATTCAGGCACATAGTAATTTTTCCGCATGATGCCGTCGGCGCTTAGGCTTTTCCGTGATCCGAAAATACATATGAGCCATGGCGCTGTTTCGAGAAATGCCTTGTTGGCATCAGTGCCAAGTGGCTTGAGAGCATCCAACCACTCCTGACCGGCTCGGCCGGAATAAAAGGCTTGCTCTTCTTTCTCCGCAGCATCGCGAATCAGCTTCTTCATCTTAGGATCACCGATGACGGAAAAATGCCAAGGCTGATGATTGGCGCCGCTCGGTGCTGTCCCTGCTGTGAGAAGGCATTGCTCAACAATATCGCGGGGAACTGGATTCGATGAAAAGTCGCGCACCGTGTGACGCTTGCGCATCACGTCGTAAAATGCTTTGGCGCGATGACGCATCTCATCAACCGGCAACTCAACGTAGTCTGGCAATAGGATTGGCTTGTATTCGCTGGTGAGACTTATCTTCATCAAGATATCCCTCCAGTCTAAGTCGCCATTATCGGTCGAACAGGGAGTTTACTAGAACCGTATGTCGCATTTTCGCTCTCTGCAAAAATTTGCCGGGGAGGTTAAAAATAGCAGCTTGAATGCCGCCATGTTCCTCCCCGGCCCGATTCGGTCTCGTCTCAGTAGTAGTGCCACCCCATGCATGCGCCTCCATGCCATCGCACACACCTGCGATAATGGCGAATGGTGGTTCTGGCCACGCAGACACCACCAACTCGTGTCCTGCCCGGTCCGCATCCGTAGGCGACTTGCGAGATCATGCCGTCCGGCTCGTGAACCGGCGCAACTGTCATTGCCTGTGCTGACGTTGTGACGGCTAAGGCGAAGGCAGCAAAAGCGATCAATCTGATCATTGGCTTTCTCCAATGTTTTGCGAGCTATTTGCGGAGGTTGGTGGCAGCCTTTCGACTGCCACCAATGCATTTACTTACCCGGCGGCTTGTATACGCTGCGAAGCTGACTGGCCTTTTGCCGAACGTGCATCACTTCGTCCTGCGTCAACAGACGAGTGAGCTTTACGTGGTGGAGGGCACCGGACGCTACCACAACGCCAGTAATCGCTGCGGCCGCACTGGGCTCAGTCACGTCGATGATCACCAATATGCCGGGGCCATCAGCAGGAGTGCTATACATAGAGATCAATTTTCCGCCAGCCGCTTCAATCAGTTTTTTAGCCGCCTCGTAGCGACTGACTGTAGGATTGTCCATGATACTGTTGAGAGCTTGTGGTGTGTATTGTCCCGTTAAGCAGAAATGCATGGCGACGTTCTCCCATTGTTGTTTAGTTCAATCGGCCAGGCTTACATCCCCTTCCGGGAGCCAAAATTCTCTCCACTGGAAAGGGCGCCGTCATCCTATCAAGGCGAACCGTCATTTGCTACGAGGTATTGCCGCATTTTCTCCAAGTGCTATCAGATTACTGTCATCATAAATTCACAATGGTACGCGCTCGCTCACGGGTTGCTCACCCTCGATAAAATTGACCGGCACCATTCTGACGGTCGCTAATGGCACGTCGCGGACAAACGAACTCAGCCGTGGAATGATCGCTATTGGACCAACAGCAGACAAATTTCGGCCCGAAGGCTCAATAGTTACGCAGCGATTGACCCACAACGGACATTGCTTGTGCGGCGCAGCACAAATGCAGCGCTGGTGGGCGCTTCGATTACGTCCGGTATTCGACATATTGATCGACAATAACCCGGACGAAGCGTAGCGTCCTCAAATGGTCAAGCGCATTGCTTGCCTGAGAGCTGCCCCAAAAACGGCGATGCACCGAAGTCGCCGCTTCTAACAATTGGCAGCCTATTGCCCTCGGTAGGCACAAAATCGCTCTCGACAATTGATGTTGGTTCGTAGCGGAGGCCGCTGGCACCCGCATTCAGCGCATTCGCACGCTAGCAGGAGAGGGCGGTGCTTATGAGACTCGCAGGCAGATTGGCATTCGTCGGCGCCGCATTGGCGCTCATCGGCACCGCGGCACAGGCACAGGATATCGTCGTCAAGATCGGCGTGCTCAGCGATATGTCGGGCCCCTACTCCGATTTGGCTGGGCCTGGCTCGGTGACCGCCGCCAAAATGGCGGTCGAGGATTTCAATCTTGGTGCCCACGGCATGAAGGGCGAAATTGTCAGCGGCGACCATCAGCAAAAGCTGGACATCGGTTCGCAGATCGCCAACCAGTGGTACGACGTCGACAAGGTCGACATGATCGTCGACGTGCCGAATTCCGCCATCGCGCTCGCCGTCAGCCAAATCACAAACCAGAAGAACAAGGTATTGCTGGTGTCCGGCGCCGGCGCCTCCGATCTGACCGGGCGAAAATGCTCGCCCAACACCGTTCATTGGACCTATGACACTTGGATGCTGGCCCATGGCACGGCCAGCGCGTTGGTGAAAAACGGCGGCGACACCTGGTTCTTCATCACGGCCGATTATGCGTTCGGCCAAGCGCTTGCACGGGACGCCACCGGGGCTGTTTGGGCCAATGGAGGCAAGGTGCTCGGCACTGTCGGCCATCCGCTCAACACCAAAGACTTCTCGCCGTTCCTGCTGCAGGCGCAGGCCTCCAAGGCCAAGATCATCGGCCTGGCCAATGCCGGCGGTGACACCATCAATGCGATCAAGCAGGGCGCAGAATCCGGCATCGTCAAAGGCGGCCAGAAGTTCGCCGGCCTGCTGGTATCCGCCAGCGATGTCAACACCCTCGGCCTGGCGACCGCACAGGGTTTGACGCTGACGGAAACCTGGTATTGGGATATGACCGATGCCAACCGCGCTTGGACCAAGCGCTGGCAAGCCGAACGCAACGCGCCGGACAAGTTCCCGACCATGGTGCAGGCCGGCGTTTACTCCGCCGTCACGCACTACCTAAAGGCGGTCGCCGCGCTCAAAAGCGCAGTCGACGGCAAGGCCGTGCTTGCCAAGATGAAAGAAATGCCGACCGACGATCCGCTGTTCGGCAAAGGCACCATCCGCGCCGATGGCCGCAAGGTCCACCCGGCCTATCTGTTCGAGGTGAAGGCGCCGTCGGACTCCAAGTATCCCGGCGATTTCTACACGCTTCGCGCTACCATCCCGGCCGATGAAGCGTTCCGTCCAATGAAGGACGGCAATTGCGCGATGGTGAGCGGATAAGTGACATTGCCCCCATCGCTTGTCACCACCGGGGATCAAACCCGCTCCAATGGGGGTTAAGAATATCACTTCTCAAATCGGAGTTCTGTGACGCGTACTTCAGGTGGCCTAACGGCGAAAAGGCTCGCTGTTTTTCTGCAGTGCATGAGTCCGCTTACGGCACTTCGCGAACAAACCAACCGCATACACGTTTGTCGCCTATTGGACTGCCGCCTCAACCGATCGACGCAACACAGGCATTGAATTTCTCTGCTGGAGTTTCAAATTGCAAGGTCTGCCGTGGCCGTTCGTTGAGCTGTCGCGCCACTTTGTTCAGATGGGCTTGCGAGTGCACCGACAGGTCGGTTCCCTTCGGAAAGTACTGTCTCAGCAGACCATTGGTGTTCTCGTTGGAACCGCGCTGCCATGGGCTCTGCGGATCGCAGAAGTAGACGTCGATATTGGTCGCCAAAGTGAAGCGTCGATGATCCGTCAGCTCCTTGCCACGGTCCCAGGTCAGCGATTTATAGAGCTCACTCGGTAACTTCTTGGCCTGCTTGATGAGCGCGGTGATGACCGTCTGCGTGTCCTTGTTGGCCACCTTTGCCAGCATCACGTAACGCGTATGACGTTCGACCAGGGTCGCGATGTAGCTGTTCTTTGACCCAGTCAGCAGATCGCCTTCCCAATGACCAGGCACGGCCCGATCTTCAACCGCGGCCGGCCGCTGACGGATCGAGACGAGATCCTTGATTTGCCCCGGTTGATCGCGATTGGGGTCCACCCGCTGCGACCGACGGATCGTACGCTTCGATCGCAGATAGCCCAGCAGTTCTTTCTTAAGTACCCCGCGGGCCTGAACAAATAGACTGCGATAGATCGTCTCGTGTGACACGCAATGACTCTCATTGTGTGGATGCAATCTCTTGAGCCAGCCGGCGATCTGCTCAGGCGACCAATTCAACCTGAGCTTGCTCGCCACTGCCCGCCGTAGCCACGGACTGTTTGCCAACTTACACCGTTTCGGACGTCGAACTCGCCCCCAGGCCTGCTCCTCCGCTAGTGCGGCTCGATAGCGATCATAGCCGCCATTGCGCTTGAGTTCTCGGCTCACCGTCGAGGCCGAACGACCCAGCAGCCTCGCCATCGATCGGCACGATTGGTGCGCTACAAGACCCCTGGAGATCTCCTCGCGTTCCGAGAGCGTCAGTGCTAACCGCGAGCGACGCCGTGCCGCGGGACGTATCCCACCATATGGTGCCACCTGGTTATGGATAGATGAGGACGGCTTACCAAATGCTCGTCCAATCGCTTTGAGCGATTCACCCCGCTGCCAGCGATCCCATAACTCCGTCTTCTCGGCCGCTGTAAACCCTCGACGAAACCTCTGATCCATCGTCACACTCCATCTTTTACCTCTAAGATAAAGTGTTGCGTCGATCCGTTGAGACCACCGACCAACAACGGACAAACCTTGGCACTGAGGCTGAACACTTTTGGTCGCTAATGACCCAAGCGGACTTAAGATGGGAATCGCGACGTCACGGAGCCGAATTAGTTCGGCTGGGCAGCACCTGTCCGGCCCTGTCATCCTACAATTTGAGGCGTCGCCGACACGGTTCGGCAATTTGTGGCGTTCCGCAGCACAGCCAACATCGGTCGTTCAATGACTCTATAAATCACGATAGCGAACGGGATTGCCGCCGAAGATGCGATGGCTATGCAAAATACACCGATAACCGGATTGGCGGTGGCCGCGACGGTCGGCAACGCCAAATACAAGGCGCGCACCACAAACGGGTGAGAGAGATAGAGAGAATAGGAGGCGTCGCCAATTGACAATGCCCAGCTTCGCGGCCGACTTCGCAAACTACGCTCCAATGCAACCAACCCGGCGACCGTCAGCGCGGCCGGAAGTCCAAACAATACGAAGTCGTCGCCGCTGAGTTTGCCGAAGTACACGGCTATGAGCCAAAGGATAGTAACGCCCAGCAGCGGACCGGCGACGCGCGCGCCCCAGAGTATTAGGCGCTCGCTTGCCGCGCCGATCAGCGTACCGGATAGGAATTCGAGTAGTAGCTCGCTCGAATAGGTCTGCAAAATTGGATTAGCCGGATGCCATTCAAGTCCAGCCAACACGAGCGCGCCGAGCGCCGCTGCTACGACCACGAGTTGACCCGCCCCGCGTCGGACCATCAACGCAATGCCGAAAATAAGATAGAAGAACATTTCATAATTTAGCGTCCAACCCAGGCTGTATATCGGGCTGATGTTTCCAGCCACGGGATGAACTGCCGGGACGAAGGCGTAGGATTTCACAATAAAAACCAGATCGGTCGACGGGTTCTGCAGGGCGGCCGGATGCAACAGTGTGATCGCCACATAGAGCGAGGTGAAAGCCCAATAAAGCGGCACTATGCGGATAATGCGCGCTATCCAGAACTGCCGAGGCGTTCGCAAGGTCTCAGCCGTGGTGGTCCACATAATGTAGCCCGAGATCACGAAGAATAGATCTACTCCGAATGTCGCGAGGTCGGGCCTGACGATATCGAGATGAATTGGGCCGGAATTAGCGTGCTGCACAACTACCAGGATCGCGGCGAGCGCACGCAAATATTGAATTGAGACAACTTTCTTTGGTGCCGCGGAATCCACTCCGAGTCCTCCGCTTCCATAGATCAGCCTTGAAGCATCACTCAAAATTGCCCGCAGGCCTCCGCAATTGCTACCAAACAGGCTTCCAATTAGAAAGTCTGGCATGTCCGCTGTTGTCAGCCGACTCAACCGATCGATGCAACACAGGCGTTAAATCTCTCTGCTGGGGTTTCAAATTGCAAGGTCTCCCGGGGGCGTTCGTTGAGCTGACGCACCACTTTGTTCAGATGGGCTTGTGAGTGCACCGACAGGTCGCTGCCCTTCAGGAAGTACTGTCGCAGTAGACCATTGGTGTTCTCGTTCGACCCGCGCTGCCACGGACTTTGCGGGTCACAAAAGTAAACGTCGATGTTGGTCGCCAACGTAAATCGTCGACGAAATCTCCCATACATCGTCACACTCCATCTTTTCCCTCAAAGATAAAGTGTTGCATCGATCAGTTGAGACCACCGACCAAAGCAGACAAAGGCTGATTTTGGCCGGTGCCGGTTTGTCCGCTGATGACCCAACTCGAACGTTGTCCACAGTCTGACGATCCGGAGCGAAGCGCTTTCGCGTGCGTTAAGAATTAGTCGCCCATCCGGATTTTACCGATCACATCGAAATTGGCCCCATTGGGCTGAACCACGAAAAATTCGCCCATAGGGACTGTGTCTTCAAGCACAACGTTGGCGATGTTGAGATCATGGGTAATCATCACCAAATTAGAAGGATCGTTGTGTTGTAGAATTTCTTGCACAACACGGTCCTGATTTAATTTGGCGTGGTCTTCGGATACTACACCCGGTGGCTTTAGATATTGAACTGACGTTGCGCGACCAAACGCAAGAGTGCCAGTGTCAATGCAACGGCAATAGGGGCTGGTCAAAACCTGCCCAATGGCAACGCCATGAGCGCGGAAAGCTTCTCCGATGCGCTTGGCCTGCTCTACACCGCTGACGGAAAGATTGACTTCTTCCGCGCAGTTGCCGGGCGCGAGATGCCCTATCCCTTCTCGGATGTCGACGTGAGTGTGGCGCAATAAAATAACCTTGCCGCCCTGTTTTAATGCAGCCCAGACGTGCTCGTCGTCAGCAAATGCGCTTTGGGCCCAAAGCGTGAGAAAAACCAACAAGCAGAGGAGTAAGGGGGCCATCCGGTTATTCATTCGGCGTGTCCCGCTGTCATCTCTGTATCCAGTCTAACTCCGTTTCTCGGTGATACGAAGGGTGGAAGAATGTCGGCTTGTGGCAGGTTGCTGCGTTCGCCGCGCTGCACACGTGCCCTAAACACGTAAAGCTTCCAGCGAGCTAATCTCGCCTTGATTTGATTAGTCTTTTTCGGACAGCTGGGCGCGACGTAGTGCCGAATTAGGTTGTGCACTCCCGTCGGATTTGATTATGACAGACCTACCGCTGCATATTCAACGGCATGGCACGAATACGATCCCATTTAAAATCGCTTTCCCCACGCATGGTACCACTTACAAGCGAAGAATTTGCCTCCTTGAAGGAGGCGGCTACTAGACCGATGCAGCGCACCATGCCGGTATGGGAATTTAGATCACTCTACGGCCTTCAATAGGTAGCATTCTGGATTCACTTAGACTGGGAGGCAACCATGATTAGGTTCAAATTGGCGTTTTCCGCCGCTATTGCCGTCGCAGCTACGGCCACTTTCGCCAAACCCGCCGCTGCAATCGAATATCCCTGGTGTGCTCAGTATGGCGGCCGGGACGGCGGCAGGAATTGCGGCTTCGTGAGCTACGAACAATGTATGGAAACGATCCGCGGCATGGGCGGCTTCTGCGCGCAAAACCCGTTCTACACCGGCCCCTCTCCTGAGCAGCCGCGAGCTAAGCACAATAAAAGTAGACACTCTCATCGACATGACCGCCAATAGTGATGACGCACGTTAGGCCGCCTTAGTTGGCGGCCGCTTTCATTTCGAACCGAGCGCGCGATGTCGGTATTGGCAGATTTTGTTGCAGAAGTGATTTGAAGGCTTTGGCGAACAGTGATTCCGTCTCCTGACGACAATTTTTGTCGGAGACGAGCAATGATGGGACGTCAGAACAACGATCAGGGGCCTCTGTTCTATGAATTCCGCCTCGACGAGGCGGTTCCTGATGATCATTTGGTACGCAAGATCGACGCCGTTCTCGATCTATCATGGGCCTACACAGAACTCGCGCCGCACTATCCAACGCTCGGCCGGCCCTCGGTTGATCCGGTGCTTATGATCCGGATGCTGACCATCGGTTATGTCTTTGGCCTGCGTTCCGAGCGGCTGCTGTGCCGCGAGGTGCAGGTGAACCTTGCCTATCGTTGGTTTTGCAAGCTCGGCATTGAGCACAAGATCCCGGATCATTCAGTGTTCTCGCGGGCACGCAATGAGCGCTTCCGCGACAGCGACATCTTCCGCCGGGTATTTGAGCGTGTCGTCGGGGCGTGTATTGCGGCCGATCTCGTTGGCGGAGAAGGTTTTGCAGTCGATGCGAGCCTGATCCAGGCTGACGCCAACAAACAGCGCTCGATCCCAGGCTCAGAATGGCAAAAGACGCGCGATCCCGAGACGGCGAGCCGCGCCGTGAAGGAGTATCTGGCAACCCTCGATGACGCGGCCTTCGGTGCAGCAAGCAAGGTTAGGCCGAAGTTCATCTCGCCATCTGATCCAGCCGCGCAATGGACGGGCGCAATGCGGGGACCGGCCTTCTTCGCCTATGCCGACAACTATCTGATCGACTTGAAGTGCGGCATCATCATGGATGTCGAAGCTTCTCGTGCCATTCGCCAGGCCGAGGTGGGCGCGGCCAAGACCATGATTGATCGGACCGAGAGACGCTTTGGATTGAAGCCTAAACAACTCGCGGCCGATACAGCGTATGGGTCGGCGCCGACCCTTGATTGGCTTGTCAATGACAAGAAGATTGCGCCGCACATTCCAGTCATCGACATGGCTAAACGCGAAGAGAGCATCTTCTCGCGCGAGGATTTCACCTATGACAAGGTGCGCGACGTTTACGCCTGTCCGGCGGGCAAGCTTCTCACCACGACTGGCAGGATTAGAGACGATGACTTGCGCCCGTACCGCGCCAGTAAACTCGATTGCGATATCTGCTCATTGAAGATGCAATGCTGTCCGAAGGATATATCACGTAAGCTTCTCCGCAGCATCTACGAGGAGGCCCGTGACGTTGCTCGTGCGATCGCCCGCACCAGCGCCTTTGAGCAATCTTGTCGTGATCGAAAACGTATTGAGATGCTGTTCGCCCATCTCAAGCGCATTCTGAGGCTCGGACGTCTGCGGTTACGTGGGCCGAGCGGTGCTCAGTTCGAGTTTACACTTGCGGCCATCGCCCAGAACTTACGTCGGCTCGCAAAATTTATGGCCAGGCCACCACCAGAGGTCGATGCATGTCCTGCGTGACCAATGGGGGCAAGAAGTATCAGCCAGGTCGATGCTGCCGTCCTCCAAGAGGCGGTTGATCGGGAGCCGTTCCAACAAATCGAGGCAATCACCTCGCGATCACAATCGCCGACTTCTGCAACAAAATCGGCACTTCGCGGACAAACCAACCGCATCCGCGTTTGTCGCCTATTGGACTAACAACAGACGAAGGTTGGTTCTGACGCTGGATGGATACGCAGCGAATGACCCAAAACTGACAATAAGCGGACCCCTTCCAATATTGCTATTTGAGCCGTTATGATCCCCGAATAAGGGGGGCAGAGTATGCCGCTATTCAATATTGGCTTTGTCATCTTCCCTGATCTGACGCAGCTGGATTTCACGGGTCCTTTACAGGTGCTCTCGCGGCTTCCTCAATCGGCGACCCACATTGTCGCGAAATCGGCAGCGCCCGTTCCAAGCGATTGCGGGCTTGGCCTCGTGCCCACGCACACCTTTGCGAACTGTCCGCCTCTCGACTTGATCTGCATACCGGGCGGAAGCGAAGGCGTGGCCGGTATTATCAACGACCGTGAGACCATCGATTTCGTTCGTCAAAAAGCGGTGGCCGCAAAGTACGTCACGTCGGTTTGCACGGGCGCATTTGTTCTGGGTGTGGCCGGATTGTTGAAGGGGCGACGAGCTACGACGCACTGGGCCTATACTGATCTTTTACCTCTCGTCGGAGCCACACACGAAAAGGCAAGAGTGGTCAAAGATGACAACGTCATTACGGGGGGTGGGGTGACCGCGGGTATCGATCTCGGGCTTAGTGTGATTGCCGAAATCGCAGGCGAGACCACGGCTAGAAGAGTTCAGCTCGGCATAGAATATGACCCGGCGCCACCATTTGATTCCGGTAATCCTGACAAAGCGCCGACCCTCAAATCAGAACTGCTATCCGCCCGCTACAACGAATTCAGGGCAATGTACCGTACGCGGATCGAACAAGCGGCTCCGTTTTAACTGAGTTGGACTGACACCAATCCTCCTCACGCTTAGTTGGTAATGTCCGCCTATTGGACCAACAACGGACAAAGGTCGGCGCCGGGGCTTAATGCGTCGGTCGCGAACGACGCTAAGCGGACATGCAGCGGTCTCGTTTTTAGGGACGACCAATGCAAACCGGTATGCGCTTATCGCTTCTTCATCAGTACGGATCGAGCGAAAAACGCCCTGCCGCACAAATGAACAGAAATAAAGCCCCCCCGGTAATTGCGAGGTTCTTGTAGAATTGCACCTGCTGTAGGCGCCGCGCCGGTTCGGCAAGCTCCCAATAGCGATGTGAAATCGCGGTCGCAATAATTACGAAGATAGCGATCAGACCCGCCGCATAGCGAGTTCCCAGGCCGAGAATGATCATAGCACCGCCGAGAAATTCGCTGATCGCGCCGACCGGCCCCAAGAAACCGGGGAACGGTACCCCGCGACTGCCTAAACTCCCGCTGAACGCACCAAGCGCTGCGAGCTTTGCTAAGCTGCTTTGAAAGAAGATGATCCCCATCGCGAGCCGCCCGACCAGCAGCACAGTGTCGCTCGCGCGTGCTGCAACGGAATCGGCGTAGCCGAGAACGTTGGCCACCAATCCACTGATCGGTTTTGTTTCGGTTCGAGCCATCACTCGTTCCTCTACGATCTAAACTCTCTTGGGAGCATCTTTGTGCTGGCACGAGCAGCAGGTATTGATCTAACTCAACTTCGAGCCGCGACCGTGCGTCTTACCGCTGCATTTTGCCAGTTTTTGTCCGCTTTCGACAACAGTGGACAACGGGGAAGTTTAGTCCGCGACGGCTTGTCCGCTTTTGACCCACCACGGACGTTGAACCTAGATCGCAATCCTGGCACCGTCAGAAGGTGGTTCGCGACGATAACCAGTGCAGGAGGCAACCATGATGGTGGTTCCAAGCGGTACTGAAGCGGCACGCGCCTTCATTCCGGCAAAGGATTTCAACTCAAGCAAAGCCTTCTACGAAGCGCTCGGTTTCAATAAACTGCTCGACGGCGATGTCGCCATCTTTGGTGTTGGCGCAAGCGCTTTCATCTTGCAGCGATATTATAAAAAGGAATGGGCTGAAAACTGCATGATGCAGATGATGGTCGACTACCTCGACGCATGGTGGGAGCACATCGAGGCTCTGGATTTGCCGAAGACGTTCGGTGTTAAGCCGCCAAAGGCGCCGGCCATGCAGCCTTGGGGACTGCGCGTAGGTTACGTTTGGGACCCCTCCGGCGTGCTTTGGCATGTCGCCGAGCGCCGCGAGAATGCGCCAGCGGACTAGCCGCCGGATCGCTCTCAAGCGATGTCGCTTATGGCACATCGCGGACAAACCGACCGCATCCGCGCTTGTCGCCTATTGGGGTAACAACGGACAAAGACCAATTTTAGCCGAGGGCCGTTTGTCGGCTAATAACCCACAACGGGCATTGAGTGTGCGTCGCAGCAGTTCGGTCAATGCTGCCGGTAGGCCCTATGCAGCGCCTCATCTAGCCAATTCATAAAGCACCATAGCCGGCAAGTGGGTGGAATCTCACAAAAATTTGCGTCCGCTTTTGCAACAAGCACTCTACAATACGCGGCAATCAAACAAGGGAGGGTGTTTCTCATGAACAATTGCAGCGTCGCACTCATCGGCGCCTTGGGCATCACGATTGGCGCCGCAACGCTAGCGGCGGCCCAGGACGTACTCACCACGCACCGGCTGTCGGCGGCGCTGGCGTCGGAAGCGGTGACCGAGGCGGTGGCGACTTGCGCCAAGCAGGGCTACTGGGTCGCGGCAACGATCATCGATACCGACGGCGTGACGCAGGCGATGCTACGCGGGGACGGCGCCGGACTGATCGCAGTCAACAGCTCATACGACAAGGCTTACACGGTGCTCATGCTCGGCGCGGCGCGTAATGAGGATTCGAGCGCCGCCATCGCCAAGCGCATAGGGCCGACGCCGCCGGCCGGCGGCATTGCCAAGTTTGACCACGTCGCGTTGCAACCCGGCGCGCTTCGCATCAAACTTAACAACGAGGCAATCGCCGCGATTGGCGTCGGCGGCGCTCCGGGCGGCGATCTCGACGAAGCGTGTGCTAAAGCCGGGCTCGACAAGATCAGCGCGCGGCTGAAGTGAAAAAGACGTTGTTTGCTGCGGTGCATGAGTCCGTTGTTGGCCAAAGCAGACAAAGGTCGATTTTGGCCGGGGGATTGTTTGTCAGCTAATGACCCGGAGCGAACAAAATATACAAAGGCAAGAAGGCGAAGCTTGCCGAAGATTTCACGCGCGATAGGCTAAGGTTCGGTCAATACGTCCATGACGGCGTGAACACGGATAGCACATCACGGCCGGTCATTTATTGCGCTTGGATATGTGCGTCTTTGACGACATTGCGCCAGCGGGCTGCTTCGCCCAGCCAATAACGGCTGAAGTCTTCCGGCGTGCCAGGCGCAAAGTTCAGACCTTCATTAGTTTCAATCGTCTTAAAGACCCCCGAGCGAATGGCTTTCGCCACCGATGCGTTCAGCAGGTTCAGTATGTCCTGGGGCGTTCCCGCCGGCGCAAAGAGACCGTACCAGCCATCAACAACGTAATCGGGAACACCGGCCTCGGCAACTGTCGGTAGGTCGGGGTATGCGGCAGAGCGCTGCACCGAAGTCACTGCCAGAGCACGCAGCTGTCCACCGCGAATATATGCGGCCGCGCTGGGGACGGTGGAGAACATGAGCTGTATCTGTCCGCTTAGCAGATCAGTTATAGCCGGTGCCGAGCCCTTATACGGAACGTGAGTCATATCGACGTGCGCTAAACTCTTGAAAAGTTCACCGGCTAGGTGCGGCGATGAGCCGATGCCGGGGGAACCAAAGTTGAGCTTGCCGGGATTGGCCTTGGCATAGGCAATCACGTCATGAACCGACTTGAACGGCAGCTTTGGATTGACCACGACGATATCAAAAGATCGCGCGACCAAGGCCACTGGCGCGAAGGCTTTGAAAGGGTCATACGGCAATTTGGCATTGATGCTCGGAATGATGGCGTAGGGGGCTGACGCCATCAACAGCGTATAACCGTCAGGGGTGCTGCTGGCAGCCGCCGCAGTTCCCATGATCGTTCCTGCACCAGGTTTGTTTTCAACGATCACTGACTTGCCAAGATCCCTGCCCATAAAATCGGCCACCAGGCGCGCCATGATATCGACGCCGCCACCGGGCGCGAACGGAACGATTATTCTGATGGGTTTATCTGGAAACGCCGCCTGCGCCGATACCGGTACGAACGATAGTAATGTCAAGATTAGGAATGAAATTGGCACGAACCTGAACTTCAACCTTGCAGCGGACGCTCGCATGATGCTTGCCCCGGCGAGTCGGATTTAGGTCGTCCACCTTTGTTAGCAAATTTGTCCCCAAGGGAACTAGGGGCTTTCAGAGGCAAAAGGACATCAAATCGGGGAAGAAGCCATGTCTGCTTTTGGCAGATATTGTTGCAAAAGTCTCAAATCGCGGAGCGACAATTTTTCCGCCAGAAGGCAAGACAGGCCGTGATCGCCGACTAATATGGCCTCAGCCTAATTACCGAAGTCGCCGGTGAGTTCGTCGCTGTGCGATGAGGTCCCTCGCATATTTATTCCAAAATCGCATCTAGAGCCCAGAGATTTTTTATCAGCAGTGCAAAACGACTTTTGCAACAATATCGGCACCTAGCGTCATTTCGCTGCGCCGCGAAAACTTGTCGCCTATTGGACCAACAACGGACATAGATCGGCGCTAGGGCTGAACGGCTCGGCAGCGATTGGACTCGAAACGGTCATCACGTGATTTTTGAGCCCTCTATAATGGAAAAGAAACTATCCTCGATTGGATACACCTGCTCAAGGCGCAATCCTGCCCGGCTGAACAAAGTCGCAAATTCCTCGGCCGTTCGTTCTTTGCCGCCCAAAGTCACCATCATCTCCATATCGATGAACTGATGTGGATTGCGGATAGCATTCTGACCCGGTTCCAACACAAGTTCGGTCACCAATATGCGCCCTTGGTCAATCATGGCATCGCGGCAGTTACGCAAAATTTGAACTGACCGATCGTCATCCCAGTCGTGCAGCACGCTCTTGATGAAATACGCATTATAGCCAGATGTCACGGCCTCAAAAAAGTCGCCGGCAAAAACCCTACAGCGACTGCTAAGCCCCTGTTCTGCTAAAAACCGTCGGCCGGCCTCCGCTGTGCGCGGCAGATCAAATATTGCTCCTTCCAATTTAGAATGCACACGTAAAATCTCCGCCAGGACATGCCCACCGCCGCCGCCGATATCGATCAGGCTCTTGAATTGAGAAAACGGAAAGCCCGCCGCGATACGCCGGCCCTCAGGGCCATACAGGCCTCGCATGTATCTCGCAAAAGTCTCACTCCGTTGGGAATTTGCATTGTAGTACTCGAACGCCGTCTGACCGTTGGCTGCTGGAAAAGCGGGTTTGCCGGTTTCGAGGACCTCTTCCAAACTTTGCCATCCGCGCAATATGGCATCATCGTTCAGGATCAGTGCCATATCGCGCAGCGATGGTTCAGCATTGCTGCAAAGATGGGCCGATACATCTGTGTTAGAGAAAAGCCCAGCGCGGTCTTCGCGAAACACGCCAACATAGGATAGTGCACGGAGCACACGTCTCAATGATTGGGCAGGAATTCCCGCCTGCACGCATAGCTCTTCGACGGATTTCGTATCATTCCCGAGAATGTCTGCAATCTTCCGATCGGCGACAAATCGTAATGCGATGGCGATACGCGCCCCGATGAGCAATTCTGCTAACCGCATATACGGCTGCAGACGAGCCGAAGGCATTTCTGATGGTTTTGCTATCATCGTCGCTCCAATGGCCTCGATAGGCCACGGCATGGCCGCCGCCTACTAGCAAGAAGATATTCCAAGAAACGGCAATTGAGAAACTGCAGCGTCTCATATTGATGCTGTGGACGGCTCCTCCACCGGCACGCAAGTACCATGAAAGTGGGCGCTGTTACCGCTCATCGAATAACATTTTGCTGCGGTCCGTCGGTCGCGATTGGCACATAGCGTCATTTCGGTGCGACGCAAAATTTGTCCGCTATTGGGTTGTATAGCGGACATTGATCGGCAAGGGCACCGAATGGCTCGGTCGCTAATGACCCAAGGCGGGCATTCTTGCACCGAAGACCGAGTTGGTGACGCAAACGAATTGTTATTTTGGTGGAGTCACATTTGCGGTGAGCATCGCGATGTGCCAAGCATCACCGTCACGCACGAGTACCCAGCCAAAGTGTCCGCCGGTTTGTTTGCCAGTCACTTCGCCAGACCCAAACAAACCATACTCACCGGCAGCCCATACGGCATTGCCTGCCATCCCCGCGTCATTTGTCATCACCGTTTCCTTCGTCCAGCCCGCCTTTATGCGGCCTGCAAGCGCTTTCGCGATCGCGTCGCGCCCTTTGAGTACGGCACCTGAGGGTGCATTGAAGACGCCATCCTGGGTGAACAGTGCAGCAAGGGCGGCGGCGTCGCCGGCATCGTAGGCTATGACCCACTTGGTTGCGAACTCGTCAGCAGTCTTCTTTGCGTCCTGCGCATAGGCCGACAAAGTCGACGCACTCATAACGAACAGAACCAAAAACCAGCGCAGCTTCATCGTCACCTCCACTAATGTTTTGACAATTAAGATTACTGCCAGCCTTACCCATGTCAACGCATGGAAATGTCGGCCTTGGGCTGATGTCCGCTCCTGATGCTGTGGACGGCTCCTTCACCGACACTTGAGTGCTAGGTAATGTGATTGCCGGCATGGCTTATCGAATAACGTTTTGCTGCGGTGCATTGGTCGCTACTGGCACATAACGGACAAAGCATGTTTGCCAGTTGTTGTCCGCTTTCGGACGACAGTGTTGAAAAACGATTTTGAAGGGGACCCCGGGAAAGATTGATTTAAAATCCCGCACCAAGACGCAATCTTGATTTAAAAACCCATTCACGCGGATTTGATTATTTCAAAATCTAATTCCACATCCAATTTACGGTGACTTTTTCAACACTATCGGACAATAGCGGACAAACATCAATTTTAGCCCGCGATGGTTTGTCCGCTTTTGACCCATATGCGACATCGTAGCAGCGTATCGGTGTGAAGCGCGGCCCTCCATTCCGTACGCATGCCGGAACCGCTAGCTGGCGCTAGTCAATGGCCCAGATTTGGCGTGGCCGAGGCCAATGTTCGTTAGAAGGCAGACCTCAGGATTGGAAACTAATGCGGTTTGCACGCTATGATGGGCGCCGGATGGCCGGTGATGCGAGCTGGAACTTGACCCGGCGCTGGGGGGCGGGAATGCGAACTTGCTGGTGGGCCTGCATATGCGTGGGGGTCCTGACATGCTCGGCAGCGTACCGACACTTCAAGCAGCCGTCGTTGCCAACCGGGTCAGTGGGAGCGTCTGAGCAGTCTGAACGGCATGCAGTCGAGCAAAAATCAGAGCAGCCACTTACTTACAAAGACGAGGGGCCGTTGCACGACGTTGACTCGGCTGCTGCTGGTTTGGAGCCTGATCCGTTGCCCAATGCTCAGAAGGAAGCGCGTCTAGAGGACGCTGCCGGCACCGTTACTATCGAGCACTCTGAGCTGAACGATACAAAGCAAAATCTTTCATACTTGGCTTATTACGCTTATTCGGAAGTGCCACCCGAGACTAAACCAGCGGATACCGTTCTCAACTCTCTAAAGGACATCCCGCATGGGACACCGGTCGATGAAATCAAGCGGGTATCAGGCGTGCTGGGATTCGACTTCACTTTCATGAAGACGGTTGCAAAGATCGAGTCCGGCTTTAACCCCAAGCAGCGCACCGGCTCGTATATTGGCTTATTCCAACTTAGCAAGAACGAGTTCGAAATGTATGGGGCCGGCGACATTCTTGTTCCGCGGGACAATACTGTCGCTGCTGCGTTGAAGTTCATGACTGAAGCTATCCTGTTTGAGATGTTCACTCACAGGAAGCCAACTTTGAACGACCTTTACCTCATACATCAACAAGGGGTTGACGGCGCGGCAGAACACGTAAGCCACCCTCACCGGCTTGCATGGCGATCAATGTGCGCAACGGACGAAGGCAAGGAAAAGGGCGAAAAGTGGTGCAAACGCGCTATCTGGGGCAACACGCTTCCGGCAGTCAAACGCATCTGGAAAAACGTCAATAACGTCACCTCAGGTGCGTTTGTCGCCATGTGGCAACAGCGCGTGTCCCATTTTTACGCGCGATATTCTGAAGTCGCTGCGAACTGATTAGCGGACATAGTATGGCCGCTCTGACGTCCCTTTCGGGCCAGAAGGCGACGTCGGCACGTCTCGCAACGGGACGCACGCCGCCCTTGCCGGGGATGGTGGCGGCAGGTAATTTCCAAGAATCGCGATCTGACACTTGATCCACGTAAGCGCGGACAGAGATTTCAACCGGAGCAGGGGATGGTCAATCGATTGGCGACGGCGCAATCCACCGTGGCGATATGGCATTGGCAGCCTGCTGCCATCGTAACGCTCGCGACGGTGGCCGCGTTGACGGCGCTGACCGCCGATGCGCCTAGCGAAACAGGCACGTCCCGTGCCACCCACAGAGGCGACGGCGCCGCGCGCTGCAGGTGAGCCGATCATGGCGATCGTATCTATAAAGACCCAGCAGGTCACTTTGTATGACGCCGATGGTTGGATTCTGCGTGCACCGGTATCGACCGGCGTCACGGGGCGCGAGACGCCTGCTGGCGTCTTCGCCGTCCTGGAGAGGGAAAAGGACCACCACTCCACAATGTATGACGATGCCTGGATGCCGAACATGCAGCGCATTACCTGGAACGGCATTGCGCTGCACGGCGGGCCGCTGCCTGGGTATGCGGCCTCGCATGGCTGCGTGCGGATGCCCTACCGTTTTGCCGAGAAGCTGTTCGACAAGACGCGGATCGGGATGCGAGTGATCATCTCGCCGAACGACGCGGCCCCGGTGGAGATTTCCCACCCGGCGCTATTCGTGCCGAATGCGGAGGCCGTCGCGGCTGCTCCGGCGCATGCCGAGACGCTCGCTCGCGAGGCCGCGGAGGCCGCAAAGGCGGCCGACGAGACGAAGAAAGCCGCCGCGACGAGCGAAGCGCCAGACGGCATCGCTCACGGCATCGCTGCGCAAGCTGAAATTGCTCAAGACCCGCGCCGACGCCGAGCTCGCGTTGGCCGACAAGGCGCTCGCCGCAGCAAAGACGGACGAAGCCAAGGCGCGGGCCGAGGAGCGGAGGCAGAAGGCCACCTCCAGGGTCGCGGAAGCGGGGATGCAGCTCGACACCGCTACGGCCGATGCAAAATCGAAAGTCGATACGGACGCAGCCGCAAAGGACGCCGCGAAGGCGGCCGAGACCAAGAAGGTTGCCACCGCCAAGGCGGCGAACGAAGCGAAGCTCGCGCTCGAACCGGTCTCGATCTACATCAGCCGCGCGACGCAGAAGCTTTACGTTCGACGCAACACGCATAAACGCTGGCCGGACGGGGGTGAGGTATTCGACGCGACCATCGAGGTTCCAGTCACGATCCGCAATCCCGACAAACCGATCGGCACGCATGTGTTCACCGCGATGGCGCGCAACGACGCGGGCCTACGCTGGACCGCAGTCACGATCGACAACGGGGATGAAGCCAAGAACGCGCTCGACCGCATCACCATCCCGCAGGACGTGCTCGATCGAATCGCGCAGACCGCCTTGCCGCGCTCCTCGATCGTCATTTCGGACGAGCCGCTGAGTAGCGAGACCAACTATCGCACCGAATTTGTCGCGGTGCTGAGCAACCAGCCTCAGGGCGGGTTTATAACGCGCGAGCCAACCACCGATGGTAACTTTGCGAGCGACGACTTCCGGAGCGACACCGGCTTCTTTTCTTCCCGGGGCAATTGGGACGTCCAAACTGGCAATACACCTCGGCGCGGCGACTATCGGCGGGTCTATGACAATAGGCCGGCGCTGCCGAATCAGTTTTTCCTGTTTGGACGCTAAGGTGCTTGAATGAGGGCGGTCATGTCTGCTTTTGGCGGTGGGTCAACCGGTCACTGCAACACCGCTCGTAGTCTATCGGCAGGGGCTTCAAAGCCCAAGGTCTTGCGCGGGCGTTGATTGAGTCGCAGCGCGATTTTGTTCGAGTATGCCTGCGAGAAACGCGAGAGGTCTGTTCCTCGCGGGAAATACTGTCGTAGCAGGCCATTGGTGTTCTCGTTGCTGCCACGTTGCCAAGGGCTGCGTGGATCGCAGAAATAGACCTGCACATTGGTGGCGACGGTGAAGCGCTTGTGGTCAGCCATCTCCTTGCCTCGATCCCAGGTCAAGGAGCGGCGCAGTTGCTCAGGCAGTTTGCGCACATGTTTACCGAGCGCAGCGACTACGGTCGCCGTGTCCCTGCTCGGGACCTTGAGAAGCATCACAAAGCGAGTATGGCGTTCGACGAGCGTCGCGATGTGCGTGTTGTTTGCTCCGCAGAAAAGGTCTCCTTCCCAATGGCCCGGCACGGCGCGGTCTTCAACCTCGGCTGGTCGTTCGCGGATGGAGACCGTATCAACAATTTGTCCAGCAGTCAGGCTGGTTGCAGCTGTCCGGCCAGCGCTGGGTAATCGGAATATCCCTTGGGTCCGGGCGTATAGAACGTGCTCATGTCCGGCGTATTTAAAGGGGCATTGGCTTTCCATCGCGTGACCAAATCCGGATTGGCCAGGAATGGCTTGCCGACGGCGATCAAATCGCACTTTCCTGCAGCGAGATCACTTTCGGCGCGGGCGGCATCGTAGCCGCCCGACAGAATCAGCGTGCGCTTGAACGTAGTCCGGAACATCGACTTCACAGAAGCGGGTACTATCGGCGCGCCGGCCGCCGAGTGGTCGACGAGGTGGATGTACATTAGGCCTGCCCCATTCAGCTTCTGCGCTAGATAAGTGTAATCGGACTCCATCTCCGGATAGAGAGGCATGTCGTTGAATACGCCGAATGGCGAGAGGCGAATGCCGACCCTGTCCTTGCCGATGGCGGCAATCGCGGCATCGACAACTTCCAACACGAAGCGGGCGCGGTTCTCGATTGAGCCGCCGTAACCATCGGTGCGCTGGTTTGAATTTGGCCGGATGAATTGTTCGAGCAGATAGCCGTTCGCGCCGTGCAGTTCGACGCCGTCAAAGCCCGCCGCTACGGCGTTCTTCGCAGCTTTGGCGAATTCCACAATCGTGGTTTTGATGTCAGCCTCAGTCATCGCCACTGGTGTGGGATGCGGCTTCAAGCCTTCGGCGTCAGTGAACATCTGACCCGCGGCAGCGACGGCTGACGGCCCCAGTACTTTGGCACCTGCCGGCAGATTGAGCGGGTGGCCGATGCGGCCAGTGTGCATTAATTGCATGAATATCTTGGCGCCACGTGCGTGAACCGCGTCGCTGACTTTTTTCCAGGCGGCAACTTGGGCATCGCTAAAAATACCGGGAATGCGGGGGTAACCCAGTCCGTTTGGAGATGGTGACGTGCCCTCGGTGATGATCAGCCCAGCGGACGCGCGCTGCGCATAGTACTCTACCATCAGATCGTTCGGGACATTGCCAATGGCGCGGCTGCGCGTCAGCGGGCACATCACCAGATGATTTTGCAGCGGGAGGGACCCCAGCGTGGTCTCTGAAAACAGCAGCGACATGAAATTACTCCCACAAAATCGACGGACTTCCGCCAATGGATTGGATCTTCACACAAAGCCTTAGATGGGGGATCGAACGCAATCCGCAATCCGACGGCCGGTAAAAAAAAGACGATATCACGGCCGATGTTTGCCCGCTCGCCGATCGACGCAAAATGGACATTTTTCAACCAACCGGCCCCTCGTTATCACATACCACATTCGCATAAATCGCATGGCCTCGCCGCATTCAAAACACGATGCGAGGGTGTGGTCTCACTGGAATCTCCCGGACAAAAAAGAATGCGGTGCGGACCATGACAACATTCGACAACTCACCGGCGCGGCAATTTTCTCTCGATAGCGTCGCTCGTGACAGCAGTGATATCTGGCTGCTATTGGGACGTATTGCGCTGGGCAGCATTTTCATCGTCAGTGGCTTTGGCAAGCTCACGCACCTCGGCGGCTTCGAAGCGAGCCTTGCCATGAAAGGTGTACCGTTACCTTGGCTGGCGGCATTATTAGGCGCGCCGGTTGAGTTCTTCGGCGGTCTCGCAATTGTGCTCGGCATGGCGGGCCGCTATGCGGCGTTGCTCATGCTGGCTTTCACCGTCGTTGCTACACTCATCTCACATCGCTATTGGGATTATTCGGACGCCGCCGCGCGACAGGCGCAATTCACCAATTTTTCAAAAAACGTAGCCATCATTGGCGGATTCTTGGTGCTCTTCTCGCAAGGGCCCGGTCGAATCGCCCTTGGTCGCTTTCTACATTTCCGGAACCCGCGCCGAGTGGCACGCTGAATAGCCTTCGCGCCTATCGCCTGGCGGCCTCGTAAATTTTGAACAAGACGCGCGATGTCGCCTTTTGGCACTTCGCGGACAAACGAACCGCGTCCATGTTTGTCGCCTATTGGGACAACAACGGACAAAGGGCCGCCCGGGCACTGACTAAATACGCAGCGTTTGACCCACTTCCGACATAGGCCTCCATCATCGTCTTGATCTGGTTGCAACCACTTTTGGTTCGTTGGTCTGGGGATTATCTTCAACCTGCGACGCAACGCCAAACAAAAGGAAAACCATGACCGACGCAACCAAGCAGAAGTTTCTTGTCCTGTACCTCATCCCCGCCTCGGTGATGGCGGACTGGGCGAAAACCGACCCCGCGACACGGCAGGCCGCAGAACAGAAAATGCGAGCGGCATGGGGAGAATGGATGAGCGAGCATGCCAAAATGATCATCAGTACGGAAGCCGGTGGTAAGACCAAGCGCGTCACGGCGAGCGGTGTTTCCGACACCAAGAACGACATCATTTTGTGTTCGTTTGTCGAGGCCGAATCTCATGAAGCGGCGGCGAAGGCCTTCGAAAATCACCCGCATCTGCAAATTCCGCAATCATCAATTGAAGTCATGTACGTCAGGCCGATGGGCTGAATGTGAGGGCCAACTGTCCCCTTTTCTGGTGAGGGCGGAGTTGGTTCGCCATTTCCATGCACCAGAATTGCGGTCCAGCAACTCCGACGGGTTAGCCGGTGGCGGAAATTAGGTGCAAATATCTGCGCATGTCGCTTCCTGGCAATTCGCGGACAAACCAACCGCATCCGCGGTTGTCGCCTATTGGGTCAACAACGGACAAAGGTGGATTTCGGAGCAAGTTGGCTATGACGCGATTGACCCAAAGCGTTCATTGCTGTCTTCAAGCGCTAAAGCGCCGCCAGCCTCTACGTGAGGCCGGCGGCGGACTTCGGCTGCGTTAGTTGACTGCCATTTTGCAGCTCACGCCGCTATTTTGGAGCTCACGCTCTTCGCCGCCTTGGCAATGAGTGCCGCCACGGCCTCCGGCTTCGAGACATAGATCGCGTGGCTGCCGGCAGCTTCCGCCACGGTCGCGCCGGCGCGCGCTGCCATTTGACGCTGCGCGGGCGGCGGGATCATCTTGTCCTCGGTCGCGATCAGATACCAGCTCGGCTTGCTTTTCCAGGCGGGCTCGGTGACCTCACCGGCGAGCGCATTGACGCCCCAAGGCACCTGCGAGTCAGCCATGAACGCGGCCTTCGCCTCGCTGACGTCGCCTGCGAACGAGGCGCGGAATTTTGCCTTGTCGAGGAACAGATAGCCGTTCTGCGGCGGCAGGATCGGTGGGACCGGCGCGCCAGGAGGCGGATTTGCAATGAGCGATTGCACCGACTCGCCCTTATCCGGGGCGAACGCCGTGATGTAGACGAGCCCCTTCACCTTCGGGTCGGTGCCGGACTCGGTGATGACAACGCCGCCGTAGGAGTGGCCGTCACGTTCGGGTTCTCGGAATTTGGCATATTGAGCCGTATCCGATGTTAGCGCTATGCCGTATTATGGTTAGGCTGTAGTGCGAACAGTGGAGAGTGATAGTGGCAACAGGTACTGTGAAGTGGTTCAATCCGACTAAGGGATACGGCTTCATTCAGCCGCAGAGCGGAGGCAAAGATGTGTTCGTTCACATCTCAGCCGTGGAGCGGGCGGGCTTAAGCACGCTTAATGAGGGCGCTGTAATCGAATACGAAGTCGTTGCTAACAAGGGCAAGGAATTTGCGGAAAACATCAAGGTGAAATAACCGCAGAGTCCGTTTCGAATTCTAAGCCCCGCCTTATCAGCGGGGTTTTATTTATGAAGCCGATCATTTCGATGACCCTCGCCAACATGCGCGCGAACGGCGTGCCCACTCTTGATGCGTGGTGCCAAGGCGCGCTCTAATGAGCATCTGCATAAGAGCGAAGGTCGCAGACCATGAAACTCACGCTTATCCGCATGCCTGCACTCCTGCCTGTACTCCTGCTCAGTTCGCAAATCGTTCAGGCGGCTGATCCGGTCCCCAAGTTCGATACCGGCCCGAGCTGCCGGTCCGCCGCCGTTGCATCCGCCGTCATAGCCACGCGCGACGCGGCAGGCTGCGAACGGGATGAAAGCACTGCCCGCGATACGCTCGAAAAGGAATGGACCGAGTTCACGCCGTCGGATCAGGCGCGTTGCGTGCAATTGGTGACGTTAGGAGGCGGCCCGAGCTATGTCGAGTTGCTCACCTGCCTCGAGATGGCGAAGCAAGTAAAGGAGCTTCCCGGGGGTGCCCAATTGGACAGCGGCAAACCCGTTGAAAACTCACGTCACGCGAAATGAACTTCAGATAGGGTTTGTGCCCCTCGGCAACATGCGCGCCAACGGCGTGCGAACGTTCGCGGTTTGGTGTCCCGGCGCGGGTTGTCGACGTGAGCGCTTAAAAGTTCCGATAAAGCGTCAGGCAATGGTCATTTAATCGTCAGACTATGGTCACCTTTACGGGCAATCCCTTTGCCAGGAACCAAGCATGAGAGGTGATTCATGGATGGCAAAGCGCCTGTGTATTTTGATCCCGAAACTGTCACCCTCTTGAGGGAGACCCTAGACGATGCGTGGAACTGTCTCCAGCCGCAGCGGCAAGCCACGATGCTCAAGAGCACGCTAGCCGAACGCATCCTCAAGTCCGCAGCACAAGGCGAACGTGATCGCGAGCGCTTGCGTGACGCTGCCCTAAACGAATTCACCAGCGAGGAACCGTAACGCGCTCGTTTTGCCCGAGGCTACGGTGCGAGCGTTGCGGGCACCGGGGCACGCCGTCACCCCAATTGCAAAGGAACGGTCTAACTATGCGATGCGCAGGATGAGGCCGCCTCAGTTAGCGGCCTCTTTCTTTTTTATAGCTCGATTAAGCGCGGAGAATTGGCGAGCCGTTTTCTATGTGGATTTGGGCGAAGGACGACGGATTAGGACACTGCTTAAAATAAAGACAATAAAGACCGTTAGCATCAGCGTAGTGATAATTGCCATGCGATGGTTCTTTGGTTGCATAGTGGCCAGTTGGATAGCGGCTTGCGCGTCCAAAAAATTGTACTCGTCCTCGCTGTAAAGTTTTTCCTTTCGTGACGGCGCTGGCGATTTGCTGGCAGGAATCCGATCATCGATGCCCGCCCCAACCGTTAACCGGCCATCGGCCATGGCAATCAATGGTGGCGGGTCGATGGGTCCAATGGCTGGGGGCGGCTCTGGCGCTAGGTCATTACCATTTGGATCAATCGGGGCCACTTCAGGTGTCGGTAGTTCTGTGGTCGCGATTTTACCCCTTGCCTGCGTGGCACTAGCACGACCGCTGGTGCGGCCAATGTTGTCCCAGCAGTGTCCGTTGCCGTGCCAATAGAGATGCGCGCCGGGGAACGCGCTGCGGGCCTCAGCCATGGTTCGGCAGGTGGCGGATGCATGCGCCGGGCTGCTGGTAATTATGGCGGCAGCGATGGCGGTGCAGACAGCGAACGTTTTTATTTCCGGTGTCACGGCCCGTGAAGTGAATAGAGCAAATCAGGCAATGGTGTGAAGGAATTGTGAGTTCGCTTTTTTGAAGTCAGGTCAGATATTCAATGAGATCAGAACACTAGGCCCCTGCGCCACGAAATTTGGTCGCAATTGGGCGCACAGCGGACAAAGTTGGTCTTTGGCGTGCGTTGGATATGACGCGATTGACCCATAACGTCGGTTCCCGACCGTCAATTACCGCATTGCGAAAGGTTCATTCGATTACCTTGTCGGCTACAGCGAGTAGCGCTGGTTTCCTGGCAAGGCAGAGAACCTTCACCGCCTTTTACCGGCTCAGCGCTTAAGCACGCCGATAACTCCACTCGCAAAGCTCAGCCGTTCGGCCATCACCTTGATCACGTAGGTGAACAGCGCCTGGCTCAGCGCTTGATCGTTGGCTTTGATGTGTTCGTAGGCGTCGGCGCTGAGCTCGTACAGCACACTGTTCACCTCTGCCTCGATGGTAGCGCTGCGCGGCTGGCCGGTGATCAGGCCCATCTCGCCGATCGTCGTGTGCCGACCTAGGCTCCGCACGCGCACGAAACGTTTGCTGCCCATGTCGACCATGATGCCGACACGGCCTTCGAGAATAAAATGCATCGAGTCGGACGATGCCCCTTGGCGCGCAATGATTTCACCCGCGTTAACTTCGATTCGCCTGCAGTGCTGCGCCAGGGCATCGGCTTGCTCGACGCTACCGAGGACTGCGGTCAACCATCCGCGCAGCGTTACTGCCTCGCTATCCTCGACGCGATGTGCCTCAATGATTTCGTTCTCGCATTGCTCCAGAGCGTGGTCGAGATCGGCCGCAACGCGAATATTGCCGGTAAGAAATTGGGCGTCGTGAAACGCCTTCTCCAGTTCGCGGCTGAGATTGACTAACACTAGCTGCGCCCGGGAAGCGTCAGCCACCTGCTTAATCTGCGTGAAACTGTGCGTGGCCGAGGAGTCGATCCCGGTGACGTTCCCGAAGTCGAAGACCAGGAAGCGGCAGTCGCCGCTGCTCGCGAGCAATTCCTTGATGTGCTGATAAAGCCGGTTGGCGGTTCCGAAGAACAGATAGCTCTGCAGGCTCATGCCCTGCAGCTCCCGGCCATGCGCGGCGAGCAGCGCAAGCTCACTCGGGCCGCGATCGAGCGACGATCTATATGCCAACCCGTCGAAGCTGAATTTGATTGCGTTCACCCGGCCCGCGCTCAGCGCGAACGTGGCGCAGCCGATCACCACGCCAATGAATACGCCGGCGATGAAGCCCCATTCTACGATAATGAGCACAATGGCCACGAGCGACGCGTATTCGACAATCGATAGCCGCGTCCTGGATACAACCAGCCACCGGTACAGCAGGTCGAGGCCGAGTAATAGCAGAAGGCCGCCCAATACGAATTTCGGCACATAGCCGAGAAAGCTGGGGTTGACCAGCAGCATCGCCGCTGAAATCGCCGCCATTGTGACCCCAGCAAGCCGGCCGGTCGCGCCGGCCGCATAGTTGAGCATGGACCGACTGAGCGAGACGCAGCTCACATAGCCGCCGAGCGCGGCCGACAGGAGGTTGGCGACGCCGAGCGCATTAAGATCGCGGTCGAGGTCGGCTTCGCGGCGGGTCGCAACCTCGATACCGGTCGTGTTGAGTAACATGCTGATTACCGTCACGAACATAACGGCCAATAGGTCACCAGAGAGCGATGGCAATGCGCCCCACGGGAACCTTGCAAGCTCGTCGGAACTCCATGGCAGCGTGAGCGCGACCGCAGCCTGCGGCCTGAACATCCAGCCGCCTGCCTGCGCCGTGGCGAATGGCACACTCGCGAGCGTAAGCGCGAGGTAGAACACAGCGACGGACGCCAGCAGCAGCACCGGTAGGACGAGCGGGCTGCGGGACCGGGTGCGCGCGAGAAAAAGAGCCGCCGCCACCGCGGCGCCGGCCAGGACCTTTACAGCAGTCGAGATGCTGAGCAGGGCGTCGATGTTTGGGATAGTGACGCTCAGATCCGTCATGACCTTGATGGCGCCGGTGACGGTCAACCACCCCGTCGCGCCAAGAAATCCACCAATCACTGGGTATGGTACGAAGCGGATGATGCGGCCGGCACGCGCAATCCCGAGTCCGCACAGCAAAGCCCCGGCAAGTGCGCTGCCGATTGCCATTACGATCAGCGTCGGCTCAAGCAGATGGTCACCCGCGCCATTGGCGATGAGCCGTCCCACTAGTGCGGCCGTGAGCGCCGCTGTGACGGCGGAGGTCGAGGTGTCCGGCGCGGCTATCGCGAAGGGAAGCGAACTGCGCAGCGCAACGACGAATGCGCTGACGGCAGTCGAGAGGAACGTCACTTCAATGCCGTAGGCAAGCCAGGGCGTGAGCGGACCGGAGAAGATGAGCGCAGCATAGGATAGACCAGAAGCGATCGACAAAACGCTGCAGATCGAGCCAGCAAACATATTCGCAGCCAGACGCCGAAAATTTTCGTGCACCTGGCGCGACGGATTGGCGTTCTGCGCCATTGCCATTCAAGGCAGGGCCGAGCGCGCGGCGGCGTCCGCTGCCCGACGCAGAAAACTTCGGCGGGGAAGTTTCATGGCGACCTTTTCTCCGCTCGCAGCATTAACGGCTTGCCTCCGCCGACCCCTTGCAAGAGGTGGATGTATTCGTCGTATTATTTGCGATTGTGCCTGCCGGGATGCACCAGTGCTACCAACTGCTAGGAATGAGAAATTCGGCACATTCTCGTTTTATGGGCAGCTCTAGGACAAGCTGAGCAACTTGTCTGCTGCGCAACGTACGCCGTTTGCAAGCGATATACCAGCAGACCTGAGACCGAAGCCTTAGCCGCTTTTTCTGCGGTGCGAAATGTCGTTCATGGCACTTCGCGTCATTCGCTGCGCTGCAAAAAGTTTACTCGCTATTGGGTGTTCAGCGGACTTTGCAGTCCAGCCCGCGTACATTTATGAGTTCACGCCCTAGGCATTTCCGTTCTACGCTGGTGCAGAGGCCATTCCTACTTGCGCGATAAACTTATACAGGTGACGGGCGCCAACGTCACCGTGAGGCAGTGCGGCGGGCGAAAGACCGAGATCATGGCGGGTGTATTGTGTTGATTCTGGCAAGCGCGATCATTTCCATTGTGGCTCTGGTGATGACGCTGAAAGCGCGTGAGCGCCTACGCCAGTTGCAACTGCGCATCGAGGCGCTCGAAGCCGACCGGCCGCCATTGCCGGCTGTTGCGAAGCCCCTGCAGCCGTCCCCCGCTCCGGAGGCTGCCGCGCCCGCCAAAGAGCCAAGCCCGACATCTGAAATGCCGCGCCCGGAACCCGCGGTACCGATTGCGCCGCCCGCAGGCCCGCCTCGTCCCACTTCGCCTCCGCCCACGGCTGCACCGCCGCCGCCTACGCTGGAAGAAAGATTCGGCACCCAGTGGGTGGTGTGGATCGGCGGCTTGGCGCTGGCGCTCGGCGGCATTTTCCTCGTGCGTTACTCAGTCGAACAAGGGCTGCTCGGACCGGGCGTGCGAATCTTCCTCGCCGCAATTTTCTCAGCCCTGCTGATCATCGCCGGCGAATGGTCACGGCGCAACGAGATCGCCTCCGGCATCGTCGCCATTCCGGCGCGGCATATTCCGAGCATTCTTACCGCCGCCGGCACGGTCGCTGCCTACGCCACTGTTTATGCCGCTTTCGCGCTTTATGGCTTCCTGTCGCCGCCAGCCGCGTTCATCCTGCTCGGCCTTGTGGCATTGGCGACGTTGGCGGCGGCGCTCCTGCACGGGCCGGCGCTTGCCGGCCTCGGCCTTGCCGGTGCTTTTTTAACGCCGCTGCTGGTGCCCTCGGACACCCCAAATTATTGGGCGCTTTACGCCTATCTCGCCGTCGTCACCGCCGCCGCCTTTGCGTTGGCGCGCATCCGGCTGTGGCGCTGGCTTGCAATCACCGCGGTGGTGCTTGGCGTACTCTGGACGTTCCCCGGCATAGCCTATCCGCAAGTGGATGCGCTGGCGGCGCATTTGTTTCACGTTGTTGCCGGCTTTGCGCTGGCGGCGGCGCTGATCGTCAGCGGCTTGTTGTTTGGACCAACCGCCGCGCCCGAAGAATATTGATGGAATTTCCTCCGGCGCTATCGGCGCCTACCTGTTCGCCGCGACCGTGCTCGTCATCGCCAGCCTGCACGATCCATCGGCGTTCGCGATCTTCGTAATCCTCACCGCGGCAACTGTCGTTATCGCATGGCGCACGGATGCCGCGCTCTGGGCGCTGCCGGCCGCCGGATTGATGACTGTCCTGGTGCTAATGCACTGGGCCGCACCCCATTACATAGACCCGTTCATTCTCCCGGCCGGCGTCACCCGCGGTGCCATTCCCGGTCCGCCGTCTGGGACCACGATGCATCTGGTGGTGGGGGCGGCTTTGGCGAGCCTGTTCGGCTGCGCCGGGTTTGCCGCGCAAGGGCGTTTCGCAAAATCGCAGATCGCGCTCATCTGGAGCGCGACGGCGGTGGTCACGCCGATCGCGATCCTGATCGCGCTTTACCTGCGCATCGCGGAATTCGATCGCTCCATTCCATTCGCCGGGCTCGCCCTTTTGCTCGCCGCGCTCTACGGCTATGCGACGGAACTGCTGATGAAGCGCTCGCTGCGTCCAGGCGGTGCTGCGGCGACAGCGGTTTTTGCCACTGGCGCCGTGGGCGGGCTCGCGCTGGCGCTGACGTTCGCGCTCGAAAAGGGCTGGCTCACCGTCGCCCTCGCGCTGATGGTACCCGGCATCGCGTGGATCTCAGAGCAACGGCCGCTACCGACCTTGCGCTATCTGGCGGCGGCGGTGATCGTGCTGGTGCTGATGCGGGTCGGCTACGAGCCGCGCATTGTCGGCAATGACGTCGGCAGCACGCCGATCTTCAATTGGCTACTCTATGGCTACGGCGTGCCGGCTGCCTCGTTCTGGTATGCCGGCTACCTGCTACGGCGGCGCGCCGACGATGCGCCGGCGCGCATGGCCGATGCAGCGGCGATCCTGTTCACCGTCCTGCTCGCGCTCCTGGAAATCCGCCATTACATGAACAATGGCGATGTCTACCGCTCCTCCTCCTCGCTGGCGGAAATCGCCATGCAGGTCTCGGTCGGTCTGGCCATGACCATCGGGCTTGAGCGGCTGCGATTACGGACCAACAGCATCGTGCACGACATTGGCGCGCTGGTGATCGGCGCGCTGACACTGGCGGCGATCATTTTCGGCCTGGCGCTGACAACCAATCCGCTGTTCACCGGCCGGCCCGTGGGCGGCGCGTTCTTCAATATGATCCTGCTCGGCTATGGAATTCCGGCGGTGCTAGCGGCGATCCTCGCTTTGGTCGTGCGTGAGAGCCGGCCGCTCGCCTACCGCGCGATCTGTGCAACCGCCGCCGTCGGCTTGGCGATGATGTATCTTTGGTTGGAAATTCGAACTTTGTTTCACGGCACAATTCTCACGCGTGGTACAATTGGCGACGCGGAGCAATACACCTATTCGGCGGTGTGGCTCATTTTCGGCGTCCTGCTTCTGGTCGCAGGCGTCCTCCTGCGCTCGCAGCCGGCACGCTTGGCGTCCGCCGCGGTGGTCGCGGTCACCATCGCCAAGGTTTTCCTCATCGATATGGCAGGATTGACCGGTATTTTCCGTGCACTTTCGTTCATCGGGCTTGGCGCGGTGCTCGTCGGCATCGGTTGGCTCTATCAGCGCATGCTGTTCCCTGCGGGCGGCAAGGTTGCAACGTCGGGTGCAACCAACACTGGGAAGAGCGATGCCTAAGCGGCTATTGGACTGACAGCGGACATTGGTCGGCGCCGGCCTGTGCACTTGTGTGCAGCGCGACAATCTCACGCGACGCCGGCCGGCCGCCGTTTGCCATGTGGTGTGCCGGTCGTGGCTGCAATCACCATTCTATCCTAGACTGCAATCTCTCATCGGCAGGGTTCGCGGCGCCAGCGGCTTGAATGGGCGTCTCAATTTGACATGGCGCCTGCAGCAGCATTTAGCCTTTGCAGGTCTAAAATGAAGTCGTGGAAACATTCAACGGGCACAGAGTATTTTCGTTCAGCAGTTGAGTATTTTGTCGTCAATGAAATAACTATGTTCTTGCCGTCGGGTGAGTAATCGTCCGCTCTTAAAGCAATGACGCTGAGCGGAATTGTTTTGTCCTCAATCATGGTACTAACCTCACAAACAAGTACGCGACCATCTAGCCGGGATTCCCCAGATGGCCCCCGAACTTATGTGAATAATAGGGATTTTCTGGATTGCTCGGAAGCCCAAAAAAAGGCCAAAGCCGACGCCTGTCCGGATTGGGTCCTTAGCGGGCAACTAAAAGGCCTGCCGCAGCTGGCTATTCCAGATGTCTCTGGAAATAGGAATCGAGAAAAGCAATGGCGAAAATCGTTTCGGACTCAAAAGCTTGGTCGAGGCCTACCGCTTTGCCCTTAACGTTACCCGGTTAGATTACTTAGCGGATTATTTCGCCGTGACGAAAGCGAGCGGCTACGGTTCTTTTTTGGCCTAGTGGATCGCTTTGGCCGTGTCGACCATTCTGAGCATCAACATGAGGATGATCCTCCACGCCGCCGCCATCATCTACTTGGCGCAAGCCGGTACGGGCTTTGTGGTCGGTCTCACCCTCCCTTGGCTACAGTTCTTTGGAGTGATCTGAAAACCTCATCGGCGCGCAGTTCATTCGCCCGACGGGCTTTTCTCTACCTTGAACCCGCGAAAAGCCCATCCGGTGGCTAATCCGAAAAGTAACAAGGCGATCGGCGGCCCGAAAAGCAGGATCGGTATCACAAGCAAATCGCCGGTTGTTTTAAATCCACCCTGAAGTCCGTACATGGCTAGATAAATGACCCACCCCATCAACCATGCGGCGGAAACTAGGAGCCAGACGCGAAATAGTCCGCGTTGCCAATTTACCGGCACTGGTTCTTCCACTTTCACGCGGCGAGGAACGCCAAAAGGTGCCATCCTAACTATGCCCATGTTCTTCATCCAAGTGAGACCAAATTATGAAACAGTTCCTATCACTGCTGATCGCCCCTATCTCCTCGCCGCTTTATTAACTTTCGGCACCACAGCTAGTTCCTCCATCACTTCCTCCGGCTTAGCACGGCACTTTTTTAGCATACCACCGAAGTCGGCTGCAAAAGCCTCCGCTGTCGTCGGATGGGTAAAATACCAGCGCAGCTGCTCGTGCGTCTCTTTGGGGCGCCCGCGCCCAAGACATGCTTTGATGCTTTTCGCCGCATGGAAGGCGTGCATGGCGTCGAACTGTTTGCCGAGGCCGCCATTAGGCACGGCGATGTCGACAGGTTAGGATAACTCGCGCTCAATAGCCTTCGGGCTGAAATGGTCCTTGTTCAACGCCATTGCGCTATTTTTTATTTTTGTCGCGTGGCTCGTAAGGCCAATTCTGTAGCGGTTCGATGATCCCCTTATAGGGAATAAGGATCAGACATAGCCCTATGAGCACACAGCTTGTACTGGGCATTGTTGCTGCCCCCAGATGTTGGCAAGCTCTAACAGTTCGACCTCGGCCCCGAAACCTAGCAGCCGCCTCCGTTCACGATCGCTGTATCCCGCATCCACAGCCTTCAGCGAAAATGGGCTACCATAATTCCTCCATTGTTATAGGCTCCTCATAGGCAGCGAGGGGGGCATCCCCGGATTGCTATCTGAAATCAGCGAAACGGCTGAAAGGCCGGGTCCGTGTAGACGTGGGCATTTTAGCATTCGGGTATCACGTGTTATGGGTTGCGTGACCATCCTCTCAGATGCCGATTCCGTAGAGCGCCGCATTCCTTGTTTAGGCCGTGATCGCGCAACGGCGTTTAGAGCCGTGATCCTTGCCCTCGGAATTCTGCTGACCGCAGCGGCCATAGCCGCTTGCGTCACTGTCGTCACCGAGTGGGCCCACGCTGCCTATTTTCCAGCTAACACCAAACTGAAGGCCGAGTTTCGCTCTGAATTGGCCCGCGATTCCGAAGGGGATCACGCTGCGGTTGCGACCACGGCACCAGCGGCCGCCGCCTTTCTTTTTGCGAGCCCATTCGCACGTGGGAGCGGGCTGCTTTTCCTGCCGGAACCTGTGGGTTCGCAGGCGCTGCGGCAGGATCAAGCATCCGGCCGTACCTCTGCTGAACGACCTTCCGCCGGTTTGGTCGTCGGCGCACTGCTGCCCGTGAGAGCGCCTTCTGACGAACTCGAGATTAAAGCTCCGTTGCCGCGGTCACGTCCGTTCAATAATAAGGATTTGCAGGCAAAGAACGACACTGCTGAATTCAGCGGGCGTTGCTACCACTCCAAAAAACTTAGCGGTCGCTACTCCGACCGCTCCATCCACATCCTTCACTTTTTTGGAGAAGCTCTTTCACTTTTGGCAAGCCCGCAACGACATAAAGCTTCCGCCGGAAGCAGATGCTCATACTGCGGTCTATGACATTGAGGGGCATCTCGTCTATTTGCCTAACGGGGAAAAATTGGAGGCACACTCGGGGATGGGCAAATTGTTAGATGATGTTCGCTACGTGAAAGAAAAAGATCGAGGACCAACTCCGCCCAATGTCTATCGTCTGGCTTTGCGAAAATCACTGTTTCACGGCGTTCAAGCCGTTCAGCTTAATCCTGTCGACGGTGGCAAAATGTATGGGCGTGATGGCATGCTTGCGCATCCCTATATGCTCGGCCCCGATGGCCAGTCGAATGGATGTGTCTCCTTGCAGGATTATCCCAAGTTCCTGGAAGCTGTCCTGAGAGGCGATATTGATCGTCTTATTGTTGTTCCCCATCTTGAGGGCACGCCTTCCTACGCTGCTAATGCCGTTGCCCGAGATGACAAACAGTATGCCTCGCAATGAATCCGCTGGCTGGTTTCACCAAGCCGCGCATTGAGGGCCTGAGCTAAACAACGCACCCAGCAAACCGAAGCGGCTATGGTTTCGCCAATTCGCGGATATCTGGCCGGTATTGAAGCAAGAGTGACATGGTCAGCACATTTACTCTTAGCTGGAAAAATATCGCGGCCACCACCAAGCCCTTCAAGCTACACGCCGGTCTCTATCGATTGACCGCTCATGCGGGAACATGGGGCGGCGGCAGCGTGACGTTGCAGCGGATTGCCGCCGATGGCTCGACCTATGCGACGGCCTTCAAGGCGTTCTTCGCCGATGGCTCGGCTACGGCTTACGTTCCATCGGGAGCCTATCAACTCACAATCGCTACGGCTACCGACGTTTCCGCCGATCTGGTGCTTACGGAGACGTTTTGAACAATAGGCGAGCCGAATAATCAGGAGGTGTGCAAAACCAAATTTTATGAGTACGCGCCCTAGGTAAGATCGCTACAGGCTAATTTCCTGTGGCGTCAGTAAGATGCGCACCCCTAGGCTTCACAATAGCGGTCGGTTGCTTGGTGCGCAGCACCGGGTCCGAGCGGTAATCGAGGCGCCATGTGGCTCAATAGGAGGGCTTTTGCTAACCGATTGCTCGCACTACCCAGATTGGCTCAGCGAACCCGGCGCGGTTGCGCAACTATATTCCCGGCGATTTTACTGGTACCGACAAGGCTAACGCGGCGTACGATATCTGCGCTTCTTTGCGAAGTTCACTTTGCAGTAGCTAATTGCGGCTTGCGCTCGGCGTTTGGCAATGCCTGGCCGATTGCACGCTCAGCGCGATAAATATTGCTATACAGGTTTGCGATCCACTGCCGGCCACTCTCGGTTACGCTTAGATAGCGGATTGCCGTTTGGACATGACACGAAACGCTGTCCCAATAAAACTTGGGATACAAATCAACGAGATCAGCTGGCGACTTATAGCCAAGCTTTTGGTTCATGCCGATCTCTTGAAATTCGCAAAAAAGCGCATTCGCTTTATAAAGATATCGAGGGTCGCCGAGCTGGCCAATAAGGTCTGCAGCCCGCAACATCGAACCCTCCTCATCGATTTCCCCTTCGTTTGTCGGAACTGGAAATCGAGTAAACTCGATAGCATGTGCGATACGTTTCTCGTCGAGCAATTTTACTTCACTCACACGGTCCAACACGAATAGTTTGGATCGATCGACATGATAAGCAGTAAGCGCCGCATCCGACGATCCGCGTGGTAGGGTGACCGCCTTACCAGATGCATCGATTATGTAGTTGTCTTGTTGATCTCCCGCGAGAAGACCACGAACGTAACCGATATCGTGCATAAGGCATGCAACCAGCAAATGCGCCCAATCCGCTGGCGTCGTGCGCCTCAGAAGCGCGCGCCCGCGCAAGATGTCTCGCCCGACCAGCGTCACCAGCATCGTGTGTTCAACGTTATGATAAAGCGCGTCGCTGTTTCCAATGCATTCAAGCGCAAGGCGAGCGACGGAGGGGATCAATTCGGTTAAACGCGCGTGCGATGAGCCAAAAGCCCGTTTCATGTCCGAGGCCAAGAATGACCCCAACGATTCTGCAGCCAGCTCCGGCACCGTAATCATAATATTGCCTGATCCTTTTCGGTTATTCCGATGTAATCACCCACTCCGCGGTCATGATTTGATTTTATAACACATCATTGTAACACATCATTAATGTTGCTGCCTACGTGTGAGATAAGTCACAGGCCGCTGCCCAGGGGATCGAACCTAACTTTTGAGGCCGATGTCTGAAAGCAGCAATGACGGCGTCAGTGGTCCAAGTGAAGGGCTTCGGTTCGGTATTGTGTTCGACAACGAAGCGAATGCTGTGTGCAGGTCGGCGGCCGATCGGAAGATCCCGCGCTTCAATCGCCGCCTTGTGAGCTTGGCGAAAAAGTCCGTGACGGCATTGAGCCAGGACCGCGAATCTGGCGATAGCGTGTTACTGGGCGCCGGGAGTGCCGCTCATACTGCAACCGCTCTTACAGGTGCCCGTTCTTCCCTTTTGGCAAACGAGGGATTGACCGCTGTCAACCACAACAGAGCTGACCTCGCACGTACCCTCGTTGCCGGCACACTTACATGTCCCTGACAGCCCAGTGCCGCCCGCGACTTTAATGGTGAAATTGCCATTGAACCCCAGCTGAACGACGCCACCCTCGGGGATTTTAACGTTAGCGCCAAGGTCCTCCGCATACACACTTGCCGACGCAACCAAGCCAAAAAGCAGAACGACAGCCGGACATAGACCGAGAAGTGTTTTTCTCCGCATTGAACTAATCCCTCTTCAAGAAAAGCCAGATGACCTTTTGACTAAATATTGGGCGTGGCGGGCGTCGTGCCTGTGAAGTATTTCACTACGGAGAGAAATAATTTGGCCGCACTCGCCGTATGATTATACCGTGGTCCGGCTTCAATTTATTGCTTCATTTTGGGTGCGCGCTTACCATTAGAGGCCGCCACCGACGCTGGATCGCCATCGAAGCCTGAGCGTCATCGCATCATTGGTGAACTCACGGCGCGGCTACACCGTGCGCCTGATGCTCCTAGCCGATGTGAAGGTCGGTGGACCACAAATGCGGGCTGTCGAGGCAGCAGCGGCTTCACCTGATGCAGTAGTCTCTCATCCGCTGGTTCAAAAAATCCGTCAGGTCACGCTTTCACCATATCAGACATTTCCCAAAGCTTGCACCGATGTCAAACGATACCGGGCGTCACTACATATTGCCGGTCAATCGCAAAATGATGCTGATCACCGCACCTGTTGCCCTTGAGATAAAGTGCGAGACAAAACTAAGGTCAATACCCAATTGAGAACCTAACATCGGCAGCACAATTAGAATGCCAATAAGAATTATCATCCCATAACGCTCAAGCCGTGCAAGCTGTTTGCCTAGAACATTGGGAAGCAAGCCAACTGCAATGCGTCCACCATCAAGCGGAGGTAGAGGAAATAGATTGAAGACCGCCAGAAGAACATTGATGATGAGGGCGTTCTTGAGATTCAGAGCGGTCCATTGAGCGACGATGACTGGCAGATAGACGATTAGGTGAAAACTCAAGGCAGCTACGATTGCCAATCCAATGTTCATCGCTGGTCCAGCAGCAGCAACCAATACCATCCCACTGCGTGGATTACGAAGCGCCCGAAAATTAACCGGCACTGGTTTGGCGTATCCGAATAGAAATGGTGACCGTGCCAGTAGCAAAAGTCCCGGCAGAACAATCGTACCAAATGGGTCAATGTGCTTCAGCGGATTGATGCTAACGCGCCCGAGTTTCGTTGCTGTTTGGTCCCCAAGAAGTCGGGCAACGAATCCGTGGGCCGCTTCATGAAACGTAATGGCGACAAGAACCGGCAGTAGCCAAATTGAAATCGTGTAAATCATGTTCATGTTAATGCTGGCTCACTGGATGACCCGATGCCATTTAATGACTCGAACGACGCGGCTTGCTTGGGTCGGCGTCACCCTTCTTCTCAAGCACAAAACTTTCGAGACTTGCAAGAATGTCAGCCATTAGCATGGATTGTTCATCAGTCGGAGCCATCAGAATTAGGTCGGAAAGTACTTCCGTAACCTTCACAGCGATCTGCACCAGATTGATTTTTTCGCCTTACAATCCCTTTCGTTCGTGATGTCACTTTGCAAGCATTCGCACATATAAAATTCCTTTGGCCGGATACGGGCTGGTCCCTGGCGATATTTTACAAGCTTTAGCCGTCTTTCTGTGCAACATGACGAATGTCAGCACCTGGACAGTTCTTGATCGGCGCAACTATATTGGCCGCGCTAATGGCTATAACCCCACTTTGGTTGATATTTACGGGCGACAGTTTTGGCGCCGCCCTTATTGGTATTCCGTCAGCGATAGCTCTCTTTGTCATGCTTAGCTTAGTCTATCGCTTGGCTAAGAAATAAGGCCGCATCTCTTGGCGGCCCCTTTCATTTCAAACCCCACTTCCCGCTATAGGGGTAGCATCAGCAGTTGAAAGGAAAACATCATGGTTAGGTCAACCGTCTTGATGCGCCGCGTTGTCCGAATTGCCGGATGCCGATGACACTTATGCAAATCGAACCTCGAGTGGCGTCATTTGCTGAATTGGCATACCTTTCGCTGTTTCGCTTGCGGTGACGTGCGCGCAATTGAGCGGAAGACAAGCCCATATACTCAAGCGGCTGTATGGCCGCGTCCAAGTCTCTTTGACTGAGACCGCCTCGTTTGGGCAATTCGTATTCATGCCATAAATGGTCGCGATCGGCATAATCGCGACCCAGTGCGATGATAATGGCAGGCAAAGCACCCGGCTGCGATCGTCGGGATCAACAACGCTGTTGCTCACCAAGATCTCAGTGTGATCTGAAGGGCACCGTGACGGTGAGCGGTTCTGCACCAATCCATCCAGCCTCTGATTGGAGCATGTTGTGCTCCGGGCCACCATGGATGTCGGCGCGTCAAACGATCTCATTAGCGTCCAGGCCTCAACGGGCCAAATGCAAAGCGTCCATAACAGTTTCTTAGGGTTAACGACGGCTGTTTATTTAGCGATTCATGACCGCTTAACTTAAAATCACCCGATAAATCCTTCACGATAATCTCGAACTTCGCCAATAGCCGACCGCGCGGCGAGATCGAGTTGAACCTTCCCAGGGCTTGCCCCGACGATTGAGGGCAAGGGCTGAAGGAAATGGACGAGGGGGTGCCATGTCCCGCAAGATCGCTTCCCACGGTTCGCTGGCTGTGCTGATTGCCGTTGCTTTGTCGTGCGGCGCCGCGCAGGCCGATCCGCTGTTTGGCTTCCTGTCGCCGGCCGACCAGCCCCAGATCCCGCCACAAGCTGTGCCCGAAGAGCAAACCGCGCCGGACACCGACGCCCAACTCGATCCGCGCCTGCAACGGCAAATCGTGAACTACGCCAGCAACGAGGCGCCCGGCACCGTCATCATCGATACCCCGCACACATTCCTCTATTACGTGCTCGGCAACGGCAAGGCGATCCGCTACGGCATCGGCGTCGGCCGTCAGGGTTTCACCTGGTCGGGCGTCAAGCAGGTCGCGCGCAAGGCCGAGTGGCCGGACTGGTATCCGCCGGCAGAAATGATCGCGCGCCAGCCTTATCTGCCGCGCATGGTCGCCGGCGGCCCCGGCAATCCGCTCGGCGCGCGCGCCATGTATCTCGGCGGCACCGAATATCGCATCCACGGCACCAACGATCCGACCACCATCGGCAAGCAGGTGTCGAGCGGCTGCATCCGCCTCACCAATGAAGACGTGGAAGATCTCTACAGCCGCGTGCAGATCGGCGCCAGGGTCATCGTGTTGCCGCAGACGACGCCGGCCCAGGTCGCGCAGTCGCCGGCTCAGCCACCGCAAGCGGCCACTCCCGCCAGCAATGAACGGATGTCCTGGAACGTCGGCAAACCGTCCAAGCTCAACTAGTCTCATCTCCTCCGACTTGGCTCGGCCTGCGGATCCCGACGAAACTCGGCTTAGAGACTTCAGCCAATCGCGACGATGCCGGCGCTTACACTGTGTACGCCACACAAACGCCTCGGAATGCGTAGTTCATATCTCTGAAAGGATAAACGCTGTCTCTGCCTTTCGTGGCTTTCGACGCGGGCAAATCACACCAATGGAACCAGCAGCCATGAGCAAGGCCGGTCAGGATTCGGAGGCCGCCGGTCAATCGTTGGCACGACAACAGGAAAACGGGGCGCTGGAAATCCCGCCAGCACTCTCGGAGATAAAGAGGATTGCTGTTTTCAATGAGATTGATAAGCAGCTACTGGTCGTCTCCCAAGCTGCGGCCGCATTAATTGGTACCCAAGCATGTCCCATTGCTACGATATCTAATACGGCACCTCTAAGAGTTCACGAGATTGCGGTCCCTGATGAGAACGAACGCCGGGTGGCGCACGAGCTTCGCAGCGGGCGAGGACCTCGGCTCATTATCGTAATGGGCGCCGCATTAGTGGCACTTGGCTTAGGATGGTTTGGCGGGCCGAGCTTATATCGGTTGATTGATCATAGCCGAAACGAGCTGACCGGTAGGGCGGCTGTCAATGCGGTGGTCGAACGGATCATCAGCGTTGAATTGAACGGCGATCCAAACGCAAAGAATAAGCGCTCTAGCGCAACAGGGCTCGGTCAATTTCTCAACGAAACCTGGCTCGACATGATCCGGGCAGAGCGGCCCGATCTGACTTGGAAGCGCAGCGAAAGCGAAATCCTAGACCTACGGCGCGACGCAAAACTCGCCCGTGAGATCCTAACGCGATTTACCGAACGAAATGCCGCAATGCTGAGGCAGCGGGGCTTGCTTGTCACCGCGGGAACGGTCTACTTGGCGCACTTTGCCGGTGGTGCGGGCGCTGTCGCAATTCTCTTAGCGCCGGACAATGCCGACGCGGCGCTCGTTATGGCGAATGCCGACGCAACAGGCCGCACCACGCGCGAGAAAATCGTTAATGCCAACCCATTTCTCGAACGCTTCACGGTCGCAGATCTTAAGCTTTGGGCGGACCGTAAAATGTGCGATCCCGGCGTAAGCGTTGGAGAAAAATTCTGTCGGTCACAAAAATTGGCCTTCTTTGGCTTTTAATGGTCCGGCAGGAAACTAGGATGCGGGTGCATTGGCTAGCAATGTTTTGTCACTGCGCATTGGCGGGAAGCATTATTCCCGCAACGGCCACTGACAATATCAATCACCGAACAAGGGTGGACGTCGGGGTCTATCCATGGTCGTCGGTGGGGAAGATTTACAATAGCACGGGCGGTGCTTGTACAGGAAGCTTGGTTGGCTCGAATAAAGTGCTCACAGCTGCTCATTGTGTATTCAATGCGCGTACACGGCATTTCATTCGGCCAGAACTAATTCACTTCCTGCTCGGGTATCAGGGAGGACAATATCGCGCCCATGTCATAGTCACGCATTATGAGATTGGCCAAGGTTACGTCGGCGAGCGCCTTGGACAAACGTCCCGCCCGGAGGGCGGGACGTATTTGGCGGCTTGAATTTCGTTACGCGGTGGTAGTTGTAGCTGTGCTCTGCACTGATGGCAGCGAATTGGCAGAGCCATAGGCTTGGATCGCGTTTACGAAATCCTGCGCTAGCAAATTCGCGAGACTTGTTAAAGATGTTGAACTTGTCTGAGTGGAGGCCGTACCAGTCGCACCAGCGGTTGACGACGAAGTAGCTGTCGACGAATCTGATGAACCTGGACCAGCTACACCCGCACTTGACGAACTCACCGAATTCGTTCCGGCATTCGACTGCATCTGCCCAAGCATATTGAAAAGATCATTGACAAGTGCGGTTGCATCATTTTGCAGCGCGGCATCTTGAGCCGCGCTCTGCGTTGATATTGGGTTACTAGTGCTGGATGGTGTGGTCGATGGCACTGAGGCAGTCACGCTCGACGTAACAGAAGGAGCGACAGTTGTAGACGCCGGCACGGTCGACGACGTGGTGCTCGTGCTGGGGACTGTCTGCTGGAGCATGCTAAACATGTCGTTGACAAGGTTGCTCACGTCGCTTTGCAGGTTTGATGCGCCGGTCGTTCCGCTCGTGGCAGAGGCACCATCGCCATCATTATCTGCATCGGTTCCTGAAACCTTCGGCGGTAACGGGTGCAAACCAGCGCCGACAAACGTTGGCAATTGTGCGGCCGCACCGTTCCCCATGATTGATTGAAGCTGATCGAGGAATGATTGTAGTCCGCCACTTGCGGGATTTGCAGAGCCGGTGCCGCTTGTTGACGACGAAGTCGCGGCCGGATCTTCGAATATGAAGACGTTGGTTTGTTGCTGAGCCGATAAATTCGCGATGCCCATGCCAGAACTCATGGCAGACTCTCCATCTCGTTACACAACTATCAACCCGCAGCACTGCAACTTGCGGGCCACTTTCCAGGCAAAGCTAAGCTATTGAACTCAACGATGGAATCCTCTGATCCGAGAGAGACGCGGTAGGAAATTTTTGCCGTGCGGGTAGATTTGGGAGTGCCGGCCGCTACAATTGCAATACGCCTCTTCGGCAGCCGCGGTGGTAATGGCAATCCCGGCGCAGTTACCGCTAAAATCGCTGCTCAAAAATATGAGGAGCGTGCTGCATCGGGAGCGCCACCGCGGCTCTGTTCAAAGCTCGGCGAGCGGATGCGATGGCTCATAGGCGCGCAGCTTTAACTTTGCGCCGCCGCTAGGCGGGCTATCGAGGCAGCAGCGGCTTCACCTGGCTGCTTTCCGCCATCCTGCTGCTTCGGCTTCCTCTTCGGTGCAAAACCACCGCGTTGTGCCCTTATCCATTCTAGTTTTCGCGTAAGATTTTTGGTTCTGCACGTGATAAAATTGCTTACCAATGCGAGTCATCTTTCCCTTGATCGTGCATTCGGGTGAGGGCGCGCCTGCGGTCGCGGCTGGGCCTAACAGCATTGCCCGCGCACTTATCGGGACGCTGAAAGCACCGAGTATGGTCGTCTCTTTATTGCGATGACGCCAATCCCACGGCGCAACAAATGCGCCCTGCCATAGTCCACGCTTTTGTGTCCTGGCAGTCTCTTCGGTATGAACGTATTCAAACGATTGCCGTACATACGCGAGCGCCCAACCCTGCTCAACCATCCAATTGTTCAGCTCTTCGCCGGCAAGGTAACATGTGGCAAGCGTTCGGCGTTCAGGGTCGACACCGCTCACAGTACACTTGATTTCTCGGCCCGCGATATGCGCGGCGAGTTGGTCACGCGCTTCAATGCCGCAAGTCCAACGGGTACCGTTTGCGGTTAAGCAAATCTGATCTGTCTCGGGCGCGGCGATGCGCTCAAGGCGGATTTTGGTCGCACCAACGGCTAACGTGTTGCCATCAACAGTCTTGGGGACGCCTGCGAAATCTGCAGCATGCGCAGGCGCAAAGGTTAGCCAAGCTAAAAAAAGGGCTGAGGTCGTTCCGGCGTGGCGCAATGTCATGGATCGATCTCCGTATCGTTTACAAGCTCGCGATCCGCACCCAGTGATGTCTCTTGTCGATGAGAGGTGGAAAAGGCCTATTTCTCCGTCATTGTGAACGAGCCGTCCCAATTGGCAGGTAACGAAGCTTGCCGAAGGAGACCGATACGCTCCGTAAACAGCGAATAACACGTATCCAGCTGAGAGACGCCGATATTACGACAGTCATTGATCAGACGCTCGGCATCATCCCACTCTTGATTACGGTAAGCCGCTAGAAATGCTTTGTGCCTTTCTTGCAGACGTTCAAGCTGCGTTTTTTCCCCGCCAAGCATTTCGAGGAATGTATATATTTGGGTCGCGCGCGTGCGCCCCTTTACCGCAACCATGTCCAATTCGAGAGCGTTGATGCCGGGCGCAAGAGATCGCTGGCCTGCGACGGCAGGCACACCGTAGATTTTCGTGAGCCCTTCAAATCGCGAGGTAACATTCACGTCGTCTCCAATCGCCGAATAATCGAAGCGATAGGTTGAGCCAAGATTGCCGACGCAGCATGGGCCGGTATTGAGACCCATTCCAATGTTAACTCGTTTAAACGTGCGCTGGGCCGCCTCGGCACGCTGACGCCACATTTCGTTAAGCTCATCCATTTTCGCCACCATCTTAAGCGCGGCGTGGCAGGCGTGGGATGTGTGATCTGGATCATTTAGCGGCGCATTCCAAAACGCCATTATCGCATCACCCATATACTTATCGATGGTGCCGCGTTGTTCCAAAATAATCTCCGTGAGTGGGCTCAGGAGTTCATTAATGAATTGCGTGAGATCGGCAGCCGAGAGGTCCTGCGAAATCGAGGTAAAATTTCTTACATCGCAGAACATCAAAGTGAGCTCGCGGACCTCACCACCTAATTTAAGCATGTCAGGATGGGCGATAATCTCTTCGATCACGGCAGGAGACAGATATTGACTAAATGCGTGACGGATCTGGCCGCGCTGAGCCTCGACTCCGTGGTAAATGTAAGAGGTGATGGCGGCGGTCATGCAGCCAAGAGCCACCGCGGGATACGATGGATCGAGTAGAAGGCTCGCATAGCGGAAAGCTGTCCATCCGCCGCCAATAACCAATGCCATTGTGAACAAGCCGACCACCGCGGCTGTCTTGGCTGACACCCGAGGTAAAAGCAAAGCAAGCATTATCCCGAATGCAAGAACAACGAATTCTTCCAGTGCAAGGGCATAATCCGGGCGGGTAAGAAAATGCCCGGTCAACAGCTGCTCGATCACCTGCGCGTGCATCTCGATGCCTGGCACTGCGGCATCCAGTGGGGTTGCCCGTAGGTCGAGAAGGCCTGGTGCGCTCGTGCCAACGAGGATGATCTGTCCTTCAATATCGTCCTTTGGCACTTCGCCAGCCAGTACTTTCCAGGCCGGAATATAGGCTGTCTGATTGAAATGCCGGAATCTGAGGTAGACCGCTCCTGAACTGTCCGTCGGCACGTCGACCTGTCCGACGCGCATATGATTGAGCCCGGTGGATTGCCCGTAGGCAGACTCACCGCTCGCGTTCGATGCTTTGAGCACATAGGTGTTGGCTCCCTGGGCGACGCGAAGCGCTTCGGCGGCAAGGGACGGTACGAGCGTTTCTCCAATGCGGTAGATCAGCGCTACGCGCCGGACAATCTGGTCGCGATCTGGCGTCCAGTTGTAGGCGCCAATGCCATGTGCGGCGTCGTCCAGCGCCGGAAGATTCTCTGGAAGCGCCGTTAAATCCAATAATGAATGGCCGCGGATTTTGGCCGGCTACAGCAAATCCAGCCTTCGGCGGAAATCCAGTTGTGGCTGTCATGACCCAGAGCGACCGACAGCACACTCGGCGTCTGTTTGAGTGCGACAGCAAACGCTTGATCGTTGGTGGGCTGCCCTGTTGTGGCAGCCAATAATAAATTTGCTTGCGGCGTTGGCAGTCGCTTTGCGATCTCCTCAACCGACGTGCGATCCGGTTCCGCAAATAAGATGTCGAAGCCGACAACGGCCGCTCCCTCCGATGCGAGTTTCAGCAGGAGATCGCTCATCGTTGTTCTCGGCCAGGGCCACTGACCGATTCTGGATAATGATTGCTCGTCGATATCGACGATGCGGATCGGCAAACTTGGATCGTACTTCTCGGGATTGAGCCGCTGGTAGGAGTCGAATGCGATCAGGCGTAATGATCGAACGAAAAACGGATCAATGTAACGAAGCAGAATAGCCGCCGCGATGAGTACGGACACCAGGGAAATGTAAGCCTAAGCCTCGCTTCATTTTAGACCGTTTGATTGGAGCGTTCGATAAGTGTGGCGTAAGTTTAAATTCCATTCAATATTTAGATGCCTTCGCGGCGCGTTTGGGTCCCCTCTACGAACATTTTAACGCGCTGAATTGAGCGAGACGCTTGCGGGCAGCCAAGTTGCCGGGTGGCCACGACTGTCGAGCGGGCCCGACTAGCCGGATCGAACTTTGATTTTTAGGCTTAGCGACGCAAAGGGTGGATAGATCAAACCCTCGGAGGCATTGAGTTTTGACGACGCCGATGTTGGCGGCGGAAGTCCGCTCATCCCTGTTCCGATATTAATTCAAGGGCCGGCATATTTGAAATTGTAATTTTCCCCCCACTCATTTGGACAATGCCATCACGCTGCCACGCAGCAAGACATTTGTTTACGCTTTCCCGTGTCCCTCCCACCATATTTGCCAACTCCCGCTGACTGAACTGAATTATTGGTTTTCCCGGCGAAGCCTTCGATTTCAACCCATTGTTTGTTATGCGCAGGATTGTTTTTGCAAGTCGTGCCGGCAGTTGCAGCAATGCCACTTCAGCGAGCTGTTGATCAGCGCGGCGTAAGCGCTCACATAACACGGCGACAAGTTTCAGCCAGGCGGCCGGATGTTGCTCGAGGAACGACAGAATATCGCGCCGATCCAAAATCGCCAATGTGCACGGGCTATCTGCAACAGCATCAGCTGATCGCTCCTTACCATCCAAAACGGCAAGTTCGCCAAATACCTCGCCGGGCTGAAGAATTGCGAGCAAAAGTTCTTTGCCATCCGGCGCGGGCACGCTAATTCGTATGGTTCCGCTCAACACCGCCATCATATTGTCGCCGGGCGACCCCATCGAAAATACTGTCTCGCCGGCCTTAAGGGTGCGCGTGCGCGTGCGGTTGACAATCGCATCGCGCTCCTCCGGTTTCAAACCGCGGAAAAGAACGCAGTTGCTCAGCAGGTGACGGGCCTCTTCCAACCCCATCTTACTTGGCTGCATAGCGGCGCCTTCGAAAAGGATCAGAGAAGTTAATACGCTAGGCGGTATTAGCAACCCTCTCCTTTGAGGAGAGGGAGTATAGTGATATCGGGAAAGAAGGCCACTTTTGGCCATGGTATTTATTCCCGTTCAACGAATATTGGGTGGGACGGATCGGTCCGATTGGAAATTCGGCAAAATGATCGTGGGGGATATCCGGTAAAATAAAAGTCTTTCACGAATAAAGCTTGGGAAGCTGCATGAAGCTCTATCTTTGCAATAACTTACGCCGCTTCTGGCACTCTTTTAGCATGGCATCACTATCTTATGTATACCCCGACTCCCCAGAATCCGAAGAACCCCCTTGCCAAACGGCGCAATCCGGATTCTACCGAACGGATGATACGGCCCAAGTTTCTGGACAGAGAATTGCGGCAAGACCTGATCGAGTTGGCTCGGAGCGGGTCAGCCGCTCATCGTTTGGCCCGGCGTGCGAACGCACTGGTGTTGCTAGACGATGGGATGAGCTGCGAGGCGATTGCGAAGGTCCTGTTGCTGGACGACGATACGATCCGCACTTGGTATCGCCTGTATGAAGAGGATGGGATCGAGGGCCTGACGAACTTCAGTTACGAGGGCAGCGCTTGCCAGTTGAGCGGCGAGCGACAGGAAAGCTGAAAGCCTGGGTCGCCACTGCCTTACCGCGCACAACGCGCCAGGTCGGCGCCTGGATCGAGAATGAATTCGGCATCGTTTACGAAGGCCGGTCAGGACTGATCGCGCTGTTGCATCGCCTGGGGCTCGAATATCACAAACCCAATGTCATCCCGCGCAAGCTCGACGCAGAAAAGCAGAAGGCTTTCATTGAGAGCTACGAAAAGCTGCTGAATTCCTTGGGCGACGACGAGGCCGTGCTGTTTGCGGACGCCGTGCATCCGACCCATGCCGCGCGGCCCGTCGGCTGCTGGGCCCCCCCAGCCAGGAGAAGCTCGCGATCGAGCAGACGAGCGGGCGTCAACGCATCAACATTCACGGCGCGATCGACCTGGAGACCGGGCAAACCCGGATGATCGAGGCCCTGACCATCGACGCCGCCTCGACGATCAGGCTGCTGCAATCGATCGAGGCGTTCCATCCGATGCTGGCGCTCATTCATGTTTTTCTGGACAATGCGCGTTATCATCACGCCAGGCTCGTGCAGGAATGGTTGGCCCTGCCGGGACGACGCATCAAGCTGCACTTCATCCCAACCTATTGCCCGCACTTGAACCCGATCGAACGGTTATGGGGCCTCATGCACAGAAACGTCACGCACAACAAGTGCTACGCAACTTGTGCCCAATTCGCCGATGCGACGCTCGAATTCCTGCGTGAAACAGTTCCCCGGAATTGGGCGGACCTCTGTGATTCGGTCACCGACAATTTTCGCATCATCAACCCCAAGGATTTTCGGGTTGTGGCGTGAACGGGGTATAGCGATATGTACATGTCTCCACTCACGCTTCTTTCGGAAAGTGCCGCCAACGGCGTCTCGAATCTCGGTGCTTATTTTGATGTGCGGTGCCATCCTCGCGTGTGTGACTTGGAATAGTCGAGCGGGATGATGTCGTCGAAGGCGGCTTTATGCAGCTCTTTTAGTATCGCTTTCATCGAGCCCTGCGATAGCGAGCGTTCCCATCCCGATGAGGGATTCCACGTCGGAAAAAGTGCGTTCGCCAGCAGCGGACCATAGGGCCGAGAGTGCCGCCTCCGCCTGCGCAGCCAAGATCCCACGATCGACCAGGTCGCGCACCTGTGCTGGCGTGGCAATGCAGACTCCTGCCGCGAGCTCGCCGAGCGCCGCGAGCCTCGCTGCCGCACCGATGCCGATCGCCTTTGCAATGAGCGGCAGCGCCTCTTCGGGGAAGCCTCCGGCCGCGAGCACCCGCGCCATGCGCAGCGATCGCTCGGCCTCGCCGCGTAGTTCGGTGGCGCGCGCCTGCGGGTCGAAACTCGGATCGGCGGCGACTGCAAAGTCCGGGGACTGGTGCAGCACGCGGGACTGACCCTCGGCCAGCGTAATCATGCCGCTCGCGGCCAATCGCCGCATGGCGAGCCAGGTCGGGCGGTCGATCACCTCGACCGCGGGCCCGACCTCATCACGGCGCGCCTCGTGCCGTTTCGCCTCGGCCGTGATCGCCTCACCTTCGAGGTCGAGGACAGCCAAAAGGCGGACGCGGCCATCGCCACCCGTGCGGGCCTCGATCAGCAGGGCCCGCTCGCCATGACGACGCCGCAACTCTTCGGCGAAGGCTTCTTCCGGCGATAGGATACGCGGCGTGACGCTCGCCTCCGCCTGCATCATCGCCTGCATGCGCTCGATCATGGCCGCGCGGCCGGATGGCATCTTGAGCGCACCGAGATCGCCTTGGCCGTCGAGCACGCCGTCGGCCAGCGCTTGCTTGTGACCGAGAAGGTGCAGAATCTGATGCTCAATCGAATCTCTCGCAAACGAGATTGACGACCGTAACCGAACGTGTCTGGTTCTTGCGCCAGGCACGTGCGATGCGTTGCTCGAGCTTCGCCGGGTTCCACGGCAGGTCGACGTTCACGACCGCACTCGCGACCTGTAGGTTGAGACCGACGCTGCCGCTGTCGGTGGAGAGAAACAACCGGCAAGCGGGGTCTTGCTTAAAGCGGACGATTTCGGCGCGGCGGCGCTGCTGTGGGACTGAGCCCGTGTGCCAAGCCGCCTCCACACCCAGCTCCGCGGCAAGTTCGCGCACCAGCTCCAGCATCCGCTCCCATTCGGAGAACACGATGATCTTGCGATCAGGCTCTTCGAGCAGGTCGCTCAGAATACCTTCCAACTCTTCGAGTTTGGGGCTCACGCGGCAAGTCGGATCAAGGATCGCCGGCGTGTCGCAGATCATACGCATGCAGGCCAGCAGCATTTGCAGGCGGTCAAATTCCTTCGGGGTCAACGGTCGCCGCTTCGCCTGAGCGAGGAGACTGGCGGCCGGCTTGCTGTAGTCCGCGTAGCGCAGTGCCTGCTCCTCGACCATCGGCACGAAATAGGTTTTCACCGTGCGGCCCGGTAGTTCGGATTCGACGTCGGACTTGCGGCGGCGGAGCATCACCGGCTGCAACCGGCGGCGCAATTCCGCGAGGTTCTTGTAGTCGACCGGCCGGCCCCGCTCGTCGAGTTCGTAGAAGTCGCGATTGAAGCGGAACAGCGGCCCGACCAGTTCCGGGTCGAGGTACTGCACGATCGAATATAGCTCGTCGATGCGGTTCTCGACCGGCGTGCCGGTCAGCACGAAGGCGTAGGGCGAACGCAGCGATTTCACCCGGCGCGCCGTCTTGATCTGCCAGTTCTTGATGCGCTGCGCCTCGTCGAGCACAACCACGTCGGGATGCAATATCTCGTTGATGTCCGGAGCGTCGCCCAGCACCTGTTCGTAATTCACGATGGTGAAGAATGTAGGGCTCGCGATAGGCCGCGAGGCGCGCCGGCCGGGCCCCAAACACGGAGCGCGCGGGGCGGTCGGTGAAGCGCGCGATCTGCTCCTCCCATTCCGCCTTGAGCGAGGCCGGACACACGACCAGCACGCGTTTGATGCCCTTGCGGCGGGCCAAAAGCTCGCAAGCGGCGATCGCCTGGACGGTCTTGCCGAGGCCCATCTCGTCGGCCAGCAGCGCCCGTTCTCCGAATGCAAGATGCAGCATGCCTTCGCGTTGATAGGGCAGCAGGGGGTGGCGCAACAAATCGAAACTCGCAGAGCCGGACTTGACCTCGGCGAGGAAAGCCGCGCGCGCCTCCTTGCGCGAGCGCTCCCGGCGCAGCCGGTCGAGCCACGGCGCGAAGTGGCGCGACACCCGAATCCGGCGGCGGATGTCGGCGGGTGCAACGCGCCACGCGGAAACAAGCGCCTCAACCTTGTTTGGATCACAAGCAAGGGCGCCATCCGGTTCAATGAACTCAGCGAGCCAGCGGCTCACCGCGTTCGCATGGCGGCCGTTGCCCCTGGGCCACATCAATGCCGGCGTTGCGGCGCCGCGACGATCCAGAAAGACCTCGACACGCGGATTGCCCCGGGCAGCGGCCTCACGGAACGCCTTGGCGTTGCGCTGGCGCAGCGCCACGAGCACGCCCTCGATATGCTTGCAAGTTCCGAGGCCATTGGCGCGATGATCGATACAGCCGCAGGAGTTGCTGAAGCCGTCGAGGTCGCGGATTTCAACCTCGTAGAAGCCGCCGCTCCCCGACTGCACGCGGAACGTGCCAAAAAATGGGTGCTCCGGCTCCTGTGCCTCGATGGCAACGATCTCGGTGCGGCCCCGCCAACGGCGCAGCGCAATTTCGTCATCGTCGGTGGTCCGCCACCCCTGCAGGGGCGGAGGTCGATCCAGCACGGCGCGGGCTTTTCGGGCCCCACGGCGTTTTTTCTCCACTCCTGACGGGAGCGGTTTCCGCTTGCTGTTCGAATCAGCGCGCCGCAGCATTGCAAAAAAGTAGACCGTGGTCGCGCCGCGTCAATCAATATTCAGCCC
>CAVTZC010000015.1:0-194352 GCA_963739075.1 uncultured Alphaproteobacteria bacterium | reverse complement strand
TGACCTGACCGGACTTTTTTGGACCAAGCGATGTGAGAAAATGAGCTTGGAAAGGAGCTTGGGTCATGCCGAAGAAGCGGTTTGGCGCGGAGCAGATTGTGACGCTGCTTCGCCAGATTGAGGTGTTGATGGCGCAGGGCAAGTCCGGCCCTGAGGCTTGCCGGGATGCAGGAATATCGCAGCAGAGCTACGCGACGAGCTGCTGAACGGCGAAATCTTCTACAGCCTGAAAGAGGCACAAGTCGTCATCGAGCAATGGCGAAAGCACTACAACACTATCAGACCGCACTCGGCGCTCAAATATCGGCCACCAGCACCTAAGACATTCGCACCCTTGGCTCACCACCTAGATGAGATCATGCCAATGCAGTAGTCTCTCATCCGCTGGTTCAAAAAATCCGTCAGGTCATGCGCACCCACACTGGGGTCTGATAAACCTATATTCGAACAAGTCTTTAAAAATTAAATGGGGCGGCACCCATGACTAACGCACAAGAAAAGCGCGTCAAACGCATCGCTGAGCACAAGGGCTTTCGTCTGGACAAGGCAGGGCATGGAAAGGGTCACGGCCGTTTCTACATCATGAACCTGGCTGAGGGCGGCAGGATGCGTTCCGGCGTTCTTGACCACGAGTATTCCTTTTCGTTGGAGGAGGCCGAGGCGTTTCTTGATACACACGTGAAATGATCTGCAATCTCGTCGCACTGAAGTGGCGGATTCTCAATTAAAACGAGGATGATTGCCGGACGACGCGGGTGCTTTTGGATGGTATTCGAGGGCTGCCTTAGACCGTGTGGCTGCTTAATAAGAAAGAGCAATTTTCAACTAAGTCACGAGATTGGGCGAAGACGATCAGCCCCGAGCTTTATTTAACTGTCCATATTCTCGTCGTCTTCACCTGAGACGGTCTGTTTCGACAAATCTAATCGCCTGTGTCCGCGTTTTGTGATTTATCGCAATGCGGCCATTGGGGCTCTGTAAGAATTTTCCGGTGCGATTACCGAAGAGGGGACGCCATGACAAAACCTATCTCTGACAAGGCTGAGATCGCCCTCGAATACCCGGACAAACTTTATGTTGGGACGTTCGAGCGCTCATCGCGGTTCGAGGCACATCTCGATCCGACCGGCATTGCTTTGGTCCTCGAAAAGCCGGGCGCTGAAGACGTCCGCAAATCGATTCACATTCACATCAATTTCGGTCTGTTCGCTGACATTCTGCGTGAGTTGGCTTCGACGGTTGGGGACATTCCAAAGGACGACATCTTGCATCACGACCAACTTACGCAAGCGGTCGCTGAGTTGCACAAGGCGCTAGTCGGTAGTGCGGCGAAAAAATCACCGTGAAAATCGACGCAAAGCCGCCGGTCGCGAGCGATACAATCGATCTTGGAGATGAAAGATGGATTGGAAAATCGGACCGGTTCAAAGCATCCAAGTTGACAATTCAAATGAAATAGTAAGTGGCTTTAGCATTACGAACAAAGCAGGTATGCCGCTGCTGTGGTTTGGCTACAAATGCAATGCTGATGCGGCTGCTGCTCGGGAATTGATCATTACGGCGGTTGAAAGTGCCAAATTCGTTGGCCAAGGTCGCCAGCTCTGATCGCACCGTCGCGAGGCCCGGTGCCGCTCACGGTTCCTTAGCGCGCTTTTTCAATTCAGTAAACGCGCGGCCGGCGAGGCGGCCAAGTTTGGTCGCGGCGGAGTCGAGCTCCTTGGCGTGGTCGGCGCAGCCCGCCTCGAATGCGGTGAACCAGTGGCGGAAGCGGGCGAGTTGATCCGGCCGCAGCTTGGCGACAGCTTCAGCGATCTCTTCGACTTTCATGCTACACAGTATAGCACCGTTGGGGCTTGGTTGAGCTGCCGGAGGCGATTGGTTGTTGGGTGAGCGGGCACTGGGCGGTTTTGACCCTTAGTGGCTGAATTTGAAATGAAGAGTGGCCTACTTTCCAATTGATTCACGTCAATGCTGCGTTGCAGCGTTTCTGCTTGTTATGGGCATTGCCAATGATGTTCGCGGGTTCACCGGAGATCACGGACATTGATACCTTGCTGGAAGTTGTCGATGGCGTGTTGCTTACGGGCGCTCGCGCGAACGTTCATCCATCCCGCTTCGGCACCGAGTCGCATCCTAAGTATGAACCATACGATACGCAGCGAGACGCGCTGGCGCTGGCGTTAGTCGAAGCCTGCGTCGCTCGCGGCGTGCCGCTATTCGGCATCTGCCGCGGCTTTCAGGAGATGAATGTCGCATTCGGAGGCTCGCTGCATCCCGAAATCCGCGAATTGCCCGGGCGCGTGAACCATCGGATGCCGCGATTGGAAACGGGTGAAATTCATCCGGACCACACGGTTGTCTTCGCCGACCGTCATGAGGTTCGCCTCGTCCCGGGTGGCGCCTTCGCACGGCTCCTCGGCCAGGAGACTATCCGAGTGAACTCTCTTCATGGTCAAGGCATTCTCGAGCCTGGCGAGCGTGTTGTTGTTGAGGGCGTTGCGGAAGACGGCACCATCGAGGCGATCCGAATTTCCGACGCTGCGGGCTTTGTGCTCGGCGTTCAATGGCACGCGGAGTACGACCCCCAACGCAACCCGGTGAACCGGGCGCTGTTTCAAGCGTTCGGCGAGGCGGTTTCGGCACGGAAGCGGTCGCTGAGTTGCATAAGGCGCTAGTCGGTAGTCCGGCGAAAAAATTACCGTGAAGATCGACGCAATGCCATCGGGTGTTTGACCACGCCGCCCACGCTCACGTGGTCTACTGTGGTTTCGGCACAAGAAAGAAGGCCCGGAAGAAATCCCGGGCCTTCGTCGTTTCGGTTGAGGGTAGGCTTAATAGTCCATGCCGCCCATGCCACCGCCTGGCATAGCCGGGACCCCACTGTCCTTCTTCGGCCTTTCGGCGACCATAGCTTCGGTGGTGATCAGAAGCCCCGCAATCGACGCTGCATTCTGCAGGGCCGCCCGAACAACCTTGGTCGGGTCAATGATACCCTTGGTGACGAGGTTGCCATATTCGCCGTTCTGGGCGTCAAAGCCGAAGTTGTATTGATCCTTTTCCAGGATCTTGCCGACGATGACGGAGCCGTCCTCGCCCGCATTGATCGCAATCTGGCGAGCCGGCCAGGAAAGCGCCTTTCGCACGATATCGACGCCGTGTTTCTGATCTTCGTTCTCGGTCTTAACGTGCTTGAGCGCCCCAACCGCGCGGAGCAGGGCGACACCGCCTCCTGGCAGGATGCCTTCCTCGACCGCCGCGCGGGTCGCATGCATCGCGTCATCGACGCGATCCTTGCGCTCCTTCACCTCGACCTCGGTGGCGCCGCCAACTCGGATCACCGCAACGCCGCCAGCAAGCTTGGCCAGCCGCTCCTGCAGCTTCTCTTTGTCATAGTCAGATGTTGTCTCCTCGATCTGCACTTTGATCTGAGAGATACGCGCTTCGATGTCGGCCTTCTTGCCGGCGCCGCTGACAATCGTGGTGTTCTCCTTCTCGATCGTCACCTTCTTGGCGCGGCCGAGCATGTTCAGAGTAACCTTGTCGAGTTTGATTCCAAGATCATCGCTGACCGCCTGAGCGCCGGTGAGGATTGCGATGTCTTCGAGCATAGCCTTGCGGCGGTCGCCGAAGCCTGGTGCTTTCACCGCCGCGACCTTGAGGCCGCCGCGCAGTTTGTTGACGACGAGCGTTGCCAAAGCTTCGCCCTCAACATCCTCCGCGATGATGACGAGCGGCTTGGAGGTCTGCACAACCGCCTCAAGCAGCGGTAAAAATTCCTGCAGGCCCGAAAGCTTCTTCTCGTAGACCAGGATGTAAGGATCTTCCATCTCAACGCGCATCTTGTCGGCGTTGGTGATGAAGTAGGGAGAGATGTAACCGCGATCGAATTGCATGCCTTCGACAACTTCGAGTTCAGTCTCCAAGGATTTTGCTTCTTCGACCGTAATCACGCCCTCGTTCCCAACTTTCTTCATGGCATCGGCAAGGAACTTGCCAATTTCAGAATCTCCGTTGGCGGAAATTGTGCCAACTTGAGCGATTTCTTCGTTCGAGGTGACCTTCTTCGAATTCTTCTGCAGGTCCTCGACTACCGCCTCGACCGCAAGATCGATACCACGCTTGAGATCCATCGGGTTCATGCCGGCGGCTACCGACTTGGCGCCTTCCCGTACGATCGCGTGCGCAAGAACCGTGGCGGTCGTGGTGCCATCACCGGCGAAGTCAGATGACTTCGAAGCGACTTCGCGCACCATCTGCGCGCCCATATTTTCGAACTTATCTTCGAGCTCGATCTCTTTGGCAACGGTAACGCCGTCCTTGGTGATGCGTGGCGCGCCGTACGACTTGTCGAGCACAACATTGCGCCCCTTGGGGCCGAGCGTGACACGCACCGCGTTGGTGAGAATGTCGATGCCGTGCAACATCCTGTCACGTGCATCCACTGAAAATCTTACGTCTTTCGCAGCCATTTTTGTTCTCCGTTATGTTTGACGCGACAGTCCTTAAGCGGCTTTCTTGCGGGCGACGGTCTGTTCGATCACACCCATGATGTCGCTTTCTTTCATGATCAGATACTCGACGCCGTCGATCTTGACCTCCGTGCCCGACCATTTGCCGAACAGCACGCGGTCGCCGGTCTTCAGATCGATCGGGATGAGCTTACCGGCCTCGTCGCGGCCACCTGGACCGACGGCGATCACCTCTCCTTCAGAAGGCTTCTCTTTGGCGGTATCCGGAATGATAATTCCACCTGCGGACTTGCCCTCGGCTTCGATGCGCGTAACCACGACGCGGTCGTGAAGCGGTCGAAACTTCATATCAATCCTCCTAAGTACCTGTTGCTGTTGATTTTTCGGACGGGAAAGCAGAGGCGCATTACGGATCGTACGATGAAAACAGCCTCTTCTTTATCAGTTGGTGTGCTTTTAGCACTCTTCAAGGGAGACTGCTAATTCGCTATCTGGCAAGGAGGCACACTTTGACCTCGCCAGTTTTGATTGTGCTGGCCGGGCTGGCGGGTGCGGGTCTGCTGCGCCTGGGGGCCGCGTGACGGCATGAAGCGGGTTCGCGAGTGCGTCCATGGGGCCGAACTAGACCTGCAGACACTTGTTTGGACTCGGGGCGCAGCGTTTCCCCTGGCGAGGCTGGAAAGCCGTCTGAAATGCCCGCGGTGTGGGTCAAGGCGGGTCGTGCTGCTGTTTGAGCCGCCGTCGGGTGCACGAACGCGGATGGTCGGTATAGGTTAGAAAATGAAAAGCGATGCCAGTGCCGATGATCAAATAAGATTTTGGTCCGTAAACACTCGATGCGAAAGCCGACAAACCTACCGAGCAAACTCAGGGGTAAACCGAAATAACCGATATCCGGCACTTTGCCTCAGGAACGAGTTTTCGCGCAATCAATGGCTTAGCGGTAACAGACCGTTAACCTTGCAGCCCGTTTAATTACCGAAAGGCACCGACCCGGCAGTTCCGATCAAGGCATTGCGCCGCGGCGGCAAGGGGGTTGCAATGGGCGAAGTCATCCGGTTTCCCGACGAAGCGGGCTACGGGCGCGGCGGTAAATACGTCGATGCCAGCACGGAACCCGCAACCGTCATCATCCTTCCGGTGATCCGCGTCGAGCGCGATCCGGATGGTTCCAACGACATCGAACCGGATACCGGCAATACGCCGGGGCGCCGCCGCCGCCGCCGCGTCGCGCGCTGAACGCCACCGGCCTCGATCCATCGATGCGAAATCCGCCGCCGCCGGTGACGCGGGCGCACATTTGGCGCCGGCGCGTTTTGGCGTTTGCGGTGTTGTCGCTGCTCGGCGGATGCGGCACCCCGAACGGCGATTTCGGCGAGGTGCAGCCGTATTTGGTGAGTGACAGCGTCCACGATTGGGTGGGACCCTATGCCGGCGCCGAACGCAATGCTTCGAGCTTCGATCTGACCGACGACGAACGCGCACTGCGCGACCTCGGCTATCCGCTGATCGAGGCGCCTTACGATCGCCAGCAGTGGAATTCTATCGCCGGCGAGTATGGCATCTACCGGCCCAAACGCGGCCCAGAATTCGACCGCACGGTCTATGCAAAGCGATTGCTAGCGGTCGACGACCGCTCGCCGTCGGCGCGTTATGCGCAACTCAACGACGACGTCCACAACGATATAACGCGCTTGTCGCAATTCTTCGAGACCGCCACGCGCGTGCTCGATATCGACCAGAAGCGGCAAAAGAGCCTGGCGTATGTTTCCACGCTGTCGCCGGCCGAGCGTAGAAACGCCGAGCTGCGTATGCACGAGAACGCGTCGATCGTCGCATTGGTGCGCGAAAAACTGCTGCAGCGCGAGGCGTCCTATCGCTACGCGCTCGAGCGCCTAGTCATTGCGACGCCGTCGCCGCAAGCGGTCGAGGTCGAACGTGCCGTTACTCAGCTGCAAGCCCAGATCGCGCGCTACCGTCCCCCCGCGCCGACATGGATGCGCGAGCAGAACCTGGCCACGGTTCGCTGATTATTTCGGCTGTTCCGCTTGCGTGCATTTGGCGGCGGCGACTGCGCTGCGCGCCATCGGCATCAATCCGGGCTCCGGCGCCAGCGCGCGGATCGCAATCAGGCCAGTGAGCGTCGGCGATTCCACGATCAGCCTGTCGGCAGCGGTGATGTCCTCGTCTTCCGGCATCTGGTTGTGCTGGTCTGTCGTCATCAGCTCAAGTTCGATCACGCGCCGGCCGGCCGCGCGGTCGTTGATGGCGTAATAAGCCACGTCGTAGCGCGTATAGAATGAGACCGAAGTGTAGGCGAGGCTCACCGGGACGCTGAGTTTCAAGGGCCCTTGCGAAAGATCGTAGCGGCAGACGGCGCTAGCGAAGGCCGGATCCATGAACGACATCGGCGCAGATTGCGGGGTCGGCGTCGGCAACGCGGTCACGGCATCGACCGGGGCAACGCGCTGCAGCCGAGAATAGGCATCCTGCGTGGCGGTGCGCGGCAGGATAATGATCGTCGCCAAGTGCACGATTCCGCCCAGCACGGCGCCGCCTACGGCCAAGAGCAGCCAGCGGATCATGGGCAGCTCCTGACGGTCACGCCCGGCATCGGGACTTCACGGCCGGCTTTAGTCGAGACGCCGACCGCCGTGTCGTAGAGGCGCAGCACGAGAATGTAACGCTCGATGCCGCCGGTCGGCAGCCAGTTGCCTGGATTTGCGCGCGGCGCCACGACAATCTCGAAACTGCCGTCGGCACGGCGGACGATTTCCTGGCTGGTGAATCCGAAGCGATTGGTCGAATTGGCCACCAGTTCGCCATCCGGGTTGTAGAGCGTCAGCGTCCAGAAGCGAGCCGCCGGGGTGACCCCAGCGAGGACCACGTCGCAGCGCCCGTCGAGTGGGCGGCCATTGTCATCGGCCGAGGCGGTAAACGCGACGCCGTCGCCGAGCGCGGTCGGCAACCGGCCGACGCGCGCAATCGATGCCTGCGCATAAGGATCGGCGTCGACGGTGCCGGTTTTCGGCCAAGCCGTCCAACTGCCGATCGTCAGAGGCCCGAAGGCAGCGCCGCGGGTGAGCGCGAGATACGTCGCGCCGAGGCCGACAACGCCGGCCACAGCGAGGGCAAATAGCGATCCGAGAAGTAGCCGCACGATCGTTACGCTGGCGCTGAGGGGGACCTTGATTCGCGAAAGGGAGACTACGCCGGCCGGCGGCGTGCGGCTAATCAGTTCCGGCTGCCGAACGCATGTCCCTCCAACGCAGTGGCGAGGGCATCGCCTTTATCCGGGACTAAGGCCTGTTTCTTCTTGCTGGCGGAAACGGTCGGCGGCAACGGGCCCATGGCGCGGTTGGCGTCATCCATCATCCGCTCGACCCGCGCCAGGATGTCGGCTCCCCGCTTGGTGAGGACGGTCGGGCGCGGCGGTGGCGTGCCGGAATTCGATTTTATTTCGGCGACGGCCGACTCAAGGCGCGCGGGCGGCACGGGAACTCCGGGAAGCTGTCTGATCTCGATGCCCTGGTGCGCATAGTCCATGATGTTATGCCAAGTCATCGCCGGCAGCGCGCCGCCGGTCATGCGGTTGGTCGATTGGTAGTCGTCATTGCCGAACCAGACGCCGCAGACGAAATTGCCGGTGTAGCCCATGAACCAGGCGTCGCGGTAAGCGTTGGTCGTGCCGGTCTTGCCGGCGGCGGCGATGCCGTCGAGCCGGGCACGCCGACCGGTGCCGTTCTCGACAACGCTGTTCATCATCTTGATCATGTCGGCGGCCACATGATCCGGCAGCACGCGGCGGGGCTTCGGGCCGTCGCGATCGAACCGCCAGACCAGCTTGCCGTCGCCGGTGCGCACCTCGAGGATGGCGTGCGGCGTCATTTTCATGCCCAGATTGGGAAACGTCGCGTAGGCGCCGGTGTGATCGATAAGCTTCACCGCGTCGGCGCCAATCGGCAGCGACGGCGTGTCGGGCAGCGGGGTGGTGATGCCCATGTCATGCGCCGTCTTAATAATGCGGGCGCGGCCGAGCTTGGCGTTGCCGTCGCCGACCACGACCGACAGGCGCACGGCAATTGTGTTGATCGAATGGGTGAGCGCGGTGATTAGCGTCATCGAGCCGCCGTAACCATGGCCGTAATTGTGCGGACACCAATTACCGATGCAAATCGGGGCATCGACGACAATCGAACTCGGCTTCATCCCATGCTCAAGCGCAGTGGAATAAACGTAAGGTTTGAACGAGGAGCCCGGCTGGCGCATCGCATCGGTGGCGCGGTTGAACTGGCTCGCGCCGTAGTCGCGGCCGCCGACCATGGCGCGCACCGAGCCATCGACGTCCATAAGCACGGCCGCGGCCTGTCCGGCGTGATATTCCTGGCCGTATTGGCGCAGCGAATTCTCGATGGCACTGTCCGCTGCATGCTGTAGATTGACGTCGAGCGCGGTGCGAACCACGAACACGCGCTCGGTCATCGATTTCGGGAAGGTGTCGACGAGCTTCTTCATTTCGTCGAAGGCCCAATCGAGATAGTAGTTCGGTGCGCGATCGTCGCGCCGGTCGACCGGCGTCGCCGGATTGCGGCGAGCGCCGAACACCTGTCCTTCGGTCATGAAGCCGGCGTCGACCAGGTTGTCGAGCACCACGTTGGCGCGCGCACGGGCGGCCGGCAGGTTGACATTGGGCGAAAACTTTGACGGCGCCTTGAACAGGCCGGCGAGCATGGCCGCTTCGGCGAGATTCACGTCGCGCGCCGATTTGTTGAAATAATATTGTGCCGCGGCGTCGACGCCGAAGGCGCCGCCGCCCATGTAGGCGCGGTCGAGATAGAGCTTGAGGATCTCGTTTTTGGTCAGGCGCGCTTCCAGCCACATCGCGAGAAAGGCTTCTTTGATTTTGCGCTCAAGCGTGCGTTCGTTGTTCAAAAATAAGTTCTTAGCGAGTTGCTGCGTCAGCGAAGAACCACCTTGGACCACACCCCCGGCTTTTGCGTTGGTCACGAAGGCGCGCGCCGTGCCCGCAATATCGATGCCGAAATGGTCGTAGAAGCGGCGATCCTCGGTAGCGAGCACCGCCTTGATCAGGTGATCGGGGAACTGGTCGAGCGGGATCGAATTGTTGTGCCTGATGCCGCGGGTGCCGACCTCGTTGCCGTAGCGGTCGAGGAAGGTGACCGCCAGTTCCGACTTCTTCAGCCAGTCGTCGTCCGAGGTCTCGTGGAAGGCGGGGACGGCGAGCGCCAGCATCAGAATGGCGCCGGCGGTGCCGAGCGTGGCTGTTTCCGAGATCAGCTCGTTGAGCCAGCGCCGCCAGCCGGCGACGTAGAAGCAGTCCATGAAGGTGGAAAACCGCTCATAGCTGTCGCGCAGGGTGGTGAAGCTGCGGAACAGGCCGGAATCGACACGGGCGTCGAAGCCGAGCAGCCAATTCTTGATTTTCGGCTTCCAATCGGCCGGAAAAAGGTCGCGCAAGGCTGCTCGCTCGTTTGGGCTGGAGGCGGGTCGCCGCCGGAAGCTGATTTTAGCCGATCGGCGCGACGCGGGCCAAGGCCGCCGCCTCGGTTAATTCCCGGCAGGATGGCGGCCAATTGCGGTGAAAAAGGGCCGGATTTTGTGGTCGTCCCCGCGAAGGCGGGAACCCCGTAACCGCGGTCCGGCCGTATCTGAAACGCAGGGGTTACTGGATCCCGGCCTTCGCTCGCTGGCGCTCGCTCGGCCGGGATGATGGCTGAGCAAGCTGAGGCCCCCCGCCCATGACGGAATCGCTTTCGGGGGCTACAACGCCCCGAAAGGACCCCCGCAATGCCCGACCAGCCTGCCCCTTTCTGGCGCACTAAGCGCCTCAGCGAGATGACGCAAGCCGAGTGGGAGAGCCTGTGCGACGGCTGTGGCCGCTGCTGCCTGAACAAGCTGATCGACGAGGACACCAACCGCACGGTGTTCACCGACGTCGGCTGCAAGCTCTTGGACGGGCAGACCTGCCGCTGCACCGACTATGCCCACCGCCAGGCGCGCGTGAAGGACTGCGTGCGGCTAACCCCGCGCAATGTGCGTCGGCTCACCTGGCTGCCGCCGACCTGCGGCTACCGATTGGTGGCCGACGGGCGCGACCTGTTTTGGTGGCATCCGCTCAAGTCCGGCAGCCCGGAGACGGTGCATGAGGCCGGCGTCTCGGTGCGCGGGCGCGTTGCGGCGAGCGAGAAGGACGTGCCGGACGACAAGCTCGAGGAGTACATCGTGAGTTGGCCGGGGAAGGTGCCGAAGGGCGCGAGGGGCAAGCCGGAGCGGCGTTCGTAAAAGAGCGGACGAGAGGAAAGCGCTAGTTTCGCATCGATCACTTCGCATCGCGCGGGACAATTGCAAAGTCATAACTCTGCGCCGGGCGCGGGCCGAAACTGAAGTGCCACCATTCGCGGAAATAATTATGAAAGCCGCGCGCCCGCATGGCCTCGGTGAGCGTGGCCCGCCAGCGTTGCTGCTGCGGTGAAACCGCGGCGCTTAAGGTGCGGCTCCTGTCGTCGAAGCAGTCGAAGCCGGTGCCCATATCGATCGCGGCGTCGGGCGCGCGCTCGGGCGCCGGCGCGGTGCAGGGGCCGTAAGTCGCGCGTGGATCGAACGCGGGCGGGGGCGGGACACCCCGCTCAACAAGCGTAAGATCGACTGCGCTGCCGGTCGAATGCGCTGACTGCGCGGCGATATAGCCGAGCGCGAACAGCCGGCGCTTATCCAGCGTGGGGTAGAAGCGCTTGGTTCGCGCGCCGGCGTTTTCCGGTTCCTGCGCCCAGCGCGCAAAGGCGGCGACCGCGCGGGTCGGGCGATAGCAGTCGTAGACCTTGAGCCCGAGATTTTGCGCGGCCAGATCCTTCTGCACGCGGGCAAGCGCCTCCGCCGCCTCGCGCCGCAGCACGCATTCGGCGGCGTCATAACCGGGCAGCGCCCGGCCGGTGAAATTGTCGAGGCCGGAATAGCGCATGTCCTGGGCGATGCTGGGATCGACGTCGCGCAGATAGACCAAGCCCGCCGGCAAGCTTGCGGCCGCGGCCGACTGGAGCAGGGCGATCCACAAAATCACGGCGCGCAGGCGGGGTTCCATGGCCACCAGCATATCACCTGCGCGTTGCGGCCCATTGCGCTTTTGCAGCCCGCGCGGCATTTACCGCACGATGAACATCGCCCGTTCCCGCAAGGCGCACGCGCCGCGCCCGCTCACGCATCCCGAGATCCGGACCATCGTGCTCGGCATCATGCTGGCGATGTTCCTCGGCGCGCTCGACCAGACCATCGTCGCCACCGCGCTGCCGACCATCGGCCGGCGCTTCGCGAACCTGGGCGACCTGTCCTGGGTGGTCACCGCCTATCTGCTCACCGCCACCGCGGTGACGCCGCTCTACGGCAAGCTGTCCGACATCCACGGCCGGCGCGCGCTGATGCTGATCGCCATCGTCATCTTCGTCGCCGGCTCGCTGGTCTGCGCGCTGGCGCCGGGCATGACCGTGCTGGTGCTCGGCCGCGCGGTGCAGGGGCTGGGCGGCGGCGGGCTGATGGCGCTAGCGCAGACCATCATCGCCGACATCGTTTCCCCGCGGGAGCGCGGCCGCTACCAGGGCTATATCGGCGCGGTGTTCGCGACCTCTTCGATCGGCGGGCCGGTGCTCGGCGGCTTTTTGACCGAGCATCTCGACTGGTCGCTGATCTTCTGGATCAACCTGCCGCTCGGCCTTGCCGCGCTCGGCATGACCTCGAACGCGCTCAAGCGCGTGCCCTATCATCCGCGCAAGCACCAACTCGACGTGATCGGCGCGCTGTTGATGATGACGGCGGCGGTGGCGCTGCTGCTGGCGCTGTCCTGGGGCGGCCGCCGCTTCGACTGGATCTCGCCGCAGTTCGGCGCGCTGCTGCTCACCTCCGCGATCCTGTGGGGCCTGTTCGCCTGGCGGCTGGTGGCGACGGTCGAGCCGTTCCTGCCGCTCGCGGTACTTGGCAATCCGGTGGTGCGCTGCGCGGCGCTCGCCGGCGCCTGCTCGATGGCGACGCTGGTCGGCATGACGATCTTCGTGCCGCTCTATTTCGAGGTGGTGCTGCATCTCTCCGCCGGCCAGTCCGGCCTCGCGCTGATCCCGCTGATGGGCGCGACCGTGGCGCTCTCCACCGTCACCGGCCGGCTGCTGATGCACATGACGCATTACAAGCGCCTGCCGCTCGCCGGGCTGGCGATGGCAATCCTGGCGCTGGCGGCATTGTCGATCTGGCCGACCTCGATGCCGGTCGCGCTGGTGCTGGTGCTGCTCGCGCTGATCGGTTCGGGTCTCGGCACCCTGTTCCCGATTTCCACCGTGTGCATGCAGAACGCGGTGACGCAGCATCAGATGGGCGTCGCCACCGGCGCGGCCAATTTCTTCCGCTCGCTGTTCTCGGCGCTGGTGGTGGCTGTGCTGGGTGCGATCGTGCTGGGCGGGCTAGGCGGTGTCACCGGCATGTCGGTGGAAATGCTGGCGCACGCGGCCTCCGCGTCCGAACTAGCCTATGCGTTCCGCTTCGTGTTCATGGCCTGCGCGCTGGTGCTCGCCTTCGGCATGGCGTTCGTGATCGCGATGGAAGAGCGCGTGCTGAAAGGTCCCACGCCTTCGGCGGCGGCTGAAGCCACCGGCCCGGCGGCGCCGATTCCGGCGGAATAGGGGCGTAGGTTAGGGTTCCGCGCCTTTCGGTTGCCCGCCCGGATGTCACGCAAAAACGGCTGATTCCCTAAGCAATCAGGGAATTGTTGGCGTCTCGTATCGCGTTGGCGATCATTTTGGCTTTGAAAAGTAGTGTTTTTGTCTACAATGCTATCGGTTCCCACCGGCGAGATCGGCGAGCTGCAGGTGCGGGGGTGCTCGGTATTTTCCGGCTATGTCGGCAATGCCGCGGCGAACAGCGAAAACTTCACCGCCGACGGATGGTTCCGGACCGGCGATCTTGCGGATATGGACGGCGAGGGAAACGTCCGCCTGCGCGGCCGCATTAAGGACATTATCAATCGCGGCGGCGTGAAGTTCAATCCAGCGAAAGTGGAAAGCATCATCGCGTCGCATCCGGCCGTGGCCCAGGTCGCCGTCGCCCCCGTGCCGGACGCGGTGCTGAGCGAACGGGCCGCATGCTTCGTGGTGCTGCACGAGCGGGCGAGGCTTGGTATTAAGGAATTGACGCGCTTTCTCGCCGAGCGGAAGGTCGCAAAATTCATGTGGCCCGAGCAACTCGAGATCGTGGCCGACATGCCGATGACGCCGACCCGCAAAGTGATCAAACCGAATTGGTGCGGCGGCTGCTCGCGCAATCGAAGATGCAAGGCCGTCCGGCGGCATAACCGGCGCGCCGCCGACCTGGCCCTCGCTGTTTATGCGTCGCCAGTAGCGAGCAATGCGGCGGTTAGTCGTCGCCCGCCATTGCCACCGCCATTTGCACCAGCGCCTGCTTTAATTTGGAATTGGGCAGCCGCCTGTAGGCGCGAAGCAGGCGCAAAGCGGCGGAGGAATCAACCAATTCGTAAAGGCTTTGGTGGGATTGCGATGTGGCCGGCGAGGCCGAGAACAGGTCCGCGATGGACACTTTAAAGATCTCGGCAATGGTCTGCAGACGGCCGGCGCCGATGCGATTGACGCCCTTCTCGTACTTCTGAACCTGCTGAAAGGTCAGTCCGAGCTGGTCGGCGAGCGCGGTTTGCGACAGATTCCGCTCAAGCCGGAGCGCGCGAACGCGCCGTCCAACTTCGATGTCGCGGGGATCGGGGCCCTTCTTACGCGCTCTTGGCAAAGACGAAACGTTGCGTGCGGTACGAGACTTTGCAGCTTGCGATGGCATGTCGATTTTGATCCAAATAGTTACAACTGTGTGACAAGCTATTAGCTAGTTGTACCAAGGACCGCAACAAGCGTACGCCGAACGTTAACGTTACTGGCCGGCGCGCGATGCAGAAAACCCCGGCCTTGCGGCCGGGGTTTTGCTTTGTCGGTCAATCACATCGCGCGTGTCTATTCGCAGAATTTACAGGGCGGGAAGTCGCGGCTGTAGACCGGCTGCGCGAGGAACTTGTCCTTGCCGTAGGTCCAGAACTGGCTGACGTTCGGATAGGTCTTGATCACCGTGTTCCAGAGCTCGTCTTTGTCGTAGCCGAACATCTTCTTCTTCTCGACCTTCTTGATGTAGATGTTCTGCATCGGGTTGCGCATGTCGTCGAACGATACCGGACCGCGCACCGCGTCGAGCTTCTCCGCCGAGGCCATCTTGATGAATTCCTCCGAGCCCGGCCACTTGCGGGCGGCCTTCTTGATCACGTCGTCGATGAGCTGGGCGGTGGTGTAATTCGATTCGGAGAAGTAGGACGGCACCTTGCCGTATTTCGAGCGGTACGACTTCACGAAGGCTTCGTTCTTCGGCGTCTCCAGCGCGGCGGAGTATTGCAGCGCGGACACGTCGCCGACCACCTCGTCGCCCATGAAGGGCAGCGCGAACTCGTCATAGCTCGTGCCGCCGCCGAGGATCGGCTTCTTAAAGCCGGAGGCGCGCAGCTGCTTGGGGAACTGCAGCGCCATCGGGCCGACCATCATGGAGAACACGGCGTCGGCGTCGGCCTTGATCGTCGGGATGTAAGGCCCGAAATCCTTGGTGCCGAGCGGCGGCCAGATTTTCTGGATGATCTTGCCGCCGCAGTCCTCGAACGCCTTCTGGAAGCCGCCGACCTGCTCGTAACCAAAGGCGTAGTCGGCGGCAATGGCGGCGATCTTCTTGTAGCCCTGGTCGCAGGCCCATTGCCCGTACGGATGGTTCGGCTGCGAGGAGGACCAGCCGGTGCGGAAGAGCAGCGGATATTTCGACGCCTGCCGCTGCGTGAGATCGTCGGCCGCCGGGATCGAGACAATGTAGATCGTCTTGAGCTCGGTCGACACCGGCGCGAGCGCGTAGCCGGTCGAGGCCAGCACGCCGCCGATGAACATCTGCACCTTGTCCTGCAGCACGAGCTTCTTGGCCTTGGTGACGCCCGCGTCCGGCTTGCCCTGGTCGTCCTCGACGATGAACGTCACGTCCATGCCGCCGAGCTTGCCGCCGTGCTCGTCGAGATACATCTGGAAGCCGTTCACCATGTCCTTGCCGACCTGCGCGAAGATGCCGGTCATCGGCGCGATGAAGCCGATGCGCAGGTCTTCCGCGCGCGCGGCCGACGCGACGGTCAGCGCGGCGGCGAGCGCGCCGCCCAGCACGATGGTTGATGCGTCGCGTAATCCTCTGGTCATTGTTCTCCCTCCCGCTTGGGCGATGCCACTTCCTGTTCGGCGGGAATGCGGACGCCCTGAAGCATGATACTGGCGGGGGAGGCTAACATTTTGGCGGGCGTGGGCGGAAGCCCATGCGAAGCCGGCAACCGGATGCGGGAGCTTGCGCGAATTACAGATTTATCGCCGGGGAAAGCCAGGGCGCGGATTCATTAGCGCGCCACCCGATGTCCGCTTGCGCGAGAAAAGCGGACATCGCGGGGCCGATAGTTGGCAAGTCATGGAATGAATGCGCCGAGGATCTGCTGTGTTTGTGCGGCCGAAGGCCGGTACGTTGACAGCCAAATGACGTGTCCATAGGCTCTCTGTAACGAAAAAAATATTGTCGTTGAAAAAACAACGAAACGGGATCTCGGCAATCGCCAGCGTACCGGCGATGTCGAAGGGAGGGTCGCGATGCTCGAGCAAAATCTGAAGACTACGGCCAAGTCCGCCGCCGCACTTTGTCTGTCGCTGGGTCTAATGTTCCTTTCCGGGGGGCAAGCGCCCGCTGCGGAGGTCTGGAACTTCTATATGCATCAGTCGGCGCCGAATTTCGCGACATCGCGCGGCGCTAAATTGTTTACCGAGGAGATCGAGAAGGCGACCAACGGCGAACTCAAAGTTCGGCTGCATTTAGCGGGCACCCTCCAGATCAACGCCAGCAATATTACGCAGGCCGTGGGCGGCAATGTCGTGCAGGTCGGCGACGACCTGTTCAATTCGGGAAACATCCCGGTCGCTGGCATTCTGCGGCTGCCGATGCTCATTCAATCCTACGAGGATTTCACGAAAGCAGACGCGGTGCTCAAGCCGTACATCGAAAGGGCATACCGAGAGAAGGGCTCGACCCTGCTCGCCTCGTATACCTATCCGTTGCAGTTCATTTGGGGGCGCAAGAAACTCGAATCGCTCGGCGACATCAAAGGCATGAAGCTTCGCGTCGCGCAGCCGGAACAGGGCGAGTTCGTGCGGCAGTTCGGCGGCACCTCGATCACGATGAGCGCGCCGGAAGTCCCCTCGGCGCTCGACCGCGGCGTGGTCGACGGTATTTTCACTGCCGGCGTCGGCGCAGTGTTGTGGAAGGACCTGCTCAAATACGGCTACGTCCTGATTATCAACGTCAACAATTCCTATTTCATCGCCAATACCGAAGCCTTCAACAAGCTCTCGCCCGACCTGCAGGCCAAGCTGCGCAAGGTTGCCCAAGACGCGGCGCGCTGGGACCAGGAGACGATGCAGAAGGAAGAAGCGGAATCGGTTCAAGTCCTCACCGCCGCGGGATACACCTTCACCAAGGCCACACCGGAGGAGAATGCGCGCGCGGTCGAAGCGATGAAGCCGTACTGGGACGAATGGGCAAAGTCGCGTGGTCCCGACGTCATCGAGGCGCTGGCAAAGGTGCGGACTGCCCTCGGACGATAAATCCCGGCAATCAGGATGGTACAGATCGAGCAGGGCCGCGCCCATGGCGGTCCGTCTGCGCGAAGGCTCAGGGAAAGTATTGTCGAACGGGCCTGCAAGCTCGCTTGCGTCGCGGCATTGATCGTGATGTTGGTGGTGATCGGCGTCGACATACTGACGCGGTCGCTATTCAACTTTTCCTTCGAGATTTCGGATGAGCTTGGCGGCTACATGCTGGTGGTGATCACCTTCGTCAGCCTGCCGGTATGCCAGATCAGCGACAGCTTTCACCACGTCGAGCTGGTCCAGTCTCGTCTCTCGCCGTTCGCCCGCGCAGTTTCTCACGTCATCTTCGATGTTCTCTCGCTTACTTTCTGCGTACTGCTGTTGTGGCAACTGGTGAGATTCGAGATCACCTCGTTCCGATTCGGCGATCACGCCCCGACCTACCTGGCGACACCGCTCTGGATGCCGCAAATCGCGATGATGCTCGGCGCGGCGGCGTTGTGCTTCTCCATGGTGCGGACGCTCGCGGCCCACGTTGCCCGCTTGCGCGCATTCGGGAAGACGACGGAGAGCATCAGTGAGCCCTGACTTTCAGATCATCGTCACATTCGTTTTTTTTCTTGTCCTGCTCGCGTGTGGAATGGCGGTTCCTTTGGCGATCGCGGTTCCTGCGATGTTCTATCTGCTGTTGCAGGGGGGGCTACCGAGCCTCAACAGTCTAGGGCTCGTGAGTTGGGGAAGCATGAATAGCTTCGTGCTGACCTGCGTGCCGCTGTTCATGCTGATGGCGGAAATTCTTCGCGTCAGCGGCTTGAGCAGCCGCATCTATACCGGCCTCGCCAAGCTCGTGGCCCGACTTCCCGGCGGATTGCTGCAGACCAACATCGCGGGCTGTGCGATCTTCGCGTCGGTGAGCGGATCGAGCATCGCGACGGCGGCTTCGATCGGCGGCGTGGCGCTACCGCAACTCATCCGCCGCAATTACGATCGGCGATTGGCGGCGGGATCGCTGGCGGCCGGGGGCACGCTCGGCATTTTGCTGCCGCCGAGTTTCGGCATGATCGTCTACGGTACGTTTACGGAAACCTCGGTGCCGAAATTGTTCATGGCTGGTCTTGTGCCCGGCCTCATCATGACTGCGGCCTTCATGGTCTATATTGGAGCCCACGCCTTGGCCGTGCCCGCCGTGGCGCCGCGCGAAACCGGACCGCGCTCGCTGCAAGAATTGATTGTCGCATTGGGTGATGTCCTGCCATTCGCCATTCTGATTGGCGGCACGCTCGGCGGTATCTATGCCGGCCTCGTCACCACGACCGAGGGCGCGACAATCGGCTGCAGCCTGGCGATCCTTCTCGGCGCCACGTTCGGCAATCTCACGCCGCACGGATTGATCGACGCGATGTACAACACGATCAAATTTTCCGGAAATATCCTGTTCATCATCTTTACGGCTTATATTTTCTCCTACGCAATCAGCTTCGCGGGCGTCGGCGAGAAGGTGACGGCGTTTGTCGTTGGCCTGCATCTCACGCGCCTGGAATTCTTCCTGGCGCTGTTCATCCTCTACACCGTGCTCGGCTGCTTGATCGAAAGCCTGGGCATGATTGTGATTACGGTGCCGCTGATCTTTCCGGTCCTGCCGAGTTACGGCATCGACCCTCTGCTGTTCGGCGTCGTTCTCGTCCTCTTCGTCGAGCTTGGGCAAATCTCGCCGCCGATCGGAATCAATCTGTTCGTCATACAAAGCATCTGGGACGGCAAACTGAGCGAAGTGATCCTCGGGACCATTCCGTTCCATCTGACGATGTTCGTCGTGCTGGCGCTGGTGATATTGTGGCCCGATCTCGCCCTTTGGCTGCCTTACCATGTGTCGAGATGAGAAGAACGAGCCGATGCAGCGCAGCACTTCGAGAATATTGATCACCCATACCGGCAGCCTGCCGCGGCCGCGCGAGTTGACGCGGCTCTACGCCTTGCGGGCGCGCGGCGACCCGGTCGATGCGACAGAAATTGATCGTGCCGGACGCGAAGCGGTGCGGGCGGTCGTGCGCAAACAGCACGACGCCGGCATCGACGTCGGTAATAACGGCGAACAGCCGCGCGATTCCTTTTTTCTTTATCTCAAGTCGCGACTATCGGGACTTGGCGGCAGCTGGGAGCGGCCGTCACGCGCCGATGTGGACCGCTATCCGGACTTCAAGCGCATGTGGATCGAGCAGCATGCCAGCAGGACTCAGGTCTCGGCGCTTGGCGGCTTGCCGAAGGCGATCGGCGAGGTGCGCTATCTCGACGATCGCGCGATCAACGACGAATGCCGCGATTTCAATGCAGTCCTTGCGGAAAATCCGGCCGTTTTTGTCGAACCGTTCATGAGCGCGCCATCGCCCGGCATCCTCGCCACGGCGGTGCGCAACGAGCATTACGATAGTCTTGCGAACTATCTCGCGGCGCTCGGCCGAGCGCTTCAGGTTGAATACGAAGCGATCGTCAAGAACGGCCTGCTGTTGCAGATCGATGCTCCCGATCTCGCGCTCGAACGCCACATCACCTACAAAGACAAACCGGTTGCCGCATTCGTCGCATTCGTCGAGCAGGTCGTCACGACCATCAATCACGCGCTCCGCAACGTTCCGCGCGACCGCGTCCGCCTGCACGTGTGCTGGGGTAACTCCGAATCCCCGCATGATTGTGACGTGCCGCTCGAAGACGTTCTACCTGCCCTGCAGCAGGCCAATGTTGGCGGCTTCGTCTTGCCCTTCGCCAATCCGCGGCACGCTCACGAATTTCGCTGTTTTGCAAAACACCCGCTTAAAGACGATCAGGTCCTAGTGGCGGGCGTCATCGACAGCCTGACGAACTTCGTCGAACACCCGGAGGTGGTGGCCGACCGTATTGAGCGCGTCGCCGCAGTCGTCGGCGATCCGTCGCGGGTGCTGGCGGGGACCGATTGCGGTTTCGATACCTCGGCCGGCTGGGGCCGCGTTGCCGAGGACGTGGTCTGGGCCAAGCTTTCAAGCCTGCGCGACGGCGCGCGGCTCGCTTCGGATCGGCTGTTTTCGCGCGAGCGGTAGGGTAGGTTGAGCGAAGCGAAACTGACCGCGTGACGGGCCCAACCGAAGGGCAGCCAGCTCATGACTCCGAATTGCATTCAAGTTCGTGATAGCTGACGCCCCAATCCTCGATTTGTGCCGGAGCACGATCTAAGAGGCCGCGTAGGAGGCCTTTCTCATTTTTAGTAAGCATATGATGTCAGCTTCAGGCACGGAGCGGACATTGCGCGACTGCAGTAAAGAGTGCGCTGTTCGGGGCGAAGCAAAGAAATATAACGGTCGGCCTTGACCATCCCGGTCGCGAATGAGCCATAGCGGCCATCAACAAGACGCCTCAAAAGCACTGATCGGCGCCATGCCGGCGACCCCCCGTTCGGGCTTAGATTTGCGCATCAATTTTCGGTGGCATTGATTGGAGATTGTCTTTTGGCCGTGTTTTTTTCATGGGTCTTTCGGCCTTGGCATTCTTTGTTGTGGCTGGTGTGCTCCCGTCATCAAGCGCCGGGCTCAAACCGCGGGTGGCGCAGCTAGAGCCGTCTGGGGTCTGGTGAAGCAGCCTGGTCATGTCATGCTTTTGCGCTATTCCAATGCGCCCGGAAGCGTTCCCGAATCCAACGACATGGATTTCAAGAACTGTTCGATTCAGCGCAATCTCGATCAGGAAGGGCGCGCCCAGGCCGCTCGCATCGGCGATGAATTCCGCAAGCACAAGATCAGCCACGTCCGGCTGTTTTCGAGCCAGTATTGCCGCGCGCTGGACACCGCAAAATTGATGAGGCTGGGCTCGGTTAGCCCGTTAGCCATCCTGAACCAAGTCACTCTCGCTGATATTGTCGGGATGAGAGAGGCCTGAATTAAAGGGCGTGAGTTTATAAGAAAATTCCGGCCAAACAGTTGACGATGCTGGTCTCGCACGTGACCAAAATCCAGGCGACGGCCGACGTTAAGCTCGATTCCGGCGAAATTGCCATCGTGCATGTCGACCCATCCGGCGCCATCGTCGTCGACGGCATGATCACGGTTCCGTAACCGAAGCAGCACTCATATGACGACGGTCGCTAAACGGGGCTGTTTTCGCCACCGCACCGATGACCTTCTTCTCGATGTCGGAACCCTGGTGAGGTCAGCCGCGCTCGCCGATGCGGTGACCGAATGAGTGTGGCCGGCTGACATCGAAGAACTGCCACCGAATGTCTGCTGTTCGCATTTGGCATAATTCGTTTCGGCACGGCGTTTTAGTCGCTTTCGGGGGTAAAGCCGACATCGCCCGGAATCGTCGTCATGTCCGCATATCACCCTGACCAGACATCCGGCCACGCCTCGCTACAGCGGTGCTATGCTTGCGAAGATGAAGGAGTCGTCCTCCGCTAAACTCAAGCGGAGATGCAGCAAAGCGAGGAGCATCCAATGGTGACCGTTCGAGAACCAAGTCTTAAGCCGGTCGATATCTCAGACCTGCGTCCAACCCAGATCACCGTGGGCATGCGTGAGGTCAACGCAAAAAGGAAAGGCTGGCGCGAGAAGAAGGGCAAGAAAGCGGGGGAGTTTCTCGACAAGCACATGATTCCAGTTATTCTGGGGCCCAGCGATCGCCACTATGTTATCGATCATCATCATCTGGCTCGTGCACTTTACGAGGAAGGCGTCAAAGACGCGTTGGTTACGGTTGTCGGCGACCTCAGCATGGTCGATCGGGACACTTTTTGGACGGTCCTGGACAACCGTAGCTGGATGCATCCGTTCGACGACAAGGGCCGCCGGCGCGGCTACAAGGATATTCCGAAGTCGGTGCGCGATCTCATCGACGATCCCTTTCGCTCCCTGGCGGGCGAATTGAGGCGCGCTGGGGGATTCGCAAAGGATACGACGCCGTTCAGCGAATTTCTGTGGGCGGACTTTTTGCGGCGGCGAATCAAACGCAAACTCGTCGAGCTTGATTTCGATCGCGCGATCATAGCGGCAATGAAGTTTGCCAAGAGCCAGGAAGCCATTTACCTCCCCGGTTGGTGCGGTCCGGCGTCCCAGGATTGAGCGGCAGTCCGCAATCCATTCGTCCCGAGCCTGCAAGATCCGTAACGGCCTTCGCGTCAGTTATGGCAGCGCAGTACGTTGGCGGCGATTGGGCGAATAAGCCAGTGCGTTGGGAGCTCAATGACTTCTACCGAAGCCTGCGCGACGAGCAGAAAGCAAGATTTGAAGCGATCGGTCTTCAGCGGACGAGCCAGCTTGAGTCGCTGGACGTTGTGCGCACAACCGTCCGCAGGCACGGTATTGACAGTGTCGGGCAAATCATTCGGCGTTTGATGTCAATCGCGCGCTGAAGGAAACTCAGCGGCCGTCGGCCGGCCAAAGATCGAAGCGATCTCGGAGCCCGCGCGGTTGATGCCGCGCGGGCTTAAGCTTTACGCGAAGTCTGCTTCACAGCCCGCGCAAGACCTCACCTTTCACGGCTCCGTCACAGCCACTGGCCGAACTTGTAAATGTAGATCCGCTTCACCACCTGCGTGAGCACGCAGTAGCTGAGCAGGATTCCCGCGAGCCACGGGAAATAGGCCAGCGGCAGCGGCACCAGTCCCAAATGCCCGCCGAGCGACGAGTAGGGCAGGAAAATGCCGAACGCCATGATCGAGGCGGTCAACAGAATGACCGGCATCGCGGCCCGGCTCTGGATGAAGGGGATGTGCTGGGTGCGGATCATGTGCACGATGATCGTCTGCGTGAGCAACCCGACGACGAACCAGCCCGATTGAAACAGTGATTGCTTTTCGACGACATTGGCGCCGAACACGTTCCACATGACGAGGAAGGTCACGATATCGAAGATTGAGCTGATCGGCCCGATGAACACCATGAAGCGGGCGATGCCGCCGGCGTCCCATTTGCGCGGTTGTTTGAGAAAATCCTCGTCGACGTCGTCCCACGGGATCGACACCTGCGAAACGTCGTAAAGCAAATTCTGCACCAGCAACTGAATCGGTAGCATCGGCAGGAACGGCAGGAAGATGCTGGCGACCAGCACGCTAAACACGTTGCCGAAATTCGAGCTCGCCGTCATCTTGATGTATTTGATGATGTTGGCAAAGGTCTTGCGGCCTTCGATGACGGCCTCTTCGAGCACCAGCAAGCTTTTTTCGAGCAGGATGATGTCCGCCGATTCCTTGGCGATATCGACCGCAGTATCGACGGAGATACCAACGTCCGCGTCTTTCAGCGCCGCCGCATCATTGATGCCATCGCCAAGATAGCCGACGGTATGCCCGTTTTTCTGCAGCGCGCGGATCACTCGCGATTTCTGCATCGGCGACATTTTCGCAAAGATGGTGGTGATCTCGGCCGCTTCCTGAAGTTTTGTATCCGATAATTTTTCGACGTCTTTGCCCAACAGCGCGTGCTCGATCGGAAGCCCCACCTCCTTGCATATCTTGCGGGTGACGACTTCGTTGTCGCCGGTGATGATCTTGACGGCAACGCCGCAATCCCGCAGCGCGGCGATGGCCTGACGCGCGGTTTCCTTAGGCGGATCGAGGAACGCGACATAGCCGGCCAGCACGAAATCCTTTTCATCCTCGACAATGTAGGTGCGGTCTTCCGGCGGCAGCCACTTATAGCCGACGGCCAGGGCGCGCAGGCCTTCCTGGTTCAGTTTGCGAGTGACCCGGCGCACTTCCTTGCGCATTTCGGTGGTGAACGGCACCACGCCGCCGGCGGCGGCTCCGTTATCGTCGGCGGATACGCAGAGCGGCAGCATCTCCTCGATGGCGCCCTTGCAAACCATAAGGTTCCTGCCGTCGCCGTCGCGCACCACCACCGACATGCGGCGGCGCATGAAGTCGAACGGGATTTCGTCGATTTTCTTAAAGTGCTGCAATTTGTAGACGATGTCGTGCTGCGCCGCGTAGTCGAGCACCGCGACGTCGAGCAGGTTCTTCAGGCCGGTCTGGTAAAAACTGTTGAGCCAGGCGAATTCCAGAACCTGCAGATCCTCTTTTCCGTGCACGTCGAGGTGGCGTTCGAGGATAATCTTGTTTTGCGTTAGCGTGCCGGTCTTGTCGGTGCACAGGATGTCCATCGCCCCGAAGTTCTGGATGGCGTTGAGCCGTTTCACGATGGCCTTGCGGCGCGCCATCACGACCGCGCCCTTGGCGAGGTTGGTGGTGACGATCATCGGCAACATTTCTGGCGTCAATCCGACCGCCACCGAGACGGCGAACAGCAGCGACTCCAGCCAGTCGCCTTTGGAAAGGCCGTTGATGAGGAAGACCAGCGGCGTCATCACCATCAGGAAGCGGACCAGCATCCAGCTCACTTTGCTGATGCCCCGGTCGAAACTCGTCAGCGGCCGCGCCCCGACGATGTCTCGCGCGACCGCGCCGAAAAAAGTCGCATTGCCGGTCGCGGCCACGACCGCGGTCGCCGTGCCGCTCACCACGTTGGTGCCCATGAAACAGGCGGTCTCGCGTTCCAGCAGCGTTCCCGGCGCGGTCGCCGAATTGATGCGCTTTGCGGGCGGGACCGGATGCTTTTCCAGCGGGACGGACTCCCCGGTCAGCATGGCTTGGCTGACGAAGAGGTCTTTCGCCGTCAGTAGCCGCACGTCGGCGGGCACCATGTCGCCGGCCGACAAATAAACGATGTCGCCAGGCACCAGCGTGGAAATCGGAATTTCTTGCGGACGATCCATACCGGCGCGCAGCACGGCCGTCGTCGAACTCACCATCGCCTTGAGTTCTTCCGCCGCCTTGTTGGAGCGGAATTCCTGCCAGAAGCGCAGCAGGGTACTGAGCAATATCATGGAGATCAGGACGATAATGGTCCGGAAGGTGCGGTCTTCAGGCGCGGCGAAAATGACGTCGGAAAACAGGGAAACGACGCTCACGGCAAACAGCACGCCGTTGAAGGGCGTCAGGAAGGCGTGGAAAAGCTGCACGAACCAGGTCGGCGGCTTTTCGTGTGTCACCTCGTTGGGGCCGTACTGCTCCAGCCGTTGCTCGACCTGCTCCGGCGTCAGCCCGGTCCGCGCGGTATCGAGCTGGGCGAGGGCGTTGTCCGGCGTGCAATCGCACAGGCCCAGCAGCGGCGACGGCTTCTTGGGCTCGGTTGCGGCGCGGGCAGTTATCTGGGGCTTGATTTGTTCATTCATGGCGAAGGGCTTTCACGCGGATGCTGACCCGGACCCTGGGGCCGTCACATCGCAGTGGTCATGGCTTTGTTGACAGCTTTATGACACGAGGGATGGTGGCTGCTTTCCGTTCCATGCCGAAAAGACGGCGCGCGTGCAAGCCTGAAACGACCGGGCAGGGCCAACATCTTGGCGGGTGGCGGGCGCAGCCCAAACCCGCTTGCCGCGGGCCCCGAGCGGGCTCACCGCCGGTATGATCCCGGTCATAGCCAGCCCGCCGGCAATGCTCTAACAGAGCTTTGAGACCCAGGCTGCGCCGGAGTGTTTGCGATGACCCATGCGTCACCCGACCCGAACGGACCCAAGGCTTGCTGTTCCACGGACGGCGAGCCGGGGCTCGCGCCGAAGACCGTGCGGGGCGGCCGCCTTGCTGCCATCAGCGCCGTGCTGCTGGCGTTTCTTGCCAGCCAGCATCACACGATCATGATGCCTTTGCTCGCCGTCGGACTCGGCGACGCGGCCATGAGCTCCATGACGGCCGCGCCTTTGGTGCGCGACGCCATGCTGGGCATGTCGCTGGTGATGGTTACCGTGGTCGCCTGGCAGATCAAGGACAAGCGGCGGCCGACATCGATGCGCGTCACGGGCGCGGTGTCGATCGCCGCAACCCTCGGTCTGGCGGCCTGGTCGCTCATCCATTTCGGCTTGTAACCGGGTCCGTCATGCAGCAGGCGTTTCGAAAAGACCTGAGCCATTCCACCTGGGACGAGGTGTACGCGCGGCAGGTGCAGCGCGCCGAGCTGGTGCCGGCCTGGATCGAAGCGCTCGTTCTGAAGGCAGGCCATCGCGTGCTCGATGTCGGCTCCGGGCCCGGCTATGTGAGCCTGGGTCTCGCCGAGCGGGTAGGGCCGGGCGGCATGGTCTATGCGGTCGACCGTTCGCGCGACGCGCTCGCGCATTTGGAGCGCCTGCAGAAGGAACGCAATATCCCGCAGATCCAGCGGATGGCCGCCGACGTCGGCACGCTCGAGAGCGGCGACCTGCATCCGGACTCGGCGCTCATCAGCATGGTCTTGCACCACGCCGACGATCCGGCGGGTGTCCTGCGCAACGTGCATCGGCTGCTTCCCGCGCGCGCGCGCGCGGTCGTCGCCGAATTCCATCCGCAGGGGCCCTGCGAGCAGGGCGCGCCGCGCGAATTTCGTCTGGCGCCGGAACGGGTGCAGGCCTGGTGCGAAGCGACCGGCTTTGCCGTGCTGGAGTATCGGCGGCAGAGCCCCGAGCACTATATGCTAGTCGTGCAACGCGCGGGCTGAACCGGCGCCTCACGAGCGTTCGGTTTCGCTTACCGCCAGCGCGCGGGTGCGGACGATTTTGCCGTCGAACCGCTTGATTTCCCCCTTGGCGGTCATACGCGCCAGCGTCCGATAGAGCGCCTCGTGCGTGAGGCCGAGCTCGGCGGCGAGCTCTTTGAGCGTGCCGTTGACGGCGACCGTCGCCCCGTCTGGACCGACATGGAGCGCGAGATAATGCCGCACGCGGTCGCGCGCCGAATGGATATTGCGCAGCTCCATGCGCGTGCGCAGATCCATCACCTGGCGCGCCAGCCGCGTTGTGAACGACTTCGTGGCTTCCGGATCGTGCTTGAACGCGGCCAGCACCACGTCTTTCGGATAAAGGCGAACCTTCGCGGCAGTGCTGGCAATCGCGTCGCAATGATAAATGGACGAGAATAACGAGGCTTCGGCGATCATGTCGCCCGCGTCTGCGGTATAGAGCACCGTCTCCCGGCCGGAGCGATCGACGCGCGCCAGCCGGACTCGGCCGCTCAAGACCTGGTACATCCCGATGGTTCGCTGGCCGGCGCGGAACAGAGTCTGTCCCGGCTCCAGGTCGCGCTCCCTGGAACGGACTGGCAGATCCAAAAAGATATCGTCCGGCCCGGCCATGCGTCCCCACTCGCGGCGAAGAGTAGCAAGACAAGTCTAGGGCGTGTACTGATTAAATATGCCGTGCCCTTCTTGCTCTCTACGTCAGCTATCCCCCCGAAAGCGGATATTAACCGGCATCGCTCGAATGTCTGCTATGGGGTCATGAGCCGACATCGCGACAAGTCCACACGACGTCCGCTTTACTCCCGATAACGGACATCGGGCGGCACGTTTATGAGGCCGCGCCCGAGCGGAAACGCCGGACGTCTGTCCGTCGCCGAAAGAGAATCGCGCGAGCGCAACCGCTTACCGCTGCGCCACGAACATATGCCGTCATTGATATACATCATTGCGCTTGGAACCGGCCGGGCCACAGTCGCCGCTACACTCAAATGACTGTCATTTGATACGCGTAGGAAGCGGGAGTAGAAGGGCACGACGGAATTGAACGCTGACCGAGGTCGGCTCATGTCACCGGGACCCGTGCTCGCATCATTGGCGGCGTTCGTGAGCGCAGGTCTGCGCCCGCGCAGCGTGCTCGCCCGTGCCGTCGTGATCGTGCTCGCCGCGAAGCTGATCGCGGTCGCCGGCATGATGATCTACCAACATTTTGACAAGCAGAACGTCGTCGATGCCGCGGCCATCAGCCGCGTGCTCGGCCCGTCGTCGCGACCGTGAACGAAGGAAAGAGATGACCATGGACCACATCGATCCGGTAAGCTTGGCGCGGCTGCAATTCGCGATGACGGCTCTCTATCACTTCCTGTTCGTGCCGCTGACGCTGGGCCTGTCGTTCCTGCTCGCCATCATGGAGAGCGCCTATGTGATGACCGGCCGACAGATCTGGCGCGACATGACGCGCTTCTGGGGCAAGCTGTTTGGCATCAATTTCGCCATGGGGGTGGCCACCGGCATCACCATGGAATTCCAGTTCGGCACCAACTGGGCCTATTACTCGCATTATGTCGGCGACATCTTCGGCGCGCCGCTGGCGATCGAAGGCTTGATGGCGTTTTTTTTGGAGTCGACCTTCGTCGGGCTGTTCTTTTTCGGCTGGGACCGAATGAGCAAGCTCGGCCACCTGGCGGTGACCTGGCTGGTCGCGATCGGCTCCAGCATGTCGGCCTTGTGGATCTTGATCGCCAACGGCTGGATGCAGAATCCGGTCGGCGCGCAATTCAATCCCGACACCATGCGGATGGAATTGAGCTCGTTCTACGATTTGCTGTTCAATCCGACCGCGCAATCCAAGTTCGTGCACACGGTGAGTGCCGGCTACGTGACCGGGGCGGTCTTCATGCTGGCGATCAGTGCCTATTACCTGCTCAACAACCGCCACCATGCCTTCGCCAAGCGCTCGATCATCGTCGCCTCGGCCTTTGGCCTCGCCTCGGCGCTGTCGGTGGTCGTGCTCGGCGACGAGAGCGGCTACACGGTCACTGAAAACCAGAAGATGAAACTCGCCGCCATCGAGGCGATGTGGAAGACCGCGCCGGCGCCGGCGCCGTTCACGCTGTTCGCGGTGCCCGACACGGCCACCCAACAGAACCGCATGGAAATCAAGATTCCGTGGGCGCTCGGCATTATCGCGACGCGCTCGTTCGATACGCCGGTGCAGGGCATCGACGAGCTGGTGGCGCGGGCGCAGACGCGGATCAAGAGCGGCATCGTCGCCTATGACGCGCTCGATCGTTTGAAAGCCAATCGCAACGATACCAAGGCGCGCGTCGATCTCGAGACCCATGCTCACGATCTCGGCTATGCGCTGCTGCTCAAGCGCTACGTTTCCGATCCGCGCAAGGCCGACGACGCCCAGATCGCCAAGGCGGCGGCCGACACGGTGCCCGGCGTGGTGCCGCTGTTCTGGACCTTCCGCATCATGGTCGCGCTCGGCTTCTACTTCATCTTCTTGTTTGCGGCCGCGTTCTACTACACGTCCAAGCTCGACTTCTCGCGCACCTGGCTGCTGCGGCTGTTCCTATGGTCGCTGCCGCTACCGTGGCTTGCCGCCGAGCTCGGCTGGTTCGTCGCCGAATACGGACGCCAGCCCTGGGCGATCGACGGCGTGCTGCCGACGTTCCTGGCGTCGTCCTCGGTGTCGACCGCGCAGGTCCTGTTCACGCTCTGTGGATTCGTCCTGTTCTATTCGTCCTTGTTGGTCGTCGACGTCATCCTGATGCGCAAATACGTATGCATGGGGCCGGTGGAGGCCCTCGGTCAGGACGTTTCGCCCGCGCTCGCCGCCAAGACCGCATCGTGAAGGAGCACGCTTATGTCCATCCCCGTCGACTATGAAATCCTTCGCGTGATCTGGTGGCTGTTCCTCGGCGTGCTGCTGATCGGCTTCGCCATCATGGACGGCTTCGATCTCGGGGTCGCCACCTTGCTGCCTTACGTCGCGCGCACCGACACAGAACGGCGCGTCGCCATCAATACGATCGGTCCCGTGTGGGACGGCAATCAGGTCTGGCTGATCACGGGCGGCGGCGCGATCTTCGCCGCGTTCCCGCCGGTCTACGCGGCCTCGTTTTCCGGCTTCTATATCGCGATGTTTCTGGTGCTGGCGACCTTGATCTTAAGGCCGGTCGGCTTCGAGTTCCGCAACAAGATCAAGGATGCACGCTGGCGCGCGTTCTGGGACTACGCGCTGTTCGCTGGCGGCTTCGTGCCGTCGCTGGTGTTCGGCGTCGCGTTCGGCAACATTTTGCAGGGCGTGCCGTTCCGCATCGATGCCGACATGCGCGTATTGTACGAAGGCAGCGGGCTGTTCGAGCTGCTCAATCCGTTCGGCATCCTATGCGGCCTCGTTTCGGTCGGCATGCTGACGACGCACGGCGCCGTTTACCTGACGGTCAAAGCCGAAGGTCCGGTCAAGGACCGCGCCCAGGCGTATGTCCGCATCGGCGCGCTGATCACGGTCGCGCTGTTCATCCTGGCCGGCATCTGGACCGCCTTCGGGCTCAATGGCTATGCGATCACCAGCGCGATCGTGACCGACGGCCCGTCGAACCCGCTGCTGAAGACCGTCACGCAAGTGCGCGGGCAGTGGTTCGCCAATTTCTACACCTACAAGTGGATGATGCTGGCGCCCGCGCTCGCGATCCTCGGGCCGCTGCTGACGATCGCGCTCACCGCCGGCAAGCGCGCGGGCCTCGCCTTCGTCACCAGCGCCACCGGCATCCTCGGCGTGATCTCGACGGCGGGCGTGAGCATGTTCCCGTTCCTGATGCCGTCCGACATCATGCCGCAGGCGAGCCTGACGGTGTGGGACGCGACCTCGAGCCAGCTCACGCTGTTCGTGATGCTGATCGCCACGCTCATCTTCCTGCCGATCGTGCTGACCTATACCGGCTTCGTGTTCCGCGTGCTGCGCGGGCCGGTCACCGCCAAGCAGATCGAAGGCAACTCCAGCAATCTGTATTGAGGAGCAAAATCGATGTGGTATTTCGCCTGGATTCTCGGCCTTGGTTTTGCCTGCGGCTGCGGCATTCTCAATGCCGTCTGGCATGAGCATCAATTGCCCGACCAAAGCATCGCCGAGTAGCCGCTGCCGGCCGCGGCGACACGACGCGATTTTCAGTGCTGCTTTCTGTTTTGTGAGAAGGGCGAACCATGATCTCGCGACGGCGATGGCTGATGCTCATTGCGGCGGTGGCGGCGAGCGTGCGTACGCCGGCCTATGCGCAACAGATCCTGCAGATCGGAAGAGACTCGCCCGAGCGAAAGCTTATTCTCGACGCGGCGCGCGCGCGGTCGAACGTACCCTCGGCATCAAGGTCATTTTTATGGTCGATCGGATGACGGTGTTCGACGAGTGGGCCTTCGCATCGTTGCATCCGCGCAACGCGACGGGCAATCGTATCGATTACCGGCGCACGCTCATTGCCAAAGACTTCGACCCCGAACAGGACGGCGACCTCGCCGGCGCGCTGTTGCGGCGGAAGGGCGCCGCCTGGACGGTCGTCGAGGAAGCATTCCTCCCAACCGACGTCTATTGGGAGGAATGGGAGACGAAATACAAATTGCCGCGCGCGCTGTTTTTGAGCGAGTAGCTTTCAGCCCTTGATGAACGTGCCGCTGCGCAGTTCGGTGACCGCTTGTTGCAGCTCGGCCTGCGTGTTCATCACGATCGGGCCGTACCAGGCGACCGGCTCCTCGATCGGCTTGCCGGACACCAGCAGGAAGCGGATGCCGTGCTCGCCCGCCTGCACGGTGACCTCGTCGCCGGGGTCGAACATGACCAGCGAGCGGTCGCCGACCGGTTCGCGGAACAGGATCTCCTCGCCGCCGACCTGTTTCTCGGTCAGCACGCCGAATGGCTTCGACGCATAAGCGAAGCGGCCGTCGCCTTCGAACACATAAGCGAAGGCGTGGCGCTCGGTCTCGACCTTGAGCGTCTTGCGCTTTCCCGCCGGAACGAACACGTCGAGGTAGCGCGGATCGGCGGCGACGCCTTCGACCGGACCCTTCTTGCCCCAGAACTCGCCGCAGACGACGCGCACGTGCGTGCCGTCGTCGTCGGTGATCTCCGGGATCGCCGCGCCCTTGACGTCCTGGTAGCGCGGCGCCGTCATCTTGAGCGAGGACGGAAGATTGGCCCAAAGCTGGAAGCCGTGCATGCGCCCTTGCGCGTCGCCCTGCGGCATCTCCTGATGCATGATGCCGCGCCCGGCCGTCATCCATTGCACGTCGCCGGAGCCGAGCAGACCGCGATTGCCCAGGCTGTCGCCGTGCTCCACCGTTCCGTTGAGCACGTAGGTTATTGTTTCTATTCCGCGGTGCGGATGCCAGGGGAAACCGGCGAGATAATCCTGCGGCCGGTCGTTGCGGAAATCGTCGAGCAGCAGGAACGGATCGGTCTCTCCGGTGTCGCCGAAGCCGAAGGCGCGGCGCAGCTTGACGCCGGCGCCCTCGATGGTGGGCTGCGACTGCACGATGCGTTTGACGGGTCGGATCGACATAAGTTTTGCCTTTCGTGTCTAGGCGGCGGCCGCGGCGACGCGTTGAACGAACTTGCCGGCGAAGCCCGCGAACTGGTCGATGAACGCCTTCAGGAACTTGCGCACGCTGTCGTCGGTCACGTTGCCCTGCGCGTCGATCAGCTCGGGCTTGAACGTAATATAGGCTTCACCGCCTAAAACGTGCATCCCCATGCCGCTGCCGAGCACCTGCCGCAGATGCTGCTGGGCGACCGCGGTGCCGATGGCGCCGCCCGAGGTTCCGGTGACGGCGGCGGGCTTGCCGGCCCAGGAGTTCTTGCCGTAAGGCCGCGAGCCCCAGTCGATGGCGTTCTTGAGCACGGCCGGCATCGAGCGGCTGTGCTCGGGCGTGACAAAGAGCAGCGCGTCGGAACCGGCGATTTCGCCCTTGAAGCGGGCGACCGGCTCCGGCGCCGGCTGCTCGATATCCTGGTTATACATCGGCAGGTCGTCGATCTGGATGAACTTGGCGTCGAAGGCGTCGGAACCGAGCTTCGCCAGCGCCTGCGCCAGTTTGCGGTTGATGGATTCGCGCCGGTTGCTGCCGACGACGATGCCGAGCTTGTACTTTGCCATGGGAGCCTCTATCTTCATGGTTACGAATGAATACCTGGGCTACATAAGTGACCATGACAAAAACGCAAGTAGGCACACGTGCCACACCAGGTAACCTGCATGTGCCCGAGGACTGCCGGGCGGTGAGCGAGGTGCTCTCGCGCGTTGGCGGCAAGTGGACCGTGCTGGTGGTCTCGACCCTTGGAGACGGTCCCAAACGCTTCAACGAATTGCGCAAGGCGCTGGGCTCGATCTCGCAGCGCATGCTCACGCTCACGCTGCGCGCGCTCGAGCGCGACGGGCTGGTGACGCGCACCGTGCTGCCGAGCAATCCGCCGCGCGTGGATTATGAGCTGACCCGGCTCGGCCGTTCGCTGCTTGAGCCGGTGAGCGAACTCGGCGCCTGGGCGCGCAAGAACCGCGTCACCATCGAGGATGCCCGCAAGCGGTTCGATGCCGCCGCGCGCACCGTGTAATCTGCCGGTAATACCGCTGTCATCGACGGCCGCTTAGCTGAAGGCCTTGTGCCCTGGCGTGAAGGTCCTCGAGCGTGCCGCGCTATTATTTCCATTTTTCCGACGGCACGCGCTTGTTCAGCGACAGCAGCGGGCACGAGCTGAGCGGTCTGCGCGAGGCGCGCTCGCACGCGCTCAAGGATGTGCGCGCGCTCTCCGGCGTATTGTGCGAGTGGCGGGTGCAGGACCTTTCGGACTGGACCATGACAGTGGTCGACGAGGCGGGCAAAGCGGTGTTCGCGCTCGGCTTCGACCTGCGGCCACGCCTGGTCGACCGCGCGCCGCACCGCAGCCGGCGCGGCGGCGCGCTGTAGCCGCGATCGCCGTTGCCGGGTATCACGACGGCGCACAACCGCCGCTCGCGGCGCGACCGCCGATGCGCTATAATGGAATTTATGGTTCCGCGTTTCGCCGCCGTTGTGTGCCTGATCGTGCTCGGCCTCGCCGTGAGCGGCTGCACGCGTTGCGGCTTCTGGTGGGACGACCTCGGCCATTCGTGTCATTCCGACACGGTGCATTAAGGCGTTGCGCGGCTTGGCGATTTGCCGGCCGCCGGGCGGGTTGTCCACAGCGGCGATTGCCCAGATAAAAATCCTAGGAAAAAACTCCTTGACAGCCCCGCGCTGCTTTGCTAGACATCGGGTACGCTTTACAGCTGTATCCGGTTGATCCGGGTCGGCGGGGAACACCGCCGATCCATCCGCGTTATCGAGCCGCCGATTGGCATCGGAACAGGCGCCTGAAAAATGGCGGCAACCCGGAGGGCGTCCATGCTGGAAAGCGACGACGACCGCATCTTCCCAACGACGACCAAAGCGCGCGCCGGCGCGGGCGGGCACCATGTGCGCCAGGTGCTGGTGGCGAGCTTGATCCTCGCCATTTTGATGATGATTGTGATCGCGGCGGTGTCGTTGCGCTGACCGACTCCGCATTGCCTCGTTCGCGCCGGCTTGGCCGGCGCTTTTGTTTTCGGGAGGGCACCATGCCGCTGCGAAAGAACGTCGCTCCCGAACTGATCGCCGAAGGCCAATTTCTCTACGAGGAGACGCTCACGCCGACCGAGGAGATCGGCAGGCGCATGGGGTTTTCCCGTTCGGCCTTCTCTCTGCGCGTGAAGGAATGGAACGGGCAAAGGCGCCGCTACGGCAGCAGCGCGGACGGCGATACGCTCATCGTGCCGGCGCAGCCCCCGGTTCAGGTTTTGCCCGTCGCGCCGGTCGCGAGCGGTGACGCGACGGGCGAGCCGCGCGCGGTGCTCTATGCGCGCGTTGTGCGCGCCGCGCAAACGCAAGTGCAAAGCATCGAGTTGATCCAGAAGACGTTGCAACCGACGCAGTCCGCGCAATCCGAACGCACCGCGCGTGTTCTGGCCATCCTCAACAAGGCGGCGGAAGGAGCTTGGAGAAGGTGTCGAGGATTATTGGGAAGAAATGAAAGGGACGGACGCTTGGCAGCGAAGCCGGCGCCCGTCACACTCTGCGCGAATCCCGCGGAGCCCCCCCATGGACGTCCTCGACGCCGTTGCCTCCCGTTTTTCCTGCCGGGCGTTCCTGCCGACGCCCGTTCCCGAAGCGACCGTGCGCGACATTCTTGAACGCGCGGCGCGCGCACCGTCCGGCGGCAATGTGCAGCCGTGGCGCGTCGATGCGCTGGCGGGCCAGAAGCTCGAAGAGCTTAAAGCGCGCGTGCGCGCGCGGCCCGAGCTGCTGCCGCGCGGAGAGGGCGCCGAATACGACATCTATCCGCGCGATCTGAAAGAGCCCTATGAGACGCGCCGCCGCCAGGTCGGCGCCGCGCTCTATCAGGCGATCGGCGTCAGGCGCGAAGACCGCCCCGGCCGCTATCGGCAGTACGCGCGCAATTTCGAATTCTTCGGCGCGCCGGTCGGCTTGCTGCTGTCGATCGACCGCAGCATGGGTCCGCCGCAATGGTCGGATCTCGGCGGCTATATCCAGACGGTGATGCTGCTGGCGCGCGAGCACGGCCTGCACAGCTGCGGCCAGGAAGCCTGGACCCACTGGCACAAGACCGTCTATTCCCTCCTCGACATTCCCCCCGACTACATTCTGTTCTGCGGCTTGGCCATCGGCCATCCCGACCCGGATGCGCCGATCAACCAATGGCGCGCCCCGCGCGCCCCGCTCGATAGTTACGCGACGTTTACGGGCTTCGAGAGCTAGGCCCACAATAATTTGAGCCTTGCTGAACGTTTGCGTTCAGCCCCCGTTCACCGGCGCGCGCTCAAAATCCCTCCCATGCCGGTCTCCAGACCTCTCTCTATTATCCTGCTTACCGGCCTGCTTGCGGTTCCGGCTTTGGCTGCCGACCCGCCGCATGACGCCTGCCTGAACAAGGCCGAACAGCGTGCGGCGGTCGCCGAACACAAGGCCGTTCCGCTCGCGCAAGCCGTCAAAACCCTGCATGCGCATGGCCGGCGGGCCGAGCTGGTGCGCGCCCGGCTCTGCCGCCACGGCGAGGGTTTCGCCTATGTGCTGACTCTGCTGGCGCACAGTGGCAAAGTGACGAGCGTGACCGTTGACGCCGCAAACGGCGAGGTTATCAACGGGCGCTGATTGGAGAAAAGCCGTTGCGCCTGCTCGTCGTCGAAGACGACCCCGACCTCAACCGCCAGCTCTCGACCGCGCTGACCGACGCCGGCTACGTCGTCGATCGCGCCTTCGACGGCGAGGAGGGGCATTATCTGGGCGAGTCCGAGCCTTACGACGCCATCATCCTCGACATCGGCCTGCCGAAGATGGACGGCATTTCGGTGTTGGAATCCTGGCGGCGCGCCGGGCGCGCCATGCCGGTGCTCATCCTTACCGCGCGCGACCGCTGGAGCGACAAGGTGCAAGGCTTCGACGCCGGCGCCGACGACTATGTCGCCAAGCCGTTCCATCTCGAGGAGGTGCTGGCGCGCGTGCGCGCGCTGCTGCGCCGCTCGGTCGGCCACGCCAAGAGCGAATTCGTGTGCGGGCCGGTGCGCCTCGATTCGCGCACCGGGCGCGTTGCGGTCGACGGCAACCCGGTCAAGCTCACCAGCCACGAATACCGGCTACTCGCCTATCTGATGCACCATGCCGGGCGCGTGGTGTCGCGCACCGAACTGGTCGAGCATCTCTACGACCAGGACTTCGATCGCGACAGCAACACCATCGAAGTGTTCGTCGGCCGCATCCGCAAGAAGCTCGGCGTCGAGATCATTCAGACCGTGCGCGGCCTCGGCTATCTGCTTGCCGCGCCCGGCGCATGATCCCGAAAAGTCGGCACCGGTTTCGGATAAGATCATGCGCAAAAAAATGAGCATGATCTGATGCGCGCCAACTCCCTCGCGCTGCGCCTGTTCGTCTCGGCCACCGCCTGGGCGGTGGTGATCCTGCTCATCACCGGCGTCGTGCTGTCCTCGATCTACCGGCAGGCGGTGGAGCGCGCCTTCGACCGCCGGCTCGACGTCTATCTGCGCACCCTGGTGGCCGATGTCGCCTCGCCGGAAGAGGCGGGCGACAAGTTTCCGCAATCGCTCGGCGAGCCGCTGTTTGAACTGCCGCTGTCGGGCTGGTACTGGCAGGTGACGCGGCTCGACCCCGACAATCATGATATGCGCGCCTCACGCTCGCTGTGGGACGCCGGCTTGCCGCATCTGCAGGACCGTGGCGTCCCCGCCGGGCCGGACGGCACGCGCCTGGGTTATGTTTCCGGCCCCGAGGATCAGCGGCTGCGGCTGGTCGAGCGCAATATCGATCTCGGCGACGAGGGGCATTATCTCGTCGCGGTCGCCGGCGACGCCGCCGAGATCACCGATGAAACCCGTTGGTTCGATCAGGCGCTGATCATCACGTTTTCGATCCTCGCCGCGGTGCTGCTGCTCACTACCATGTTCCAGGTGCGGTTCGGGCTGGCCCCGCTCAAGCGCATCACCGACAGCCTCACCGCCATCCGCTCCGGCGTCGCCGAACATCTCACCGGGCGGTTCCCGGAAGAGATCGCGCCGCTCGCGCGCGAGACTAACGCGCTGATCGACGCCAACCGGGAAATCGTCGAGCGCGCGCGCACCCATGTCGGCAATCTCGCGCACGCCTTGAAGACGCCGCTGTCGGTGATGGTGAACGAGGCCGCCGCGCGCGGGCGCGACCCGTTCGCCAACAAGGTGCTGGAGCAGGCCGACATCATGCGCCACCAGGTGGCACGTCATCTCGAGCGCGCGCGGCTGGCGGCGCGCCTGACGGTGGTCGGCTCGCTCACCGACGTCGCGCCGGTGGTCACGGCGCTGGCCCGAACCATGGAGAAGATCCATCGCGATCGCGGCGTCGCCATCGAGGTGCATGCCGACGAGGAGGCGCGCTTCCGCGGCGAGCGGCCGGATCTCGAAGAGATGATCGGCAATCTGGTGGACAATGCCTGCAAATGGGCGGCCGCGCAGGTGGTGATCGAGGTGGTGCGCGAGCGGCCCGATCCGGCGAGCGCCGCGCAAGCCCTGCGCATCGTGGTCGACGACGACGGGCGCGGGCTGTCGCCGTCGGAGCGCGAGCAGGTCGCCGAGCGCGGCCAGAGGCTGGACGAAACCAAGCCGGGCTCTGGGCTGGGGCTGTCGATCGTGGTGGAACTGGCCGCGCTTTACGGCGGCGAACTCAAGCTCGGCACCGCGCCGCTCGGCGGGTTGCGCGCCGAACTGGTGCTGCCGGCGGGGTGACGGCAGCCGGACTTTCGCCCGAATCCTCCAGTCTCGATAGCGCGATCGCCTTGCCGCGTGCGGGAAGGCGCGCTTTCCATCGCATCGATTGTCCGGGGGTCGACATGTCCGCGTCCAAATTCGCCGCCGTTGCCGCCGTTGGGCTGGCGCTCGCCGCCTGCGCCGACAACCCGGATGGCACCGGCCCGAAGGAGGGAACCGGCACCTTGCTCGGCGCCGGGACCGGCGCGCTGCTCGGTGCTGCGGTCGCGGGCGGCGGCTCCGGGAATCGCCTGGCCGGTGCCGCGGTCGGCGGCTTGCTCGGCGGCCTGATCGGCAACCGCATCGGCGCGGCGCTCGACGACGAGGACAAGCAGCGCGCTTATGCCGCGCAGATGGACGCGCTCGAACGCGGCTCCTCTGGCGCGCCGGTGTCGTGGAAAAATCCGGATTCCGGCCGCTACGGAACCGTGGTGCCGGGACCGGCCTATGTGGAAAACGGCCGCAACTGCCGCTCCTTCACCCACACCATCTATATTGACGGGCGCCCGCAGACCGCCCGCGGCACCGCCTGCCGCAACCCGGACGGCACCTGGACGTCGCTCGACTGAGCGCCGTTGCGCGCCAAATGCGCGCTTTTACCGTCGTTCGGCGCTATTGATCTTGCTCAATGCCGCCACGATTGCGCGCGAGGTATCCCAGCGGGCGGCGTGGGCTTTCGAAATAAGGCGACAGCTTCGAGGGATGGCAACCGTATCGACCTGTCTATATGGTGCGGGCGCGCTTCGGCCATCCCGACCAGCTTCGCCCAATCGACGATTTGACCGGATACCGAGGGCTCGAGAGTTGAGCATGGACGACCTGCAATGACGCGCAAGCAGCGACGACTGGTTCTGATCGGCGGGAGCATCGGCGTTCTCGCGCTCGCGGTTGGGCTGGTGCTCAACGCGCTCAACGGTTCCATCGTGTTCTTCAATTCGCCCACCGATATCGCGGAGAAGAATGTGGCGGCAGGCACCCGCGTCCGCATCGGCGGGCTGGTCAAGCCGGGCAGCCTGGAGCGTGGCGACAATCTTCGCGTCCGCTTCGAGGTGACCGACGGCAAGAGCGACGTCGCGGTGCGCTACCAGGGCATCGTGCCGGACCTGTTCCGCGAAGGGCAGGGCGTGGTCGCGGAAGGCAAGCTGGAGCCTGGCAAAATACTTGACGCCGACACTGTGCTCGCCAAGCATGACGAACGCTATATGCCGCGCGAGGTGGTCGACGCGCTGAAGAAGACCGGCCGCTGGCAGGAGGGTGAAGCGAAATGATCCCGGAACTCGGTCATTACGCCCTGGTGCTGGCGCTGGCGCTCGGACTGATCCAGTCGGTGGCGCCGATCGTCGGCGCGAAAACCCGCGACCCCGCGCTGATGCGGCTGGCGCCCTCCACCGCGCTCATGCAATTCGTGCTGGTCGGGCTGTCGTTCGGCGCGCTGGTGACCTGCTACGTCACCTCGGACTTCTCGGTCGCGACCGTGTTCGAGAATTCCCACTCGATGATGCCGCTGATCTACAAATTCACCAGCGTGTGGGGCAACCACGAGGGCTCCATGCTCTTGTGGGTGCTCATCCTGTCGATTTTCGGTGCATTCGTGGCGGCCTTCGGCGCCAATCTGCCGGCGACCTTGAAGGCGTATGTGCTGGCGGTGCAGTCGTGGATCGCGACCGCATTCTATCTGTTCATTCTGTTGACCTCGAACCCGTTCCTGCGCTTGGCGCAGGCGCCGCTCGAGGGCCGCGATCTCAATCCGATCCTGCAGGACCTCGGTCTCGCGATTCATCCGCCGCTGCTCTATCTCGGCTATGTCGGTTTTTCGATTTCGTTCTCCTTCGCCATCGCGGCGCTGATCGAGGGCCGCATCGACGCCGCATGGGCGCGCTGGGTGCGGCCGTGGACGCTGATGGCCTGGATGTTCCTGACGGTCGGCATCGCGATGGGCTCGTACTGGGCCTATTACACGCTCGGCTGGGGTGGCTTTTGGTTCTGGGACCCGGTGGAAAACGCCTCGCTGATGCCGTGGCTTGCCGGCACCGCGCTGTTGCATTCCGCGGTGGTGATGGAAAAGCGCAACGCGCTCAAGGTCTGGACCATCCTGCTCTCGATCCTGACCTTCTCGCTGTCGCTGATCGGTACCTTCCTGGTGCGCTCCGGCGTGCTCACCTCGGTGCATTCCTTCGCCAACGATCCGCGGCGCGGCGTCTTCATCCTCGGCATTCTGGTGCTATTCATCGGCGGCAGTCTGTCGCTGTTCGCCTGGCGCGCCTCGACGTTGAAGCAGGGCGGTCTGTTCGCGCCCATATCGCGCGAGGGCGCGCTGGTGTTCAACAATCTCTTCCTCACCACCGCCTGCCTGACGGTGTTCGTCGGCACGCTTTATCCGTTGGCGCTGGAAGCGTTCACCGGCGCGAAGATTTCGGTCGGCGGGCCGTTCTTCAATTTGACCTTCGGTCCGCTTTTCGTGGCGTTGATGCTCGCGATGCCGTTCGGTCCGTTGCTGGCCTGGAAACGCGGTGACCTATTGGGCGTTGCGCAGCGGTTGATGGCGGCGTTCGCCGTCGGCCTGATCGCGGTCGCGGCTGCGTTCGCGATCAAGGGCGGCGTTTCGGTGCTGGCGCCGTTCGGCGTCGGTCTGGCGTTCTACGTGATGACGGGTGCGGTGGTGGATCTGGTCGAGCGCACCGGCCTGATGCGCATGCCGATGACGACCGTGCGCATGCGCGCGGCCGGCCTGCCGCGCTCGACCTGGGGCACGGCGGTGGCGCATTTCGGCATTGCGATGTCGATGCTCGGCATCATCAGCGCCGGCACCTGGGGTACCGAGCGTATCGTTTCGCTTGCGCCCACGCAGACTGTGTCGCTGTCCGGTTACGATCTGAGTTTCGACGGCATCGTCGAGCGGACCGGTCCGAATTACACGGCGCAGGTGGCGAAGTTCACGGTACGCGAGGGCGGCGTTCCCATCGGCGTGATGGAGCCCTCGAAGCGGAATTTTTCCGCACGCCAGACCTCGACCAACGAGGCCGCGCTGATGGCGCGCGGCGCCGGCCAGCTTTATCTGTCGCTCGGCGACACCAATAAAGACGGCTCGATCGCGATTCGGCTCTATTACAAGCCGCTGGTGTTGCTGATATGGCTGGGCGCCTTGGTGATGATGTTCGGCGGCGCCTTGTCCTTGTCCGACCGGCGGCTGCGCGTCGGCGCGCCCAAGCCCGCGGCCAAGACCGCGCTGCAGCCGGCGGAGTAGGGCGATGCGGCGGCTGGCTCTGATCGCATTGCTTGTCACGCTCGTCGCGCCCACTGCGGCGCTCGCGGTCGAGCCTGACGAAATCCTGAAAGATCCCAATCTGGAAGCGCGCGCGCGTCACCTCTCGGAAGAGCTGCGCTGCATGGTCTGCCAGAATCAGTCGATCGACGATTCCGCGGCGCCGCTGGCGCGCGACCTGCGGCTGCTAGTGCGCGAGCGGCTGACCAAGGGTGACACCGACAACCAGGTGCTCAATTACCTGGTATCGCGCTACGGCGAGTTTGTGCTGCTCAAGCCGCGCTTCGAACTGCACAATCTCTTGCTGTGGGGGCTGCCGCCGTTCGCCCTGGTGATCGGCATGATCGCTCTGTTCGTGACGGCGCGCCGCCGCCAGACCGCGGATTTGCAGGTGCCGGTGCTCAGCGCGGCCGAGCAGAAGCGGGTTGCGACTTTGGTCGAGGACCAGGTCGACTAGGCGTTGTTTAATCTATTGATTTTCGACCAAAGTTCTCTTTCCAACCTTACAAAAGTTTAATCCCTCCGACAGGACGTTGTAAGGCTCATCCGCCCATCTTCAGGTTCGAAACAGCGCGCAGGCGCGCCCTCGAATTGAGATGGAGCTTTTTTGATGACCTCAATCGTCACCCCCATTCCCACTCCCCCCAAGAAATCGGGCGCGCTTTCCGCGCGCCGCGTCGTCCTCCTCGCCACCACCATCGTCAGCCTCGGCGCCGCCGCGCTCGTGGTCGCCCCCGGGCTCAATCTGTCGAGCGGCTATCCGGCCGCGCTCGCGCAGAATCTGACCGAGCAGGCGCACAAGCTGCAGGCTCCGATCGGCTTTGCCGACATCGTCGAGAAGGTCAAACCGGCAGTGATTTCGGTGCGCGTCAAAGTCGACGGCGGATCGCAGACCAACGGTGTCGGCGACAATGAGGTTCCGCCCGGCCTGCGCGAATTCTTCCGCCGTTTCGGCATGCCTGACTTGCCGGGCAATCCGCACGGCCTGCCGGAAGGCCACGGCCATAACATCATCACTGGCCAAGGCTCCGGCTTTTTCATTTCCCCCGACGGCTATGCGGTGACCAACAACCACGTGGTCGAAAAAGCCGAAAGCGTCACCGTCACCACCGACGACGGCAAGGCCCACACCGCCAAGGTGATCGGCACCGATCCGCGCACCGATCTCGCGCTGATAAAGGTCGATGACGGCCCGTACCCTTACGTGAAGCTGTCGGACAAGGCCCCGCGCATCGGCGACTGGGTGCTCGCGGTCGGCAATCCGTTCGGCCTCGGCGGCACCGTCACCGCCGGCATCGTCTCGGCACGCGGCCGCGACATCGGCGCCAGCGCCTATGACGACTTCATCCAGATCGACGCCCCGGTGAACAAGGGCAATTCCGGCGGTCCGACCTTCGACACCGACGGCAACGTGATCGGCGTCAACACCGCGATCTTCTCGCCGTCGGGCGGCTCGGTCGGCATCGCCTTCGCGATTCCCGCTGACACCGTCAACAGCGTGATCGCCCAGCTCAAGGCGCATGGCTCGGTCACGCGCGGCTGGATCGGCGTGCAGATCCAGCCGGTAACACAGGATATCGCTGACAGCCTCGGCCTGAAGAAGGCTGAAGGCGCGCTGGTCGCCGAACCGCAAGCCGGCGGCCCGGCGGTGAAGGCCGACATCGAGGCCGGCGACGTCATCACCGCGGTGGACGGCAAGCCGGTCAAGGATGCGCGTGATCTCGCCAAGAAGATCGGCGCCTTGCCGCCGAAGACCTCGGTCAAGCTCGACGTCCTGCACAAGGGCGCGGAGAAGATCGTCACCCTGACGCTCGGCGAAATGCCGGCTGCCAAGGAAGCGCGCGCCGAGGTGCCGTCTGAAAACGGCAATGTCGATCTTTCCAAGCTTGGCCTCACGCTGGCTCCGGCCGCCCGTGTTTCGGGCGCCGGCAGCGCGGGCGTGGTGGTCACCGGCGTCGATTTGTCCGGGGTCGCCGCCGACCACGGCTTTAGCACCGGCGACGTGATCCTCGAGGTCGCCGGCAAATCCGTTTCGACGCCTGCCGACGTACGCGAGATGATCACGGCTGCGCGCACCGACGGCAAGCACAGCGTGCTGATCCGGCTGAAATCCGGCGACAACACCCGCTTCGTCGCCCTGCCGGTCGGCAAAGGTTGAACAAAATCGGGGCGTATCACTGGCATCCGTCGCCCCCGCCGGTGATGCACCTGAACGGGACGGGCCTTGTGCCCGTCCCGACCTAAATCTGGAAATCGGGAAGGTCCCTAGGGGATTGCCCCGGCTTCCAAGAGAACTCCAACCCCGGCATCCGTCGCCCCCGCTGGGGTGGGGTCGTTGAGGGGGTGGCGGGCCAAATCCGCCACCCCCTCGCGTACGAAAGGGCGGAAATGCAGCCCGAGCTGGCGGTTTGGCCGGCCGATTGGAGGGGTGACCGACGCGGGCAATTGACGACAGCCCGAATTGACTGGAATTGGTGTGACCGATGCCCACTTATGCGGATATTCAAGGGGCTCACGCCGTCGGCCGGATGGCCGATGCGCAACCGGATCGGGTCACCATGCGCCTTCTGGTCATCGAGGACGACCGCGACGCCGCGGACTATCTGGTCAAGGCGTTCCGCGAGGTCGGCCATGTCGCCGACGCCGCCACCGACGGCGAGGACGGCTTGGCGATGGCGCTCGACGGCCAATATGACGTGCTCATCGTCGACCGCATGCTGCCCAAGCGCGACGGGTTATCCTTGATCGGCATCCTGCGCGACAAAGGGATCGAAACCCCGGCATTGATCCTGTCCGCGCTCGGCCAGGTCGACGACCGGGTCAAGGGTCTGCGCGCCGGCGGCGACGATTACCTGCCCAAGCCCTATTCGTTCACCGAGCTGTTGGCGCGCATCGAAGTGCTGGCGCGCCGGCGCGGCGGCCGCAACGAGGAGACCGTGTTGCGCGTCGGCGATCTCGAGCTCGACCGGCTGTCGCACCAGGTTCGCCGCGGCGCCGACGAGATTTCGCTGCAGCCGCGCGAATTCCGCCTGCTGGAATACCTGATGAAGCACGCGGGGCAGGTGGTCACCCGTACCATGCTGCTGGAGAACGTGTGGGATTACCATTTCGACCCACAAACCAATGTTATCGACGTGCACATCTCGCGCTTGCGCTCGAAAATCGATAAAGGATTCTCCCAGCCGCTCCTGCACACGGTCCGCGGCGCGGGATACATGATACGTGACGGCGCTCGGTAAACTCTTTCGCACCACCACGTTCAAGCTGACGCTGGTCTATTTGACCGTGTTCGCGCTGTTTGCGGCGTTTTTGCTCGGCTATTTCGCCTTCAACACCCGCCGCCTGATCACCGAACAGATCACCGATACGGTCAATGACGAGATCACTGGCCTGTCCGAGCAATACCGGCTGGGCGGCATCCGGCGGCTGGTGATCGTGGTCGATAACCGGGCGCGACGGCCGGGCTCGAGCCTTTATCTGGTCACCACCTTCGCCGGCGAGGCGCTTGCCGGCAACGTCACGGCGCTGGCGCCGGGCATCCTCGACAATCCGGGCTGGACTGAGACGGTCTACCACCGCATCGATGAAACCGAGACCGGCGAACATCCCGGTCACGAGGCGTTGGTGCGGGTGTTCCAACTTCCCGGCGGTTTCCGTCTGCTGGTCGGCCGCGATCTCGAAGAGCGCGAGCGGCTCTATCACATCGTGCTCGCGGCCGGACGCTGGTCGGTGGCGATCGTGATCGTGCTTGGCCTCGCCGGCGGCCTGTTCGTCACCCGCCGCGTGCTGCGCCGCATCGACGCCATGACCGAAACCACCCGCACCATCATGGCCGGCGATCTCGGCGAGCGGCTGCCGGTTGCCGGCACCGGCGACGAACTCGACCGGCTGGCCGAGAACCTCAACGTCATGCTCGAGCGCATCGAAGCACTGATGTACGGCTTGAAGGAGGTCTCCGACAATATTGCGCACGATCTCAAGACGCCGCTCACCCGTCTGCGCAACCGTTCCGAGGAGGCGTTGCGCACCGCCACGAGCGAGGCCGAATACCGCGCCGCACTGGAAGCCACGATCGAGGAATCCGAGGGGCTGATCCGCACCTTCAACGCGCTTCTGATGATCGCGCGAGCGGAATCCGGTCAGGCGCGCGACGATATGTGCGAATTCGACGCCGCCGAGATCGCCCACGACGTCGGCGAACTATACGAGCCGCTGGCCGAGGAGAAAGGCATCGCGCTTAAAGTTGAGGCTGACGCGCCGGCCAAGGTCAACGGCAACCGCGAACTGGTCAGTCAGGCGCTCGCCAATCTGGTCGACAATGCCATCAAATATACCGAGCCGCGCGATCTGGTCACCAACGGCGCCATGCCGGAAATCGTCGTGCGTACGCTCAGCGAGGGCGATCGCATCCTGCTCACGGTGGCCGATCACGGGCCGGGCATTCCGGAAGCCGACCGCGGGCGGGTGGTCGAGCGCTTTGTGCGGCTTGAGCAGAGCCGTTCGCAACCGGGCTCGGGGCTGGGCTTGAGCCTCGCCGCGGCAGTGGCGCGGTTGCACGGCGGCGAATTGACGCTGGCCGACAATCAGCCGGGGCTCAAGAGCATCATTGCGTTGCCACGCGGAGGGCCGGTACAGATTGCGGGATGAGGCGGCCCGCGAAAAAGAGAACCGTTCGCAACAAGCCTGTCCGTAAGCCGGCGGCCGATGCTCAATCCGGCGCAACGCTGGCCGAGCGCATCGTCACCGCGCCGTATCTGGTCGAGCTCAAGCTGGCGCGGGCGCGCCTGTCGGAATGGCTGGCCGGCTTGCCGGCGACGCAAGCCAAACCGCTCAAGGCGCTGTTTGTCGCCCACAAAACCGTCGCCACGCTGCTGCAAAGCCTCGCCGAAAGCTCGCCCTATCTGTGGGAGCTGGCGAGCGGCGACGCCGCACGCCTGCTGCGGTTGCTCACCTGCGATCCTGACCTGCATTTGGCCGCGCTGCTGGCCGAAAACGGCCGCGCCGCAGCGGTGAGCGAGGACGAAGCGGAGGCGATGCGGCTGCTTCGCCGCATGAAAGCGGAGGCGGCGCTGCTGATCGCGCTCGCCGATATCGGCGGCGTGTGGCCGGTGATGCGGGCGACCCGCGCCTTGACTGACTTGGCCGACAGCGCGGTCGATGCCGCCGCCCGATTCGCGCTGGCCGAGGCGGCGCGCGACGGGCGCTTGGCGCCGAAAGACATGGCCCGGCCGCAGGACGGCAGCGGCTACATCGTGCTCGCCATGGGCAAGATGGGCGCCTTCGAGCTCAACTATTCGAGCGATATCGATCTCATCGTGTTGTACGACGCAGGCGCGCCGGCCGTGCCGCAGGAGGCCGCGCCGGCCGCGCTGTTCGTGCGCGTCACCCAGCGGCTGGTGAAGCTGCTGCAGGAGCGCACCGGCGACGGCTACGTGTTCCGCACCGATTTGCGGCTGCGGCCCGATCCAGCCTCGACCGCGATCGCCATTTCGACCGCGGCGGCGCTCTCCTATTACGAGAGCGTGGGGCAGAACTGGGAGCGTGCCGCCATGATCAAGGCGCGCGCCTGCGCCGGCGACATCGCGGCAGGCGAGGCGATCCTCAACGACCTGTCGCCCTTCGTGTGGCGCAAATATCTCGACTTCGCGTCGGTCGCCGACGTGCACGCGATGAAACGGCAGATCAACGCCTATCGCGGCCATGGCGAAATCGCGGTGGAGGGTCACAACATCAAGCTCGGCCGCGGCGGCATTCGCGAGATCGAGTTTTTCGCGCAGACCCAGCAATTGATCGCCGGCGGGCGCAATCCGGCGTTGCGCGACCGCGACACCCTCACCAACCTCGACAAGCTCAGCGCCGACCACTGGATCGACCAAGGTGCGAGCGAGCAAATGAAAGCTGCCTACGTCTTTCTGCGGGCGGTCGAGCACCGCCTGCAGATGGTCAATGACGAGCAGACGCAGACGCTGCCGGCCGAGCGCACGGAGCTTGAGCGGTTCGCGCGCTTTCTTGGCTATGCCGACCGCGATGCCTTCGCCAACGTACTGCGCGAGCATCTCGACAATGTGCAGCGGCACTATTCGCGCCTGTTCGAAAAGACGCCCGACGCCGACAAGCCGGAGCTGGTGTTTCCAGCCGACGCCGACGATCGCAAGACGCTCGACCGCCTGGCGGAACTCGGCTTCCGCGCGCCGCTGGAAGCCTCGACGATCATCCGGCATTGGCTTGCCGGCGGGCATCGCTCGCTCAAGGGCGATTTAGCGCGCAGCCACCTCGAGGCGCTGCTGCCGGTCCTGCTCGAGCAGTTAGCACGCACCGACAATGCCAACGCCACCCTGGTGCTGTTCGATCAATTCCTCGCCAATCTGCACGGCGCGGCGCGGCTATTGTCGCTGCTGCGGCAAAACCCCGATCTGATTGCCCTCATCGCACTCGTGCTGGGCATCGCACCGAGGCTCGCCGACACGCTGGCGCGCAATCCGCAGGTGATGGATGCGCTGGTCGATCCGAGCTTTTTCGGCGTCTTGCCGGACGGTGCCGAGCTCGGCCGGCGGCTCGACGCGGCGCTCGCGCAATCGCGCTACGACGAGGATCTGCTCGAACGCATCCGCATGTTCGGGCTGGAATACATGTTCCTGATCGGCGTGCGTATCCTCTCCGGCACGGTGACGGCGCGGCAGGCGGGCGAGGCCTTCGCGCGGCTGGCCGACGCGGTGATTCGCGCCGTGCACCGCGCGGTCGCCGGCAATTTCGCCGCCAGCTACGGCCACGTGCGTGGTGAGGCGACCGCGGTGCTGGCCATGGGCAAGCTGGGCGGGCTCGAGATGACCGCGACGTCCGATCTCGACCTGATCCTGATCTACGATTTCGACGAAACGCACCCGGAGTCGGATGGCAAGCGTCCGCTCTACGGAGCGCAATATTTCGCGCGCCTGACCCAGCGGCTGATCAATGCGCTGACCGCGCAGACCAATTACGGCGCGCTCTATCAGGTCGACATGCGGCTGCGCCCGTCCGGCCGCGCCGGTCCGCTGGCCACGCAGATCGGCGGCTTCACGAGCTATCAGGAGAGCGAGGCCTGGACCTGGGAGCACATGGCGCTCACGCGTGCGCGCGTGGTCGCGGCGACGCCGGAGTTCGTCGCGCCGGTGGAGACGGTCATTCGCGGCATCTTGCAGCGGCCGCGCGATGCAGCGCTGGTCGCGGGCGACGTGGTGGAAATGCGCGCGGCTATCGCCAAGGAAAAAGGCGACCGCGAACGCTGGGACCTAAAATATGTCGCCGGCGGGCTGGTCGATATCGAGTTCATCGCGCAGTATTTGCAGCTCGTGCACGCGCATGCCGTGCCAGAAATCCTCGACACCTCGACCGCGCGCGTCCTCGACAAGGCCTGGGCGCTGCATGTGCTGTCGGTCGAGGATGCCGAAGTGCTGCGCCCGGCGGTGCAGCTCTATCAGGATCTCACGCAGATCCTGCGGCTGTGCCTGGCCGGTCCGTTCGATGCCAAGACCGGGCGCGCCGGGCTGTTGCGCCTGCTCGCGCGCGCGGCCGACGTGCCGGATTTCGCCGCGCTCGATGCGACGCTGATCGAGACGCAGGCGAAAGTACGCGCCAGCTTCGTGCGGATTTTGGGGAAGGCGCCGTAGCGCGTGATCCCGAAAAGTGGGCACCGGTTTTCGGACAAGATCATGCACGCTTAAAAAACGCTTACGCCGCCTCATCCTTCGGCAGCTGGCACTGCGGATGCAGGGGCATACGCACTACCACCAGCGTGCCTTTGCCGAGCGTGGAGCGGATGCGCATGCGGCCGCCGTGCAGCTCGACCAGCGACTTGGCGATGGCGAGGCCCAGCCCCGAACCGTGATGACTCTTGGTGAGCTGGCTTTCGACCTGCTCGAACGGCCGGCCGAGTCGCGCCAGCGCGTCTTTCGCGATGCCGATGCCGGTATCGGCGATCGTCAGAATGATACAGCCGTCGGCACGGCGCCCGCGCACCGTAATGCGGCCGCCGGCGGGCGTGAATTTCACCGCGTTGGACAAGAGATTGAGCATGATCTGCTTGAGCGCGCGGCGGTCGGCGCGCAAGGCCAGTTCCGGCGAGATCTTCGTGACCAGTTCGAGCTGCTTGTCCTGCGCGCGCGCCGAAACGACGCGGATCGCTTCCGCCAGCAGGGCGTCGAGGTCGAGCTCCTCGAAATCGAGGCGGATGCGGCCGGCCTCGATCTTGGCCATGTCGAGAATGTCGTTGATGACGTCGAGCAGATATTCGCCGCTGCTGCGGATGTCGCTGCAATATTCGTTGTATTTCTCGGCGCCGAGCGGGCCGAACATGCCCGACTCCATGATCTCGGAAAAGCCGATAATGGCGTTGAGCGGCGTGCGCAGCTCGTGGCTCATATTGGCGAGGAATTTCGACTTCGCCTGGTTGGCCTCCTCGGCGCGGGTCTTTTCGGCGGCGTATTGTTCGGCCAGTTCGCCCAAGCGCTGTTGCGAGGCGCGCACATCGGCGACCGTCGCCATCAGCCGTTTCTCGCTGTCGATCAGCTTTTCCTCGTGCGTTTTGAGCGCGGTGATATCGGTGCCGACCGAGACATAGCCGCCGTCCTTGGTGCGTCGTTCGCTGATGTGCAGCCAGCGGCCGTCCTCGAGCTGGGCCTCGAAGGTGCGCGCGCCGGGAATATTCGGGCCGCCGGTGATCGCCCTGCTGCGCACCACCGGCTGGCGGCCGGCCTCGACTACGGATTCATACGACGCGCCGACCGTGATCGCCTCGTCTGGCAGATTGTGTAGCTCCTGGAAATTCGAATTGCACAGCACCAGCCGATTATCGGCATCCCACACCACGAAGGCTTCCGGGATGGTCTCGACCGCATCGCGCAGACGCATGTCGGCGGCCATCGTCTTCTCGACCAGGTTCTTCTGCTCGGTGATGTCGACCGCGATGCCGATCAGACGCGGGCCCGACTCGCCCGGCTGGCGCACCAGCTCGCAGCGGGCGCGCAGCCAGACCCAATGGCCGTCGGCATGGCGCATGCGGAAGGCATGATCGATGGTGGTCGCGGTGGCTTCGGCGATCTCCGCCGCCAGGTCGTAGAGCCGCAAGTCGTCGGGATGGGTGAGCGCGCTGACGTCGCCGAACGACAGCAGGTCGTCCTTGGCCTGCAAGCCGAGGATGTCGAACATCGATTGCGACCAGAAGATGCGGCCGCGCGGCAGGTCCCAATCCCACAACCCGCAGCGGCCACGGTTGAGCGCGGTATCGATGCGGCTGCGGACCGTCTCATAGATCAGGTCCGCTTCCCGCGCCCGTGTCGCCTGCCAGTGGAAGGCGAAGCCGAGGATCAGCACGACGAAGCCGGTGGTGGCCGAGAGCGTAATGGTGAGGGTGGTGAGCGAGCGCCAGGGTGCCAGCGCCGCCTCGCGCGATTGCAGGACGGCGATCTGTCCCAACGGGGCGTCCAGCATGCGCACCGTCGCCAGCGCGCGGCTGTCGTCGGGCAAAGTGATTTCCATGACGCCGGCGCTGGCGCCGAAGGTGGTCAGGGGTTGCGTCGGCCCGAGCAGGTCGATCAGGCGGCGGCCGATGGTAGCGTCGGCGGCTGGCGTGGCGGCCGCCACCACTCCGTCCGCATTGGTGAGGATGAAGCGCCGGCTGGCGTTGGTAGCCCACGGCGGTAGGACGCTTGCGAGCATCTCCTGCGGTCTCGCCAACGCGTCGGCGGATTTCGTGCGCGGTTGTTGCAGACGCTCGGCGGCGATATCGGCGACCGCATCGAGCGCGACGATCATGTCGTTGAGGGATTGCCGGTGGTGATCAAACACCTGCACGACAGCGCCGACGCAAATGGTGACAAGAAACGCGATGATGAGCACCGGAACGGCGCGGCGCAGTAAGGGCTCAGCGGTCAACAGGCGCCGATACGCCGGCTTGGCGATCGATTGCGCGAGACCTTGAATGGAATCTGAGCGTGCAGACGCACTCGCCGCACCGGCGCGCGCCATTGATGGCCTCCGTTTGGAATTTCCCCTAGCGCCCTGACCGGAAGGATGTGCCGTATCGCTATCCGAATCAGTCTTGATTGGAATCGATGGCTGCTGATTTGTCGAGAGTCCAAAGTCAAATATTTATAAAACGTTACTCACAAATATCTCGGGATGGGCAATCGGTCGCGCGCGACCGCGCCAGCGAGAAATATATTGATACAGCAGCGATTTATGCCGGCGCCAGCGCGCGTTCGACGATGTCGGCGAGATCGCGCGACAGACTGGGCGCGGCCTTGATGCGCTCGAGCGCGGCCTGAGCCTTGCCGCGGCGGCCCTGCTCCAGCGTGCGCCAGGTGCGGAAGGCGGTGGCGAGGCGGGCCGCCAATTGCGGATTTTTCGGATCGAGCGCGAGCACATTCCCGGCCATGAAATCGTAGCCGGCGCCGTCGGCGCGGTTGAACTGGGTGGGGTTGCCCGCGAAGGCACCGATCAGCGCGCGCACACGGTTGGGATTGGCGAACGAGAAGGCGGGATGCGTGGCGAGGGCGCGGACTTGGTCCAGCGTATCAGGCTGGGGGATCATGGCCTGCAGCGAGAACCATTTGTCGATCGCCAGCGCATCGGACGCATAGCGCGCGTAGAAATCGGCGAGCGCAGGTTCGCGCTCCGGCCCGCCATACAGGGACAACGTGGCCAGGGCCGCCATGCGGTCGGTCATGTTGTCGGCGGCGTCATATTGCCGGGCGGCGCGCGCGATCGCTTCACGCACGCCGGTTGCCGCCAGCAGATCGAGTGCCACGTTGCGCAAAGTGCGGCGTCCGGCGCTGGTGGCGTCGGGCGAATAAGGGCCGGGAACGGTCATGCCCTCATAGATGGCGACCAGGGCGCGGCCGAGCTTGCCGCCGATGCTGGCGCGCAATGCACGGCGCGCGTTGAAAACCGCATCGGGATCGATGTCGCGGCCAATCTCGCGCGCGACATCGCCTTCGCCCGGCGGCACCAGCGCCAACGCCATGAAAGCCGGCTCCAGCTTGGAGTTGTCGAGGATCGCGCCCAGCGCCGCGATCAGCTTTTCGTCCGCGTGCGGCGCTGCCCCGGTCTGCAGCGCGGCCACGTTGACGATCAACAGCCGCAACGAAATCGTTTGCAACGCCTGCCAGCGGTTGAACGGATCGTTGTCGTGGGCGGCGAGGAAGGCGAAGGCATCGGCGTCAAGATCGGTGCTGAGCTTGATCGGCGCCGAGAAGCCGCGGTTGATCGACAACACGGGCTGTTCGGCGATGCCGGTGAACTCGAAAGTCGCGGCCGGATCGGTCAACGCCAGCACGCCGCGCTCGATTGTCGCCCCGGTCGACAGCGCGAGCGGCAAGTCGCGGCCATCCTTGCCGACCAGACCAACGCTCAGCGGGATCACCATCGGCACTTTGGTCGGCTGGCCGGGCGTCGGCGGCATGCTTTGCTTGGCGTCGAGCGTGTAAGTCTTGCGCGCGGCATCGAAGCGGCCGGCGACCGTCACTTCCGGCGTGCCGGCCTGACTGTACCAGCGCATGAACTGGGTCAAATCGCGCCCCGATGCATCGGCGAAGCATTGGATGAACTGCTCGACGGTTGCGGCCTCGCCGTCATGGCGCGTGAAATAGAGATCCATGCCCGCACGGAATTTTTCGTGGCCGATCAGCGTCTGCACCATGCGCACCACTTCGGCACCTTTCTCGTACACGGTGCTGGTGTAGAAGTTATTGATTTCCTTATAGGTCTCCGGTCGGACCGGATGGGCCAAGGGCCCGGAGTCCTCGATGAATTGCGCCGCGCGCAACCCACGCACGTCGGAAATCCGCTTCACTGGGCGCGAGCGCATGTCGGAGGAAAATTCCTGGTCGCGGAAAACCGTGAGCCCTTCCTTCAGGCAAAGCTGAAACCAGTCGCGGCAGGTGACGCGGTTGCCGGTCCAGTTGTGGAAATATTCGTGCGCGATCACGGCTTCGATATGGGCGAAGTCGGCATCGGTTGCGGTATCTTGGCTAGCGAGCACGTATTTATCGTTGAAGACGTTGAGGCCCTTGTTCTCCATGGCGCCCATGTTGAAGTCGGACACCGCGACGATCATGAAAATATCGAGATCATATTCGCGGCCGAACGTCGCCTCGTCCCAGCGCATCGCGCGCTTGAGTGAATCCATGGCGTAGCTGCAACGGCTCTCTTTGCCGGGCTCGACATAGATGCGGAGCGTCACGTTGCGCCCCGACATGGTGACGAAGCGATCCTCGATGTGGGCGAGATTGCCGCCGACCAGCGCGAACAGATAGGCCGGTTTTGGATGCGGATCGTGCCAGATGGCGAAATGCCGGCCGCCGGCGAGATCGCCGCTGTCGATGAGATTGCCGTTCGACAGCAGCACCGGTGTTTCGGTTTTCTCGGCTTCGATGCGCGTGGTGTAGACCCCCATCACGTCGGGCCGGTCGGGGAAATAGGTGATGCGGCGGAAGCCTTCGGCCTCGCATTGCGTGCAATACGTGCCGCTCGATCGATAAAGGCCTGACAGCTGGGTATTGGCGGTCGGATCGACCAGCGTCTCGATCTCCAGCGTAAAGGGGCGGTTCGGCACCTGTGGAATGGTCAGGCTGTGGGGCGTCGCCGCATAGCTCTCGGCCGGCAGCACGGTTCCGTCGAGCTTGAGCGCGCTGAGCGTGAGCCCGTCGCCGTCGAGCACCAGCGGGGCGGCCGTGGCCGCCGGGTTGGGCTTGAGCGCGATCGTGGCGCGGACTGTTGTGTGGGTGGGATGCAGGGAGACATCGAGCGAAACGGTTTCCACGAGCCAGTCGGGTGGGCGGTAATCCTTCAGGCGGATGGGCTGGGCGGTATCGGTGCGCATGGACTTTGATCTAGGATGTCTTTTGCGGAATTGGAAGGAAGAATGATGGCGAGCATGCAAGCCATGGTGCTGGACGCGCCGCGCACGCCGCTCGTCATGCGCGAGCGGCCGGTGCCCGTGCCCGGTGTTGACGAAATTCTGGTCGCGGTTGCGGCCTGCGGGGTCTGCCGCACCGATTTGCACGTCGTCGACGGCGAGTTGGAACATCCCAGGTTGCCAATCGTGCCCGGGCACGAGATCGTCGGCCGCGTCGCCGCAACGGGCGTGGGCGTCAGCGGCTTTGCAATCGGCGAGCGGGTCGGCGTGCCCTGGTTAGGAGCGACTTGCGGGACTTGCCCCTATTGCCGCGGCGGCGCCGAGAACCTGTGCGATACGCCGGTGTTCACCGGGTTCACGCGCGATGGCGGATATGCGACTCATACCGTTGCCGATGCTCGTTTCGCTTTCCCGCTGGCAGGAAACGCGGACCCAGCCGAACAGGCGCCGCTCTTGTGCGCCGGGCTGATCGGCTGGCGCAGCTATCGCATGGCCGGGGTAGGGAGAGCGCTTGGCTTGTATGGTTTCGGAGCCGCTGCACATATCCTCGCGCAAGTGGCGACTTGGCAAGGGCGGCGCGTCTACGCGTTCACGCGCGGCGGAGACAAAACCGCGCAAGACTTCGCCCGCTCGCTCGGCGCTGTGTGGGCGGGCGGCGCGGAGGAGACGCCGCCCGAGCCGCTCGATGCGGCGATCATCTTTGCGCCAGTCGGCGCGCTGGTGCCGACGGCGTTGCGCGCCGTGAAGAAGGGCGGCCGTGTGGTGTGCGGCGGCATCCACATGTCGGACATACCGAGCTTTCCCTACCGCATCCTATGGGAAGAGCGGCAGGTGGTCTCGGTCGCGAATCTCACCCGCGCCGACGCACACGAGTTCTTAGCGATCGCGCCGAAGGCTGGCCTGCGCATCGAGGTCGTGCGATACCCGCTGTCACAGGCGAACGAGGCGCTTACCGACTTGCGGGAGGGGCGACTGCAAGGAGCGGCGGTGTTGATCCCTTGAGATTGCTCGGCCAAACGCTCTCACTGAAGTGCTCTGCGGCTTGTCCTGAAATCTCGTTGCAGCGCCTGCATAGCGTCTGCCTCAACGCCTCTATTCAAAAGCTGTTTTGGGGAGAACGTTTTTAGCCGGAGGCATTGCCAGCCAGCTCATGATAACGAGCATATTTCCTGCTGATGCAGGAATCGCTGTCCATCATTTCGCAGGGATATCTGTGACAGAAAGCCGTCCATCCATCCGTTCCAAATTCGTCAGTATAAATGACTCTACAGTAGACAAAAATAAACCCGATCCAGTCCGCGTTGCCGTCATCGGTGACTTGGATGGAATCAATATCTACGCTGACCTGACGGATTTTTTTGAACCAGCGGGATAGAAATTACTACGTGGCGAAAGGCAAGCTGGCTAGCGTATAGGCTCGGCGTGGCCGATCACGCGCTTGATTGACGGCGAGCGCTGCTTGAGGGCGCGCTCCACCGCGTCGACCTTTTCATGCACCTCCTGCACGCTCAGTGACGGGTCTACGCGGCAGTGAAAATTGACGATCTCGCCCTCGTCGGTCTCGCGCACGCGCACGTCGTGCACGTCGCGCAACGTGCGGCTATCGGCGGCAAATTCGGCGAGCGCAATCTCGATCGCTGTCACGCGCTCGGAGGGTGCCTCGCGTCCGGCGGCGCGGTGTGGCTGCAGGGGTTCGATGTGGGTATCGATTTCCACGCTGGCGCCGAGCTCGCCGGCGATCGCACTTTCTAGGCCGTCGGCCAAGGCGTGAGCATCGCGCAGCGAAAGCTTGCCGTCCACTTCCAGGTCGAGCGAGATCGCCAGCCGGTCCTTCAAGTCGTGCACTGTCACGTGATGGACGGCGAGCACGCGGTTGCGCGCGATCACCATCACGCGGTCGAGCACGGTTTCGTTGTTGAGCGCCACCGGATCGGTGATAACGGTTGGATCGGCGCCCGGCATGCGCTGGCGGATCGCGGCGTCGACTGCGTCCTTGATCGCGCTCACGCGGTCGAGCGGCAGCGTGCGGCTCACTGCGACCGTCAAATCGACGAAGGTTTTTTCGCCGACCGCGCGCGCACGAACCTGCTCGATCGCGACCACGCCGGGAACTTTCGTGGCCACGGCGGTGATCTTCTCGGCGGCGCCTGCCGGTGCCACATCGGTCAGGGTGTCGATGGTGCGCCGGCCGAGCCGCCAGCCGGCGGTGCACACCAGGATCGCCACCACCAGCGCGGCCGTCGAATCCGCCCACCACAAGCCGAAACGCACGCCGGCAAGCCCGATCAGTACGGCCAGAGAGGCCCATAGATCGGACGAAAAATGCAGAGCATCGGCTTCCAGCGCCTGGCTTTGCGTCTGTTTGGCGGTGCGCGAAAGCGCGCGCGAGCGGAAAAAATCGACCGCGACCGACACCGCGATCACCCCGAACGCCCAGGCATTAGCGATCACCGCGTGGTCTTCATGCTCGGTCAGGCGCTTGACCGCTTCCCAGATCACCACGCCGGAGAGCAGGAACAGCAGCGCGGTTTCCGCCAGCGCCGAAATGCTCTCGAACTTGCCGTGGCCATATTGATGGTCCGCGTCGGCCGGCTTGCCGGAAATACGCACGGCGGCATAGGTCATCACGGTGGCGCCGAGATCGATCAGCGAGTGGCCGGCCTCCGACAGGATCGCGAGCGAGCCGGTGGCAAAGCCGACCAGGCCCTTGGCGATTGTGAGCGCGGCCGACGCCGCGATCGAGGTGAGTGCGACCTGTTCTTTCTCTTGCTGCATGCGGCGCCTTTGGTCCGATATTACAGCGCGATCGGCTTGCCGTCCTGCGCCGCCGAGCGGACCACCGCGTCGAGAATGCGGATATTGCCGAGCAAATGCTCGGTGGAAAAGCGATACGGCGCGCGGCCTTCGATCGCGTCGGCCCAGGCCTCGAAATTCAGCCGCACGGTATTGGCGTGGTCGTAGCTGCGCGTCTGCCGACTGCCGTCCACCGTGCAATGCACAAAGCTCGACGGGATGCCTTTGTCGACATTCCCGCCTTCCTGCACCTCGACCCAGCCCTGATCGCCGATCAGTGTGAAGCGTCCGTAGAACGGCGGCGTCGACAGGCAGGTGATGCGTCCGCGCGCGCCATTGGCGAAATCGATCTCGGCGGTGACGAAATCCTCCGACGGCGCCGGGAATATTTGCGAGGCGGTGCGCGCGGCAACGCGGGTGGGCTTCCCGGCGAGCGATACGAACATATCGCCGAGATGAATGCCGAGCGCAGTCCAGGCGCCGGCCGGCGCGTGCCTGGGATCCCGCCGCCAGTTCGCCGGGTCCATTTTGCGGAAATTGCTATGGCTGACATTGGCATCGATGTGCAGCAGGCGGCCGAGCGCACCGGTCTCGAACAGACCGCGCATTTCCTCCATCGCCGGCTCGTAACGCCGCTCATGTCCGATGCCGAGCACGCCGCCGGCCTTGGCGCAGGCTGCCAGGATCCGCTCGGCGCTGGCGGCGTTGAGTGCCAATGGCTTTTCGCAGAACACCTGCTTGCCGGCGGCGAAGGCCGCGACCGCCATCTCTTCGTGCAACAAATGCGGCGTCACTACCGCGACGGCGTCAATGTCAGGCCGCTTGAGCAACTCCCTGTAGTCGACGACTGGGTCGAATCTCTGCGCGGCCGCGAAAGGCGCGATCGTGTTGTGATCGATGTCGCAGCCCGCCACCACCTTGAAGCGCGGGCTTTCGGCCAGGCACGTGACGATCTGCTTGCCCCACCAGCCAAGCCCGATAATACCGATCCGGATCATTCTGCGTTATTCCCTTGCTTTGTCAGGCCCGACAATGCGAGGCGGGCCGCGAATGCGCAATGGTCTGCCAAAGCGCCGTTCCGCACGAGCGGCAGCCAACGGCCAGAGAGCTTGACGATGGTCAAGGTCAATTCAATTGAGCGCGATTATTCAAAATAAGGGAAGATCGCCCATCGGCGCCGTCACACGGCTCGGAGAAGCCAGCCGGAACATGCTGCAAGGTTGCACAAGCTGGCCCGAAGAAGCCGCTCGCCGCTACCGGCGGCAGGGCTATTGGGCTGACATCTCACTCTACGGCATGTTGCTCCGCTCGGTCAGCGCCGCGCCCGACCGTATCGCGTTGGTCGATGGGACACGGCGTATGAGCTACGCGCGAACTGCGCATGGCGGTCGACCGGCTGGCCGGCCGTCTGGTCGATCTTGGATTTCGCCCGCTCGACCGCGTGGTGTTTCAACTGCCCAACTCGATCGAGTTTGTCATCGCGTTCTTCGCGCTGGTGAGCATCGGCGTGATCCCGGTGCTGGCGCTGCCCGCCCATCGGCGCGAAGAAATCTCACACATTTTGGCCCACACTAAAGCGGTGGGCTACGTGGTACCGGACGTCTGGCGCGGCTACGATTACCGATTGCTCGCAGCGGACATGGGCGGCTTGGCGCCGTCGCTGCGCAGCGTGCTCGTGCTTGGAGAGCCCGCGTCCGGTCAGATATCCTTGCGTGAGCTCCTGGCGCATGACGGCGGCCGCCGCAAGGACGCCGGCCTTTCTCCGGCGCCCGATGATGTCGCGCTGATGTTACTATCCGGCGGAACGACGGGCCTGCCGAAGTTCATCCCGCGCACGCACAATGATTACGTCTACAATTGCCGGCAAAGCGGCACGGTTGCCGGCTTCAACGCCGCAACCGTGTTCCTGGCCGTGCTGCCGATGGCGCATAATTACACGCTCGGTTGTCCGGGCGTGCTTGGTGCGCTCGCGCACGGTGGCACTGCGGTGATCGCGCCGGACGCCAGTATCGAAACCATCGCACGGCTAATCGAAACCGAGCGCGTCACGGTCGTCTCCGCCGCCGTTCCGCTGATCGTCAACTGGCTGAACGCCGATCTCGCGGGGCGTCACGATTTTTCCAGCCTGCGTGTGGTGATGAACGGCGGCGCCAAGCTCGTGCCGGAACTGCGCCGCCGAGTCGAACAACGATTCGGCTGCACATTTCAGGAGAGCTTCGGCACCGGCGAGGGATTGTTGAACATGACGCGCCTCGACGATCCGCCCGAAATTCGCTTCACCTGTTCCGGGCGGCCGATATCGCCGGCGGACGAAATCCGCATCGTCGACGAGCAGGGCAATGACGTTCCCGATGGGACGGTCGGCGAGTTGATCTGCCGCGGCCCGTATACCGTGCGCGGCTATTATAACGCCCCGGACAAAGACCGCGCCGCCTTCACCGGCGACGGCTACTATCGGATGGGCGACATGGTGCGCCGGGTTGACGGCAATCTCTATGTCGAGGGCCGGCTTAAGGACATCATCAATCGCGGCGGCGAAAAGATCAGCTGCGAGGAAGTCGAGAATTACATTTTGGGCCACCCCAAGATCAAGAACGTCTGCGTGGTGGCGATGCCTGACGCGACCTTCGGCGAAAAGGCCTGCGCCTTTGTGATCCCGGTGGCGGGTGAGACGGTCGGGTTGGACGAGATCAAGAACTTTCTGCTAGCCCGCAATATCGCGAAGTTCAAGCTGCCCGAGCGGCTGACAGTCGTGAATGAATTTCCAATCAGTCCAGCCGGAAAAATTTTGCGCCGCGAACTGCGTCAAGTGGCGGCGGGGACAACCGCGCTTGTGTAAGGAATTCTGACCATGAAATTGTTCGAACCTCTCAATGTCGGCGGAATGGTCATTCCCAATCGGGTGATGGTGCCGGCGATGGTGACGCGGCTGTCCGGCGAAGACGGCCTGGTCAATAAGGACATCAGCGACCGATATGTGCGCTACGCGCAGGGCGGTGCGGGTCTCATCGTGATCGAGGCCATGGCGGTCCATCAGGCTAAATCCGGCCCGCTGCTGCGCATCAGCGATGACCGGTTCGTGCCGGGTCTCGCCGATCTGGTCCGGCGCATCCACGACACTTCGGACTCGAAGGTGGTGCCGCAGATCATTCATTTCATGAAAGTGGCCAAGTCGGGCTGGCGGCAGACGATCGATATGCTGTCGATGGCCGAGATCGACCGCATCGTCGAGGAGTTCGGCGACGCGGTGGCGCGCGCGCGGGCTGCCGGATTCGACGGCGCGGAGTTGCATTCGGCGCACGCTTATACGCTGGCATCGTTCCTGTCGCGCGCGAACCCACGCACCGACGATTACGGCGGCGATACGCTGGAAGGCCGGCTGCATTTGATCGGACGGATATTCGGTAATATCCGCCAGAAGGTCGGCGAAGATTTTCCGGTCGGGGTTCGCTTCCTGGCCGACGAATTCATCAAGGACGGTTACACGGTCAACGACGCAAAACTCATCGGTCTGCGGCTGGCTCAGCTTGGCGCGGCCTATTTGTCATTGTCCGTCGGCGGCAAATTCGAGGACGCCATTCACGCGCCCGGGCAGGTGCCTTATCCCTACACCGGCTATTCGGGCGATCGCTGCATGCCGGGAGACTGGTATCCGGCGATGCCGCATGTGCATTTTTCTGCGGAGATCAAAGCCTTCATCCGCGCGCATGGTTTCGACACGCCGGTCGCGACCGCCGGCAAAATCTCCAACCCCGACGACGCCGAGCGGCTGGTGGCAACCGGCGCGGTCGATATCGTCGGCATCGCGCGCGGCCTCTTGGCCGATCCGGATTGGCCGAACAAGGTTCGCCGCGGTGAAATCGATCGCATCGTGAAGTGCGACTACTGCAATGTGTGCAAACATCTCGACGGCACGCATACCCGCGTCATCTGCGCGCTTTGGCCGCAAGGCTCGCTGCAGGCGCCGCCGGACGATCGCGCGAGCGAAGCGCCGCGCTGGAGTGCGGACGGTGCCAACCTGACGGCCACCATCGGCGAAGGCATGACCACGCTCAAATGGAACAAGGCGGCCGGCGCCGCCCGCTACGATGTTTGCCGGACGGATCCGCTCGGCAAGGTCGAGGTTGCGGACGCCGTCAAGGTGACGCGCTGGGAGGACCACGGTCTGCTGGCGGGCATGCCCTATCGCTATCACGTGTGCGCGTACGGCGCCGCCGGGCAGGGCGGCGCCATCTCGAATACGGTCACCGTCTCGCTGCCGATGTCCGATTACGCAGACCACGCGTAACCGCTTCCCGTGTGTGGGAGGCCGCGCCGCTAGCCCCGGCTCACGGCGCTTTTTTGCTGGCGCCGTATTGCAGGACCTGCACCTTTTCAAGCGTCACCAGCCCGCTTGACATCATATGGTCGAGCGCCGGCAGGAAGGCGTCGATATTTTCCTTCGAATCCACGATCTCCACGACGATCGGCAGATCCTGCGACAAGCGGAGAATCTTGGTGGTGTGAATCCGGCTCGAATGGCCGAACCCGACATGGCCGCGCAGCACCGTGGCGCCGCCGAGGTGCATTTCGCGCGCCTTCAACACGATGGCTTCATACAAGGGCAGGTGGTTGAACTTGTCGTCTTCGCCGAAAAAGATTCGGAGCAGCACGGCATCGCGAGATATCTGCATGAGTTAAATCCACTTCATCGTGCTGATGCTCGCGGCGAGCATATGGCCGGCCCAAACCGCGATCAGACAACTGGCAACCGAGCCTCCAATATTAGCACCGGCACGGAACCATTCTCCATCGTTCACCAGATTGAGCGTCTGCAGGCTGAAGGACGAAAAGGTGGTGAAGCCGCCGCAAAAGCCGGCCATGACGAATTGCCGCGCCACGGAGCCGACCATATAACGGCCGTCCGGGCCGGTGAGGGTAGCGAAAAATCCAATGATGAAGGAGCCGACGACGTTGACGATGAACGTGCCCCAAGGAAAGGTTTCGCCAATCATGCGGGCGGCCAGTCCCGAGCAGCCATAGCGCGCTACTCCGCCGAGCGCACTGCCGATTGCAACCCAGACATAAGTGACCATTAAATCGTTGCTCCCTGCGATTGCGGATTAGATCAGACTCCCGGAGGCCTTCCCACCCAAAGACCAGCGACATCGCGCGCTCCGCACATCTTATTCCGCAGTGCGCGGACAAACACAAAGCGCAAGCGCGCTTTGCAGTTGGGGGCTTGATGTAACTGTTCGACTGGGAAACACGGGGACTGCAAAAACGACTCCTCTCGTCCGGCATCGGATGAAAGGAGTCATCAGCCCCGAAGGGCGGTTTCGGCGGAACTCCATCGCCTCGCTGGAATAAACCAGCGTTGAGCGCAATGAATAAGGATAAGGTTGCGCCTGTGTCAAGCGACACGCGGCGCTGGATAAGTTTGCTTTCGTTCTATGAGTTCTCACCCTCAGCCGGCCGATCGCGAGTCGTTTGTCCGCGCGGCTACTTGACATTGGTCAAAGAGGCGCGCTCTGACCGTTTGATACTTTAGTTTTGCGCATCCGGAGCGCCGGTTCGAAGAGCAAGAGGAAACCCATGGACATCAAAGTCGGGCTCGAGGCCATCGCCGAAGCGAGCAAGAAGCTTTCGAATTGGGGCCGCTGGGGGGCGGACGATCAGATTGGCACCCTCAATTTCGTAACGGCGCAGGATATTGTCGACGCCACCAGGCTGGTGCGCAAGGGGAAACCGTTTTCCCTCGGCATTCCGCTTGACGGTAGCGGGCCGCAAACCGGACTGTTCGGCCGCCGCTTCAATCCTATCCATATGATGCTGCACAGCGGCGTTGACGGCATTGCGCTCAAATACGACGGGACGAGCACGGCCAGTTATGCCGACGACGTCCTGATGTTGTGTGTGCAAGGCGCGACGCATTGGGATTCGCTTGGTCACGTTTTCTACAAGAACAAGATGTACAACGGTTACGATGCCGCGCTGGCGAACAGCTCAGGGATCCACAAAAACGGCATTCAGCACACGCGGAACAAGATGATCGGACGCGGCGTGCTGCTCGACGTCGCGCGTTTCAAGGGCATGGACGTTCTGCCCGATGGATATGGCATCTCGAACGCGGAGCTCGACGCTTGCGCCAAAACGCAAGGCGTCGCGATCCGGCGCGGCGACTTCGTCATCATCCGCACCGGCCAGATGGAAGCCTGCCGGAAAGCGCGGACGTGGGGCGGCTACGCCGGCGGCGACGGGCCGGGCGTGAAGTTCGAGAACTGCTACTGGTGCCACGAAAAGCAGATCGCGGCCATCTGTTCGGATACCTGGGGTGTGGAGGTGCGTCCGAACGAGACGACCGAGGCGCAACAGCCCTGGCACTGGGTGGTGATCCCTGCCATGGGGCTGACAATGGGCGAAATCTTCGACCTGAAGGAACTCGCGGAAGACTGCGCGGCCGACGGCATCTATGATTTTCTCTTCACCGCGCCGCCGCTCATCATTACCGGTGGCTCGGGCTCGCCGATCAATCCGCAAGCCATCAAATGAGCGGCGCGCTCAGCGCGTCCACTGCAGCACCACTTTGCCCAACCGTCCCTCGCGCTGCGCATGCGCCAACGCTTCTTTGAGCTTTTCGATCGGATAGCAAGCCTCGATCGGCACCCGGAGCGTTTTCGCCTGCAGCATGCCGACGAGGCGGCTGAACAGGGACTTGATTGCGGCGGGGCTCGCGCTCGAAAACCAGCGTGAATACCAGAAGCCGCGCAGGCTGATGTCGCGAAACACGATGTCGGCGGCGTCCACTTCGCAGGGTTTGCCCGAGAGCAGGCCGTAATTAATCACGGTGCCGCCATCCGCGAGACAGCTCGCCAATCGCCGCGTGGCATCACCGGCAATCGCGTCAATGCCGAGCTTGATCCGCCCGCCGCCAATCGCCATGGCCACCCGCGCGGGCAGGTCGGCGCCATCGATGAGCGTCACGTCGGCGCCGAACGCGGCAAGATGGTCGACCAGCTGCGGGCGCCGCATCACGTTGACGGTTCGCAGGCCCAGCGTCTTCGCGATCTGAATGAGGCTCACACCGACTGAGGAGTTTGCCGCGTTCTGAATCACCCAATCGTCCGGCTTGAGAGCGCCGAAGCCCTCCAGCATGAGCAGCGCCGTTGGCGGATTCGCGGCGAGAAGGGCGAGCTCGACGTGGTCCGCCTCCGGCAGCGCAACGAGCTTCGCGGCCGGCCAGGTGAAACAGTCGCGCCACCCGCGGCGCTGCGTGTTCATGACGATCACCCGGTCGCCGGGCTTGAGGTGATGTACGTCGGAGCCCAACTGGGCGACGCGGCCAAGGACGCCCGCGCCGGCGAAGGCGGGCACGGAGGCCGGTTGGGCGTAGCGGCCCTCGAAATGCAGCAAGTCGGACGGATTGATCGGCGCGACCTCGACCTCGATCAGGACGTCTCCCGATCCGGGCGGCGCAGGCTCGGGGACGTCCACAAGCTCGGCAACCTCGGACGCGCGGCCGTATCGCGAAAACTGGACTGCCTTCATCGTTCTTTCATCCGTCGGGACAAGCCAATGAAAGCGCGGCCGGCCGAAGCGTCAATAGCTAGGGCCGGCCGCGTCATGCCCGACGGCCAGTATAGTGGCTGATTGACAACCGATCAGCGATGGGTGGCGTCGAACGGCGTCCTCACCGTGCCCGATTTCAATTCGGGCGGGTAGATGATGACCTGCTTGCCGGCCTGCTTGAATTGCTCGACGTCCGCACCGACGATGTTCTGATATTGCACCAGCAGAATGCGCGGTTTGGCCCATTCGCCCTCCGGCGAGAAGCGGATATCGCCGACGACAGTCTTGAACGTTTCCTTGTGAATGTATTCGGCGAGCTTGCCGTCATCGAGGCTTCCCACCGCTTTGATTGCCTGCTCAAGGATTTGCATTTCAGCGTAGGCGAACGGGGGAATGTAGATGCCAAGAGGGTCGACGCCGGCGGCCTTGGCCCGGTCGCGATAGAGACCCAACAGTTTATCAATTCCGGGGAAGTTCATCGTCGGTTCGGGCACGTACAAGTCGTAACTGACGACGTTGTTCAACATCGTATTGAGCTGCGTCTTGAACGTGGCGAATTGCAATCCGATGGTCCCGCCGCCAAAAAGCTTAGCGGTGACGCCCACGTCATAGGCGGCACGGACCAATCCCGCGGAGTCTGGTGGGTATGAGGCCAGATAAATGAGATCCGGGTTCGCTGCCTTGATCGGCCGCATGATCGACGCAAAATCGACGGTATTCGACGGATAGGTTCGATCGTAAACGATCTTCATTCCGTACTTCTTGGCGTTTTCGCGCGCACCTTCCAACGCAAGCTGCGAATATTCCGCGTCCGCGCCGGTGAGAGCGATTGTCGCCGGCTTTGGAGTCATCGCGCTGGCGACCTCGTAAAATCCGCGCGAGATCTCAGTTTTCGCGGTGGGTCCGTTCGGCTGCAATTGGAAATAACGGTCATATTTGAATTGATCGTTCAGCGCCAAGGCGAATAATGACAAGAACAGCTTGTTGTGCTGGATCACAGTCGGCATCGCTGCTGCGGTCGGCACCGTGGCATAGCCCGAGATCACCAAGTCGACCTTGTCGATATCGAGCAGCTTGGAATAGATGGCGGGGACGGTCGCCGGGCTGCTCTGGTCATCGTAATAGACCAGCTCGATCTTGCGGCCGAGCAGACCGCCTTTTGCATTCATCTCTTCGGCCCAGATTTGATAGGTCAAGAGCGCGGCCTTGCCGCCACCGGCGAGACCGCCGCTCAGCGCCATGCTGAAGCCGATCTTGATCGGCTGCTGACTGGTCTGAGCCAGCACGGGAAATGTCGAACTCAGCAGCGCTGAGCCGATCAAGGCAGTCGATTCGCGTCGAGTGATTCCGCTCATATTATTTCCTCCTTAGGTTTATGACGTGGAAGTTCGTAGCTGCGGAACCCGTTGGGCGGAAGTGTTTGTGTTTGACGGGGTGGTCCCGCTGGTTTGAATGTTCGGGCTGCCGTTTGCTGACATGGCCGTTGCCGATGTTCGCTTGGTCTTGGTTGCGCGACGGCTGCGAGCGTTCGCATGGCCCGCATCATCAACAGCGCCGAGAGCCCCGGTCGACACCTTGATTTAAGTCAAAGGTTTTCATGGCCGAGTGTGATTTTTCGGTTCATCGTGGGTAATGATGGGATTGCTGCGCGATGCGCCTGTGGCTTCCGAGGAGGCTTGGCGGCTAATTCTCCCGGGAGGATGCGGCGTGTGGAAGAAGCGCAGCGCGATCATTGCGTGCATGGTGCGGCGCACGCCTGATGCCTTGGCGCGATCGTTGCAACTTCCAAAAAATATGATCGCGCCGGCCGTCGATGAGCGGAACGGGGACCGCTGATGGAATTCAGCTGGGATCTCGTCATCAATGCCATCGTGACCGGCGTAGTCTTGGGCGGCTTCTACGCGTCGGTGGCAATTGGCGTGACCATTGCCTTCGGGATGCTCGATATCGTCAACATCGCGCATCCCGCTTTCATGATCGCGGGGGCCTATCTTGCGTTTTTAGGCTGGGATCGTTTTGGCCTCGATCCGTTCGCCTCGATGGCCGTGTTCGCGCCGTGCGGCTATATTTTCGGACGGGCGTTCTATCGCGCGTACCATTTCTTCTTTGAGCGGCGCGGCGATGAGTTGCTCCAGGGTCTGGCGTTCTTTTTCGGCATTCTTTTCATCGTCGAGATCGGCGTCGTTCTGGTTTTCGGGGTGGACTATCGCTCCATCAGCGAGCCGTATCTCGAGTCATCAATCGGAATTGGATTTGTCTCGGTTCCCTTGCGCATGCTGGTGCCGTTTCTGGTCGGGCTCGGCATGCTCGGCAGCATCAATCTTTATCTCTCGCGCACATTCACCGGCCGCACGATTTTGGCCGTATCGCAGGACGTCGAAGCGCTGCGCCTGATCGGCGCCAATCCGATCCGGGCGAAGGAAATTGCATTCGGCATCGCAGTTGCGACCGCCATCATCGCCGGCGTTCTGCTCATCATTATTCAGCCGGTCGAACCGTCGATTACGCGGGAATATATCGGACGGGCGTTCGCGATCTGCGTGCTCGGCGGCATCGCGAGCATTCCGGGCACGCTAGTCGCTTCGCTGATCCTCGGTGTCGCCGAAGCCCTGACGACGACGTTCTATGGCCCGTCATGGTCGCCTGCCGTTTCGTTCGGCCTTCTGCTGCTCACGCTTATCTTCCGGCCGGCTGGGATTTTTGGACGATGAGCGAACAAGCAGCCTCAGTGCCTCGATTGCGCAAGCCGCTGCCGGTAACCGGCCGACGACTGTCCGGCGTGGCGATCTTGTCGATCGGCATCGCCCTGATCGCGGTGACGATGCTGTTCGGGGCCCACATCGGCGAATACTACTACCTTGCGACCTACACGATCGTGCAATTCATCATTCTCGGTACGGCGTGGAATATCCTCGGGGGCTACGGCGGCTACGTTAATTTTGGCACGGCGGGCTTCTTTGCGATCGGGTGCTACACCACGATCGTTCTCAACAAAATTTTGCCGATGCCGTTGTTCTTTGAAATGCTGGTGGCGGCTGTGACCGCTGGGCTGGTTGGGTTGGGCACGGGGTATTTGACGTTGCGGCTGCGCGGCGTCTTCTTTTCGATTGCAACCCTAGCGCTCGCGATCGTGCTGCAAACGCTAATCGTTAACTGGAGCTTCGTTGGCGGCGCACGCGGCGTCTATGTCTTAAGGCCGGCGGTCTCCGGCTTGTTTATTTCATACGTTCAGTTCCTGGTCGTGCTCATGATCGGGCTGGCGACTTTTGCCGTTTTCGCGGCGTGGGCGGTCGAGAAATCGTGGATCGGCATCGGGCTCGCGGCGATCAGGGACGATGAGGCCGCGGCGGAGACGTCGGGCGTGCCGAGCCTTCGTCTCAAGCTGATTGCGACGACCATGAGCGGCGCCTTGATGGGCATGGCCGGCGCGCCGTTTCCTTACTACGTCACCTATGTCGATCCGGCCACCGCCTTCGGTCTTGCGATTGCGGTGAATTCCATCGCCATGCCTTTGGTGGGCGGCACCGCCACCTGGTGGGGGCCAGTCATCGGCGCGATCTTGCTCGGCTCTGCCCAGCAGATATTGACGGTCACGATTTCGTCGGCCGCAAATCTTTTCATCGTCGGAATCTTGCTTGTGGTCTTCTTGACCCTTGCCCCCAGAGGCGTGGTCGGCATTGTGCGCGGCTGGAAGCGGGGACGCCGATGACCGCCAATATCCTCGAGGCGACCGGCATTACCAAACGGTTCGACGGCTTCGCCGCGCTCACCAGTGTTGACTTCACTCTGTTGAAGGGCGAGCGCGTCGGTCTCATCGGCCCGAATGGATCCGGCAAGAGCACGTTCGTGAATTGCCTGACGGGAATCCTGGCGCCGGATGAAGGATCGATAACGTTCGACGCCAACGACATTACCAAAACGCCAGCCTGGCTTCGGGCCAAGCGCGGGCTGGCGCGGACCTATCAGATCCCGCGGCCATTCCGGGGAATGACCGTTCGCGAAAATATCGAGGTGCCTCTGCGGTTTGCGGTCGGCCATACCTCGGCGCGCACCATCGCCGATGCTGCGCTCATGATCCTCGATCAGGTTGGACTTGGCGACAAAGCCGAACTCAGCCCGAAAGGGCTGACCCAGGTTGAACTGAGGAAGCTAGAACTTGGCCGGGCGCTGGCCGCGCAACCGAAGGTGCTAATTGCCGACGAGGTCATGGCAGGCCTTTCCGAAAGCGAAGTCGACGAGATACTCGATCTCTTGAACCGCCTCAATGCGGAAGGGATTTCGATTCTGTTGATCGAGCATATCATGCGGGCCGTGATGCTGTTCTCACAACGGATCGTCGTAATCGTCGCCGGCTGCAAAATCGCCGACGGGCTTCCTGACGACGTCATGAAGCAGGAAGAAGTCGAAAGGGCTTATCTTGGCGAATAGCATTGCCATTGAGGGACTGCATGCCGGGTACGGAGAGGTGCGCGTGCTCTCCGGCATCAGCATGAATGTGCAAGGCGGGGAGACGGTCGTTCTTCTCGGCACCAACGGCAATGGCAAGAGCACGCTGATCAAATGCATCATGGGGCAGGTTCGCCCGACAGCCGGAAGCATCGTGGCGGACATTGACGGAACGTCCTACGACCTGATCGGACGCAGCACCGAAGATATCGTCGGCATCGGGATTTCGCTGGTCCCGGAGGGACGCCGGCTGTTTCCCAAGCTGACGGTGGAGGAAAATCTCCTGCTCGGAGCATTTCGGGAATTTGCGCGCGTGCGCATTTCGGACAGCCTAGCTTTTTGCTTCGACGCGTTTCCGCGCCTGAAGGAACGGCGACGGCAGCTAGCGGGCAGCATGAGCGGGGGCGAACAGCAAATGCTGGCGATCGCGCGCGCTCTGATGGCGCTGCCGAAAATCCTGCTCGTCGACGAACCGTCCGTGGGATTGGCGCCGATTCTGGTGTCGAAAACGATCGAGACCATCGCAAATCTCAAGCGGCAGCTTGGGCTGACGGTGCTGATGGCGGAGCAGAATTTCCGGCAGGCGATCCGCATCGCCGACCGCGGCTACGTCCTGGTACACGGACAAATCGTACTTTCGGCGGACGATCCGCAGGAGCTCCAGCAAAATGAGCTGGTCCGCAAATACTATTTGGGCGTTGGCTAACGCAACCGGTCGCCGCTGCGCGGCCTTTGCAAGTTTCGGGCTAACCCTTCGGATTTGTCTCACCACGTTTGACGGACAGCTTTGTAGGGCGGCGCTGGCGCGCGCCCTGGTACTGGCGCGTGCGCCTTGGCGGTGGCATTAAAGGGCCGAGCGATTGAGAGCGATCTTCGCGGCCATGCCAGCGGCGCTCTGATGTGGTGCTGGACAACCACGGAGCGCTTTTCGAACCCAACAGAACCAACGTCCGAGGAGTGGACATGCATCCAAATCGCACAAAGGAGAAATTGCAGCGGGGGGAACCGGTCTACGGGCACGGGATTCGCTTTTTCGCTGGCCCCGAACACGCCAAATTCGCGGCTAACGCTGGCTTTGACTTTCTATTCGTGGATGCCGAGCACGGTTGCTTCACGTTGCAAGAAGGAACAGCGCTGTGCCGGGCAGCCCTGGAGGCCGGCGTAACGCCGGTCGTCCGAGTATGCGGTTTCGATCATCACCTATGCACGCAATACCTGGACAACGGAGCCCAGGGCATCATTTTCCCTCACGTCGAAACGGTTGAACAGGTCAAGCTCATCGAGCGCGAGTTGTTCTTCCCGCCGCGCGGCAGCCGCAGTCTGCCCGGTCCGATGGCGATCAACGACTTTCTCCCGATTCCGCACAAGCAACTCGGTGAGCAGGGAAATAACACCACCCTGGCCGTCGGTATGATTGAATCGCCAGAGGCCGTGGAGCGTCTGGACGATTTGTTGGCGCTTGGCGTTCTGGACGCAATCATCGTCGGGGCCAACGATTTGTCGATGACCCTCGGGGTTCCGGCGCAATGGGAAAGCGCGCCGTTCGTCGATGCGCTCAACAGCATTGTCGCTTCGTGCAAGAAGGCACGGGTTGCGTCGGGTCTCGGCGGGGTCTTCGTCCTCGACATAATGCGGCATTGGGTGAACGAAGGGATGACGATGCTCTACTGCATGTCCGATGGCGCTGCCCTGATCCAATATCCCGCCGCGCGCTTGAAGGAGATCAAGCAGGCGGTCGCTTCTTAGTCATGGAGCTGTGCCGGCCAGCGACGGCCGGGGTAGGGCAGGAGCGTTCCCGATGGTCGAATACGTTCGTCTTTCAGCCTCGGCGCTGACCGAAGTTTCGGCGCGGATTTTCCAAGCCGCCGGCGGGGCGAGAGCCGAGGCACTGGAAATTGCGTCGAATCTCGTCGCCGCAAACCTGGCCGGTCACGACAGTCACGGCGTCTTCCGCATTCCGCGCTATCTCGACTGGGTGAAGCGGGGCTATTTGCGGTTCGGCCAGCACATCAGTGTCATCACCGAGAACACGGTGATGGCATCACTGAACGGCAATGACGGCTTCGGTCAGGTGCTCGGCCGTGAAGCCGTGGAGTTCGGTCTTGCAAAGGCGCAGCCGACGGGCCTGTCGCTGGTGGCTTTACGGCATGGCGGGCATCTGGGCCGCATCGGCGCTTGGGCCGAGCTCGCGGCGGAGGCGGGCTACGTGTCGATCCATTTCGTCAACGTGGCGAACAGCTCGCTGGTTGCGCCTTACGGCGGCCGCGAGCGGCGTATGTCCACCGCGCCGGTGGCGATCGGGATTCCCAACGGCGCGGACGACCACTTCATTCTGGATTTTTCGACGGCGCGCAGCGCCGAGGGCAAGATCCTGGTCGCTTACAAATCTGGCACGCCGGTGCCCGAGGGCTATCTGATCGACGGTAACGGCAAATTCACCGCCGATCCGCTCGCGCTCTACGGGACGGTGCCGGAAGGGCAGGCGCCGAATCCGCGCGGCGGCCCCGGGGCGCTGGTCGCCATGGGCGATCACAAGGGATCGGGCTTGGCCCTCGCCTGCGAATTGTTGGCTGGCGTCGTCACTGGCTCCGGCACCGCAGGCGGTGGAACGCAGCCGTGGAACGGCATGCTGTCGATCTACATCGATCCGAAGATGCTCGACGGCGGGCGGAACTTTCCTGAGATGGCCGGTGGCTATATCGACTTCGTGCGCTCGTGCAAGCCGCAACCCGGCGTGTCGAGCGTCATGGTGCCGGGCGACCCCGAGCGCCGCCAGCGCAAGGATCGCCTCGCGAACGGAATCCCGCTTGCCGTCGACGGCTGGAACGACATTGTCCGCTCGGCCGAAGCGCATGGCGTCACGCGCGCCACCATTGACGAAATTCTCGGTGCCGCGGCAGGAGACAAAAAGAATGGATAAGCCGCTGGTCGTCATTCCCGACCCCGTGCATCCGGATGTGTTCGAGGCGCTCGAGGCGCGCTTCCGCGTCATGGGCGGCGACGAATTCGGCCGGGACCAAAAGAAGGCGCTCGCGCAGGCCGACGCGGTGATCCCCCGCAGCTTCAAGATGCCCAAAGAGATTCTCGAAGCCTGTCCGCGCCTCAAGGTCATCGCGCGGCACGGCGCCGGCGTCGACAGCGTCGACATGGCGACAGCGAGCCGCTTGGGGATCGTGGTTGCCAACGTCCCGGGCGGCAACGGCAAAGCCGTGGCCGAAGCGACGGTCGCGCTGATGCTGGGCGCGATCTGGCGCACGCCGGTCGCGCATGAGTTCGTTCGGTCGAACCAGTTCGAACGGCGTTGGGAACTGCATTTCGAGCAGCTGACGGACCGTGTGCTCGGCCTCGTCGGGCTCGGCAATATCGGCGCACGCATTGCGCATATATGCGGCGCCGGATTCGACATGAAAGTGCTCGGCTACGATCCGTTCGTGGATCGCGACCGTATGGCCAAAATTGGCGTGGAAAAGGTCGACGATCTGGCAACGCTCTTGCGCAGCGCCGACGTCGTCTCCCTGCATTTGCCGCTGACCGCGGAAACCCATCATCTGATCGGCCAAGACGAGCTTAAGCTTATGAAGAAGCGCGCCGTTCTGGTCAATGCGGCGCGCGGCAAGCTGGTCGACGGCAAAGCGTTGTGCTGCGCGCTTCAAGAGGGCTGGATCGCCGGCGCCGGCCTCGACGTGTTCGAGGTGGAGCCGCCTCTGCCCGACGACCCGCTGCTGCGCGCGCCCAATCTGGTGATGACGCCGCACAGCGCCAGCCTGTCGGTCGAGGCGGACCGCAATGTCGGGCTGGCCTGCGCCGACATCGTCGATCGCGTTTTCGCCGGGCGGCAGCCCGAGACTTTCATCAACCGCGAGGTCTGGGCAGCGCGCCGGACCTAGCTGGCGAGAAGCTCGGTCATCGGCACCGCGCGGCCGCTATCCGACGAACGGACGATCGCTTCGACGACCGCGGCCGCCTGCATGCCCTCGCGCCCGCCGGTTTCAGGCCGCGTGCCGTTCTGGATGCAGGCGGCGAACTCGTCCAACTCTTCCCGCAGCGAGTCGCGTTGTTGCTGCTTGGGCTCCCAAGTGCCGACGACCTCGAAAGCCGCGGCGCCTTTCTCCTTGTAGGCGAGCGTCCCGCTATCTTCGTCGATGAAGATCAGCCCCTCGGCGCCAAACAGGTTCACGTATTTGCGGACCGGCGACATGAAGCTGCCGCCGAGATAGCCGAGCGCGCCCAACTCGAATTCGAGGCACGCGGTCACCACGTCATCGGCCTCCATCGCGCCGCCGATTTTGCTGGCGAAGCCAGTGACGCGTTTGGGGAGGCCGATCAGATGATTGAAAAAGTCCGCATGGTGGACGGTGTGGGTGGTCAGCGGCCCGCCGGGGCTCTCGTTGCGAAACCAGCGCCACTGCGCCGGCGTTGTGTTGAAGCCGGTCTCGCTCGATGAATTCGCCTCGATCAGTGAGATCGTTCCGACCGCGCCGGCTTTGACCAGGTCGTAGGCTTTGCGGAACATCGGCATGCGCCGCTTGTTCTGGCCGGTCGCCAGCACGACGCCGGCCTTATCGGTCGCGGCGATCATGCGCTGGCAGTCGGCGACCGTGAGCGCCATCGGCTTTTCGATGAAGATATGCTTGCCCTGCGTGGCCGCCGCGAGGCATTGCGCGGCGTGCAGCGAGTTCGGCGTCGTTAGCACGATCGCATCGATGGCAGGATCGCCGATCACGCGCTCGAACGTGTCTTTGGCAACGCCGCCGTACTTTTTCACGAAGGCCTCTCGCTTTTCCTGCGATCGTGACATGCAGGCGGCGATGGCGATCCACTCGCTGGCCATCGCCGCGTCGGCGAGCATGTTCGACCACCACCCGAGCCCGACAAACGCCACGCGCACTTTTTCCGTCATCGGTTATTTTTCCAACGCATGCCCGGCGTGCCGCGGGGAAGCTCTGTTTATTGCACGCGCAGAACGCGCGCGCCGCACGACATCAACGAATGACACACAACCCGAAGCATGCTGGCCATTCAAGAAAATACATCTTAATGTCACGCGCACAACATTTGTCTTCACTGTCCGCCATGCGGACACGCCGGGCCCTTACAAAAAATCTCACAACAAAAAGCGGACGCGGCGAATTCGAGGGAGGCTCACGATGCAGCGTGTCATTTATCGGCTGGCGCTTTTGCTCGTTGCCGTTGTCGCTTTCGCCGCGAGCGCAAGCGATCTCCTCGCGCAAGGTTATCCGAACAGGTCGATCCGCGTGATCGTGCCTTACGGTGCGGGTGGCGGCACCGACATCACCTTGCGTGCCGTGCAGCAAGAGATCGAAGCGGTGCTCGGCCAGTCGCTCATCGTCGAGTATCGCGCGGGCGGCGGCACGTTGATCGGCACGAAAGTGGTCGAGGCCGCCGCGCCCGACGGCTATACGCTCGGCGTGTTCGATCCCGCCTTCATCATCAACCCGACGATTTCAAGCAGCGCAAATTACGATCCTTTGAAGAATTTCACGCCGGTGTCGCTGATTTCGGCGACGCCTTTGATCTTTGCGGTGCCGCCGGAATCGCCGTTCAAGACGCTCCAGGAACTGCTTGATTACGCCAAGGCCAACCCGGGCAAGCTGACCTACGGCTCGCCGGGCATCGGCAGCGGCGGGCATATGGCGATGGAGCAGTTCTGCCACGTGTTCGATCTGAAGATAGTGCACGATCCCTATAAGGGCTCGGGGCCGGGCATCGTCGCCCTGCTGGCGGGACAGATGAACATGATGATGGTCGGCTCCGGCATCACGCCCTATGTGCAGCAGGGCAAGCTACGCGCCTTGGCGGTGACCAGCGCCGAGCGCTTGCCGGCGCTACCCAATGTGCCGACCTTCACCGAACTCGGCTATCCGAACGTGAACGTGCAGACCTTCGCCGGCGTGGTCGCGCCGGCCGGAACGCCGAAGGAGGTCATCGACAAGCTGCACAACGCTGTCGCGACCGCAGTGCGCACACCCGAGGTCCGCGACAAACTGGTGAAGTTCAACCAATTCCCGGTCGGCAACACGCCGGAGGAGTTTCGCGAGTTTCTCCAGACCAACGCCAAGAGCCTCCAGGCCGTGGCGCGCAACTCGCACATCAAGATCGACTAGCCGTCGCGACAAAGCCGCGAGGCTCGCCGAAAGCGAGATGGCGGGTCGCCGCCATCTCGCTATTTTTTTTTCATAGGGAACCGCCAGAATGACCGTACGGTCGAGCATCGACATTCACGCCCACATCCTGACTGACGAGACGATGGCTTTGCTGGCGAAGATTTCGCCGCGCGTCGCTCCCATCATGAAGGACATCGGCTGCAATTCAGCCGCGGTCATGGAGATCAACGGCAAGGTCATGCAGAAGCCGGTGCCGCGCGGCCTCTGGGACGTGCAATGGCGGCTGCGCGAGATGGATGAAAACGACGTCGGCGTGCAGTTGCTGCTGCCGACGACTCAAACGTTTTACTATGAGGAGGAGGCGAAACTCGCAGCTGAATGTGCCGCTTTGCAGAACGACCAGATCGCCAAGACGGTGAGCGCGAATTCTCGACCGCTTCATCGGCATGGCGACGGTGCCGATGCAGGCTCCCGAGCTTGCCGCGGCCGAACTGCGCCGCGCCATGACCGAACTCGGGCTACGCGGCATGGAAATCGGCTCCAATATCTGTTCGCGCAATCTCGACGATCCGCAGCTCGAGCCGGTCTGGGCCGTAGCCGAGCAACTCGACGCATTCATCTTCATCCACCCGCACAATTTCAGCTCGCGCGAACGGCTGCAGGCCTATCTGCAAAATAATTTCGTCGGCCTTCCGTTCGAAACGACACTGGCGGCCACCTCGCTGGTGTTCGGCGGTGTGCTGGAACGCCACCCGAACTTGAAAATCTGTCTGGCGCATGGCGGCGGATATGTGCCCTACCAGAAGGGCCGTTTCATCCATGGGTGGGAGGTGCGGCCGGAACCAAAGGTCAATTTGAAGAAGTCGCCGGAAAAGTCCTTTTCCCGCTTCTATTTCGACAGCATCGTTCATTCCAAACGCACGCTGGAATATCTCGTGGACGTGGCAGGCCCCGAGCACGTTCTGCTCGGCAGCGACTATCCGTTCGACATGGGCAATCTGGATTGCGTGCGCCGGGTCGAAGAAATCGATAAGCCGCGCAATCAGCGCGACAGCATCCTGGGCGCCCGCGCTATGGCGCTGCTCAAATGGCCGTCTTGATCGTTACGCGCGGTGCTCGCAATGCTGGTCAAATTCAGTAGTCACGATTCGTGTTGCCTTGCTAGCGTCGGTGCTGCCCATTTCCATTTTGGCCGGACTGCATCATCGATACGTCCGGATATGATATTCGGAGACGACAGGATTACCGGGCGCCGGCGCGGATCGCGGCCGCGGCCTTCTCGCCGATCATCATCGCCGGCGCGTTCGTATTGCCCCCGACAAGCGTCGGCATGATCGAGCAATCGACGACGCGCAGGCCAGTCAGGTTAAGAACCTGCAACAAAGGGTCGACGACCGCGGTCTCATCGCGTCCCATCTTGCAGGTTCCGACCGGGTGGTAAACGCAATCGACGCGTTGCCGAAGGACCGCTCGGATCTCGTCGTCGGTACGCACGCCTGCGGTAAACAGATCGCGGGTCCTGCGCGACGCCAATGCGGGCGCATCCATCAAACGACGCGTCAGCTTGAATCCGGCAACCATGTCCTCCAGATCGTCAGGATGACCAAGAAAATTCGGATCGATCGCGGGTGGCTTTAGCGGATCGGCGGTGCGTAACGCGATCGTGCCTCTGCTACGCGGGCGCAACAGGCAGACGTGGCACGAGAAGCCGTGTCCCCAGCGCAACTTGCGCGCATGGTCCTCGACGATTGCGACGACGAAATGGAGCTGAACGTCGGGCATGGCGAGATCAACGCGTGTCTTCAGGAAACCGCCGGCCTCGGCGAAGTTGCTCGTCAGCATTCCGCGCCGGTGCGCGCGGTAGCGATAGATCTCGCGCGCCAAGCGCCCGAATCCGGCTAACGAAAAGCCAAGGAGGTCGACGCTGCGCACGGCATATCCAAAAACGAAGTCCGGATGATCCTGCAGATTGCGGCCGACGCCCGGCAGGTGCGCGGTAACCGAAATCCCGAAGCGCTGCAGCGTATCGCCATCGCCGACACCGGAAAGCATGAGAATCTGCGGCGACTGGATGGCGCCAGCACTCAGGATGATTTCACGGCGTGCGCGGAACGTGCGCAGTTGCCCTCCTTGGAGAAACTCGACGCCAACCGCGCGCTTTCCCTCGAACAGGATGCGGCGCACGCGCGCGCCACATTCGACAAGAAGACTGCGCCGCTTGCCGAGAAGGGGATGAATATAGGCGCGCGCGGCGCTCCACCGCTCCCCGTTCTTTTGCGTGATCTGATAGATACCGAGGCCCTCCGGCTCGGGAATGTTGAAATCCTCGCAGTGAGGAAGCTGTGCCTCACGCGCGGCCTGCAGGAAGAATTGATGGAAGGGATTGTCGGTGCGCGACTTGGCGACGTTCAGCGGACCATCCCGGCCATGCCAGTCGCCGGCGAAATCCTCGTTGCACTCGGATTTCTTGAAATAAGGAAGGACTTCGTCAAAGCTCCAGCCCGCGTTGCCGAGCGACGCCCAATGGTCGTAGTCCCATCGGTGGCCGCGGGTGTAGACCATGGCGTTGATCGCCGATGAGCCGCCCAGCGCCTTTCCCCTCGGCTGGTAGCCGCGCCGGCCGTTCAGGCCCGATTGGGGCTCGGTCTCAAAGGCCCAATTGTGCAGCCTGGTCGGTACGGTGAGGACGCCCGCCGCCGGCGTCGTGATCACCAGGCCGTCGCCCATACCCCCTGCTTCCAGGAGGGCGACGCTGATGCCCGGGTCCTCGCTGAGCCGGCCCGCCACCACGCAGCCGCTCGATCCGCCGCCGATGACCAGATAGTCAAACTCGTCCATTCTTGCCGCTTCCTTTATCTCGCGTGACCATAGACGGTGCCGCAATTCAAAGCAGCCGGCGCAACAGCGCGAGCGCGCGATCGAACGTCCGCCCATAAGGCGGCTGCAGCAGAACCGTGACGCTCACGCGGCCGCGATTGAAGATCGGCTTCTCCTTGCTGAAGGTGCGGAAGCCCCATTCGCCGTGATAGGCGCCCATGCCGGATGCCCCGACTCCGCCGAACGGCTGGTGATCCTGCGCGAGGTGCAGGAGACAATCGTTGATGGTTACCCCGCCGGAAATGGTTTTCGCGCAGAATCCGATCGCGCACGTGACGGTCCGCTCCGAACCAGTAGAGCGCCAGAGGCCGGTCGCGGCCATTCACATAGGCAATCGCTTCGTCCTCCTGGTCGTAAGGGATGACCGGCAGGATCGGCCCGAAGATCTCCTCCTGTCGCACCCGCATCTCGTCCGTGGTCGAAAGGACGAGGCAAGGTGGAAATTTCCGCAATGCTTTCCAGGCGGAAATATTTTCGACGCGCATGTCGACGCGTCCGCCCTTGGTTGTCGCATCGCTCAGGAGCCCTTCGAGGTGATCATAGTGGGCCTGAGTGATGATCGACGTGTAGTCCGGGTTGTGCGGATCTGTTCCATAGAGCGCCATCACCGCCTTAAAATAGTGTGCGACGAACGCGTCCTGCGCATTGCGCGGGCAGATCACGTAGTCGGGGGCAATGCAGGTTTGCCCCGCATTGAGCAGCTTGCCGATGGCGATGCGTTGCGCTGCGGCTGCAATGTCAGCTGAACTATCGATGATGGCAGGAGACTTGCCGCCGAGTTCCAGCGTGATGGGTGTGAGATTCTTCGCCGCGACCTCCGCGACGAGGCGTCCAACGCGCGCCGATCCGGTAAAGAGCAGATGATCGAAGGGAAGGGCGGCGAACGCCTGTGATGCGGCCGGGCCGCCTTCAACGACCGCCACTTCCGCGGTGTCAAAATGCTTGCCGACCGTAGCGGCGAGGACCGAGGAAAATTGCGGGACGAGTTCGCTCGGCTTGATCATGGCGCGGTTTCCGGCCGCCAAAGCGCCGACCAAGGGAGCGAGGGTCAATTGCAGCGGATAATTCCACGGTGCGATGATGCCGACAACGCCGAGTGGTTGGGAAATAAGATGGTTCGATCCCGGCCAGAAGGGCCATGCAGTGGGGATGCGCCTGGGTCTCATCCAGTGATCAATGCGGTGAAGCGCCAACTTGATGCCGGCCTCGACGACGAGAGCTTCAGCGAAGCGGGTTTCATGAGCGGAGCGATGACCAAAATCGGCGCTGATCGCATTGGCAAACGCTTCGATATTCTCGTCAAGAAGCGCGAGCAGCCGCCCGAGGCGATCCTTGCGATGCGGCGCGGAAACACCGATCTCGCTGCGCGAGGCGTGGCGCATCCGAAGAAACGTATCACGCATGCGTTCCCACCTTCATCCGCCGAGCAGGCTGTCGTCTCCTGCGAAGAGGGCGTTGAGCAAGTTCCTTTCCCGTGTGACAAGTAGCGCGAGAAATTCGTCGGAGTTGCCCATTTTCTTGAATGCCGTAAAGCCACGCTCGAGGAAACTTTGCAGATCGCCAAGGCCTGCTAGCTTTGCCGGTTTGCGCATTACGGCCAAGGTCGTGCCGATGAACCGTTGATGGGTGAGACGATCGAGCGACTGCCCAAGATGCTGAATCAGGTCGATCTGGCGCTCACGGTCCCGACGACGTCCCACTTTGCGGTACGCCCGCCCATAGTCCGCCGCGCCGAGTGAAGCCAACCGCCGCCCGAGAGCGGCCACCATTGCCGCATCGAGGTCCTCGGACAGCGCATCGAGCTCGATGGCATCTGCCGCCGTTTCGAGACCGGTGTCCGACAGGAAATTGGTCATCATCGGCACGACGCGCTGGACCTCCGCGTCGCGATTGCTTGAGTCATCCACGCTGTAAACATCGGTGAGAAAAAACTTTGCCGCTTCCTTAAACCGCGGATTTGCCAACAGGTCCGCATGTGTGCGCGCCAACCGCGCCGACTGCCAGACGCGCAAGCTCTGGCGAGCCGCTGCCGCCTTCGGATTAGAACGAGCCGACGATCGCAGTTTTGCTGCCCGGGCCAACTGCTTCGTGACGCGGGCAGCGGTTTTTTCTTTTGCTGGCATTTATTGCGTTTGTGACTGTGCCTAAGCAGTAGTATTGCATAGATGGTTCCGCTGCCGGGGCACTGACCTATGTCAAATAGCGAACGTATGGCCCCCGTCGATACGACTTGGCTGCGCATGGATCGGCCCACCAATCTCATGGTGATTGTGGGCGTCCTGGTCCTGGCGGGGCCTGTCGACGTGTCCCGGCTCGAAGACATGCTCGCCGACCGGCTGCTGGCCATTCCGCGATTTCGGCAGCGGACGGAGAGGCGGCAGACCGGGACTTGGTGGTGCGATGATCCGCAATTCGACATCGCCCGGCACATTAAACGCGTCCGTTTGCCGGGCGCCGCCGACAAGGCCGAGCTGGAGCGCTTGGTCGCCGAACTCGCCGCGACGCCGCTCGACCCGCTGCACCCGCTTTGGCAGTTCCACATCGTCGAGGACTACAACGGCGGAGCGGCGATTGTCGCCCGCATCCATCACGCGATAGCGGACGGTATAGCCTTGATCGGCGTACTGCTTTCGCTCACCGACGAATACGTCGGCGCGGCTGCGCACCGCACAAGGCGTATCGCCGACAAGGACAACGAAAGCTCCTGGCTGGATCTGATCGCGCCGGTCATAGAAGTCGTGGGGGAGGGCTTGCGCCTCTCCGCCAATATATTGCGCGGATCGGGGCAAGCGGTGGCCCGCCCTGCAGACACGCTTAAGGAGGGAACCGATATCGCTGGCGAACTCGCTTACCTGCTGCTCATGCCGAACGATAGTCCGACTCGCTTCAAGGGCCAGCCCTCCGGCACCAAGCGGGTGGCATGGACCGATCCCATTTCGCTCCCCGAGGTCAAGGCGGTGAGCCACGCGTTGGGCTGTTCGGTAAATGACATGCTGCTCGCTGCCGTCGCCGGCGCGCTCAACGGCTATCTGGCCGAAAAAGGCGATGAGACGGAGGGCGTAGAAATTCGTGCGCTCGTGCCGGTCAATCTGCGCTCGCCCGGTAGCGGCCGCGAGTTGGGAAACCGTTTCGGCGTTGCCGCACTCGAGTTGCCGGTCGGCCTGGAAAATCCGCTGGCCCGCCTGCACGAGATTCACCGCCGCATGGAGGCACTCAAGAGCTCGAACGAACCAACCGTAACCTTGGGGCTGCTTTCCACTTTGGGCTACGCGCCGAAGCTCGTGCAGGACACGGTCTTCGATCTTCTGTTGAGCCGAGCGACGGCGGTCATGACCAACGTACCCGGCCCGCAGAAACCGCTCTTTCTCGCCGGCAGCGAGATCAAACAGGTGATGGTTTGGGTTCCGCAGGCGGGCAATATCGGGATTGGGGTTTCGATTTTGTCATTCAATGGGAAAGTGCAGTTCGGGCTGCTTACCGACGCGGCGTTGGTGCCCGATCCGCACGCCGTCATCGCGCGCTTCAAGCCGGAGTTCGAACAACTCCTGTATTTTGTTCTCATGGAGCCCTGGGCCGCGACTCCCGAGCAGAGGCCGATCAAGACTGAGCCTGGCGCCGGCAGGCAGGCTGCGCGCAGGACGCGGCGCGGACGTCCCACCAGTCGCGGCTCGGCGCGCAACCGCCCGAAGCTCTGATCATTCCTTGAGCTCCGAACGTGCGAGTTCGATGTCGAGACGTTCAGCGGCATCCGCCGCGACGCATTTCGCAGCATCCTCGTAGAGACGCGTCGCCTGCGCCATCTTGGATTTGCCAAACATCATAACCAGGCCATTGGCATATTCCAAGCGCGCGATGGCGGAATGCGAATTGAGCTTGAGCGCTGTCTCGAAGTGTTTCACGCCGGTGTCTGCGTTCGCGCCATAAGTCAGGCCACCGACGAGGGCGCCGATCTTGTCGATCACTTCGGCATGGTAGGCGCCGAGCCCGATATGGGCGTCGGCGTGGTGTGGTTCGAGGGCGATTGTTCGCTCTAGACCCGCCTTGACCTTGCCGCCCAAACCCTGGGCCAAGGCCTTTACCACAGAAATCGCTTGCGCGTGACGCCCGAGCGCCTGCGCATAGAGATACCACGCATTCGGCATAAAGGCGGCGCAGGCCTGGAGCTCCGCGGCTCGCTCCACCGACTCGAGAAATAAGGCGAGCCTGCGTTTCTCGACGCCTTCCAGGTAGGTAGCGTAGATGTTCGTGGCCTTATTGGCGACATTGTAGCCGAGTGGACCGACGGAAAGACCGAGCCCTACGGCTTGGCCGAAATCGCCGTAGTGGTAGGCGCGCCAAGCCGCTTGCAGCGTCTTCGCCGCTTGCTCGACCGGCATAGACGGCTTGAGATCGGGCTGGATTGAAACAAGCTTTGTGAGGGTCGCTGCGGCGGGAAAAGGCTCACAATCGCCCCGGTGCAGCCGCGACCAGTGCTTTTGCAATTCGGCGCCGGGAAAATTGTAGTCTGCCGCCGGATATGGAAACGATTTCCATGCCATTTTCGCCAATTTCTCCGCTCCGTGGCGCTGGCTTTACGTCGAATGGGCTCGCAGCAGTGCCCCCAGATCGTCCAGTGTTCGGTCGAGCTGAAACGCGGCTCGTCCGAGCGTGCGCGCTCGCTCGCGCCTGACTGTCGCTATTGGAAGAACGAGTGTGCGGCTCTGGTCGGCCAGCACGGCTCGATCGAGCTTGATGCCGTGGCGGGCAAGAATCGGTCCGAGCGCTTTGGACCGACGGCGTAGGTCGGCACGTGTCATCTGGTAGGCGTGTTCGGACAAACGCCGCCGGGCGGAATAGCTGAACACGTTGGTGAAGAACATGTCGCTATCGTCGCGGTTAGGTTGGAACAGCAGGACGTCGGCGTTGGGAAACTCGGTGCGATAGCGGTCCATTCCTGTCTTCATGCGCGAATGGATGATTGCTCGAAAGGTCTGCGCCAGAACGACGGAAAGCCCGCCTTTTACCAGAGAAACGGGCTTCTTATGTGTGCGCCGTGCAGCCAGGTCGGCGTTGAACGGCACCAGTGGGTTGATACACAAGAGAAGCTTGGCACCCGCGCGCAGCGCCACCGAGGCATGCAGCGTCTTCACCAATGCGCCGTCGACGTAATAGCGTCCGTCGATCTCGACCGGCGGGAACAACCCGGGCAGAGCAGCGCTCGCCAGGACGGCGCGGGCGATCGGTACGTCGTTCCATCCGCGCGCACCGAAGGGAACTGCTTCTCCGGTGTCGAGATCCGTCGCCACGAGAAAGAGCTGGTGGCGCAGCTGGCGAAAGTCGTTGGTGCGACCGGGAGCTGAGAAGAGCTTAGCGAGATAATCGCCGATGCCAACATTGTCGAAGATGCCGGTTGGCAACGCTCTCGCAAGGCCCCCGAGGGATTCGAAGAAACCGGTTGACCAGGGTGCCTCAAGATAACGACGCCCGGCCGTACCCAAGAGCTGGGGCAACGAGGCAAAGCGTTTCAGGTATTCCTTAAGGGCGGGGCGCAGCAGCAAATCGGGTTCGAATGGGTCGTCGGCGGCTTCGCTCTCGATGAACATGCGGTGCATTGCGCGCGGCGTTACGCCGTTGGCAAGCCCGGCGGCGATGAAGCTGCCGGAACTCACCCCGACATAGATTTCGACGTCGGCGAGGTCTAGGCCGAGCAACGCCTCATCGAGCGCGACGAGTGCGCCGATTTCCCAAATGGCTCCCAAAGGCCCGCCCCCCGCCAAGGCAACGCCTCTCTTTGGGCGGGTCACCACGTGCAACTCCCTCTCGATCTCATCCCGCAGGGCACGGGATGCAATCGTCTATCAGGATTACTTCGCTGCTTGGTGATGCGTTTTGTGGGCCGATGAGGCAGTTAGCTTCTTCGTGACTGCCGTTAGTTCGCTGACGCGCCTTGATAATGCATCGACGTCCTTCTTGGTCGGCACGTTGAGGCCGTGAAGCGCTTGGCTCACCCGATCCTCGAACACGCGTTCGAGCTTACCCCAGGTTCCGGTCGCCTGATCCTTCACTTCAGTGATTGTATCGCTGGCAACTTTAGTCGCGCGTTTCTGGACTTTCTCGCCTTCTTGGACGAGGGTCTCAAAAAGCTTAGTGCCACCTTCTTGCGCCTTGGCAAATGCGCCCAGGCCCGCCAGCCAGATTTGATTTGCGGAATCCCTGATAGCCGCGACGAATTGGCCATCTATCTCATTCTTTGCCAAATGCTTCAGCTTCTTGACCATTGTACTCTCCATTCTGCTTTGATGCCTGCGCCCGACCGCGGGTCCTCGTTTCCATTAAGACGCCCATTGAAGATCGCACCCGACTTCGCAGGCGCTGATCCCATTGCTACGGGCTAAGTTCGGACTTGGATCCCCGTTCCCTAACCCATGGAACGCTGTTAACAGACGTGTACGAAATTCTGTTGATACATATCAATGACTGCGACTTTTCTTCCGGCTCTATGAATGCGGAAAACTTTGCCGGAGAACACATCTCAAGGCACTGATAGGCAATCCCCCGTTGCTCTGGCGTGAGGGGAATAATGATTTATTTCGTGACCGGCGCCAGTGGCTTCATCGGCAAGCGGCTCGTTCGTACCTTGTTGTCGCGGCCGGATGCGCGCGTCTACTTCCTGATGCGCAATCCTTCGGCCGAGCGTTTGGCCAAGCTATTGCAGTTCTGGAACACCGACGAGAATCGGGCCGTTGCCCTCAAGGGCGATTTGACGGAACCGGGCCTCGGGATTGCGCCCGGCGACGTCAAACGAATTACCAACAAGGTCGATCACGTCTTCCATCTGGGTGCGATCTACGATCTCGACGCTGACGCCGCGGCCCAGATGTGCACCAACATCGAAGGAACGCGCAATGCGATCCTTTTCGCTGCGGCAATTGGTGCCAAGCGCTTCCATCACATTAGCTCAATCGCCGCGGCCGGCCTTTATCACGGCGTGTTCCGTGAGGACATGTTCGCGGAGGCCGAACACCTGGAGCATCCGTATTTCGCCAGCAAGCATGAAGCGGAAAGGGTAGTGCGTGACGAGTGCCGGATTCCCTGGCGAATCTACCGCCCCGGTCTGGTCGTCGGCGATTCAAAAACCGGCGAAATGGACAAAATCGATGGTCCCTACTACTTCTTCAAGCTGATCCAGAAAACGCGCAAACTGTTGCCGCCGTGGATGCCCAGCATCGGCTTTGAGGGTGGTCGCATCAACCTCGTTCCGGTCGATTTCGTCATAACCGCGCTCACCTACCTCGCCCATGTCGAAGGCGAGGACGGCAAATGCTTCCATCTGACGGATCCGCATCCGCTCCGCGTCGGAGACATTCTCAATATCCTCTGCCGTGCCGCCCATGCGCCCGAAATGGCGCTGCGCATCAACGCTGCGCTTCTCGGATTTATTCCGCCCGGGGTCGTGAAGACTTTGATGGCCCTGACGCCGACGCGCCGCATCCGGAAAGCCGTGATGAAGGATCTCGGCCTGCCAGAGGATGTCTTCAGCTTCGTGAACTATCCAACTCGGTTCGACAACCGGGAAGCGGAGCGACTGCTCGCGCCGGCGGGAATACGAGTGCCGCGGCTCGAGGACTATGCCTGGCGGCTATGGGATTATTGGGAGCGCCACCTCGATCCCGACCTGTCGATTGACCATTCGCTCGGTGGCCGCGTGGCGGGCCGCGTGGTGGTCATTACCGGCGGTTCTTCGGGTATCGGCAAGGCCGCTGCATTTCGGGTTTCGGCAGCGGGCGCCGTCACCATCATCGTCGCAAGAGATGCGGAAAAGCTCGAACGAACGCGGCAAGAAGCGGCCGCGCGTGGACTTAAGCTCGTCACCTACTCCGCCGACATCGCCGACCGGGCCCAATGTGACGCATTGATCGAGAAGATCGGCGCTGACTACGGCGGCGTCGATGTCCTGGTCAACGATGCCGGGCGCTCCATCCGCCGCGGCATCGAGAATTCGTTCGATCGCATGCACGATTTCGAACGCACCATGGCCGTCAACTATTTCGGCTGCCTGCGGATCACCCTGGGGTTCCTGCCGGAGATGGCGAGACGCAAGCGCGGCCACGTTATCAACATTTCGTCGATTGGCGTTCTCACCAGCGCGCCGCGCTTCTCCGCCTACGTCGCCTCCAAGGCGGCGCTTGAAGCATGGACGCGTTGCGCCGCCTCCGAGTTCCTCGACCGCGGCGTCGAATTCACCACCATCAATATGCCGCTCGTGCACACCCCGATGAGCGAGCCGACCAAGATCTACGAAAGCGTTCCGACACTGACACCTGACGAAGCCGCGGATTTTATCGTAGAGGCGATCGTGCGGCGTCCGGTGCGGATTGCCACCAAGCTCGGCATTTTCGGTCAGGTGCTCCACGCCGTGATGCCGCACGTGGCGCAGATCATCATGAATACGAGCTTCCGCATGTTTCCCGACTCGGCGGCGGCGCATGGCCAACAGCCGGGAAGCGAAGTTCCGACGGCCGATCAGATTGCCTACACGCAATTGCTGCGCGGCATTCACTTCTGATTGGCACGTTTGCCGTGGGCGGACTGGAGTTCGCGCATTAGGGTGTCGAGCACGACGGGTGAGAAGAGCATTGCCACATGGCTGAGACCAGGCAGGATTCTCTCGGAGGCGCCAGCGAGGCGGCTGCTGTCCGGCGGTGCGACGAAGTTATCCGTCGGGCTCCAGATGGTCACCGTCGGCACACGTGGATCGGCGGGCGGCAGAGCGCGGATCCAGGCGCTGTCCGGCTCCATCTGCCGCGCATTTTCGCCCGGGCCGTAGTAAGCGAGCCAAGTCCCATGGTGCGGGGAGCCGAGTGTTATCAGCTTTGCGACCCGGCTCAATTCATGCCAGCGCAGATATTGGCGCGCCGCGAGGCCGCCCAAGCTGTGCGCAACGATTGCAATCTGATCCGCTCCCGTCTCCGCGCGCAGCGCTTCGATCCGCGTGTGCAACTGATCGGCAAAGCCGTCGATGCTCCCGAACGGCGGTTCGAGATTGATCGTGGCGACGGCAAAGCCAGCGGCCTTCAATTTGCGGCGCAACCACCACCAGGCACCCCGATTGCACAGATAGCCGTGGACCAGCAGGACCGGAACACCGTCCGGCGTCTGGCGCCCCACAACGTCATCGTTCATCCACAGCCGCTCGAACGGCAGAATGAGAACGGACAGCGCCTGATAGGCCAGCCATTCGCCGAAAGCGATGCGCCACGTCGATGGACGCACCAGGTCCGGCGGCGGCGCGGCGGTATAAATGCGGAATATTGCAAGGCTGACGACAATGGCGCCGGAATGCAGCGCGAGAAAAATACCGACTGCGCAGGCGGCGGCCGTCAGCGGGCTTGCGGCGCCGGATCGCACGAACAGCACGCCCGCCGCGATCAACATCGCGGCCTCGGCCGCGAGGCGGCAGCGCAGCCAGAACGCTATCATGGCAGTTTGCCCTTGGCGCCTACTAGACCGGAAGCTTTTTGATGAACGTGCAGAAACAAGGGACTTAAACCCAGCTTAGCCTGTTGAGTAAAGGTAAGGGCCATGAAACCCGTTTGGCTCAAAAGCTACCCCCCTGGCGTTCCCGCCGAAGTGGACGTCGACGAGTACCGATCGGTCGGTGAGGTCTTCACCAAGACCGTGGAGAAATACGGCCCACGGCGAGCCTTCGTCAACATGGGCACGAGCATCAGCTACTCCGAGCTCGAGCGCCTCTCCCGCTGTTTCGGCGCGTATCTGCAAAATGTGCTGAAACTGCATCGGGGCGCGCGGGTGGCTCTGATGATGCCCAATCTGCTCCAGTATCCGGTCGCGATGTTCGGTGCGCTGCGGTCCGGCTACACCGTGGTGAACTGCAATCCCCTCTATAGTCCCCGGGAACTCGCGTATCAGCTGAAGGATTCTGGCGCAGAAGTTATCGTCATCGTCGAGAACTTTGCCAACGTGCTCAGCCAGGCGATCGGCTCTACGCAAGTCAAGCACGTTATCACCACCCAAATCGGCGATTTACTGCGTTTTCCCAAACGGCAGTTGGTGAATGTCGTCGTGAAATACGTGAAGAGGATGGTGCCCGCTTGGAACATCCCTAGCGCCGTGACCTTTCGCTCGGTGCTGGCGCGCGGCGCCGATGTGCCATGGACGCCGGTCGAAGTCGGCCCTGACGATCTCGCCTTCCTGCAATATACCGGCGGTACGACGGGCGTCCCCAAAGGCGCGATGCTCACTCATCGCAATATCGTGGCCAATATGCAGCAGGGCCACGCCTGGCTTAAGAGCGCCATGGAGGACGGCTGCGAGACCATCATCACGGCGCTGCCGCTCTATCACATCTTCGCGCTTACGGCGAATTGCCTGGTCTTCTTCAAGAGCGGCGCGACCAATATTCTCATCACCAATCCGCGCGACATTCCCGGTTTCGTCAAGGAACTCGGCAAACATCGGTTCACGGCCATCACCGGAGTAAATACCCTGTACAAGGTGCTGCTGAATAATCCGAACTTCGCCAAGTTGGATTTTTCTCCTTTGCGCGTGTCGGTATCGGGCGGGATGGCCCTGCACAAATCGGTGGCGGAACGCTGGAAGCAGGTTACCGGCAAGACCCTGATCGAAGCCTATGGCCTTACCGAAATGTCGCCGGCGGTGACCATCAATCCGCTCGACCTCGCCGAGTATAACGGATCGATCGGGCTTCCCGTTCCATCGACCGAGATCGCGATCCGCGACGAGGACGGGAATGATCTCGCGCTGGGGCAGGCCGGCGAGCTGTGCGTGCGCGGCCCGCAGGTGATGAAGGGCTATTGGCAGCGTGCGGACGAGACCGCCAAGGTTATGACTCCCGATGGCTTCCTGCGCACCGGTGACATGGCGACTGTCGACGAGAACGGATTTGTTCGGATCGTCGATCGTATCAAGGACATGATCGTCGTGTCCGGCTTCAAGGTGTTTCCCAACGAGATCGAGGACGTCGTGAGCCTACATCCCGGCGTCTTGGAGGTTGGTGCGATCGGTATGTCCGATGCGAGCTGCGGCGAGGCGGTCAAGATCGTCGTTGTCAAGCGCGATCCCCAATTGAGCGCGGAGGTCTTGATCGCGCATTGCCGCCAGCATCTCACCGCCTACAAGATCCCGCGGCATGTCGAATTTCGCAATGAGCCGCTGCCGAAAACGAATATCGGTAAAATTCTCCGGCGTGCTCTTCGCGACGAACAATCTTTGACGTCTTCGTGATCGACTTGCTGCAGATTCTATGGCCTTCCAGCCAGTGCGAAAGGCGGGTTCCACCTTCGTCAACAGCGGGCATCTGGCATGTCCGTTAAATGCCACACGCGGACACTCACCCGTGGCAAATTTCCAGTCGCGGGTACCGGCGATTGAGCTTCGCTCTATCGCCGAGATATCGCTGGAATCTCTGAGCAGCCTCGCCAGCACGAAAAGTTAATCGCCAGGGGCACCAACATGACCGCACCCTCCGGAATCGGTCCGGTCCTTATTACCGGCTGCTCTAGCGGCCTCGGCGACGCCACCGCGCGAGCCTTCCACGAGGCCGGCCATCTTACGATCGCGACCGCACGCAACGTAGAAAGTCTCGCGGGCCTCAAGGCGCTCGGCTGCGAGACGCTGCCGCTTGACGTCACCGACGAAGTGTCACGCCGCGCTGCCATCGAAGAGGTCGAGCGACGCTTCGGCCCGGTCGGCGTGCTCATCAACAACGCGGGCTATGGCCAATACGGCCCGCTGGAGGAGATTTCTCCGGAACTCCTGCACCGCGCCTTCGAGACCAATGTGTTTGGCCTGCTGCGCATGGCGCAGCTCGCGCTGCCTGGTATGCGGCGCGCTGGCCTCGGCCGCATCGTCAACATCAGCTCGGTCTCCGGCCGCGTCACCGCGCAGGGTGGTGGCGTGTATCACATGACCAAATACGCCGTCGAGGCGCTCGCCGATGCGTTGCGCCCGGAGGTGAAGCCGTTCGGTATCGACGTGGTGAACGTGCTGCCCGGCCCGTTCGTGTCGCGGTTTCGCGATAGGGGCGTGGCTAGCATCCCCGACACTGGCCCGGACAGTCCTTATAAGATCTACAAGCACAACGTTGCCAGCTACATGCTGCATTTTCTCCGGCCTGGCGGCTTTGGCGTGATGCCGGCCGAGTTTGTCGCGCGCACTGTGTTCAAGGCCGGCACCGCGGCGCGACCGCGTACTCGATACAATGTCGGCTTCTGGGCCAAATTCGGACCCATGGGACGTGCGCTGACACCCGACCGCATGGTCGATACCTATATGACGTCGAAACTTTTGCACCGGTAGCGCATACGTTAGCGGGCCGGGCTGAACGATGAGCGTCAGCGCGCCGCCGAGAAACGTAAAACGCACGTCCGCGGGCGCAGTTGGCGCGCCCGCTTTGTGTCAGAAGCGAACATCGGAAAATCTAATTCGATCACCTCGTTGATGCGCGGCGGTCCGATCTCGGCGGCTTTGGTTCATCCGAGGCGTTATATCGAGAAATCGCCTCGCTAAAAGCTGCAATGAGGCGCGGCGTGAATTTCACACGGCAAGAATCCAACGAGAGTTTGTTGATGCACATCAATGCGGATCATTGCCAGACATGGTTAGCAAAACGATGCGGTAAAGTAAGGGGGGTATCAAATGAGCGCTCAGGGAACGGTTGTGACGGGAATTCCATCTTCCGGGCGGGCACTAACGTATTCGGTGGTATCCATCATTTTCCTCGCTATCCTGTGCCTGGCCTACGCGATTAATGCGGCCGATCGGCAGCTTTTCCCAACCTTGCTGCCGGCCATCCGCGCAGCCTTCGGTTACGATCTGAAGACCGCCGGGTTGATGTCGACCATCTTCACGCTCGGCCTGGCCGTTGCGGGCATACCCGCGGGCTACCTCGTCGACCGCTTCTCCCGCAAGGCGATCATCCTGATCGCCATGGTGATCTATTCGCTGTTCACTTTGGCGACCATCTATTCCTACGGCCTTTGGGACATGGTGTTTTACCGGGCGATGACGGGTATCGGCGAAGGCATGCAAATGGCCGCCCTGTTTGCCGCGGTCGGCAGTTTCTTTCACCGCAAACGATCCTTCTTCATGGGCTGGATGATCGTCGCTTACGGCGCCGGGGCCTTTCTCGGCCCGCGCTTGGGAGCCATGTTGTCGCAGGAGGCCAATAGCTGGCAGACGCCCTTCGTGTGGTTCACCGTCGCCGGATTAGTGATCGCCGCCATCGTCCTGGTCTTCGTGCCCAAGAGCTTCACCGAGAGCAAGGGACCGGCGAACACCACAGTGGTCGACCAGGCGGCGATTGCTCACATGCCGGCGAAATTGTGGAACCGCAACGTCATCGTGTCGTTCATCGGTTGCGTTATTCTCGGCTACGCGCTGTACGGCTTCATCGGCCTGTACACTACGTATGTGAAAGATGTGCTGCATTTCCAACAGGCGGATGCCGCCGCCGCTTTAAGCTTCTTCGGACTGGGCGGGTTCTTGTCATTCGTCGGCGGCTGGTGCGGCGACCGCTTCCAGCAGCGCTGGGTTACGGCGATTGCCTTCGGCTTGCTCGCCGTCGTCGGTTACTCGATGTATAATATCGCGACGTCGGTGACATCGCAGTCCTTCCTATGCTTTATGGTGGGCGCGCTCGGCAGCGGCTTCGTATTCGTGAACCTCCTTACCCTGCTGCAACGCAGTGTGCGGCCGCAAATGGTGGGCCGCGCATCGGGCATCTTCCTGACCTCCTTGTTCGGCGCTGCTTCCACCGCCGGCTACCTGATGGGATACTTGGTGGGCGTGCTTGGTTGGAGCGGAGCCGCGCTGGTGGAATTGACGCTGTTCCCGCTGATCGGGATGGTTGTCATGTTGCTGATCAACCCGAAGCAGCTGATCGCCGTGACCAAAAAGGCATAACGCTTATTGACGGTTTGCCAGAGTTTGTCTTGGATTATTAGTGGACATCGTGGCAACTGCACGCGATGTCCGTTGATGGCTGCAAAGCGGACTTATGTTCGGCGGCTCCGGATGTCTGCTTATGACGCATCTTGGAGAATGCATTTGTGCGCCCAATACGGCGCAGCTCAATTGACCGATTACCAGCAGAATCTTATCGCGTGGCTGGTCGAGGTCGCCAGCCCACGTCGGTAATGCATGAGCTCGCAGCCGACCCGATCAACAATCGCTGCTTTTGATCTCAGTCAAAACTATCACGTCGTTACAAGCTCAGGTTTGCTCGGGGCACCAGTGAGCTCCAATGAAACAGCCTGCGCAAAAAACGACCGCACTTCGCAACGATGACGAGGTTTCTCGTCGGTCGTTTCTTGCCCGCGCCAGTGCGACTGCGGGAGGCGTCATGCTCGAAGCCAGCCTTGCCGTATCGCCAGTTATTGCGCAAACCAAGGCCGCAACGATCGGTCCTGACGCGGCTCCCTTGACGTTGAGAATTAACGGCACGGTGCGGACCGTCGCCGTTGCTCCGCACGCGACGCTTGCCGAAGTGCTGCGCGGACCGCTCGATCTGACCGGAACCAAAATCGGCTGCGACCGCGGAGCATGCTCGGCGTGCACGGTGTGGCTGGACGGCATTCCAGTAGCGTCCTGCATGATGCTTGCAATCGACGTCGGCGAACGCTCGGTGACGACCATCGAGGGTCTCAGCGATGGTGACAAGCTACATCCGGTACAGGCAGCCTTCATCGAGCACGATGCTGTGCAATGCGGTTTCTGCACGCCCGGGCTGGTGATGAGCTGCGCGGCGCTGCTCGCGCAAAACCCGGATCCTACGCTTGACGAAGTAAAAACCGCCACTAGCGGTCACCTATGCCGCTGCGGAACCTATCCACACGTCTTCGCGGCAACGCTCGCAGCCGCCACGACTGGCAAAGGCTGACCCTATGTCGTCAAGAGAGCCAATGCGGCGGGACGAGTTTCCATCGGGGATCGTCGGCGTCTCCGTGGGCGAAATCGAGCGCCAGATTCCGGCCGGCGAGGCGCCGCCACTGCCGACGAATGATCGTCTCGCTGTCATCGGCAAGTCAGAACCGAGGATCAATGGGCGCGCCAAGGTGACCGGTGCTGCGCGCTTCACCGTCGATATCAAGCTCTCCGGCATGCTGCACGCGCGACTGCTCCGTTCGCCGCATGCCAATGCGCGGGTCATTTCGGTCGATATGCGCGCGGCGGAGCATCATCCGGATGTGCGTGCCGTTCATGTCATCACCGATATCGTCGGCCGCGCCGTCGAGCGCACGCCTGAGATTGAGCCAGCGGGTGGCGCGGCGCGCCTGCCGCGGGCGCTTTATGTCGGGGCGCCGGTCGCTGCAGTCGCGGCAATCACAGAAGCGTCGGCCGACGCCGCGCTGCGCCTGATCAAAGTTGAGTATGAGGTCTTGCCGTTTGTCGTCGACATGGAGGATGCGCGCAAACCGGGCGCTCCTGCGGTGTTTCGTTCACCGGTTACCGGTTCAGGCTTTGCCGGCGGCGTGTCCGCCGGTGGGGAGCTTCAGCAGCAGGGAAACATCCGCGGGCCTGCTACGGTCGGTACGCGCGGCGATGTTACCAAGGGCTTTGCCGAAGCGGATATCGTGGTCGAAGGGGAATATCGTACGCAAGTGCAGACGCATTGCTGTGCGGAAACCCATGCCATCGTTGCCGATTGGCGGTCCGATGGACTGACAGTTTATCTGTCAACTCAGTTCACTGCCGGCGTCCGAAGCGAGTTGGCACGAGGCCTTTGGTTTGCCGCGCAATCGGGTCCGGGTTGTCGTCGATGCAATGGGCGGGGGTTTCGGATCGAAATCGAGCGCGGGCAATTACGCACGCGCCGCCATCGCCCTTTCCCGCGCCGCCAATGCACCGGTCCGGCTCGTGCTTGATCGGGATGAGGAACAGCTCGACTCTGGCAACCGGCCGGCGACATTCCAGCGCCTCAAGATGGGCGCGCGCAAGGACGGCCAACTCACCGCGGTCTCGCTCTATACCTACGGGACGGCGGGAACCGCGCTCGGCGCCGGCGTCGGCAATATCGCGCAGGGTATGTACGAATGCCGGAATTTCGGGATCGAACAATACGACGTCTTCATCAATGCGGGGCCTGGTTGCGCCATGCGTGGCCCGGGCAATACGCCCGGTGCGTTTGCGCTCGAACAGGCGATTGACGAGCTGGCAGAGAAACTAAAGGTCGATCCACTGCTGCTGCGCGACCACATCGATGCGAGTCCAGTCCGGCGCGAGGAGCGGCGCCGCGGTGCCGAACGGATCCGCTGGAGCCGCCGCCATGCCCCGGGGGCGGATAAAGGTCCGATCAAGCGCGGCATCGGCGTGGCGCAATCGCTCTGGGGCGCCAATGTGCAAACCAATGCGTCGTGTGAGGTGCGGCTATTGCGCGATGGCTCGGTCGAGGTCCTATCCAGCGTGCAGGACATCGGCACCGGCATTGGTACGGTGCTGGCGCAGGTCGTCGCGGAGGAGCTGGGCCTGCGTCCGCAAGATATCACTGTTCGTATCGGCGATACCGATTTTCCGGCCGGGCCGCCGTCCTACGGCAGCCGGACTACGGCCTCGATCACGCCGCCGGCACGCAATGCCGCTTACAAAGTCAAGCAGATGCTGTTTGGAATTGTTGCGCCGCACCTTGGCGTCGCCGCCGAGGATTTGCTCATGCACGGCGGCCGCATTGTCGTCCGCAGCAATGCCACGCGCAGCATGAGCTTGCGCGAAGCAGCCGCGACCTTGCGCACCGACCAGATTAGTGCGCTCGCCAGCCGGAGCGACGATTATGGCGGGTTCCGCCGAATGATGACCGATGCCGCACTTGCGGAAAACGATCTCGGCGGCGTGCAGTTCGCCGAGGTCGCCGTCGATACCGAAACCGGGATCGTGCGCGTCGAGCGTTTCGTCGCGGTGCAGGATTGCGGGCGCCCGATGAATCCGAGGCAAATCGAAAGCCAGGTTCAGGGCGGCATCTTGCAAGGCATCTCCTATGCCTTGTTCGAGGACCGCATTCTCGACCGGCACACCGGTTATATGCTCAACGCCGATCTCGAGTATTACAAGATCGTCGCCTCGCGCGAGACGCCGGACATCGAAGTCATTGTGCTGGAAAACTATCAGGCCGAGAGCGCAACCGACGCTTATGGTATTGCCGAACCATCGAATATCGCCACCGCGCCCGCCATAGCCAACGCGGTCTACAACGCGATCGGCGTGCGGCTGCGGCAGCTGCCGATGACGCCCGCCGCCGTCCTTTCGGCGCTTGGCCGCATCCCGCGCGGGAGCTGAAGATGCAACCATTCGAATGGGTGAATGCACGATCAGCAGCCGAAGCGGCGAATTCGGAAGCGACCACCGTTGCCGCCGCGATGATTGCACGCGTCGGCGGACAAGCGACGCATGACGCCGTTGTGATCAAGGCGGGCGGGCTCGACCTTCTCGACCTGATGAAAGAGGGCCTGCTGCAGCCACGCCGCATCGTGAACCTGCGCGGCATTGCCGGGCTCGACCGCATTGTCGAAGAAAAGGACGGCACCTTGCGCATCGGAGCGATGGTCACGATCGCACAGGTCGCCAGCAACCCGATCGTTCGTCAGCGCTATACAGCCTTGGCCGACGCAACCGGAAATTCGGCGAGCCCGCAGATCCGCAACGTGGCGACGCTCGGCGGCAACTTGCTGCAGCGGCCGCGTTGCTGGTATTTCCGCTCCGCGCGCCACGATTGCGTCCGCAAGGGCGGCGAGACTTGCTTCGCATTCGGCGGCGAGAATCAATACCACGCCATTTTCGATCAGAACGGTTGCGCCATGGTGCATCCCTCGACCGCGGCGACCGCGTTGGTAGCGTTGGGAGCCAAGGTCGTGCTGGTGAATGCCGAGGGGCGCCAGCGCGAAGTCCTTTTGGAGGATTTCTACCTGCTGCCGGACAAGGACATCCATCGGGAAAACGATCTCAGGCCGGGCGAGATTCTCACCGCTGTCGTGCTGCCGAAGTTGGAGCCTGCCATCCGTTCTGTGCATCTTAAGCAAGGCGAAAAGGACTCGTTCGACTGGCCGCTTGCCGATGTGGCGGTGCTGCTCGATCGCGACGCGGGTGGGGTGTGCCGTCGGGTTTCGATCGTTCTCGGAGCTGCTGCGCCGGTGCCGCACCGGGCGGCGGCGGCAGAAGCCGCATTGCGGGGAAAGCCGGTGCACGAACAGACTGCTCGCGATGCCGCGCGCGCAGCGCTCGCGGGCGCCGCGCCGCTGTCAAAGAATGCCTATAAGCTGCCGATTTTCGAAACGCTGGTCCGGCGCGCCATATTGGCCGCCGCAACGGCATGATCTGCATTGGGATAGGGCAAAATGGGAGCCGCTGATATGACCCGCCGCACTATGAATGCCGGGATTTTGGCCAGCGCCGCCGTTGCGGCGGGGTCGGCATTTGCGGCAGACGAAGCAAAGGCTATTGCGCTGCCGCCGCCGCGAAGCAAAGGTGGTAAGCCGCTGATCGAGGCGCTCGCGCTTCGCCGCTCGACCCGCGAATATAGCGACCGGTCGATACCGTCACAGGTTCTGTCGGATCTGTTATGGGCCGCATTCGGCGTCAACCGTCCCAGTGGCGATCGCACAGCCCCATACTGGCGTCACATCATGGTCATCGACGTCTATGCGGCTTTAGCTGACGGTGTTTGGCTTTACGAGCCGAAACAGCATGCACTGCTGCCCCATTTGCCGGCCGACATCCGCGCACAAACCGGCCAACAGGATTTCGTCGGCACCGCCCCGCTCAATCTCATCTATGTCGCGCATGGCGAGCGGATGGAGGACATTTCGCCGCAAGACCGGCGCCTCTATGCATCCGTCGATACCGGGTTTATCGGTCAGAACGTCTACTTGTTCTGCGCATCGGAAGGACTCGGAACGGTCTTCCGTGGCGCCGTCGACTACGCGAAGCTCGACCGAACCATGCAGCTGGGGAAGGACCAATTCGTCACCTTCGCGCAGACCGTTGGTTATCCACGAAGTTAAACGCACAAACAAAGTGATCTTTCGAGGTGTCTGAAAAAGTATCGAATTCGGTAGTCGTTGTTATGACCGGCTATTCTGTGGCAAAACCGCCTAGTCGAGCTTTATACGGCTGAGGAGTTTGGTAGTCGGAGGGGTCGCGATATTGATCTTGGTCAAGGGGGCATAGGGGATGAATAGCTAGCATTTAAAAATTGGGTCGGCAACGAGGTGGCATGCACCTTACGAGATGCACATGGCTGATAGGCAAGCCGCACCCGCTACTGCCGTAGAATTAGCAAGCCGGCAACGCGAAATTTCCGTTTCGGAGTTCTTTCTCAAGAACCGCCACCTGCTCGGGTTTGATACGCCTGCCAAGGCGCTGGTCACTGCCGTCAAAGAGGCGGTGGACAACGCTCTCGATGCTTGCGAGGAGGCGGGAATTCTTCCTGAAATCACGGTGCAGGTGCGCGATCGCGACGGGAGGTCGCGGGTCGTCGTAGAGGACAATGGCCCGGGAATTGTCGAGAGCCAGATCGCGCGCATTTTCGGCAAGCTCCTCTATGGCTCGAAATTCCACAAGCTCAGCCAGTCGCGCGGCCAGCAGGGAATGGGAATCTCGGCGGCGGGAATGTATGGGCAACTCACCGTCGGCAAGCCGCTGCATATCATAAGCCGTATCGCGGGCGACGAGCTTGCTTCGGAAATGTATGTGTCGATCGATACCACCAAGAACCAGCCGGACATCCATAGGAAGAAACGGCTGGAATGGGATCGTCCGCACGGGACGCGGGTCGAGATGGAGATGGAGGGCCACTATCAGAAAGGCCCGCATTCAATCGATGTCTATCTGAAGCAGACCGCCATCGCCAATCCGCATTTGACTATCAACTATCAGGGCCCGCAGGGAGGGCAGATCCGTTTTGCCCGCAGCAGCAAGAAGCTTCCGCGTCGGCCGACCGAAATCAAACCCCATCCATACGGCATCGAGCTCGGCCGCCTTATCCAGATGCTGAGCAGCACCGCAAGCGGCACGCTGTTGCGGTTTCTGGTCGATGAGTTTTCCTGCGTAGGTAAGAAGACAGCGCTCAAGATTATTGAGCTCGCCCGTAAACAATCTGACCGGCGATTAAGCGATCGCTCTTATCCAAGGCACATCGCTCGCGCACAGGCGACCGCGCTGCACAGGGCTATTCAAAAAACGCGTATCTTGGCGCCGCGGACCGACTGCATTGTCCCGATCGGCGAAAAACCGCTGTTGGAAGGCTTGCACAAGGAATTGGCGGCGGATTTTTACACCGTCACCACGCGGCCAGCCGCAGCCTACCGAGGCAACCCGTTCCAGGTGGAAGTGGGCATCGCCTTTGGCCACGTCGGCGACGCCGATGTTGAAGTCGACGCGAGCGGTCATATGCGTAAGACGGAGGCACATGAAACGAGCGCTGCCGAACCTCTTATCGTGCAGAAGGACGAGCCTATTCGCCTCTTACGTTTTGCGAATCGAGTGCCGCTCCTTTACCAGCAGTCTAGCTGTGCCATCACCAAAGCCGCCGTCCAGACGAACTGGCGGGCCTATGGCTTGCACCAGTCGAAGGGCGCGTTGCCGATCGCGCCGATGGCCATCCTGGTCCATGTCGCATCGGTTTGGGTGCCCTACACGTCCGAATCCAAGGAGGCGATCGAGCCTTATCCGGAAATCCTCAAGGAGATCAAATTGGGGCTGCAACATTGTGCGCGCCAGCTCGCGCACTACTTGCGCCACGAGGCGCATCTCCACCAGGAATATGACAGGCGTGCTTATATCGAGAAGTATCTGCCGCACATCGGCATCGCCCTGCAGGACATCCTCGCGCTCAGCAATGATGAACGCGATTCGACTGTGAACATGCTTGATGACGTGCTCCACAGGAGCCGTACGATGCGAAGGGCAGAACCATGAAGAAGGGCAGCTCGGACGCAATGCACAGCGACCTGGATCGGAAAACCATCGCGCTGATTGAGTTGATTGCCAAGCAAGTGCACACAAGCATCGGCAGTGGAAAACTTCCGGACATCCAGCTGCCGGTCCGTAGTCTTGACAATGTGAAATACGATAAAGCGAAGGGTTACTTCGAGCTTGGCGACGCACGCAAAGTTCGCGCACTGGCGGTAAACACCGTCCGGTCTTTCGCGCAGACTCTTCGTTTGATGGCAACCTCGCGGGGAATGGTCGAGCATGACGATTTTGCCACCAAACGCGAGGTTTATTACATCAGCAAGAACTGGGGTGACTGCCGCTTCGATGAGCAGGCCGAGTCAGATGCCATTATGGATGACATCGAGGCTTTGGCATCGATGCACGGGCTGTCACGCGAGCAGCTGCGCTTCTATCCAGAATCCCACGGTGGCTCGGTCGCGGGGCGGCTCACCATAGTCGACAGAAATCCCGCGACCGGAGCAGCCATCGAGATCGATTGCACCAACCTAGGGAGTGGGGCCTATAGCATTCCGCGTTCGGTCGAGCATCTGAGCTTCCGGACCGATGCACGGTTCATACTTGCCATTGAAACCGGTGGCATGTTTCAGCGCCTCAATAATCATCGGTTTTGGGAAACTGCACGGTGTATTATCGTCGAGCTGGGCGGGGTGCCGACTCGTGCAACGCGGCGCTTTATTCGCCTTCTTTCCGACAAGCAGGATTTGCCCGTCTACTGCTTTGTCGATTGCGACCCGTACGGCTTTGCCAATATCTACCGCACGCTCAAGGTGGGTTCGGGCAATGCAGCTCACATAAACCGCTTCCTATGCGTGCCCAGGGCACGTTTCTTAGGCGTCACGCCACAGGACATCATCGATTTTGGTCTTGAGGACGCGACACACCCATTGGCGGCGACCGACATCAAGCGCGCTCAAGACGCGCTACAGAACGATCCGTTTATTATGGCTCATCCCGGGTGGATCGCCGCAATCAAGCAATTGCTTCATATGGGAGTTCGTGCCGAGCAACAGGCGCTTGCCAAATGGGGCCTTAATTTCGTTATTGACGACTATCTTCCAAAGAAGCTCGCCAACGAGAGCAGTTTCTTGCCGTAGAACTGCAGATGAATTTCTTGTCGTTCGTGCGCCGGATCGGCCAAGGGCGTATCTACCAAGACATTCTGCTATCGCGGCGGGGAGGGAGTTGATAGCGCGTGGCGCGCTGCCCTAGGCGTGACCGCATATGAAAAGACGAGCCAAGGCCTCTGATTTAGATCAAGGCGCGTAACGACCAATCGGCGCTATGTAGCTTGCGATCGTGAGGAGTGATCGCTGAATTCAAGGGCTCATGGCGATGCCGGTACAAAATGCCGAAATCGCGGCAATGTTCGATCAAACCGCTGACCTGTTGGAATTCAAAGGCGAGAACCAGTTTCGCGTGCGTGCTTATCATCGCGCGGCCCGCACTGTCGAAGGCTTACCGCAAAGCGTCAGGAGCCTGCTGTCGGCGCAAAAGGACCTCACGGAACTTCCGGGGATCGGCAAGGACCTGGCCGGCAAGATCGCCGACATCGTCAAGACCGGGCATTTCGATCTGCTGGATTCGCTGAAAAAAAAGCTCCCCGGTGAGTTGGGCGATATGGCCGCGCTTCCGGGTCTTGGCCCGAAACGGGTCAAACTTCTCTATGACAAGCTCAAAGTGCATACGCTCGATGACCTGCGTCGCGCCATCAAAGCCGGGCGGCTGCAAAAACTGCGCGGATTTGGGCCGACGATCGAAAAGAAACTTACCGGCGCGTTGGAAAAGCCGGTGGTCGAGAAGCGCTTCAAGCTCGCCGTGGCGGAAGCGGAAGCCGAGGCGCTAGTCAGTTTTCTCCGCGACGGCGGCCGCGTCGTCGTAGCCGGCAGCTATCGCCGCCGCCGGGACACGGTGGGCGATCTCGATATTCTCGTGACGTCGACGCAGGGGCGGGCGGTGGGCGACAAGCTCACCGGCTATGAAAACGTCGCCGAGGTTTTAGCCCATGGGCCGACACGCACGACGGTCGTACTGCGTTCCGGCTTGCAGGTCGACGTCCGGGCCGTGCCGGAACAAAGCTACGGCGCGGCGCTGCTCTATTTCACCGGCTCCAAGGCTCACAACATCGCGCTGCGCGGCCTTGCCAATGACCGCGACTGGAAGCTCAATGAATATGGATTGTTTTCCGGCAAACGGCGGATCGCCGGCGCCACCGAGGAAGAGGTCTATGAGAAGCTCGGCCTTGCCTATATCCCGCCGGAACTGCGCGAGGATCGCGGCGAGATCGCACTCGCCAAGTCAGATAAGCTACCGCGTCTGGTGACTGTCTCCGACATTCGCGGCGATCTGCACGCCCACTCCGACTGGACCGACGGCACGGCCAGTATCGAGGGTATGGCAGCCGGGGCGCAAGCGTGCGGCTATGAGTACATGGCACTGACCGACCACAGCCGCCGGGTCGCCATGGCGCATGGCCTAGATCCGACGCACATGGCGCGGCAGATCCGCGAGATCGACAAGCTAAACGCCAAGTTCAAAGGCTTCACCATCCTCAAGGGCATTGAGGTCGATATTCTCAAGGACGGCAACCTCGATCTGCCGGGTTCGACGCTCGAAAAGCTGGACGTGGTGGTGGCTTCCGTACACTCGTTTTTCGATCTTCCGCGCGACGCGCAGACCGAGCGCGTGATGCGCGCACTGCAGAACCGCCATGTCTCCATTCTCGGGCATCCGACCGGCCGTTTGATCGGCGAGCGCGAACCCTATGATATCGACATGGATCGTGTTCTTTCGGCTGCGCACGATCTGGGATGCTACGTCGAAATCAATGCGGAGCCGGACCGGCTGGATTTGAACGATATCCATGCCCACGCGGCGAAGAGCAAAGGCGTCAAGGTCGCAGTTTCGACCGACGCGCATTCCGTAAATGCGTTGCAATATATACGGTTCGGGATCGATCAGGCGCGGCGCGGCTGGCTGACCGCGAACGACGTGATCAATACGCGATCGCTGGCTGACTTGAGGAAGTTGCTCAAGCGGTGAGCGGCTTCACGCTCCGGCCGGACCGGCTTCGATCGCGTCGGCCAGAATGCAGCAAATCCCTAAAGTCCTGAACCGCTCGCGCGTGGTTGCCATGGAACCGGCGACGTCGATACCCCGGCAGGCGTCCTCGATCACGATCGCCTCAAACCCCTCGCGATACGCATCTTCTGCCGAATAGCGCACGCAGAAATCGAACGCGAGGCCGGCGAGAAACACCCGTTTGAAGCCGCGTTCACGCAGGTATCCGGCAAGTCCGGTCCGGGTCTTGCGATCGTTTTCGTAGAACGCCGAATAGGAATTGATCTCGCGGTGATAGCCCTTGCGCAGCACCAGCTCCGCATGGGGAACCGCAAGGTCTTGGCGGAACGCAGCGCCATTTGTTCCCTGCACGCAATGGTCCGGCCAAAGCACCTGGGTGCCATAGGCGACCTCGATCGTCTGATACGGCTGCTTTCCCGGGTGCGAGGAGGCGAAAGAGAGATGGCTGCGCGGATGCCAATCCTGCGTCAGTACCACGTGGACAAATCTTGCTGCCAGGCCATTGATCAATGGCACGACCTCGTCCCCGTGCGGCACCGACAGGCTGCCGTCGGGGCAGAAGTCATTCTGGATATCGACGATCAGCAGGACGTCCCGATCGCCAATCGTAAATTTGTCCGTCACGGGACCAGCCTTTCGCGTTGTGCCAAGCGGTTGTCTACTTCCGTGGCGAGCCGCACCAGTGCATCCGCGATTTCGACTGGGCAGGTTTCCCCCAGTGCGAGGTCGCGCAAGGGTTCTGGCAGGCGTTCGAGATCATGCGCGGCCCGCGCCCGGATGTCGGCCAGAGTGGGCGTTGGTTTGACGCGCTGGCCATCTTTCATGACAAGCTCGATCAGAGGTTCGCCAGCATGGGGATCGGATTCAAGCGACAAGACATCGCCAGCAATTCGGCCGTCCAATCCATAGCGGCGCCAAACCTGCTTGCGGCCCGGCCAAGTCGCCTTGCCGGCCGAGCGTTTGCGCCGCGCCAACCCGGCATATTCCTGCAGCTTGTAGGCGCAATCGAGCGCCGGCACATCCGATGACGTCGTCAAGCTGGTGCCGACGCCGAAGCCGTCGATCGGGGCGCCGGCTTGAACGATTTCGGAAATATAGTCCTCGTCAAGGCCACCGCTGGCGAAGATCGTCACGTCGGCAAGTCCGCCGTCGTCCAGGATGCGGCGAACGCTTCTCGACAAAGCGATAAGATCGCCGCTGTCCAGCCGTACCGCGCGGATCTTGATGCCCAGCGCGGCGAGCCGGGGCGCCAGCGCAACCACCTTTCTGGCCGCGTTCTCGGTATCATAGGTATCGATGAGCAGCGTGAGGCCCTGCGGGCGCGAGCGCGCGAAGGATTCAAAGGCTGCGCTTTCAGTGTCGTAAGCTTCGACGAAGGAGTGGGCCATCGTGCCGAAAGTCGGAATGCCGAATTCCTCCTCGGCCAGCATGGTCGCGGTGCCCGCGAAGCCGGCGATGTAGCTGGCGCGGGCGGCCATGAGTCCGGCTTCGGCGCCGTGTGCACGGCGCAGGCCGAAATCGACCAGCAGCTTGCCGGGTGCAGCCAGCACCATGCGCGCAGCCTTGGCCGCGATCAGCGTTTGGAAATGCACGATATTGATCAGCCTGGTCTCGACCAGCTGCGCCTGCGGCATCGGCGCGGTGACACGCAAAATCGGCTCGTTGGCGAAGAAGACGCGGCCTTCCGGCATGGCGTGAACGTCGCCGGTGAAGCGAAAGCTGGCAAGGCGGTCGAGCAATCCTTTGTCGAACCGGTGCGTGCGAGCCAGCCAGTCGATCTCTTCGGGCGAGAAGCGAAGGTTCTCGAGGAAATCGAGCACCTGTTGGAGGCCGGCGGCGATCAGGAATCCCCGGCGCGGCGGAAACTTGCGGACAAAAAATTCGAAGACCGCCGTCTTGGTCTCGCCATGGTCCAGATAGGCCTGGATCATGTTGAGTTGATAGAGGTCGGTGAGCAGGGGGCTCGTCAGCGGATTCATCTGGCTACCCGGCTCGTGCTCAACCGGGAACGGCTTGAGACTTGACAGGATGGCGAGCCAGCATCTCAATCACTTCCGTGTCGGAAACCTGGCGGAAGTCGGAATAGAATAGCCCGATCGCGCCGAATTCTTCGTAATCCTCCAGGCAGACGATGTCGTCGGCTTCTCCTCGCAACTTCTTCAGGGTTTCCGTCGGCGCAACTGGGACAGCCAGCACAAGCTTGCTCGGCTTGCGCATCCGGATCGCGTGCAAGGCGGCGCGGGTGGTTGCGCCGGTCGCGATGCCATCGTCCACCACGATCACTGTGCGACCGGAAAGTTTAGGATGCGGGCGATCGCCGAGGTAGAGCTTGCGGCGCCGTTCGATTTCGGCGAGTTGCTCGTCGCGAATGGCATTGAAGTCGGTCTCACTCACGCCACAGAGCTGGATGACGTCCTCGTTGCGCACAATGACGGGCTCACCGCCATCGACAACGGCGCCCATGGCAAGCTCGGGCTGAAACGGCACCCCGATTTTGCGCACCAGGATCAGGTCGAGCGGCGCGTCGAGCGCGGTCGCGACCTCGGCCGCAACCGGCACGCCGCCGCGCGGCAAGGCCAGCACGACCGGCCGTTGATCCTTGTAGCGTGCGAGCGCCTTGGCGAGTTGTCGGCCGGCGTCTGTGCGATCGATGAACGGCATGATGTGCTCCGCGAGCTACCGGGCATTGGCGCGCACACGCGAGCCGAGATGCGTTTTGAACCATCGCGCGGCATGCGCAATCGCCAGCTCAAGAGTGCCTCGCTCCGGAAACAGGTGGGTTGCGCCCGGTACGATCTCGATCGCCTTCGGTGCGGTCAGGCGCGCAAAGGCTTGCTCGTTGAGCTCAATCACGCCGTAATCGAGGCCGCCGACGATCAGCAGGGTCGGTGCGGTCACATCGCTCAAGCGCAGCACCCGCGAGATCAGGCCGGCCTCCGCGCGAGACGACGGCGCCAATACGCGAGCCGAGCTGCGCCGCAGCGACCAGGGCTGCCGCCGCTCCCGTGCTCGCTCCGAACAAGCCAAGCGGCAGGCGGGCGAGCTCTGGATCGTTGTCGATCCAATGGACGACATCGACAAGTCGTCCCGCGAGCAGCGGGATATCGAAGACATTGGAGCGTTCGCGCTCTTCGTCCGGCGTGAGCAGGTCGAATAACAGGGTTGCTATGCCTCGCGCGTTCAACGCATTGGCGGCCGCCATATTGCGCGGGCTGAACCGGCTGGAGCCGCTGCCATGGGCAAATACCACAAGCGCGCTCGCTGAGGCGGGCAGATGAAGAGTGCCGGCGAGGCCGAGCGGGCCAATCGTCACCTCACGCGCCGCCAACGCGTTGGCTCCGCGTGTGTGGGGGCGGGTGACGACTGAGGCGCACATGAGCTGGCTCCCCCTAAAGCGTGCGAAACATAACCATAAAATGAGGGGCGATCGTTTGATCGGCATCAACTAGGGCAGGCCGCGACGCATTAAATTATCGGCCAAGGTGGAGCGGCCCTTGCATGGACTCTCGATCAACGGCGCCGGGCCGACGCTCGACGCTAAAGTCAGCTTTTTGAGCCGGCCGGACACGTACCGGCCTATCCCGGCTGAGGTCGTTCGCCGGGAAACCCATATGTCATGGGTCTTTCTGGCCGGCGACCGGGTCTACAAGCTCAAGAAGCCGGTCCGTTTTCCCTATCTCGACTTTTCCAGCCTGGCGCGCCGGGAGGCCGCCTGCCGGGCCGAATTGCGGCTCAATCGTGCGCTGGCGCCGGACATCTATCTCGACGTCTTGCCGCTGGTGGATACCGGCGAAGGTCTCTCGATCGGCGGAGCCGGAGCCCCGGTCGATTGGCTCGTGCTCATGAAGCGGCTCGATGAGCGCGACATGCTCGATCACCGCATTGCCGAGCAGCGTGTTGAAATTGCTCAGCTTGACCGGCTTGTGGCTGTTCTCGCGCAATTTTATCACGCGGCGACCCCGGTCTTTCTCTCTCCAGCGATCCATCTTGCCGACTGGAAGCGCAGCCTTGCCTACAACCGGCGCATCCTGCTCGATCCTCGTTTCGGCATTCCCGCCGGCTTGGTGCGGCGTATCGACCATGCGCAGCGCCGGTTTTTGGACCGGCGCGGCGACCTCATCGTCGCCCGCCTTCGCCATCGCCGGATCGTCTCGGGCCATGGCGACCTGCGCCCCGAGCATATTTGGCTGCGGGACAAGGTCAGGATCATCGATTGTCTCGAATTCAATCCGCGGCTTCGGGTGGTCGACCCGTTCGATGAGGTCGCCTATCTCAGTCTCGAGTGCGAGCGGCTCGGTGCGGCTTGGGTCGGGGCCTTTATCGAGCGCCGGATGAAACGGATGTTGCGGGACGGTCCTGCCGAGGAGCTGTTCACGTTTTATCGCTGCCATCGCGCGACGCTGCGCGCGCGGCTTGGCGATCGCGCACCTTCTGGAAGAGCATCCGCGCACGCCAGAAAAGTGGCCGCGGCTTGCCGCCACCTATCTCAAGCTGGCCGAAAAAAGCGCAAGAAAGCTTGAGGTGTTTCTCAGAACACCAAGAGATCGGTAAGGCTGCGTTCCTCGTGCAGACGCCGTATCGTCTCGGCGAGCAAGGGAGCCGCGGGCAAGATCACGAGCTTCTTGTTTTTCGCGGGATTTTCGAGGCGGAAGGCCGGGACCGCGTCGGTGACGACGAGCTTGGTCGATCGCCGGATCGGCAATTACTTCCGCTGCGCCTTGCATGAACAGCCCGTGCGTGACGAGTGCGATCACACGCTTGGCGCCGCTTTTGCGTGCCGAGCGGGCCGCGCGCAGCAGCGTGTTGCCGGTGCTGATCAGGTCGTCGACGATCAGTGCGGTTGTTCCCGCCACTTCGCCGACGAACAGATCGCCCGATACCACGCCGGCACTGCGGTGCTTCTCCGCCAGACCTTTGCCGACCGGACGCAGCAGCGCCGCTTCCAGTGCCTCGCGCAGCAATTCAGCGCGCTTCATGCCGCCGGCATCCGGCGAGATCACTGCGAGCTTATCGTTTGCAAAGGCGGTCTTGACATAATCAACGAACAGCGGCGTGCCGGTCAGAGCGACGGTACGACAGCGAAACGCATTTTCGAATGCGACCGGGTTGTGAACTTCGAGCGTGACCACGCAGTCGGTGCCGACGCTCTCGAACATGCCCGCGATGTAGCGGGTGGTCACCGGATCGTTCGGCTTTGTGCGGCGATCTTTGCGCGCATAACACAGATAAGGGGTTATCGCCGTAACGCGCGCGGCCCCAGCGTCCTTGATCGCGCCAATGAAAAACAACAACCGGCAAAGCTTGTCGTCGGTACTTTGCAGCGGCCCGCCGTGCAGACTTTGCACGACATAGACGTCCGCTCCATTCACGGTATCGAGTGGACGTGCCTTGTGCTCTCCATCCTCGAATTCGCGCTCCTCATGGACGGCGAGCGGCTCGCGCAATGCCGCGGAAATGCCGGCGCCCAACTCGGCACTGGCATTGAGACAGAATAGCCGCAGGGCTGTGCGTTCCATTGGCCGATGTCCACTTACGGAACAGCTGGTCAAGCTGCCTTACTGACAACCGACTCGGCGACTTGCCTCATGCGCGCAGACTGTGTTTCCCCATCAGTTTCACTGTGCTCGCCTGCGGCCCCTTGTCGCCCATTTCCTCGGCATAGGTTACGCGAGAGCCCACAGCCAAGCTGCGAATAATCGTCGTCGAGCACGCTGTTGCGATGGAAATAGATCTCCTGGCCGTCGCTGGATTCCAGGAGGCCAAATTCGCCTAATGGGTCGAGTTGCACGACTGTCCCGATCGGGGCGCCTACATGATGCTTCACCAATCCCTGCAGCTCGCGAACTTGATCCTGCAGTTGCCGGCGCGCCCGTTTGAAGGCGTCGTTGATGGCGAAATCCAGATCGGAATGGCGCTCATCGGCCGGCGCGGTGCGGTTGACATTAACCTCGCGGCCGTCCGGAAGCGCCAAGCGAATGTTGACCTCGTAGAGACCGCTTGTCCGGTGATGACCGCCGGGCGCTTTGAGCACCACACGGCATGCGGTCACGCGACCGAAACGTTGGTCGAGGTCGGCTACATGCTTGGCAATAACGGTCCTGATTTGAGACGTCGTGGCGATGCCCTGGATATCGATTTCGGCTGCTGTTTGCATGGTCCCAAACCTCCATTTTAATGTTATTAAAGATACCTTTTTCCGTTTGAATACTTTTGATTCACCTCAATGCGTCGCATCCAAATTTGGCAATTACATAAGCACAAATTTCGCTTTTGACGGGCCGCAGCGCGGTGAGCGCGTGCAATGCGGGCGGGGATGTACGTAATCCTAAAAATATAGCCCAAGGCCAGCCATGGAATTCGAGCGAATCCAAAAACGTCCTGGAGCCTGCGTCGGCGCCAATCTTCATGACTATAACGAGTACGCCAAGGCGTTTTCCTGGGCACAGGCGCGCGGGCTGCTTGACGGTCTTCCCGGCGGCGGCCTCAACATCGCCTACGAGGCGGTCGATCGGCACATAAAGGCCGGGCGCGGCGACAAGCTTGCTCTGCGCTGGATTGGGCGCGACGACACCATCCGTGATTTCACCTACGCCACGCTTGGCGCGGCCGTAAATCGCTTTGCCAATGTTTTGACCCAGCACGGGATTGCGAAAGGCGACCGGGTTTCCTCGTTGCTCGGCCGCGTGCCAGAGCTCTACATCGGTGCGCTCGGCACGCTGAAGAACGGCAGCGTATTCTCGCCAATGTTTTCCGCTTTCGGACCTGAGCCGATCAAAGCGCGCATGACGATCGGCAACGCCAGCGCGCTTATCACCACTGAAGCGTTCTACCGCCGCAAGATCGAGCCCTGGCGCAAGGAACTCGCGAGCCTGAAACATGTTTTCTTGACTGAATGTTCAGCCAGTCCCCCGCCGGACACGATCGATCTTGCCGCGGCCTTGGCACAAGCTTCGGATTCGTTCGAGATCGTGCGTACTGACCCCGAAGATATGGCTTTGCTGCACTTCACCAGCGGCACCACCGGAAAGCCGAAGGGTGCCGTGCACGTGCACGAAGCCGTCGTTGCTCACAATATCACCGGTAAGCTCGCGCTCGATTTGCATGCGGACGATGTATTCTGGTGCACCGCCGATCCAGGATGGGTGACGGGGACCTCGTACGGAATCATATCACCGCTGACTAACGGCGTGACAATGATCGTCGACCAGGCGGAGTTCGACGTGGAACGGTGGTATCGCATACTGCAGGATCAGAAAGTCACGGTCTGGTACACAGCCCCGACTGCCATTCGGATGCTGATGAAAGCAGGCGCCGAGTTTGCCAAGCGGTTCGACCTGTCGAAGTTGCGTCTTATGGCGAGCGTCGGGGAGCCGCTCAATCCTGAAGCCGTGGTGTGGGGTGTCGAAGCCTTCGGCAAGCCCTTCCACGACAACTGGTGGCAGACCGAAACCGGCGGGATAATGATCACGAATTTTCTGTCGATGGACGTGAAGCCGGGCTCGATGGGCCGCCCCTTGCCCGGTATTGCGGCCGGCATCGTCGAGCACCTTGACGGCGGTGCGGTGCGCGAAATCAGCAAGCCGATGGCCTTGGGCGAGCTCGCATTACGGCCGGGCTGGCCGTCGATGATGCGCGCCTATCTCAATGAGGAGCAACGCTATCGCAAATGCTTCGTCGACGGGTGGTACCTAACCGGCGACCTCGCGATGCGCGACAGCGATGGATATTATTGGTTCGTCGGCCGCGCGGATGACGTCATCAAGAGCTCCGGCCACCTCATCGGTCCGTTCGAAGTGGAAAGCGCGCTGATGGAGCATCCGGCCGTCGCGGAGGCGGGCGTGATCGGGATTCCGGAACCGACCGCCGGAGAGGTGGTCAAGGCTTACGTGGCGCTCAAAGGAGGATTCGAACCGAGCGAGGCGCTGCGCAAGGAATTGCTCGGCCACGCGCGACAGCGTCTCGGGCCGGCGGTGGCGCCGAAAGATATCGCGTTCCGGCAGAACTTGCCGAAAACGCGCAGCGGCAAAATTATGCGCCGTTTGCTTAAAGCCCGCGAGCTTGGCCTGCCTGAGGGCGACATCTCGACGCTCGAAAGCGAGGAACGATGACCGCAGCAGCCGGCAAACCGCATTTGTCACACGAGCACATGTTGGATCTTCTGAGGCAGATGATCCGGATCCGCCGCTTCGAGGACAAATGTGCCGAATTGTACACGCAGGAAAAAATCCGCGGTTTCATGCATCTCTACGACGGCGAAGAGGCGATCGCGGTCGGCGTCATCCCGGTGCTCGAGAAGCGTGACCGGATCGTCGCGACCTATCGCGAGCACGGGCAGGCGCTGGTACGCGGCGTGTCGATGAAAACAGTCATGGCCGAAATGTACGGGAAACAGGAAGGTTGCAGCCGCGGACGTGGCGGCTCGATGCACTTATTCGACCGGGCCACCAATTTCTATGGCGGCAACGCCATCGTTGGTGGTGGTTTGCCGCTGGCGATTGGCCTCGCGCTGGCCGACCATATGCAAGGCAACGACCTCGTCATCGCCTGCTTTTTTGGTGACGGCGCCGTTGCCGAAGGCGAGTTCCACGAAAGTTTGAATTTGGCGGCATTGTGGGGATTGCCGGTGCTGTTCGTGTGCGAAAACAACCTCTATGCCATGGGCACGGCACTGGAACTGTCGGAATCCGAAACGGATATTCAGCGCAAGGCTTCATGCTACCGGATCGCCGCCGAAGCGGTCGATGCCATGGATGTGGTCGCGGTCGAGGCCGCCGCCCGCCGCGCCGTTCACGCGGTGCGTGAGAGCCACAAGCCCTATTTTCTGGAATGCCGGACTTATCGGTTGCGCGCGCATTCGATGTTCGATCCCCAGCTCTATCGCGACAAGACTGAGGTCGAAGCCAGGCGCCACAGCGAGCCGATCACGCGCTTCCAACAATGGCTGCAGGCCAATCATATGATTCACCCGGACGATGTGCCCCGCATCGAAGCCGAGATCGATGCCGAAATCGCCGAGGCGGTCGCCTTTGCGGAAGCGGGAACCTGGGAACCGGTCGAGCAACTCACTCGCTTCACTTATGCGGACAGTGCCGTACCCGTCGGTCAGGAAACGCCATGAAGCAAGAGACGATCCAGGCCGAAACAATTGAGATGACGTACCGCGAGGCGGTGCGTCAAGCGCTTCGCGATGCGATCAAGCGCGACGAACGCGTGTTTCTAATGGGCGAGGACGTCGGCCGCTACGGCGGCTGCTACGCAGTGAGCCACGGGCTACTTGCCGAATTCGGCCCCGAGCGGATTCGCGATACGCCGCTTTCGGAATCCGGCTTTACCGGCGCGGGGATCGGCGCGGCGATGGCCGGCATGCGGCCGATCGTCGAGCTGATGACGGTCAATTTTAGCCTGCTCGCGCTCGACCAAATCCTCAATACTGCGGCGGCCGTGCGCCACATGTCGGGAAATCAGTTCGGCGTCCCGCTGGTGATCCGGATGGCGACCGGCGCTGGCCGCCAGCTTGCCGCCCAACATTCGCACAGCCTGGAAGGCTGGTACGCGCATATTCCCGGCATCAAAGTGTTGGCCCCAGCAACTTTGGAGGATGGCCGCGGTATGCTTTGGACCGCCTTGCAAGATCCTGATCCGGTCCTGATTTTCGAAAATGTCATGCTCTACAACATGATCGGCAAGATTGCAGCGGATGCCGGTCCGGTCGATATCGATAAAGCGGCCGTTCGTCGGCCCGGCCGTGACATTTCGCTCATCACCTATGGCGGCTCGCTTTGGAAGACGCTCGAGGCGGCCACCGCACTTGCACCCGACGGCATCGATGCCGAGGTAATCGACCTGCGCAGCTTGCGGCCGCTCGACGACGCAACCATCATGGCATCGGTTGCCAAAACCCGGCATGCGATCATCATCGATGAAGGCTGGCGCAGCGGCAGCTTGTCGGCCGAAGTCGGCATGCGCATCGTCGAACAAGCCTTCTGGGCGCTGGATGCGCCGATCGGCCGCGTCTGCAGCGAGGAGGTGCCGATTCCTTATCCTCGCCATCTCGAAAATGCGGCGCTCCCACAAGCGCCTAAAATCGTCGCGGCCGCGAAGGCGGCTCTCGGCCGGACGTGAGGTAACGCGTGGTCGAATTCCGCATGCCCTCTCTTGGCGCCGATATGGACGCCGGCACTCTAGTGGAGTGGCTGGTCAAGCCCGGCGACTGGGTCAAGCGCGGCGACGTTGTCGCGGTGGTCGAGACGCAGAAGGGCGCGATCGAGATCGAAACTTATCAGCCCGGCCAGATCGAAAAGATCCTGGTCGAGCTCAATAGCAAGGTACCGGTCGGGACCCCGCTGGCACAGATTCGAACCGAGGGCGAAGCCAAGCCCGCCGCGGTTGCGCCTGCACCCACGCCACCGGCTGCACCGGCTGCACCGCCTGTCGCGGCGCCGGCGGCTGTGCCTATCGCACCCCCGGTGGCGGCGCCTGTTCGCGCGCCATCGCCGCCGCCCGTTGCCCCGACCGCAGTGGCCGGAGCTCGCGCGTCGCCGGCTGCGCGAAAGCTCGCCGAAGAGCGCGGCATCGATCTTTCGACGGTTACCGGCAGCGGCCCGGGTGGTGCCATCACCTACGCCGACGTCGAGCAGCGCCTCGGTGCGACCGCCGCCCCGCCGGAAAAGAAGCGGGCGCCGGGGCTCGATCTCGAGGCGATGCGAACGGCGATCGCCGCCGCCATGGCGCGATCGAAGCGGGAAATCCCGCACTATTATCTCGAGCATCAAGTCGACGTGACGGCCAGCGAGCATTGGCGGGCGCAGAAGAACGCAACGCTGCCGCCCGATACCCGCCTGCTGTTCGGGGCGCTCCCCATCAAGGCGGTGGCGTTGGCCGCGCGCCGCTATCCCGCCTTCAACGGGTTCTATCGCGACAATAAATTCGAACCGGCGCAAGCCGTGCATGTCGGCGTGGCGATTGCTATTCGCGGCGGCGGGCTGACGGCGCCGGCGCTGCACGATGCCGATCAGCTATCGCTTGACGAGCTTATGAGCCGCATGCGCGACCTCATTCAACGCACGCGGGCCGGCCGCATCCGCAGTTCGGAGATGTCCGATCCGACCATCACTGTTTCGAGTCTTGGCGAACGCGGGGTCGAAGCGTTGTACGGAATCATCTATCCGCCGCAAGTGGCGATCGTCGGTATCGGTAAGGTGGTGACGCGGCCGTGGGTAATTGACGGCGCCATTGGACCGCGGTCGGTGATCACCATGACGCTATCCGGCGACCATCGGGTCACCGACGGACACGCGGGCGCATTGTTCTTGGCCGAGATCGGTAAACTCTTGCAGGAGCCGGAAAAGCTATGAGCGACATCGACATTCGCAAAGTGGTGCAGGAAGAGCTCAATAACATCGCGCCTGAATTCGATATGGCGACTATCGATCCGGCCGCGGATCTGCGTGAAGTCATCGACATTGACTCGATGGACTTCCTGAACTTCATTACCGCTATACACCATCGGCTCGGCATCGATATCCCCGAGATCGATTATCCGAAGCTCATTACTCTTGATGGGGCGGTCACCTACATCACGGCCCACCTTGGGTCGAACAAGAGCTGAAGGAATCGCTTGACCCAGTGGACTTCGAGAATATCTGGCAGTATATGCGCGCGAACTGGCTTTCCAATCGCGTCTTCGAGACCTACGACGCTATCATCGACGCGGCCTGTGAGGCTTGGCAAAAACTCACCGCTCAACCGCAAATAATCACACCAATCGGAATGCGCGACTGGGCAAACATCGGTCAGTCTCTATGACCGATGGTATAAAGCCCCGCCAGATCCCGGGTTCGAACTCAACCAACTGAATTATGAGAGGTTATTTCAGGTTGCGCGGCGGCATAATTTGCATTATTTAATGACTGACCAGTCAGTCAGTATTTGGCAACCGCCATGACCCCAGCGCACCCCCGACCGCTTCGCAAAGCGCCGCGCCGCCGCCGCGCAGCGCCATTGCAGCAGCGCGGCGCGCGCAAGGAGCGCAGCGCCGCTCGCCGTGAGGCGATCCTGTCCGCCGCGCTCGATGAATTCTCGTTGCGCGGCTTCGAGGCGGCGCGGCTCGACGACGTCGCCAAGCGCGCCGGCGTCGCCAAGGGCACGATCTATCTCTACTTCCGTGACAAGGAGAGCCTGTTCCAGGAACTGATCCGCGCCATGCTCACGCCGCTGATCGGCACCATCGAAGCGCTGGGCGCGGCCGATGTGCCGATGAGCGTGCTGACCGAGCAGATCGTCGAATTGTTCGTGCGCGAGGTCTACGAGACCCGGCGCAAGGATGTGATCCGCCTGATGATCTCGGAAGGCCGCCGCTTTCCCAAGCTTGCCGAATTCTATTACCGCGAAGTGCTGTCGCGCATCATCGCCGCGGTGCGCGCGCTGCTGCGCCGCGCCGCTGCGCGCGGGGAGGTGCCCGAGGCGCTGGCCGAATTCCCGCAGATCATCGCCGCGCCGGGCCTGGTTGCCATCATCTGGAGTGGTTTGTTTGAACGTTTCGAGCCGCTCGACGTTCGCAAAATGATGAAGACCCATGTCGAGTTGCTATTCGCGCCGAGGAGAGCGCCATGAGAATGAAACTAGCCGCTGTGTCGGCGGTGGTGCTCGCCGGCCTCGCGCTCGCCGGCTGCGACAAGGGCAATGAACGCCAGTTGCAGGGCTGGGTCGAAGCCGAGTTGATTTTCGTGTCTCCCGACGAGCAGGGGCGCGTGGAAACCTTGAAGGTGCGCGAGGGTGACCGGGTCAAACAAGGCGATCTGTTGTTCACCGTCGATGATGATCTGCAAAAGGCCGATCTGTTGGTGAGAAAGACGGCAGTGGAAAATGCGCAGCAGAATTTCGACCGCGCCAAGGAATTGTTGAAGACGGCGGCCGGCACACAAAAGACCTATGATGACGCCGAAGCTGCGCTGCGCCAGGCCAAGGCCAATCTGGCCTGGTCGGAAACCCGGCTCGGACGCCGCAATGCCTATAGCCCTGCCGACGGCACCATCGAGCAGGTCTACTACCGCACCGGCGAAACCGTGGCCGCAGGAAAACCGGTGGTGGCGCTGCTGCCGCCGCAGAACCTCAAATTCCGTTTCTTCGCACCGGAACCGGTGTTGCCGGTGATCAAATACGGCGAGACCGTCGCCGTCTCCTGCGACGGCTGCGAGAAGGGGCTTACCGCGAAAGTCAGCTTCATCGCCCGCAGCGCGGAATATACCCCGCCGGTGATCTACAGCCTGGATGAGCGCGCCAAGCTCGTCTACCTGATCGAGGCGCGGCCCGATCAGCCGGAGAAATTCCGCGTCGGGCAGCCAGTGACCGTTACGCTGCCGAACGAGGCGCCGCCATGAGCGCGCAAAATGGGGCGCAAGACATTGTCATCGACGTCCACCACTTGACCAAGAAGTTCGATGGCAAGGCGGTGGTGCGCGACCTGTCGATGCAGGTCAAACGCGGCACGATTTACGGCTTCCTGGGGCCGAACGGCTCCGGCAAGACCACCACCATCCGCATGCTGTGCGGCCTGCTCACGCCCGACGAAGGCGAAGGGACTTGCCTCGGCTACAACATCCGCACCGAGACCGACAAGATCAAGCGCCAGGTCGGCTACATGACGCAACGCTTTAGCCTCTACCAGGACCTTTCGGTGCGCGAGAATCTGGAATTTATCGCCCGCATCTACGGCATCGCCAAGCCGATCGCCGCGGCGCGCGCGGCGATCGAGCGGCTCGGGCTTTCGGGGCGCGAGGAGCAGATCGCCGGCGAATTGTCCGGCGGCTGGAAACAGCGGCTGGCGCTCGGCGCCTGCACCTTGCCGAGCCCGCAACTGCTGCTGCTCGACGAGCCGACCGCCGGCGTCGATCCCAAGGCGCGGCGCGAGTTCTGGAACGAGATCCACGCGCTCGCCGCCGAAGGGCTCACGGTGCTGGTCTCCACCCACTACATGGACGAGGCCGAGCGCTGTCACGAGATCGCCTACATCGCCTATGGCGACCTGCTGGTACATGGCAGCGTCGAGCACGTGGTCGCGTCCGCGCACCTCACGACATACGTGGTGAGCGCGGAATACGGCGAGGGTTTGAGCCAATTGTCGCACGAACTCACCGGCAAGTCGCGGCGTCGACATGGTCGCGCCTTTCGGCACCAGCCTGCACGTCTCCGGCCGCGACGCCGACGCGCTTGAGACAGCGATCGCGCCCTACCGCACGAACCGGAACCTCGATTGGCAACCCTCGCAGCCCTCGCTTGAAGACGTGTTCATCGACCTCATGAGCAAGGCACGGGACAATTTCCAATGACCCACGTGCTGCCAACCCAAGCGCCGCGCCGCCTGCCGGGCGACGGCTTCTGGCGCAAGACCTGGGCGATGCTGGTGAAGGAATTCATCCAGCTCAGGCGCGACCGCGTGTCGTTCGCCATGATCATCATGATCCCGCTCGTGCAGCTGATGCTGTTCGGCTACGCCATCAATACCACGCCGCGCGATCTGCCGACCGCGGTGCTGTTGCAGGAGCAGACCGACCTGTCGCGGTCGATTCTGGCTGCGCTCGAGAACACCAAATACTTCAAGGTCACCAAGCTGCCGCATACGGAAGCCGAGGTCGATCAGTTGCTCGCCTCGGGAACCGTGCTGTTTGCGATCGAGATCCCGGCCAACTTCGAACACGCGGTTCGCCGCGGCGACAAGCCGGCGATGTTGGTTGAGGCCGACGCCACCGATCCGGTTGCTTCCGGCACCGCGCTCAGCGCGCTCGGCCAAGTCTTGCAGACGGCGCTGTCGCACGACCGCAACGTTCCCGCCGCGCCGACGATGCCGTTCGAAATCCGTACCCACGCGCGCTACAACCCGGCCGGCGTCACCCAATTGAACATCGTGCCGGGGCTGGTCGGCACCATTCTCACCATGACCATGCTAATCTTCACCGCGCTGTCGGTGACGCGCGAGATCGAGCGCGGCACCATGGAAAGCCTGCTGTCGATGCCGATCACGCCGGTCGAGATCATGCTGGGCAAGATCGTGCCCTACATCATGGTCGGCTTCGTGCAGGCGTCGCTGATCATCGGCATCGGCGTCACGCTGTTCGGTGTGCCGGTCGTCGGCAATCTGGGCTTGCTGGCCGCGCTCAGCACGTTGTTCATCGCAGCCAATCTGTCGATCGGCTACACCTTCTCGACGGTGGCGCAGAACCAGTTGCAGGCGATGCAGATGTCGATGATGTTTTTCCTGCCGAACATCCTGCTGTCCGGCTTCATGTTCCCGTTCGCGGGCATGCCGGTCTGGGCGCAATATGTCGGCGAGGCGCTGCCGCTCACGCATTATCTGCGCATCGTGCGCGCCATCATGCTGAAAGGTTCCTCGATCGGCGACCTGCGCTACGACGGCATTGCACTGTTCATTCTGATGCTGATCGCCATGACGATCGCCGTCACGCGATTCCGCCGGACGTTGGATTAATCTAGCGCCGCGTCAATACGCCGAGCCGCAGATAGGGGCCGGTGCGACGGTCGCTGTCATCGGACCAGCCGGCCGCCGCCGACCATTCCCACTGGCCGGTCTTCAACCCGGTCAGGTGAGCGCCAAATCGCAACTGGCTGTAACCGACGCAGGCGAAGGTCTGCGCCTCCGGGCCGAGATAGAACCAGTCGCGCAGCCGCCAGCCATAGGCCGCGCGCACCGAGTAGCCGGCGGCGATCGACGTCAGCGACGCGTCGGCGGCGAGCATGGTAGCGGGCGTTGGTTCGAACCACAGATTGACGGCGGTGCGGATTCCGACCGATGTCGCCGTGCAATCGGTTGCACGGATCGTAGGGACTGGTGACGTCGTTCTTGATGTCGAGCCCGGCGAAAACCTTGAGTTCGAGCCGGTCGCGCTTGAACCGCCAGCCCGGCAGCAACTGGGCCTCCTCGTCGGCGCCGGTCACCCAGGCATTGTCGAGCGCGCCGGAGCGGTAGCTGTAGCGCCCGCCTGAGACCATCGCCTCCAGCGTGAAGCCTTCGCGGTCGAGCCCGGCGGGCGACCACAGCAAACCGCCATGCATGAATTGGCCGTCGCGCCACAGGTCGGTGCCGGAAAACAAAAGGAACTGCGCGCCGTCGTCGCCGGCCCGAGCCGGTCCGGCGGACACGCAAATGCGACAAACCATGAAGGCCGCGGCGACGACGACCGCCGCGTTGACGCGCCTCCCGCAACGCATTGAGGCCCCCCGAGCCCCAGAACAATCCGGCAGATACGCACCATGTTACCGTTCAACTTAAGCGTGTCGGGCGGTTGAAGTCGAGGGCGATCTTGCAAAATCCGCATAGGACAAAGGTCCAGTAGCGGGGTATATGCATGCGAACACCGCTGCCCGGGCCCCGATGACCGCCGCAACCGCCAGCCAGACCCCCGAGGAACGCGCCCGTTTGCGGTCGATCGCTTTCCTCAATTGGGCGCATGCGCTCGATCATTTCGTGCTGCTGATCTATCCGACGGTCGTGATCGGGCTCGAGGTGATCTACCAGCGGCCCTACAGCGAACTGATCGCGCTTTCGAGCGCCGCATTTATCGCTTTCGGCATTTTTTCGTTGCCGGCCGGCTGGCTCGCCGATCGCTGGAGCCGCCGCAATATGATGGTGGCGTTCTATCTCGGTTGCGGTGCCTCGCTGGCGCTGACGGCGTTCGCGCCGAATTTGACGATGCTCGCGGTCGGGATGTTCGTCCTCGGCATGTTCGCCGCCATCTATCATCCGGTCGGCATGGCCATGCTGATCGAGGCATCCGGCGCGCGCGGCCGGACGCTCGCCTTCAACGGCGTGTGCGGCAATCTCGGCGTTTCATTGGCGGCCGGCATCAGTGCGGCGCTCGCGACCTGGTTGGGCTGGCGCGCCGCCTTTCTGGCGCCGGCGGCACTCTGCATGATTACGGGGGTCGTCTATCTATGCATGACGCCGGATGATCGCCATCACACCAAGTTGCGCCAATCGAAACCGGCGGTGCCGCTGACGCCCAAGGTCGCAACGATGTTGTTTGGCCTATTTCTGGTTATTGCGCTCAGCTCTGGGCTGGTTTTCAACGTGTTGACCATCGCGTTGCCGAAGATCGTCGATGAAGGCGTTGCCGCCTCCGTGCCGCTGGTGCTGGTCGGTAGCATCGCCACCGCGGTGCTCGTTTGCGGCGCGATGGCGCAGCTCACCGTCGGACGGTTGGTCGAATGGGTGCCGCCGCACGTCATCTTTGCCATCGTGACCGCGCTCGGCTTCGCCGGAAATCTTTGGGCGACTTACGCGACCGGCATCCCGTTGATGATCGCGCTCGCAATCGCGATTGCGGCGATTTACGGCCAGGTCACGGTCAATGACATGATCCTGGCGCGCTACACCGCAGATGCATGGCGCGGCCGCGTCTATGCCGTGCGGTATTTCACGCTGTTCATCAGCGCCGGCGCCGCGGTTGCCATTATTTCGCTGCTGCATAACAGCGGCGGGTTCAGCCTCGTACTCGGCGTCAATTCGATCATCGCGCTGGTGATGTTTCTGGCGACGCTTGGCCTGGTGGCGTTGATCGTGAGTATCGAGAGCACGGCACGCAGCCGTGCAGCCGGCGGAATAATTCAGAACAACGGCGGGATCAGGTCCTCGACCTTCACGCGCATGCGTTTCTTCACCAGCGCGGCGATGCGGCTGCGGTGGCATTCGTTGGGATCGCGCTCGTAGCACAACAGACAGACGCGCTTGCCCGACTTGATCAGCGCCAGCAATTCATCGAGCGCGGCTTGCGCGTCCGCCGTCTTGATGTGCTTGTCGTAGATGCGCCAGAGCGTGTCGAGATCGCCGGAGCGTGCGGCCTGGCGGCCCTCCGCGGGGGTTCCGAGCTTTTGCAGGTGCAGATAGGCGATACCGGCCTCGTCGAGCGAAGCTGCGAGCTGGCGCTTGGAGAAGCCCGGGCGGCGCGACGCCGCGACCGCGCGAGTATCGATCAGGAGATCGACTTTGGCGCGTTTGAGTTCGCCGAGCACCGCGTCGGGCTTGGCCCGCTCGTAACCAATCGTAAACAAAGTCCGCATGGCGCCGTCACAGTAATGACACAACCGCCCATTATACAGGCGGCAAGTGGCGACGGGAATTTGTTGAGTACCGATCGCCTTGACGGCCACGATGAGAATTGGCGACGGCGGATGTAACCGCGCCCTCTCGTTCGTGGTCGTTTCCGTTTTCAGACAACCGCGAACTATATCGGCCTCATAGTGAGGAGCCCGCAAATCGGGCCTCTCGAACCATGTGGCCGCCGCATCCTTCGAGACGGCGCTTCGCGCCTCCTCAGGATGAGGCGGAAGCAAAAGGCCCGGGATTGCTCCCGGGCCTTCGCATTTTTCGCGTTGAGCGGGTGGATTAGAAGTCCATCCGCCGCCGCCCATGCCGCCCATTCCGCCGCCGCCAGGCATACCGCCCTGGGCCTTCTTCTGCGGAACTTCGGCGACCATCGCTTCGGTGGTGATCAAGAGACCGGCGACCGACGCCGCGCCCTGGATCGCCGAACGCACGACCTTGGTCGGGTCGATCACGCCCTTGGAAACGAGATTGCCGTACTCGCCGGCCTGGGCGTCGAAGCCCCAGTTGTACTGATCCTTTTCCAGGATCTTGCCGACAATGACCGAGCCGTCTTCGCCGGCATTGGTGGCGATCTGGCGGGCCGGGGCCTGGATCGCCTTGCGGACGATGTCGACGCCGTGCTTCTGGTCTTCGTTCGCGGTCTTCACCCGCTTGAGGGCCTCGGTGGCGCGCAACAGCGCGACGCCGCCGCCCGGCAGGATGCCTTCCTCGACCGCGGCGCGGGTGGCATGCATCGCGTCATCGACGCGATCCTTGCGCTCCTTCACCTCGATCTCGGTGGCGCCGCCGACGCGGATCACCGCAACGCCGCCGGCGAGCTTCGCCAGACGTTCCTGCAGCTTCTCCTTGTCGTAGTCCGAGGTTGTTTCCTCGATCTGCGCCTTGATCTGCGCCACGCGCGCCTCGATCTCGGACTTCTTGCCGGCGCCGTTGATGATGGTGGTGTTTTCCTTGTCGATCATCACCTTCTTGGTGCGGCCGAGCATGTCGATGGTGACGTTCTCGAGCTTGATGCCGAGATCTTCACTGATCGCCTGGCCGCCGGTCAGGACCGCGATGTCCTGCAGCATGGCCTTGCGGCGATCGCCGAAGCCCGGCGCCTTGACGGCCGCGACCTTCAGACCACCGCGCAGCTTGTTGACGACCAGCGTGGCAAGAGCCTCGCCTTCGACGTCCTCAGCCACGATCAGCAGCGGCTTGCCGGACTGCACCACTGCTTCGAGCAGCGGCAGCAATTCCTGCAGGCCGGACAGCTTCTTTTCGTAGATCAGGATGTAGGGGTCTTCCATCTCAACGCGCATCTTGTCGGCGTTGGTGATGAAGTAGGGCGAGATGTAGCCGCGATCGAACTGCATGCCCTCGACCACGTCGAGTTCGGTCTCAAGCGATCTTCGCCTCTTCGACCGTGATCACGCCCTCGTTGCCGACTTTCTTCATCGCATCGGCGAGGAATTTGCCGATCTCGACGTCGCCGTTGGCGGAGATGGTGCCGACCTGGGCGATCTCTTCGTTCGAGGTGACCTTCTTGGAGTTGGCCTTGAGGTGCTCGACGATGGCTTCGACCGCGAGATCGACGCCGCGCTTGAGGTCCATCGGGTTCATGCCGGCGGCTACCGCCTTGCAGCCTTCGCGCACGATCGCCGCGGCCAGCACGGTCGCGGTGGTGGTGCCGTCGCCGGCCTGATCGGAGGTCCGCGATGCCACTTCGCGCACCATCTGGGCGCCCATGTTCTCGAACTTGTCTTCGAGTTCGATTTCCTTCGCCACCGTCACGCCGTCCTTGGTGATGCGTGGGGCGCCGAACGACTTGTCGAGCACGACGTTGCGGCCCTTGGGGCCAAGGGTGACCTTCACCGCGTTGGCCAGGATGTCGACGCCGTGCAACATGCGGTCGCGCGCATCGACGGCAAATTTAACGTCTTTAGCAGCCATAGTTCGAATTCCTTCGGTTTGATGTCGGCTAAGCGCTTAGGCGGCTTTTCGCTTGGCGGCAGCGCCGCCTTCGATCACGCCCATGATGTCGGATTCCTTCATGATCAGGAGATCCTGACCATCGATTTTCACTTCGGTGCCCGACCATTTGCCGAACAGCACGGTGTCGCCGACCTTGAGATCGATCGGGATCAGCTTGCCGGCTTCGTCGCGGCCACCGGGGCCGACGGCGACGATCTCGCCCTGGCTCGGCTTCTCTTTGGCGGTGTCGGGAATAATGATGCCGCCGGCAGTCTTTTCCTCGGCATCGATGCGCTTGACGACTACGCGGTCGTGAAGCGGGCGGAACTTCATGGCAGTCCTCCTCAGTTATTGAACGGTTTTGCGGTTTGGGTAGCCGGCGTCCCCTTGCCGGCACCTGGACAGCAGGTGGGGGCAGGCATTCTAGCCCGCAAGGGGCATCAGGAAAATTTTTTAGCACTCATTCGATGAGAGTGCCAAGAAGCGCCAGAAAATCCTTGCCGATCAATGGTTAACGGCCATGCCGCTGGAGCCGGCCGGGCCGCCGCAGGTTAGTCATGGCTGCCGCATGAGCGCGCCGCCGCGGCTGTTAGCAGGCTCGCAGGGTTGCTGCTAACGCCTTGATTTTAAACAGTTTGTTTACCTTTTCGGCTTGCAATGCCTAGTGCCGGAATTGGAAACTTCCTGTCCGACTCGATGGAGGGCGCGATGGTTTCGAAGCTTGTGTCTGAAGACTTCCGCAAACAGGTCAGCGGTTTTGGCCTGACGACCGCACACATCCTGTATCGGCGTCCCGATCATCGTTGGCTGCTGCAATCCTATGTCTGGCAGGCCTACGACCTGTTCCCGGAATTTCCCGAGCTGCAACGTTTCCTGGCGTTCTGGCAGGAGAAGCTGGAAGGCCCGCTGCATTCGGTGCAGGTCGCGCATTGCAAGCTGATCAAGCCGGCCGAGCTGAAGGCGATCAACGGCGAGTTCCGGCTGCATTAGCTCCCAGCTCTCGTTTCGCTCGGCCGAGACGACAGCCGAGCATAGCTCCGCCGCCCGTATTCTTTGCGGCGCCGGGTACGCCGTAGTCCCCTTCCGTCCCCCTCGAAAATGAGGGAGATGGCGCGCCAAGCGGCGCGTCATTGTCACTGTGTCACGCACCGTTGCCAGTGCGTGGCGCCTCTCGGCGCGCCATCGCGGCGTCCTTACGGCGCCGGGCCGCGCTTCCTGACGGGCATTGGCTCGCCCGACCCTCGAGCGCCGAGCCTTCACCCGCCGCGCGGCCGTCGTCAGTGCCCGTCGGGCGGAGCCCCGACGCCTCCCGAGTGCGTGCTTGCGACGCACGCCCGCGGGCGCCGCATCCTGCTCCATCATCAAGACGCCTCTAGATGACGCCCTCGACGAGCAGGACGCAGCATAATAAATCCACCCCGACGAGCGAGGATAATTTTTCGGTCGAGTTTTGTTTTGGTGTCTCGCCGATGATACAGCGTGACGCTGCCACGCACAAACCGCCGACGGCGGTGGTTAAGTGCCGGGCCTTGGCTTGCCAAGCCCGGCCGCTTCATCAAAATGCGCAATTGCCGGGGCCGAGGCAACAACGGGAGAGCGCCATGGCCCGCATCCGCTTCGATTTCGGGCGCTCACGCTCGATGCCGAATTGCTCGATACGCCGACCGCCAAGACCATCGCGGCGGCGCTGCCGATCTCGTCGTCGGTGCTGACCTGGGGCGAGGAGGTCTATTTCGACGTGCCGGTGGAGGTCGCGCGCGAAAGCGATGCGCGCGCGGTGATCGTGCCGGGCGAGATCGCCTATTGGCCGCAAGGCCCCGCCATCGCCATCGGCTTCGGCCGCACGCCGATCTCCAAGGGCAACGAGACGCGGCTGGCCAGCCCCTGCAACGTGTTCGCCAAGGCGCTTGGCAATGTGAAGGCGCTGGGCAAGGTGAAGACGGGGGCGAAGGTCGAGGTGACGGCCGTCAAATAGTATGGATATTCGGTGGCGGGTTGATCAGACACGTCAGTGTTAGGATAGACGATGGCCAAGGACGATAAGAAAACCAAAACGAGCCCGCCGCCAAAAGCCGAGGCCGCTGCAAAGAAGAAAGACGAGGCCACGCCGAAGGACAAGACCCTTTCCGGCGCAGACCCAGCCAAGGCTGAAATCGGCGAGGCCGCTGCCGCTGCGCCGAAAAGCTATAGCCGGGGCGAGGGCCAAAAACCAGTGTCCCAAGCTTATAAGGATAACTGGAACGCGATTTACGGGAAGAAGATTTACAGGAAGAAAAAGAAGAAAAAGCGATAGTCGTGCAGCCCGGTGTACGCTGCGGTCAGTCGCGTCCGACGACCGGCATTTTGTTCGCCATCACCGTCATGAACAGCGCATTGGTGCCGAGCGGCAGGCTCGCCAGCCTGTGCAACGTATTCGCCAAGGCGCTCGGCGGCGCGAAGGTGCTGGGCAATGTGAAAACCGGCGTGAAGGCCCGAGGTGACGGCGCTCGACTAGGGCTTCCGCTTGGCGCGCGCAGCTTGGCGCCGCACCATCGACAGCATGAGATCCCAAACATTTCGGATATTGACGATCAACAGCAGCAGCAGCCCGCCAGCGAGGACGTCAAACGCGTAGTCCGTTTCAGTGAATATCATCACCGCGGCGGCGGCGAGGATGAGGTAGCCGATCGCGGGCAGCAGGCCGTAAGCCAGATAGTCCTCCAAATATTGGGTCCAGTTCCGGCGTACCAACTGAACGGTAACGACGGCGGACACCAGGGTGCCGATCAAGGCCGTGGCGCCGATCAACGCGGCGAAGACTATGGTGCGATGCGTCGGAACGAGGGCGATGGCCGAGATGAAGAACACGCTGGTGAAATGAATCACCACCGGACTGTAGAAGGCACGGGTCGGAGCCGCATGGTCCTCGGTCAGAAAGCCGGTGCCGAGCGACACCGCGACGAACAGCAGCGCGAGCAGGGTTGCGCCAGCGGTCCCGCACCAGCAGATAGAAGTCGTGCCAGTGTTCGAGCTGGGCCATCATCTGTTGGTGCTTAGCCCCGCCCGACGAACGGCATCTTGGTCGCCATTACGGTCATGAACAGCACGTTGCTGTCGAGCGGCAGGCTCGCCATGTAGACCACCGCGTTGCCGACATGCTCGGCGTCCATGCGCGGCTCGATCATCTTGCGGCCGTCCGGCTGCAGCACGCCCTCGCCCTGCACCATGCGCTCGGTCAGCGGCGTCGCCGCATTGCCGATGTCGACCTGCCCGCAGCAGATGTCGTATTGCCGGCAATCGAGCGAGGTCGATTTGGTCAGCCCGGTGACCGCGTGCTTGGTCGAAGTATAGGCGACCGAAAAAGGCCGCGGCGCGTGCGCCGAGATCGAGCCGTTGTTGATGATGCGGCCGCCGCGCGGGTTCTGCGCCTTCATGATCTTGATGGCTTCCTGCGTGCACAGGAACATGCCGGTCAGATTGGTGGCCACCACGTTGGTCCAGGTCTCGTAGGGCAGGTCCTCGAGCGGCATGGCCGGGGCGCCGATGCCGGCATTGTTGAACAGCACGTCGAGCCGGCCGAAGCTCGATTTCACGGTCGCAAACAGCGCCAGGATCGACTCGCGCTTCGACACGTCGGTCGGCACGGCGAGCGCCTGCGCGCCGACCGCATTGATCTCGCCCGATACCTTGTCGAGCATTTCCTTGCGCCGGCCGGCCAGCACCAGGCTGTAGCCGGCTTTCGCCAAGGCGATCGCCACCGCGCGGCCGACTCCGGTTCCGGCCCCGGTCACCAGCGCGATTTTCGCGGACGCAGTCATCGGCTTTTCTCCCTGGCGCGTTTATCGTTGCGACCGCAATATCACGCCGCTCATTCCCGCGTAAGCGGGAATCGAGGGAGTCGCAGATACTGGGTACCGAAGTGGATTAGCCCGCCAGCGCCTGCGGCACGTCGATCGGCTTGGAACGCGCCCGGCGATTGCAGCCGCGCGGTGATCTCGGCGGCGGTCACCGCCTTGCCGAAACGGTAGCCCTGCATGAAATGTACGCCGGCCGCGCGCAGGAACAGCTGCTGGTCGGCGGTCTCCACGCCTTCCGCCGTCACCTTCATGCCGAGGCCGCGGCCGAGGCTCACCACCGCGTGCACGATGGCGGCGGCATCGGCGGCTTTTTCGATGCTCAGCACGAAGCTGCGGTCGATCTTGAGCTTGTCGAACGGCAGGCGGCGCAGATAGAGCAAGCTGGAATAGCCGGTGCCGAAATCGTCGAGCGCGAGCCGCACGCCGAGCGCCTTCAGCCGCAACATGCCGGCTTCCGCGGTATCCGCATTGCCGAGCAGCACGCTTTCGGTGAGCTCGATCTCGAGCCGGGTCGGATCGAACTCGGTTTCGCTCAAGGTGCGCTGCACGGTGTCGAAGAAATCGGTGCGGCGGAATTGCAGCGGCGACACGTTGACCGAGACGGTAAGGCCCGGCCAGGCCTTGCCGTCGAGGCAAGCCTGGCGCAGCACCCAGGCGCCGAGCTCGATGATCAAGCCGCTGTGCTCGGCGACGGCGATGAATTCGGTGGGCGGAATTTCGCCGCGCGTCGGGTGCGTCCAGCGGCAGAGCGCCTCGACGCCGACCACGGTCTCGCCGCTCTTGTTGACGATCGGCTGGTACAGCACCCGGAGCTGATTGTTCTCGATCGCCTCGCGCAGGTCGCCTTCCAGGAGCTTGCGGTTGGACAGATCCGCATCCATCGCCGCATCGTAGATGCAGGCGCGGTTGCGGCCCTCGTTCTTGGCGCGGTAGAGCGCCATGTCGGCATAGCGCATGATGTCGGCGGCGCCGCCGCATTTGCGGTCGATCACCGCGATGCCGATCGAGGCGCCGATCACGATGTTCTGCTGGTTGATCGCATAGGGCGCGCAGATCGTGGCGATGATGCGCTGCGCAACCGCCATCATCTTGGCGCCGTCGTCGCCGATCGAGGAAATCACCGCGAACTCGTCGCCGCCGAGCCGCGCCACCAGGTCGTCGCCGCGCAGCGCGTGCGACAGCCGCAGCGTGACATTGCGGATCAGTTCGTCGCCGACCGGATGGCCGAGCGTGTCGTTGACGTCCTTGAAATGGTCGAGGTCGATATAGAACACCGCGGCCGGCGACGAGCCGGCGCGCACCTCGTCGATCACCGCCTCCAGCCGCTCGCTGAAGAAGATGCGGTTGGGCAGGCCGCAGAGCGGATCGTGCATGGCGAGATGACGCAGCCGCGTTTCGCCGGCGGCGATCGCGGCGGCGGTGCGGCGCATGTAGCGCAGCACGAAAGCGGCAAGCAGCGCGAAGCCGGCGAGCGCGACGGCGATGAAGGGAATGACGCTGTTGACGATCTCGGCGCCGGGCTGCTTCGGCGTCCAGGCGAAGCGCGCGATCGATTTGCCTTGCGGTCCATCGAGCTCGTAGGTCAAGTCGGTGGGCGGCGCCGGCTCGTCGTCGAGCTTGCGCAGGTGGTCAGCCGCAATTGCGCGGCGATGCCGGCGAGCGCTTCGCTGTCGATGAATTTCACCGACATGATGATCGGCGCCGCGTTGTCGCGCGCGGCGGGGATTGCATCGACCGGCCCGACCGCGACCGCGGCAATGACCGCGGGCCGGCCCGCCAGGTTGCGGATCACCGCGACCTGCGAATGCGGGCCGTCTTCCGGCGCGCTCGGTTCGGTGAGGCGGAGCGCGCCATGCAGGTCCGGGTTGCGCCCGCGCATGTAGTCGAGGACCGACTGCAAATCGGGCAGCGCCGCCTCGAACCAGGACGAGTCGAGCGCATGGCGGTCGATCTGCGGATAGATCGGGTTTGTCGCTGCCGTCGAAGACAAAGACGTGATCGTGATCGAAGTAGGTTTTCAGCCAGCGCCCGACGCGCTGCTTCACCCAGTCGGGATCGTATTTGACGCGAATGTTCTGGATCGCCCGGTCGGAGGCCGCGACGCTCTTGACTTCGCGCAGCACGCGCTCGCCGTAGCTGGTCAACGCGCGGGAGAACAACAGCTTCTCATGCTGCACCGCGACCTCGTCGGCGCGCTGGGCGGAGGACAGCACGGCGACGACGATGCAGACGATCGCCACGGCCACGATGACGCCGATCGGGACCACGACGCTCAAGCGCGCGCGATCCCAACTCGTGTAGCGCTCCTCGGATGCGCGCGGGTGAGCGACAGCCGGCACGTTTGAGCCCCTTAAACCGTCCTACCCATTCGACTTTTAGGGGCGGAACCTACGGTCGAAAGCTTGCTTTTCGCTTTCGTTTTGGCGCCGGCCGGGGCCGGTTTCGCCGCCGGATACCGCAATTTCGCGCGGCGCTATTAACCGAAGGTAAAAGGCAAGAGCGTGAACCCCTCAGCCTCACTCAGTCCTGTCCCTAACATTTTGCTTGCGCATGATCTTTTCCGAAAACCGGTTCCCACTTTCCGGGATCTGCGCGCCGGGAACTTCAGACGGAACTGCCATAGGGCGGGCGCGGGATCGCGATATGGGCGGCGCGCAGCGCGGTGGACCAGCGCTCGCGCAGGTCCTGGAAATAGGGTTCGCCCGGCTCGATGCGGTAATTCACCTCAGGAGTTGTAAGTATCCCGGCGTACCACCAGAATGTCGATCGGCAGGCCGACCCCGAGATTGGAGCGCATGGTGGAATCCATGGAGATCAGCCCGATCTTGAGCCCGTCATAAACGTCGGTATCGAAGCTGATGGCGCGGTCGAGCACCGGCTTGCCGTATTTATGCTCGCCGATCTGCAGATAGGGCGTGTCGGTCGTGCATTCGATGAAATTTCCGGCCGAATAGATCATGAACAGGCGCAACCGGCCGCCCTTGATCTGGCCGCCGAACAGGAAGGCGACGTCGTGGTCGATCTCGGCGGCCTCCAGCGCCTTGCCTTCGGCGTTCTGGATGTTGCGGATGGTGCGGCCGATGCGCTGCGCGGCCTGGAACATGGTCGGCGAATTCATCAAGGTCTCGCGCTCGCCGGTTTCCGGATTTTCGACGCCCTCGGTGAGGATCGAGCGGACCGATTGGCTGAGCGACAGATTGCCGGAGGAGGCGATCGCCATGATGCGTTCGCCCGGCTCCGTATAGACGTGCAGCTTGCGGAAGGTCGAGACGTTATCGAGGCCGGCATTGGTGCGGGTATCGGCGATCATCACCAGCCCGTCACGCACCAGAATTCCGCAGCAATATGTCATGTGATCCGACTTCTTCATCCGTGAACCCGGCGGCAAGGTTATAGCGACGGGGCCCATGTCCGGCAACGTCACAGCACCCGATCCCGATGCACGCGATTGGTTTTCGAACAAGATTATGCGGCATGTCAGTTTTGCGCCTGCTGGCGCGCTTGGGCGACATTCACCGCCACTTTGAGGGTTTCGCCGCTGCCACCGAAGCGCGTGCCGCGCACCGGCGCCGCGCCGAGGTAATCCAGGCCGATCGCCACCCGCACATGGGCTTCGGTGATGCCGATCCCGTTGGTCGGATCGAAGCCGACCCACCCGAGGTGCTCGATATAGGCTTCGACCCAGGCGTGGCCGGCGTCCTGCGCCGTCACGCCATCGACGCGGTAGAAATGGCCGCCGACATAGCGGGCCGGGATTCCGAGCTGGCGCGCCGCCGCGATGAAGATATGGGTGAGATCCTGGCAGACGCCGCGGCGCAGCGTGAAGGCTTCCGCCGCCGTGGTCGCGCTATGGGTCGGATCGGTGTCGAATTTCATCTCGCGATTGAGCGCATTCATCAGACCGTGCAGCAGCGTCAGCGGATCGGACCCGGCGGCGGCGCGCGCGCTGTCGGCGAAGTCGATGATGGCGGCGTCGGGCTGCGTGAGTGCGGTCTCGCGCAAAAACAGTCCAGGCGGGAAGCGCTCGACCGCGCCGCTGACCACGCTTTTGGTATCGTGCGTATCGACCTCGCCTTCGACCACGATCGACAGTTCGCGAAACGGCCCCTCGGCGGTGAAGAAATGGCTGATATTGCCGAAGGCGTCCTCGTGCTGGTGCAGCAGACAATCTTCCGACAGATCGATGCGCCAGTTCACCACATATTGCCCGTCGTGATTGCGCGGGGTGAGCCGGAGCATCTGGATCACGCTGGTGGGCGGCGTGTCGTAGCGATAAGTCGTCGCGTGGGAGATGCGAATTCGCATGCGATCTCAGGGGCCAATTTTACCGGTGACGTTCTAGCACAGGCTAGCGCATGATCCCGAAAGGTGGGAACCGGTTTTCGGACAACACCATGCGCAAGATAAACGTCCCGTGCCGGCTCATATCAGGAATTGTTCGGTGATGGCGGCGCCCATCCGGTTGTTCTCGGTGATGAATTCGCCGATGTATTCGTGCAAGCCGCGCTGGAAGATGCCGTCCATGCGGCTGTTCTGCAGGCGGGCGCGCATGCCGCGGGCCTGGCGCTGGGCGGGACCCTGACGGCCATAGGCGCCGCTGATCGAATCGAGATTGCGCACGATCGCCTCGTAGCAGGAGGCGAGCGAGCGCGGCATCTCCTCCTTCAGGATCAGCAGATCGGCCACCAGCCAGGGCTGCAGGCTTTCGCGATAGACCCAGTGGTAGGCGGTGAGTGCCGACACCGAGCGCAGGATCGCTGCCCACTGGAAATAGTCGAGCGGGCCGCCGACGCGTTCGTTGTCCGGCAGCAGCAGATGGTATTTCACGTCAAGAATTCGCGCGGTGTTGTCGGCGCGCTCGAGATAGACGCCGAGGCGGGAGAACCAGTAGGCGTCGTTGCGCAGCATGGTGCGGTAGGCGGAGCCGTCGTAGCGCAGCGAGGATTCCTGCACCCAGCGCAGGAAGCGGGAGAATTCCTCGCGCGAGGTCGGGCCGTTGCCGTAGCGCTTGAGCTCGAGCCAGGTGCCGTTGATGGCGTCCCACATTTCCATGGTCAGCGCGGTGCGCACCGCGCGGGCATTGCTGCGCGCGAGCTCGAAGCAATTGCGGATCGACGACGAATTGGCCGTGGAGAAGGCGAGAAAGTCGGTGACGTTTTCCTCGTTGGCCTCGTCGTATTGCTTGAAAAAGGCGGTGGCGCAGCCGGCGGTAAGCACCGCGGATTCCCATTCGTTGCTGGAGCCGACATAGGCGAGCGGCAGCGCGGAGAGCCGCTGGGTGGCGTCGAGAATGCGCGCGAGATATTCCGCGCGCTCCACATAGCGCGAAAGCCAATACAGGTTATCGGCGGTGCGCGAGAGCATGTCTAGCCGTCCAATACCCAGGTGTCCTTGGTGCCGCCGCCCTGGCTGGAATTGACCACCAGCGAGCCCTCTTTCATGGCGACCCGCGTCAAGCCGCCGGGCACGATGCGGGTTCCGTTGCTGCCGGTGAGCACGAACGGACGCAGGTCGACATGGCGCGGCGCCACGCCTTGCTCGACGCAAGTGGGGCAGGTGGACAGCGCCAGCGTCGGCTGCGCGATGAAATTCTTCGGCGCGGTCTTGAGCTTGGCGCGGAACTGCTCGATTGCGACTTTGCTCGCCGACGGCCCGATCAGCATGCCGTACCCGCCGGAGCCGTGCACTTCCTTGACCACCAGCTCGTGCAGATGATCAAGCACGTACGCGAGATGCTCGGGCTCGCGGCAGCGCCAGGTCGGCACGTTCTTCAGCAGCGGTTCCTCGCCGAGATAGAATTTCACGATCGCCGGCATGAAGCTGTAGACCGCCTTGTCGTCGGAGATGCCGGTGCCGACCGCGTTGGCCATCGTCACATTGCCGGCCTGGTAGGCCGACATCAGCCCGGCCACGCCGAGCGCGCTGTCGGGACGGAAGGTAAGCGGATCGATGAAGTCATCGTCGATGCGCCGATAGATCACGTCCACCTGACGCGGACCCTGCGTGGTGCGCATGTAGACGATCTCGTCCTTCACGAACAGGTCGCGGCCTTCGACCAGTTCGACGCCGAGCTTGTCGGCGAGGAATGAGTGCTCGTAATAGGCCGAGTTGTAGACGCCGGGCGTGAGCAGCACCACGGTGGGGTCGCGCGCGATGCGCGACGGCGCCACCGATTTGAGGGTGGCAAGCAGCTGGTCCGGATAATTCTCCACCGGCGCGATGCGGTGGCGCGCGAACAGTTCCGGGAACAGCCGCATCATGATCTCGCGGTTCTCCAGCATGTAGGAGACGCCGGAGGGCGTGCGCGCATTGTCCTCGAGCACGTAGAAGGTGTCGGCGTCCACGCGCACGATGTCGATGCCGGCGATGTGGATGTAGATGTTGAAGGGCACGCTCTGTCCGCTCATCTCCGGGCGAAACGCCGGATTGCGGAACACCAGATCGTCGGGCACCACGCCGGCGCGCAGGATCTCGCGCGCGCCATAGACGTCCTTGAGGAACAGATTGAGCGCCTTGACCCGTTGGATGAGGCCTTTTTCCAGGAGCCGCCATTCGGCCCCGGACATGATGCGCGGGATAACGTCGAACGGGATCAACCGCTCCTGCGCTTCGGCTTCGCCATAGACCGCGAAGGTGATGCCGATACGGCGGAACAACAGCTCGGCTTCGCGCCGTCGATAGTCGAGCACGTCGGGCGGCACCTCGCCGAGCCAGCGCGACAGTTCGCCATAGGCCGGGCGCACGCCACCGTCGGCTCCTTTCATCTCATCGAAAGCGACAACCATCTCCGACCCCCAGCACTCGGCCGCTCGCGAGGAACGCTCGACCGCCCGACTTGTGCCCTTTCCTGCACGGGATGCGGGCGGCCGCCACTCCCGGTTCTTGATCTGCAAGCTTCAGGCCAAGAAAAACCCCAGAAAAACACGTATTTGCACGAGCCGAGGCTGTCTGTTTCTGCCTAAATTATAGGCGAAAAGCGGCGCCAGCAGTGACTTGTCGCGGCCTGTCACGGGCTCGACGCAACTTGAGTGGCTGACAGGGCCACGCTAGGTGTTCGGCTGGGCCTGAAAGGATGCCGTGACCGTCATGAATGCTAACCCAGAAATCGTTACTGCGGCAGTGCTGGTCATCGGCGACGAGATCCTGTCGGGCCGCACCAAGGACAAGAACATCGGCTTCATCGCCGACTATCTCACCGCCATCGGGATCGACCTCAAGGAAGTGCGCGTGATCTCCGATGACGAGACGGCGATCGTCGAGGCGGTCAACACGCTGCGCGCGCGTTACACCTACGTTTTCACCACCGGCGGCATCGGGCCGACCCATGACGACATCACGGCCGAATGCGTGGCGAAGGCGTTCGGCGTGCCGATCGATCATCACCCGGAAGCGGTCGCGATCCTGAAGGAGCGCATGGCCAAGATCGGCGGCGAACTCAACGAGGCGCGGCTGCGCATGGCTCGCATTCCGCACGGCGCGGCGCTGGTGAAGAACAAGGTGTCGGGCGCGCCCGGCTTCTGGATCGAGAACGTGATCGTGATGGCGGGCGTGCCGTCGATCATGCAGGCGATGGTCGACGACGTGGCGCCGAAACTGAAAACCGGCGCCAAGCTGTTGTCGGAAACCATCCGCGCCGACGCCAAAGAAGGCGACGTCGGCACCGAATTGGGCGCCATCGCCAAGGCCAATCCGGACTCCATCATCGGCAGCTATCCGTTCTTTGACGAGAAGCTCGGGCCCAACACCAATATCGTAGTGCGCTCGCGCGATCCGCAACGATTGCAATTGGTGAAAGGTGCGGTCGAGGACATGCTGAAGAAAGTGAAGTCGCAACTGGCCGCCGCGGCGCGCTGACGAGCCAACAGTCATGCCGAAGCCGCAAGCCACCAACCTTCCGCATCCGGATAAAATCTTCCCCGTCTCCTGGGACCAGTTCCACCGCGACTCGCGTGCGCTGGCCTGGCGGCTGCACGCGGCCGGGCCGTTCGACGCGGTCGTCGCCATCACGCGCGGCGGGCTGGTGCCGGCGGCGATTGTGGCGCGCGAATTGAACGTGCGGCTGATCGAGACCGTGTGCGTGGCGAGCTACCAGGACTACAAGAACGAGGGCGAGCTGAAGGTGCTCAAAGGCGTCTCGCCGGTTGTGACCGCGATGCGCGGGCACGGCAAAGGCGTCCTCATCGTGGATGACCTGGTCGACACCGGCAAGACCGCGCGCGTGGTGCGCGATCTGCTGCCGGACGCGCATTTCGCCACCGTCTATGCCAAGCCGATGGGACGGCCGTTGGTCGACACCTTCATCACCGAGGTGTCGCAAGACACCTGGATCTATTTCCCCTGGGACACTGGGCTCGCCTTCCAGCCGCCGCTCCGCGAGGGCGGCGACTAGCGCATGATGCGCAAACAAAAAGCGGCGCGCACGACGACATAATAAAATCGAGGGAGGAGACCATGCTGACACGACGACACTTTCTGGCCACCGCGGCGGCGGCCGGCATGGCATACCCTGTTGGGGCGCGGGCGGACTACGCCGATCGTCCGGTCCACATCATTGTCGGCTATGCCGCCGGCGGCGGCGTCGATATTTCGGCGCGACTGCTGAGCGAGCCGATGAAAGCGGCGCTCGGGCAATCGGTGATTGTCGAGAACCGCACCGGCGCCAGCGCGATGATCGCCAGCAACACGGTCGCGAAGGCGACCCCTGACGGCTACACCTTGCTGATGGCGGCCTCGGGCGAGGTCGCGATCAATCAATTTCTGTTCAAGGACAAGATGACCTACGATGCGCGCCGCGAGCTCGCGCCGGTGGCGCTGGTTGGCATCGTGCCCTGCGTGGTCGTCGTGGCGACCACCACGCCGGTGCACAATCCGGAGGAACTGATCGCCTACGCCAAGGCCAATGCGGGCAAATTGTCGTTCTCCTCGTCCGGCGTCGGCAATCCACAGCAATTGGCGGGCGAACTCATGAACAGCATGGCCGGCATTAACGTGTTGCACGTGCCGTATCGCGGCTCGGCGCCGGCGGTGACCGACGTCGCGACCGGGGCGGTGACTATGAGCTTCTCAAGTCTCGCGGCGGTGCTGCCGCTGATCAACGCCGGCAAGCTGCGCGCGGTCGCCGTCACCTCGAAGGACCGCATGCCGCAATTGCCGGATGTCGCGCCGCTGAGCGAAGGTGCGCCCGGTCTCGCCGGCTACGAGCTGCTCAACTGGTTTGGCATGTTCGCGACTGCGGGCACGCCGTCGGAGATCGTCGACCGCCTCAACGACATCGTGAACACGGCGCTCACGACCCCCTCGATATCCGACAAGCTGATCGCGCAGGGCATCGTGCCGCGGCTGATGACGGCCAAGGAATATGCGAGCTTTGTGGAATTGGAGACGGAAAAGTTCGGCATGATCGTGGAGAAAGCCAATATTAAATTGGCCAACTAGCGATCGTTTCGGTGTATTATTCCGCGTTAATCGCGCGGGGTGAGGTCGGTCCGGGAGGAAAGCGATGAACGTCAAGCCGAATACCCAAGACGCCAAGCCGGTCGATGATCTGCGTTCGCGCCATCTGCGCCCGCAGGACATGCCATGGCAAAAGTTGCGGTTTCCCGGCTGCGAGATGAAGACGCTGCTGTTCGATCCCAAGAGCGGGCTCGCTACCATGCTGATGAAAATGGAGCCGGGCGCGGTGTTGCCGGACCATGAGCACGTCCTGATCGAGCAGACTTATGTGCTGGAAGGCTCGCTGGTGGACAAGGAAGGCCCCGACGCCGGCATCGAGGTCGGCCCCGGCGAATTCGTCTGGCGCCCCGCCGGCAGCCGGCACGTGGCCTGGAGCCCGAAGGGCGGCACCTCCGCCATGTTCCAGATTCCCAACAAGTTCTTCGAGAAGCACGGCCGCGTGGTCGATGCTTCCGGCAAGGATTGGGAATCGGTTTGGGGCCAGTTGTTATCGAAATAGTTTGACACGCCGCCGCGTGGGCTCACCCGCCGCGCGCCGGCGCGGTGACTGAAAGTCCACGCGCGGACGTGGCGGAATGGTAGACGCAAGGGACTTAAAATCCCTTGGGAGTAATCCCGTCCGGGTTCGAGTCCCGGCGTCCGCACCAGCATTTTGCCGTTATTGTCATGCCTAGCATGCGGACCATGCATCGACGTTTGTCTATTCCGCTATGTGTCGGCGCGGCGCTTGCGGCGGGCATGCTCGCCGGCTGCGCCGTGTCGGACGATAGTCTCTCGTCCGTCCTGGTCGCGCCGGGGCATTACGTGCTGTTCCAATGCGACGATATCGAGCGAACAGCCAAAGGCCTTGTGACGCGCCAGAAAGAACTGGAACAGCTGATGGCGAAAGCCGGCACCAGCGCCGGCGGGCAGTTGATCGGCGGCGCCACCTATGGGCCGGAATACGAGACGACGCGCGGGGCGTTGAAGGATTTGCGAGCCGCCGCCATCGAGAAGAACTGCAATTTTGTGCCGGGCGCCGAGACGCCAGCCGTGCCGGCGAGCAATCCCAAACCATACTGAGCGTGCAGGTGGCGGCGCGAATTACGGGATGCGCCGGATCACAACGAGCGATCCGTCGGCGAGGCCGACCGCGATGGCCGGCGGGCCGGACGCCTCCGCGACCAAAGCGAGATTGGTCACCGCCTTAGCCGGCAGGGCCACGTTGGCGATCTCGCGTGGCTGCGGCGCAAAGCTGACGATGCGCAGGCGGCTGCGGTCGAACGAGGGCGCGGCGATATCGGCGATGCCGTCGCCGTCGAAGTCGGCCGTGGCGGCCATGTCGATCGCGCGCGTGCCGGCGATGTGATTGGCAATGTCGGGCAGCTCGGCGATTTTGCGCAAGACGCCGCCGGTCCAACTCCACAATTCGAGCGATCCGATCACATGCGGCTGGCGGACCAGCGCGATGTCGATCTTTCCGTCGCCGTTGAAATCGGCGATGCCGGCCGGATCGAGCCAGCGATCGGGCGCGCCCAGCGGCGGCGTCTCGGCGACGATCTCATACTTGCCGCGGCGCTCGCCGATCACCGCCAGGCTGGACCCGCGTTTGAGATAGGACTTCACGACGATGATCTCGTCATGGCCGTTGCCATTAAGATCGGCGAGCCGCGGCTTGAGATCCTCGAACACGGCATCGCGGCCGAGGCGGACTGTGTGGCGTTTGCCGTCGCGGGCCACGATCTCCAGGGCACCCGCTTCGATCTTGTCACCGAGGATGCCGTGGTCGTAGCGGGTGGTCGGTTCGGAAAGCCAGGCATGCGCGATGTCGCGGCCGCCGTCGGCGATATGGCCGTCCGGCAGCGCGCCCTCGGGGCGCGCCGGATGCGGCGGCATGTCGATGAAGGTGAGCGAGATCGTGTCTCCGGCAAATGCGATTTCGTACCAGAGCCCGCCGGCATTGACGCGGACCTGGCCCGCCATGGTTTCGACCGCGTTCACGCGGGCCGGCATATTGACTTGGCTCACGCGCCATTCGGCGGCATGGCCGGCGCCGGCCCAGGCCGCGACGCTCGCTGCGAGAAGGATGCGATGCATGCGCATCCTTACAATGCCGCGCGCCGCAGACGCAACGCATTGCCGACGACGCTGACCGACGACAGCGCCATGGCCGCGGCGGCGATGATCGGCGACAGCAACAGCCCGAACACCGGATAGAGCACACCGGCCGCGATCGGCACGCCGGCCGAATTGTAGATGAAGGCGAAGAACAGATTTTGCCGAATATTGTGCATCACCGCCTTCGACAGTGCGCGCGCCTTGACGATGCCGGTGAGGTCGCCCTTGAGCAGCGTGATGCCGGCGCTCTCGATTGCCACGTCGGTGCCGGTGCCCATGGCGATACCGACAGCTGATGCGGCCAAGGCCGGAGCGTCGTTGACGCCGTCGCCGGCCATGGCGACCACGCGGCCTTCGCGCGCGAGCTTCTCGATCACGGCGCTCTTTTGCTCCGGCAGCACCTCGGCCTCGACCTCGGCAATACCGAGCCGCTTGGCGACGGCCATCGCGGTGGTGCGGTTGTCGCCGGTCAGCATCACGACGCGGATGCCGGAGGCCACGAGCGCTGCAAGCGCCGCTGGCGTTGTGGCTTTGATCGGGTCGGCGATGGCGATGACGCCGGCCAGTTTGCCGTTCAGGCCAAGGAATATCGCGGTGGCGCCGTCCTGACGCAGGCGCTCGGCGTTGTTGCCGAGCGCGGCGGTATCGATGTTGAGTTCGGCAAGAAACGCCGCGCTGCCGAGCGCGAGCCGCTTGCCCTCGACCATGCCGACCACGCCCTTGCCTGCGGGTGCATTGAAACCGCGCACCGGCGCCAGTTCGATCTTGCGTTCGGCGGCGGCCGTAACAATTGCCGCCGCCAGCGGATGTTCGCTGCCGCGTTCGGCGCTGGCAGCGAAGCGCAGCACCTGCGCCTCGTCGAAGCCGGGCATCGTGACCACCGCGACCAGCTTCGGCTTGCCGTCGGTGAGCGTGCCGGTCTTGTCCACCACCAGCGTGTCAACGGCTTCCATGCGCTCGAGCGCCTCGGCGTTCTTGATCAGCACGCCTTCTTGCGCGCCGCGGCCGACGCCGACCATGATCGACATCGGCGTGGCGAGGCCGAGCGCGCAGGGGCAGGCGATGATCAGCACGCTCACCGCGGCCACCAGCCCGAAGGCAAAGCGCGGCTCCGGTCCGACCATGGCCCAGGTGGCGAATGCGATGAACGCGACCGCGATCACCGTCGGCACGAACCAGCCGGCGACCCGGTCGGCCAGCCGCTGGATCGGCGCGCGGCTGCGCTGCGCGCTCGCCACCATCTGCACGATCTGCGCAAGCAGCGTGTCGCGGCCGATCTTGTCGGCGCGCATCACGAAACTGCCGCTGCGGTTGATGGTGCCGCCGATTACGCGCGCATCCTTGTCCTTGGTCACCGGCATGGATTCGCCAGTCACCATGGATTCGTCGAGCGAGGAGTGGCCCTCCAGCACGACGCCGTCGCCCGGCACCTTCTCGCCGGGGCGCACACGCAGTTTGTCGCCGACCGCGATGGCGTCGAGCGACACTTCCTCGTCGCTGCCGTCGTCCTTCACGCGGCGCGCAGTCTTGGGCGCGAGATCGAGCAAAGCCTTGATCGCGCCCGAGGTGGCCTCACGCGCGCGCAGTTCGAGCACCTGGCCGACCAGCACCAGAACGGTGATCATGCTGGCGGCTTCGAAATAGACCGCCGGCGCGCCACCGTGACCGCGGAACGCATTGGGGAAAATGCCGGGCGCGAAGGTGGCGATCACGCTGTAGACGTAGGCGACGCCGGTGCCCATGCCGATCAGCGTGAACATGTTGAGATTGCGTGTGACCAGCGATTGCGCGCCACGCACCAAGAACGGCCAGCCCGCCCACAGCACCACCGGCGTGGCGAAGGCGAACTGGATGTAATTCGACAGCGTGGGCTCGACCCAATTGTGCGGCCCGACGAAGTGGCTGCCCATTTCCAGCACCATCACGGGCAGCGCCAAGACAAGACCGATCCAGAACCGGCGCGTCATGTCGGCGAGTTCGGGATTGGGCCCGCTGCCGGCCGTTGCAATCTCGGGCTCCAGCGCCATGCCGCAGATGGGGCAGGCGCCGAGCCCGATCTGGCGGATTTCGGGATGCATCGGGCAGGTGTAGGTCGCGCCCTCGATCACCGGCTTGGGTTCGCGTGGCCCAAGATATTTCTGCGGATCGGCGACGAATTTGCCGCGGCAGCCGGCGCAGCAGAAATGATAGGTCTGGCCTTGGTAATCGGCGTGCGGCTTGCCGGCGTTGGGATCGACCGTCATGCCGCAGACCGGATCGATGACGCCGCCGGCGACCGGCGCGTCGTGATGATGATGGTGCTCGGCGGTCATGCTCATGGCGGACAACTCTCGGCTCGCTCTTTGCGCAGTGGTATTGGGAGGCTCTTGTTTTTGATACCCCCAGGGGGTATATAGACGGCATGCGCAAGGACGGCAAGACGGCAACGCTCAAGCGGCTCGGCCGCATCGAAGGCCAGGTGCGCGGGCTCGCCCGCATGGTCGAGGACGAGCGCTACTGCATCGACATCGTGACGCAGATCGGCGCGGTGCGCGCCGCGCTACGCCGGGTGGAGGAGGAAATTCTGCGCGGCCACGTCGCGCATTGCGTCGCGCACGCGATTTCGAGCGGCGACAAGGCCGATCAGCGCCGCAAGGTCGCCGAACTGATGGACGTGATGGGGCGGGCGGGGCGGTAGCGCGCTAGGCGTATTTTTCGCGCGCCAACTTCGCTCCCGCGCCCAGCGCAATCAATTTCGCCTCGGCGATGTCGCGTCGCATCGGCGCCATGCCGCAATTGGTGCAGGCGACGATGCGTTGCTTCGGCACAAACTTCATCACCTCGCCGATCACTTGCGCGACCCGCTCCGGCGTCTCGACCGCGTCGGTGGCGACGTCGATGACGCCGATGAGCACGTCCTTGCCGTCGAGCAGCGACAATAGTTTCAACGGCACGCGCGAATTGATGCACTCGAGCGACACCTGGCCGATGCGGCTCTTGGCCAGCGCCGGAAAAATCTTTTCGTATTGCATCCATTCGGATCCGAGCGCGTTCTTCCAGTCGATATTGGCCTTGATGCCGTAACCGTAGCAGATGTGCACGGCGGTCAAGCAGGCGAGGCCGTCGATCGCGCGGTGCAGCGCCTCGATGCCCCAGCCGGGCACCTCGTCCATGAACACGTTGAAGGCGGGCTCGTCGAACTGGATGACGTCGACGCCGTCGGCTTGCAGCGCGCGTGCCTCCTTGTTCAGCAAGTCAGCGAAGGCCATCGCCATCTTCACCTTGTCGCCATAGTGCGCGTCGGCGATGGTGTCGGAGATCGTCATCGGGCCCGGCAGGGTGATCTTCAGTTGCCGCTTGGTATGGGCGCGGGCGTGCCGCGCTTCTTCCCTGTGCACGCGGCCCTTGAGCATGAGGTTGCCGCGCACCACCGGCACCATGGCTTTGTAACGGTCGGCGCGGATGCCCATCTCGACCTTGTGGGCGAAATCGATGCCGTCGACGAATTCCAGGAAGCCGTGCACGAAATGCTGGCGCGACATTTCGCCGTCGCCGACGATGTCGATGCCGGCATCTTCCTGGAGTTTCACCGCGAGCAATGTGGCGTCGAGCTTGCCCTGAACGAGGTCGTCGCCTTGCAGGCGCCATTGCGGCCACAGCTTGTTGGGTTCGGCGAGCCAGGACGGCTTCGGAAGGCTGCCGGCAATGGTGGAGGGAAAAAGCATTGTCATCAGCTCGCGCTTTTAAATCGCTCAGGCGGCTGCCAACTATAGAGCCAATCGTAACGGCTGAGCAGTTTTTCTCCGCCCATCGCGCGCATGGCGAGATTGCGGACCAAAGCCTGCGGGCCGCTCAGCCCATAGATGCGGCCCTGGCGGCGGGACATCTGTTGGGCGCGCGCGGTGCGATGCCAGCGGGCGCCCTCATAAGCGCGCAGCGCGTCGGACGGATCGTCGCGATATTTCCGCAGCATGTCGGCGACGACGGCGGCGTCCTCGATCGCCATGCCGGCGCCTTGCGCGAGAAACGGCAGCATCGGGTGGGCGGCGTCCCCGATCAGCGTCACCGGGCCGGTACCGCCGCGAAACGGCTCGTTGCGGTCGAAGAGCGCCCATTTCAGCCATTGGTCGGGGACCGCGATCAGCGCGCGCGCCGTATCGGCCCAGGCGAAGCGCGCGAAATGGCGCAGGATTTCCGCACGGTCGCCGGCGGCCGACCAGCCAATCTCTTTCCATTCGTCGTGCACGATGCCGACGATGTTGATGAGGCGGCCGGCCTTCACCGGATAATGCACAAGATGCGCGTCGAGCCCGAGCCAGAGATGCACCAGCGGCTGGCGGAATTCCTCCGGCACCGCATCGGCAGGCACCAGCGTGCGCCAAGCGGTACGGTGGCGGAACGTTGGCGGACTGCTGCCGCGCATGCGCGCGTACAGTGTCGACCACACGCCGTCGGCGCCGATCAGCGCGAGGCCGTGGTCTTCCACGACGCGTCTGGCCGGTGCGCGCCTGCACGGTGATGCCGTTGACGTGGGTCGCGAAATCCTCGACGCGGGTGGCGAGCTTGAGCGCGATGTCTTGCGTCGCCTGCGCGGCGTCGGCGAGCGCCGCCTGCAGGTCGCCGCGATGGATCGTCCAATAGGGTGCGCCGTAGCGGCGCTCGGCATCCGCCCCCAGCGGAATGCGCGCGATCTCGCGGCCCGAGCCGCCGGCCATCACGCGGATCGCCTGCGGCGCGACCACCGATGGCGCCAGCCGGTCGCGCAAGCCGAGCGCGATCAGCGCGCGGGTGGTATTGGGCCCGAGTTGAATTCCGGCACCGGTTTCTTCCAGCTTGGCGGCCTGTTCGAGCACGGTCGTGCGCAAGCCGGTGCGCGCCAGCGCCAGCGCCGCCGTCAGCCCCGCGATGCCGGCGCCGGCGACGATGACATGACGCGCGGACGCCAAGACTTAAAGCTCCAATTTTGGATCAGGCGGCGGCGGAAACTGCCAAAGCGCATTCCGCGGGCCACGCCGAATGCGGATCGAGCTTGGGGTCGAACCGGTACAGCGTCGAGCAATAGGGGCAGATGATCTCGTTAGCCTCGCCCATGTCGAGGAACACGTGCGGATGATCGTACGGGGGCGTGGCGCCCACGCACATGAATTCCTTGGCGCCGATCTCGATCACCGGCACGCCCGGATCGTTGTGAAAATGAGGGACGACGTGCTCCGCCATGGGAAACCCTTATGTTGCCGAAACGGTGGCGAATTCGGCGGCACCATAGCGAGGTCGCCGCGCGATGCCTAGGGTCTCGGAAGCGGCTTCGGGTTATCCCCAAGACGCAGGTCCGCCGGTGGTATTTTGCCGCTTCGAACGGGCACGGCTAGAACTTCACCATGGAAAGTTTCAAGAACGGCGAGGTCGAGATCGCCTATCTGGACGAAGGGGCGGGCGAGCCGATCGTGCTGGTGCACGGCTTTGCCTCCACCAAGGAGGTCAACTGGGTCAATCCGGGCTGGGTCAAGACGCTCACCGGCGCCGGCCGGCGCGCGATCGCGTTCGACAATCGCGGGCACGGCGCTTCCAGCAAGTTGTACGACTCCAGCCGATTACCAGATGGCCCTGATGGCGGACGACGTGCGGGCGCTGCTCGACCATCTTCGGATCGGCCGCGCCGACGTCATGGGCTATTCGATGGGCGCGCGAATTACCGCGTTCCTCAGCGTGAACCATCCCGCGCGTTTGCGTTCGGCGATTCTCGGCGGCCTCGGCATCAATCTGGTCGAAGGCCATAGCGGCGATTTGGCGCATATCATCGTCGCGGCGTTGGAGGCGCCCTCGCTCGCCGATGTCGTTCATCCGGTCGGCCGTGCATTCCGCAGTTTCGCCGAACAAACCAAGTCGGACCTCAAGGCGCTCGCCGCCTGCATGCGCCGCCCGCGCCAAACCTTGAGCCGTACGCAGGTGGCCGGCATTCGCACCCCGACGCTGGTCGCGGTCGGCACCAATGATGATGTCGCGGGCAGCGCTCAAAAATTAGCCGCCCTGATTCCGGGCGCGCGCGCGCTCGACATCCCGAACCGCGACCACATGCTGGCGGTCGGCGACAAGGTGTTCAAGGCGGGCGTGCTCGACTTCCTTAACCAACGCGCATGAGCCATGCGCCGAAGGCTTTTCATGCCCCTCTTGGCCCCTCCAAAAATGTGATAAAAGACCCATCTAGGGGTTCGAGAGGCGCTGGAGAATCGTTCCATGGCTCAGTTTCAGACGCGGCCTGCCAAGGCCCTCGACAAGGTCGATCCGGTGTGGGCGCGCATCCGCGGTGAGGCGGAGGATATCGCGCGCCGCGAGCCGGAACTCGCCACCTTCATCTATGAGAACGTCCTGCATCACGACTCGCTGGAAACCGCGGTCATCCACCGCGTCAGCGAGCGGCTCGGCAATGGCGACATCTCGGGCGACCTGATCCGCCAGGCCTATGGCGACGCGCTGGACGATCAGCCCGCGCTCGGCGAAATCTTCCGCGCCGACATCGTCGCCACCTTCGACCGCGATCCGGCGACCAGCCGCTTCATCGAGCCGGTGCTCTATTACAAAGGCTTCCACGCCATCCAGACGCATCGCCTGGCGCATTGGCTCTACGGCAAGGGCCGCAAGGATTTCGCGCTCTATCTGCAAAGCCGTTCGTCGGCGGTGTTCCAGTGCGACATCAATCCGGCGGCGAAAATCGGCCGCGGCATCTTCCTCGACCACGCCACCGGGCTGGTGGTCGGCGAGACCGCGGTGATCGAGGACGACGTCTCGATCCTGCATGACGTCACGCTCGGCGGCACCGGCAAGGAGCACGAGGACCGCCATCCGAAAATCCGCCACGGCGTGATGATCGGCGCCGGCGCCAAGATCCTCGGCAATATCGAGATCGGCCATTGCGCGCGCATCGCTGCCGGCTCGGTGGTCATCAAGGCGGTGCCGAACAACGTCACCGTCGCCGGCGTGCCGGCCAAGGTGGTCGGCGAGGCCGGCTGCCCCGAGCCGTCGCGCGCCATGGATCAGATGCTTTACGGCATCATGCTCGACGGTTGATTCGAGTGCGGCAGCGCTTGCGCCGGTCCGTTCAATCGGGCAACTAGACTTCGCATACAACGAGGAGCGGTCCGGTGGACGTTGCGGAAGTCAGAAAGCTCGACGCCTATCTCAAGAAGCTGTTCGGCAACGCGCTAATCCGCGTGGTGCCGAGGACGGGCGATACCGCCGAGGTCTTCGTCGGCGAGGACGATCTCGGCGAATTGACCCTCGACGACGAGGACGGCGACCGCTCGTTCAATTTCCGCATGGTCATCCAGGTCGGCAACGATCCCAGCATCCAGCCGGTGCCGACGCTCAATGCCTATCTGCGGCGCAAGTTCGACAACGAGAACATTCGCGTCGTGGTGCGCCCGAAGAAAACGGATTCGCTGGAAGTTTATATCGGCGAGGAATTTCTCGGCGTGCTGTTCGTCGAAGTCGAAAAGGGCCGCAAGTCGTATATTTTCGAATTGCCGATTTTGGATGTCGATCTGGTCGATTCAGGTATCTAGCTGCTTGGATGCAGCCGCGCGATCAGCCGGTCGATGCCGTCGGCGACGCCTTTCCAATCGCTCAACCAGTCGCGCGGAAACCGCAGCGTGATGTCGGCCTTGCCGATCCGCCGCTCCAGCAGACATGTGCCGGAATTGGTGACGCCCTTGCGCGAGCAGCGCGCCAGGAAATGCTCGGGCGCCGCCTGCTCGAACACCAGCTCCTCGCCTTGGTAGGGCGTGCCGTCGCGGAAGCCGCGCAGCGTGAGCCCGTCCGGCCCGGCGGTCGGCTCCGGCGCCAGATAGCGCGGATAGATCGTCTGCACGCGTTCGAGCAGCGGCAGCGTGTCGTCGCCTGATGCGATGGTGACGAACAAACGCTGATTGGGATCGACCGGCGCGCCCACCGTCGGCTTGAGCGCGGGATCGGGCGGCGTCAGTGACGGCCAGAGATAGGCGAGATCGACGCGCTCCTGCGTGCCCGGGCGGCGTTGCACCGGGATGCGGATCGCCGCCGGCTCGATGTTGAAGGTGACGCCCGCCACGATGATCGGCAGCGACGGCGCATCGAGCGTGACCGGCGAGTCCGGCCAGCGCGGCCACAGCACATAGGCCACGTAAGCGACCGCCGTCAGCACAGCGACGGCGAACAGCAGGAGCGGGGCGGCAAGCGGGCTACGTCCGGCGTGACGCCGGTGTCGGGCCGGTGGCGGGCTGCGTGCGCGACATTGGCCATGCCGGGTCCTCGAACGAATCGAATCTGATTATGCCACGGCGGCCCGGGCAGCCCCGGTTTGGCGCGTTTACCATTTGTTAAGGATTGACTGGCGTGGCCACGCCGGCTTTGCGAAACATGGGGTCCTGTATTGCGTTGAGGCTGAAATGTCCCCGGAATCCGTACATAATGTGCTGGCCCTTGCCCTCGGCTTTGCCATGGCGGGCCTGTGCAGTTCGGCCTACCAGCTCGCCACCAGCCGCCTGCCGACCTTCGGCCTGCTCAGTGCCGGCCCCAGCCCGTCGACCTTCGCGGCGGTGCCGCTGCTGATCTTTGCGGCGCCGTTCCTGATCATGCGCAACACGCTGCTCGGCCGCCGCCAGGAAGGCCGCCGCTTCGAATTCGTGTTTCTGGCCACCCTGATCGCCGGCTTCTGGAGCCTGATGTCGGGTCTGGTGCTGGTGACGACATTGCAGGCCTGCGGCCTGCTGGTGGCTTAGCCACTTCCAATTTTCCTTTTTGATTGCGATGGTGCGTCTCATCAGGAGAGAGACGCGAATGCCGATCTATGAACTCGACGGACAGGCGCCGGAATTTCCCGGCGAGGGCGACTACTGGGTCGCGGAGACCGCGACGCTGATCGGCCGCGTGCGGCTCAAGCGCAATTCGAGCGTCTGGTTCGGCGCCGTGCTGCGCGGCGACAACGAATGGATCGAGCTGGGCGAGCGCTCGCAGATCCAGGACAACTCCACGCTGCATACCGATCCCGGTTTTCCGATGGTGATCGGCAGCAATTGCGTGATCGGCCACAACGTCATCATGCACGGCTGCACCGTTGGCGATAACAGCCTGATCGGGATGGGCGCGATCATGCTCAACGGCGTCAAGATCGGCAAGAATTCGCTGGTCGGCGCCGGCAGCGTGGTGACCGAAGGCAAGAGCTTTCCCGACAATTCGCTGATCGTCGGATCGCCCGCGCGCGCGATCCGCACCATCGACGACAAACTGATCGAAATGATCCGCGGCGGCGCCGACATTTATGTGCGGCGCTCGCAGCAATACGCCAAGGGCTTGAAGCGGATCGGCTAAGTTCTCTTGCGCATGATCTTTTCCGAAAACCGGTTCCCATCCCCGATCAAGGCGAGGACAAGCTTTTCGGGATCATGCACTAAGCCGCCGCTTTCGCGCTGGCGACCTGCGGCGGCGTGCGGAATGCAATCGCAATCCGGTTCCAGCTGTTGATGGCCACCACCGCGGCGGTGAGGTCGACGATTTCCTTCTCGGAAAAATGCCGCCGCACCTCGGCATAGACGTCGTCGGGCACGTGGCTTTTCGACACCAGCGTCAACGCTTCGGTCCAGGCCAGGGCCGCGCGTTCGCGCGCGGTGAAAACCGGCGCCTCGCGCCAGGCATCGAGCAGGTGCATGCGATCGTCGCTCTCGCCGAGCTTGCGGGCATCGCGGGTGTGCATGATCAGGCAGAAGGCGCAGCCGTTGATCTGCGAGGCGCGGATCTTGATGAGTTCGCGCAGTTTCGGGTCAAGACCGGATTGATCGACGTAAGTCTGCAGCGCGGCCACGGCCCTGTAGGCGGCGGGGCTGACGGTGGTGGCGTCAATTCGCTGTTGCATGGGGGTCTCCCTAGCTTGCCGCTCCGCACCAGGGAATGCGCGCGAAAAGAGTCGAGAGTCCGGCCGCGCGTTGACAATCCCGTGACGTTTGCGCCGGCGAGTTCCCGTGCCGCAAAAGAGGTGCGGCCGGCCCTGGGGGAGGCCGGCCGCTCGCGAACCCGGTCTGGGGACGGGGAGGGGTGGGGACGTGACCGGGAGCGCGAATTCCTTCTTGTGTGTTGCTCAGTCAGGCCGCGTATCGTGATCGTGCTAGCGTGCGGATACCGTTGCCGGCGCCCGCGGTTCGCCCAGCGCGACCCAGACATTCGGATCGGATTGCGACTGCCGCTTCACGTAGCGGTAGCCGGTCTTGTTCCAGGGCAGAATTTCGGCTTCCTGGTTGTCGAGAATGAACTCGCCGCGATTGGTCTTGACCGTGAGCACGGCGTGGCCGTCGCCCTTCTTGTCGCGCACCACGGTGATCAGCAGCGCCTCGCGCGGCCAGCCGGCCTGCATCAGCATGCGCCGCTTGAGCAGCACATAGTCCTCGCAGTCGCCGTAACCGTCGTCGGGATAGTCCCATTGCTCGACCACGCCCCAATGCTCGAGGTCCGTGACCGGCTTGATATTGTTGTTCGCCCAGGCATTGACCTTGACCATGTCGGACCAGGCCTTGGGCGTGAGCACCACGTCGCGTGGCAGCGACGGCTTGGTCTCGCACTCCGGCTTGTAGCGGACGCAGAATTCGACCCAGCCGATCGGCGGGCGGGTCGCTTCGCCGACCGCGATGTAGGCGGCCCGCTCGTGCGACGTTGACCGGCCCGCCATAGGCGAGCCGATCGCCCGCATTCGCGCCGCCCGCCGCGGCGGCCAGAACCGCCGCGCAGGCCATGACCAGCATGCCGCTGGTCGCAATTCGTTTGAAACGCCAGCCCATTGTTGTGGCCCCTTCCCCGTCGCGTCGGGACCACAATTCGCACAAAGCTTTTGCATCGCCGCTAAGTCAAGCAAGTCATTTTGAAGACAAACAAAATAAAGAAAGAGACGAATACAGTAAAACTTGAAATATAATTCGATTAAAATCTTACAAGATACAATTTACCTAAAATTTTATACATTAATACGCTAAATGCAGGAATGGCGCGCTTGCGCGCGGTCCGGCGCGCGCAAATTTACCGTAAGCAGTTGGCGGATTGCGGCTTTGAGATACCGGCGCGATTGCGCCGGGAGCGCGATTTCGCCGCCGCCGATGCGCGCAATTTTATGCGCCGCGTTTACCGGCGGCTCAGGCTATTCGCCGGTGACGTTTTCTTCGATGAAGTCGGCGATGCTGCAGGCGGGTGAATTCGACGGCGAAGCCGTCCTCGATATGGCGGACCACGCGCCCTGTCGTCTTTCCGATGGTAACCATGCTGCCGACCGGCGGCCGCAGTTCCGGCGAAATCGCGATCGCGGCGCCCGACTCCGACAGGTCGATGACGCGGCAGGCGACATTATTGCCGTTCGGCAGGATCAGCCGCGCCATCGCCTTGCGCGGGATGAAGCGGCCGTGGCGGCGGTCTTCCGGCAGGTTGAGGATATGCCGGTTGGCGAGCCAGGTGAGCTGGGCGGCGAGCTTGTCGCGCTTGCGCAAGGTCGCCTCGATCGTCATGGCGAAGCCGTTGTCGAGCATGCGCGCGATCTTGCCTTCGAGCCGGCCGACATGGTCGACATAGGCGATCACCCGTTCGCCGGGATTGCCGGAAACCGGCGCGACAATGGCGATGCCGCCCGGCGACATGTTGACGACCTGGCACGGAAACTCGCGCCGGTCGGCCAGCATGTAGCGGCCGAGCAGGTTGACCTTGACCCGTTGATGGCGCCGGCGTTCCTCGGCCAGCGGCAGCACTCTCGGCTTTGGCAGGGGCACAGCCATGGTCGCACTGGGGTTTTGGGGGCATATTGCCCCAGCCAATGACCCTATGAGTTTATCGTTAACGGGGCGTTAGCCGGTCCGGTCGCCGGACGGGTCCGCTGCGGCCGCCGCTATAGACCACGAAGCCGTGCCGGACCCGGCTGCCGGCTCGCCGCCGGCATGAAACGCGGCGCAATGACTGATGTCCGCGTCCGCTCCGGTATGACGCAGGGTGCCGAGCGTGAGTTCGGTGACCGGCTTGGCGCCAAGCCAATAGGGCGGAACGATCGGCGCCAGCACGCCGATGGCGCGCGATGCGGGCGTGCCCGGCATGGGCGAGCGGCAGCAGTAGAAGCTCGAGATCGGCCTTGGCGCCGTCCTCGGTCTGCGCGGTCAGCCCGGCCACCGCGCCGATCGCTTCATGGGTGACGATCGCGAGCAGCTCGTCGATCGATTTGCGGCTGCTCTCGCTCCACAGTTCGGCAAACGCCTCGCCCTTGATTTCGCGGCCGAACAGTGCGCAGACGCGCGTGCCGGCGAGCCGGAACCGGAGCTGATCGGTGAAATCCGCCGCCAGCATGAAGGTGTCGCTGAGCGCATGGCGGATCTCGGTCGGATCGATCTCGGAGCGCGCGGGGGCAGGCTGAGTTCCCCGTTTCTTGTTCCAATATTCGAACACGGCCCGCGTGGATTGATGTTTCATGGGACGCCACCTGTTCCGTCGCGAGACGGCGCCGGCGTTCGTTGTCCCCGCCTGGGACATCCGCGCCGGCTTTTCGCCGCGACGTCATGGGTGGAGCAGGCGCCGTGCCGCGGACGCGCCCGCCGGCCGGCGTTGCGAGTTAGTGTTAAGACCACAATCGAATAGGCGGCGCGCGCGGTTACGCTATGTTTCCCGGCGATCCACATGAGCGCGCCGGCTTCGACCACCTCAATGGTTCGGCGCAACGACTGAAAGAGCCTCAGGAGGCGAGGGGACGTGACCGCCCCGCACAGCACGGCTTACAGGAGGGCGAAAGCCCTCCTTTTTTATTGGCGCACGCGCTTGCGGTCGGACGGTCAAGCGGCGTAACTCAAGCCTCTCGGCAAGCCCTTGGACCCTTGTGAAGCGCGAACCTCTCTTCAACATTCCTCCCGTCATCGTCGGGCTGCTGGCCGTGCTGGCGCTCGTTCATGCCGTGCGCATGTATCGTGCTCACCGACGAGCAGGACATGGAGTTCCTGCTTACCTTCGCATTCATTCCGTCGCGCTATGACACATCGGTCGTGCTCGGCGGCGTGCTGCCGGGCGGCTTCGGCGCGCAACTGTGGACCTTCGTGACCTATGCATTGATCCACGCCGACTGGACGCATTACGGCGTCAATGCGGTGTGGCTGCTGCCGTTTGGCAGCGCGGTGGCGCGGCGGTTCGGCGCGCTGCGGTTTCTCTTGTTCTTCGCGGCAACGGCGTGCGGCCGGCGCGGCGATGCATCTGGCCACCCATGCCGGCGAGGAAATGCCGGTGATCGGCGCGTCGGCGGCGATCTCCGGCACCATGGCGGCGGCGATGCGATTTGCGTTCCAGCGCGGCGGTCCGCTCAGTTTCCGCCGCAACGGCGACGTCAGCGATTATCGCGTGCCGGCGATCCCGCTCAGCGGCGTGCTGCGCGATCCGCGGGTGCTCGCCTTCCTGGCGGTGTGGTTCGGGATCAATATTCTGTTCGGGCTGGGCTCGCTGCCGATCACCGGCGATCGGATCGGACCAGGTCGTGGCCTGGCAGGCGCATATCGGCGGCTTTCTCGCCGGCCTGCTGCTGTTTTCCTGGTTCGATCCCGCGCCACACGAGCCGCGCACCGACGATATTGGTGCAATGCCGCAATAAATCGATTGCAACGCGGCGTTAAGCAATGTGATTGCGGAACATCGTCCACAGTCGGAATACTCTTGACGGAACCGGCAGCCCGGCAGGATCGTTTGCCAGAACCCGGGCCTCGATGAGCGGGTATCAAATCCGCAGCCCGGTCCAAGGAGGCTGCCATGAACGTCAAGGCAATCTCTGGCCGCCAAAGTTTCTGGAGCTTTGGGCGGCGACATTATCTCGATCGAACCAACGGCGGATCTGACGGCGGCGGCGCAGCTGCTAGGTGCGCACCGCATCGGCGCGGTGCTGATCCGCGGCGCAGGAGGGCGCCTCGCCGGCATCTTGTCGGAGCGCGACATCGTGCGCGCCATTTCCGAACACGGCGCCGCCGCACTCACGCTGCCGGTCGGCCAGGTGATGACCCGCAACGTCGCCACCTGCGGCGAGGACGACAGCGTTGCCAGCATCATGGAGCGGATGACGACGGGAAAATTCCGTCACATGCCGGTGCTCTCCAAGGGCGAGCTGATCGGCCTGGTGTCGATCGGCGACGTGGTCAAGCAGCGCGTCGAGGAGATCGAGAAGGAATCCGAGGCGATGCGCGATTATATCCGCACCGCGTAACGCATGATCCCGAAAAGCTTGTCCTCGACTTGATCGGAGATGCGAACCGGTTTTCGGATAAGATCATGCGTAAATGAGAAGGATTACTTGGCCGCTCCGTTGCCGCCATAGGGCTGCGACAACGCGGTGACCGCTTCGGTCACCGCGTCGATCGCCTTTTCAGCCGCTTCGGCGCCGATGGCGATGGCATCGGCAGCGCGATGGAAATCGAACCAGCCGACCCCGCCGAGCCGCGGGCTGATCAGCACGTCGGGCGGATCGCCGGCGAGCCGCGCCCGGGTGATGCGATCCTGCATGACGTTGAAGGCTTCCACCATCACGGTCGGAATGCCCGGGCGGCCGCGCCGCCCGAGGAATTGCCGGCGCAGCGAGCGCTCGCCGCCGAACAGGCCGCGCAAGCCATTCGGCTTGGACTTGTTCGCCGCCGTCGTCGTCGCTGTCGTCGGAGCCGTGACTGGCGATGATGGTGCCGCGCCCGAACAGGTCGGCATTGAGATTGACCGCGATCACCAGCCGGGCGCCGAGCGCGCGCGCCGCCGACACCGGCACCGGGTTGACCAGGGCGCCGTCCACCAGCCAGCGCCCGCCGATCAGCACCGGCGGGAAAATTCCCGGCAGCGCATAGGACGCGCGCAGCGCCTCGGCCATGCCGGCCGCGGGTCAGCCAGATTTCATGGCCGGTATTGAATTCTGTGGCGATGGCGGCGAAGCGGATCGGCAGATCGTCGATGCGGTTATCGGCGAGCGCCGTGTCCAGTTTGGTCGCAAGATGGCCGCCGCGAATAAGCCCGGACCCGGACAGGCTGATGTCGAGATAGCTGAGGATGTTGCGCACGTTGAGGCCGCGCGCCCATTCCTCCAGGCCGTCGAGCTGGCGGGCGGCATAGCAGCCGCCGACCACGGCGCCGATCGAGGTGCCGACGATGACGTCCGGCACGATGCCGTGCGCGGCGAGCGTGCGCATCACGCCGATATGGGCAAAGCCGCGCGCGGCGCCGCCGCCGAGCGCAAGCCCGATGCTGGGGCGCGTGGCGGCCGGCCGCAGCGGCGCGGTGGTGGCTTCGGCCGAACGGTCGCCGTTGCGGGCGCGCGCGAATAGACCCTCAAACACCAAAGTTTTCTCCCCGTCCCCCGATTTTCCGATCGGGCCAGCCAGCGGACAAGCGGTTCACCCCGATATGGTGAAAGTTGCTGACGGAGTCTTGTGACCGAAACGTGACGTGAGCGTGCGCTCACCTGATTACATAAAGGTTAAATGCCCAAGGGGGGTGTTTAGTTCGCCGGCCGCTGCATCGACAAACAGGCTTTCGACCACGGCATATTCGTCATAGCCGCAGCGGGCAATCGGCTTCATGGCCGCGGTGGCGAGCCGGCCGTTGACGATGAAGCGGTCGTCGATATGCACGCCAATGACCTGGCCGATCACCACGTGGCAACCGAGCGGCTTTCCGTCGATATCCTCGATGGTCACGATCTTGAGGCGCTTGCATTCGAGTGCGCAGGGCGCGGCCTTCACCCGCGGCGGCTTGACCAGCCGCGACGGCGCCGGTTCGAGACCGGCGCGTTCCATTTCATTGACGCCGCGCGGCATCGGCGCCGACGTCGCGTTCATCGCCGCGCGCAGATCCCAGGTGGCGAGATTGCAAACGAATTCGCCGGTTTCCTCGATGAAGCTCACCGAATCCTTCATTCCTTCGCTGGCGAACATCACCAGATTGGGCCGGCTATTGATGCCGTTGAAATACGAGTAGGGCGCGCAATTCACTTCGCCTTTCAAGCTCATCGAGGTGATCCAGCCGATCGGGCGGGGCGCCAGGATGGCTTTGAACGGATCCTGTGGCAGCACCCGCTTGTCGCGTTTGTCAGGCTCGTAGAACATCGATTCCTCAAGGCGTGAAATAGCTGACGATGGTGTCGAGCTTCGGCCGGTCGCGATCCTCGGGCGGCCTCACCGCGCGGCCGATATGAATGAAGCCGGCAACCCGCTCGTTGGGCGCAACGCCCAACTTGTCGAGGACGCGCCGATCGTAGGCGTACCATTCGGTGATCCAGCTCGCGGCGTAGCCGAGCGCGTGGGCGGCGAGCACCAGGCTCATGGCGGAAGCGCCGGCGGAGAGTTGCTGCTCCCATTCCGGGATTTTCACATGCGGAGCGGCGCGGCTGACCACCGCGATCACCAGCGGCGCGCGCGCCAGCCGCATGCGCTCGAATTCGAGCTGTTCGGGCGTAGCGTCGGCGCGTTCGGCGGCGAACGCATCGGCGATCGCCGCGCCGGCGGCGAGGCGCGCGTCGCCTTCGAACACGATGAAGCGCCAGGGCGCGAGCTTGCCGTGGTCGGGCACCCGCGACGCGATGGCGAGCAGCGCGTCGATTTCCGGCTGGCTCGGGCCGGGCCCGGTCAATTCCATCGGCTTGACCGAACGGCGGGTCTTCAAGAGCTGCAAGGCGTCGGGCATTGCGACCTCGTTGGCCAATACAGTTTGCGCCTAGCATAGGGTTTCCGGGGTGACAAACCGGCCTCGTGGCTTGAAATCGCCGCGATTTGGGCCGAAAAACGCAGCGCCATGAGCTCATGCACCCGCAATCGCCGTCCGCGGCCATCAGTGGCTGGCGCTCGCGATCATCCTGCCGCTGCTCGCTGCGCAGCCGGCATCGGCGCAGGCGGGCGGGCAGAATTCATTATTTTCGGCGGCGCCCGGAACAGGGCTGCTGGCACCCGCGCCGGCCACGCGCGGCGAGCCGTTCGGCCCGAGCGGCGTGCTGGCGCCGCAAGCGGAATGGCCGCCCGCCGGGCCGCACGCGACCGCGCCGATTTCGGTGCCGTTGGCGCCGGCCGGGCAAGTGGCGCTCGCGCTCAGCGCCCGCTTCGGCAAAGGCGCTCCGCTGATCGACGGCGGCCTCACGTGGCGCGTCTTTTCCGCCAAGCGCGACAGCACTGGGAACTATCAGCTCGTCAAGGAAGACAAATCGCCGGCGCCGACGATGATGCTGCCGGCCGGCGCTTATGTCGTGCATGTCGGCTTCGGGCTCGCCACCGCGATCAAGCCGGTGACCTTGGCCGGGTCGACCGTGCACGAAGACTTCGATCTTCCGGCGGGCGCCCTGCGGCTGGAAGGGCGTGTCGGCGACGTGCGCATTCCAGCCGGGCAGGTGTCTTTCGACGTCTACAAGGGCAGCCAATTCGAGCCGGGCGACCGCCGGCCGATCGCCGAACACGTGATGACCGGCAATGTGGTCGTGGTTCCGGAAGGCACCTATTATATCGTGTCGAACTACGGCGACGCCAATTCGGTGGTGCGCTCCGACATCCGCGTGCAGGCCGGCAAGCTTACCGACATCACCGTCACCCACCGCGCCGCCGCGATCACGCTCAAGCTGGTGGGCGAGAAGGGCGGCGAGGCGCTCGCCAATACAGCCTGGTCGGTGCTGACGCCCGGCGGCGACGTGATCAAGGAATCGATCGGCGCCTTCCCGCGCGTGATCCTGGCCGAAGGCGAATACCGCGCCATCGCCCGCAATGAGGGCAAAGTCTACGAGCGCGAATTCAAGGTCGTCACCGGCGTGGACGGCGACGTCGAAGTGCTGGCGCAGTAGCGCACGATCCCGGACAGCCTGTCCTCGACGCGATCGGGGATGGGGACCGATTTTCGGACAAGATTATGCTTTAATATAGCCATCCGCCGGAGCTAACCCGCAAATCCGATCGTTGGAATGAATTATGGTGATGGAGCCCATTGCGAACGGCGCGGCTTCAGACATTTTCGCCGGACTCGATGCCAAATCGATCGCGCTGCTGCTCGATGTGGATGGCACGTTGATCGATATCGGGCCGGCACCGCATGACGTCCGTATCGCCGACGACTTGCCGGATTCGCTCGCGCGCCTGTCGCGGGCAACCGGCGGCGCGCTCGCGCTGGTGAGCGGCCGCCCGATCGCCGATCTCGACGCGCTGTTCGCGCCGCTCAAGCTGCCGGCCGTCGGCGGTCACGGCGCCGAGTTGCGCGTGCGCGGGGAGGACGTCGCCCGATCGGCGCCGCCGCTCTCGCCGGATCTGCGCCGGCGCCTCGCCGAGGCGGCCGCGCCGGGCTCCGGCATCATCGTCGAGGACAAGGGCTATTCGCTCGCGTTGCATTATCGCCAGGCCCCGCAGCAGGAAGGTCGCCTGCGCTCGCACATCGCGGCGGGCCGCGCGGCCTATCCCGGCGAGGCGACGGAAGTGCTGCCGGGCAAGGCGATGCTGGAAGTGAAGCGACCGAACGTCAGCAAAGGCGAGGGCGTGCGCAATTTGATGAGCCGTCCGCCGTTCGCCGGCCGCATGCCAGTGTTCATCGGCGACGATGTCACCGATGAATTGGTTTTCGCGATGTTGGCGGAATTCGGCGGCAAAGGTTTCTCGGTCGGCCGGCATTTTGCCGGGCTGGCCGGGATTTTCGATTCACCATTGGGCGTGCGCCGCGCCTTGCAACGGCTGGCGGCTAAGGAACTGGCGCGCCGGTCATGAGTGAATCCACTCTCGATCTTGCGGTCATCGGCAACGGCCGCACCGCGGCGCTGGTCGAGCCGTCCGGCCGCATCGTGTGGTGGTGCCTGCCGCGCTACGACGGCGACCCGGTATTCTGCCGGCTGCTGGCCGGCGCCGAGGACAAAGGCTTCACCGACGTAGTGCTCGACGGTCAGGTCGAGACCCGCTCGGGCTACATGCGCAACACGGCGATCGTGGTGACCGAGCTTTCCGACGGCAACGGCAGCGGCGTGCGCATCACCGACTTCGCGCCGCGCTTCCAGAATTTCGGCCGCATCTTCCGCCCGCCGCACCTCGTGCGCATCATCGAGCCGACCGCCGGCATGCCGCGCATCACCATCCGCTTCCGCACCACGCACCGCTATGGCGCGCCGGTGACGACGCGCTCGTCCGGCAGCAACCACATCCGCTACTGGCGCGACGACGTGCCGGTGCGGCTGACCACCGATGCGCCGCTCTCTTACGTCGAGAACGAGGCCTCCTTCGTGCTCACGCGCCCGGTGCACATGGTGTTCGGCACCGACGAGCCGTTCGCGGGTTCGCTCGCGGCCACCTCCCGGGATTTCTGCGACCGCACCCGCGACTATTGGATGGAATGGGTGCGCCGTCTCGCCTTCTCGAATGACTGGCAGGATGAAATCATTCGCGCCGGGATCACACTCAAGCTGTCCACTTTCGAGGAGACCGGCGCGATCGTGGCGGCACTCACCACATCGATCCCGGAAGGGCCGGGATCGGGCCGCAACTGGGACTACCGCTATTGCTGGATGCGCGACGCCTTCTTCGTCGTGCGCGCGCTCAACCGTATCGGCGCGACGCGCACGATGGAGGAGTTCATCTCCTATATTCTGAGCATCGCGGCCGGCCGCGCCGACCGGCTCAAGCCGCTCTACGGCATCGTGCACAGCGAACCGATCGAGGAGCGCAGCGCGGAAGCGCTGGCCGGCTTCAACGGCGACGGGCCGGTGCGCATCGGCAATGCCGCGGTCGCTCAGGATCAGCATGACGTCTATGGCAGCATCATCATGGCGGCGACGCCGATGTTCTTCGACCGCCGGCTGCCGAAGCCGGGCGATGCCGCGCTGTTCCGGGTGCTCGAGCCGCTCGGCGAGCATGCGGCGCGGCTTGCGCTCGAGCCGGATGCCGGTATTTGGGAATACCGCGGCCGCAAGCGCGTGCACACGTATTCGGCGGCGATGTGCTGGGCGGGCTGCCAACGGCTGGGGGCGATCGCGGCCCACCTCGGTCTGCCGGAGCGCGCGGCCTATTGGGGCGACATCGCCAAACGCATCGGCGAGGAGGTGCTGACGCGCGCCTGGAATCCCGAGCGCAAGGCCTTTTCGGCGGCGTTCGGCAGCGACGACCTCGACGCCAGCTGCCTGCTGCTGGCCGAACTCGGGCTGATCGCGCCCAACGATCCGCGTTTCGTCTCCACTGTGGAGGCGATCGAGCGTGAACTTCGGCGCGACTTCCACGTTATGCGTTATGTCGCCGCCGACGATTTTGGCTTGCCGGAGACGGCTTTTTTGATTTGCCGCTTCTGGCTGATCGATGCAATGTGGGAAACGGGGCGGCGCGACGAGGCCCGCGAAATGTTCGTCGACGCATTGAAAATGCGCAACAGCTACGGACTGCTGTCGGAAGACGTGCACCCGGTGACCGGAAAACTGTGGGGCAATTTTCCGCAGACCTATTCGATGTCCGGATTGATATTGACCGCAATCAAACTGTCGCGGAGCTGGGGAGACCGGTATTGGCGCGGCTCGTCATAGTTTCGAACAGAGTTGGCGTTCCCGACAAAAGTGCGCGGGCTGGCGGGCTCGAAGTGTCGATCCGGCCGGCGCTCAGGCGTCGGGGCGGCGTATGGTTCGGCTGGAACGGGAGAGTCACGGATGACGATCCCGGTCCGGCCGACACGGTCGAGCGTGACAATGTCTCCTATGTCACCATCGGTCTGCGCAAGGACGATTACGAGGAGTTCTACAACGGCTTCGCCAATCGCGTGCTGTGGCCGATCCTGCATTACCGGCTCGACCTTGCCGAATTCACGCGCCGCGATCTCAGCGGTTATCTCCGCGTCAATGAATTCTTCGCCAAATATCTGGAAAAGATTCTCAAACCCGACGACGTGATCTGGGTGCATGACTATCATTTGATTCCGCTGGCGAGAGCGCTGCGCGAGCGCGGCCACAAGAACAAAATCGGCTTCTTCATTCATGTGCCATTCCCGCCGCCGGAAATCCTCACCGCGCTGCCCAATCACGAGCGGCTGATACCCTCGCTCGGGAATTACGACCTGGTCGGCTTTCAGACCGAAATCGACGCCACGAATTTTTCGCGCTATCTGACCAACGAGTGCGGGCTCGCGCGCATCGATGGCGACAGTTTCGCGTTCGACGGACGCGCCGTGCGGGTCGGTGTATTCCCGGTCGGGGTCGAGACCGAAGCTTTCGCGCGCCTCGCGCGCCGCGCCATCGAGTCGGCCTTCGTGCGCGGAGTGCTGGGAAGCCTGTCGGGGCGCGCCATGATCATCGGCGTTGACCGGCTTGACTACAGCAAGGGCATCCCCGAGCGGATGAATGCGTTCGAGCGGTTCCTGACCAACTCACCGGAGTGGCATAATAACGTCACTTATTTGCAGATCACGCCGCACAGCCGCACAGACATCCCAGAATACGCCGATATCGGACGCAACGTCGATGAGGCGGTCGGGCGCATCAACGGTAACTTCGGCGAAGCCTCGTGGACGCCGGTCCGCTACATCAACAAGGCGCATAGCCGGACCGCGCTCGCCGGCCTGTATCGCGCCGCGCGGGCCGCGCTGGTGACGCCCTTGCGCGATGGCATGAATTTGGTGGCGAAGGAATTCGTCGCCGCGCAGAACGCCGACGATCCGGGCGTGCTGATTTTGTCGCGCTTTGCCGGGGCGGCGCGCGAATGCACGGCCGCCCTGCTGGTCAACCCGTACGACCACGAGGGCGTCGCGCTGGCCATCAACCGCGCGCTATCGATGTCGCAGGAAGAGCGGCGCCAACGTCATATGGTGAATTACAAGGCGCTGCTCCAAAACGATCTCGGCCATTGGGCGGACCATTTCCTCGCCGTGCTTGAAGCGCCGGAGGCTTCTGGCGCATGGCCGCAGGCGCGCGCCGCGGCCGGGCGCTGAATTTCGCTCTTGATCTAGGTCACATTGGCGATAGCTTGCGCCGTTAACATGCAGTCCCATCAACGAGGGTGCCGCTCATGAGCCGAATTATCTCCGGACTGGTGTTGCTCGCCGCCGTCGCGGCGCTGTCGCAGGCGGCGGCCGCGGCCGACGTGGCGAATGGCGAACGCCTCGCCAAGCGCTGGTGCGCGGCCTGTCATGTGGTCGCTACCGACCAGAAAAGCGGCAATACCCAGGTGGCGCCGTTCTCGGCCATCGCCAAGGTGCCGGATTTCGATGCCGCCAAACTCGCGCTCTACCTCCTGCTGCCGCATCCGAAAATGCCGGACATGAGTCTCAGCCGCAGCGAGGCCGCCGACCTCACGGCCTATATCGTGAGCCAGGGCCATTAGGTCTGCGTCGGCTATCGAAAGGGATCGAGATGTTCCGCTTTCTTGAATCGACGGCCGCTCAATACATGACGCCCGCCGTCAAGACCGTGACGCGCCAATGCACCATGGCCGAGCTGGAAACATTGTTCGCGCAATACGATTTCGACGCGCTGCCGGTCGTGGACGACGGCAAGATGCTGGGCATCGTCACCAAATTCGATTTCCTGCGCGCCTTCGGCTTCACCACCGGTCAACTGGTTCCGGGTTACGACGAACTGATGAAGCACGCGGTCGGCGACGTGATGACCGAGGGCGTCGTGCACGTCGAACCGGCGACGCCGCTGACGCGCGTGCTGCAATTGATGGTGAACCTCAAAATTCGCAGCTTCCCGGTGCTCGGCCCCGATCGGAAATTATTGGGCATGATCTCGCGCGGCGACGTGATGCGCGCGCTCAAGCAGGCGACGCACGGAGCCCGCTGATCGTCTTTAACGGCGCGGTTTCAGGCGATACCGCGCATGTCACGCGATATGATTTGGATCATAGCACCGCCCGGGGCGGTTGCTATGCTAATTAAATGTGGACAATCATTGATCACGCGCGCGTGCGATCGGCGCCAGTGGCCTTGGCCATTGCGGCGACATCGCTGATGGCGATGGCCGGCGCGCAGCCGGCCCCAGCGCAAACGCACCAGGCGCCGGTATCGACGGAATATCCCTTCGGCTTCAAAGCCTATGGCGTATTCAGCCGAATGATCACGCAGCGAAACTATCTTCCTGTCGTTGCGCTGAAGGATGCCGCCGACGGTCGCGCCACCGACGCCGTCGGCGCGGTGTCCGGTCTGCGCGGCGAGATATCAATGATCGAGGGGCGCCTGATCGTCAGCTACGGCGTCGACTGCGGTGCGGCGTGCCCGGCGGCGGCAAGCGAAACCGCGACCTTGCTGGCGACCGCGTCCGCTCAGCACTTGGCAGGCCGTCGCGATCGACAAGGACCTCGACGCCAAGGCGACCGAGACCTTCATCCGCGCGCAGGCCATAGCCAGCGGCTTGGACATAAACAAACCGTTCCCGTTCCGCATCACCGGCGCGATCACCGATTTTGTGATGCACGTGAATGCCGCGCCCAATCCGCGCTTCAAGGGCCACGGCTCGTTCGACGAGATGGCGGTCACCGGATTGGCCAAGGGGCCGCGGCTCGCCGGCTCCGTGGTCGGGTTCTACGCGCCGCCGCCGCTACAGGGCATCATCACCCATGGCGGCGATTTCTTCCACGCGCATTACGTCGACGAGCAACGCACGACGACGGCGCACCTCGACACCTACGGTGTCGCGGCGGGTTCGACGCTATTGCTGCCGAAACAAGAATAACAAACGGCGTTCGCGAATTTGTTCACGCCGCCTTTTGAGCCCGCCGCACGTCCGGTGGCACCGCCTCGTCGGCGAGCGCCGCGAGCGCGGCGTCGAGCGGCATCACCTGCTGGCCTTCGCTGCCGAGCCGGCGGATCGAGACGGTGCGCTCGGCCGCTTCCTTCTTGCCGACCACCAGCAAAGCCGGGACCTTGGCGAGCGAGTGCTCGCGCACCTTGTAATTGATCTTCTCGTTGCGCAGGTCGGGCTCGACGCGCAGGCCAAGTTTGCGCGCGGCGGCGATCGCCTCGCGCGCGTAGTCGTCGGCGTCCGAGGTGATGGTGGCGACCACGGCCTGCACCGGCGACAGCCACAACGGCAGATGGCCGGCATAGTGCTCGATCAGGATGCCGGTGAAGCGCTCCATGGAGCCGAACATCGCCCGGTGCAGCATCACCGGCGTTATCTTGTTGGAATGCTCGTCGATGTAGAAGGCGCCGAGCCGGCCCGGCAAATTGAGGTCGACCTGCACTGTGCCGCATTGCCATTCGCGGCCGATGGCGTCGCGCAGCACGTATTCGAGCTTGGGCCCGTAGAAGGCGCCTTCGCCCTTGTTGAGCGTCCATGGCCGGCCGGAGGCTTTGAGCGCCGCCATCAACGCGGCCTCCGCCTTGTCCCACACCGCGTCGTCGCCGATGCGCTTGTCGGGGCGGTCGGAGAACTTGATGCGCACGTCGTCGAAACCGAAGTCCTGATAGATCGACAGGATCTGGTTGTTGACCTTGAGCACCTCGTCGGCGATCTGGCTTTCCATGATGAAGATGTGGGCGTCGTCCTGCGTGAAGGCGCGCACCCGCATCAGCCCGTGCAGCGCGCCCGAGGGCTCGAAGCGGTGCACCTTGCCGAACTCGGCAATTTTCAATGGCAGGTCGCGGTAAGATTTCAAGCCATTCTTGAAAATCTGCACGTGGCCCGGGCAATTCATCGGCTTGATGGCATAGACGCGCTCGTCCTCCTCGCGCTTGGCGGTCAAGAACATCATGTCGTTGTAAGTCGGGATGTGGCCGGTGGTGACCCACATCTCGCGGTCCATGAGCTGCGGTGAATTCACCTCGATGTAGCCTGAGTCCTGCTGGCGGCGGCGGATGTAGTGCTCGAGCGCCTGGAACAGCGTCCAGCCTTTCGAGTGCCAGAACACCGAGCCGGGCGCTTCCTCCTGGAAATGGAACAGGTCCATCTCGCGGCCGACGCGGCGATGGTCGCGCTTCTCGGCTTCCTCAATCTGCTTCAAGTAAGCGTCGAGTTCGTCCTGCTTGGCGAAGGCGGTGCCGTAGATGCGGGTGAGCATCGGGTTGTTGCTGTCGCCGCGCCAATAAGCGCCCGCCACCTTCATCAGCTTGAAGGCGTTGCCGACCTTGCCGACCGAGGTCATATGCGGGCCGCGGCAGAGATCGAACCAGTCGCCCTGCTTGTAGATCTTGATCTGCTGGTCGTCCGGAATGGCGTCGATCAGCTCGACCTTGAAATTCTCGCCCATGTCGCGAAAGGTTTTCTTGGCCTGCTCGCGCGACCAGATTTTCTTCGTGAAGGGTTTGTCGCGCGCGATAATCTCCTTCATCTTCTTTTCGATGACCGGCAGGTCCTCCAGCGTGAACGGCTGGTTGCGGAAGAAGTCGTAATAGAAACCGTTCTCGATCACCGGGCCGATGGTGACCTGCGTGCCCGGCCATAGCGACTGCACCGCTTCGGCCAGCACATGCGCGGCATCGTGCCGGATCAGCTCCAGCGCGCGCGGGTCCTCGCGGTTGATGAATTCGATCTTGGCGTTGCGCTCGATCGGATCGGCGAGATCGGTGACCGCGCCATCGAGCGCCATGGCGACGGTGCGTTTGGCCAGCGAGGGCGAAATGCCCTTGGCGACGTCAAGTCCGGTGGTGCCTTGGGGGTAGTCCCGACGCGCGCCGTCGGGAAAGGTCAGCGCGACCATACGCGGCTCCTTTGCTCACTCGCTGCCTACGAACGCAGGTAAGCGTGATTTGAATTGGGCAGGGATATAGCAGTCGGTTGCGGGCTTGCAACTGCTTTTAGGGCGCTTTGGAAGGCGTGACCGCGACTCGATAGACGCTCAATACCACCAGCACGCCGAGTGCGATAATGAGCCCGCTCAGATTGGCAAGGAATTGGCTTGCGGCGTCGATATTGCCGCCGATGCCGTAACCGAGCCCGAGATAGGCCGACGTCCAGATCAGGCGCCCGAACAGGGCGAAATCCAGAAAGTGTGAGAAGCGATAGCGGCTCACCCCGGCGAAGATGCTGACGACCGAACTCAAAGATGAGGTCAGCGTGCGCGACATGACCACGGTGATACCGCCCCACCGTTGCAGCAGCGCCGCGATGCTGTCCCGCCGCTGCGGGCTGTAACCGATCCATCGGCCGTAACGTGCCAGAAAATTATCGCTGACGGCGCGGCCAATTCCATAGGCGATCATGTCGCCCGCAAACGAGGCGGTGACGGCGATCAGTCCGGCCCATTCCCAACGCAAGTTACCCAGCGCGGCGAGCGAGCTGGCCAGCACGGCAGCGACCCCGATCGGCAGCGACAGACCGATGGCGCCCAGCAGCAGCGCCAGCGCCGGATAGCCGTAGATCAGCAGCGCCGACAAAATGCCATCGCTCAGGCCGCCGGAGCTTTGACCGCTCTCGGGCGTCGGTGCCGATTGACCCAGCACGCGCTGGGCATGCCGAACGAAATCGAAGCGCGATATGCCGCGTCGGTCGGCAATTGTCCTGAGGCTTTCATTTCCGCTCGTATCCGGCGGCAGACCGAGGCGCGGAACCAGCTCGTTCATCGGCACGCGATAGGTCGCCGCCACATGATCGAGAAGTCATCCAGGCCCGCAGGCTGCTGACCTGCGGCCGGCCGGCCTCATAGGCCCGAGCGCAACAACAGGAACGAGTTGTAGCTTCGCAGCCCGAAGAATATCGATGCGAGCGCGCTCAGTGCAATCACCGCCAGGACAATTCGGCCGCGGTGTCCGCTCATCGGGGCGGTACGTCGTTGGCTCCCCGCCAGCGCCCATAGCGCCATGGCGCCCACCAATGGGCGCCCGCCGGGACTTCGGCCGGCACGAAATCGAGGCCGTGCGTTCCCCACGGCTGGCAGCGCAGGATGCGCGCGAGTGCCATCCAGCCGCCGGCCCAAAGCCCGAAGCGGGCGATCGCCTCGTCGGCATATTCGGAACAGCCGGGCAGATGCCGGCAGCGCGGGCCGATCAGCGGCGCCAGCGTGTAACGATAGAGCATCACCAGGCCGCGGCCGAAAAGTCGCGGCAGGCGCGCGATGCCGCGTGAGCGCTCACTCATCACCCATCACCGCCTTATCACCGCCGTAAAAGTTCCATAAAAAGTTCCACAGGGCAGGCACGCTTTCGATTTGATCAAAACGCAAGTCGACAAAACCATTTTACACTAGACCCGAATCCGCCGGCTCATTAAAAACGATCAAGACCGGGGGTCTAGAAAGTCGCCAAAGCCCAATACGAACGCGGACAGCCGCGCCAACCATAAGGGCTCGACGGCGAGAAGGGGAAGAATGACTCGCTCCCTTGCGTTCGCTATTGCGCTCGCTGCGGCGGCGCAGGTGCAGCTGTTGCCGGCATCGGCGGAAATCGCCGATCGCACGCTGCCGATGCGTTTCGATCTGCGTCTGCAAGGCCCGGCCGACACCTGTGGCGCCAAATGCCAGCTCTGGATTTCAGCGAGCGGCGCTATCACGGCGGAGACGGCGCACGATTTTGAAACGTTCGCGCAAGGTCACGATCTCATTGGCGCAACGGTCGTGCTCGATTCCGACGGCGGCTCGGTGCTCGGCGCCATCGCGCTCGGGCGCGACATACGTCGCCTTGGCCTCGACACCGCCGTCGGCCGCATCGTCGATGTCCCAAGTGGCCAGGAAAGGCCGCGCGGGCGTTACGTGCCGCGCGCCGATTGCGAATCCATGTGCGGCTTCGTGCTGCTGGGCGGCGTGCACCGCGCGGTGCCGCCGGAAGCGCGCGTGATGGTGCATCAAATCTGGCTCGGCGACCGCCGCGACGATCCGACCGCGGCGAAATACACGGCCGAGGATCTCGTGCTGGTGCAGCGCGATATCGGACGGCTGGCGAAATACACCATCGAGATGGGCGGCTCGATCGATCTGCTCAATCTGGCGCTGCGCATCCCGCCGTGGGAGCCGATGCACGCCTTGACGCCGGACGAGACGCGCCACACGCGGCTCGCGACCGACCAGCCGCCCGCGTCGGTCGCGGCGCCGGCCGTTGCGTCGTCACCGGCGCCGATCGTGAAACGGCCGGTGCCGCGCGTGACTGACGGCGCGCGCGCGACCGAGATCAGCGAGCGGCGCTGGGCGGTGGTCGAGCACGCCGGGGTCGCGGCTTTGGCGCGGCGGCAGCCGCTCACCGTCGAAGGCGAGGATATCGGCAGTTTCGATCTTATGCTAGCTTGCGGCGCCGCCCGCGACAGCTACGAGCTGAACTATGTCGAGCGCCGCCACGATGGTGGCCGCATCCAGCTGCCGGCCGCGCTTGGCACGGTGACTATGACCGTCGGCCGCATGTCGGCCCCGCTCAAGGTGGTGTCCTCGGAACGCCGCGCGCAGCCCGACGAACTCGTCACTTATGCCACCGGTACGGTGCCGGCCGCGCTGATCGGCGCCTTTGCCGCCGTCGGCAACCACTCGATGACGATCGAGACCCAAAGCGGCGGCATCGTCACCGGCATCCGCCTCGGCAACACCGGTGCGCAGGAGAACTTGCCCCAGCTGGCGGCAAGCTGTGCGAAGGCGATCGGCGACCGCGCCGAATTGGCGGCGCCCAAGACGGGCGACATAGCGTCGGCGAAATAATTACGCGGTCTGCTTTTGGCTGCGCTTGGCCTCGATCTGATCGAGCGCCGACACCACCGCGTCGAACGTCAGCATGGTCGAGGCATGGCGCGCCTTGTAGTCGCGCACCGGCTCGAGCACCGCGATATCGGCCCATTTGCCGGACGGCGGCGGGCCGTTTTCCTTCAGCATCTTGCGCACGGCCTCGCGTAGTTCACGCAGCTCCGCGGGCTTTGAGCCGACCACATAGCGGGCCATGATCGAGGACGAGGCCTGGCCGAGCGCGCAGGCCTTCACGTCATGGGCGAAATCGCCGACTACCGGGCCGTTCATCTTGAGGTCGACGGTGACCGTGGAACCGCACAGCTTGGAATGGGCGGTGGCGCTGGCGTCGGGCGCGTCGAGACGTCCCAGGCGGGGGATATTGCCCGCCAGGTCGAGGATTTTGGCGTTATAAACCTCATTAAGCATTGAAGATTTACCGGTTTACCCCCCGCCGCAGATTGCCTCCGCCGCGCAAACGAATATATAGGTGCTGACCCGATGGCGCGAGAAGGGGTTCCTGGCGCCAGGGCGTAGCTTGCAAGCGATGCCGAATGGGAATGCGGCGTCCGGACGCTCTGCATTGGACCACAGCGGTCCGGCGGGCTAGTGACGCGGCCACCCCGGTGACACTCCCGGTGCAGCCCAGGTGGGTGCGTGCCGGTCGAACGGAGAGACCGTTATGGACGCCAAGAATTCAATCATCAAGCCGTGGCCGAAGCAGGGCTTGTCCGAGCATGTGCGGGCGGCGCCCACGCCTCCCGGTCCGCGCCCGTCGCGCGAAGAGGCGGAGGCTGCGGTGCGCACCTTGATTGCCTATACCGGCGACGACCCACAGCGGGAAGGCGTGCTGGAGACGCCCAAGCGCGTCATCGACGCCTACGAGGAAATCTATCAGGGCTACCGGGAATGTCCGGCCGAAGTGCTGGACCGCACCTTCAGCGAGACCGGCGGCTATGACGACTTCGTCCTGGTCAAGGACATCGGTTTCAATTCGCATTGCGAGCACCACATGATGCCGTTCTTCGGCAAGGCACACATCGCCTATATGCCGACCGAGCGGGTGGTGGGGCTGTCGAAGCTGGCGCGCCTGCTCGACGTCTATTCGCTGCGCCTGCAGACGCAGGAGCATCTCACCTCGCAGGTGGCGACCGCGATCGACGAGATCCTCAAGCCGCGCGGGGTCGCGGTGATGATCGAGGCCGAGCATATGTGCATGTCGCTGCGCGGGGTGGAAAAGCCCGGCGCGCTGACGGTGACCACGCATTTCACCGGCGCATTCCGAGACGATGCGAGCGAGCAAGTGCGTTTCATGACCATGCTGCGCGGGGCGCATCGCTAAGCCCCGCGTAACCGACGCGAGGCGCGTTTGACTGCCAAATCCGAGATCGAGGAAGGCCTGAGTTTCGCGCCGCAATTCGGCGCGGACGGGCTGATCACGGCGGTCGTGACCGATGCCAAATCGGGCGACGTGCTGATGGTCGCGCATATGAACGCCGAGGCGGTCGCGAAAACCATCGCAAGCGGCGAGGCCTGGTATTACAGCCGCTCGCGCAAGGCGTTGTGGAAGAAGGGCGAAAGCTCCGGCCACGTCCAGCGCGTGGTCGAACTGCGCGTCGATTGCGATCAGGACGCGCTCTGGCTCAAGGTCGAACAGGAGGGCGCCGGCGCCTGCCACACCGGGCGGCGCTCGTGCTTCTACCGCGCGGTTCCGCTCGGCCAAAGCGGGGCGGTCGCCCTGGAATTCCGTAACGCCGACAAGGCGTTCGACCCGCAATCGGTCTATGGCGGGAGAGCCGGTAAACCGCGCCGCTAACCGACAATTACGGTTTCGCTGCCGCTCGATACCGTCGAACAATACGCTCGGCCGCGCTGTACGGCGCTCGCCAAGGATTGCGCCGAGCGCCGCGTCCTCGGCGACGATGTCGACCTCGACATCCATGCCTTCGACGAGATCAACACCACGCATCCGATCCCGAGCGCCTGGCGGCGCTGATCGAAGACGCCGTCGCCGGCATGGTCATGCTGGTTGGTGTGCAATCCAACCAGTTTCCGCGCGCCCTCGATTTCGCGCAAGCCGCTGCGCGCAGCGCGGCATCATGGTCGGCATCTGCGGCTTCCACCGTCTCCGGCGTGCTGTCCATGCTCAATGGCGTCGATGCCGATCTCGACCACGCCCACGCGATGGGGCTTTCGCTGTTCGCGGGCGAAGCGGAAGCGCCGGATCGAACTGGTATTGCGCGACGCCGTGGCCGTGCGCGCTCAAGCCGCTCTACAATTTCATAGACGATCTGCCCAGCATCGAGGGCACGCCGGTCGCCGCCGACGAAACCGCGACGCACGAATTGTTCGGCACCGACGCCGCGCGTGCCTACGTCGCGCATGCCCAGCACGTGAAAGAGGCGCAGGGCGGCCACGCGCAGGAACCGGCTGCGATGGAAGCCGCCGAATAGCAGTCAGCCGATCCGCGCCAGCAAGGCCTGCGCCCGCGCGAGATGCGGGCGGTCATACATCCTGCCGTCGATGCCGACCGCGCCCGCGCCGGGCTGCGCCGCGAACGCGGCGACCACCGCCTTGGCCTTCGCGATCTGCTCGGGGCTCGGGGTAAATACCTCGTTGATCACCGCCACCTGCGCCGGGTGGATCGCCAGCCGCCCGCTGAAGCCGTCGCGGCGCGCAAGTTCGGTATCGCGGCGCAAGACTTCCGGATCGCGGAAGTTGACGTGGATGGTCTCGATCGCCGGCACTTTCGCCGCCGCCGCGCCGTAAAGGCAGAACGAGCGCGCCAGCCGGTAGGGCTCGGTCAGCGTGCCGTCGGCCTCGCGATTGGCTTCGGCGCCGAGCTCGGCGGACAGATCCTCCGGGCCCCAGGTCATGCCGATCAGCCGCGCGCTGCAATTGCGGTAGCTGCCGGCCGTGAACAGGCCGACGGCCGATTCCACCGTCTGCGCCAAAATCTTGATCGAGCCTTCGGGCAAACCGGCGATGGCTTCGCGCGCGGTCAGCTTGGCGTCGAGATGGGTCACGGTCGCGCCGCCTTCGGCCTTGGGAAACAAAATGGCGTCGGGCTTTCCCGCTACCACGGCGTCGAGATCGGCATCGGTCATGCCGGTGTCGAGGCCGTTGATGCGCACCAGCAGGCGAGGGCGCTGGGTCTTCGATTGCGCGGCTTTGAGGAATTCCAGCGCGGCTGCGCGCGCCTGCGGCTTTGCGCTCGGGCATGATCGAATCCTCGAGATCGAGGATCACGGCGTCGGCGCCGCTCGCCATCGCCTTGTCGAGCTTGGCCCCGCCGTCGGCGGGAACGAACAACAGGGAACGCATCAAATCACTTTTGCCGATTCATTTGGGCCGCATGTTGATGAAGGCGTTGCGGTGGCATTCCGCCACCAGCGTGCCGTCCTGCTTGAACGCCTTGTGATGGAATTCGACGATGCCGGCGCCCGGGCGCGACTTCGATTCGCGCTTGCTCACGACCTGCGTCTCGCAATGGACGGTGTCGCCTTCGAACAGCGGCGCCGGAAACTTCACGTCGGTCATGCCGAGATTGGCGATGGTGGTGCCGACCGTCATGTCGGAAACCTGGATGCCGATCATCAGGCCGAGCGTGAACAGCGAATTCATCAGCGGCTGGCCCCACTCGGTCTCCTGTTCGCAGAAATGCCGGTCGATGTGGAGCGGCTGCGGGTTGAGCGTCATGTTGGAGAACAACATGTTGTCCATCTGGGTGACGGTGCGCGTGTAGCGGTGCTCGTAGGTCTTGCCGACCTCGAAATCCTCGAAATAGAGCCCGCCGCGCTTGTGCCGCTGGATCGTGTCCACCATCGCCGTCCTCCGCATCGTGATCGGGGGCGGCCCAAGGCCGCCGCCGTTAATCATTCATTTACCATAATTACCCAGGATCGACAGAGATCGCGAATGTCGGCGTCCGGTTTGGCCAAAGCTTCGGCCCGCGACCTCGAGGCCCGTCTTTTTAAGGCCAGACATGGCGGTCGATTCCATCATAGCCAATGTATCGGCCCGCGTCGCAGGCGCGATCCGCGACGCCGCGCGTTCGACCGGCGCCAGCTTCGAATACCTGCTGACCGCCGCGCGCATCGAATCCAACCTCAATCCGGCCGCGCAGGCAACGACCTCGTCGGCCACCGGCCTCTACCAGTTCATCGACCAGACCTGGCTCGCGACCCTCAAGACCGCCGGGCCGGCGCACGGCTACGGCCAATATGCCGACGCCATCACGCTGACCGCGGACGGCCATTACGAGGTGGCCGATCCCAACATGCGCGCGGCCATCATGCGCCTGCGCAACGATCCGGCCGTGAGCGCGACCATGGCGGGCGCCTTCACCCAGACCAATGCCGCGCAGCTCGCCACCGCGCTCGGCCGGCAGCCGTCCGAAGGCGAGCTCTACATCGCGCATTTTCTCGGCTCCGACGGCGCCACGAAACTGATCAGCGCGGTGACGAGCCAGCCGAACGCCAACGCCGCGCAAATGTTTCCGCAAGCGGCGGCGGCGAACCCCGGCATATTCGTAAACAAATCCGGCCAGCCGCGCAGCGTGAGCGAAGTCTACGCCGCGCTGACCGGCCGCTTCGAAGTTGCGCGCGCCGTCGCCTTTGGTCCCGCGCTGCGCGGCACGCAAGTCGCGACGCCCGACCCCGCCGGCGTCGCGCAGGCCTATGCGCAAGCCAACGTTCCGCCACTTGCCGTGCCGGTGCCGGTCCCGGCGGTGCCGCCGGAGGCGCGGCCGTTCTTCCAGTCGATGTTCACCGATCGCGGCAACCGCGCGGTGACGCAGACCGTGAGCAATTTGTGGACGCCGGCCGGGGCGGATGCGCCGGCTGCGAGCAAGCCGCCGCTCACGCTCAATCTGTTCAGCGACCCGCCCGCTGGCGCGGGCAAACCGCCCGGCGGAAAAATCTAAAACCGCGCGCGCAGATTACCACATGGTTAATCGCGCCATAATTTCTATGGTGAACGCTTTGTTAAGCGTAGCCGGTTAGGCTGTGCCTTGCCGTCGACGTGGGAGACGGTTGTCAGTCGCGTCAGGTCGTAGCAATGATTGTCCGTCAGTTTCTGCAGTGGATCCGCCACGCGCCGCCCGGCGAACGAGCCGAGGCCACATCCGCGCTGGCCCGCGCCTATCTCTATTCCGATCTGTCGCCCGATGATATCGCCGCCGCCGAAGGCGCGATGATCATGCTGCTGGACGATCCTTCGCCGCTGGTGCGGCGCGCGCTCGCCGACGTGTTCGCCACGTCGCAAAAGGCGCCGCCGGTGGTGATCCACGCGCTCGCCAACGATCAGCCGGAAATCGCGATGGCGATCCTCGCGCTTTCGCCGATGTTGGAGGAAGCCGATCTGATCGACCTGGTGGCGACCGCGCAGCCGGCGGCGCAGGCCGCCATCGCCAGCCGCGCCATGCTGCCGCGCTCGCTCGCCGCCGCCATCGCCGAAGTTGGATGCGCCCAGGCCTGCCTCGCGCTTTTGGAAAATTCCGACGCCGATATCGCGCCGTTCTCGATCGACCGCGTGGTCGAGCGGTTCGGCCATCTGGCGGCGATCCGCGAGTCCGTGCTGGCGCGCGCCGATCTGCCGATGGCGACCCGCCAGGCGCTGCTCGCCAAGCTGTCGCGCACGCTCGCCGGTTTCGTCGCCGGGCGGCAATGGCTCGGCCCCGAACATGCCGAAGACGCGGCGCGCGAGGCTTGCGAGAAGGCGACCGTCGCGCTCGCCGCCGACACGCCTTACGACGAGGTCGGCCATCTGGTGCAGCATTTGCGCGCGAGCGGGCAGCTCACCGCCGGCATGATCCTGCGCGCGCTGCTCTCCGGCAATGTGGTGTTGTTCGAGGAAGCGCTGGCGGATTTGTCCGGCGTGCCGATCGACCGCGTCACCAGCTATATCCACGACCGCAATATTTCCGGCCTCAACGCGCTCTACCGCAAGGCCGGGCTGCCGGATCAGGCTTATCCGGCGTTCCGCGAAGCGATCGCGGCCATGCGCGAGGGCGTGCTGGTCGGCGAGCGGGGCGGGGCGGGGCAGCTCAAACGGCGCATGGTCGAGCGCGTGCTGAGCGCCTGCGAGACCGAGCGCGGCCGCGATTTGACGTCGCTGCTGGCGCTGCTGCGGCGGTTCGCGGTCGAGGCCGCGCGCGAGGAAGCGCGCATGTTCTGCGACGATCTGGTCGCCAACGACCATGTGATCGACGCAAGCCGGCTCATCGAAGACGCGCGGCTGGTGGCGTAACACGCCGACCGTCACCGCCGGATTGTCCCGGCCGTGACAGCGCCAGCTTCACATTGCTAGACTGAATTTCACTCCGGCGCGATCGACGGGCCCTTGATCTGCTCGAGCACGTCCGGCCGGCCGCGGTTCTCGTGGATGAGAAACTCGTCGGTCACCACGCGCAATCGCTTGGTCAGCGTGGCGGCCAGGTCCTTGGCGTCGGAGCGGGAGTATTCGCGATGGATCGCGCGCACCGCATCGACATGCTGATCCACCAGCTTGACCGGAATGCGGGTTACGTCGGGCGTGTGCTCGATCAGCCGGCACAGGCTGTCGGCGGCCAACGCCACAAGGGGAAATCCGAAGGTCGCGGCTTCGCCCTTGATGTCATGGGCGGCGTGAAAGAGGGCATCCTTGTTCGCCGCGGTGAAGCCGTCGGCGGCGATACTGCGGCGGGCGGCGTCCAGCCGCTCGCATTCGGAGTCCATCCAGGTCGAGAATTCCGTCGACAAATCGGCCAGCGCCTTTTCCGCGCGCGCGACCGGATGATCCTCGCCGGGCTGCAGCGGCTTGACGCTGACCACCTTGCGCAGCTTGTTTTCCGGCGTGATGACCTCGTGATCGCCGTAAGTCGCGACTGCCGTCGAATTCCTTTTCGGGGGGGCCATGGTGCGTTGCCTTGTCAGCCGGGGGAGCGGACTTTGTCGGATAGCGGAGACTGCTTGATGACGTCGGCCTTGCCGCCCTTGCGGCGCTCGGTGCCGACGTAATTCGGATTGACGTTGCGGCGGCGATCGGGACCGAAATAGGTCTTGGTCTTGATGAACGGGCGCGGATTGGCGACCACGTTGACGATGCGCTGATAGAGGCCCTTGGCCGAAATCGGCTTGGCCAGGAACTCGGTGATGCCGGCATCGCGCGCCGAGACCACGCGTTTCTTTTCCGAATGCCCGGTGAGCATGATGATCGGCACGTAAGGATTGGAATTGGCGCCGGGCTGGCGAATCATCTGGGTGAGTTCGAGGCCGTCGAAGATCGGCATTGCCCAATCGGTGATCACGATATCCGGGCTGTGATGGGTGAAGGCTTCCAGGCCGGCCGCGCCGTCTTCCGCCTCATGCACTTCGCGCGCGCCGAAGCCGTGCAGAAGCGTCGCGCAGCATGCGGCGCATATGAGCGTTGTCGTCGATGACGAGGAAACGCAGGCGGTTGAATTCGATGCGGACCATGGTGCCCCAGGGCCTCGGGCCGATAGCCCGATACCATCGGGGGAAAGCTACTGGGGTGCCGTTAAGGAAAGGTTTAGGATAGCGCCGCGGCGCCGTTTGGCGCCGTCGCGTCAAGAACCGTCACCCTGCCTGGACCCCCCAGCAAGAACCGTCATTATTGGGGGAGGCATTGCTCTCACACGGTCCCAGCATGAAGACCCTATTGATACCGACCGAAGATCACGACGCCATGCCGGCGGTTCTGGAAGCCGCCCGGCTGGTGGCCCGGCAATTCGACGGCTACATGGAAGGCTTCGCGGTTCGCCCGTCGGCCGGCACCTATGTGACGGTCGAGCCGGTCAGCAGTCTGGCGATCTCGGGCGCGTTCGAGGGCGACACCGCCAACCAGGCGCGCGCCCAGTTTGAATCGTTCATGCAGAGCCACGGCGTGCCGCAAGCCGATCGCGAGCCGGCCGCCTATTCCTACGGCTGGCCGCGCGCCGAGGCGGCGGAGGATGCCTTCATCGGGAGCTACGGCCGTAGTTTCGATCTCATCGTGCTCGGGCGGCCGGGACCCGAGCCGCAAAATCCCCGAATGCCGCCGCTGGAAGCCGCGCTGTTCGACAGCGGCCGGCCGGTCCTGGTCGTGCCGCACTCCGCGCCGCAGACGCTCGCACGCAACGTGCTGGTTGCCTGGAACCGCAGCACGCAGCAGGCGCGCACCAATATCTTCGCGCTGCCGCTGCTGCGGCTCGCCGAGCAGGTGACGGTGCTGATGGTGGAAGGCGGCACGGTGCCCGGGCCTTCGGCGGAGGAGGCCGCGCGCCACCTGCGCCGGAACGGGATCAAAGCGGCCGCGTTGACGGTCAAGCGCGGGACCGCGCACGCCCGGAGAGATCATTCTCGACCACGCGGCGTCGCTCGGCTGCGACCTGCTGGTCAAGACCGCGTACACGCAGAGCCGCTTGCGCCAGATGATCTTCGGCGGCGCGACCCGCCACATTCTCGCAAACGCGACCTTGCCGGTCTTGATGGCGCACTGATAAGTCTGTCGGCCGCACGAGAGCAGGACCTCAATCATTTGTCGAACGGGCCCGACCAAAGCCAAAGCCCCCCTGGGCCCGCAGCGGCGAAATATCCGGCGTTCCTGACCGTATTTCCCTCGATCATGCTGCCGATGTTTCTGGCGGTGGTGGATCAGACCATCGTCGCCACCGCGTTGCCGGCGATCGCCGCCTCCACCGGCCAATTCGAGCGCGCGTCCTGGATCGTCGTCTCCTACCTGATCGCATCGACGATCGCGGCGCCGATCTACGGCCGGCTCGGCGACTCCTTCGGCCGCCGCCGGCTGATGTTCGCGGCGCTCGCCGTCTTCATCGTCGCATCGCTGCTATGCGCGGCTTCGCCCACCGTCGAGCTGCTGACGCTCGCGCGCGTGCTGCAGGGTCTGGGCGGCGGCGGGCTGATGACGCTGTCGCAGGCGCTGGTCGGCGAAGCGATCCCGCCGCGCGAGCGCGCGCGCTACCAAGGCTACCTGGCCGCGGTCGCGGTCTGCGCCAACACGTTCGGCCCGGTCGCCGGCGGCTATCTGACCGAGCAATTCGGCTGGCAGTCGATCTTCCTGGTCAACCTGCCGATCGGGCTCGGTGCGGTCGCGCTGACCTGGCGGTTGCCCAGCCCGAAGGTGGAGCGGCTCGCTTGGCGGGCCGACCCCGGCGGGCTCATCCTGTTCACGGTGTTCGTTGCTACGACGCTGCTGTCGCTGGAGCAGGTGCAGCACGTCGATCTGAGCGCGCTGCCGCTGGGCGCCGGCCTGTTCGCGGCGGGCCTGGTGGCGCTGGGATGGTTGATACGCCATGAGAACCGGACGCCGTCGCCGCTCATTCCGCTCGGGCTGCTGCGCCAGCCGGCGATCTGGCACAGCGACGCGCTGGCCGCATGCCACGGCGCCGCATTGGTGTCGCTGATCACGTTTTTCCCGGTTTATCTGCAAGTGGTGCGCGGGGATTCGCCGTCGGAGACCGGCTTCCTGCTGGTGCCGCTCACCATCGGAATCGGAACCGGCTCGCTGGTGACCGGCCGGCTGGTCAACAAGACCGGATTGACCACGATTTACCCGATCGTCGGCCTTGCGCGTGGTCACCGCGAGTTTCGTGGTCCTTGCGTTTTGGGTGTCCGCGCTCGGGACGGCCGCGCTGGCCGGCATGCTGTTGTGCATTGGGCTGTTCATGGGGACGGTGATGGGCGTCGTGCAGGTCAGCGTGCAAAGCGCTGCCGGCCCGGTGCGGCTCGGCGAAGCCGCCGCCTCGGTGCAGTTTTCGCGCTCGATCGGCGCGGCCTTCGGCACCGCGTTGGTGGCGACCGTGCTGTTCGCCTTTCTCGCCATCAGGAATCCGGAAGCGGCGCGCGTGTTCGCGACCATGGTCAAGCACGCGGCACGTCGGCCCCGTGCTGCCGGCCGCTCAGCGGCTCGCCATTCAAGCCGATATCCGGCGAGGCGTTCCGCGCCGCCTTTCTGACCATGGCGGTGTTCACGACGGGCGGCTTTTTCTTCGCGCTCACCAATCCGCTGCGACGGATTTGACGCTTACGCCTTCAACAGCGTCGCCATGATGCGCTCGCGCGTCAGCGGCAGATCGCGGATGCGCGCGCCGAGCGCGTGCGACACGGCATTGCCGATCGCCGCGGCGGTGGGGCCGGCGGTCACTTCGCCGACGCCGAGCGGCACCTCGTCCTTGGTATTGATCAGCTCGATGTCGATCTCCGGCACCTCGCTGAATTTCAGCACCGGATAGGTCTCCCAGTCGAACGAGGTGACGCCCACGCTCTCGTTGTCGAAGCGCACCTGCTCCTTGAGCACCCAGCTTGCCGACTGGATGATGCCGCCTTCGAGCTGGTTGATCACGCCGTCCGGATTGATCACCAGCCCGGCGTCGGTCGCGCACCACACGTGCGCCAGGCGGATTTCCTCGGCGACGTCGAGTTCGACCACCACGGCGGCGTAGGCGGCGCGGTTCTTGTAGCGCGCAAAGGCGATGCCGCGGCCATGGCCGCTGCCGCCGGGCTCTTTCGGATTCCAGTGTGCCATGGCGGCGACCTTCTCGATCACCGCGCGCGCGCGTTGATCGGCGGTGATCGACAGCCGGTAGGCACCGGGATCCTGGCCGGCGCGCTCGGCCAGCTCGTCGATGCAGCATTCCATCGCGAACACGTTCGGCATGGCGCCGAGCCCGCGCAGCGCCGAGGTGCGCACCGGCGTTTCGGTGATCAGGTGGTGGATCATGCGCTTGGCCGCGATGTCGTAGAGCGGCTCGCCGTTGCGGGTGGCGCCGCCGCCGTTCGATTCCGGCACGTCGTTGGGCGGCGGCTCGGGCATCGGATTGGGCAGCGCGACCGCGCCCAGCAGCACGCCGCCGGCGCCGGGGCGCTTGTTGTGCGTGGCGCTCCAGATTTCCTGCGTCCAGTCGACGGGCTTGCCGGCGTCGTCGAGCAGCGCGTGCACCTTGACGACCATGGCCGGGGTTTTCGGCTCGTAGACGAATTCTTCCTCGCGCCGCCAGCGCACGCGGACCGGCTTGCCCGGCATCTGCATGGCGATGATGGCGGCGTCGGCGGCGGCATCGTCGGCGCCGTTGTGGCCGTAGCAGCCGGAGCCCTGCACGTGGTGCACGGTGATGGCGGAGGCGTCGAGGCCGAGCGCCTTGGCGAGCGATGCGCGCAACGGAAACACGCCCTGGCAATGCGTCCACACGGTAAGATGGCCGTCGCGATATTCCGCCAGGCCGCAGGACGGCGAGATCGAGGCATGCGCGAGATAGCCGCGGCTGTAGGTGGCCTCGAAGCGCTGGCGGCCTTGCGGCTCGCTTGCGTCCGGCGCGCCGAACACGCGGTCGATCCACGGCCGTTGCAGCAGCCAGGAGGCCTCCGCCTGCAGCGCGGTCGGCGTCTCGACGTTCTGCCAGGTCACGGCATTGACCGCGGCGGCGCCCGCCAGATCGACGGCGGTCTCGTCGTCGCCGACGATGGCGAGAAAATTGCCGTGGCGGACGAAATCGACCTTGCCCTTGGCGGCGCGCTGGATCGCCTTCTCGTCGATCGCATCGATGGTGGCGCCGCGGTTGGGCTGGCGCACCACGCGCGCATGCACCATGCCGGGAAGCTGCATGTCGTGGATGAACGACGGCCTTGCCGAAGACCTTGTCCGGCAGGTCGAGGCGTTCGGCTGCTTTCGCCGATGTGCTTGAGGTCGGCGACCGCCTTGCGGGCGCCGCTGCCGGTCGCCTTGACGGCGAGGTTCACCGCGCCGGCGAGCGTCCAGTAATCCTGCCCGGTCGGCTTGCCGCCGCGCAGGATGCTGCCGTCGCGGATCGGTAAGCTCGCTCGGCTGGCAGCCGATGATGTCGGCGGCCTGCGCGAGGAACAGCGCGCGCACGTCGGCGCAGGCCTGCCGCATGGCGACGCCGCCCGACTGCATCGACTGGCTGCCGGCGGTGTAGCCTTCGTTGGGCGTGAGTTCGGTGTCGCCGGAGCGGATGGTGATGCGCCCCATCGCCACGTCGAGTTCGTCGGCGGCGATCTGCGCCATGGCGGTCAGCACGCCCTGGCCGATTTCGACGCGGCCGGTATTGACGATGACCTTGCCGGGCGCGGGGAACGCGACCCAGCGGTCGAGGCTCGGATTGTCGGCGAGCGGGCCGGGCAGGGGCGCGTTCATGGTGCGCGCTCCCGCGCGCATCTGCGCCGCGGCTTTTTCGACCGCGCGCATGATGCGGTTATGCGAGCCGCAGCGGCAGATATTGTCGTCGAGCGCCGCGGCGATTTCGGCGCGCGTCGGCGATGGAGTTTTGTCGAGCAGCGCCTTGGCGGTGACGATGATGCCGGCAAGGCAATAGCCGCATTGGCCGGCCTGCTCGTCGATGAAGGCCTGCTGCAGCGGGTGCGGATGCTCCGGCGTGCCCAGTCCCTCGATGGTGACGATCGACTTGCCGGCGACGCTCCACACCGGCTTGGCGCAGCACTTCTCCGGCGTGCCGTCGATCAGCACGGTGCAGCAGCCGCATTGCTCGAGCCCGCAGCCGAAACGCGTGCCCATCAGGCCGAGCTCGTTGCGCAAAACGTTGAGCAGCGGCGTCTCTTCGTTGTCGAGCGACACGCTGACCGGCTTGCCGTTGACGTGGAAATCGAATTTTTGAGTCATTTGCGGCTCACGACCGTAGGGGCGGAATCAAAATCCGAACTGCTCGCGCAAAATGCGTTCGTCGAGACTGTGCCCGGGGTCGAACAGCATATTGATCGACACGCCATGGTCCATCTCGATATCGACGTTGCGCACCGAGCGCACCTCGTCGGAATCGGCGACCGCGGCGACCGGCCGCTTGTCGCCGTCCTGCACCTCGATGGTGACCCTGGCCTTGTCGGGCAGCAGCGCGCCGCGCCAGCGCCGCGGCCGGAACGGGCTGATCGGCGTGAGCGCGAGCAGCGAGGCGTTGATCGGAATGATCGGGCCCTGCACCGACAGGTTATAGGCGGTGGAGCCGGCCGGCGTCGACACCAGCAGGCCGTCGGCGATCAGCTCGGCGATCCGCTCCTCGCCGTCGATCAAGATGCGCAAATGCGCGGCCTGCGCGCTCTGGCGGAACAGCGACACCTCGTTGATGGCGCGATGCTCGTGCACGCGGCCGGCGGCATCGCGCGCGCGCATCACCAGCGGGTGGATGATGGTGATATGCGCGGCGGCGACCCGCTCGGGCAGGCCGTCGAGCGCGAATTCGTTCATCAGGAAGCCGATGGTGCCGCGGTGCATGCCGTAGATCGGCTTGCCGGAATTCATGAACTTGTGCAGGGTTTGCAGCATCAGGCCGTCGCCGCCGAGCGCCACGATCACGTCGGCGTCCTTCGGCTCGGCATTGCCGTAGCGCCCTTGCAGCCGCTCATAGGCCTCGCGCGCCTCCGGCGTCGTGCCGGCGATGAAGGCGATCTGCTTGAAACGCTTGGGCGGGCGGCTCATTGACGACTCGGGGGCGAATTTAGGGGTCTTACGATGGAACGCGCGGTGCTCGTCTATACGACTTGGCCCTCGATTGTCGAGGCGGAGGCGGCCGGGCGCGCAATCGTCGAAAGGCGGCTGGCGGCCTGCGTCAATATCCTGCCGGGGATGATCTCGCACTACTGGTGGGAGAGCAAAATCGAGCGGGCCGAGGAAGTGGTGATGATGATCAAGACCCGCGCCGCGCTGGCCGACCAGGTCTCGGCGGCGGTCAAGGAATTGCACAGCTATACGACGCCGGCGGTCATGGTCTTGGCCGGTCGAAAGCCTCGATCCGGCCTATCACCAGTGGATCGTCAAGGAGACCAGCTCCTAAAAAGCGAAATCGCCGGGCAAGGCCCGGCGATGACGCATTCTTGGTCAGCAAAATGATCGCTTAGTAGCTGCCCTTGCCGTCGATCACGGCCTTGAGCTGGATGTATTCCTGGCAGTCGGTGTTGCCGCACAACAGCTTCACCTTCTGCAGATCGTCCTCGGCCTTGAGCCGGTTGCCCTGTTCCATCTGCCACATGCCGTAATAGGACCAGGTGCGCACATGGTCGGGATCGGAGGCGAGCGCGCGCTCGTACCAGACCTTGGACTGTTCGTAGTTGCCCATGCGGCGGAACGAGTAGCCGATGTAGTTGGCCACGTCCGGCGTGCTCGTCATGGCCGAGCGCGTGCATGGCGGCGATGCCGGCCTGGTAGTTGCCGGCGAGGATCAGTTCGCGGGCGGCGCGGTAGTCGCGCAGGAATTTTTCCTGCGCCAATTGCTGCTCCTGCTGCTCGATTGCGTTGCTGTCCTTCTTTTTCTTCTTTTTGGCCGTCGTCGGTCGGCGGCGGCGGATTGTCGGTGCCCATGGCGTAAACCGTCACCGGCTTGATGCTCACGGCGGTCACCAGCAGGCCGGCGGCGGCGAAAATGCCGATATGGCGAAGCGCTTGGGTCGGGGTCATAGGGAACCTCTCCTTTGGGGCTCTGGGCGTCAGAATAAATGCGAATCTGTCCGATGCGAAGAAAACAATTCGTGATCGGCGCCTAGTCCCGCTGCACACAAAAGTGTTACCGGGCCCCGATCCGGCCCGTTCCGACGGTGCTTGACTTGTCACCGGGTTCAAGGGAACATTTTAATGTGCTGGTTCCCCGGGTGAATCCGGGGACGAAAGAGGGAACACGGAATCTGCCGGTTTGCGACGAGCGAATTGGCAGAAGTCCGTGGCTGCCCCCGCAACTGTGAGCGGCGAGCCCGCGTCCGTATGGCCACTGGGAAACCGGGAAGGCCGGGCGCAACTGGGCGACGACCCGCGAGCCAGGAGACCTGCCAGCGCGGTCACCCAACCGGTGGACGGGGCGTCCATACGGAGCGGTCTTTCGCAGCGGTGACGACATTGCCGGTGCGAAGCCGTGAGAGAAGCTCTCCCACGACATTGCACACGTAAGCGTCGCGCCTCCGCGGAGGCGTGCCGCTGAACGTGTCCTTCGCACCGGGCTTGGTCTCACCCGATGCGCCGCCATTCGCGCGCGCAAACGAAGGAACGTTACGTCATGGGAACTCAACCTCGCATCGCCGGCGCCGCCCTGGCGCTAGCATTGTTCGCGCAAGCCGCGAACGCGCAGGACAACACGCAAGTCTTGCCGCAGATCGTCGTCAGCCCGACCACGGTGCCGACGCCCGTCAACGAGATCGCCAATTCGCTGACGGTCATCACCGGCGAGGATATGGAGCGCGAGCAGCGGCGCACGGTCACCGATGCGCTCACCGCCGTGCCGGGCCTGCAGGTGGTGCAGAACGGCTCGTCCGGCGCGCAGACCTCGGTGTTCATCCGCGGCACCAATTCAGCCGCTATCGCGGGCCCGACGGGCGCGACGTGCAGGTGCGCATCACCGGCGACTCGGCGATGGTCATGCAGTTCGCGCAACTCTTTCTCAATCCGGTCATCGCCGGCGCCATGGGCAAGCTGATCCGCGTCGGCGACCAGCGCGCGATCCAGACCAATGAAGGCTCGATCAATATGGTCGTCGCCAACAAATATCTGGTCACCATGGAGGGCTCGGCCGACGCTGCAGCCAAGCTCGCTTATGCGCAGGCGGTCGATATCGCCAAGTTGTCGAAGATGTAAAGGCGAATTCGCGCGCGGATCACGCGTTAGAGCGGTGCCCACATCGCCGGCACGAACTCGTAGCCGCTGCCGCTCTTGACGATGTGGCCGCAGGCCGGGAACGGGAAGTGATAGGCCTCGACCAGCATGCGGTCGGCCGCCGCGCGGTCGAGCATGTGCCGTGCGCGTTTTCGCCGCCAGCGGCCCGTCCATGTCGTAGCTCGGCTGCCATTCCGGGTGGCGCACGAACAGCCACGGCTCGCGCGCGGTGTCGCTCATCGCCAGCATCGATTGCTCGCCGGAATAGATCGCGAAGGCGGTGTGGCCGGGCGTGTGGCCGAAGGCGGGAACCGAGACGATGCCGGGGGCGACCTCGGCGCCGGGCTTGAACGGCCGCACCTCCTTGGCGATGTCCTTGAAGATGCGCCGCGCGTTGAGGAAATAGCGGTGCACCGCGCCGCTCGCCCGGCTCATATTGCCGTCGTCCATCCAGAATTTCCATTCCGGCTCCGGCACCAGGATTTCGGCGTTGCGGAACACCTTGTCGCCGTCCTTGGTCTTGATGCCGTCGATATGGTCGGGATGGAAATGCGAAATGACGATGGTGTCGATCGCGTCCGGCGCGATGCCGGCGGCGGCGAGATTGGCGTTCATGAAGCCGGCGCTGTCGGTGATCTGCCCGGCGGTGCCGGTGTCGATCAGCACCAGTTTGGCGCCGGTGTTCACCAGCAGCGCGGTGAACGAGATCGGCAGCACGCTCGGCGGCAGGAAGGCCGCGGCGAGCGCCTCGTTCACTGCCGCGGCGCTGGCATTGCGCACGAACTTGTCGTCGATCGGCAGATACCAGATGCCGTCGTAGAGCGCGGTGAGCTGATATGTCGCCGAGCTTATAGCGGTAGACGCCGGGGCCTTGCGCGGCGGCGACCGGCGCCGCGGCGCGTGCCGGCACCGGCAACGCGGCGCAGCCGGCGGCGAGCAGGGGGCCGGTCAGGAACGAGCGGCGGGAAAGCTCTGGCATGACGTCCTGTTTTGCACGCAAGCAAAGCATTTCTTGGGCAGGCGGCTGCCGCCTTCAACACCGCGCCCCCGGCGTCTATTTCGCTAGTCGCCTTTGATGTCGTGATCCTTCACGACCTTTCCCCACACCTGCATTTGGCTGGCGACGAACTCGCGCAGCACCTGCGGGCCGCCGAGCGTCAGCGAGACCTGCTGGGTTTCGATCAGCTGTTTTGCGATCCGCTCTTCGCGCAGGCATGCGGCCATTTCGCTGCCGAAGCGTTCGATGATCGGCTTTGGCGTGTCCCGGCCGGCGCGAAAATGCCCCACCACGCATAGGCTTCGAAGCCGGGATAGCCGCTCTCGCTCACGGTCGGCACGTTGGCAAGGAACGGATTGCGGGTCTTTCCGGTCTGCGCGAGGGCGCGCAGGTTCCCGGTATTGACCTGCGGCATCGACAGCGCGGTGCTGCCGACGAGCAGATCGACATGACCGCCGAGCGCGTCGGTCATCGCCGGTCCGCCGCCGCGATACGGCACATGCACGAGTTTCACGCCGGCCCGGTCCGCCAGCAGCACCATCGCCAGATGGCCGACGCTGCCGCTGCCGACCGAGGCATAGCTGATGCGTGCCGGGTTTCTCCTTGGCGGCGGCAATGACGTCCGCCAGCGTATTGAACGGCTTTGCTTTCGACGGTTGCGATCAGGTAGGGCGCCGTGCCGATGAGCAGGACCGGATCGAGATCCTTGTCGCTGTCGTAGGGCAGGCTGGGCAGCACGAACGGATTGGCCGCGTGGTTGTCGAACACGGCCAGCCAGGTATTGCCGTCCGGCGGCGATTTCGCGACCCAAGCCGGTGCCGACGCTGCCGGACGCGCCCGCCCGATTTTCGATGATGATCGTCGTGCCGAGCCGCTCCTGCAGCGGCTTCTGGACCAGCCGCTCGATGGCATCGCTCGAGCCGCCGGGCGGATAGGCAACCACAATTCTGATCGTTACTAGGTGGCCAGGCCGCCGTTTGCGCCCGCGCCACGAATGGCGTGGCGACAGCGCCAAGAACGATCGCGCGTCGTGAGATTTTCATGTCTGCCCCCCTGGAAGTTTTATTGTGGCCGCTAGCATACAATTGTTGCGCGCATTGCGCACGGCATCACTGGCCGATCCGACGGAAGCCGCTATGATCGCGGCGGCGAGCGCAAGGCGTGGAATGCGGAGACGGCGGATGCGGTGGTTGGCGTTGGTGGCGGTGCTCATGGTCGGCGGCTGCACGACCGAAGTCGGCCCGAGCCCAGCCGAACTGAAGGCGCAGTGGGACGCGCAGAACGTCTTTCCGCAGAACTACAAGAACGACCTGATGGCGTTCCTGCGCACCTATCTCAACGACCCGACCCATATTCGCGGCGCGACGGTGTCGCAGCCGCAGCTCAAGCAGGTCGGGCCGGGCGACCGCTACGTCGCCTGCGTGCGCTACAACGCGCGCGTCGACGGCAAATATGCCGGCTCCAAGGACGGCGCCGCCACCTATGTGTCGGGCAAGCTCGACCGCTACCTCGATGGCCCGAAGGAAGTGAAGGAACTCTGCAAGGACGCGGTCTACGCGCCGTTTCCCGAACTCGAGACGCTCACGCGCTGATGGAGACCGTCACACGCGCGAAAGCGCTCGCGCGCCCTGGCGAAAGGGCGTGCGACAACCGCCGGGCTCGAGGAGCTCGGCGGCGGCAGGTTCAGACAGAAAGGCCGAAAGTAGCCTCGGGCGACGAGGTCACTTAACCTTGAGGTTCTCCGCGGATGTCTTTCCGCGGTTTTCGACGAGTTCGAACTGAACGGTCTGACCTTCGTTCAGCGTGCTAAGTCCGGCGCGTTCAACCGCCGAGATGTGGACGAACACATCCTTCCCGCCTTCTTGGGGCTGGATGAAGCCATAGCCCTTCGTCGGATTGAACCACTTTACGGTGCCCTGAGGCATGCTAGATCTCCGAGGTATTACGAGTAACGAGTATAGTTTGGCACAGTCTGCAACCACCGAACAAGGTCCTGGACGGCCGGCGTCCTCTGACTTTCGGGTGACTGCCGGATACCGCTCTTTTCCGCTGAAATCCCGGAATTGAGCCCGGCCGAGCGCTTCATGAATGCGCGCATTCGGTTGGAAAGACCAGCCATATCATCGGGTTGCCTGGCCATCGCATTTCGCGCGCCGGCATTGTCACGGGCGCGCAGTGTTTGCATAGAAATTCACTCGGGCTCTCAGCCGGTTGACGACAGGCTGATGTCATCGGCCGGCGGCGACTTCTCCTCCTCGGTGGTCGGATGCGAGCGAACGACCGTGACGGTGCAGCGGGCCTCGGCGGCGACTTTGGCCGACACGCTGCCGAGCAGCTTGCGCATCAGCGAGTTTTGCCGCGCGCCGATCAGAATGTGATCGATGGAATTGGCTTGCGCGAATTCCAGAATGGCCGCCGCCGGATCGATGCCCTCGAGCACGTGCGCGGTCAGCCGGCGTTCGTCCAGCTTGATCGGCGCGGCCCAGTGTTTGAGCGCGACCAGGCGGTCGATCTGCTTGTTGTGGCCGTGCTCGTCGAGGGTGAAATCGATGGTGAGGCGGCCTTGCTTGAGCACGTTGACGCAGGCGAGCCGCGCCGCCGGCAGCGTCGCCAGAATGCGCCCGGCGGTCACGCGCAGCGCGTCATTGGTCGCTTTGGATCCCTCGGTCAGATCGATGGCGACCGCAATGATCGGAGACGATGAGATTTGTGCCGCTAGCACGGACTTGTCGGACGGCCGCGTCAGGTCCCGATTGAACCGCCGCCGCAGCACCGTGGTAAATGGGTCGCGCCGCAGGCGCTCGGATCGCGTGGTTAGCTTGACCTCATCGTGATGGGCGAGATCGAAGGCGAGCTGCGCCGCGGTCGGGTAGCGATAGCCCGGTTCGATCTCCAGGCAGCGCAGCACGATTTCCTGCAGCCAGGGCGGATAGTCGGGCCGCAAGCGGCGCGGCGGGACCGGATCGCGCCATAACCGGCGGCGCATGCCGCGCAGTGTCTCGCTTTCGCCGAAGGGCCGCACGCCGGTCGAGAAAAAATAGAGCAGCACGCCGAGTGCGAACAGGTCGCTGCGCGGGTCGTTGCGGATGCCGCGCAGTTGCTCCGGCGACATGTAGGGCGCCGTCCCGAACGGCACGCGGAACTCCTCCTGCATCAGGTCGGGAAGCTGATCGTGATGGGAGAGGCCGAAATCGAGCAGCACGGCTTCGCCGGTCGGGCGGAACATGATGTTGCTCGGCTTGATGTCGAGATGCACCACGTGCTGGTGGTGGATGTCGTCCAGCGCCTGCGCGATTTTCACGCCGATTTCGGCCACTTCGTCGTAAGGCAGCGGAAGTTCGGGCAGCCGCGAGTACAAGGTCTTGCCGGGGATGCACTCGAGTGCGATGTAGGGCTGGTGGGCGAAATCGCCAACTGCGATGCATTTGGGAACGTGCACGCCGGTGAGGCGCGGCATGATCATCTGTTCCATTTCGAAGCTGACGATCGCCGCCGGGTCCGTGCCTTCGCCGATCCGCGGCACCTTCATCAGCATCGGCGTGGTTATGCCCGGGCGCGTGACGCGCCACACCGCCGCCATGCCGCCGTGATGCGCGACTTCGTCGAGCCGGAAGCCGTCGAGGATCACCCCGGGTTCGTGCAACGGCTTGGCCATGGGTCATTGCCCAACCAGCAGGCGGTCCGCCAGCCAGCGTGGCAGGCCTTTTTTACGGATCGCGGCCACCGCCTGTTCGACGTCGTAAGGTACGCGGCAATAGGTGAGCTCGCGCTTGTCGGTGTCGAACATGGCGAACGAGGCGGCCGGATTGCCGTCGCGCGGCTGGCCGACCGAGCCGAGCACCGCCAGCCAGCGGCGGCCTTGCAGCAGTGGCACGGCGGCGCTGGTGGTCGGCGTGAACGCCGTCATCTTGGCGGTCGGCGACATGCTGTAGATCGCCGGCCGGTGGACATGGCCGCAAAACGTGATCTGTGCAGGGTCGATGGCGAGGCTGCGGGATGCCTCCACGGTGCTCGTCACATAGATCCAACTCGCCGGATTGCTCGCTTCCGAGTGGACGTAGAGGCGGTTCTCATCGGTCAGCGTGAGCGGCAGCTCGGCGAGGAACCGCCGCTGCGCGGCGTCGAGTTCGCCGCGCGTCCATTCGATGACGATGCGGGCTTCCAGGTTCATCTGTTCGCGCGGTTGGCTAACCGCGCTGTCGTGATTGCCGAGCACGGCCACGGCGCCCTGGTCGACCAGATTCATAACGGTCGTCACCGCCCATTCGGGATCGGCGCCGTAGCCGACATAATCGCCGAGCAGCACGAAGCGTTGCGCGCCATAGTCGCGCGCCTGCGTCAGGCAGGCGTCGAACGCCTGCCGGTTGGCGTGGATGTCCGCGAACAATGCGATCAACACGATTTTATCCTCTTAGCCTAACGGTGGTCCGATTGCGTCGCGGGGCGTTGATCCTGGTCAAATCATAGGCACGGCGTCTGCCGGGCGAGTATGGTCTTTATCGGCGAATTTTATCGATTTTTCTGGCGCTGGGTGAGGGATCTGAACCGCCGATCAAAGGTTTACAGCCACGCGAGTTGGATTCGCAAAACTCTCGATTTGAAGGCTCTTCTAAAACGCTTGGCACTTCTTCGGCGTCATAATTTTTTTTGCGGATCTGTGATTCGCTTTACGGCGTGAAGAGAGAAATCCGCCGCAAGACTGATCAGCCTTCATTGAGTGGCCCAGGTCGAATGTTAGTTGAGAGCTGGCGGCTGCGCCAGCGTGGTCGGCGGAGCCGGTCGACGTAGCGAAGCCGGCCACGCGGTGAACGCGGGCACAAAGACCTCTGGTGCTGGTGGTTTGTAGCCGAGCGAGGCATGAGGCCGGATAGCGTTGTAGTGACGGCGCCAGCTCTCGATGATGATCTGAGCTTCTCGTAGGGTGTAGAAGATCTCTCCGTTGAGCAGCTCGTCTCGCAGGCCACCTCGCTCACGCCAATCTGGCGGATCGCATCGGCCATGTTCTGACCCTGCGAGACCAGCACATCGACCTGTCTCAGCTTGGCGACGATCTCTTCGGGCTTGTATCTCCTCCTCGGCATATCGGTCCTCCTTGATGCCAAAAGACATACTTCAAGTCGGACCACTTCATCGAGGGCGGATCACTATCATGGCTCTTGTCTAAAACGTAGCCATTGGACGCCCGCCTAGACGCCGAAGTGGTTCCCAATAGGACAAAGACAGCGGTGCGTCGAACACGTCGTAATCGTCGTCCGACCATGTGCCATCCGGTCGGCTTTTGGAGGCGCGTTTCAGCAGAAGCATGGATCAGCTTAGCAGTGATCGCAGCCGCGACCGACGAACAATGCGGCCAGCGTGCGCACGCCGTTGGCGCGCATGTTGCCGAGGGTCATGGGGTTGGGGTTCGTATTGGCTGGGTTGGTCGAATGAGAAAGTGAAGCAGGGCGGAGATGCGGTAGACGGGATTGCGCCAATGAAGTTATCTTTCGTCCACTGGTGCATAATTACCCAAGTCGGATGAGGCGTAAAACGAGTGAGGTAGTGTTACCAACGTTGGCTCGCCTCACGAAGGTTCCGCTTCGTCAAGTATGGAATGATGAAGCTCGCATTTTTACACCGTGGCTTGAATTGCCAGAAAATCTTGATCTTCTCGCTGAAGCCTTGGGGCTTCCAAATTTACAACCGAAATTACACGAGCCTGCGGTCGGGCGCTATGCTGCCGATCTTGTTTGTCAAATTGCCGATACGGGCGAACATTTATTAATCGAGAATCAAATCGAAAAAGTGCACACACCGAAAACGAAATCACGCCGAACGATAACGAGGGCAATTATCGCGGCACCTGACCCAGTGGTGAACGGGTTGAAGGGCCGTTGACTCTGAACCGCTGATTGTGGACGATGCCTTGTGGCATCGGGTTAAGGGGCGGGGGAATGTTCGCCAGCGTATGTCGCGCTGCTCCGGTGCTGGCGACGTTGGCGGTTCCAAGCGTCGCCAGTGCAGTCCTGAAGATCTGTGTTGGTCGTGAACGTCGCAGCTCAGTTGTAAGCGGCGCGCGCATCTGTCTATTCAATTCAAATTCGGTTGTGCGGGCAATTGCTATCCGCGTTCTCGCGACGCTTTTAAAGGATTGCAAACGGGAAGCAAAAAATGCGGGCTAAAGCCTTAGCCGTGGAGAGATTAAATAATGACTCAAACAGTGAGTACGTCAGGTAGCGGGCTTGTCTTCGTCAATACCTACACTGCAAATTGCAGCCAGCAATATATAAACTGTATCGTGGCCGCCGAGCAAACGCTCGAGAGTCTGTGGGCCAACTCGGTCACCTTCAACATAACATTCGACGCACAAGCAGCAGGAAATACCGGCTTTTTGGCAACCAATAATTGGCCTTCCTGGGCCACCGTAACCTATGCTCAGTTGAAGAGCGCCCTGCCGGCAAGTGATGCCCTGCCCAGTAACGATCCGACGGGTGGACACACCTGGTACCTCCCAGAAGCATACGCGAGGATGCTGGGGCTGAGTAGTTACGCGCCATCAGTGGACGACACCGTCACTCTTAATACCTTCTATAATTGGAGCTACGGCCAGGATGTCATCAATGCGGTGGTGCACGAAATCAGCGAGGGCGCGATGGGCCGTGTCGGCGGCTTGGGCGACCAGAATAGCGCTTGGAGCACGATGGATCTGTTCCGCTACTCATCGCAGAGTGTTACCGATTACACCGACGGGAGGGACGGAAAAACGACCTATTTCTCCCCCACCGGCAGCGTGCTGTCCTCCCTTTCGTTCAACAACGAATACAATGGCACCACAAAAGTTAATTCGGGCGATACCGCCGATTTTACCCAGCAAGATGTATTTGGCGCTGGCATAACGGGCGAAACCAATACCCTGTCCCAGACTGACATTGCCATGATGGATGCGATCGGCTGGAAACCGCTGGATACAAAGGCTCCGGTGCCGGTGATTACCAGCGAGGTTCTGAGCAGCGGCAAAGTGACGTTGACCGGCAGCACCGCAGAAGCGAACGACACAATATCTGTCTATGACGGTACGGCGTTGCTCGGAACCACCACAACAGCCAGCAATGGTACATGGACCTTCACCACCGGGACGGTGTCCGACGTCATTCACACCTACACGGCGACGGCGACTGATCTGGCTGGCAACGTAGGACAAAGCAGCAACGAGGCGATCCTCGGTAGTACCAATGCTGACACCCTCGTTGGCACATCAGGCAACGACATAATCCTTGGCAACGGAGGGAATGACAAAATCACCGGCGGAAAAGGTAGTGATAAGCTTACGGGCGGCGGCGGCAATGATACTTTCATCTATTGGGGAACCGCGGCTTCTAGCCCGGCCAGCCATGACACGATCACCGATTTCACGCACGGCTACGATCAAATCAACTTGGAGAACATCCCGGGGATCACTGCCGTTCGCGGCGTCCCCACATTCCAGGGAAAACTAACCGGGTCCGGCAACGTTACTCTTAATGCGCACAGCGTTGCTTACGGAGAGGTCGGCGGAAACACCTATGTTCTTGTTAACACGTCGAATGCGCCAGAAATCGTGACTGCCTCGAACGCTTCAGCAGCAAACATGGAAATCGTTCTGGTCGGCATCAACCTCGGTCTTACACGCACCGATTTCCATCACGTTTAATTCAAGGCTCGCGCTCCCACGCCGCAAGTCAGCCATCGCCTGCTCGCGCGTTGCCGCATCGCCGTGCTCATGCGGGTACTGCGGCACGCGCGCCGTGATCGTCCAGAACCAGCGACAATCTTGCGGCGCGGCGTAGGTCCACATGATCCCGGCCGATGTGGCGGTCGCCGTCGAACACGTCGTAGTCGTTGTCTGACAATTCGCCGCTCGGGCGAGATTTCGATGCGCGCTTTAGAAGAAGCATGGGCAGCCTAACGGCTCAACCAATTTTCCAGCCAAAACCGGTCTATGCGAGTGTACGCAAGATCACGTATACTGGCTCTGTGCCAGAAAAAATCACCATCCCCGTGGCTGGCTGCTGCCCGAAGTGCGGAAATCCGAACCTAATGGTGCACGAGGACTATAGTGACGACACTATCGTCACCTGCTCAAAGTGCAAATACAAAGCTCGGTGGGTGGAGTTCTTCCCGCCCAAGTCTACTGGGGCGCAAAGGGAGGTTGAGCCAGAGCCGGAAATTGAAAGCGGAACGGAAACGGCAAAGCCGGATCATCCGCATTTTCGACGACGTGCCGACTGAAGAAGAAGCCGGTAGGGCGGCGGTCCCGATCACATCACCCGCGGCAGATCAGGACACCGCGCCGCGCACTGGTCGCTCATATTACCAGCCTGCTTCTTCGGACAGTCCGCGGTGATCTCGGCGAGAAAATTCACCACCTTGCCATCACGTCCGCGCTGCTCGATCAAGCGCGCCGACGTATTGCGGCCCTTGCGCCCGCACTTGTCGCAGGCGACCTCCAGCGCATCGAGCTTGCCGATCAGGCCGCCTAAGATGATCGTGCCGTCGCGGGGCGTAGTGCGTGCGTTTGATTGCGCGATCAAATGGCAGCGGTGTTGACGCTTCGCGCGATACCAGCCAGCGGCTTATCCCTGAGCGTGAGTGAATCAGAGAGTGTGGCTTGCAAGGCGTCTTGTGCTTCATCAAGCATGTCTGCAACCCGATCTAGCCTATGCACGCGCAAGTACAGGGAAAGATCATCAATCTCAGTTGCGATCCATTGGATGGACTTGTTTGTTGCAGTATCCATGGCGGGCCCCGGATAGGTATTGATCTTCAAGCAACGGGTCGTCTTCACGAATGTTCCGGTGATTTGAAATTTATTAGTTGACGGCCTGCTGATTGCTCCCGGCTCTCCGCAACGTTGGCCCTCGCCGTATTCGCCCAGGCGAGGCCAAGGGCGCGCTTTGGCGGGGCAAGGGCGCGCCGGGGCGTTTGTAGGCTTTGGCCAAGCAGGCCCTTCCGTTAGCCTAGCCGTTAGCCCAAGCGAAAAGCGAAGTGCAAGGGAAGGGAAAATTAGACGCTAAGCCTTTGAAATCATTGGTGCCGGGTGAGGGAATTGAACCCACGACCAACGGTTTACAAAACCGCTGCTCTACCGCTGAGCTAACCCGGCTAAAGCTTTGTCTTATCAACTAGTTAAGCCTGGTTTAATTATCCCAGACCGTTGCTCATGCTCCTGAATTTGTTCCTGCTTCTGCTCCGTGCTGAACATTGCGTGTCGCTTTTCCTCGGGCGTTAATCTTACTGAGTCAGAAAGTCGCACGCGAGAGGCGACCCAACTCTGGTAAGGGAAGAGAATTCAGACGTCAGCCGATGGGGGTTGATATGGATCTCCGAGCAGCAGACGACAGTAAATCGCGATTTGCGGGGTATGTCGATGGGCTTGTAAGCGTGATTGGCCATGCTGACCGTGCTGGACCGTTGCGTGACTATTGCGTTGGCCTGATGCTGCCATGCGAGCGCAAGAGCGTCGAGCCGATGGCGGCGGTGACGGCGCCTGAGCGAACGGCGGCGCAGCACCAATCGCTCTTGCATTTTGTAGGCAATGCGGCGTGGTCGGACGAGAGGGTGTTGGCCAAGGTGCGCGAGATGGTGCTGCCAGAGGTCGAGCGTCACGGGCCGATTGAGGCCTGGATCATCGACGACACCGGCTTTCCCAAACAGGGGCGGCACTCGGTCGGGGTGGCGCGGCAATATTGCGGCCAGCTTGGCAAGCAAGACAATTGTCAGGTCTCGGTGTCGCTGTCGGTTGCCAATCACTATGCAAGCCTGCCGGTGGCCTATCAGCTGTATTTGCCGCAAGACTGGGCGCAGGACCACAAACGTCGGCGCAAGGCGGGTGTGCCTGAAGAGGTCAGCTTCAAGACCAAGCCGGAGATCGCGCTCGAGCAGCTGCGCTGGGCGTGTGAGGCCGGCCTTGCGCGCGGTGTAGTCCTGATGGACGCCGGCTATGGCGCCGAGACCGATCTGCGTACGAATATCACGACGCTGGGATTGAGCTACGTCGCCGGCACGCGACCAAACACCACGGTCTGGCCGATGGGCACGGTGCCATTGCCGCCAAAAAGATGGTCGGGCCACGGGCGACCACCGAAGCTGATGCGTCGCGACGGCAAGCATCAGCCGATCTCGGTCAAGCAACTTGCTCTCGGGCTGCGCAAGCACGCATGGCGCACGATCAAATGGCGGGAAGGCACGGCCGAGTGGCTGTCATCGCGTTTTGCTCGCGTGCGCGTTCGGATCGCGCATCGCGATTACAATCTCACTGAGGCACGGCCGGAAGAGTGGCTGCTGATCGAGTGGCCCAAGGGCGAGGATGAGCCGACCAAATACTGGCTCTCGACCCTTCCGAAAGACGTCTCATTCCGCCGGTTGGTCGACACCGCTAAGCTGCGCTGGCGTATCGAGCGCGACTATCAAGAGCTCAAGCAGGAGCTCGGGCTCGGGCATTTTGAAGGGCGCGGGTGGCGCGGCTTCCATCACCACGCCACGCTGTGCGTCGCAGCCTACGGATTCCTGATCTCCGAGCGGGAGACGATTCCCCCCTCAGGACCTCGTTCCACCACTCTGTTCCCGGAACTTGCCGTACCCGACGGTTACCGACCCCGAGGCTCCGCCGCTACGGCCCGAGCGTCACATCCCAAACTCAATTGCAACCATGCGTCGACGGCTGATCGGCGCGCTCGTCAGAAGCCTGCCTCGATGTCCATGCTGCAACGCTCCAATCACAGGACCGTCGCCACGCAGAAATATGTGACACAGTAAGATTAAGAAGGCGAGGTAGATCTCAGTGGTCTTGACGCTGGTGTGTCCGAGACGCTGCTGTAAGTCATATATCGAGCGCCCGGACTTTAGCCAGTCAACAGCGTGTCTGTGGCGTAGATCATGAAAGCGGAATTGTTGGAACTGCTGTTCCTGTTTTTGTGCCTGTTTGGCGACTGACTTGACTAGGACCTTGAATCGCCCCGAGGCGGTCCGATAGGGCTCGCCCTGGTGATGCCAGAAGAGCCACGCTTTTCCAAGGGCAGGCGGAAGGGACTGGAAAAGTTCGAAGGCGCGGTCGTCCAGGTCAATGACCCTGACCTTGTTTCCCTTCCCCCGCATACTGAACTGCCTGCGTGCGTGATCGACTTGAGACCTCTTAGCACTCACGAGTTCATTGAGGCGGCAGCCGGTTAGCCAGGCGGCTTCAATCAACTTGGCGAACATGCCAGGAGCCCGCGCGATGACCTTCTGGATATCGTCGGCTTCAGGAAGCACAATGGGGTCGCGGCGTTCTTTGATCCGCTCATCCGGGTAAGGACAGGGTTGTCCTCGCGCCACCCTTGGTCGATGGCGTAGCCGATCACGCTTGAGAGTGCGACAAGGTCGCGCCTGATCGTAGCATTACTAACCTTCTGCGCTGATCGCTCGCGGATAATCTCCGCCACGAGCGCGCCGTTAATCTCATCAAGGTAGAGACCATCGAGGAAAGGCTGGAGTTGGCCCCAAAGAGACTGCATAACGCAATGCAGTTTTCGGAGAAACATGCCGGATTATGTGTTGTTCCCAGACTTCGAGAAGCTCCGCGACGGAGCGGCGTGCATCGCCATAATGAGCAATCGCTATGGCGCGATCTCGTTGCTTCTTTTGACCCGGCGCTTCGCAATCTCTGGATCGTCTGTGCGTAGCGACCATTTGACGTCCCGACCACCGGTCTAAATCCGCCCCCAGAGAAGCGAACCGCGCCAGAACGTTCCCTTT
>CAVTZC010000014.1:0-68208 GCA_963739075.1 uncultured Alphaproteobacteria bacterium | reverse complement strand
TATTTCGCCATACTAAAGCACATCTCAACTAGTTTAACACCTCTCTGCCACGGCCTCCGTTGCAATCCTCAGTATTAACAATGCTGTCGCACATTAGAATGTGCCTTTGACCTGAAAGGTTGCGCAAACGTACGAAGTGTTCGAATGAAAACGCGGCTTGGTGCGTTTAGCTTATGCACACAGCGTCTTTTCGCGGGCCGCAAAAGTTTGGCAGCCAATGGAGGTATAGCGGAAGTCGGACCCGGGCTTGTCGCAATGACCCTCAGCAACACGCGCGCCAACGGCGTGCGTACACTTTAATACGTGTTGCTTGGGCGCGGCCTAACGTTTTACTGAACGCGTGTTCTGTTTCGAGGAATGTGCTTCAAAGGGAAGCTCGATCACTCGCTGCCGACACATTTCGAGCGATGCCTCCTCAATCGTGTTGCGCAAGCCGGCGCTGCGAAATGATCTCATTAAAACCTGCAACGTTATTTCGTAGACGTCTCGATCGAAACGATTTGCAGTAACGGGCGAGTCGCATGGAGCCGTTTATCTGTCGATAGTTGCTGGCTCCGTGGCGGCTGTGATAGCGGCCGACCTTGATATAAAGCAGGCGGAATAAGCGGATTGCTCGCAAATGAGATCGAGGTAAGGTGGATCGTCACCATTCTACCGTTCTGAATTTCACCAGGGTTCGACAATTGAGTATGGACGGGCAACGCACCCAATTTATTGGCGCGCTTGAGAGCGTGGCGGACTCGCCGCTATATGAGTTGCCATTTTCCATTGCTTATCGCCTGTGCGTATCAATGGTGAGCTTGTCTATAACAAATCGATCTGGATGATTGACAGCGCGGTCACTTTGTTGGTTCGCATTCGTCAGCAATCTTCAACGGAACAGCCGCGGTCAGTATCTTTTTTGTGATAAGTGGTTTCGTACTGCTCTAGCCCTTCGTCGAAACAAGGGAAGTATAATACCCAAGTCGCTTGGCTTTTTTGGTCGCCGGCTGTTCCGGATTTATCCCGCGCTTTTTGTAAACATCCTGATTATGGCCGCCGTTCTCACCGCCTTTAGTCTCATACCAAATTTCTTCCCGTCTTGGAATCGGTTACCATCATCATTGCACGATGTCGTCGATAACCTGCTGCTTACTAGGCCAGCAGTGAATGGCGCAACCTGGACTTTAATCGTAGAGATCGAGGCAATTCCTTGCATCCTCCTAGCATATTTCATTGTCACGATATTTGGGCTGCGCGGTTTAGGAACCCTCACTGCAATTGCAGTAAGCCTTGCGCTTCTCACAAGCGACGGTCCACCTAATAATCTTTGCGAATTCTTATTCATGTTTTATCTTGGGATGTTCGGAGCCTGGATCGGATCGGCAAGACCCACTCGCGATTATGAGGCCCGATTAACACCAATTGGCTGCCTGCTGGCCACAATCTGTCTGTTGTCGGCCCGCATGATCATCGGATATTCGTCTAAATGGGCTGTGCTTGTAGAAGGGCTTTCAAGTGCCTATCTCGTTACTTCGTTAGCATTCGGGCGCCGTTGGTGGATTCACACAATACTCGAGAGCGGTTTCCTCCGATTTCTGGGCAAAATTTCATATAGCCTGTACCTTTATCATCCGCTCGCGCTACCAGTGATCGGGTTTGGCTTGGTATACCGGCTACTGCCCAATTATGACCTCCTGACTATACCAACACTCGTTGTGCTGACCCTCTGTGGGACAATTCCAATGGCATGGGCGAGTTTTACCGTTATTGAAGCACCTGCAATCAAATTGGGGAACCAAATGACCAAAACCCTCTTGCGCTGGCACCGCGCGTCAGTCGCAGCCTAGCAAGTCGAGGTCAGCTCTCTCCCAAATCCGATCAGGTGTTTTGATCGGGCGGTTGCGGTGGCCAGCCGCATAGCTGCCACCCAGCTCGATCAGCGGTCAAATTCAAAATCCCGTCAATTTCGTGGTCGAGCATTGATTTTGATCAAATATTGAATTGGTCAGTAACGCTGTCTGATCAAGGTCAAAGACTTTTCTGCGCTTTTCAGTTCTATTTTATTGAGCATTGTAAAACCTTATTAGGGGGAGGAGCTTCTGTTTCTTCGATGCGCAAAGAGAGCGGGCGCATTCTGGCAGTGTGTGAGGCATCACCCTCGAAATATGAGCAGCCTGTGACCTTTGTCCAGAAAGCGCTCGCTCTTTGCTTGAATAAGTTCACCAATGGAGTTGGGGTAAGATGCGGGAATCGGCACATATTGCTGATCTCGAACGGCTCGGAGATGAGATCGACGAGGCTCTACTCCATGAGTTGAATTATGCTTTGATGACCATCGAACTCAAGCATTGCCAGTTGCAGCTCAGAGATAAAATCAATTTTCTCCGTCATGAGCTTACGACCCCTAGGGAGCCAGACGAACTTTTATACTGTCGGATGGCAATGCTTGGTCTCGACCCCAACTTTATCAAGTCTGGCGACCGCAAAACATTCAACCAAATTAAGCGACGTTGCAGGAGTTGTGAATTTAGGGATGCTTGCGTTGTCGATTTGAAACGCGATCCTAACAATCCAGTATGGGCAAGTTATTGTCCGAACTCAGGGATGCTCCATACGCTTACTGAGGCTTGGTGGGTTGACGCTTACTGAGAAATCCCTCTTTTCTTGCCCGCAAACACCCGCTCAATCCATTACTTGGCTTGGCTCTGGATGAAAAAGAACTTGTAGTGATAAAGACGCCCTTGGTAGCACTTTGCCCGACCAACGCCACCCTCACCCGTGTTGAATGACCAAAAGAATAGAAGTAACGACAAAAGACCCTATTTTTAGTTTTACATGTTGGCTGCCCCATTTGTAGAACGGTGGCTTATCGGGTCTTAGATCGGCAACTCGTCTTCCACTACGAAAATCAGGGGCTTCCAAAATGTATCCCCGGGAGCGAAGACGAACCGCGAGTTCTTCTATATCCCGACGACGGTAAATAACATCGGCACCGGCTTCTATGGTGTCGGTGTTGGAACGCACATTATATTCGGTTGTATGGACGGCTAAACCACCAGGCACCAAAAGTTTCATCGCCTCCTCAACGAAGTCAAATCCGCTCTTGAGTGTCCCGAGATGCTCAAAAGAACAGGAACTCCATAAGAAATCCGCCTTCTCATTTTTGAGGTCGCTCAAGTCACGCATATCTACTTCTTGGAAGCGGACCCGAGAACGAAATCCAACCTCATCAATAAGCGCCGGATGATACACTTGCTCAAGGGAAACGGCTTGTTGACCGGTTTTTGTCCATGTGTCGTTGGTTGCGGATGTATCTAGATCGGTAGCGAGGATTGACACACCGTATCCAGCAAAGAGGGAAGCCAAAGGCTCTTTACCGACCGCAAAACCGATCCCTCGTTTCCCCGGAACTAACATACCTCGCTGATAAAGAAGTTCGGAAATAGCGCACCACTCCCACACCTTCCTATGTAGTTTAGGAGGGAAGAAAACTGACCTCAGTCTTGCGATCCGAGACGGCGGTGACCACACGTGCCGATACGATGCGCCGGAATGGATTTGTCCTGACCAACGGGCAAACCATTCGGTATCAAAATGCGCGGCCCGACAGACCATACTTGAAAGTTGTAATTGGGGATTGCTCACGAAATCCTATGCCTTCCGTTTTATGAGTTGAGCATAGAGTTGATTGAGGAAGCCGAAAATCTTTAACCACGCTGATTGATGAAGCCAAGTTTCATCAATTCGTCGGATGCATTACGCAGCGAGCGTTGACGACCTCCAAAGACGAAACGGTCGTTATTTCAGGATTGTTCCGATCACTCCACCGGATCCATACGAAGTTCTTTTTGGCGTTGGTAAGCCCTGCGTTACTTCTCAACTGCTCCCATCGGTCTTCAGGATGCAGGCTGGAAGATATGACAGCAGTTTGTCACTCACGATCTTTGCTCGCGGCCAATGGATTGTCCGCCGCTACAGTGATCTTTACCGTGACCAATTGCCGGGGTTTCGGAGCTTTGCTCATCGATTGTCGACCACGCCAGAGGATGGATTTTGATCGCGTCGTACCTCCGATGTACCCCCGAGGTTGCGAGGGGCGCTCGGCCATATTGGGGTGACAGCAAGCCTTTGAATTCAGGGCCGAACTTGGTAGCGGGGGAGGGACTCGAACCCCCGACCTCCGGATTATGATTCCGCTGCTCTAACCAGCTGAGCTACCCCGCCATTCCGAAACATTATCTGCCGGAATGGGCGGGATATAGGAAGGGCCACGAAAGCCTGTCAAGCAAACAAGACCAAAAGTCGTGGCCAAACGGCCACTTCGGCCGAAATTCTGCGTAATATCGGGGTCCACCCGGCACCGAAACCGCCGCCAGTAAAGCTGCGCATGATCCCCAAAATCGGTTCCGACTTAAGGGAGCCATTCGCTAGGCAGCGCTGCGGCACTCGCTGTCGGCCAGTCGTTCGAAGCGGATCAGCGAAAAATGCCCGAGCGGTGGCATCGCGCGCCGCTCGATCACCCGTACGCCGCCATGGCGTTGGGCCCAATCGGAGAGAATCCGAAAGCGGAACTCCGGCCGCCAGCCGAGCCGGCGCGCCAGCGGCGCGAACCATTGCTCGAACAAGGCGCGCGGCCCGGATTCGGCGCCGATGTGATTGACCAGAACGATTTCGCCGCCGGGCCTGATGACCCGCGCGAACTCGTCGAGTGTCGCTTCCGGATGCGGCACCGCGGTGATGACATATTGTGCGACCACTACGTCAAACGATTTATCGGGCAACGCTAGGCGCTCGGCGTCCATCACCGCCAATAGCTCCACATTGCTCAGCGCCTGCTCGGCGACGCGTCCCCGCGCCTTGCGCAGCATTGGTTCGGACAGGTCCACGCCCACCAGGCGGTTAGAGCGCGCATAATCCGGTAATGAAATCCCCGTGCCGACGCCGACTTCGAGAATGCGCCCGCCGATCCGTTCGGCTGCGGCGATCGCCGCGCGCCGCCCGCGGTCGAACACCGCGCCGAACACCAGATCGTAGATCGGCGCCCAGCGTGCATAGGCGCGCTCGACGCTTGTCTTATTGATGTCGGCCCCCATGTGCGTGAAGTCAGCCGCGCGCGGCGGCCGCCGCCATGGGTTGATTGGCAGCGCGCGCTTCATCGGTCGCCGCGACTGCGCTCTTGATGAAGCCGCCGCCGAGCACGCGCGCCTGGCCCTCGCCGGCGTCGTAGAACACGCAGGCCTGGCCGGGTGAAACACCGTCCTCGCCATCGACGAGCTCGACTTCGTAGCCGCCGTTTGCTGGGCGTAACCAGCCGGCTTGCGGCGGCCGCGTCGAACGCACCTTCACGAACACCTCGCGGCGGTCGTCGGCGAGCACCTCGTCGAGGCTGCTCTCCCCGATCCAATTGACGTTGCGCAAGACGATACGGCTCATGCGCAGCGCCGCGCGCGGCCCGACCACGACCTGCCGCCGCTCTGCATCGAGCCGCACTACATAGAGCGGCGCGCCGGTCGCCAGGCCGAGTCCGCGGCGCTGGCCGATGGTGAAATGGATGATGCCGGAATGCGCGCCCAGCACATGGCCGTCGAGATCGACGATCTCGCCGGCCTCCGCCGCGCCCGGCTTCAATCGTTCGATCACGTCCGCGTAATGGCCGCTCGGCACGAAGCAAATGTCCTGGCTGTCGTGCTTATCGGCCACCGCCAGCCCGAACTGGCGCGCCAGTTCACGCGTTTCCGCCTTGCCGCGCTCGCCCAAGGGAAAGCGCAGCACTTCGAGTTGCTCGCGCGTAGTGCCGAACAGGAAATAGCTCTGGTCGCGCTCTTCTTCACGCGCGCGAAAGAGCCCGCGGCCGCCCGACGGCAGCGCCCGCGAGGCGACGTAATGGCCGGTCGCCAGCACGTCGGCGCCGAGCTCGCGCGCGGTGATCAGCAGGTCGTGGAATTTGATCGCCATGTTGCATTCGACGCAGGGCACCGGCGTCTCGCCGTGGATATAGCTTTCGGCGAAGCGGTCGATCACCGCTTCCTTGAAGCGGCTCTCGTAGTCGAGCACGTAGTGCGGAATGCCGATGCGCTCGGCGACGCCGCGCGCGTCGTAGATGTCCTGCCCCGCGCAGCAGGCGCCCTTGCGGTGGGTGGCCGCGCCGTGATCGTAGAGCTGCAGCGTGACGCCGACCACGTCGTAGCCCTCGGCTTTGAGCAGCGCGGCGGTCACCGAGGAATCGACGCCACCAGACATGGCGACGACGACACGGGTGTCTTGCGGGCGGCGCTCGAGATCGAGGCTGTTCGGCATGGTTCTTCTTACTATAGGTGGCGATGCTTGGCGCGTAATTCGAGCCGTGCCGGCGGCAAATATTGCCGCCTCGCCAGCAGGCGCTGCCGGGCTTACACCGTTCGCCCAGCCCCGTTATCCAGTAAGCCACTGATCCATAATAATTTTTATGGGTGCCAGCGCTGGCCTGGCGATTGCACATTGAACGCTGGATATCCGGAGACGACCGTGCCGCAAGTAGCGTCCGACGCGACCACAGCTGCCTATATGCCCGCGCCGCCAACCCCGCCGCGGGCGGCGTCGAATTCCGATGGCGCGCCTGATTTGCCGTTCGATAGCCTGCTCGACGACGGCACGCAGGCCGCCGCCGCACCGCCCCCGCAAGCGCCGCCGGCGCCCGCCGACGCGACCGCCAACGCCGCGCAACCGAATTCGACTCAGCCACCGGCCAACCCGAATGGTGGCAAAGCGGCGCAGACCAGCGGCAACACCACGGTCACCAATGCCACCGATGGCGGCAAAGCCGTGCAGACCACAGCAATACCATCATCAATGCCGGCGTTGATGCAACGGCCATCAAACCCAAAGCCGCCGGTAACACCAAGGCGAAACCTGACGCTAAGATCGCCGCGCAGGCCAAGGCCGACGATACATCCAAGCCGGCAACCGACGGCAAGGCGGCCGACGCCCCGGCACCCATCACGTTAACGGCCGATCCGGTGCCGACCGCTGGCAATACCAAAGCCACCAATGCCATCAACGTGGCCGGGGTTGACGCAACGCCCACCAGATCCAAAGCTGCCGGCAACACCAAGGCGAAACCTGACGCCAAGGTCCCCGTGCAGGCCAAGGCCGACGATACATTCAAGCCGGCAACCGACGGCAAGGTGGCCGGCGACAGCAAGCCGGCCGACGCCCCGGCATCCGTCGCATCAACGGCCGATCCCCCGAATAACCCAGTTCAGACGGTCACGCCTGTCGTCGTGGCTGCCACGGTGCCCACGCCCGGCATGGTTACTCCGCCGGCAACCGGCCGCCGATCGCAAGGAGCGTCCGTCACCACTCAGTCCGCAATTGTCGCGGCCGACGCGCCCAAACCCAAAGCGGCCGATCTTACCGCCGCGCAAGACGGCACCGACAAACCGGCCACTGCCCATCCGGACGACGACGTCTCAACCGCCACTCCGCACGCGCCCGCGCGAACGACTCCACCGGCTATTCGACCGATGCAGGCCACTGCGCCGAAGCCAGCGGGCGACGCCGTGCAGCAGGCCTCGCTGACCCCGCCATCGCCGGATGTTTCGCCGGCACCCGCGAATCCGACCGTCCCGGCTGCGCCGGCAGCGCAGCCGACGCCTGGCTGCGCCGGCGGCGGCCGTCCCGATCGCCGGTGTCGCCATCGAAATCGCAAGCATGGCGCAGGCGGGCAAGAATCACTTCGAGATTCGCCTCGATCCGCCGGAACTCGGGCGCATCGAAGTCCGGCTCGACGTCGACCGCGACGGCCACGCGACGACGCGCCTGATCGCGGACCGTTCCGACACGCTCGACCTTTTGCGCCGCGACGCCACCGGTCTGGAACGCGCGCTGCAGGATGCCGGACTAAAAACCGCCGATAATGGCCTGCAATTCTCGCTGCGCGACCAGACCATGGGCCGCGAGCAGAGCACCACGCCCGCACCGAGCGCCGCGCAGATCGTCGTTCAAGACGACACGCTTCCAATCAGCGATTTGACCCAACGCAACTACAGCCGCCTCGCCGGACTCCGCGGCGGTATCGACATTCGTGTCTGAGGATCGACCATGACCACTATCACTTCGCCGGTCACTATCGACCACCAACCCCGCCGGTTCGGTCTCGAATGCATTGGCGCAACACCGAAATTGCCAGCAATTTCACCACGTTTCTGCAGCTATTGACGACGCAATTGCAGAACCAGGATCCGCTCAGTCCGATGGATACCAATCAATTCACGCAGCAGCTCGTCGAATTCGCCGGCGTCGAGCAGCAGATGAAGACCAACGACACGTTGAGCACGCTGGTGTCTTTGCAGCAGAGCGCGCAAACAACGCAAGCGCTCACTCTCGTCGGCGCGACCGTAGTCGTGAACGGCACCACCGCGCAACTCGCCAACGGCCAAGCGACGTGGGCGCTGAACGCTACCCAGCCCGCGACGGCCACAATCACGATCGCGGCACCATCCGGCCAGACCGCCTACACCGGCACGGTCCCGGTCAATTCGGGCGGCCAGGCCTACACCTGGAACGGTGTCGGCAATGACGGCACAGTGTGGCCGGCCGGCAATTACACGCTCACGGCCACCGCGGTCACCGCCAGTGGCCAGTCAACCCCGATTACGTCCCAGGTCGAGGGAAAAGTCAGTTCGGTCGATCTCAGCCAAGACGCCTCCGGTTCTGTCCATCGGCGGGCAGAACTATAAGATCAACGATATCCAACAGATCGTAGCGCCCGGTGCCTAGCTGGCACGCTCGGGGCTTGCGCTGACGAGGCCTGCGCGGGCGGCCTTCATCCGTTGCCATTGCTTAAAGCGCCTTCGATCGCGCGCTCGAGCGCCGCTAGCTCGAACGGCTTCGCAGGATGTCGAAGCGTCCGTCCGCGGCCTACGCGGCATCGCTGAAGCCGCTGGTGAGCAGCAAGAATGGGCACCATTGTACCCCATCCGAACGTAAGACTCGCAGGTTCAAATCGTAACCAAAAGGTTAGCAGAAACAGGGCAAACATTTCCCTTGCTGCGCGCTATGCTTAGGCAAATTTTAAGTCGCGGCGAGTAGCTTCCAACCAGTAAATGCCAGTCCAGTAGAGTCCTGTGAGTACACCAATGACCGAGCCCCACCGCCCGAGGGTCAAATACGTCATCGGGCCCGATGGCAGTCCCCTCACAATTGCGGACCTGCCTCCGCCGTCTACGAAACGCTGGGTCATCCGCCGCAAGGCTGAGGTGGTCGCCGCGGTGCGCGGGGGCCTGTTATCGCTGGAAGAGGCCTGCGCGCGCTATACGTTGACGGTCGAGGAATTCCTCTCTTGGCAGTATTCCATCGATCAGCACGGCCTAGCCGGCCTGCGCACCACGCGCATTCAGCAATACCGCCAGTAGTTCCGTCCCCGCTTCCACACGGCTAAAGCGCCGGTCCCGCGTGACCGGCGATTTCGTCTGCGTGCGCGGCGCAATCCGATTTCCGCAGGCCCCCGTCTGCATTGCGGCGATATTCTATTGGGGTGAATTAACCGGACGCTAACCATAAACTGGGCAAATCTTGCCGAGTAAGGCGCGAAGTGCGCCCCAAGGTTGGGACGGAACCCGGTGCAAGGTTTCTTCAATTTCGTGAAATCGCTCGGTGCGGCGCGAATGGCGGCCATGGCCGCGGTGACGCTGACGCTCATCGGCTTCTTCTCGTTCCTGATGATCCGGATGACGACGCCGCAAATGGTGCCGCTGTTCACCGATTTGTCGATGGAGGACTTGGCCGCGATCATCAAGGATCTGGACCGCCAGGCGATTCCCTACCAGCTCAAGAACGACGGCGCCGCCGTGCTGGTGGCCAAAGACAAGGTCGCGCGCCTGCGCATGAAGCTCGCTGAAGGCGGCCTGCCCAAAGGCGGTGGCGTCGGCTACGAGATTTTCGACAAATCGGACGCCCTTGGCACCACCACCTTCGTCCAGAACATCAATCATCTACGCGCGCTCGAGGGCGAGCTCGCCCGCACCATCAGCAGTCTCGACCGCGTGCAGGCCGCCCGTGTGCATCTGGTACTGCCCGATCGGCCGCTGTTCTCGCGCGACAAGATCGACCCGACGGCATCGATCGTGCTCAAGGTGCGCGGCACGCTGGAGCCGCAACAGGTGCGTGCCATCCGTCATCTGGTGGCGACTGCGGTCAACGGACTAAGGCCCGAGCGTGTTTCAGTGATCGACGAGACCGGCAAACTGCTCGCCGACGGCGCCGCGCAAAGCGACCCGCTGGAAGGCGCCGGCGCCGACGAACGAAAGGCCGCTTACGAAAAGCGGCTGCGCGAGCAGGTCGAGACGATCGTCTCCTCGGTGGTCGGCCCCGACCACGCGCGCGTGGAGATCACCGCCGATTTCGACCTCAACCGGATCACCCAGACCACCGACAAATTCGATCCCGACGGCCGCGTGGTGCGCTCGAGCCAGACCCGCGAGGAAACCGCATCGTCCAGCGACAACAAGAACGGCCCGGTATCGGTCGGCAGCGAATTGCCGGGCGCCGGCAAGGCGCCAGGCGAGACGGGCACCAACGATCAGAACCGCAAGTCCGAGGAAATCGTCAACTACGAAATCTCGCGGACTACCAAGACTGAGGTGACCGAAGCCGGCCGAGTGAACCGAATTTCTGCGGCCGTATTGGTCGACGGCATCTACACGAAAAATGACAAGGGCGAGGTCAGCTATCAGCCGCGCCCGAAGGAAGATATCGACCACATCGCGGCGCTGGTGCGCTCAGCCATCGGGTTCGATGCCAAACGCGGCGATCAGGTCGAAGTGGTCAATTTGCGCTTCGCAGAAACCACGCCGACGCCGATCAGCGAGCCGACCGGCTGGATGAGTTACGTGCAGTTCACCAAAGACGACATCATGCGCTTTGCCGAGCAGGGTGTGATGGTGGTGCTCGGCTTGGTCGTGCTGCTATTCGTGGTGCGCCCGCTGGTGCGCCGGATCGTGACGCCCGAGGCCGGCGACCAGGCAGCTGTTGCAGGCGCAGCCGGCAAGGCCGGGGTTGCCGGTGCGATCGGGGCGCAATATGTCGCCGCCGGTTCCCCTGGAAGCAGTGGAGTAATCATTAATCCCGGCGGCGGCACTACAGCCCCCAGCGCCGCAAACATCGCCGCAATGGCCGGCGTTCAGGAAGCAGTAGCCGTCTCCAACCGCACCTCAGCGATGATCGATGTCGCCCAAGTGCAGGGGCAGGTGCACGCCCAATCGGTAGAGAAAGTTGGTGAACTCGCCGAGAAGAATCCGACCGCGGCAGTGTCCATCATCCGCAATTGGCTCCAAGAAGAAGCAGCTTAACCCATGGCTTCCGCCTACAACCATGAAAATAAGGATGGCGTCCGCGAGGATATCAACGGACTGATAGCCAATCTCGCCAGCCGGCCACAGGTCAACAAAGGACGGCGCAAGCTATCGGGCCAGGAACGGGCAGCGGTGCTCATGCTTTCGCTCGGCGAGCGTTATGGCGGCAAGATCTTTAGCATGCTTGACGACGACGAATTGCGCGAAATTTCGACCGCAGCATCCTCACTGGGAACCATTGACGCCGCATCAGTCGAGGAGTTGCTGCTCGAATTCGTGTCCCTCATGTCCGGCTCAGGCGGCTTACTTGGCAACTATGATGTCGCAGAGCGGCTGCTGCAGCAATACCTGCCGAAGGATCGCGTCGGCGGCATCATGGACGACATCCGCGGACCCGCCGGCCGCAACATGTGGGAAAAGCTGGCGCACGTCCATGAAGAGGTATTGGCGAACTATCTCAAGAACGAATACCCGCAGACTGTGGCGGTGGTGATGTCCAAACTACGCCCCGAACACGCCGCACGCGTGTTGGCGATTCTCCCGCAGGACTTCTCCCTCGATGTTGTCAATCGCATGTTGAAGATGGAAGCGGTCCAGAAGGAAGTAATCGATCGCGTCGAAGAAACGCTGCGCACCGAATTCATGACCAACCTGTCGCAGACCCGCCGTCGCGACGCCCATGAGGCAATGGCGGAGGTGTTCAACAATTTCGACCGCCAGACCGAAATGCGCTTCTTGAGCGCGCTGGAAGGGGAAAACCCGGACGCCTGCGAGCGCATCAAGGCGCTAATGTTCACGTTCGACGATCTGGTCAAGCTCGACGCCGGCTCGGCGCAGACGCTGATGCGCAAATTCGAGAAGGACAAGCTGGCGATCGCGCTGAAAGGCGCCTCCGAAGACGTGCGTCAATTCTTCTTCAAAAACATGTCCACGCGCGGCGCCAAGATGCTGGTGGACGACATGCAGGCGATGGGGCCGGTGCGCCTACGCGACGTCGACGAGGCGCAGACGCTGCTGGTCAATATCGCCAAGGACCTGGCGGCCAAAGGCGAAATCCTGATCGCCAAGAGCCGCGGCGACGACGAATTGATTTATTGAGACGCCAATGAAAGCGACCGCAAAATATCTGTTCGATGAGGACTTCTCGACCGGCGAAAGGCGGACCATCACGCTGGTCGAAGCCGAACGCCGGAGTGCTGATGCCGAATCGCAAGCCTATCGCAATGGCTTTGCCGCGGGCCTTGAGCAGGCGCGGAATGATGCGCCGCAGCAGTTAGCGGCCGCGCTCGGCGTTATCGCCGACGCGATGGAACGGCTCAACATGGCCCTCGCCGGCATCGAAGAGCGGCTGGAGACCGAAGCGGTGCAAGTAGCAGTCGCGGTTGCCGGCAAGCTTGCGCCCGAGCTGATCGCGCGCCAACCGCTCGCCGAGATGTCCGCGCTGGCCACCGAATCCTTCAACCATCTGGTGAAGGCGCCGCACGTGGTCGTGCACATCGGCGCCGAGATCTACGAAGCGGCCAAGGCCAAACTCGACGAGATCGCGCAGGCGCGCGGTTTCGAAGGCCGGCTGGTGGTGCTGTCCGATTCGGCCATGGCGCCCGGCGACTGCCGTATCGAATGGGCCGACGGTGGCGTCGCCCGCGACCGCGCCGCGACCCTCGCGATCATCGATGACTTGGTCGCCCGCTACGTGGCGGCGCGCGCCAACGAAGACAAATTGGAATTCTGGAGACCACGCGATGAGTGACACCGACAGCAAAGTCCCGCTTCCCGACCTGGAAGCCGGCGGGCAGATGCAAACCGTCGACGACGCCGGCGCACTGGCCCCGAGCGACAGCGAGACCGTCAACCGCGGCGCCGCCGACCTGGAGGCGCTGTTCGATGTGCCGGTGCACGTGTCGGCGGTGCTCGGCCGCGCCCGCATGCCGGTCGGCGACCTGCTCAAGCTCGGGCCGGGCGCCGTGCTCGAGCTCGACCGCAAGGTCGGCGAAGCCATCGATATCTACGTCAATAACCGCCTGGTCGCGCGCGGCGAAGTGGTGCTGGTCGAGGACAAGTTGGGCGTGACCATGACTGAAATCATCAAGGCCGAACAGAACTAACGCATGATCTCGAAAAGTGGGAACCGGTTTTCGGAAAAGATCATGCGACTGAACGCTAAAGGGATAATGCCATGCGACTCCTGATCGTCGGAACGCTCGGAGGCCAGCTCACCGTCGCGAGCAAGATCGCGCTGGACAAGGGCGCCAGCGTCACCCACGCCGACAGCAACGAGCAGGCGCTCGCCGTACTGCGCTCCGGCCGCGGCGCCGACCTGCTGATGGTGGACGTCACCCTCGACATCCGCGACCTGGTGACACGGCTCGACGCCGAGCGCATCCATGTCCCGATCGTGGCCTGCGGCATCACCAACGACGCGCGCGCGGCGGTCAACGCCATCCATGCCGGCGCCAAGGAATACATCCCGCTGCCGCCCGATCCCGACCTGATCGCCGCCGTGCTCGCGGCCGTCACCGACGACCGGCGCGAGATGATTTATCGCGATGACGCGATGGCCAGCGTGGTCAAGCTCGCCCAGCAGATCGCCGGCTCGGACGCCTCCGTGCTGATCACCGGCGAGAGCGGCACCGGCAAGGAAGTGCTGGCGCGCTATCTGCACGCCCGCTCGACCCGCGCCAAGAAGTCGTTCATCACGGTCAATTGCGCGGCGATCCCGGAAAACCTGCTGGAGTCCGAGCTGTTCGGCCACGAGAAGGGCGCCTTCACCGGCGCGCTCGCGCGCCGCATCGGCAAATTCGAGGAGGCCAATGGCGGCACGCTGCTGCTCGACGAAATCTCCGAAATGGACGTGCGCCTGCAGGCGAAATTGCTGCGCGCGATCCAGGAGCGCCTGATCGACCGCGTCGGCGGCGGCAAGCCGGTGCCGGTCGATATCCGTATCGTCGCCACCTCCAACCGCAACCTCACCGAGGCGGTGCGCGAGGGCAAATTCCGCGAGGATCTCTGGTTCCGCCTCAACGTGGTCAACCTGAAAATCCCTCCCTTGCGCGAGCGTCCGTCCGACATCACCGAGCTGGCGCAATATTTCGCCAAGAAATATTCCGAGGCCAACGGCCTACCGGTACGCCCGTTGTCAGCGGAAGCGCGCCGCGCGCTCAACGTCAACCGCTGGCCGGGCAATGTGCGCGAACTGGAGAACACCCTGCACCGCGCGGTGCTACTCTCGAGCGGGCCGGAGATCGGCATTGACGGCATTCTGTCGCCCGACGGCCTGCGGCTCGATCAAGTCGCGCGGCTCCGGCGCCGTCGCCCATGCGGCGATGGCCGCCGAGCAGGTCACCCGCAATCTGGTCGGCCGCACCGTGGCCGAGGTCGAGCGCGACCTGATCCTGGAGACGCTCAAGCACTGCCTCGGCAACCGCACCCACGCCGCCAACATCCTGGGCATCTCGATCCGCACTTTGCGCAACAAGCTCAACGAATACGCGGCCGACGGCGCGCCGATCCCGCCGCCCAATGGCGGTTCGGAACTGCGCGGCGCGGCCTAGACCGCCAACGAAAGCCAAAAAGCAGAAAGCCAGGTTCAACCGCCGTGCTTTTTGATTCGAATCCGTCGACCTGTGGCGGCTAGGCCGTAGGCGCTTGCCCGGGCTCGCCGGCATTTTTTTGGTTCTTCTCCCGTTTGGTGTCGATCTCAACCGCCTTGGCCATCAGCTCGTTGCTGATGGCTTCCAGACGCTCCACCAACTGGCGCCCTTCACGTGCCAACCGGATGCAGCGGTCGGCCGTTTCGACAAGATATTCCTCGGTCTTCAGCATGATTTCTCCACGAATGATTTGACCGGGATATGTATAGAAATTACGGCAATTCCATGTAGTTTTCGGCATACGTCCTTTGCAACCTGCGCACGCGCGGCTAATCGGTGGCGCCCCAACCACATGGCGAACCGCAACGATGCCGATTGTCTACAAAATCTGCCCCGCAGCGCTTTGGCGTGAGGCCGAACGCGAAGGCATCTTCCGCGGCTCAGCGGTCGACCTTAAGCGACGGCTTCATCCATTTCTCCAGCGCCGAGCAAGCGGCCGAGACCGCGGCGAAACATTTCGCCGGAGCGCGCGATCTCGTGCTGCTGCGCGTGGATGCCGCCCGCCTGGGCGACCGGCTCAAATGGGAGCCGTCGCGCGGCGGGGCGCTGTTTCCGCATCTTTATGGCGAGCTTTGAGCTTGCCGCTGTGATCCGTGTCGACCCGCTGCCGCTTGGCGCCGGCGGCCGTCATATGTTCCCGCCGCTCGATCGCTGAGGGCCAGCGATCCCCCGGGTTATTGTCGTGACATCGAGACCGCCCTAAAGTTCCTCCCGCAAGAGCCGGGCGGATGTCGCGCCGGTCTTAGGGGGTACATCCATGCGTCATCTGTTCGCCGTTAGCCCCGCCGCTTTGCTGTTGAGCGTGGCAACCACTTTTTCCGCGGATCCGGTCGGCAGTTATTCGGTCGCCGACACCAATCCCGGCGGCGGCGACAAATACAGCGGCACCGTCACCGTGGAAAAGACCGGCGAGACCTATCGCGTGGTCTGGATCGTGGGCGGCATGCGCTATATCGGCACCGGCACCGATATCGGCGACAAGGACTTCCTCACGGTCTCCTACAAATCCGCCAGCGACACCGGCCTCGCGCTCTATGGCGCCGACGGCGGCAATTGGGCCGGCGTATGGACCTATGCCGGCGGCCGCCAGATTGGCGCCGAGGTCTGGAAGCGCGATTAGGGCCAGGCGCGCCTTGCCGAGATGGATCTCGACGCCAACCGTAACCTGATCGCCGCCGCGCTCGGGCGTATCCCCGGCGGCGACCGCGTGGCGCTGCAAACCGTCTATCGCCTTACCTCGGCGAAGCTTTTCGGCGTTGCTTTACGTATCTTGAGCGAACGCAGCGAAGCTGAGGACGTTTTGCAGGAGGTCTATGTGACGGTCTGGCGCAAAGCCGCCGATTTCGACCCGAACCGGGCGAGTCCGATGACCTGGCTGATCGCGATCGCGCGGAACCGCGCCATCGACCACCTGCGCGCGACCCGGCAAAGCCGGCGCATGGAGCCGATCGAGCAAGCAAACGACGTCGCCGACAGCGCGGATATCGCTGATAACGCGTTGGAAAGCGCGCAGGATCATGCGCGGCTGCATGGTTGCCTCGACGGCTTGGCGGCGCACGAACGCGGCGCGCTGCGCGGGGCCTTTTTCGACGGCAATACCTATGAGGACCTGGCGGCGCGCATGAGCGTGCCGCTCGGCACCATGAAGAGCTGGATTCGGCGCGCGATGATCAAACTCAAGGCCTGTCTGGAACAATGAGCGACGTCGACGACCATAGCGGCATGTCCAAGGACGAACTGCTGGCGGCCGAATACGCGCTCGGAGTGCTGGCGAGCGCCGAGCGCGCCGCCGCCGGGCAGCGTGTCGCGCGCGAGCGCGCCTTCGCCACTATGGTCGCCGATTGGGAAGAGCGGCTGGCACCTTGGGCTGGCGAAATCGCGGAGGTTTCGCCGCCGCCGCAGATATGGGACGCCATCGCCGCCGCCCTGCCCACGCCGGCGGCGCCGAGCGCCGGACTGTGGCAGAACATCGTGTTCTGGCGCGGCTTCGCGCTGGCGAGTACGCTGGCGGCCGCTTGTCTCGTGGTGGCGATCTACCTCGGCGCGATCGGCGGCTCGCAGCCGCTGGTGGCGGCCATCGAAGGTGGCGGCACTCGCACCTTTGTGGCGACCGTCGACACACGACGCGGCACCATCGCCGTGGTGCCGGCCGCCTTCAGTGCCGACGCAACCCGGGTGCCGGAGCTCTGGCTGATCCCGGCCGACGGCAAACCGCGCCCGCTCGGCCTGCTGCGGGCCGACCGCGCGGTGACGATTACGATCCCGCCGCAGTTCGCCGCGCAAACCGTCAGCGACGCCGTGCTAGCGGTGTCGCTGGAGCCGCCGGGCGGCTCGCCCACCGGCCTTCCGACCGGGCCGGTGATCGGCTCCGGCAAGCTCACGAGCCTGTGAGCGCAGCGCTGCATCCGTGACTAACGCACCTCCGTAGCTCTCGATGTCTCCGCCATGGGGACGTCGAAACAGAGCAAACGGAGAGAACCATGAACCGCATCCTCAACGTCGCCTTGGCCGGTTTCGCCACTGCGGCACTCGCCATCACCATGGGCGCAATGGGCCCGGCTTTCGCGCAAATGAAAGAGAAGACCGTCACCGTCGGCGGCGCACCGATGTATCCGTCCAAGAACATCGTGCAGAACGCCGTCAATTCGAAGGACCACACCACGCTGGTCGCCGCCGTGAAGGCCGCCGGCCTGGTGCCGACGCTCGAATCGCCGGGCCCGTTCACCGTGTTCGCGCCGACCAATGAAGCCTTCGCCAAGCTGCCGGCTGGCACGGTCGACACGCTGCTCAAGCCGGAGAACAAGAAGACGTTAACCAACGTTCTGACCTATCACGTCGTCCCCGGCCGCCTCAGCGCCAAGGACCTGATGGAGAAGATCAAGGAAGGCGGCGGCAAGGCCATGCTCAAAACCGTCGAAGGCGCCGACCTCACCTTCGCGCATGAAGGACGGCAAGCTCTGGGTCATCGACGCCAAGGGCGATACCGCCCAGGTCACTATCCGCAACGTGATGCAGTCGAACGGCGTCATCCATGTGATCGACACCGTGCTGCTGCCGGGCTGATCAACTCAAACGCCACCACCGGGCCGGCGCCGCGCGCCTCGGCCCGGTGATTTCGTTTGTGACGCAACGCCTTGCGTTTCTTGGAAAAATTGCCGCGGCTCCAGCACCCCTAAGCGCCGTTCGTTAACCCGGCGCTAACCATAAAATGGGCAAATATTGCCGGGGTAAGGATAATCGCCCACCGCAGATCGGCACGATAGCACCATCAACGGTGTCCGGTTCCTGTTTGATGACCTTCGTATTGTCCTTCGAGTCCGAACCGCCGGGGGCGTGGCGGCAGCGCATGATCCCGAAAAGTGGCAACCGGCTTTCCGAAAAGATCATGCGGCAAGCAAGATGGGTTGAATGAGCGACATCACGGCCGCACCGGCATCAGCGACCAGCGCCATTAAACTACCCGGTCTGGGCGAGATCGGCGCGTTCATGAAACGCGGCGACATCGCGCTCGCCGTCGGCGTGCTCACCATCCTCGTCGTTTTGATTTTACCGCTGCCGCCGATCCTGCTCGATCTCGCGCTCGCCATCTCGATCATTATCTCCGTCCTGATTCTGATGACGGCGCTGTTCATCCAGGCGCCGCTCGAATTCTCCTCGTTCCCGACCGTGCTGCTGATCGCCACCATGCTGCGGCTGGCGCTCAACCTCGCCTCCACGCGCCTCATTCTCGCGCACGGCCACGAGGGCACCGACGCCGCCGGCCACGTCATTGAGGCGTTCGGCAATTTCGTGATGAGCGGCAATTTCGTAATCGGCATCATCGTGTTCATCATCTTGGTGATCGTGAACTTCGTGGTCATCACCAAGGGCTCGGGCCGCATCGCCGAAGTTGCCGCTCGCTTCCACCTCGACGCCATGCCGGGCAAGCAGATGGCGATCGACGCCGACTTGTCGGCTGGGATGATCGACGAGAAGGAGGCGCGCCGCCGCCGCCAGAAGCTCGAGGACGAAGGCGGCTTCTTCGGCGCCATGGACGGCGCCTCCAAATTCGTACGCGGCGACGCCATCGCCGGCCTGCTGGTGGTGTTCATCAACGTCATCGGCGGAATGATCATCGGCATCGCCCAGCAGGGCTTGAGCTTTTCCGATGCCGCGCATTCCTACACCATCCTTACGGTCGGCGACGGGCTGGTCACACAGATCCCGGCACTGATCGTCTCGACCTCCGCTGGCCTGCTGGTGTCGAAAGCCGGCATTCTGGGTTCGGCCGACAAGGCACTGCTTAAGCAGCTCTCCGGCTACCCGAAGGCGCTCGGCATGTCGGGCGCGGTGATGGTGGTGATGGCGCTGTTGCCGGGAATCCCGATGCTGCCCTTCCTCGCGCTCGGCGGTGGCGCCGGCGCGCTCGCTTACGTCATCGAAAAACGCACCAAGCTTGCAGCCGCCACCGAAGCCCGCAAAGTGCAAGCCGAGGCCACGAGCGAGGCCAAGGAGGAGCCGATTTCCGCCTCGCTCAAGATCGACGACCTCAAGGTCGAAATCGGCTACGCGCTGCTGCCGCTGGTCAATTCGCCCAACGGCAGCGACCGGCTAACCGAGCAGATCAAGGCGCTTCGCCGGTCGCTCGCGACCGAAATGGGCTTCGTGATGCCGGCCGTGCGCATCCTCGACAATGTGCAGTTCGACGCCAACGCCTATGTCATCAAGATCAAGGAGGTCGAGGCCGGCGGCGGCAAGGTCTGGCCCGGCCAATACATGGTCATGGACCCGGCCGGCGGCCAGGTGAAACTCGCCGGCACCCACACCACCGAACCGACCTTCGGGCTGCCGGCCACCTGGGTCGACGCCGCCCAAAAGGAAGACGCCACGCTCAAGGGCTACACCGTGGTGGACGCCGCCACGGTGCTGTCCACACACCTGACCGAATTGCTCAAGAACAACATGGCGGAGCTTTTGTCCTACGGCGAAGTGCAGAAGCTGCTCAAGGAACTGCCGAAGGAACAGGCCGAACTGCTCAAGGACCTGGTGCCGGCGCAGATCACCATCTCCGGCATCCAGCGCGTGCTACAAATCCTGCTGGCCGAGCGCGTGTCGATCCGCGACCTCGCCACCATCCTGGAAGGCATTGCCGACGGCATCGGCGGCTCACGCAACCCGGTGATGCTGGCCGAGCATGTGCGGGCTCGGTTGTCGCGCCAGATCTGCGCGCAGCACAACAACTCCAGCGGTTATCTGCCGCTGATCGCGATGTCGGCCAAATGGGAACAGGCGTTCGCCGAGTCCATGGTCGGCCAGGGCGACGATCGCCAATTGGCGATGCAGCCGTCGAAGCTGTCCGAATTCATCACGTTGGTACGCGAGAAGTTCGAGGACGCGGCGCGAGAAGGCGAAGCGCCGGTGCTGGTGACCTCGGCCAATATCCGGCCATTTGTGCGCGGTATTATCGAGCGCTTCCGGGCGCAGACGCCGGTGGTCTCGCAGTCGGAAATCCACCCGCGGGCGCGGCTGAAGACGGTGGGAAGCATTTAGCTGCTACGCCGGGTGCGCGCTGCGCTGCACCTGGAACACGGGCCTCACACACCTCTCTTAACATATCAGGTCGTCCTGCATCTCCTCGCCTTCCTCTATAGTGCACGCCTTCTCGGCACACCCCCGTCCTATTCCGCCGCCTCGACCGGAACCTCCTCATGCGTATGCGTGTGCGAGCGAATGGCGTCGTCACGGTATTTGCGCTTGAGCGCCGCTTCACCGCCGGTGGTGGCATGGTAGAGGTCGAGCGCGTCGAACTCGTCGGCCTGCGGCGGCGCGATGGCGAGATCGGAATAGGTCCAGCGGTCCGGCGCCTTCAGCGCCCGATCCAGCATGGCCTTGCAGCGCAGATAAACACGCGCGTATTGGAAAAATTTCAGCGCGGTGCCGCCCCAGTGACGGGCATAGAATACCAGCGGATTCTCCAGCGGCAGGCTGCTGCGTCGGTCGCGGCGGAACTTGAGCCGCAGCGCGCCGCCTTCGAGCGGATGCACACCCTCGAACAGGATCATCAGGTAGAACCACAGGATGGTCGACAGCGTTGTGCCCGGCCGCCCGATCTTGCTAGCGCAAGTGCGGCGCAGGATCGTGTTGATGTGATCCGGCGTATAGAACGCGTGCCAGGCGGCGCGATAGGCCTCCTCCCAGTCCCTGTCCGACATCGTGCCGTGATGCGAGACTCGGTGGTTGAGGTCGTATTTGTTCATGTCGGGATCCATCCAGATCCCTTTGGTCCAGAGGTTCTTGTGGTCCTCCGAGCCGGGCAGCGGCGTCAGGAAAAAGAACTCCAGGATATCGACCGGCAGTTCTCGCTTGATGATCTCGATATCGCGCGCGATCGATTCCTTGGTGTCGGCGGGAAAGCCGAGGATATAGCCGGCGTAGGTGATAGCGCCGTGGTCGCGCCACATCTGCAGCATCTCGCGGTATTCGGTGATCTTGTTCTGTCGCTTCTTGGCGGCGATCAGATTGTCCGGGTTGATGTTCTCCAGCCCGATGAAGACGCGGCGGACGCCCGCCTTGGTCGCCTTCTCGATAAAATTCGGAATCTTGTGGCAGAGCGTGTCGACCTGGATGGTGAAGCCGATATTCATCCCCTCGCCCTGCCGCAACTGGATCATGCGGTCGAACAGCGGCTCCCAGTCCTTGTTGCGGGCGAAATTGTCGTCGGTGATGAAGAAGCGCTTGATGCCTTCGGCGTAATTCTCGCGCACGATCTTTTCCAGATCGTCGGCCGAGCGGATGCGGCTTTTGCGGCCCTGCACGTTGATGATGGTGCAGAACGAGCACTGATAGGGGCAGCCGCGGCCGAGATCGATGCTCGAGAGCGAGCCCGAGGTGCGCTGGACGTGCTTGCGCGGCAGGAACGGCGGCGGTTCGCCGACCAGGTTCGGCAGCGCGTCCATGTAATTGTAGAGCGGCTTGAGCTTGCCGTTGAAGGAGTCACGCAGCACCTCGTCGAGCCGGCGCTCTTCGGCCTCGCCGGCGAAGAACGAAATGCCCATCTGCTGTGCGGCTTTGATGTCGGCGGGCAGTTCAGGCAGCATGGCGATGCAGCCGGAGATATGGAATCCGCCGATGCAGACCGGCAAGCCGGCCTCGATGAACCGCTGCGCCAGATCGACCGCGCGCGGAAACTGGTTCGACTGCACGCCTACCAAGCCGATCAGACAGCGCCCGCCTTCCCGGCGGATCATGCGGATGATCCGCTGCGGCCTCACCCGACGGTTGGTTTCGTCATAAGTGTGCAGACGGATATCGACGCCGGGGCCCAGGACTTCACGGCGCGTCGCTTCCTCGGCAAGCGCGTTCAGGCAAGCGAGCGTATTAGAGGGGATCGCCGAGCGGAACCACTGGATGGGATAGCCGTCGTCGTCGTAATGCGTCGGCTTGATCATCACGAAGTGGAAGATTGCCGGTGAATGGTCGGTATTAGAAGACATCCCCACTCCCATGCTGGCGCGCTGACCCAACTGCTACCGAACGGTGCCGGCTTTGCGCAATTCCTGCCCTTTATCAGCCGAAAAGTCGAGCTTTCGCTGCGTTTCGCCGGAAAGCATCGGCGATAGGCGGCATCTTGACCATAAACACGCTTGCTTCGGCTTACCCCTGGCAAAAATGCTTCTTCATGCCCACATAAGGCTATGAATTTTATGCATTCGGCCCGGGCAAGGTCATTGGAGAGTGTGATGGATAAATTCGATTTTAACGCGCCGGCGGAGCTGTTTCCCTCGCGCAACCGCAAGATTGTCAACAAGATCAAATATCGCCGCTTCGAGCGCGCCGCCGAAGCCATTCGGTTCGCCGTCGAGGAGCTGCCCGAGCCGTTGCTGCTCGGCGCCTATATCGAAATCGACGAAGCGCGGCTCGGCCACCAAGTTATCCGCGCGCTTTACGACAGCGCGGAATACCCCTTGGCCAAGCGCGCTAGCTGAGCGCGTGCGTTTGACGCTTCCGCGCAATTAGCGTATTCGAGCATCTGCAGCCAGGTTTTCGGTTCTGCCTTGCAACGCTGCCCGATTTTGGGCGCTCAACAAGTCATCCCAAAAAACTCGGATGTCAAAGTGCGCGGACGCAAGGATCTGTGCGCATCCCACTCACGCAGCAACTGAGGCAAGGAGGCCGCATGGCCACAGGTACAGTCAAGTTTTTCAACACGCAAAAGGGTTTCGGATTCATCACCCCGAGCGACGGCTCGAAAGACGTGTTCGTACACATCAGCGCGGTCGAACGCGCCGGCATGAGCACGCTCAACGAAGGCCAGCGCCTCACCTATGAAATCGTGACCGAGCGCGGCAAGCAGGCGGCGTCCAATCTGCAGAACGCCTGACACGAATTCTTATCGTTGCGACAGCGAGCGCCCGGCTTTGCGCCGGGCGTTTTCACAAGAGGCCCGATAACCAACCGAGAAACGCCATGACGCACAAATTTTCCATGGGCCAGAACGTCTATTACGAGCCGACTTTCGGCAACGCGGCCTCGCGCGGCAAATATAAGATCGTCCGGCCGCTACCGGTCGAAAACGACAACCGGCTGGCCTACCGGATCAAGAGCATCGCGGAGACCTTCGAGCGCATCGCCGAGGAACACCAGCTCACCCGGACCGACTAAGGCCGGATGGCCACGATTGGCTGCCAGCCGCCAAATTCCCGCCATTTCACGGTCGAAGACATCGGTTTTTCACCGCTGCCTCAAGTAACCGTGATGCGGCCTTTGGAACCCTCCGCCCGTAGCTACGTTAGCGCCGTGAGACCTTGTGAACCGTTCCCAAGGCCGGGCCGACATAGAGGCATGACCTTGGAGGCTGCCATGAATTGGTCAATGTACACCGCCGACCGCACCACCCACCTCAAGATCGTGGTGGTTGGCCTTGCCGCCGCGCTGCTGATCGCCGTGATCGGCATTGCCGCGCAGCAGTTCAACCTCGGTACCGATATCCTGGCCGCGCAAGCCCCGGCCGTGATCAAGGCCGGCGGGCCGGTGGTGTTTACCGACCGCGACGGCACGACCATCCGCTAGCAGCGATTTTCTACACCGCTAACTCCGCGCGCCACTTTTACCAGCGCGTTTTTTGGCCCGGGCGGTCTATTTGATCACCAGCGCCGGCAGCCAGAGCGAGAGTGCCGGAATATAGGTGACCAGCATCAGTACGACGAACATGACGCCGTAAAACGGCCAGATCGTCCGCATGACCTGCTCGATCGTCACTTTACCGACGGCACAGCCGACGAACAGGATCGCCCCGACCGGCGGATGGCACAATCCGATGCCGAGATTGAGCATCATGATCATGCCGAAATGGACGGGATCGACGCCGAAATTGATCATCACCGGCAGCAGGATCGGCGTGCAGATCAGGATTGACGGGGCCATATCGACCAGACAGCCGAGCACGAGCAACAGGATGTTGATCAGCATCAGAATCACATACTTGTTGCTCGAAATCGTGAGGAAGAACGCCGTGATCTTCGCCGGCATCTGCGTGAGCGCCATGACGTAGCCGACACTCGAGGCGCAGGCGATCAGCGTCATCACCATCGCAACGGTGCGCAGCGTGCGGTGGACGAGATGCGGCAGGTCGCGCCATTTGTAATCGCGATAGATGAACATGGTCACGAAAAATGCCCACATGCATGCCACCGCGCCGGCTTCGATCGCCGTGAATATGCCGCCGAGAATGCCGCCGAGGATGATGACCAGCGTGATAAGGCCCCACGCGGCATCGATGCTTATTTTCACCGCGTCGCGCAGCGGCACCGTGGTCCCCTTCGGATGCCCGTCACGATAGGCAATCACCAGGCAAAGCACGATGATCGAGAAGCCGAGCAAAAGGCCCGGCACCACGCCGGCAATAAACAAACTGATGATCGAGATGCTGCCCCCAGTCGCCAGCGAATAGATGATGGCGTTGTGACTGGGCGGGACCAGCAGCGCCTGCACCGAAGCGGTGATCGTCACATTGGTGGCATAGGCCCGCGGAAATCCGCTTCTCTCCATTTGCGGAATCATCACTGAACCAATCGCTGATACGTCGGCGACCGACGAGCCGGAAATTCCGCTCAGAAGCGTGGTCGCCAGCACATTGACGACAGAAAGTCCCCCGCGGACGCGGGTGAAGCCGACCAGCACGTCGGCAAACGCGACCATGCGCCGCGCCATGCCGCCTTCCGCCATGATGGCGCCGGCGAGCACGAAGAAGGGGATGGTCAGCATCGCGACCTTGCTGACCCCGTTGGAGATCTGCAGCATCACGGCTTCGAGCGGAATGCCGATCCACAACGAAGCGGCGATGGCCGCGAGCCCGAGCGAATAGGCGATCGGCACGCCGATCAGGAAGCAGAAGAACATCGTCACCAGAAGAACGGCGATGTCCATCAGTTCACTTCCTGACCCGGCGCGAGACCCGCATGCTCGATCGGCGCAAGTGTGGATGCCGGAGGTTCGATAAAATACTCGGGCGGCGCGCCGATGAGCACGCGCTCGATGACGAACAGAAACAGCGCGGCGCCGCCGAGCGGAATTGGCAGATAGGTCACGCCGACCGACAGCTCAGGAAACTCGTCGATTGAATTGAGCCAGGTGGCGTCGACCAATTTTTCGCCGTAGACGACCATGAACAGCGACATCGCGCCGACCAGCAGTTCGACGAGAAGATCGGCCCAGCGCCGCCAGCGCGGCGGCAACATGGCTGCAAAAAAAGACACGTTCATATGAAGCTGCGCACGGTAGCATGCTGCCGTGCCGATGAACGTCAACACGATGGTCAGCAGGACCGCGGTCCGCTCGGGCCAAGACGCCGAGCTATTGAGCACGTAGCGCGTAAAGACCGCCCACGGGATCACTGCGGAAATCAGCACCAGCGCGCTGCCCGCGATCCACACGCAGACCAGGTACAGCGCATCCATCGCTTGCCGGTATAGCGCCGCCATTGTTTCCCCGATGTCCGCCGCCGAACGCGTCAGCGAGATCGTTCGACAACACGGTCACGCCACGCCCTTCCGTCCGTCAAACCCGGCCGCGGAACAGCGTGGCGCAATCGTCGTTCGTTACTTCACGTCCTGGATGTGCTTGATCATGGCAGCGTATTTCGGGCCGTACTTGTCCCAGACTGGCTTCACCGCGGCCTGGAAGGCCTTCTTTTCGTCAGCCGAGACCGGGATGATCTGGATGCCGGCGGCCTTGGCCTTCTCCATCGCCTGCTTCTCATAGACGTCCCAGAGCTTGCGTTCTTCCTGTTGCGCTTCCTTGGCGAACTTCACCACCAGCGCCTGGTCGTCTTTCGACAGCGAGTCCCAGATCTTGTTGGAGAACACCAGCATCTCCGGCACGATCAGATGCTCGTCGATCGTGTAGTATTTGGCGACCTGATAGTGATTGTCGAACACGAAGCTCGGTGGGTTGTTCTCGGCGCCGTCGACCACACCGGTCTGCAGCGAGGTGAACACCTGATCGTAGCCCATGGGGACGCCATTGGCACCCATCGAGTTCGCCATATCGACGAACATGGGATTACCCATGACTCGGATCTTCATGCCCTTGAGGTCGGCGAGTTGCTTGATTGGCTTCTTGGTGTCGTAGAAATTGCGGGCGCCGGCGTCCATCCAGCACAAGCCGATGAGCCCTTTCCCGCTGTTGGTGACCTTGTCGAGCAGCTCCTGGCCGATCGCGCCGTCGATCACCTTCTGCATGTGCGCCGTGTTGCGGAACACATAAGGCAAGTTGAAAACGTTGAGATCGTCGACCACCGGGCCAAGTGCGCCGACCGACACGCGCGCGAAGGCAATGGCGCCGACCTGGGCCTGCTCGATGGCTTCCTTCTCGCCGCCGAGCTGCATGGCCGGGTACATCGCGACCGTGAGCCGCCCGTTGGTCGCAGCGGCGAGCTTCTTGCCGAGGCTTTCGACGGCGGCGACAGTCGGATAGCCCTCAGGATGGACATCCGAGGCTTTGAAAACCATTTTTTGCTGGGCGACGGCTGAGCTGGACGCGAATGCAACGGCCAGCACGCCGACTGCGATCATGGCGGTATAGGGCTTCAAGGTTTCCTCCCGAGGTTCGTTATTGCAGCGGCATTGAAGACGCTTGGCAAGCACGGCCCATTGATCGATCCGGCCGCGACATGGTAATCATCATGTCATATGATGATCTTGCGGGGTAGCTGGGTGTCAAGCCTTTGAATAAGCGTTCGTCGAAAAATCTGGCGATGCTGCAACCGCTGGAGGCCCCGCGCGGATTGACCGGGGAACTGGTCGCTCGGCTGACCGCCAGCATCGTCAGCGGCAAACTGCCGCCCGGCTCGCGGCTGCCGACCGAGCAGGAAATGATCGCCGCCACCGGGGTCAGCCGTACCGTGGTGCGCGAGGCGGTGGCCGCCTTAAAGGCGGATCGTCTGGTCATCACGCGCCAAGGCGTTGGCGCCTTCGTCGCTGAACAGGTGCGGCGGCCGTACCGGGTGGATTTCGACGAGCGTTCGACGCTGCGCGAGGTGCTCAACGTTATGGAACTGCGCACTGGCGTCGAGGTCGAGGCGGTCGGGCTTGCCGCCGAACGCGCCTCGCCGGCGCAGGTCAAGAAGATTGCCGACCGGTTTGCGGCAATCAACGCCGCCATCGGCCACGGCGAGAACGCGGTCGATCAGGACTTCGCGTTCCATTGCGAGATCGCCGATTCGACCGGCAACCCACAGTTCAAACGGTTCCTGGAATATCTCGGCCGCTTCATCATCCCGCGACGAACCGTCTGGGGCCGCTCGGCGCCGCCTACCAAACGTGTTCAACTCGACGTGTTCCAGCAGGAGCACGAGCAGATCCTGGCCGCGATCCGCGCGCACGCGGTGACGCAGGCGCGCGCCGCCATGCAACGGCATTTGGTCAATAGCCGTGGCCGCTACGAGAAACTCGCGGCCGAGATCGGGATCAAGTAGCCTCACGCCGGCACTCCGCGGCGGCAATCAAAAGAGAGAGCGATGGAAAAAATTCTCGTCACCGGAGCCGCGGGCGGCATCGGCACGCGTCTGCGCAAGCTCATGAAAGGCCGGTACCCGAGCATCCGCTGGAGCGACATCCGCACGCCCGACGATCTCGGACCGGACGAAGACTTCGTGGCCGCCGACCTTGCCGATCCCGGCGCGGTGGAAAAAATCGTCGCCGGCGTCGAGGGCATCGTGCATCTCGGTGGCTACTCGATCGAAGGCCCGTGGGAGACGATCCTGCAGTCCAATATCGTCGGCTGCTACAATCTGTTCGAGGCCGCCCATCGCGCCGGCGTCAAGCGCGTGGTGTTCGCCTCCTCCAATCACGCGCTCGGGTTCTATCCGCGCACGCAGCGCGTCGGCGTCAATGTCACGCTGCGTCCCGACAGCCGTTACGGCGTGAGCAAGGCGTTCGGCGAAGCGCTCGGCGCGCTTTACGCCGACAAGCACGGCCTGCGCGTGACCTGTCTGCGAATCGGCAATGTCGGCGACGCGCCGATCGATCAGCGCCGGCTGGCGGTCTGGCTCAAGCCGGAAGACCTGGTGGAGTTGATCCGCATCGGGCTCGAGCATCGCGATATCCACTTTGAGATCTTCTACGGCGCCTCCGACAATGCCGACGCTTGGTGGGACAACAGCAATGCCCGGCGCTTCGGATATAAGCCGCAAGGCCGCGCCGACGATTTCCGCGACCAGGCGATGGCCGCGCAGGCGAAGTTGCCGCCGGATCCGATCGGCGACCGCTATCAGGGCGGCGCGTTTTGCAGCGACGAGTATGACGCCGATCGGAACGGTTGATCGCCATCAAAACGCCGCCGCGGCCGGCGATAGCCGAATCAATTGACCTTCGTTAAGAGCCGGACATGCCCCGCCCCTCGTTGCGCATTGCCGTGATTGCCTTGGCCGTCCTGCTGGCGGCGGCGGCGGCGCGCGCGCAAGGCGTCCCGAGCGCCGTGCTTGCCGACTACCAGGCCAAGCTCGCGCAATACACCCAGGCCCGCCAAGCCTACGACGCGGAAGCCGATATCTATTGGAATGCCGTCACCGAGAAGCGGCACGTGCGCAATGCCAAGCGCCGCGATCATCAGCCGATCCAACTCGCCGACTATGTGGTGACCCAGCCGCCACTCTATACCGGGCCGCCGCGGCCGATCAATCCTCTGGCGCCCGGCCCCGAGCCGAGCGAAAAGCCGCCGATCCCGCTGCTCGCCGATTTTCTGCAAGCCGCCCAGGAACAATACGGCTTCGTGCCGCAGCGCCCGGCCAGCGAGCTCGACTACAAACTCGCCTACGCCCGTGTGGCGCGCGCCGCCGGCCTGACGCGCGAGCAGATCGTCAGCGTCTACGCCTTCGAGACCGGCGGCAACGGCACCTATGACATGCAGGCGGGCGTCACGGCTACGCGGCCGCGCGCGATCTCGCCCGCGATCGGCTACAATCAGTTGCTCAGCACCAATTCGGTCTCGATCCTGGCCGAGCATGGCGGCCGCGTGCTGGCAACACTGCGTCAGCACGCCAAGGCGGCAAGCGGCGCGGCAAAGGCCGCGCTGGAGCGCAAGATCGAGGCGCTCAAGCGCATGATCGCGTTCTGCCGCAGCGTGCCGGATAGTTGGAACGAGCACGACCGGCTGGCCAAGACCACCGCCGGCGGGATGGGCATTCACGCCGCCATCCTCGATATCGATATCGGTCCGCTCCTGCAGGTGCAGAAGCTGCTCGACTCGGTCCGCTTCGCGCGCGCTAAAGGCTACAGCACGCCGCTCACCGCGGCCGAACTGGAATTGATGAATCTGACCGGCGACGGCAACGGCTTCGACATGGTGACCATGCCGCAGGCGTTACGCGAACAAGTTCCGACCGCGAACTTCTTCCAGCAGTCGGGCTACGAGCGCAATCCGGTTGCGCGCCGCACCGGCGTGGTGGCGCGCCTGATCGCCGACATCGAAGGCAAGATGGCGCGCGGCGCGCAGTCGTCCGGCGCCAAAGATCTGGCGGCTGCGTTCTAGCGAAATTTACACGTGCGCGCCGCCGGTGGAGAAGCGTAGCGCAGCGATGCCGTCGAGTTCGGCCTGCTCGCGGGCGTTTTCCTCGGCCTTCTCGCGCGCGTGGTCGCGCTCGTCGAGCATCTCGACCTTCTTGAGCTCTTCGAAGGCCTCGCCCAGCATGGCCTTGGCGTCGTCGAGCTGCGCCTTCAGCTCGCCGGCCGAGCGGCGCAAGTTCTCGCGCCGGCCGATCGCGGCCTTGGCATAGGTCGGATAGGCGAAATGGGCGGGATCGTGGATGCCGGCGCGTTCCTGCTCGGTCTTGATCTCGCGGTCGAGCTCGGCCGCGATGCGGTCGAACTCGGCGATCATGGTTTCGATCTGCGCAACCTTGCGCCGCTTCTCGTCGACCTGAAACTTCTTCAGGCGGATGAGGGTTTCGCGTGACTTCATCGACTACATACTCCCCCGAAGCCCCGAATACGCGCCCGTGCGCGGCCATCCACCCGCACAACCGGACGCCCCGGACCGTTCAGCGGCGGTGACTGTGGGCCAATAACGTTAGTTTTCTGTTTCCAGCAGCTGATTCCGAGAGGCCAATCCTCGACTTTTTCGGGGTCAGGAACCGGTTTTCGACGTAGATCATGCAGATTCGTCATGCCTGCGCCGGTTGGGTCCCGATCAGGACGGATCGGGTGCCGCGCCCTGGAGGATTTGCTCAAGCTGCTGATATCCCTCCGCCATACTAGTTGATTCTTCCTTAAGCTGGCTGAGGAACGCCTCCAACGGCTTGTGCAACGCGATGGCTTCGTCCACCTCGCCGCTGGAGCCTGCCCGATAGGCCCCCAGCCGGATCAATTCCTCCATGTCCGAATAGGTGGCCATAACCTGGCGCGCCCGGTTGATGGCCGGCAGATGGGCCGGGTCGGCCGCCCGCGGCATCGTGCGTGAGATCGACTTGAGGATATTGATGGCCGGGTAGCGCCCGCGCTCGGCGATGGCGCGCTCCATGACGATATGGCCGTCGAGGATGCCGCGCACGGCATCGGCGACCGGCTCATTATGGTCGTCGCCGTCCACCAGCACGCTGAAGATGCCGGTGATGGTGCCCTGCTCGGTGCCGGGTCCGGCGCGCTCGAGCAGCCGCGGCAGTTCGGTGAACACGGTCGGCGTATAGCCTTTGGCGGTCGGCGGCTCGCCGGCCGAAAGCCCGATCTCGCGCTGCGCCATGGCGAAGCGCGTGACCGAGTCCATCAGCACCAGCACGTCTTTGCTGAGGTCACGGAAGAACTCGGCGATGGCGAGCGTGAGATAGGCGGCCTGCCGGCGCATCAGCGCTGGTTCGTCCGAGGTCGAGACCACCACCACGGAACGCGCCAGGCCCGCGGGCCCGAGGTCGTCCTGCAAGAATTCCTGCACCTCGCGGCCGCGCTCGCCGACCAGACCGATCACCGAAATGTCGGCCGACACGTTGCGGGCGAGCATGGACAGCAGCACCGATTTGCCGACGCCCGAGCCCGAGAAGATGCCCATGCGCTGGCCGCGGCAGACCGTCAGGAACGTATTGAGCGCCCGCACGCCGAGATCGAGCGGCTCGCCCACCCGCATGCGGGCATGTGCCGGCGGCGGCGGCGCGCGGAAGGGGTATGGTGCCGGGCCAGCCGGCAGCGGCCCGAGCCCATCGATCGGCTCGCCCATGGCGTTGACCACGCGGCCGAGCCAGCGCTCCGACGGGCGGATGGTGCCGGCGGCGGTGGCGACCACCGCCCGGCAGCCGCGCCGCACCCCGTCGAGCGCGGCGAACGGCATGGCCAGCGCGCGGCCGCCGGAAAAGCCCACCACCTCGCAGGGGATGGTCGGCCCGCTGCCGGTCTCGAGCGACAGCCGCGCGCCCACCGACATGGCATGGATCGGCCCGGCCACTTCCACCATCAGCCCGCGCACGCCGACCACCCGGCCATAGATCTCCGCGCTATCGAGATCGGCGATCTGTTCAGCGAGGGCCTTCATGGAGCCCAGCCAGCGAAAGCGAGGACCAGTTTTGCGTCCGGCTGCGCGACCGACACAAAGAACCAGGTGCTCCGGCGCGCGTTCAAGGCGTTAACGCCCCCGAAGCCGCATTCACGCGCCCTTAGGCTTACCGGCGTTTCGTGAGCTTTAACGGAGTGTTTACCCGCGTCGTTAATCATTAGGTCATCGTCCATGGGACTGACGGCTGCGTTTCGCCCGGCCAGGACGGAAGGGGCGAATCGGTTGAGTCGGTTAGGTCTGACTCTTAAACTAGGACATGAGACGGTACGTGGCCAAAAAACCACTCTCTGGCAATATCTTACGCCGATTCGGGTCATTCTGCCTACGGCGCGCTTGCATGAGAGAATCATGTTTTGTTAACCATGTCCGCATAGTGTCGAATCGGTTTGTCCCACCGCGTTTTTTCACACTCGCCGCCGTTGCGGCGCTGACCTCAGGCCCGGCTGCGGCGAGATAGGGGACTGGCATGCGCGTTTTACTGATTGAAGACGACAGCGCGACCGCTCAATCAATCGAGCTGATGCTGAAATCCGAGAGCTTCAACGTCTACACCACCGATTTGGGTGAGGAAGGCGTCGACCTCGGTAAGCTCTATGACTATGACATCATCCTGCTCGACCTGAACCTGCCCGATATGTCGGGTTTCGAGGTTCTGCGCTCGCTGCGGGTGTCCAAGGTTAAGACACCGATCCTGATCCTGTCCGGCCTCGCCGGCATCGAGGACAAGGTGAAGGGCCTCGGCTTCGGCGCCGACGACTACATGACCAAGCCGTTCCACAAGGACGAGCTGATCGCGCGCATCCACGCGATCGTGCGGCGCTCCAAGGGTCACGCCCAGTCGGTTATCAATACCGGCGATCTCGTCGTCAACCTCGACACCAAGACGGTCGAAGTCGGCGGCCAGCGCGTGCACCTGACGGGCAAGGAATACCAGATGCTCGAGCTGCTCTCTCTGCGCAAAGGCACCACGCTCACCAAGGAGATGTTCCTCAATCATCTCTACGGCGGCATGGACGAGCCCGAGCTCAAGATCATCGACGTGTTCATCTGCAAACTGCGCAAGAAGCTCGCCAACGCCTCGAGCGGCAAGAACTACATCGAGACGGTGTGGGGCCGCGGCTATGTGCTGCGCGAGCCCTCCGACATGGAAGAGCGCATTCCGGCGTAAGCGCCACTGTTTCCGACACTCTTCACAAACTCAAAACCCCGGGCAATGAGCCCGGGGTTTTTTCATGGCAAGCCCCCGCACGCCGTCACGGTATGCGGCCGCCTTCGAGATGGAATTTCCAGCCGGCCGCGGCGCTGGCGGCTTCTACCGCCTTGCGCACCATGGCGTAGTCGAGTGTGCCGCCGCCGCCAATCGAGACATCGTGGCGTTCACCTGAGCGTTTCCAGCCACTCACGGTGGTCTTCTCGACCGTCAGTGTCGGCGGCGGGATGCCCCAGCTGCGTTCCACGACGGCTTCGCGGAAATGTACGGTACGATCCGGCTCCGTCAGCTGGCACGACATGCGATGGGTGACCTTGCGGCCGCCCAGCCACCGCTTGGCTCCGATTTTTTCCGCTTCGGCGCTCGGTCCGTGCCCTGCGTCGCCGCGCAGTGTCAGACCGAGCGCAGCACTCTGCTTCTCCAGCTCATTGACGAGCGCGCGTTCGCTGAGAATGTCCATCATCGATACGCCCTATGTTATTTATTCCGCACCTAGAGACGGAATTTGCATTGATTCAACGCAATGCCGAGCGCGCCGCAGGCGTGCTACGCGGTCACTAATCCGGTGTTCACTTATATCCTGAAGAATTATCGGCTTCGCGAAATGATGCGATCGGGCCGCCCAGAGAGCTTGCGCCTCAGGCCTTCATCGCGAACTTGAGCACGTTGCTCGCGGGCGCGGGTTTCGCCGCCGGGATGTTCGGCACATAGAGCCCGCGCTTGTCGGCCATCGGCTTGAACGCGTCGGTCAAGCCGACCACCGTTTCGGCGGCGCCCAAAATCAGAAAACTGTCCGACGGCATCTGGCGCGCGATCCGGTTGAGCACGCCGATCTTGGTGTCCTGGTCGAAATAGATCAGCACGTTGCGGCAGAACACCAGGTCGAAGGTGCCGAGCGACGAGAAATCGTTGAGCAGATTGAGCGGCTGGAATTTCACCATGGCGCGGATTTCTTGCGCGATCTGCCAGGCCTCGCCGACCTGGCTGAAGAATTTCACCAGGCTCTGGATCGACAGCCCGCGCTGCACCTCGAACTGATTGTAGATGCCGGCCTTGGCCTTCTCCAGCACCTCGTGGGAGAGATCGGTGGCGACGATTTCCACGCGCCAGCCGGCGAGCGCCGGCCCGATACTTTTCAGGCTCATCGCCAACGAATAGGGCTCCTGCCCGGTGGCGCAGGCGGTGCACCAGATGCGGATGCGCTTCTCGCGCGCACGCGCGGCCAGCAGCGCCGGCAGGATGGTGAGGCGGAAATGCTCGAACGGCACTTTGTCGCGGAAGAAGAAGGACTCGTTGGTGGTCATCGCCTCGACCACCTCGACGCTGAGCGGCGCGGTGCCGGCGGCTTTCAGCTTGCCGACCAGTTCGGCAAGGCTGCCAAGTCCGTGCTTGCGCGCGACCGGCAGCAGGCGGCTTTCGGCGAGGTACTGCTTCTCGGCCGACAGCACCAGGCCGGAGCGCTGGCGCAAGAGTTGGCGCAGATAGTCGAAATCCTGCGGGGTCACGCGCGCTCTCCCGCGAACAGGCTTACGAGCCGGGGCGCGATCTCGTTCAGCGGCAGCACGGCCGAGCAGAGGCCGGCATGCGCCACCTGGCCGGGCATGCCCCACACCACGCTCGAGGCCTCGTCCTGCGCCAGAATGCCGCCGCCGGCGGCGGCAATCGCGTGCGCGCCGCGCAAGCCGTCCGAGCCCATCCCGGTGAGCACCAAAGCGAGCACCTTCGGGCCCCAGACCTCGGCGGCCGAGGAAAACAGCGGGTCCACGGCGGGCTTGCAGAAATTCACCAGCGGGCCGTCGTCGAGCGTGATGACGGCCATGCCGTCGCGGTGCGCAACCGACATGTGCCGGCCGCCGGGGGCGAGATAGATGGTGCCGGCATTGACCTCTTCGCCGTCCTGCGCCTCGCGCACCGGGCGGTTGGCGATGCGGGCGAGATGCTCGGCCATGATCATGGTGAAGGTCGGCGGCATATGCTGGGTGATCAGCACCGGCGCGCGGTCGAGCACGCCGCCGATCTGGCTGACGATGGCGTTGAGCGCCTGCGGGCCGCCGGTCGAGGCGCCGATCAGCAGGACGCGCGGCGGCGTCGCGGGCAGCGCGCGCAGCCTGATCGGTAGCGTGATGCCATGCACGGGGCGCGGCTTGAACTGCGGCGCCAGGATCACCTCCTCGGCGCGGGCGCACAGATGGCCCGTCCGCAGCCGCTTCGCACGCAAGCCGAGATGGCGGATTTTTTCGATCAGCTCGCGGCGGAAAACCGGCGAACCGGTGACTTCGCGATTGCTGGCCGGCTTCGGAATATAGTCGGCGGCGCCGAGCGACAGCGCCCGCAAGCTGATCTCGGCGTTCCGCCGCGTCAGCGTCGAGGCCATGATCACGACCAGGTCGCGCCGTTTTTCCAAGAGCAGCGGCAAGGCGGCGATGCCGTCGAGCTCCGGCATGTCGACGTCGAGCACCACCACGTCGGGGTCGGTGCGCTCGATCTGGTTCACCGCGTCGCGGCCGGTGCGCAGCGAGGCGACCACTTCGAGGTCCGGCTCGGCTTCCACCCAGCGCGCAAACAGGCCGCGCACGACCACCGCGTCATCGACGATCATGACGCGGGTGCGGCGCTCAATTGCGCTCGACGATGTGGGTGCGACGACTACGTTCATCGGACTTCGACGCCTTTACTTACTTGTTACCGACGGCACGACCGCAGTCAGATCAGCCCGACTTCCTGGAATTTCGCTTCCACGATCTCCTTGTCGAACGGCTTCATGATGTATTCGTTGGCGCCGGCGTGCAGCGCGCGCGCGATATGCGCGACATCGTTCTCGGTGGTGCAGAACACCACCTTGGGCGAGTCGCCGCCCGGCAGCCTGCGCAGCGAGCGCAGGAACTCGTAGCCGTCCATCTTCGGCATGTTCCAGTCGAGCAGGATCGCATCGGGCAGATGGCGCCGGCAGGCGTCCAGCGCCTGCTCGCCGTCTTCGGCTTCCACGATATCGAATTCGAGTCCCTCGAGAATTCGCCGCGCCACTTTTCGAATGACGCTCGAGTCGTCAACGATCAAACACGTTTTCATCGCATACCCTCGTTATTCCCGTTCCTATGATTTAAAGCACGTTCCTGGTTCGCTATCCGTGTCACGCCGCGATCGCGTTCGTACCGATATCGAGGACGCGGTCGACGTCGACGACGATGAGCAGTTGCCCGTCCAAGCGAAAGATGCCGGCCGACACGCGCGCCAGCCGCGCATCGAGATTGATCGGATTGGGTTCGCGCGCGGCGGCGTCGAGCTTGAGCACCTCGCCCACGCTGTCGATCAACAAGCCGTAGGATTCGGCCCGCGATTCGACGCCGATCGCCATCGGGGCATGGCCGTCCTCGCGCTGGCCGAGCCCGAAGCGGCGGCGCAAGTCGATCAGCGTCACGATGCGGCCGCGCAGATTGAGCACGCCGGCGATTTCCGGCGGCGCCAGCGGGACCCGCGTCAGCCGTTCCGGAATGAAGACGTCCTGCACGCGCACGATCGGCAGCCCGAACAACTGGCCGCCGATCATGGCGGTGACGTATTCGGTGAGATTTTGCCGGGCGGTTTCTGTGTTCATGGTTTGCTCGTCACGCCGCGCGGCCGACATCGGTCTGTTCCTTGAGCGCGGCGATCAGCCCCTGCCGGTCGAACTTGGCGACGTAATCGTAGAAGCCGACCTGGCGGCCGCGCTCGACCGCTTCGGCCGACACGACCGAGGACAGCGCGATCACCGGCAGATCGGCGGTGCGCGGATCCTCGCGCAGGCGTTCGGCGAATTCGAAACCGCTCATCTCGGGCATTTCGATGTCTGTGACGACCACATCGAAGACGCGGCCGTCCTTGAGCAGCGCCAAGGCCTCGGGCGCCGACGCGACGGCGGTCACCTCGTAGCCCACCGCCTGCAGCACCGGCGCGAGCATGTTGCGGAAGAATGGGGAATTGTCGATCAGCAGCAGCGAGCGCGGCGCCGCACGCTTCGCCTGATCCTTGTTGCGGAACCAGTCCTCGAAGGCGAGCGGCAGGAAGTGGCCGACGTCGATGATTTCGGTGGCCTGTCCCTTGACGATGGCCGACCCGAGCACGCCGGAATTGTCGCCGCCGACCTGAATGTCGAGGCGGTCCTCGACGATGTCGACGATCTCGTCGACCACCAGCGCCATCGAGCGGGCGCCGTCCGAGAACACTAGCAGCGGCTGGGCGCCTTCGCCCTTCACGCGCACGCTCTCGTTCATGCTCACCAGCGGCATCAACTGGCCGCGGTACTGCACCATGTGGCGGCCGTTCGACAGCTCGATCTTGCGGGCGTCGATTTCCTCGAGCCGCGTGATCAGCGAGAGCGGCACCGCCTTGGGTTGGGTCGAGCCGGCGCGGAACACCAAAAGCGAGGTCATGTTTTCGTCGGCCGCGGCGTGGCGGGATTCGGCGGCGTCATCGGCAGCCGCCTGCGAGGTGACGGTGCTGCCGATCGACTGCGCGACACCGTTCGGATCGACGATCATGATCACCGAGCCGTCGCCAAGAATGGTGTTGCCGGAAAACATCGCGATGTGGCGCAGCTTGCTCGACATCGGCTTCACCACGATTTCCTCGGTGTGAAAGACGCTGTCCACGACGATGCCGAAGCTTTGGCTGCCGACCTGCGTGACCACGATGAAACCGCTCTCGACGTCGCCCTCGGTTTCGATGCGGAGCAATTGGCTCAGGCGCGCCAGCGGCAGCAGTTTGTCGCGCAGGCGCAGCACCGCAGTATCCTTGATGCGCTCGACCCGGTGTTCGCTGCCGGCGCGCGCTCGCACCAGCTCGACCACGGCAATCTGCGGGATCGCGAAGCGGTCGCCGCCGGCCTCGACGATCAACGCCGCGACGATCGCGAGCGTGAGCGGGATCTTGATGGTGAAGCTCAGGCCGACGCCGGCCACCGACTTCACGTCGATGGTGCCGCCGATCTGATCAATATTGTTGCGCACCACGTCCATGCCAACGCCGCGGCCGGAAACGCTGGTCACTTTCGCGGCGGTGGAAATGCCGGGCGCGAAAATGAACTTGTGAATTTGCGCTTCGGTCAGTTTTTCGACATCGGCTTCGGAAACCAGACCCTGGGCCAGGGCCTTGGCCTTGATGCGGTCGGTGTCGAGCCCGCGGCCATCGTCGGCGATCTGAATGATGATGTGGCCGCCTTCGTGATAGGCCGACAGCCGGATGCGCCCGTGCACCGGCTTGCCGGCCGCGCGGCGATCGGCCGGCGTTTCCAGACCGTGGTCGGCCGAATTGCGCACCATATGGGTGAGCGGATCCTTGATCAGGTCGAGCACCTGGCGGTCGAGCTCGGTCTCGGCGCCCTGCATTTCCAGATCAATCTGCTTGCCGAGCTCGTTTGAGAGATCGCGCACGATGCGCGGCAGCTTCTGCCAAGCATTGCCGATCGGCTGCATGCGCGTCTTCATGACGCCTTCCTGCAGTTCGGCGGTGACGCTGGACAGCCGTTGCAGCGGCGCCTTGAATTCCGAGTCCTCGTGCCGGCGCACTATCTCGAGCAACTGATTGCGCGTGAGCACCAGCTCCGACACCATCGTCATCAGGTGTTCGAGCGTGTCGACGGTGACGCGGATCGACTGATTGGACGTCTTGCCGCCGTCGTCGTCCTTGGCCGGTTCGCCCGGCGCCGCCTTGGCGCATTTCGCGACCGGCGCCTCGACCGCGGTTGCGCGGAACGCGCGCTCGAGATCGTCGAGCGAATCCTCTCCCGGCCGCAACTGCCGCTCGAGCACCTGCGGCGTGAGCATTCCGACCGCGTATTGCGGCGCCTCGGGCGCGGCCGTCGGCGCGAGCCGCTCGACCATCCGCTCCAGATCGGCAATCAGGTCGTCATCGGCGCCCGGGGGCTCGCGCTGCTCGCGTTCGAGCGATTCCAAAATCTGCTTGATGCGGTCGATGGTGGCGAGAATAAGCGTGACGGATTTGCTGGTCGCCGGCTGGCCGTCGCGAAACTTGCCCATCAGCGTCTCGGCGGCATGCGCGAGCGCTTCCAGCCGCGGCAAACCGAGGAAGCCGCAGGTGCCCTTGATAGTGTGCACCAGGCGGAAGACATTGCCGAGGATTTTGGCGTTGTTGGGATCCTGCTCGAAACGCACGAGCTCGACGTCCACGACGTCGAGACTCTCGTTCGTCTCGGTCACGAATTCCCGCAGCAGGTCGTCCATGAAAAACGCCTTCGTCGACAGGCACTGACCCCGTCCATCGCTCTCCGTCAGGAGCGCGGCCAGTGTGTCGGGGAAGCGTTTAATTTTGGTTGCGGAACGGCGGACCAGTCGCGCGACTTAACGATTCATTAACCGCGGGACGAACGCGCTACTGCGCGCTCACCGCGACCGCCTCGCCTTCCATGACCATGGCGACTTTGACGCCTGCGGCCTGCGCCAGCAGGCTGGCATAGAACGGCTGGATGCGATGGGCGTCGAGCGGCATGTCGCCGGTCTCGCCCGAAAGTAGCGCTGCCACCGCGGGCGGCACCTTGGCATTGACCCCCGCGGCACTCACCTTGAAGCCCATGCTTTCGCCCGCCCCGATCGGATCGACCGTCAGCCGGCCGCCGCGCGGGATGGTCTGGCCGGCGATCAGCAGCAGATTGAGCAGCAGCTTGACCCGGTTTTTCGGCAGCAAGGCGCGCGGCAGGTTCCAGGCGAGCTTGGTCTTGTCGTCCTCGAAGAAGCCACGCGAGATGGTCTCGGCATCCCCGAGATCGATCTGGGCGCCGGCGGAGCCGGCCGCGCCGAAGGCGATGCGGCAGAACTGCAGCTTGGCGGAGGCGGTGCCGGCGCTCTTCTTGATCAGATCGAGCGCGAAAGTCTTGGTCTCCTCGTCCCTTTCCTCGGCCAGCACTTCGAGCCCGTTGACGATGGCGCCGACCGGGCTGATCAGGTCATGGCAGACGCGTGAGCACAGCAGGGCCGCAAGATCGAGCGCTTCGATGGGCGTTCCGGACATGGACGGGTCTCCGCGGGGCGTGCAGGGTGCCAAAAAAACCGGCGAATCGCTGGAGGCGCCGGCTTGCGGGCGTGATACACCGCACCGCCGCGACCGCCAAGGACTGGCCAGAAGGACCCTGCACGCCGTGACCGGTGGAATCACCCCGCAACAGGCGGAACAGCATTTGGACGCGCTGACCGAGATCGTCTCGCGCGCCGCGGCGGCGACGCTGGCAACGCCGTTTTCATCGGTCGAATGGCACATCAAGAACGATCTCTCGCCGGTCACTGCCGCCGATGTGGCATCGGAAGCCGTCATCGTGGACGGCGTCTCCCGGCTGTTGCCAGGCGTTACGGTGATCGCGGAGGAAAGCGTCGGGCAGGCGGCGGCGGCAAGCCTGGAACCGAGCTTCGTCATCGTCGATCCGCTCGACGGCACCAAAGAATTTCTCGCCGGGCGCGACGAATTCACCGTCAACGTTGCCATTGTGACGAATGGTGTTCCAGTCGCCGGCATCATCGCCGCGCCGGCACAAGGATTGCTGTGGCGCGGCGCCGTGGGGGGCAAAGCCGAACGCTTGCGGCTGCGGCTCGGTGCCGGTCCGGCGCAAGCCTACGACCGCGCCTTCATTCGCACGCGGCCGGTGCCCGACCGTCTCGTGGTGGCGACCTCGCGCAGCCATCTCGACGAGGCGACGGAAGAGTTCCTAGCGCGGCTGCCGGTGGCTAAGCGTTTTCTTTGCGGCTCGTCGGTGAAATTCTGTTATCTCGCGCAGGGCGAGGCCGACGTCTATCCACGGCTTTCGCCCACGCACGAATGGGATATCGCGGCCGGCTGCGCGATCCTGACGGCCGCCGGCGGCGCGGTGACGGCGCCGGATGGCGGCCCGCTGCATTTCGGACGCCGGGCGGAGAAATTCCTGGTCCCCAGTTTCATCGCCTGGGGCGATCCGGCCAAAGCCGCCGCGGCCCACAATCCATGACACCCGATCGACCGGTCTAGCGGACGATGGTGCGTGCGACCTCCGGCCATTTGCGTGTCGCGCGCTCGAGGATGGCGCCGGGTTCGGCCAAGAAGGCCATGCGTGCCTCGCCGCTGTAAAAGAGATAGAGCCGTTCGCCGATCACCGCCCAGAACAGGGGGTGACCGGGCACCGAACTGCCGCGAGCGATCGCCACCGGATCGTAGCCGCCGAAGCACGGCGTATAGACCTCGGGATGGTCGGCAAAGGCCGCGCGGTTTCCCTCGTTTTGAAAGCGCCAAACCGCGCCGCCGGCGCGCAATTCCACATCGGGGCGGCCGATTTTCGGTTTGCCATCCGTGAAATAGGCCACCGGGTCAAACCCGCTAATGGCGAGCTCAGTGAGGGCGTTGACCACGACCGCGTCGCTGGCGGCGGCCCAAATCGCGGGTGACGCGAAAATAGCAGCAAAAACGGCAATCCCGAGCGCCAACCCGAAGGCCAGCGGCGACTTCCGTTGTTGCCGTCCTGCAGTCATAGTTCTCGGCGACCTTCGGGCGATTCGGGGCGGGTGCCGCCCCGCCACATTACGGTCACCGGCGTAAGCAACGGGTTAAACGGGGCTGGAACCTTTCTGTCGAATGGAGCATCCGATGCGCGCGACCTTGCGCCTTGCGGCCCTCACCTTATGTCTCGTCGTCTTTGGCGCGGATCTTGCGGGCGCCCAAGGTCAGCCGGCGCCCCAGCCGCCGCCCCCGCCGCAGAGACGAGATACCTTCAAGCCTGACGAGATCATCAATGAAGGACACCGCTTCTTCGGCACCGTATCGCGCGGCCTGGCGCAGGTGGTGCAGGAGGCGGTCAGCCGATGGGGCGAGCCCAACGGCTATGTGCTCGGGCAAGAAGGCAGCGGCGCCATCGTGGTCGGACTGCGCTACGGCGACGGCAAGCTCTACACCAAAAACGCCGGCGACCGGCGTGTGTTCTGGGAAGGACCCTCGGTCGGATTCGATTACGGCGGCGAAGGCGCGCGTACCATGATGCTGATCTATAACCTGCCCGCCACCGACGCGATCTATCAGCGCTTCGCCGGCATCGACGGCTCGGCCTATTTCATCGGCGGCTTCGGCATGACCGCGCTCGCCTCCGGCCGTATCATCGTCGTGCCGATCCGTTCCGGCGTGGGTCTGCGGCTCGGCGCCAATATCGGTTATCTAAAATTTACGCCACGGGCGACCTGGAACCCGTTCTGAGACACCGCCGCCTTTATTAATAACGAACCCGGGACGAGAAGGCCGGGTTCGGGTTAGTGTTGGGTCGTGCCGGGGTGAGTTGGAGGCGTCGTTTATGATCGAAACGATCATGTACTTCGGGATCGGGTTCCTGGTCGCGGCCCTGATCGGGCTGGTCATCATCCCTCTCGTCCATGGCCGCGCGGTACGGCTGACCATGCGTCGGCTCGAGGCCGCGACGCCGCTGTCGATGGCGGAAATCCAGGCCGATAAGGACCAGCTGCGCGCCGAATTCGCCATGTCGACGCGGCGCCTCGAAATGAGCGTCGAGCAGCTCAAAACCAGGAGCACCAGCCAGTTCGCCGAGCTCGGCAAGAAGGGCGACGCCATCAACCGGCTCAAGATGGAGCTGGGCGAGAAGACCGCCACCATTTTCGCGCTGGAAGCGCGCGACAAGGCGCTGCGCGATCAGTTGCGCGCCACCGAGGACGAAGTCGCCGTCAAGACCGGCATCATGCATGATGCCGAGCGCACGCTGTCCGACAAGGAAGCCGAACTCGCCAAGCTCGTCGGTGCGCTCGAAGAACGTTCGATGCTGGCCGATTCCCAGAAAGCCGAACTCGACACGCTCAAGATCCAGGTCGAGACGCTCAAAGAACGGCTCGCCGGCGCCAGCAACGAACTCAAGGCCGTGGAAGGCCGCCGTGATGTCGAGCGGGTCGAGCTCAAAGCCGCCGCCCAGGATTTGGCCGAAGAGCGCGGCCGCGTCGAGAATCTCGGCCGCCGCGTCGCCGAACTAGAACAGCAATTGGTGGCGCAGACTACGGAAGCCGGAATTCTCGGCCAACGCGCGCAGGATCTGGAAAACCGCCTCGGCGAACAGATGCGGCTGCTCACGCAAACCGACTTCGAACTCAATCAGACGCGCGGCGAATTGCTCGCTGCACGCAAGTCCGAAAACGATCTGCGTACCGCGCTCGCCGAGCTGCGCGACCGCGCCGGTGCCGCGATCGAGCAGTTCAAGGCCGAGAAAGCCCAGTTGCAATCCGACCTCGGCCGCGCGATCGACGAGCGCGACCGGCTGGCCCGCGATCTCGGCACCATGAAGCGCGAGGCCGAGGAAAACTGGGCGACCGAGCGGGTAGAAAATGCCTTGCTGCGCGAGCGCATCAACGACGTGGCGGCCGAAGTGGCGCGGCTGGCTTCGACGCTGGAAGGACCGAACTCGCCGATCGATGCCATCCTGGCGGTGGAAACGGCGCGCGACCGTGTCGGTGCGGACGCAGGCCGTGGCGGCGCCGAATTCAGCGAGGCCGCATCGACCAACGGCGATCTGGCCGACCGCATCCGCGCGCTGCAGGGCCATGCCTCGCGCGTGCCGCGCAGCGACAAGCCCACCAGCCGTAATTGAACGCGTTCGCTTGACACGTCTTCGGGGCGCTCCTTATATCGCCCCACCGTCATGGACGGGCGCTTAGCTCAGCGGGAGAGCGTTCCCTTCACACGGGAGAGGTCATAGGTTCAATCCCTATAGCGCCCACCAAAAAGCCATTGAAAATTAAGCACTTCTGAAAAGAAGCTACCTGCCGCTACTGGCTGCCGCTAATCTCTGATGCTAATGTCTGCCGCTATGCGGCGCAAAACCGATTACCTGTTTCTGCGGCCGGGGTCGCGGAAATGGCATATCAGGCTACAGACCCCCGGCAAACGCACTGAGCACTCCCTAGGGACGCCCGACCGCGTGCAGGCGGAGTTACTGGCCCTGCCGCTGATTGCCGAACACAAGGGCGCTCTATTGGCCGCGCGGCCCCGTGTGGAAACGACGTGGCACCACAAACTTGCGCCGGGCTTGCATGTCAGCCCCGATGGCGGACACATCGCCGCGACCGAACGCGAGTTGAGCTACTACGATAGCGCCGGGGCTATCGTGCGGACTGAGCCGAACAGGGTGCAAACAGTCCATCTTGTCGGCGGCCCGCTAACTCTGCGCTCGGTCGCTAAAGCCTACCTCGAAGCCGACTTTGAAGGTGACCCGGACACCGCCCCAAGGTGCCGACAAAGAACGGCGACGACGCGATCTTTGAAACGTATCTGCAACACGCCAACGTCACCGGCTACTACGAGCGCGAAGCGCGAGCCACTTGGGCGCTGTTCAAATCGCTGTGCGATAAGCCATTGAAGGACGCGACGCGGGACGATGGTCGCAAGCTCGTCGCGCACTTCGAGGCTCAAGGTCTCAAAAGCGCGAGCATCCGCAAAAAGATCGGATGGCTCATCGCCGCCGTCAATCTCGCCATCGGGAAGGTCGATTGAGGTTCAATCCCTTTTCGTCACATCGTGCCCAAGCGCGACGACAAAGATGACCCGCCTGCCACTCGACGAAGCTGACATGAGGTAGTGAAGCGCAATCTCGACAAGCTCGACGAGGCCGATGCCTTGTTGTTCCGGCTACTCGCGTCACCGGCATGAGGCTGTCCGAAGCATTCGAGATTGACGGCGAAATGAAAGAGCGCGGCGTGCGCTATGTCATAGTCGGTCACAAGACGGAGCAATCAAAGCGCCGCGTACCGCTCCCGGCTTGCGTGTTGCCGTACTTACCGAGATCATTAAGGGGCCGCTGTTCGTGAGCAACTCGCGGACCCTGCGGATACGGCGTCGAAGCATCTAAACCGCTTCCTGAATGACTGCGGCATCGTCGATCCGCGCAAGGTGATCCACTCGCTCGGCATCGAGCGCAAGATCGGCTACGCGCCGCCGGTTGCCCGAAGATGTGCGGTGGGCATTGCTAGGGCATGAGGAAAAGACGGTCGCCGCCGGTTACGGTGAAGGCTATCCCGTGCCGCTTCTCAAAAGTGGATCGATAAAATCGGGTTCTAGTGCGGCGGCTCGGCGTCGCCAACCGCGTCCCGGCTTCGCCGTCGCTATTGCTGAGCCCCAGAAGCTGCCCTCTTAACCGGTCTCGGTGCTGGCGTATGGCATTTGCTGCGCTTCCGCTGATACGCCCACCTCACTTGCTTGAGGCCTTGGCCAACCAGAGTTTTGCTCGGCGAGATGGTCGGACAGGCCTTAACTCCCGAAGGCCGGCGAGCGCCGCGACCGCTTTGAGGTAGACACGGCCCTTTCCCGGGGCAGGCCGCTGCGGAACGGACCCGCCCGCGGTCGCATGGCCGAGCTCCGCGGAACGGTCTGTTAACCGTCCGCGACGAACGGATTGGCCTGAAAGAAGGGCCATCCCTACATTTCTTTCAGCGTACAGAGTTGGGCTTCGACGGATTGGCCCGCGCCAACCTGCGCTTCTCCGAGCAAGGTGGTCCGTAAACGCGGCCGGTGCCCAATTGGCGCCAGCAAACAAGCGGAGATATCCCCATGGCGCCCGCGCGTGCGTTTTGGAAAGGCTACCTCAAGCTCTCGCTCGTCTCGTGCCCGATAGTCCTCTACACCGGGACATCATCGACCGAGCGGGTCTCGTTTCGCCAGATCAATAAGAAAACCGGCAACCGACTGCGCCAGCAACTGGTCGATGAGGTCACCCGGGAACCGGTCGAGGGTGAACACAAGGGCCGGGGCTACGAGTGCGCCAAGAATACCTACATCCCGGTGGACGACGACGAACTCGACGCCCTTGCGGTCGACAGCACTCACACCATCGAGATCGACTCGTTCGTTCCGCGCGAGCAGATCGACGAACGGTATCTAGACAGCCCCTACTACATTGCGCCGAACGGTCAGGTCGGACACGAAGCGTTCGCGGTGATCCGCGAGGCCATGCGCGGCAAGGGCGTGGTGGCGCTGGGTCGGGTCGTGCTGTCGAAGCGCGAGCGGGTCATCATGCTTGAGCCTCGCGACAAGGGGCTTATCGGCACCACACTGCGCTACCCCTACGAGATTCGGGACGCGAAGGATTACTTCGACGACATCCCGGAAGTGGCGCTCGAGCCCGAGACGCTCAAGCTGGCCGAGCAGATCCTGAAGAGCAAGGCGACCGACTTCGATCCCTCGCAGTTCGCGGATCGCTACGAGGAGGCCGTCATCGAGCTGCTCAAGAAGAAACAGGCCGGCATCGCGGTCTCCCGCGAACGGACCGCGCCGCGACCGCTGAACGTGGTCAATATCATGGACGCGCTGCGCCAGAGCATTGCTCAGGAGAAAGCCGCACCCGCGCCGCCGAAGAAGTCACCCAAACGCATCGACGGGCAGAGCGAGATGCTACTTCCGATTGCCGGCAAAGCCAAAAAGGTGGGGACGGCAAAGCCGACGGATCGGCCTAGCGCCCGACAGAAGAATGTCGGTTGACCCCTTATGCAACCGTTAGCCCGATCGCAGCTCGAAAATCCCGACGCAGGTTCGAAACTCCCAAGTCCAACTTGCGTCGGGGATGCCGCCAGGCGTGCCATGATCGAGAACATTAGAACTCATCCTTACTCACGGGCGGTGTGTCTCGAAACCGCTCGCTTGTTCGAGCAGCGTACAGCCAAACACCTAGTCGAAAGTCAGGACCGCGCTGACCAGCGTGCTGCGGATTTTGCCCTAGAGTTTCAAATCAAGGCCAGACTTGCACAGCAACGCGCGAGCGCCTGGCACCTTCGTGCGAGAAACGCCTCCAACTAAACAACGCGTGCGTGACCGCAACGAGTGTCGTTGATGTAGACGAACTCCGTGCGAATATTTCTAAGACCCGGCAGCGACAGTCGATCGGAGTGATGCAGTGAGCAACGATCGGAACAAAACCTCTGCCCCTCGGGTGGCGGACGACACCGCACCGATCCTGGTACCTGACGGCGCCGGCATTTGGACGTTCGGTGACCATCTAAGACATCTCGCCGGGCATGCCGGCACCATTCCCCTCGCGCTTGACGAATACGGTCGCTGCCTTATCTGCTTACGCCGTGGCTTCTTTAGGCCGAACGCGTAGTCGTTAGCCGGATAGTGTTGGTCAATGCCTTCTTCATTTAGCGCGGGAGGGGCAACTAATATGAGTATCGCTTGCCCACCGAACCCGAAGATCCTCCGGTTGTCTTTTGGAGTTGCTCCGTCCCGACGAGTGGGCAAGCGTCGAAGATCGACATTCCGCGCAAGGTGGCCTACTTGTCGTCGGCCGCATCGCGCTAAGAAGCCCGAATATAGTACGGCGAAACGTGTCAAAGCCAGGAAGTGGAAGTCGTGTACGAGGCGGAGTCGGCAGGCAAAAGCTCAGGTCGGCGATCAACCGCTGCCGTGAGACCTTCCGCCACCTTTGCAATACACACGAATAACAACTCGATGGAGGTTAGACCTGATCCAATTGAATCAGCCAGATCACACTTCTTCGATACTAGCAGCTGGAGTAAATTTTGTGACGTCACCCATAGTACTCGACTCACTAACGAAAAGCCAAAGAGAGCAGGGGTTTGACGGGTAGTTTTGGAGACAGCAGTTGGGCGAGGAAAGCGATTATTTGATGAGGACTTGCGGCGGCAAAGATTTTTCGGAGCGTATTCAGACCGAGAGCGAACAGCGAGCACGCGCGGCGGCCGTGTGTTTTGATAGGAATTGCATGCAGGCGTGCCCTGGCGGCGCCAGTTTTCACCGATAGCGCCACGGCAAAAGCCAAGAGCGTGAGCAACGTGCAAAGTTTGTCCGGATTGGTCAGGTGCGTGCTCTCCAGCGCGAAGCCTTTGGTTTTGAGATTGCCGAACATGGTTTCGATCGTCCAGCGTTGGCGATAACGCGCGAGCGCATGACGCGCCCTGCCGGAACAGGCCAGCGCTAACAGCTCGCCTGAGGCGAGCCGTGTTATCACCAGCCGCACCGACGCGGACAAAGTCTCGTTCGCACGGCTGAGTTGGCAGCTGCCTTTGACGATCATTTTTTCGCCGACCTTGAGATGCTGTGCAATGACGGAGATCGGTAGAGCCACATAGCCCGCGCGTAGGACATGCTGGTTTTCGCGCAGACGCAGGATAAATGGGATCTTTTTGCGCTGCAGATAGGCCATCCACGCATCGCCAATGAAATCGCGATCGCCCATCAGGGCCGCAATCTTCATGTCCGGAAATGCCGTGCGCAGGCGATTTAGAAGCTCGGTGCGCTCCGAGGTGTTCGAGTTTCCCGCCGTCGGCAGCAACATCCACAGCAACGGGATGCCCATGCCGTTCCAAGTCACCGAGATCATCAGGATATTGATCGCGGTCTTGCCGAAATCCCAGTTCGTGCGATCAATCGACAGAACCCACGGCTTGCCGGAAAGGCCCAGCAGCTCGACCACCACGCGCGCCGAGTGCGTACCGTCGAGCCGCACAAACTGGAAGAACCGATAAAACCGCCGCTGCACCGAAGCCGTCTGCGCCGCGCTTGCCACGTAGGCCGCAAGCCGCCACAGGCTGATTGTTCCGTGTTGCATGATCAACAGCGCTAGCCACGACAGTGTCTCTCGCCTTGTCGTCGACAGACCGATGTGTTTGGCTACCGCCCTGGATAAGGCGCTTGAGAATATCGATTGCATGAGTGCGATCCTTCGCTGCCAGGCAAAGAATTGCTTTTATGAATTCAACTCAACGCCTTATCCAACCGCGTCGAGTACTATGGACGTCACCCTAACTTTGAAGCAAGGCCACCAGCCCGACAGCGGCGGTTGGGTAAAGATCGACGACTATCGATGCAGACAAGCTTTTCGGCACTTCATGAACCTCCTCAACAGAGCGGTGTATGGAGCTGCATTTCGCCGGTACGGCAAACGTCTGCGTGTATTACCCGTCCTTGAAAAAGGCGAGGTCCGCGCCCGCTCATTACGTCCATGGGAGCGTGGCACGTCCGGTCGATGGCATATTCATTGCGCAATTGAATTGCCCTCGCACTTTGATGCTGTTGCTCTTGAAAACCTGATTTGCGACTGTTGGGCCAAGGTCGAGTGGGGCCACGGCCGAATTCTAGTCCGCGACGGTGCGAACGCGGGTTGGATAAGCTATATGTTGAAAGACCGTCAGAAGTCAGAATTCGACGGTTTCCTTGATTGCATAATGATAGAGTCTTTGCACAATCCAATTGCTGACGCGTAGCCGTTCGTTGGAATTGGACTTTTCGTAGAAAAGCTCGAGTCAGGGCGGCGGTTGGTCAACGGTCGCCTTGTTTCCTATTATTCGCGCGCGCGTGAGGGCAGTGAGTTAGGTTAATTCGGCCAAATTCTGATGATCGTTCAGTGCCGCAGCCGCCGCAGCGCTGCGCGAGCGAGAGCAAGCGCCCCCACTGTAAGTGCTGCAGATTTTCCGATCTGTTGTCGATGACCCGGTGGCTCGCGCAGCGCCGGCGCCAGCCGACATCATCCAACCGCCCGAGCTCCATCGACCAGCAGCCGTAGCGCCGGCTCGAGCCGGTCGGTCTGCGTTACGTTTTAGTCTTAATCGCCTGTCGGTCTGCGTCAGAGCTCGCTGGAATTGGCGGACAAGGGGCGCGGCTACGAGTACGCCAAGAACGCCTACATCCCGGTGGATGACGACGAGCTCGACGCCCTTGCGATCGAGAGCAAACACACCATCGAAATCGACTCGTTCGTCCCGCGCGAGCAGATCGACGAGCGGTATCTCGACAGCCCCTACTACATCACGCCGGACGGCCAAGTCGGGCAGGACGCATTTGCGGTGATCCGCGAGGCCATGCGCGACAAGGACATGGTCGCGCTCGGTCGCGTCGTGCTGGCAAAACGCGAGCGGGTCATCATGCTCGAGCCCTGGGACAAGGGGCTGATGGCCACCACGCTGCGCTATCCCTACGAGATTAGGGACGCGAAGGAATATTTCGACGACATCCCTGACGTGAAGGTCGAGCCGGATATGCTCAAGCTGGCCGAGCACATCCTCCAGAGCAAGGCGGCCGACTTCAACCCGTCACAGTTCGCGGATCACTACGAGGAAGCCGTAGTCGAGATGCTCAAGAAGAAACAGGCCGGCCTGCCGGTATCGCACGAGCCTGCCGCGCCGCGGACACAGAATGTCGTGAACCTGATGGATGCGCTTCGCCTCAGCATTGCCCAGGAAAAAGCCGCATCCGCTCCGCCGAAGAAGGGGCGCAAGCGCATCGAGGGCCAGGGCGAGATGCTGCTTCCCATTCCAGGCAAGAAGGGCAAGGAAGCGGCGGCAAAGCCGGCGGAACGACCAAACGTTAGTCGAAAAAAGACCGGCTGATTTTTGTGCGGGCGATTTCAGGGACTATTCTCGTGTTCCTTTGCACCGTTTGGCTACATCATTGACCATCAGGCGGCACTGACATGGACTATGACTACGATGAACTGATGTGCATCTCGGCGGAATTATTGGCTGAGCAAGCTGCCGCCGGTGAGCTTTCGGATGACACCTTGAGGCGCATCGGTCATCTATCGCGGTTCTGTAAGTGCCTCGCTTCGGCCGCACCGAACGCGACGCGCATCGGCGATGTACTCACGGCGGCCGAGGTCGATGCAATCTGGCACGAGACGGCGGTGCTGCAATGATAGGAGGCAAGCAATGGTCTTTGGCCTCCGCCTTTGCCGCCCGCAAAGCCTGCACGCGCGGCATCGTTGTTCGGTCGACGTCGGCCAGCCCACGTCAGTGCTCGGACGACACGCCACGTTTTGCACGAGGATGATGAAGTTGCTCAACGCGGCACGAGTGCGCGAACAAGTATCATGAGCCAGTCGGAAAAGGTCTTGCGCTACGACCTAACGGCCACGGATGGCAGCGGCCGCCGCTTGGTCCAATATGCCCTGCCCGGATCCGACTTTGAAACGGCCGAATCGCTCGAAGCTGACGGCTTAATCGAGCGTGAGTTTACGAATGGCGAGTGGACAACGACGAGGGTCTTTGCGCCAGACGACATACGCGTTGCAGTTTGGCAATTCAACGTCAATGAACAAGATCGCGTCCACGGCAGACCCCTGCATTTCCCCAACGTGAAAAAGCGATGGTTTTACTTCGATGAATTGACAGTGACGGTGGGGCGCGCGTGACCATGATCAAGTTGGCGAGCCATTGTCCCCTGCGCCGCCACCGCGGCCGCAAAAGCGCACTTCCGGAGATCAGCAAAATCGTAGGAGCGCGAAAGGGTCTTCTGCATAGCTTCCTCGAGCCAAGCCTTGCAGCAATGTGCGACACGCCCCCGAGCGGCGCGAAATGGGTCCATGAGATCAAATACGACGGCTACCGGATGCAGGCACGCATCGATGGACAAGATGTTCGGCTGCTGACGCGCAAGAACCTTGACTGGACTAGACACTTTCGTAGCATTGCCGTGGCGCTCAAGGAATTGCGCGTAGGATCGGCCCAGCTCGATGGGGAAATCGTTGTCGAAGATGCGAACGGCATCTCAAGTTTCAACGAGTTGCAGTCAGACCTGAAAGCCGGCCGTCAGGACCGCTTCGCTTATCACGTCTTCGACATACACCATTGCGACGGGTTCGACCTGACGCAGGTTACATTGGTCAACCGTAAGGCGCTGCTTCAGCAATTGATCAGCGCTCTCCCCGCCAATTCGCCGATACGGTTCTGCGAGCATATCGAAGAGGACGGACGGACAACGTTCGAGCATGCGCGCAAGCTTGGACTAGAAGGTATTGTGTCGAAACGGAAGGACCTGCCGTATAGGCCAGGGCGAGGCGCGCACTGGTTGAAAAGTAAGTGTGTCCAGCGCCAGGAGTTCGTAATTCTGGGTTATGTCCCATCGACAACCGCGAGCGGGTCTGTCGGTTCCGTGCTGGTCGGTTACCAGGACAAAGGTAAGCTCATCTATGCCGGTCGCGTTGGTACGGGCTGGTCCATGGACCAGGCGCGGTTGCTCCGCGCCGATATTGAGAAGGTTTTGTCCATCAAGCCAACGTTAGGGAAGACACTACCAGCAGGAGCCGACAAGGGCGTTTGCTGGGCCGAGCCTCGGCTCTTGTGCGAGATCGAATACCGCGGCTGGACTCATAATGGCCTGCTTCGTACACCGTCATTCAAGGGGCTCAGGGAAGACAAACCTCCACAGGAAATCGTTCTTGAGGCCCCCCATGCAAGTGTCGATCGCGGCGGTGGTGAAGCGGAGCGTCCCTGTACCTCGACGGCGGCGACCACACCATCGCTCCGCACCAACGGTCGCGCGGGTAACGGCAACGAGTGTGGCTAACGCAAGTGCGGCCAATTTTCCGCTGATCGTTCGGATAAATCCCGAAAGAATTTTTAGAGCTTCCTGAAGTCGCCCTGTAATGCACGCGAATAACTATTCGATGGAAGTTAGATCTGATCCTTTTGAATCCGCCAGATCACACTTCTTCGATACGAGCAGCTGGGGTGCATTTTGCGACGTCACTCTAACCTTGAAGCAAGCTCGTCAGCCCGACAGCGGCGGTTGGGTAAAGATCGACGACTATCGATGCAGACAAGCTTTTCGGCACTTCATGAACCTCCTCAACAGAGCTGTGTATGGAGCTGCATTTCGCCGGTACGGCAAACGTCTGCGTGTATTACCCGTCCTTGAAAAAGGCGAGGTCCGCGCCCGCTCATTACGTCCATGGGAGCGTGGCACGTCCGGTCGATGGCATATTCATTGTGCAATTGAATTGCCATCGCACTTTGATGCTGTTGCTCTTGAAAACCTGATTTGCGACTGTTGGGCGAAGGTCGAGTGGGGCCACGGCCGAATTCTAGTCCGCGACGGTGCAAACGCGGGTTGGATAAGCTATATGTTGAAAGACCGTCAGAAGTCAGAATTCGACGGTTTCCTTGATTGCATAATGATAGAGTCTTTGCACAATCCAATTGCTGACGCGTAGCCGTTCGTTGGAATCGGACTTTTCGTAGAAAAGCTCAAGCCAGGGCGGCGGTTGGTCAACGGTCGCCTTGTTTCCCTATTATTCGCGCGCGCGCGTGAGGGCAGCGAGTCATGGTTAAATCGGCCAAATTCTGATGATCGTTCAGTGCCGCAGCCGCCGCAGCGCTGCGCGAGCGAGGGAGAGCGCCCCCACTGTAAGTGCTGCAGATTTTCCGATCTGTTGCGATGACCCCGTGGCTGGCTGCGCTCGACCGGCGCCGGCACCATCGCCGCCGCCCGACCAGGCGAAGCCGACGTCAGCATTGGCGCCGATCCCGAGCTCCATCGTCCGCCCCAGAATCTGCGAACAACAATTCCGCTAAACAGTAATGGCGACGTCGACCAGCAGCCGCAGCGCCGACCAGCCGGCCGGTGCAGGTTACGGTCTGCCTCAGAGCTCGCCTGGAATCGGCGAGCGCCTCGCGCGCGCGCGTGAGGGCAGCGAGTATGGTTAAATCGGCCAATTTCTGCTGATCGTTCAGTGCCGCAGCCGCCGCAGCGCTGCGCGAGCGAGGGAGAGCGCCCCCACTGTAAGTGCTGCAGATTTTCCGATCTGTTGTCGATGACCCCGTGGCTGGCTGCGCTCGACCGCGCCGGCACCATCGCCGCCGCCCGACCAGGCGAAGCCGACGTCAGCTTGGCGCCGATCCCGAGCTCCATCGTCGCCCCGAATCTGCGAACAACAATCCGCTAAACGTATGGCGACGTCGACCAGCAGCCGCAGCGCCGACCAGCCGGTCGGTCAGCGTTACGGTCTGCCTCAGAGCTCGCCTGGAATTCGGCGAGCGCCTCGCGCGCGCGCGTGAGGGCAGAGAGTCATGGTTAAATCGGCCAATTTCTGATGATCGTTCAGTGCCGCAGCCGCCGCAGCGCTGCGCGAGCGAGGGAGAGCGCCCCCACTGTAAGTGCTGCAGATTTTCCGATCTGTTGTCGATGACCCCGTGGCTGCTGCGCTCGACCGGCGCCGGCACCATCGCCGCCGCCCGACCAGGCGAAGCCGACGTCAGCATTGGCGCCGATCCGAGCTCCATCGTCCGCCCAGAATCTGCGAACAACAATCCGCTAAACAGTAATGGCGACGTCGACCAGCAGCCGCAGCGCCGGCCAGCCGGTCGGTCTGCGTTACGTTTTAGTCTTAAGTCGCCTGGAATCGGCGAGCGCCTCGCGCGCGGCGCGTGAGGGCAGCGAGTCATGGTTAAATCGGCCAATTTCTGATGATCGTTCAGTGCCGCAGCCGCCGCAGCGCTGCGCGAGCGAGGGAGAGCGCCCCCACTGTAAGTGCTGCAGATTTTCCGATCTGTTGTCGATGACCCCGTGGCTGGCTGCGCTCGACCGGCGCCGGCACCATCGCCGCCGCCCGACCAGGCGAAGCCGACGTCAGCATTGGCGCCGATCCCGAGCTCCATCGTCCGCACCAGAATCTGCGAACAACAATCCGCTAAAAGTAATGGCGACGTCGACCAGCAGCCGCAGCGCCGGCCAGCCGGCCGGTCGCGTACGTTTCAGTCTTAATCGCCTTCAGTCTGCTCAGACTCGCCTGGAATCGGCGCGCGCCTCGCGCGCGCGCGTGAGGGCAGCGATCATGGTTAAATCGGCCAATTTCTGATGATCGTTCAGTGCCGCAGCCGCCGCAGCGCTGCGCGAGCGAGGGAGAGCGCCCCCACTGTAAGTGCTGCAGATTTTCCGATCTGTTGTCGATGACCCCGTGGCTCGCTGCGCTCGACCGGCGCCGGCACCATCGCCGCCGCCCGACCAGGCGAAGCCGACGTCAGCATTGGCGCCGATCCCGAGCTCCATCGTCCGCCCAGAATTTGCGAACAACAATCCGCTAAAAAGAAATGGCGACGTCGACCAGCAGCCGAGCGCCGGCCGAGCCGGTCGGTCTGCGTTACGTTTTAGTCTTAATCGCCTGTCGGTCTGCCTCAGAGCTCGCTGGAATCGGCGACGCCTCGCGCGCGCGCGTGAGGGCAGCGAGTCATGGTTAAATCGGCCAATTTCTGATGATCGTTCAGTGCCGCAGCCGCCGCAGCGCTGCGCGAGCGAGGGAGAGCGCCCGCACTGTAAGTGCTGCAGATTTTCCGATCTGTTGTCGATGACCCCGTAGCTGGCTGCGCTCGACCGGCGCCGGCACCATCGCCGCCGCCCGACCAGGCGAAGCCGACGTCAGCATTGGCGCCGATCCCGAGCTCCATCGTCCGCCCCAGAATCTGCGAACAACAATCCGCTAAACAAGAAATGGCGACGTCGACCAGCAGCCGTAGCGCCGGCTCGAGCCGGTCGGTCTGCGTTACGTTTTAGTCTTAATCGCCTGTCGGTCTGCCTCAGAGCTCGCTGGAATCGGCGAGTGCCTCGCGCGCGGGCGTAGTCTTAATCGCCTGTCGGTCTGCCTCAGAGCTCGCGCAATCGGCGAGCGCCTCGCGCGCGCGCCGAGGGCAGAGAGTATGGTTAAATCGGCCAAATTCCGGGCACGATAGAGATACGGGCTGAAGCAGATTGGCTCGTTTGGGGAAACAAATCAAGGGTTCGGAGTTTACTAAGATCATAAGTTCGCGACGTCCACCGCTCTGTAAAGTCGCTGTCGCTGCGCCATTCGAAATCTCGCACGTTCGTCAAAGTCAGCATGTCGCCGTCAAGCGTTCCAGCGACTTGCCGGGCCACATCTGGTGCCCAATTGGCGTGGCCATCTGGCCTTATTGTGGTCCACCAGATCAGGATTATGCCAAACGCCGCAATGAAGCAGACAAGTGCCGGGCGGCGTAGGCGACTAAAGAGAGAGGTAATCGCGGAGACACCGATCAGTATAAAAATGCTTCCTGCGAGACCTCTCATCGATTCCTGAGCCGGGAGGTGGTACCACAGAGCTAGGGACGCCCAAGCTGTACCAATGGCGATCAGAAGCGTAAGAACTAAGTCAGAGACAACTCGTGCAACTCGGCGCAAGGGAAGCTCCTATGGACCGATGCGCAGCGAAAATACGAGGCTTGGCGTAGAGACTACAACGCGATCAGGCCGCATAAGTCCTCAGCTACAAGCCACCGACACCTGAGGTGTTCACGCCAGCCTTCGCCGAGTAGCTGCGCTACGCCGACCGGCCACGCTGGCGCAACGCCAACTCTCAACTAACATTTCACCTGGGCCACGCAGCGGGGGCTGTCAAACTCGCCAACCCTATCTTTAATCATTGCCACGACGGTCGTAATATCCTCAAAGGCTCTACCGTGGGCGCGACCTTTCAATTGGTCAAATCAAACGCCTCGACATTTTCCTGCGGCAGTTCACTTTTATATGGCTCCTGCGCTGGATCGATCGCGCCAATGCGCTGAACACCGCCCCCGATGGTTTTCGAAAAATTGAGGGCGCCATCGTCCTGAGAGGCAAACAGAAGAAAGCGCGGCCTGGACTTTCCCATATTTTTCATTTCGGTACGAAACACGTCGACGCCGACATCGGGTGCGACTAGCGCCACAATCCTAACCTTTGCTCCAATCCTACCCCTCCGGCTCGCCATCCCGCGCAACGCTTCTAGCGCAATCACATTGCCCATCGAGTGCGCAACGATGTTGATTTCATTTACATTCGGGTTGACAGCCAGCATTTCGATCAGTTGTTCGAGCGCATAGCGGGAAGAGTTTGCGCTCTCGCGATCATATGTGTACGCACGCAGATTCAATTCCCCGCGCGAAGGCCATGTAAACAGAACGGGAATACCTACCGCTTTCGAGTCGTGAACAACTTGGGCAAACCGGTAAACGGCATCATCAAACCGGTTGTTGAAGCCATGCACGAAGATGAGCACATTTCTGCGTCCAGCCGGCTTTGCTGCAGCGGACACGGCGGCGGAAAGTTGCTGCTTGTCAATATAGTCCGCCGAAACAGTCACAAAATCGCGAGCAGGATTACCCGGGAGAGATACAGGCCATTGAATTTTGCCAATCTCTCGCGCGCTGTCAGGTGGAATTGAAACGCCTATATCGGCATATGACACATTCTCGGCTCGCTCGCCGCTAAACATCTCACCAGGATCGCAGACGAGCGCTGTCTCGTTGTGGCAACAAGAATATTTACACGAGACGTGCCTTCAGCGGATTGCGCGATCGGGCACGAGAACGCCTTCCGACGGCCGACCGGCGCACGCGCCTAATACCACCGTAAGGCAAATACTGGCCGCCGTTAAGAGGTGACTTGCGTGAAACATTTTTTACTCGAATACTCTTAGCCCATAGGATCGGGCAATGACTGAACTCTGCACCCCAGCAAAGGGTTCGAGTTCTTTCTAAAGGAAAATATTTCCAGATACTTCCGAAATGTTGCAGTGCCCGAAGTTTTTCTGCGCATCACCGTAACCACATATTTATCGGCCATTATCGCCCTTCCGATAGCTTTGCTCGCGGTTGGCCTAGTCTCGCGACGTTTTTCGATCGTAGTTTATTTCGGATTTCTAGTCACGTTTCCCACGCTCAGCAAAGCGGTAACCTGATCCACCATCATTCACGTTTCGTTCGGATGGCCCCATTGTCCGAGACGAGTTATATGTGGATGGCGCCTTGGCAAGAGCTTTTTTGACGTTACTGCAGCATTGGTCGGGTGCAGTCAGGTGTCCGGCCAGTTTTGGTCCACTATGGATAGCAGACAAACGCGTGTGGCGCTGCATAGGGCCTACCGGCAACAGACCCGAACGAGACGACTTGTGCCCTTGAAACAGAAAGACCGCCGCGCGCGATGGTCTCTCCGAAACCCGATCAGGTGCTTGCGATATTCCGCGACAGTCTCGGTGCGCTCAGGGACAAGGATGCCGATATCCATCGTAGCCTAAATACGTGCCGCTCCGGGGATCATAGGATTTGAACCGTTGCATGCAGTAGGCCACCGCATCCCCCGGCGGAGGTCCGTAATAGTAACCGGGCGGCGGTCCATAGTAGTAAGGCGCAGCGAGCAACCCACCGAGGATTGCGCCGGCGGCAAATCCGCCCCCGTAGTAGCCCCACCTACCGCCGTACCAACCGCCATACCCTCCATGCCACCCACCGCCACGCCAATATGCGGACGCATCGGTCGGAACTGCAGCAACCCCAAGGGCTATGATTGCTGCCGCTGTGATAATCACCTTGCGAAACATAGGATTTCTCCCGAGTTCGGACGCCGCCACTTATCCATAAGATAGTCAATGAGGCTCGCAAGTCGATAGGCGGGTGGTACTCGGACGCTGTATAGAGCCTACCGGCAAACGTACATGTCGCTTCCGCATTTGGAGCATTCGACTGAAATTTGCCATCGAAATGATTTTTTCTCGCTGATCTAAGCCACTCCTGAAATCGTTTTGAGTTTGGGCCATTGTTTTCTGCTTATAAATACGTTATCGGGCGGCTGGGTTATAAGTGATGTGACAAATTTATCTTGGCGGCACCGGGTCTACTGGCAATTCAGTAATTCCACGCGGCATTGTCGCAGCTGGGTCATCACTAGCGGAAATTCGCAATGAAGTAATGTGGCCACCGACTTGGGAGCTGCCTTTCACGAATTGACATACCTCAACATAAAGTAGTCAGTAACGACGCAAAACGCCCGGAGGATTAGATGAAATTGACTGTATTTTTCGCTGTAGCCTTCGCGACCTTTATTGCGTCTAGCGTCGCAATGGCCCAAACGAAATCTGAACGTTGCGACGCTTATGCTCGCAACGCTGCTGGTTCGACACCCACCACGACGGGAGTGGCGCGCGGTGCGGCGCGCGGTGCGGTCATCGGTTCGATTAGCGGAAATGCTGGGCGCGGTGCTGCAGTAGGCGCAGTCGTCGGCGGTACACGTAGAGTGGCTCAGAAAAGCCGTTCATATCAATATTACTATGATTTATGCATGAGTCCGTAAGCCGCTGGGCCTACTGGTGAAGTCCGCCGCTGTCTCGAGGCGGAGTGCTCGCATGTCCGGGTCATTCGCGTCACCGCCAATTCGCGCCGACGCCGATCTTTATCCTCTCCTAGTTCAAAAACGACCATTCCACGGTTGGGATCGCTTGTGTCCGTCGTCAGTCGGCGGCCAAATTAGAGGACATCCCTGGTTGAGGTTTCGGCACACACAAGCCCGATACCGCGAAGTTGCTCATCGCGTTCCTCAGCGCGCTGTCGGCCGCCGCCACGCTCAAGCAGAGCGGCGTGGAGCCGGCGCATTAAGCGCGTCTGCCAAAAATCATACGGCGTCGCTGTAAAAGTCTATTGCCTCCGGCCTCTGGCAAACGCCATCATGCGCGGGGACAGAGAATGATGCGTATTTTTCTTGACCGGCTTTATCTTTTCGCGGGCTACGCCGCCGGCGGTTTTCTAGTGCTCATCTTTGCCATCATGATGTTCGGGTCGCTCGGCCGCCAGATTGGGCTGAACATTCCGGCCGGCGACGACTTCGCCTCCTGGTGCATGTGCGCGATGGCCTTCCTCGGCCTCGCGCACACCTTCAAGCGCGGCGAGATCATCCGCGTTGGCATCCTGATCGAGCAGTTCACCGGCCGTAAACGCTGGGCGGTGGAAGTCCTCGCGCTGTCGGTCGCCACCGCCTTCACGCTCTATTTTACCTGGTACGCGGCAGCGATGACCTACGACTCGTTCCGCTTCCACGACATGGCGCAGGGCGTGCTGGCGATCCCGTTGTGGATCCCGCAGCTCGGCTACTGCGGCGGCTTGCTCATTCTCGCCATCGCGCTGGTTGACGAGATAATCCACGTGCTCAAGGGCAACAAGCCGACCTACGAGAAGGAACCGCCGTCCTCGCCCGACGAACTGGTCGAGCGCATCGCCTCCGGCGGGGGCGGCGATGCACTACATCGGCCTCGTCAATCTCGGACTGATCCGCTCGGGACGCTCATCGTCGTTTTGGCGAGCGGCGTGTGGATCGCGGTCGCCCTCGGGCTGATCGGCTTCATTGCCATGCTGCTCACCACCAGCGTGCCGATCGGCGCGGTGCTGGCGACGACGGTGTGGAGTGCGAGCGCCTCGTGGACGCTCGCCGCCCTGCCGTTGTTTATCTGGATGGGCGAGATCCTGTTCCGCACGCGCCTCTCGGAGGAGATGTTCCGCGGCCTGTCGCCTTGGCTGCAATGGCTGCCCGGCCGCTTGGTGCACGTGAACGTAATCGGCTGTGGCATCTTCGCCGCGGTGTCCGGTTCGTCGGCCGCGACCTGCGCCACCATCGGCAAGATCGCGCTGCCCGAATTGGACAAGCGCGGCTACGACAAGGGCATCAGCCTCGGTTCGCTCGCCGGTTCCGGCACGCTCGGGCTGTTGATCCCGCCGTCGATCCCGATGGTGGTCTATGCGGTGACCGCCAACGTCTCGGTGCTGCAGGTTTTCCTCGGCGGCTTCTTACCTGGCTTTCTGGTGATGGCGCTTTACTCCGGTTACATCATCGGCTGGTCGCTGCTCAATCCGAAAAAGATCCCGCCGCGCGATCCGCCGATGCCGTTCCGCAAGAAGCTCGCGGAATCGACCAAGCTCATTCCCTGCCTGCTGCTGATCCTCGCCGTGTTCTTTTCGCTGGTGCTCGGCTTCGCTACGGCGACGGAATGCGCGGCCTGGGGCGTTAGCGGCGCGCTGCTGCTCGCCTGGTGGAGCGGCACGCTCAACCGCAAGACGTTTTTCGAAAGCGTGATGAGCGCGACGCGTCTCACCTGCATGATCATGTTCATCCTTGCCGGCGCCGCCTACACCACCGCGGCCATGGCCTATACCGGCATTCCGGCGGCGCTCGCCGAATGGGTGAAGGGCCAGCACCTTACGCCGGGGATGCTCGCGCTCTACTTGAGCATCATGTACATCATCCTCGGCTGCCTTATCGACGGCATCTCGATGATCGTGCTGACCATGGTCGTCGTGCTGCCGATGGTGCAGCAGGCAGGCCTCGATCTGATCTGGTTCGGCGTCTATCTGGTGATCCACGTCGAGATGGCGCAGATCACGCCGCCGGTCGGCTTCAACCTCTTCGTGCTGCAGAACATGAGCGGACGCGACACCTTCGCCGTCGCGCGCGCCGCGTTTCCGTTTTTCATTCTGCTGCTCGTCGCCGTGTTCATCATCACCGAGTTTCCGCAGATCGTCCTGGTCCTGCCGCATCTGGCGTTTCCGCCGAGTTGAGGCTGGCCCGTTTCCTGCTAGGCTTAGGTCCAATCGACCGCGTGTCGAAAAAAATCGAACCAAGAGGCGTCCCATGCTCACATTCTCCCGTACCCTTCTGCTGACGGCCTTTGCGGCCAGCGCGCTGGCCGCGAGCCCGGCCTCGGCGCAGACCAAGTGGAATTTGCCGGCTGCTTACCCCGCCGACAATCCGCACAGCGTCAATCTGGCGATGTTCGCCAAGGATGTCGCCGTGGCGACCAATGGCAAGCTCGAGATCACCGTCCACCCCGGCGCCTCGCTGTTCAAGGCGCCCGACATCAAGCGCGCGGTGCAGACTGGCCAGGTGCAGATCGGCGAGGTGCTGATCTCGCTGCACGAAAACGAGGACCCGATCTTCGGCGTCGACGTCATTCCCTTCCTCGCCACCAGCTATCCGGAATCGAAGAAGCTGTGGCTGGCGTCGAAGCCGGCCATCGAGAAGAAGCTCGACGCGCAGGGACTGATGGTGTTGTTCGCGGTGCCGTGGGCGCCGCAGGGCATCTACGCCAAGAAGGACATCAACACGGTCGACGACATGAAGGGCCTTAAGTGGCGCGCCTACAACGTCGGCACCGCGCGCATCGGCGAACTGGTCGGCGCGCAGGTGGTCACCGTGCAGGCGGCGGAGCTGGCGCAGGCGCTGGCGACCGGCGTGGTCAACTCGTTCATCACCTCGGCGGCGACCGGCTATGACAGCAAGGCCTGGGAATCGATGACCCACTTCTACGACACGCAGGCCTGGATCCCGAAAAATATCACTTTCGTCAACAAGGCGGCGTTCGACGCGCTCGATAAGCCGACGCAGGCCGCGCTGCTCAAGGCGGCGGCGACGGCCGAGGACCGCGGCTGGAAGATGTGGGAAGAAAAAAGCGGCTGGTATCTTGAGCAACTCAAGGCGCACGGCATGAAGGTGCTGCCGCCGAGCGACGCGCTCAAGGCCGGTCTCAAGAAGGTCGGCGACCAACTCACCGCCGATTGGCTGAAAAAGGCGGGCCCGGACGGACAGGCCGTGCTCGCCGCCTACAAGAAATAGTCGGCTTGGCCAGGCGCGGCGCCGCGGTGGCTCCGATTGGGAGTTTGCCGCGGCGCTCCCTGCGCCATCAACACTTCAATCTGGCGAAGCAGCGTCACAATCGTGTGTGTACTGAAAACATAAACGCGGACATAGTGACCTGACCGGGCTTTTTCTAGACCAAGCGTGCTGACCGACTGGCCTTCATCAAGTTCCGTAACCTGCCATTCTGCGAATCTGCCGTAGCGACGATTCCCGCGCTGCCGAATATTCCCTCGGCCCCACACTGCCGTGATCGCGAAACTCATGGCATTTGTCCCATTTTCTACTGAGTTGTCGACTGGATAAGGTTTGTGTGATTCTTAATCAATCGCCTAACGCACGTTATGGAATGTTTATGCAGAGTTTTTGCCTCCGATAAATCCCATTATAGGAACTCATATTGGCAATCGGATCGAATAAGGAGTTTCTCCATTAATGATATTGTCACCTAGGTGATCTGAAGCAATCTGCCATCATCCGCTTTTGCTTTTGCTAAGCAGCAAATTGATCTTTTGAATTAGTCGATCAAACTCGATGGGTTTAGTGTCGAACTCGTCGCAGCCTGCCGCCAGAGCCTTCTCACGCGATCCTGCCATAGCGTGTGCGGTCAAAGCGATAATTGGAATTTTCTGGGTCCTCTGATCAGCCTTAAGTCGGCGAGTTGCTTGCCAGCCATCCACGATGGGTAAATCGAGATCCATTAGGATAACGTCGGGTGTTTCAGCCAGTGCAATTTGGCATCCGACTTCCCCGTCCTCGGCAACCAACACCTCAAACCCCTCAAGCATCTCAAAGCGCATTTTTAGTAGGTAAACGTTGTCGTCGTTATCCTCGATATAAAGTACCTTGGTCACGAGGCCGCCTCCGATGCCACCTGTGACCGGCGCGTCTCTGTAACCAGGCGCCTTACAATTTCCACGAGTTGAGCGGGGTCAAAAGAATCCTTCAACAGGATCTTCTCAACACCGGAATTGAGCCGTTCGCGGTCCGCGGCCGTAAGATCTAGCGCGGTTATCACGATAACGGGAATTTTCCTCCACCCCGGCCTCGCCTGCAGCGCAGCAATGAATTGAAATCCGTCCATTTCCGGCATCATAAGATCGAGCAGGATAATGTCCGGCAGATCTTTCGCAATCTTATCGAGCGCCACGAGGCCGTTTTCAGCCTCCGTAGTCTGCCAGTGCTCTGGCGCCAGCCACGAGCGTATCCATTCGCGCTGCATTGGGTCGTCCTCGACCACAAGCACACGCGTACGCTGGGCGCGAGTCTGAAACGGCTGCAAAAGTGCGATCAGCCGGTTGCGATCGATTGGTTTTGTCAAATATCCGGCCGCGCCGAGAGCTATGCCCTTGCGGTCTGGATCAGTGATCGTCACCATGACAACTGGAATATTGGAGAGTCTTGGATTGCCCCGCAACGCCGCCAAAACGGTCCACCCGTCGATATCCGGCATTAGAACGTCGAGTGTGATTGCGATCGGATGCAGCTCCTCGGCACGCTTCAATCCTTCCCGCCCACCGGCAGCAGTAACGACCGAGAGCCCCCCTTCCCGCAGATAATTTGCAATCAGTTCGCGCGCGGTCGGGTCGTCATCGATCACAAGGACGCAGTCGCCAACTGGAACATTTTGTTCCGTTATGCGGGCCACCTGATCCGACGCAACTGTTGCGATCTCCGGGGCCGCCGGCAGGCGGACAGTAAACGTCGATCCTTTTCCGCTTTCGCTCGTGACCGTTACGTCGCCACCCATCATGGTGCAAAGCTTACGCGTTATCGCCAAACCGAGGCCGGTGCCACCAAATCGGCGCGCCGTTGTTTGATCGGCTTGGACAAACTCTTCAAATAGTTTGTTCATTTGCTCTGGCGTCATGCCAATGCCGGTATCGGCGACCACAAAATTGATCCATCCGCGCCCCTCAGCCGACGCAGCTGTCACACGCAAAGAAACGTCCCCGCCTTTCGTAAACTTGCACGCGTTGCTCAAAAGATTGAGCAGTATCTGCTTCAAACGTAGAGCGTCCACGATAATTGAGCCGATATCAGCCGGACATTCGACATTAAGCCGGTTCTTGTTCTGCTCCGCCAACGATCGTGCGGTGCCGACGACCTCGTCGACTAGCGCGGCGATGTTGACAGTATCCGGATTGATATCGAGCTTTCCCGCCTCGATCTTTGATAGGTCGAGGACCTGATTGATGAGATCAAGCAGATGCTTTCCGGCGCGATGAACGCGCCGAAGTGGTTCAATCGCCTTTTCTGTCCCAAATCTCCCAGAATTGGTGACCATCATATCGGTCAGTCCAATGATGGCATTTAGCGGCGTTCGTAGCTCGTGGCTCATGTTTGCGAGGAAACTCGACTTGGTTCAACTCATCGCTTCAGCCATGTCACGTGCGGCGGTGAGCGTCTCTTCGTAACGTTTGCGCTCGGTGATATCCGAATAGATGACGACAATGCCTCCTTCCGGCAACGGATTATGTCGGATTTCAAGGACGGTATCGTCGGGACGGATGCGTTCGAATGTGTGACGCTGCGCAGCTTTGGCGGTAAATCGCTGCACTTCCGCTTCGACATCGACGGTGCCATATTCACCCCGCTGCGCAAGATAGCGAATAAAATCCGAAAAATTCGGTTTAGCCGCGAGAAAAGACTCGGGCAATTTCAACAGCTCCAAGACTTGTCGGTTCCATGCAGCAATTTTCATTTCACCGTCAAACATCAGCACGCCTTGCACCATGTTATCGAAAGTGACGCGCATTTCCGCTCCGCGCCGTTGCAGTTCGGCAGTGCGCTGGTCCACGATCTTTTCGAGACGGGCGGCTGCTTCTTTACGCTCAGCTAGGAGTTCATCGAGGGCGATTGCATTCTTGCGAAATACTTCAATCGCATACGCCATTTCGGCGATCTCATCGCCGCGATTGTCTTGGATGTGGACGTCCAAATTACCACCCGCAATACGACGCATGGCCTCGCTAAGTAGGCCCAGTCGCCGGACGACGCCGCGTGCAACATAAAGCCACGCCACTATTACCGCGCCGATCACAGCCACAATCGACAATACAATCAAAATGATCTTGGCCGAGCGGATTTGCTGTTCCGCTTGCATAGAGATTGTCTGGGCAGCACGGCCTTGCTGCTCAACCATATCGTCGACTGCCTTTTTTAGTGTGGCAGTCGCGGTTTGTGCGTTCTGAAACGCAACATCGGCGTCGTGTAATCGGTTAAGTTCGTAAGTCCGTACAGAAATGATTCCGTCGTCTGATTCGATTGAGCCAAGATCGTGATAAAGCGCAGAGAGCTTGTTCTGCTGTGCGAGATCGCTGATGACGCTCAGGTTTTGCTCGAGTTTTGCCTTTATCGCTTTAATAAGATCGCGTAGCGCCTGAAGCCGGCTCGAATCGTATACTAGGGCGGCCTCGGTTAGAAACCCGGCAAGAAGGTTTGACTCGGATTCCATTTCCATGAGCCTGCGCAGCAACTCAAGCTTGCGAGCGAGCGCGGCGTCTATCCCCGCCTGCTCGCCCGTCGACATGAGGTCTGAATTTGCATTGGAAATTGCCGAAGCGAGAGCGTCGTGCAGCGCGACGTAGGCGGGCTGAATCGCCGACGCCAGAGTCGTCCGTTCGTCCGATATCGAAATGCGATCCTTCACGACTTGATCGAGCGCATTGAGACGTTGGAGCAATGCGTTGCGCGCGGCATCAATATCATTGGTGTTTTCGACGCCCAGCGTCTTTAGGCGCTCTACGCCCTCCACCAAGTTTTTCGCCTGCTGATCAATCCTTTTTGCGGTCCCTAAGCGGTCTTTATCATTCTTAGCGGCCATCAATTGTGGAGCTACAGAAATCAAGCTGTTGGCCTCCTCGACCAACCGCAACGACAAGGCTGTGGCCGGCAAGCTCCGAACAACTACTTTATCTGTAGTCGCTCCGATGACGGCGAATTCATAGTAAGCAATGAAAGAGCAAATGATCGTAAGTGCGGCAGCAAAGCCGAAAGCGGAATAAAGCCGGGCGCGTATTGTCGAGGCCCAGCGCAACCGGATTGCTTCAACGCGATTGGCCTGCACCACTGTTCTTAACCTCGCGCCTATGATTCTAAAATTGTTCGGTTCCTGCCTGTCCGCCTATTGACGCTGGGTTACAAAAAAAGTCTCGATGACACGGGCCTCTTTAGTGTCGATATTGTGCGGACCGTCGAGCTCAAATTCGGCGCCCAGCATCTTGGCCGTCACTGCGGATACCAATACGCGATTTGGGTGGCTCGCTGCCTCGACGCGAGCCGCGATATTGACCGTATCGCCCCATACATCATATGCGAATTTATGCGTTCCGATGACCCCCGCCATAACAGAACCGGAGTGTAACCCCACCCTGATCGATAATGGGACCGGCAATCGCGATTGCAATCGCCCCGTGGCTGCGATCATGTCGAGCGCAAGCTTTGTCGCAATACGCGCGTGTCCGGAGCGCGGCGTAGGGAGACCCGCGATTGCCATGTAGTTGTCACCGATCGTCTTAATCTTTTCTACGCCGCGGTCATCAGCAAGTCGATCGAATTCGCTGAACAATTGATTTAGGCAACCGACAATCTCAAAAGCTTTCATGCGCGCCGTCATCTTCCCAAAGCCAACGATGTCAGCAAAAATGACGGTGATATCCTCGAAATGATCCGCGATATTGCTTTCTCCATTTCTCAGTCGCGCAGCGATTTCGGGAGGGAGTATGTTTCTCAATAAATTCTCCGAATGCTTTTTCGCCTGCTCGATCTTGCCCATGTATTCAGTTTCTAGCGCACGCAACGACTGCCTCCGCAACGCCGAGGCAATTCGTGCGCGCAAGATTATCGGATTGAACGGCTTGGCTAGGTAATCGTCAGCACCGAGTTCAATGCATTTCGATACTTTCTCAGTATCCGTGTCGGCGCTAATCATCACGACCGGCAAGTCTCTCGAATCCGGGTTGGCTTTGATGATCTTGAGAACCTCGTCCCCATTTAAATCCGGCATCATCAGATCGAGAAGGACGAGACTAAATTTCTCCCTTTCCAGCAGAGCAATCGCCTCTTTACCGCCTGACGCATCAATCACCCGCTCATGACCATCGGATTCTAAGAGCAATCGCAGCGTATACCGGTTATCCTCATTGTCATCGACGATGAGGATACCTGGAATGTCGGTATCCATAGCGGCCCTGAGCTTTCCTTGATGGATGGGCGATGTTGCCCTGGTTACCTTTTATGGCGCGGCTCGGCGCGAATGTTAGTTGAGGGTCACTGTTTACGCTAGTGTGGTCAGCGTACCCGGCCGGTTATAGACCGCAGGCTCTAGGCAAAACCTGCGTACGCACGCTCGTAGGGAATAAGGGGCGCTTCGTGGGCGCCCTGCCTAGCGAGCAATATCTCCGCGGCGTAAGACCAAATTTAACGGACTCGTCACCAATCTTTCGGCAACGACCGAAAGTATTGCCGATAGAGAAAAATGCAGTGTCCGGAAGTTCAACATGACTATCTCGCTGGCCTTCCTCGCTCCGGATCTCGTCAAAGCGGCCGTTGAAGGCAGACTGCCTCACGGAATGGGCCTAGTCCATCTTTGCGATCTGCCACCCGAATGGTCGCGCCAGCACCAGGTTCTGGGCCTCACCTCTCAATAAAGCGCGTGTATCGAACCGGTCTCTGCCCGCGACGGTCTCCGTTTCCGGGAAACCGGATTTCACGGCCAGAGACAAAAGCGGCGAAATGACATCCCAAATCCAGTTGCCCCTTTGCAGAGACTTATCGCTCGCAGCATACGCCGCCCAATCGGGGCTATTCGACGAATTTCAGGAAATCTTGGTTCGAATGGGAATGCGTGGTGGGCCCG
>CAVTZC010000013.1:0-246101 GCA_963739075.1 uncultured Alphaproteobacteria bacterium | reverse complement strand
AATGGAGGGTTATCTCAATAGCTCGAAATCTGGCGTAGTTAACCGGAGCCTGACGCTGCCTTGACCGCAGCCAAGCGCAATCCCACAAAGCCGCTTCGAACGGAGCCGATTCCGGAGCCGTTGGCGGCATCGCCGCCCAAGTTGGACAAGAATTTGCACGATAAGGTCCTGATCGTCGATTTCGGCTCGCAGGTCACCCAGCTGATTGCGCGGCGGGTGCGCGAGGAAAAGGTCTATTGCGAGATCGTGCCCTACCAGAAGGCGGAGGCCGCCTTCCATGAGATGAAGCCGAAGGCGGTGATCCTGTCGGGCGGGCCGGCCTCGGTACTTGACAAGGACGCCCCGCTCGCGCCTAAGGCGATCTACGAGGCCGGCGTGCCGCTGCTCGGCATTTGCTACGGCGAGCAGGCGATGGCGCAACAGCTCGGAGGCCGAGTAGAGGGCGGACACCATCGCGAATTTGGCCGCGCCGAAGTGGAAGTCGTGTCCGACAGCCCGCTGTTCGAAGGCGTCTGGCGCAAGGGCGAAAAATACCCCGTTTGGATGAGCCACGGCGACCGGGTGACGAAATTGCCCGAAGGTTTCCGCGTCCTCGGCATTTCGCCGAACGCGCCGATTTCCATCATCGGCGACGACGACCGCAAATTCTACGCCACCCAATTCCATCTCGAAGTGATGCACACGCCGCATGGGGCGGCGCTGCTGCGCAACTTCGTGCGCAAGGTCGCGGGGCTCACCGGCGACTGGACCATGCGCGCCTTCAAGGACGAGGCGATCGAGAAAATTCGCAAGCAGGTGGGCAAAGGCCGCGTGATCTGCGGACTGTCGGGCGGCGTCGATTCGGCGGTCGCCGCGGTGCTCATCCACGAGGCGATCGGCGAGCAGCTCACTTGCGTGTTCGTCGACCACGGCCTGCTGCGGCTCGCCGAGGCGCAGAAGGTGGTGACGCTATTCCGCGACAGCTACAACATTCCGCTCGTGCATGTGGACGCCGAGGACACCTTCCTCAAGGCGCTCGCCGGCGTCGAGGACCCCGAGCAGAAACGCAAGACCATCGGCAAACTGTTCATCGACGTGTTCGACGCCGAGGCGAAGAAGATTGGCGGCGCCGATTTCCTGGCGCAGGGCACGCTCTACCCCGACGTGATCGAGAGCGTGTCGTTCACCGGCGGCCCCTCGGTCACCATCAAGTCGCATCACAACGTCGGCGGTCTGCCCGAGCGCATGCACATGAAGCTGGTCGAGCCGTTGCGCGAACTGTTCAAGGACGAGGTGAGGGCGCTCGGCCGCGAGCTCGGTCTGCCAGAGGCTTTCGTCGGCCGCCATCCGTTCCCGGGGCCGGGGCTTGCCATCCGCGTGCCCGGCGCGATCACGCGCGAGAAGCTCGACATTTTGCGGCTCGCCGATGAGATCTACATCGAGGAAATCCGCCGCGCCGGTCTCTACGACAACATATGGCAGGCGTTTGCCGTGTTGTTGCCGGTGAAGACGGTCGGCGTGATGGGCGACGGCCGCACCTACGATTACGTCGTGGGCTTACGCGCGGTCACCTCGACCGACGGCATGACGGCGGATTTCTACCCGTTCGAGATGATATTCATCGGCGCGGTGGCGACGCGCATCATCAACGAGGTCAAGGGCGTCAATCGCGTCGTTTACGACGTGACCAGCAAGCCGCCGGGGACGATTGAGTGGGAGTGAAGCCGCCGGGCGGCTTGTCCGGGACGAGCCCGGCCAAGACAAATCGGATAAGTCATCGCCATGCCCATCGCCATCTACGGTATCAAGAACTGCGACACCATGAAGAAGGCGCGCGCCTGGCTGGACAATCACGGCGTTGTTTATGCCTTCCACGATTACAAGTCCGTCGGAATCGAGCGCGAGCGGCTGGAACGGTGGGCCAAGAAAGTCGGCTGGGAGATCTTGCTCAACCGAGCCGGCATGACCTTCAAGAAGCGTCCCGACAAGGACAAAGACAACGTCACCGAGAAGAAGGCGATCGCGCTGATGCTGGCGCAGCCCTCCATGATCAAGCGCCCGGTGCTCGAGCTCGGTGGCGGCAAGCTGCTGGTTGGCTTTAAGCCTGAAGACTACAGCGCGGCGATCAGGTAGTCGTCATGGCCGGGCTTGTCCCGGCTATCCACGCCCGCATTTGCGTGCGGTATAAGGCGTGGATGCCCACGACGAGCGCGGGAATTACGGAGACTGGCGCCCGGTATTCAGCCCCTTGATTAGCCCCTATTCCCCTGCCACATGCGCCCCATGAACAAGCCGGTGCTTCCTCCCGATTCGATCCCGCTCACGCCGCTTGCGGCGGAAGTCGAGCGCCGGCGCACCTTTGCGATCATTTCCCATCCGGACGCCGGCAAAACCACGCTGACCGAGAAGCTCTTGCTGTTCGGCGGTGCCATCAATCTCGCCGGCCAGGTCAAGGCCAAGCGCGACCGCCGCGCCACCCGCTCGGACTGGATGGCGATCGAGCGCGAGCGCGGCATTTCGGTGGTCACCTCGGTGATGACCTTCGATTACGACGGCCGTGTCTTCAATTTGCTCGACACGCCGGGCCACGAGGACTTCTCCGAGGACACCTACCGTACTTTGACGGCCGTGGACTTGGCGGTGATGGTGATCGACGCCGCCAAGGGCATCGAGGCGCGGACCCGCAAACTGTTCGAGGTCTGCCGGCTGCGCGATATCCCGATCGTCACCTTCATCAACAAGATGGACCGCGAGACCCGCGATCCGTTCGAGTTGTTAGACGAGATCGAGAAGACGCTGGCGCTCGACACCGCGCCGATGACCTGGCCGATTGGACGCGGCCGTGACTTCGCCGGGACCTATGACATCGCGACCAGCGAGATGCGGCTGTTGAACGAGGACGGCCGCACCGCCGCACCGCAGCCGCTCGATCTCGCGGCGCTGGCGAAGAAAAATCCAATGCTCGACGCGAAAGCGATCAGCGAGGAACTGGCGCTGGTCAAGGATGCCTGCCGGCGCTTCGATTTCGATTCCTTCCGCGAGGGCCACCTGACGCCGGTGTTTTTCGGCTCGGCCTTGAAGAATTTCGGCGTCAAGGATCTGCTCGACGCGCTCGCCAGTTTCGCGCCGGCGCCGCGCGCGCAGGTGTCGAACAAGCGCACCATCGACGCGCACGAGAGCGCCATGACCGCATTCGTATTCAAGATCCAGGCTAACATGGATCCCAACCACCGCGACCGCATCGCCTTCGCGCGGCTGTGCTCGGGCAAGCTGCGGCGCGGCATGAAGGCGAAGCTCGTACGCACCGAAAAGCTGATCACGCTGTCGGCGCCACAATTCTTTTTCGCGCAGGACCGCGCGCTCGCTGACGAGGCCTATGCCGGCGACGTGGTCGGCATCCCCAACCACGGCACGCTGCGCATCGGGGATACGCTGACCGAGGGCGAGGGCATCGCGTTCCTCGGCGTGCCGAACTTCGCGCCGGAAATTCTGCGGCGGGTGAAGCTCGGCGACCCGATGAAGGCCAAGAAGCTGAAAGAAGCGCTCCAGCAGATGGCGGAAGAAGGTGTCGTCCAGGTGTTCCGGCCGCTCGACGGCGCGCCGGCGATGGTCGGCGTGGTCGGTCCGCTACAGCTCGATGTGCTCAAAGTGCGCCTCGCCGATGAATATGGCCTCGACATCGGGTTCGAAACGCCGGAATTCCAAATCGCGCGCTGGATTTCTTGCGCCGACGCCAAAAAACTTGACGAGTTCGTGCAGGCCAATTATTTCGGCGTGGCCGAGGATTTAGACGGCGATCGCGTTTTCATGGCGCGCAACCAGTTCATCCTCGACTACACCGGCGAGCGCGCTCCCGGCATTGTTTTCAGCGATATCAAAGACGTGAAAAACAAAGCGGCCGCACCAGCCTAGAGCGCTCTTGCGCCCCGCGCGGGCATCGCCTCTACTGCGGCAAATTGGTGCCGGGAGTTGTTTATGGGTCTCCTTATCTTCATCGCGGGGTTGGCGGTGTTCTTCGCCACCCACGTGTTCACCACGTTCCGCGGCGCGCGCGCCGACGCGATTGCGAAATTGGGCTTGAACGGCTACCGCGCACTGTTCGCGCTGGTCTCGATCGCCGGCCTTGCCCTCATTGTTTGGGGCTTCGGGCAATACCACGCGCAGGCGCCCCAAATCTGGTCGCCGCCCGCCTTCATGCGGCATATCACCGTCGGCCTGATGCTGTTCGCGGTGATCTTCTTCACCGCCGTCTTCATCCCCAGCCACATCAAGGCCAAGCTCAAGCATCCGATGCTCGCGGGCTTGAAGACCTGGGCCTTGGCGCATCTGCTCTCGAACGGCGACCTCGGCTCGATCCTGTTGTTCGGGTCGTTCCTGGCCTGGGGCGTCTTTGCCCGCATCGCGGCCAAGCGGCGCAGAGATCTCGGCACCACCACGGCGCCCGCCGGCTGGACCAACGACGTCATTGTCGTGGTGATCGGCATCGTCATTTATCTCGCCTTGGGCTACGCTTTCCATCCGATGGTCATCGGCGTGCCGGTGTTTGGTCGCGCATGATCCCGAAAAGTGGGAATTGGTTTTTGGATAACATCATGTGCACGCCAAAAATTGCGGACGCACGGTAATCGTGCTTTAATTCGATGTCAGTGCAAGACGAGATCAGGCGGATCACCGCCCCGGATATTTTCGCCCGCAAGGGCGGCGCACCGATCGTGTGCCTCACGTCGTATCACGCCCATACCGCGCGGTTGGTCGACAAATATTGCGATGTGATCCTGGTTGGCGACTCGCTCGGCATGGTGATGCACGGACTGGAAACCACTGTGCCGGTCACCCTCGAGATGATGATCCTGCAGGGCCATGCGGTCATGCGCGGCAGCAAGCGCGCGCTGGTCGTCGTCGACATGCCGTTCGCGTCCTACGAGGCCTCGAAGGAACAGGCCTTCCTGAATGCTGCGCGCGTGCTGAAGGAAACCGGCTGCGGCGCCATCAAGGTCGAAGGTGGTACGCGCATGGCCGAAACTATTCGCTTCCTGATCGAGCGCGGCGTGCCGGTGATGGGGCATGTCGGTCTCACGCCACAGTCGATCAATACGATCGGCTCGTTCCGCGCGCAGGGCCGCGAGGAGGTCGACTGGGCGCGCATCGAGCTGGATACCATTGCCGTGGCGGAAGCCGGCGCCTTCGCAGTGGTGATCGAGGCGGTGGCCGAACCGCTCGCACGCAAGCTGACCGCGGCGGTGCGCATTCCGACCATCGGCATCGGCGCCAGCCCCGCCTGTGACGGGCAGATCCTGGTGCTGGAAGACATGCTCGGCCTGTCGCCGCGGGTGCCGAAATTCGTCAAGCGCTACGGCGACCTCGGCCCCGGCATCGAAAAAGCAGTGGCCGATTACGCCGCCGACGTGCGCGCACGCGCGTTCCCGGGCCCCGAACACGTCTATGCCATGAAGGGCAAGAAGGCATAGGGTCATAGGCGCTAAATCCCTGAATCTTAACGATTGTCCGGGACAAGCTTTGCCTTGGACCCGCCACATCGCTAGGTTACGTCGCCATCGGCCCGGGGACGGGCGTTAACGGGGCTGGGAGCAGTTCGTGGCCGATATTTTTCACGAAGTCGACGAGGAAGTACGGCGCGAACGGCTGCAAAAGCTGTGGGATCGCTACAGCATTTATGTCATTGGGCTTGCCGTCCTGATCGTCGTCGCGATCGGTGCCTGGCGTGGCTATGAATACTGGCAGGCCAAGCAAGCCGCCGCCGCCGGCGCCGCGTTCGAATCCGCGCTGAGCCTGAGCGAAGCGGGCAAGCACGCCGAGGCGGACGCCGCTTTCGGCAAAATCGCCGCCGAGGCGCCGGCCGGTTACCGCATGCTGGCGCGCCTGCGCGCCGCCGCCGAGATCGCGCAAACCAAACCGGCCGACGCCGTGAAGGCCTACGACGAGCTCGCCGCCGACGTCTCGCTGGGCGCGACCTTGCAGGACCTCGCCGCCGTGCGCGCCGGCACGCTGATGGTGGATACCGCGCCGCTCGCCGAGATGCAGCACCGTCTCGATCCGGTCGCCGAGCCGGGCCACGCCTTCCGCCACAACGCGCGCGAGCTGCTCGCGCTGTCGGCCTGGCGCAATCACGATTTCACCACCGCGCGCCGCTATATTGACATGATCGCGGGCGATGGCGAAACGCCGCCGGGCGTCCGCGCGCGCGCCGATGTGCTCTCGGCGCTGATCGCCGCCGACGGCAGCAAGGGCTGAGGATTATTCCATGCGCCGCATGCATCGTATGATCTTGCTAGCCGGACTGGTCGCGCTCGCGCCGGTGCTTGCCGGTTGCGAGGACTTCGACATGGACAAGTTCGACTTTTTTCATCTCAACGAGAAAAAGAAGCTACCGGGCGAACGCAAAGACGTGTTCCCGGGCGGCGTGCCGGGCGTCTCGCAAGGCATTCCGCCCGAATATCTGAAGGGCAATCAAGAGCAGTTGGACGCCGCACAAGCGCCGGCGCCGGATGCTGCCGCTACGCCTCTGCCCGGCGACAAAGCCGCGCCGCCTGCGCCGGCGGCGAAGACCGCCGCGATTGAGTCGGCGGGCGAGCCCAACCTGAAACCGAAGCCGAAGCGCAAGCCGAAGCCGAGCACGGCAGCGCAACCGCCCAAGCAGATCACCACGCAGCCGGTCGCGCAAGGCCAAGGAGACCAACAGCAGCTGGCGCCCTGGCCGGGTTCGGCGCCGCAGCAGCCGGCGGCCGGGCAAGCCGGCACCCAGCCTTGGCCGTCCGCGCCGGCGCCCGGCACTTTCTCGCGCTGACGACGAGGCGTCATGTGCGGGCTTGACCCGCGCATCCCTCTGGCGAACACATCTGCGGATTTTATGGATTGCCGGGGTCAAGTCTGGCAGTGACAGGATGCTATGAGCTTCACCATCGCCATCGTCGGGCGTCCCAATGTCGGCAAATCGACCTTGTTCAATCGGCTGGTCGGCCGCCGCGTCGCGCTGGTCGACGACCGCCCCGGCGTGACGCGCGACCGCCGCGAAGGTGAGGGCCGGCTCGGCGACCTCGATTTCACCGTGATCGATACCGCGGGTCTTGAGGAGTCGGCGCCCGAGAGCCTCACCGGCCGCATGCGGGCGCAGACCGAGACAGCGATCGGGCAGGCCGATGCGATCTTTTTCATGATCGACGCGCGCGCCGGTCCGACCGGAGTCGATCGCGTGTTCGCCGAACTGGTCCGCAAGTCGGGCAAACCCGCCGTGCTGATCGCCAACAAGATGGAAGGCACTGCTGGCGAGGCGGGACGGCTGGATGCTTACGCGCTCGGCCTCGGCGACCCGGTAGCGATTTCCGCCGAGCATAATGAGGGTCTGTCCGATCTCTACGACGCGATGCGCGCAGCGCTGCCCGCGCAAACCGCGGCCGCGGCAGCCGCCGAGCCGTCGGGGCCGCATCCGATCCGCGTCGCCATCGTCGGGCGCCCGAATGCCGGAAAGTCAACTCTGGTCAACCGGCTGCTCGGCGAGGAGCGGCTGCTCACCGCGCCGGAGGCCGGCACCACCCGCGACGCCATCGCGGTCGATCTCGATTGGCACGGACAAAAATTCCGCATCCACGACACCGCCGGCCTGCGCCGGCGCTCGCGCGTCGACGAGAAGCTGGAGAAGTTGTCGGTCGCCGACGCGCTCAACGCGGTGCGCTTCGCCGAAGTCGTGGTGGTGCTGCTCGACGTCGAGAACGCGTTCGAGGAGCAGGACCAGCGCATCGCCGACCTGGTCGAGCAGGAGGGCCGCGCCATCGTCATCGCGGTCAACAAATGGGATTTGAAGGACAAGACCGCGGGCGCCATCGGCAAATTGCGCGCGCAGGCTGACGAAAAACTCACCCAGATCAAAGGCGTGCCGCTGGTGGCGGTGTCGGCGATCACCGGCGAAGGGATCGACCGCCTGATGCAGGCAATCGTCGATGCCCACGCGGTGTGGAACAAGCGCGTTCCGACCAGCGCGCTCAATCGCTGGTTCGAGCACACGGTCGAGGCGCATCCGCCGCCGGCAGTGTCGGGGCGGCGGCTCCGCCTCAATTACATCACTCAGGCGAAAAGCCGGCCGCCGAGTTTTGTCGTGTTCTGCACCCGCGCAGACGCGCTGCCCGCCGCGTATAAGCGCTACCTGCTGAACGGGCTGCGCGAAAGTTTCGAGCTGCCCGGCACACCGATCCGTCTAACGCTGCGTGAGAAGGACAACCCGTTCAAGGGACGGGCGAAGCGCAAGCACTGAGACAGCGCGCTATGCTCGCTTGCGCCCCCCCCGCGCAATCGGGAAGGCGCAGCGGCACGATCGTTTTCGCAGAATTGCTGACGTTACAGAAAATTAATATCCAACTTAGGGCACAAAGCCGTGATTGATAGAGCCTTTATTGCTCACGCCGATGATGATGTAGACCCATTGGCGTGTTTTTTTCGACAAAGCGCGGAACGTTCTTCAAACGACGGCGCTTTGTTGCTATCGTCTTTCGTAACTCGGGGGTGGCGCACGCGGCAGCAGCTTGCGGTCGCCGGAAATACGGCCTCTGGGGTAACGCCATGAAAATGAGCAAGCTCGGCTATTTTTTCGAGTTTCTGCTTTTTCCGCCGCTCGTTCTTGTCGCTGCGTTGTTCGCGTTTCGCGGTTCGACGCCACCGCAGCCTTTGACCTGGGCGATCGTCTACGGCGCTGGATTGATGGCCTGGACGCTGTTCGAATATGTGCTGCATCGCGTGCTCTTTCATCACGCGCCGGTGCTTTCGCAAATCCACGATCGCCACCATCAATCGCCGCAAGAGCTCATTGGCACACCCGCGTGGGCGAGCGCCGTGGTCGGCTTGGTCGCGGTTGCAAGCCCGTGCTGGGTAGCGCTCGGATTTGATCTTGGTACCGCGGCGACGGCGGGCCTTGTCACCGGGTATCTTTGGTACGTCTTTGTCCATTACGCGACCCACCATTGGCGGCCGCGGCGGTATTCTTATCTTTACCGGGCGCGGCTGCGCCACGCCCACCACCATCATTTATCGCAGAGCGGAAATTTCGGCGTGACCACGGCCTTGTGGGATCACGTCTTCGGCACGGCGATCGAAGCACGCGCGCCGAAGTTCGGCCGAGCCAAATGAGTCTTCCGCCGCGGCGACGGCGCGAACTTCACGCCGGCGGATGGAAGTCCAGGAATTTGCCAGCGCGGAAATCGTAGGTTTTTCCGCTCTCCGCACATTCGGGCAGGCACAGCGGCACGATCGATTTTGCCACGTCTTCCGGCGTTGGCAGCGTCATGGGATCGACACCCGGGAAGGCGGTCGCCATCATGCGCGTGCGGGTCTGGCCGGGGCTGAACAGATTGGCCCGCACCACCGTATTCGCGCATTCGGCAGCGTAGGTGCGTACCAGTGCGTCGAGTGCCGCTTTAGAGGCGGCGTAGAGGCCGAAATAAGGACGTGCGAGATACGCGACAGCCGACGTCACGAACACCGCGCGTCCGGCATCCGAGGCTTTCAGCAGCGGATCGAAGGCGCGAATAAGATGCCAGTTGGCGGTGACATTGATGGCAATGACGTTGTCCCAGTCTTTCGGCTCGATATGGCCGAGCGGGGACGGCATGGTGAGCAATCCCGCATTGCCGACCAGCACGTCGAGGCGGCCGTAGCGTTCGTTGAGCGCGAGCGCGAGCCGCGCGATGCCCTCGCTGTCCTTCATGTCCAGCGGCACCAGCGTGGCCGAGCCGCCGGCTGCCTTGATCTTGTCGTCGAGTTCCTCCAGGCCGCCCACCGTGCGCGCCACCGCCACCACATGGGCGCCGGCCTGCGCGAGCTGCAAGGCGAGCGCCGCGCCAATGCCGCGCGAAGCGCCGGTGATCAGCGCGATACGGTCGGAAAGGGGTTTCGACATGCGGGAACGCTAGCGCAAAAGCCTAGATAGCTTCGGCGAGCAGTGACAATTGCCGCGGGCTGGCCTCTTGCGCGCCAAGGTCGGTGAGCGGCGTCGGGTAGTCGCCGGTGAAGCAGTGGTCGGTGAATTGCGGCCGCGCCGCATCGCGGCCCGGCAGGCCCATGGCGCGGTAGATGCCGTCGACCGACAGGAAGGCCAGCGAATCGGCGCCGATGAATTGCCGCATGCCCTCCAGATCGTGGGTGGCGGCGAGCAGCTTGTCGCGTTCCGGCGTGTCGATGCCGTAATAGTCGGGATGGGTGATCGGCGGCGAGGCGATGCGGAAATGCACTTCCTTGGCGCCGGCGTCGCGCATCATTTGCACAATCTTGCGCGAGGTGGTGCCGCGCACGATCGAATCGTCCACCAGCACGATGCGCTTGCCGGCGACCACCGCGCGGTTGGCGGAATGCTTGAGCCGAACGCCCTGATCGCGGATCGACTGCGTCGGCTGGATGAAGGTGCGGCCGACATAGTGGTTGCGGATGATGCCGAGCTCGTAGGGAATCCCTGACTCCTGCGCGAATCCGATCGCGGCCGGCACGCCGGAATCCGGCACCGGCACGACCACATCGGCCTCGGCCCGCGACTCGCGCGCGAGCTCGTTGCCCATAGCTTTGCGCACATTGTAGACGTGGCGGCCGCCGACCATGGAATCCGGCCGCGAGAAATAGATGTATTCGAAGATGCAGGGCCGCGCCGCCATCGGCGGGAACGGCTTGTGCGACTGCATGCCATCTTCGTCGAACACCACCACTTCGCCGTTTTCCACGTCGCGCACGTATTGCGCGCCAATGATGTCGAGCGCGCAGGTCTCCGAGGCGAGAATCGGGCAGCCGTCGAGCTTGCCGATCACCAGCGGGCGGATCCCTAAGGGATCGCGCGCGCCCACCAGCTTCTTGTTGGTGAGGCCGACAAAGGCATAGGCGCCTTCGAGCTGGCGCAGGCCCTCAATGAAACGGTCGACGAAACGGTTGCGCCGCGCGCGCGCCACCAGATGCAGGATCACCTCGGTGTCGGTGGTCGACTGCATCATGGCGCCTTCGTGCACCAGATGCTTGCGCAGGGCGATGCCGTTGGTAAGGTTGCCGTTGTGGCCGATGGCGAAGCCGCCGCCTTCCAGTTCGGCGAACAGCGGCTGCACGTTGCGCAGCACCGTCTCGCCCGTTGTCGAATAACGCACATGGCCGATGGCCGCGGTGCCGGGCAGGCGGTCGATCACGTCGCGGCGGGCGAAGGCGTCGCTGACCAGGCCAAGGCGGCGTTCGGAATGAAAGCGCTTGCCGTCGAAGGAAACGATGCCGGCGGCCTCCTGGCCGCGATGCTGGAGCGCGTGCAGGCCGAGCGCGGTGATGGCGGCAGCATCGGGATGACCGAAAATGCCGAACACGCCGCATTCTTCGCGTAGCCGGTCGGCATCCGGATCGAATTCGGCGCCTGCCGTCTGCACGAGGTCTTGCGGCTGTTGCTGCATCGCTATCGCGTTCCGGTCCGAGTGTTGCGCTACGGCTTCTGGTCGGGGGCGCTGTCCGGCGGTTCTTGCTCTTCCGGCTTCTGACGCTTCAACCTCTTCAAGATGGTGCTTTCGGGGTCGTCCGGCAACATGGACATCAACCATTGTCCCGTACTTTGCAACACGACCTTCGATTTGGCGCCGCGCACCCATTCCGGCTGGCTGCGCTCGGGCACCAGCCAGGCGAAGAACAGGAAAGCGACCACCACGATGATCAGCCCGCGGCCGAGCCCGAACAGGAAGCCGAGCGTGCGGTCGAGCGCGCCAACCCGGCTGTCGAGCACCATGTCGGAAATGCGGACGGTGATGACCGAGACCACCAGCAGCGTAACCAAGAACACTGCGCCGATGCTGGCGCCGGCCGCCACCATGTCGCTCGCGATGTATTGCTTCGCCATCGGCAGCACGCGCGAATAGGAATAGAGCGTGACCAGCGCGGCGACGCCCCAGGCGCCGATCGACAGGATCTCGCGCATGAAGCCGCGGATCATGGCGAGCAGGCCGGAGATCAGCATGACCACCAGGAGGATGATGTCGAGCAACGTGATCGGCATCGGGGCCTCGTCAGCTTGCCGGCCGGGCGCGCCGGCGGCAGGGCATGCGTGGCGAATCCGCCATTGCTGCGGCGGCTGGGGAACAAGACGGCGCTGTGGGCCTTAAGTGTCTAATTTTACGCCCATTTCTGCTCGCTCTCGCGCCGGCCCGAGGGGCCCGCAAAAGGCGGTTTCGACGCCCTGTGTATAGCGGGGCATCACGGTGCCGTCACCCGTCTTGTCCACGGGTTTACCACCCGTGGACCGGCTGCCGCGGGCGGCGATGTCGGCGACCAGACTGGCAAGGCTGGCCACATCGGTAATCTTGAGGCCGGGCTCCCCGGCTTCCGCGCGCGCGGCTTCCGGAACGATGGCGCGGGTAAAGCCAAGCTTTGCGGCTTCTTTGAGCCGGGCAGGTGCCTGCGCCACCGGACGGATCGCGCCAGACAGCGACACTTCGCCGAAATAGACCGCATCGGCTGGCAGCGGCGCATTGGCCAGCGAAGAGACCAGCGCGGCGGCGGCGGCGAGATCGGCCGCCGGCTCCTGGATGCGCAGGCCGCCGGCGACGTTAAGGTAAACGTCGTGGCCGCCGAGCTTCACGCCGCAATGCGCTTCCAGCACCGCCAGAACCATCGACAGCCGGCTCGGGTCCCAGCCGACCACGGCCCGCCGTGGCGTGCCGAGCGAGGTCGGCGCCACCAGCGCCTGGATTTCGACCAGCAGGGGCCGTGTGCCCTCGATGCCGGCGAACACCGCGGTACCGGGCGATCCGAGGTCGCGCGCCGACAGGAACAGTTCGGACGGATTGGCGACTTCGCGCAGGCCCGAGCCGGTCATCTCGAACACACCGATCTCGTCGGTCGGGCCGAAGCGGTTCTTCACCGCGCGCAAAATGCGGAACTGGTGCGAGCCTTCGCCCTCGAACGAGAGCACCGCATCGACCATGTGCTCGACCACGCGCGGGCCGGCGATCTGGCCGTCCTTGGTGACATGGCCGACCAGGATAATGGCGGCGCCGGAGCGCTTAGCGTAGCGGATCAGCGCCTGCGCGCTGCCACGCACCTGGGTGACCGTGCCGGGCGCGGAGTTCGACCAGTTCGGTCCACATGGTCTGGATCGAATCGATCACGATCAGCCGAGGCGTCTTGCCCTCGGACATGGTGGCGATGATGTCCTCGACCGAGGTCTCCGCCGCCAGTTCGACCGCAGCATCGCTCAAGGACAGCCGCTCGGCGCGCAACCGCACCTGCGCGACCGCTTCCTCGCCGGAGATATAGACCGCGCGCTCACCGGCGCGCGCCAGCGCGGCGGCGGCCTGGATCAGCAGCGTCGACTTGCCGATGCCGGGATCGCCCGCCATCAGCAGGACCGAGCCGCGTACGAAACCGCCGCCGGTGACACGGTCGAGTTCGGCGACGCCGGACGGCAGGCGCGGCGCCTCATGTGCTTCGCCGGTCAGCGGCTCGAGTGCGAACAGGCGGCCTTTGCCGGGTTTGCGCCCCGGCCCGGCCGGGCGCTCGGCGCCTTCCTCGGCCAGCGTATTCCATTCGCCGCAGGCCTCGCATTTGCCCTGCCAGCGGGGCGCGGCCGCTCCGCAGTTCTGACAGACGAAGCTGAGATTGCGCTTGGACATGCTGGAATCGCCGCCAAATCAATGATCTAAACGCTAATGCGTCCATGAGAACATTACAAGAACATTCTTTAAGAAAGTGCCGATTTGAGGGGATTTCCCCCTAAGCCCCGATAAACCCGGTGGTAGCGGCGGCCGAGGCCGGTGAGCACCTCGTAGCCGATGGTGCCGGCAGCAGCAGCGAGCGCATCGACGGTCAACTCGCCGCCGATCAGTGTGACCAGATCGCCGCGGCGGCCGGCGCTGTCGGGCAGATCGGTGACGTCGATCGCAAGCAGGTCCATGGAGACGCGGCCCGCCAACGGACAGCGCTGGCCGGCAACGATGGCGTCGGCGCCCGGCGCCTCGTCCGAGGCGCTGGCCGCGCGCAGATAGCCGTCGGCATAGCCGACCGCGACCACCGCGATCCGGGTGGCGCGCTTGGCGGTCCAGGCGGCGTCGTAGCCGACGGTCTCGCCGCGCGGCACCGTGCGCACCTGCACGATGTGAGCTTGCAATTCGATCACCGGCTGCATCGCATTGCTCTGCCCGGGGGTCGGATTGACGCCATAGAGCGCGACGCCCGGGCGCACCACATCGCAATGGGCGGTCGCCCCGAGGAAAATGCCGGACGAATTGGCGAGCGAGGAGGGGATGCCGCGATAGAGGATGCGCACTTCGCGGAACGCCTCGATCTGGCGCGCATTGAGCGGATGCTCCGGTTGTTGGGCGCTGACCAGGTGGCTCATCAACAGCGTGATGCCGTGGTTTTCGGAACGGATGCGATGCGCCAGCGCGGCCGCGTCATTCGCCGATATGCCGAGCCGGTTCATGCCGGTGTCCACATGCAGCGCGGCGCCGCCGCGCCATTGGTTCGCGTTGCAGAAGGCGTCCCATTCCGCCAGCTCGACCATGCTGCCGATCACCGGCCGCGCGCGCAGATCGGCGTAAGCGGCCGCAGTGTTGGGGAGCAGAGCGTTGAGCACATAGATCGTTTGTTCTGGTGCGACCGCGCGCGCCCGGCCGGCCTCGGCGAGATCGGCGACGAAAAAGGTCTTGCAGCCGGCCTTTGCGAGGGCGGCCGCGACCCGTTCGATGCCGCAGCCATAGCCGTCGGCCTTGATCACGGCGGCGCATTCCGCCGGCATGACGCGGCGCCCGAGCGCGCGCCAGTTGGCTTCGATGGCCGCCAGATCGACGGTGAGGATGCCGCCCGCCTGCGCCGCCGGCGGCCCGGCGGTGACGAGCCTGTCCGCCCCGGCGTCGTCCGGCGGGCTTTCGTCCTGGTGAACGGCGGGTTCTGCCTCGGCCATGGGCAAGGGTTTAGCGGCACCGATGCGGGCCGTCCATGCGGCGATTGCCTAGCCGATTCGCTCCGGCAGGTGGTCGGCCTTGGCCAAGGTCGAGAATTTCGTGATGGAGCCTTCGAACTGCAATTCGACCGTGCCGGTGGGGCCGTGGCGCTGCTTGCCGATGATGACCTCGGCGCGGCCGTGCACTTTTTCGCCTTCCGCCAGCCATTCCGCGAATTTCTCGCGGTTGGTCTCCAGCGGCTTGCGCATCTGGTGATAGTACTCGTCGCGAAACACGAACAGCACCACGTCGGCGTCCTGCTCGATCGAACCGGATTCACGCAGGTCGGACAGTTGCGGACGCTTGTCGTCGCGGCTTTCCACTTGGCGCGAGAGCTGCGACAGCGCCAGCACCGGCACATTGAGTTCTTTCGCCAGCGCTTTCAGCTTGGTGGTGATCTCGGTGATTTCCTGCACGCGGTTTTCCGCCGAGCGGCGGGTCGAGCCCTGCAGCAGCTGCAGATAGTCGATGATCAGCAGGTCGAGACCGCGCTGGCGCTTGAGCCGCCGCGCGCGGGCGGCGAGCTGCGCCACCGACAGGCCGCCGGTCTCGTCCACGAAGAACGGCAGGTTCTGCAATTCGATCGAATGGTCCTTGATGCGCTCGAACTCGGCCTCGCTGATGCCGCCGCGCCGGATCTGGTTCGAGGGAATGCCGGTCTGCTCGGCGATGATGCGGGTGGCGAGCTGTTCAGCCGACATTTCGAGCGAGAAGAAGCCGACGATGCCGCCATTGGCGGTGACCGTGTGTCCGTCGGACCGCACCTCGCCCTGCCAGGCCCGCGCGACGTTGTAGCCGATATTGGTGGCCAGCGCGCTTTTGCCCATGCCGGGCCGGCCGGCGAGGATGATCAGGTCGGACGGCTGCAGACCGCCCATCATGCGGTCAAGCTCGTCGAGCCCGGTGGCGATGCCGGACAGCTTTCCGTCGCGCTGGAAGGCGTGCGCGGCCATGTCGATCGCGGTGGTGAGCGACTGGGCGAAGCGCTGGAAGCCGCCGTCGTAGCGCCCGGTCTCGGCCAGCTCGTATAGCCTTCGCTCGGCGTCCTCGATCTGGTTGCGCGGCGAGAAATCGACCGGCGCGTCGAAGGCGACGTTGACCATGTCCTCACCGACGATGATCAGCGCGCGGCGGATCGACAGATCGTAGATGGTATGACCGTAATCCTCGGCATTGATGATGGTGGTCGCCTCGGCGGCGAGCCGCGCCAGGTACTGGCTCACGGTCATGCCGCCGATGTCGGTGTCGGCGCCGATGAAGGTCTTCAGCGTGACCGGGGTCGCGACTTTGCCGGCGCGGATCAGATCGCGCGCAAGCTGATAGATTTTCTGGTGAATCGGCTCAAAAAAGTGCTCGGGGTTGAGGAAATCGGAGACCCGGTAGAAGGCCTCGTTGTTGACCAGGATCGCGCCCAATAGGGCTTGCTCCGCTTCGATATTGTGCGGAGCGGAACGAAAATTCTGGGCAGGTTCTGCAACCTGCTTACGGAGAGTCGAATCGAGGGGGGCCATGGATGTCTGTGCTTACCCGGAAATTGTGGCATAGCACGGGCTTTTGTGGCGGCAGTGTGGAGTGCGCGCTTGCGCACGCAATCCACAATAAATCACATAGCGTGATTCTGCGGTGGGAAATGCCGATTTTTTCTTGACGCTTGCCGCGTTCGCGCGGCGGTTTTCTCGCGCTACTCGCCGGCGAGCCGCAGCGGCGGGTGGCGTTCGCCTTCGGCGCCGCCCAAACGGCGCTCCTCGCGGCCGATATAGTCCCGCGTCATCGGCACCACGTCCTGCCGCTTGGTGAGCTGGATCTGGAACACCATCAAGGCCTGCTCGCGGAACGACATTTCCGACGCGGCCAGATAGAACTCCCACATCCGCTCGAAGCGCTGATCGTAGATGCGCTCGACCTCCTCGCGATGGGCGAGGAAACGTTCGCGCCAGTGCTTGAGCGTCTCGGCGTAATGCAGGCGGAGGATTTCGATGTCGGTGATCAGTAGCCCGGAATTCTCGATGTGGGGGAGCACCTCGGACAGCGACGGGATGTAGCCGCCGGGGAAAATATATTTCGCGATCCAGGGATTGGTCACGTTCGGCCCTTCCGAACGGCCGATCGAGTGCAGCACCATCACGCCGTCTTCGGCGAGCAGCTGCGCGCTCTTGCGGAAGAAGGTCTCATAATGATTGACGCCGACATGCTCGAACATGCCGACCGACACGATGCGGTCGAACGGCCCGTCGACGTCGCGATAATCCTGCAGCCTGAAGCGGGCGCGGTTGGCGAGGCCCTTTTCTGCGGCCCGCTCGTTGGCGATGGCGTGCTGCTCCTGCGACAGCGTGATGCCGGTCACGTCGGCGCTGGCGACTTCGGCGAGATACAAGCCGAGCCCGCCCCAGCCGCAACCAATGTCGAGCACGCGCAAGTCGCGATCGTCGCAGAGCAACAGCTTGGCGCCGAGGTGACGCTTCTTGGCAACCTGGGCGTCGTCGAGCGACAGCCCGGGGCTCTCGAAATAGCCGCAGCTATATTGCCGGTCGGCGTCCAGAAACAGCGAATAGAGCCGGCCGTCGAGATCGTAATGATGCGCCACGTTGTGGCGCGCGCGCCGGCGCGGATTGAACTGCTGCAAACGGCGGTTGAGGAAACGCAGCAAGCCTTGCGGCCGCGCCCAGTGCGGAACTTCAGATTTTTGGCCGAGACAAATGGCCAGCACGTCGGCGATCGAGCCTTGCTCGACCACAAACGTGCCGTTCATGTAAGCCTCGCCGAGTTTGAGCTCGGGATCGAGGAGTATGCCCCATTCGGCGGCGCGAGAGGTAAAGCGCACCGATACCGGCTGGCCGGTCCCATCGCCGAAGGTCAAGACCGTTCCGCGCGAGGTGGTAACCCTGAATGTGCCCCGGCGGATAAAGGTCTTCAGCAGAAATCGAAGCAACCGGTCCATCGGCCGCCTCCGCAACGTTAAGATTCCGGCGCGAGAGGTTTGGATCCCCGATCAGACTACGCGCCAGACCGACTATCACCTAATGGAGGTATTCAACCAAAGTTCGCGTGGCGCAGCAATGCCACAAATTGAATGCATGCAAGTCATCCCAACCAGGGGTCACAACCCCGCAATAATCGGCTATCAACACGGCGGCCGGCGGCCTGGCCCGCTCGGCGCTGCATTGTAAACTATTGAAAGGTCTAAGATAATGACGGGGTTCAATCGCAGCATCGGGCTGGCGATGGCGGTTTTGGCGCTCGCTGTGGCGGCGCCGGCGGTGGCACAGGAAAATCTCGATTTAGGCAAGACCGGCGCGCAACTCTACGCCGCGGACTGCGCCATCTGTCACAAGAGCCCCCAGGCCCTGAACAAATCCGGCGGTCTGTTCGGCCTGTCCGGCTTCCTGCGCGAACACTACACGGCAAGCAAGGAATCGGCGGCCACCATTGCCAACTATCTGCAATCGATCGGCAATGCGCCGGCGGCGAACAAGCGTACGGGCGCATCTAAGCGCTCCGCCAAGGGCGACGAGAAGACGAAATCCGGCGAGGAGAAGAAGGCCAAGGGCGACGACAAAGCCAAGCTCGGCGACGAAAGGAAGGTCAAGGTCGAGGAGAAGGCCAAAACCGGCGAGGAGAAACCCAAGGTCGACGGCGGAAAAATGGCCAAGCCGAAAACCGACGAGGCCAAATCCAAAAAATCCGACAAGACCCGCAAGCCCGGAGAAGCCAAGAGCTCCGAGCCGAAGACCGAGATCAAGCCCGAGCATAAGCCCGAACAAAAGACCGAGCGTAAGACGGGCGCGCCGAAGGCGGCGGGATCGAAAGATAAGGACGCCAAGACTTCGCCGCCGAAGACGGTGGAATCGAAGGCGAAGGACGTCAAGACTCCACCGCCGAAGACGGCCAAGGACAAAAAGAAACCGGACGCAGCCGCAACCGCCAAGCCCGCCGAGCCGGAGAAGTCCGACTAACAGGCGCTTACTCGGGGCGAAGTTACTCCGAGCTTTCGGCTTCTTCGGTCTTCTTCTTTTTACTCTTCACGGGCTTGGCGGATTTGCTCTGGTCCGCGGCCGCCGCCGCCTCGGTCTCGGCTTCCGGTTCGCCGTCCTCGCGCAGCGCCTTGGCCGCTTCCGGCTCGAAGAAGGCTTCCGCGACTTCCAGCGCGGCCGCCGTGTCCTCCTCGGCCTGCTCGCGCCGCACCGTGACGTCCTCGCCGCGCGCGACCCGCTCGGCTTCACCGGCGCTGCGCGCGACGATGACGGTGATATTGGTCTCGACGTCCGGATGTAGCGCCAGCGGCACCTTGTACTGGCCGATGGTCTTGATCGGCGCGTTGAGCACGACCTGCGTGCGGTTCACCTCGGCGCCGTCCGCGTTGAGCAGGCCGGCGATGTCGCGCGGCGACACCGAGCCGAACAACTGCCCGGATTCGCTCGCCTGCCGGATCACCACGATGGTCTTGCCGTCGAGCTTGGCGGCGACTTTCTCGGCACCGCCCCTAAGCTCGAGGCTGCGCGCCTGCAGTTCGGCCTTCATCGCTTCGAAGCGCGTCCTGTTATCGGCGGTTGCGCGCAAGGCCTTGCCGCGCGGCAGCAGGAAATTACGGGCAAAACCGTCTTTCACGCGCACGACGTCGCCCATTTGGCCGAGCTTGCCGACGCGCTCGAGCAGGATCACTTCCATTGTCGTCACTCCTTGATTTGAACTTGGTTGATCTGAATTCCGGTGATTGGTCTCGTCGTCAGGTGGGGGCCGGGGGGCCGCGCATGTTGGCGATGCGCGCGCGCAGGTCGATGGCGGCCTCGATCAGGCCGAGCAGGCAGAGCGCCAGCACCGGCCAGCCCAGCACGAGCACCGCGATGTAAACGCCGGCGAGCACGAATATGCGACTCGCCAAACCACGGGTGATGGCATGCAGGACCGCGAAGCCGAGCACGCCATAGGCCATCAGCAGACTTGCCGAGAACACGCCGGCGACGATGCCGACCAGGCTACCGAGGAAGCTCAAGGCGACGGCGATCGCGAGCGCCGCGGCCGCCGCGCGCGGGAATGTCATGGCCGCAAGCGGCGGCCACGGCCGACGGAGCCGGCCGGAAAACTTCACGATCACGCCGCCGAGCCACAGATTAAGCACGTTGGTGATGGTGGCGAGCACGGCCGCCGCCGGCGGGATGGCGGACACCAGGAAATCGATCAGCCGGCCGACATTGGTTACGCCCGGCATGCTGGGCGGGGAATCAGCCGGGGCATCGGTTTCCACGCGCAGGACATGCGTCAGCGCATGGCGCAGCCCGGCGCGGAAGCTCTCGGCATCGAGGCCGAAATTGGGGATGGCGACGATCACCACCAGGGCGCCGAGCAGGGCCGCCCAGACCACCAGCCGGCCGGGCGGATACCATTCGAGCGGGCCGGCGCCGTTGCCGGCGGGGCGTGCCAGCATCGCGAGATAGCCGAGCCACCAGGCCGGCAATCCGGCGCCGGCCAGAAACGAGAAGAAGAACACCGGGCCGAACGCGAGGCCGAGCGCGAGCGCGCCGGCGAGCGCTGCGGTCAAGGCCGCCCAATGGCTCCAGCCGAGCCCGGCGATCATGATCGGCAGCGGCGCGAGATAGAACAGCGGGATCGACAGCCAAACGCCCGAGGTCACCGAGGCGAACAGCAAAGCCGCCGCGGCGCCGGCACCAATACCGATAAGTCCAAGCTGCATCATCACGAGCTGTCCCGCTCTTCGAGCGGTTAGAGACGGACATCCGTCCCAACCATCGGCTTGCAGGTGTCCCTGCAAGCCTCGTTCGTTATCCTCATCCTGAGGAGCGGGCGAAGCCCGCGTCTCGAAGGATGAGGCCCGTCACTGTCCTCACCCTTCGAGACGCGCACCTAGCGGTGCGCTCCTCACGGTGAGGAGCAGTCCAGCTACTGGATCACGTAAGGCAGCAGACCGAGGAAGCGCGAGCGTTTGATCGCCTGCGCCAGCTCGCGCTGCTTCTTGGCCGACACCGCGGTGATGCGGCTCGGCACGATCTTGCCGCGCTCCGACACGTAGCGCTGCAACAGCTTGACATCCTTGTAGTCGATCTTCGGCGCGTTGGCGCCGGAAAACGGACAGGTCTTACGCCGGCGAAAGAAGGGACGGCGGGCGCCGCCGCTCTGGGATGATCCGAATCCCATGGTCTATTCCTCCACCGCTGCGATTGCCGCCGGCCCGGCGTCGTCATCGTCGCGCCGCGGGCGGCGTTCGCCGCGTCCGCGATCGCCACGGTCACCGCGGTCGCCACGCTCGCTGCGATCGTCGCGGTCGGACTTGCGCATCATCGCGGAGGGGCCGTCCTCGTGCGCTTCGACGCGGATAGTGAGGTAGCGCAGCACGTCTTCGTTGATCCGCTCCTGGCGCTCGACTTCGTTGAGCGCGGCCGGCGGCGCATCGACGTTGAGCAGCGTCATGTGCGCCTTGCGGTTCTTGCGGATGCGGTAGTTGAGGGACTTCATCCCCCAATATTCGGTCTTGGTGATCTTGCCGCCGGCTTCGGTAATGACGCCGGCGAGCTTCGCGGTCAATTCCTCGACCTGTTGCGCGGAGAGATCCTGGCGCGCGAGATAGACGTGTTCGTAGAGCGGCATGAAAAGCCTTTCCTTATGTTACCCACGTCCTCGGCCCTGGCGCCTAGCCCCTCGAGCCCTTCGGGAAAGGCTCGAATGCTCTGAAGGCGGGAACACGGGACGACGGGCCCACTAGCCCTACCGCTTTTCCTCCTTTTCTTGAAGAAAACCGGCCGTCCGTTCAGCTCCCAACCAGGATCGACGGAACGGGCGGGTTATAGGCGGATTGGGCCGGAAAAGGCAAGCAAAAGCGCCCGTCCGGCGCAGGCCTTCAAGCGGGTCGCGGGCCCTCGCCAGGCATGCCCGCTTGCAAGCGGTCTGCGAGCTGGACCGCGAGATCGACGCCTTCGCGCATCTGGCGGACCGTTTGCGGGCTGGGGTCGTCGGCCTTGCGCATGCGCCTGAGTGTTTCCAAGAGGCGTTCGAGGCTGTCGGCCATCAATTGCTGCCGGAAGGCGGCATCGCCGCGGGCGCGCGTGAGGTCATGTTCGCTAACAAATTGGGGCATGAAACGACCTTACCGGCAATAAAAGCCCACCCTAGCCCGATAAGCCTTTTCGCTTGGTTACCGGGACCCGGCTAGCTTGACAGGGCCCGAGCTGCGGTGTCTCTCGGCCCGATCCAGACAAAAGACGAATTGTGAGGGGGTATGGCGGTCGCTTTCGTGTTTCCGGGTCAGGGCAGCCAGACGGTCGGCATGGGCAAGGCGCTGGCGGCGAATTTTGCGCCGGCCCGGCAGGTGTTCGACGAAGTCGATGCGGCGCTCGGCGCCAAGCTTTCCACCATCGTGTTCGAGGGCCCAGCCGAGACGCTCACGCTCACCGAGAATGCGCAGCCGGCGCTGATGGCGGTCTCGCTCGCCACGCTGCGGGTGCTCGAGCAGGAGGCCGGTCTCTATCTCAAACGTGACGCGCAATTCGTTGCCGGTCATTCGCTCGGTGAATATTCCGCGCTCGCCGCGGCCGGCGCCTTCACCATCGCCGACACCGCGCGGCTGCTGCGCACGCGCGGGCAAGCGATGCAGAAGGCCGTGCCGGTTGGCGTCGGCGCCATGGCGGCGCTGCTTGGGCTTGACTACGACGCGGCGGCGGCAGTGGCGGCGGAAGCCGCGCAAGGTCAGGTCTGCCAAGCCGCCAACGACAACGGCGCCGGTCAGGTGGTGGTGTCGGGCGACAAGGCAGCGGTCGAGCGCGCGGTCGAGATCGCCAAAGCCAGGGGCGCCAAGCGTGCGATGCTGCTCACGGTATCCGCTCCCTTCCATTGCGCCCTGATGAGGCCTGCCGCCGATGTGATGGCGCAGGCGCTGGCGAACGTCAGCATCCAGCTGCCGGTGGTGCCGGTGGTGGCGAATGTGCTGGCCAAGCCGATCAGCGAGCCGGCCGAGATCGTGCGCGCTCTGGTCGCGCAGGTGACCGGCACGGTGCGCTGGCGCGAGTCGGTCTCTTTCATGACGGGGGCCGGCGTCACGACGTTCTACGAGGTGGGGGCCGGCAAGGTGCTGAGCGGTCTCATCAAGCGCATCGCCGAGGGCGCGAGCGCGACTGCGATCGGCGGGCCTGACGACATCGCCGCGTTCAAAGCGGGGCGCGCATGATCCCGAAAAGTGGGAACTGGTTTTCGGATAAGATTATGCGCAAACGAATTGGGAGTTCGTGATGTTCGATCTTTCCAGCAAGACCGCGCTGGTGACCGGCGCGACCGGTGCCATCGGCGGCGCCATCGCCCGCGCCTTGCACGCGCAGGGCGCGACCGTCGCGCTCTCGGGCACGCGCCGCGAGGTGCTCGATGCGCTCGCCGGCGAACTGAAGGAACGCGTGCATGTGCTGCCCTGCGATCTTGCCGACGCGGCGGCGGTCGAGGCCCTGGTGCCGAGCGCGGAAGAAGCAATGACCAAGCTCGACATCCTGGTCGCCAATGCCGGGGTCAACCGGGACAATCTGTTCGTGCAATTGCGCGATGAAGACTGGGATAGTGTCATCGCGGTGAACCTGACCGCCGCATTCCGGATGACCCGCGCGGCGGTGAAGACCATGATGCGCCGGCGCTGGGGCCGCGTGATAGGCATCACGTCGGTCGTCGGCTATACCGGCAATCCGGGGCAGAGCAACTACTCCGCGTCGAAGGCCGGCATCGTGGGGATGCTGAAGTCGGTCGCTGCCGAATACGCCAAGCGCAACGTCACCGCCAACTGCATCGCGCCCGGGATCATCGCCAGCGCCATGATCGACCGGCTCAATGACAAGCAGCGCGAGACGATTGTGGCCAAGGTTCCTTCCGGGCGGCTCGGCACGCCGGCCGACGTGGCGGCGGCCGCGGTCTATCTGGCCTCGGAAGAGGCCGGCTATGTCACCGGGCAGACCATTCACGTCAATGGCGGAATGGCGATGATTTAGCGCGTGATCCCGAAAAGTGGCCAGTGCTTTGCGCATCTGATCATGCGTAAATAAAAGGCGGAAATGTTTGGCTTTTCGGGAGGCAACCGGTTACGCTTCCGCGCGCTAGTCAACGCATTTGAAGTGTGGTAACCGAAATTCGGCCCGGCTGGGGCGGCCGATGGCGGACGTCGCAAATGATGCTCTGCGATCGAGGCTCGTCACACCTCCGTCAACCACGACGAGGCCATTCCGCGATGGTTGCGATCGGGTCATGGCCGCAGCCCAATCTAAAAAGCACGAGGTTGGAACGATGAGTGATGTTGGCGAGCGGGTTAAAAAGATCGTCGTGGAGCACCTGGGGGTCGAGCCCGACAAGGTGACCGAACAGGCAAGTTTCATCGACGATCTTGGCGCCGATAGTCTCGATACCGTCGAACTCGTGATGGCTTTCGAGGAAGAGTTCGGTTGCGAGATCCCGGACGATGCCGCCGAAACGATCCTGACCGTGGGCGATGCCGTTAAATTCCTCGAAAAGAACGCTAAAAGTTGACCGTAAGCCGCTCCGGCTGATCGATAGCTCCGTTCGTCACAAATTTATGGGCTATGGCCGGTAAAGCGGCGCATAGGAGCGCTTGATTTGAGTCGGAGCTTAGCATGAGGCGTGTCGTCATCACCGGGATGGGGATGGTTACTCCGCTCGGCTGCGGCGTCGAGACGACATGGCAACGTCTGCTCAAAGGCGAAAGCGGCGCCAAGAAGATCGATACCTTCGACGTCTCCGACATCTCCTGCAAGATCGCCTGCGTGGTGCCGCGCGGCGACGGCAGCGACGGCACCTTCAATGCCGATCAATGGATGGAGCCGAAGGAGCAGCGCAAGATTGACAATTTCATCCTGTTCGGGATGTGCGCGGCCAGGCAGGCGCTCGACGACGCTGGGTGGCGCCCGACCAGTTATGAAGAGCAGACCAGCACCGGCGTTCTGATCGGCTCCGGCATCGGCGGCATCGAGGGCATCGCCGCCAACGCCGTCATTTTGCATGAGAAAGGACCGCGCCGGGTTTCGCCGTTCTTCATCCCAGGCCGCATCATCAATCTCGCCTCCGGCTACGTCTCGATCGAATTCGGCCTGAAAGGCCCGAATCACGCGGTGGTCACCGCCTGTTCGACCGGCGCCCACGCGATTGGCGACGCCGCGCGCATGGTGGCGCTCGGCGACGCCGAGGTCATGGTGGCGGGCGGCACCGAATCGCCGGTCAACCGCATTTCGATGGCGGGCTTTGCCTCGTTGCGCGCGCTGTCCACCGGCTTCAACGAGGAGCCCACGCGCGCCTCACGTCCCTACGACAAGGAACGCGACGGCTTCGTGATGGGCGAGGGGGCGGGCGCGGTGGTGGTCGAATCGCTCGAGCACGCCCAGGCGCGCGGCGCCAAGATTTACGCCGAGCTGATCGGCTACGGAATGTCGGGCGACGCCTATCATATTACCGCACCGTCGCCGGACGGCGACGGCGCGTTCCGCTGCATGAGCATGGCGATCAAGCGCGCGGGGATCGCCGTTGGCGGTATCGACTACATCAACGCACACGGCACTTCGACGCCGCTCGGCGACGAGATCGAGCTTGGCGCGGTGCAGCGCCTCATCGGCAATGCCGCCGGCCGCGTTTCGATGTCATCGACCAAATCCTGCATCGGCCATCTGCTCGGCGCTGCCGGCGCGGTGGAGGCGATCTTCTCGATCCTGGCAATCCGCGACGGGGTCGCCCCGCCCACCATCAATCTCGATAATCCGTCGGTCGAGACGCCAATCGATCTGGTGCCGCAACATGCGCGCAAGCGCGAGATCAATATCGCCTTGTCGAATTCGTTCGGTTTCGGCGGGACCAATGCTTCGCTGATCTTTGCTCGCTATGCCGGCTAGCCCGCCTTGCCGCTTCCCAAGCTTTCGCCATGATTCTTCCTAACGTGCGAAAGCTGGTAAAGATTTCGAATTCAGCCGCGGCGGAATCGCCGAACGGGAGTGTATCGAGGGTGAGCCTGCAGGTCGCCACAGCGGGAACGGGCGCGTGAGTTCCGATCCGCCCCATGGCGGCGAGGGCCGCAAGGCCGCGAGCAAACCGGGGCCTGTGCCGGTGCCGCCGCCTCCGGCGAGTGCACCAAAGCCGCCGCGCAGCCCGCGCGCTGCGCTCGAGCCGGAACGCGTGCCGCTGCCCAATCGCCGCTCGCAACGGGTGCGGCATCCGCTTGTGATCGTCGGCAACGCCGTCTTTACCGTGCTGATCGTGGTGACGGTCGCCGTCGGCGGCGCGCTTTACGTCGGCAAGCAGCGTTTTGAAACGCCCGGACCGCTGACCGAGGACAAGATCGTGAATATCCCACGCGGGCTCAGCATCCGCGATATCGCCGATGTCCTGCAGCGCGAGGGCGTGATCGACCAGCCCTGGGTCTTCATCGCCCGCGTGCTGGTGCTCAAAGCGCGCGGCGAACTTAAGAGCGGCGAATATCAGTTCACCAAAGGTGCTAACCTCGCCGACGTGGTCGCCACCATCATCGAGAACAAGGTGGTGCAGCATTCGCTGACGATCCCTGAAGGGCTGACCTCCGAGCAGATCGTCGCCAAGCTGCTGGAGACCGACGCGCTCGCCGGGCAGATCAAGGAAATCCCGCACGAAGGCACGTTGCTACCTGAGACCTACAAATTCACCCGCGGCATGACGCGCGAACAGATCATCCAGCGCATGCAGCAGGCGCACAAACGGCTGTTGCAGGAAATCTGGGCGCACCGCATGCCGGATCTTCCGGTCAAGACGCCCGAGCAACTGGTTATTCTCGCGTCGATCGTCGAGAAGGAGACCGGCAGGCCGGATGAGCGCTCGCGGGTGGCTTCGGTGTTCGTCAATCGCCTGAAGAGCAAGATGAGGCTGCAATCCGATCCGACCATCATCTACGGCCTGACCGGCGGCAAAGGCTCGCTCGGCCGCCCGATCCTGAAGAGCGAGATCGAGCAGCCGACGCCCTACAACACCTACCTGATCGACGGGCTGCCACCGGGGCCGATCGCCAATCCGGGCCGCGCCTCACTCGAGGCCGCGGCCAATCCGGCGCGCACCAAGGACCTCTATTTCGTCGCCGACGGCAACGGCGGCCACGTGTTCTCGGAAACCTACGATCAACACCAGAAGAACGTGGCGCGCCTGCGCGCGATCGAGAAGACCACCACGCCCGACCCGGCGCCGGCCAAGCCGTAACCCATTTTTTTGCGCATTATCTTATCTGAAAACCGGCGCCCACTTTTTGGAGATCGTGCTCCTTGTGACGGCGAAGACGCACGGCTAAGTTCGCCCGTGTTTCCGCCGCTCAACCAACACGAGATCGAACCCTGATGGCCTTGTCGAGCATGACCGGCTTCGCGCGCGGCCACGGCGTGGCTGGCGCCTATGCCTGGAGCTGGGAGCTTAAATCGGTCAACGCCAAGGGCCTCGATCTGCGGTTGCGCCTGCCGCTGGGCTGGGATGCGATCGAAGTGCCGGCGCGCGCGCGCGCGACCGAGAAGCTGTCGCGCGGCACGGTCTACGCCAATCTCACCGTCGACCGCAAAGGCGTGGCGCCGGCGGTCAAGGTCAACGAGCCTGTGCTCAATGCCGTCTTGGCGACGCTTAACAACTTGCGCGGCAAGGTCGAAGCCGCGCCGGCCACGCTCGACGGCATACTCGCGCTCAAAGGCGTGATCGAGGTGACCGAGGAGGACGAGCGCGAGGAGGATCGCCGCGCCGCCGAGGCCGCGATCCTGAAAGGCTTCCAGCAGGCGCTCGCCGATCTCCTCACCATGCGGCGCGAGGAGGGCACAACGCTCGGCCGCCTGCTGTCGGTGCGTCTTGCGGAAATCGCAGCGCTGGCCGCGCGCGCGGAAGCGGCGCCTGGCCGCAAGCCGGAAGCGATCAAAGCGCGGCTGGCCGAGCAGGTGGCGACGCTGTTGTCAGCTTCGCAGCGTTTCGATTCCGACCGCCTGCACCAGGAAGCGATCATGCTCGCCAGCAAGGCGGATATCCGCGAGGAGATCGATCGTCTCGCCTCCCATGTTGCGCAGGCGCAGAAGCTCATCGACGACGGCGGGCCGGTCGGCCGCCGGCTCGACTTTCTGGCGCAGGAACTCAATCGCGAATCAAATACGCTCACTGCCAAGGCCAACGACGTCGACCTCACCAATATTGGGCTGGAATTGAAAAGCGTCGTCGAGCAATTCCGCGAGCAGGTGCAGAATTTGGAGTGACGATGGCGAAAAGGCTACCGGAGACAGCGATGATCGCCCGGCGCGGGCTGATGCTGGTGCTGTCGTCGCCCTCGGGCGCCGGTAAGACCACGCTGTCGCGCCGTCTGCTCGAGCAGGATAGCGGTGTGACGTTGTCGGTATCGGTAACGACGCGAAAAATCCGGCCCGGCGAAGTGGACGGCCGCGACTATACGTTCATCGACCGCCAACGTTTCGACGCGCTTATCAAAAAGGACGCGCTGTTGGAATATGCGGAAGTGTTCGACAACTACTACGGCACGCCGGCCAAGCCCGTGATGGACGCGCTCGCGACCGGCAGTGACGTGCTGTTCGACATCGACTGGCAGGGCACCCAGCAATTGCACGAAAAAGCGCGCGGCGATCTGGTCAGCGTGTTCATATTGCCGCCGTCGGTGCCCGAGCTTGAGCAGCGGCTGCACAAACGCGCGCAAGACGATCACGAAACCATCCACCGCCGCATGGCGAAAGCCGCCGACGAGATGAGCCACTGGGCCGAGTACGACTACGTCGTGATCAATCACGATCTCGATCAGGCTTTCGCCGACGTGAAGGCGATCCTCGCTGCCGAACGGCTCAAGCGCGAGCGCCAGCCTGGTCTGTCCGATTTCGTGCGCGGATTGCAGGCGAAGCTGTAGGGTGCGGGCTCACAACGCCGCCGGCTTCATTCGCGCCTTCTTTGTTTCCGGTCCATGTCCGCAGAAATGGACATGCCCATCGCGAGGAATGGGACCGCGCTTGCCGAGGAAATAATGGCCCCCATCTCCAAGGTCGCAAGCGGCGACCCGGTGACGAGCCTGTAGTATTCCAGCACCCCGTCCAGGTCGACAAAGAAGGCGACAACGAGTGTGACGATGAAAAGAGCGCCGAACAGCACGGTTCGGCGGCTGAACTCGCGACGCGTCGTCGCGAGAATTTCCCTCGGTTTGTAGCTCATTGCGGGACCTCCCCTTGGTCGCCGCCCTTGATGAGAAGATAAGCGAAGCGATCGAAAAATGCACTTATGTCGGGCAAACAGACACGGATCGGCCGCTGCTCATAGATCGCGATTGATGAGGACAGGCGCAGGTTTTTAAGCCGTCAGCACCACGCGGCCGACGATTTTGCCGGCGCGCAGGTCGTCGAGCGTCTTTGACGCCTGATCGAGCGGCCGCTCGGAGATCGGCGGCGGCGCGATGGTCTTTGCGCGCGCCAGGTCGATCAACTCGCGCGCTTCCGCCAGCGTGCCTGTGGTGGTGCCCTCGATCGTCATGGCCTTGAGCGGAAACATGGCGACCGCGGTCGAAAAGGCGCCGCCGATCAGGCCGGTGACAACCACCTTGCCGCCTTTGGCCAGCACGCCGGTCGCGAAGTTGAGCGACTTGTTGGAGCCGGCGAAGTCGATCGCGGCATAAATGCCGCCGCTGGCCTTCAGGAGCGCCTTGCGCGCGCCCGCATCGGCCGGATCGAAAGCGGCCAGCGCGCCGGCGGCGAGCGCGGCCTCGCGCTTCTTCGCGTCGATGTCGGCGACGTAAGGCGCCGTGCCGTACATGGCACGGGCGAGCGCGAGCCCCATCAATCCGACTCCGCCGAGGCCGACCAACAGCAGCGGCGCACGCGCGGCGCGGTCGTTAAGGCGCTTGAGCGCGGCATAGGCGGTGAGCCCCGAGCACATCAGCGCGCCGGCATAGGACGGCGACAGCGGCGCATAGTCGATCAGGTAGCGCAGATGCGGGATTAGCACGTGCGTGGCAAATCCACCGTCCACCGTGATGCCGAGATGGCGCGGGGCGGCGCAGATATTCTCGTCGCCCGCCTTGCAGGCCGCGCATTGGCCGCAGCCAATCCAGGGGTAGACCGCGACCATGGCGCTTATTGCGATATTCGCCTGCGGCCCGGCGGCCTCCACCTGGCCGGCGATCTCGTGGCCGAGTGTAAACGGCAGCGCGCGTCCGGCGCGCACGTCGAGCTGCTTGCCATCGCCGAGCAGGAAATAACCGTCCTGCATGTGCAGGTCGGAATGGCAGACGCCGCAGCGCGTGATGCGCACCAGCACCTCGCTGCCTTGCGGCCGCGGCGTCTCCGCCACCGTTTCGCATAACGGTGCGCCATAGGCGGTCAAAGATTGGCGGTGCATCTGCATGGGCAGTACACTTTACACGCGGGCTTTCGCCTGCCCAGCGAAAATGTTGGCCAGCGCGACGAAGCCCTCGACCGGAATGTCCTCGGCCCGCGCGGTCGGCTCGATGCCGGCCGCTGCGAGCAGCGCTAGCGCGTCCACACCCAGCGATTTGAGGCTCTGGCGCAGCATTTTGCGCCGCTGTCCGAACGCTGCTTCGGTTACCTTCCGCAAGACGCCGGCGTCGCAGGCGAGCGGCTCGCTGCGCGGAATCAGGCGCACCACCGATGACGTCACTTTGGGCGGCGGCACGAAAGCCGACGGCCCCACGTCGAACATTATTTTCGTTTCGCAGCGCCAGTTCGCCAGCACCGACAGCCGGCCATAGGTCTTGCTGCCGGACGGGGCGACGATACGCATTGCCACCTCGCGCTGGAACATCAGCACCAGCGCATCGTACCAGGGCGGCCAGGGTTCGGTCAGCCAGCCGATCAGCAGCGCGGTCGCGATATTGTAGGGCAGGTTAGCGATGACAATTGCACGCCCGTCCCCGATGTGCCGGCGCGCATCAAACTCGAGCGCGTCACCGGGGACAATGTCGAGTTGGCCGGGATAGCGCACCGCGATTGCCTCCAGCGCGGCGATCGCGCGGTCGTCGCGCTCGATGGCGATGACGCGCCGTGCGCCCTCCGCCAGCAGCGCGCGCGTCAACCCGCCCGGCCCGGGGCCGACCTCGACCACGGTCGCGCCGGCAAGCGGGCCGCCGGCCCGCGCAATGCGCGCGGTCAGATTTAGATCGAGCAGGAAATTCTGGCCGAGGGATTTCTTGGCGGACAGGCCGTGCCGGCGGATGACGTCGCGCAGCGGCGGCAGGTCGTCGATTTGGCTCATTGATGTTTGCGCATGATCTGATCCGAAAACCGGTTCCAACTTTTCGGGATCATGCGCTCTACTTTGCGGGCACGAGTGCCGGCGTCTTGGCGGAAAGCCGTGCGGCGAGCGCCAGCGCCGCCAGCAGGCTCGACGGATCGGCGCGGCCCGTGCCGGCGATGTCGAAGGCGGTGCCGTGATCGGGCGAGGTTCGCACGAAGGGCAGGCCGAGCGTCACGTTCACCGCGTGGTCGAAGGCCAGCGTCTTGATCGGGATTAGCGCCTGGTCATGATACATGCAGAGCGCGACGTCGTAGCTTGCGCGCGCCCGCTCGTGGAACAGCGTGTCGGCTGGCAGCGGCCCGACCGCGTCGATGCCCTCGGCCCGCAATTGCTTGACCGCCGGCGCGACGATGGTGTGGTCCTCCTCGCCGAGCGCGCCTTCCTCGCCGGCATGCGGATTGAGCCCGGCGACCGCGATGCGCGGGCGGGCGATGCCGAAGCGGGCGATGAGATCGCGCGCGACGATGCGCCCGGTCTCCAGCACCAGGTAGCTGGTCAGGCGCGACATCACGTCGCGCAACGGCAGGTGAATAGTCACCGGCACCACGGCGAGCTCCGGCGACCACAGCATCATCACCGGATGCACGGCTTTGCCGGTTGCTTCGGCGGCGAGCTTGGCCAGGAATTCGGTATGGCCCGGCTCGGCAAAGCCGGACCGGTAAAGCACGTTCTTAGCGACCGGATTGGTGACCACGGCGGCGGCGCGGCCGGCCAATACGTCGGCGACCGCGCGGCGGATCGAGGCAATGGCCGCCGGCGCGCTGCTGGCATCAGGTTTGCCCGGCGCGGCGGTGACGGCAAGATCGAGCGACACGACCGGCAAGGCGCGCTCGAAAGCAGCGGTTGCCTCATCCGGCGTGATGACGGCGAGCGGCATATCGAGGCCGAGGCCGCGTGCGCGCTTCGCCAGAAAATCCGCGTTGCCGATCAGGTAGAAGGGCGGCACGTCGAGCTCGACCCGGCGCCGCCAAACGGCGAGCGTCAAATCAAGGCCGATGCCCGCCGGCTCGCCGAGGGTCAACGCCAGAGGAAGCCGGGCACGCGCGCTCATTTGTATTCGATCATCGCCTGTTTACGGATTTCGTCGAGGAACCTCTTAGACTCGGCCTCGTAGCGTTTGGCGAACAGCTGCTGGCGTATTTCGCGCTTGAGCGGAGAGTCGGTCTTGCTGTCCTTCTTGTCGCACAGCGCAAACATCTGTAGACCCTGCTCGGTCGCCTCCGGCGCGGTCAGATGGCCGACGGGGATGCTGCCGAGCACATCGCGCAGTTGCGGCGCGAGATCGCTCGAGCTACGCGAGATCGGCTCGCGCACCGCGACGTCGCGCAGCGCGCGGGCAAACGGCAAACCCTCTTGGCACGTGACGAAGCGGCCGCGCAGGTTTTCCGCCTCGTGGCGCTTGGCGTCCACGACGGCCGTGCTCGATCCCGGCGGGACCAGGATCATGATCGGATAGAGCGTATAAGTATAGCCGGCCACGTCGGCGGCGGTTTCGCTGCGGGAGCGCAACGCATCGGCGATTTCGGAATTGCCGACCTGCAAGGAAGAGCTGAACTTACCGCGTACCAGTTGGCTCCAGGTCAGCTCAGCGCGGATACGCGCCTTGATAGTGGCCGGGGCAATGCCGGAGCGCTCGATCACTTGGGAGAACTGCTGCACCGACAGATGCTGGTTTTTGGCCATATTGCCGAACGCCTCGTCGACCTCCGAATTGGGCACCTCGAAGCCGTAGCTCTTGGCCTTAGCGATCTTGATGCGGTCGTCGATCAGTTCCTGGATGACGTCCTGGCGCGCGGGGGTCTTGTGGGTCGAGGTCGCCATCAACTTAGTGCGCTGCTCGATGTCGTAGGCCGTGATCGGCGAGCCGTTGGCGACCACCACCACCTGCGCGAAGGCAGCAGCCGGCATGGCCAAGGCCGCGGCGAGCGCGGCGCTTGCAATCCATGCGCGGAAAGAACCAAATCTCAAGCTCATTCTCGGCATCGCGATTTCCATTGCTGCGGGCGCAACCGGCGGTCCGATGCGTCATCCGCGGTTGGCGTCAATGCGAGTTCGCGTTTAGACCAACGTTCTGGCTCACCGATGTATCGCCGAGCGTGCGCAAGCTCAATTGCAACATGATCGTATGATTGAGCTGCGGCGATCCGGTCCCGTAGCTGTAATTAGTCATGTAATTTAGGCCAAAAATTAGGCAATCGTCGACATAGGCGATGCCGAGCGAGTTCGTGGCGAAATTATCCGACTCGAGATCGTACAGGACGGAACCTCGCAGCACCCAGTTGGCGTTGAGCTTGACCGAGGCGGATGCGTTCAGGCCCTGGCGGCGGTCGAGGAAGCCGATATCGGGCTGGGCGGCATAGTCGCCATAGAGCAGGCTGACGGTCCAGCGGTCGAAATTGGCGGCCGCCTCGAGTTCGGTTCGCTCGACGGCAAAGGTGTCGTTGTTGAAGCGGAAACGCGAGCTGAATTTAAAGGTGGCGTTGGGCTGGAAGGTCGCCCGCGCCACATAGTCGGAGCGGGTGGTGTCCAGTCCGCTGTCGAGGCCGGTATTGGCGATGCCGGGCTGCGAGAATGAATTGTCCCATAGGCTGTAGGACTGGCCGAACAGCGCGTTGAAGGCGCCGCCCTGGTTAAATTGCGCAGTGTAGGTCACCCCGTAATTGGCGCGCCCGCCGCCCTCGACCCGGTCGTAGCCGGAGAACTTGTCGATTTTGAACAAATTAGTGTCGTCGAAGATCAGGCTTTGCGCGTCCTCGTTCGGCCACTTGCCGATTTGCGGTTCGGCCGGCCGCGCGATTACCTGGGCGATCGGCTCGATGGTCTGCGTACCCCAGGATTGTACGTTGATGAACGGGTAGCGATATTCCAAGCCGACTGTCGGCATGGCGCGCACCAGATTGGTGTCGCCGGTGGCGATGTAGTTGGACACGCCGGGTTCGTTGTTGATCTGCATCGACGCGGCGTCGGCGCGCAGCGACACGAACGGCGTGAACACCTGGCCGAGCGAATCGGTGAAGCTGCGCCGCCATTGAGTCTCCGCCGAGAAGCGGCTGTAGGTGCCGGGAATGCCGCGCAGCAAGCAATTGCTGGAATTAATTATTGCGGTGTCGGCGGTCTGCGAGCACGTGCCGGCGTTGGCCGCGGTCTGGTTGATGGCGTCGAATTCGGCCTGGTTGCGCGTCAGGCTGGTGAAGTTGAAGTTGTAACCGAGCTCCCCGCCCATGACCGGATGATTGAAAATGTACTCGTAGTCGAGCACCGGATGGATGACCGGGATCTGGCTCTGCACGTCGGCGATCGAAAAGCCGTAGTAATAAATCGAACGGATGTCGAAATAGCTGCGGTCGCCCTTGCCAGAGAGATAGAGCTGCGAGAGGCCCGAATTGGCGGCGCCCCCGAGCGTGTCGGTGAAGTGGTAGGCCGATAAACGCGGGTTGTAGTCCGACAGGAACGTCTTGTCGGTCAGCGCCACCCCGTCCCAACCCCACACCCACTTGTCGTTGATGGCGAACTTGCCCTCGCTTTCCAGGCTGCCACGGAAATTGCGGTCGCCGGGCGCAGGCGTACTGGAAGTACTTGCAAAGTAGCCGGGGTCGAGCTGGTAGATGCCGGCGGCGCGGATCGAGTAGGCGCCGTTGATCAGGCGCTGGCGAAACTCTCCTTGCAGCAGTGGTCCCTGTTTGGTGGTGATCATCGGCGAGAAGGTGGCGTCATAGTCGGGCGCCATCGCCCAGTAGTAGGGGACTTCAACCGCCTGTCCGTAAATGGAGCTCGACGTGATGATCGGCGTCAGCACGCCGGTCTTGCGCTTTACGGTGGGGTCGGGCGCCGAGAAATAGGGCAGCCAGGCAATCGACTGCCCGAAGAATTCGAGGCGCGCGTCCTCGAAATATATCATCTTCTCGCCCTGGTCGTGGACGATGCGCGCGGCTTTCACCTGCCACAGCGGCGGCTTCTTCGGATCGTCCTTGCACGGCGCGCAGGCGGTGTAGACGCCGCTATGGAAGACGGTGGTGTTCCCGTTGGTGCGCTCGGCGCGGGCGGCCGCCATGCGCGTCTGATCGGGGGAATCCAGACGCAGCGAATCGACGAATCCGTCGCGATAGTCGTCGGACAGGTCCATGATGGCCCCATAGGTGACCTTGCCGTCCGCTTCGGTCAGCCGGACATTGCCTTCAGCGTGCAGGCGCTTGTTGGTCTGGTCATAGATCACCCGGTCGGCTTCGAGCGTCGAATTGCGATAATAGATCTGCACGCTGCCGACCGCCGAGACGTGGTGATTGGCATAGTCGTAGTCGATCTCATCCGCCTTCACGAGCATCTGCTGCTGCGCGCCGGGCTTTTCGCGCGCTAGCGTAATCGCGGATTTTGGTTTTGGCGGCGGGCTCGGCGGGAAGCTGAAGCTCTGCTGGGCGAAGGCGGGCGCGCAGGTCAACACGCTGCCGCAAGCCAGTGCGGCGAGGACGGCAATAACCCCTGCGACGCCACGGCAACGAGGCCGCGGCACTGGTGGACGAGCGCAAACCGGCCCCGCCATCACCCGTCCTCCTGGTACAGCAACGCGATAAACCCCGTCAGGCCCCCGGCAAGCACGGGCAGCCAAGCCGCTGCCGCAGGGTGCATCAGCTCGGCCTTCGTCATGTCTTCAGTCACTTTCGACAAGACATAAAGCAGAAAGCCCGATGCGACGCCACTTAAAATCATCTTTTGTACCCCGCCGAAGCGGAAGAAACGTAGACTGACGGAAGCGGCAAGAAATACCATGGCCGCCAGCAAAAATGGCTGCGCCAGAAGCTTTTGAAATTGGTATTTATAGCCTGCGGCGACCAGACCAGCGTGGTCCGCGATCGTGATATACGCTGGTAGCTCCCAAAAAGGTACAGTTTCGGGGGTCGCAAAACTTTCACGAGCCTGTTCCAGCGTCAGGCTGGTCTTGAGCTGGTAGACCGCGTGGTTGGCCGGCAAGGTCCCCGGCTCGTTGACGCGGGCATCCATGAGCCGCCAAGCCCCCGGTTCCAGTGTCGCGGAGCGCGCTTCGATGCGCTGCTTGAAATGACCCGCATCGTCGAATAGGAAGAACGTCACGCCGCTGAGGTTTACGCCCTGGTCGCGGCTGGCCTTGGCGTTGATGATGGCTTGGCCTTCGCCGCTGCGCTGGCTGGTCCAGAACGGGCCGCCGCCGTGCAAGTCGTTCGATTTGTTGCCGAACAGAATCGCCTCGTAGCGTTTCGATTGCTCCTGCATGATCGCTGAGAGCGGATTGTAAGCGGTGGTGGCGATCACACCGAGCAGGAAGGCCACGATCACCGCCGGCGAAATGAATTGCCAAGCCGACACGCCGGCCGAACGGGCAACCACTAATTCCAGCCGCCGCGACAAATTGAGGTAGCAGACCATCGCGCCGATCAGCACGCAGAACGGCATGATCCGTTCGGTAATCTGCGGAACACGGTAAAGCGACGTCTTCGCCACCAGGATCGCCGAGACGTTCGGAATATCTGTGGCACGGCGCATCGTCTCGATGTAATCGACCAGTGCGACCAGTGCGAATATGCCGCCGAACACCAGTAGCACTGCGCCCAGGAAGCGCATGCCGAAATAGCGTCCGAGTGTTGCGCCGATCATCCCCATGATGAACTCATTGCGTGGTGACGCGCCGCATCACGCGCTCGGTGAGGGCCGCCAGCCAATTGTCGATAAAGGCTGGCAGTTCAAGGATCAGGCCGCGGCGGATCACGTACAGGCCGCCGCCGAACGCGAGCGCCAATGCCACGTATTGCAGCGCCAGCATCCACGGAATGGTGGCGCCGAACACGGTGGACACGAATCCGGTCAGCCGCAGCAGCGTCACGCCGCCGACGGCGCCGAGCATCGAAATCGCGCGGCTTTGCCGGTTGGTGCGCGGCGCGCCCAGATAGGCGAACGCGATCACTGTGAAGGCGATCGGATAGATCGGCGCGATCATCCGGTCGTGCAGTTCGGCGCGGAATTGGTTCGGCTCTTCGACGTAGAGCTTGTCCTTCGGATCGGGAAACAGCAGCTGCCACAGATAACGCTCGCGGATTGAATAGGTTATCGTCTGCTGCCCTGGGATCAGCGTCGAGAGGTCGAAGGCATAGCGGTCGAACACCACCATAGTCGGGTCGCGCTCTTTGGCCTCGAAGCGCTGCACCATGCCGTTCTGCAGGACCAGAAAGGTGCCGTTCGGGCTGTTGAGCACTTCGCCGACATCCGCGATCACGGTCACGCGCTGCGCCGGATCGCGCTGGTCGTCGAGGAAGATGCCGACCAACTGGCCATTGCTGTGCCGCTCGCGGATCCGCATGGTGACGCCGGCGGCGATGTTGGTGAAGCGGCCCGGCTGCACCAGATTGCCGACCACGTCGGCGTGCACCTCGGTGAGCCACTCGCGCAGCATGCGCAGGCCCTTGGGCGCGAAATAGGCGCTAATCACCGTCACCAGAATCGCCACCACGACCGCCGTCGCCAGGAAGGCGCGGAACAGGATCCACGGCGACATGCCGGACGCGTTCATCACGATGATTTCGCTGTCGGTGGACATCTTGTTGAGCACGTGCGCGACCGCGATCAACAGCGCGATCGGCGCGATCACCAGGACCAGCAGCGGGATGATCATGCCGGTGATGCCGACGAAGATTAGGATCGACTGGCCCTGGCTGGTCATCAGGTCGATGTCGTGCAGCGCCTGGGTGACCCAGATCACGGCGGTTAGGCTGACCAAAATGACCAGGAACGCACCGAACGTCGTGCGGAAGATATATCGGCCGATCGACCCCATCCGACGCGACGTCCCCAGTTCGGCAAACCCCACCGTTTGCCCGGTACCCCTACCGGACGCCCAGCGCAACCAGCCTAATCCCCTCCCATTCAGGGTTACCTTGATCCATCTACAAAGTGGCCGTGCAAAGGCAAAGCCTTTGAACATGCACAACAAAAAGTAAAAGCAGGGGGTGCGCGCCGTGCCCACCGAGGGCGATTTCGGCGGCTGAATCCGGCCTTAAGCGGCGACTGGGAGCGGGCCGGCTCGTCGGGAGTGGTGAAAAGCCTGGAAATCAGCCGATTTGGGGCTTTGCAGAGGGGGGCGCGGCGGTCCATATGGGCCTCGGGACCAGCCTACCGCCGATGTCTCCAGGATTAAGGATCGAGCCGATGTCCGATGCCTTCAAGCTCGGGTTTGCACCCTTCGCCGCCCCGGCCAAAATAGGCGTATCGGGCGTTCTCGTCGTGTTCTGCGACGACGGACTCAAATTCGGCTCTGCCACGAACAGGGCGATTGCGCCTGCCGCAGCTCTGGTGGAGCGCGCGGCCAAGGCCGAACGCTTCACCGGCAAGAGCGGCTCGGCGCTCGAACTGATCGTGCCGGAGGGGATAAAAGTCGCGCGCCTGGTGGTGATCGGCGCCGGCAAGACCGCGGCCCTGCAGCAGAAGGACATGCTCAAGCTCGGCGGGCTCGCCATGGGCAAGCTGCCGCTTGCCGCCAGCGAGGTCGTCGTGTTCGCCGAATTGCCGGGCGGCGCGCTGAAGGCTGAGCAGGCTGCCGACCTGGCGCTCGGCGTGGTCCTGCGCGCCTATGCCTTCGACCGCTACAAGACCAAACGCAAAGAGGACGAGAAGCCGCCCGCCAAGCGCAGCGTGACGGTCGCGGTCGGCGACGTCGCGGCCGCGCGCAATGCCTACGCGACGCGCGAGGCGATCGGCGGCGGCGTGCTGATGGCGCGCGATCTCGTCAACGAACCGGCCAACGTGCTTTACCCGGAAGAATTCGCCCGCCGCACGGCGGTGCTGAAGAAAGCCGGCGTTGCGGTCGAAGTGCTCGACATCCGTGCCATGAAGAAGCTCGGCATGAACGCGCTGCTCGGCGTCGGCCAGGGCTCCGCGCGCGAAAGCCGGGTGGTGGTGATGCGCTGGAACGGCGGCAAAGCGGGCGAGGCGCCCGTCGCCTTCATCGGCAAGGGCGTCTGTTTCGACACCGGCGGCATCTCGATCAAGCCGGCCGCCGGCATGGAGGACATGAAGGGCGACATGGCGGGCGCGGCCTGTGTGGTCGGCCTGATGCAGGCGTTGGCCGCGCGCAAGGCGCGCGTCAACGCGGTCGGCGTCATCGGCGTAGTCGAGAACATGCCGGACGGCAATGCGCAGCGGCCGGGCGACATTGTCACCTCGATGTCCGGCCAGACCATCGAGATCATCAATACCGACGCCGAAGGCCGCCTCGTCCTGGCCGACGTGATCTGGTACGCGGCCAAGCGCTTCAAGCCGAAATTCATGGTCGATTTGGCGACGCTGACCGGCGCCATCATCGTCGCGCTCGGCCAGGAATATGCCGGCATGTTCACCAACGACGACAAGCTCGCCGAACGTCTGACCAAGGCCGGCGAAGCCACTGGCGAGAAAGTCTGGCGCATGCCGCTTGCGCCCGAATACGACAAGATGATCGATTCCAAGTTCGCCGACATGAAGAACACCGGCGGCAGCCGCTGGGGTGGCGCCATTACTGCAGCGCAATTCATCCAGCGCTTCGTCGCCGAAAAGACACCCTGGGCGCATCTCGACATCGCCGGCACCGGCTTCGATAGTCGTCAGACCGACATCAACAAAAGCTGGGGTTCGGGCTGGGGCGTGCGGCTCTTGGACCGGCTGGTGAAGGATTATTACGAGCGGTGAGGGCGCGAGCGGCGATCCGGCTTAGGATGGGCCATGACCGAAATCCTCTTCTACCATCTGCAAGGCCAGAAACTGGAAGGCGTGCTGCCGGGGCTGCTGGAGCGCTCGCTCGAGCGCGGTTGGAGGGTGATCGTGCAGGGCGCGTCGGAAGAGCGCATCGAGGCGCTCGACGCGCACTTATGGACCTACCGCGACGACGGCTTCCTGCCGCACGGCGCCTGGCGCGAGCCGGATGCCGCCGTGCAGCCGGTGCTGCTCACCCCCAATGACGGCAACCCGAACGGCGCCACGGTGCGCTTCCTGATCGACGGCGCGCCGTTGCCGGCCGACGCCGGGGCCTATCAGCGCATCGTGCTTATGTTCAACGGCGAGGATGAAGAGGCGGTCGCTGCCGCGCGCGCGCAATGGAGCGACGCCAAGGCGAAGGGCTTTGAGGCGACCTATTGGCAGCCGGACGAGCAGGGGCGCTGGACGAAGAAGGCGTGAGTGTCGAGGACTGGCCAATGGCCCATGAGCCAATGCCCTATCGGCCAACGGCTCTCGGCTTGTGGCCGCCATCGTGATGACGCAAAATACCTATTAAGGGACAAGCGGATAGACCGCCCGAGGGAGATCGTTTTGCGCTGTCGCGCCGTTACCAGGATCGCGCTCATTGTGTGTGCCGCCGGGCTCACCATGGCCGTCGCCGGCTGCAAAAACTCGCTGCAGGTGTTCCAGGACCAGAACGAGGGCGGCTGGTTCTCCAAGCCTGTGAACTTGTTGGCCAAGCCCAGCTGGGCACGTGCCAGCGTCACAGACAACAATGTCCAACTCAATCCGCGCGGGCCGGTCGCTCCGGAAGAGTTGGTCGGCGCGGATGGCCGATGCGGCGCGCCTGCCTTGGCGGAAGCGCCACCGGCCCCGGCTCCGGCAGCTGCGTCAGCCCCGCCGCCCGACCAGCCGGTCGGCTCCATGGCCGGCGATCTCGCCAGCGCTCCGATGCCGGCAGCCGCCCCCGTCGCGGCCAACCCCAACGCCCCCCCGCAGGACCAGCAGGGCGGCGGGCCGGTGACCGCGGGCGGCATCGCGCTCGGCATGACTGAATGTGACGTGGTGCGGCGAGCCGGTCTTCCCGGCAACGTCAATATCAGCGCCGGAGACAACGGCGACCGCAAGGTCGTGCTCACCTACCTGACCGGCACCTGGCCTGGCATCTATACCTTCGACGCCGGCCGGCTGAAGATCGTCGACCGCGCGCCCGAGCCGCCGCCTTCGGCTAAGTCGCCGGTGAAAAAGCAAAAAGCTAAAAAGCCGGTTAAGCCGAAAACCGCCACCCGCGAGATCGAGCGCCCCTACGTGCAGTAGCGTGGCCTAGGATTCAGGCCGTCTCCAGCGCCGCGCTTGCGGCGAGCCATTCCTCTTCGGCCTTGGCGATCGCCGCCACCACCTGGGCACGGGTCTTTGACAGCTCGGCGGCCCGCGCCGAATCGCTTGCGAACAACGCGCCGTCGGCGAGCGTGTTGTCGAGCTTGTGAAGCTGGCGCGTGAGCTGCGCGATCACGACCTCGGCTTGCGAGATCCGCTTGCGCAGCGGCGCCGTCTCCGCGCGCTTGTCGGCCGCAGCGCGGCGGGCTTGCACCGGATCGACGCGCGCTGATGATTTTGACCCGACCGTAATTCCTTGGCTCTCTCCGGCAAGCACCATGCGCCGGTAATCGTCGAGATCGCCGTCGAACGGCGCGACCTTGCCGCCCGCGACCAGCCAGAGCCGGTCGGCGCAGGCTTCCAAGAGATAGCGGTCGTGCGACACCAAGATCACCGCGCCCGGATAGTCGTTGATCGCCTCGACCAGCGCGGCGCGGCTGTCGATGTCGAGATGGTTGGTTGGCTCGTCGAGAATGATAAGCTGCGGCGCGGCGAAGGTCGCAAGCCCCATCAGCAGCCGCGCCTTTTCGCCGCCGGAGAGCGTCTTCACGGCGTTGTTGGCGGCAAGCCCGGAAAATCCGATCGCGCCGGCGCGCCCGCGCACCTTGGCTTCAGGTTGATCCGGCATCAGATCGCGGACGTGGTCGTAGGGGCTTCGATCCTCGTCCAGTTCGTCGAGCTGGTGCTGGGCGAAATAGCCAACTTTAAGGGTCGCGGCGCGCGTCACCGTGCCATGCTCGGGCGTGAGCCGGCCGGCCAGCAGCTTGACCAGCGTGGATTTGCCGTTGCCGTTGGAGCCGAGCAAGGCAATGCGGTCGTCATTGTCGATGCGCAGCGTGAGGCCGGACAGCACCGGATGGCCGGGCTCGTAGCCGACCGCGACATCGTCGGTAGCGATGATCGGCGGCGACAAAAGCTTACCCGGCTCCGGAAAATGAATCGGGCGCACCTCGTCGGTCACCAGCGCATTGATCGGCTGCATCTTGGCCAGCATCTTGATGCGCGACTGCGCCTGCCGCGCCTTGGTGGCTTTGGCTCGGAAGCGGTCGACGAAAGCCTGCAGATGCTTGCGCTGCGCGTCCTGCTTCTTGATCATCTTCTGGTCGAGCACCATGCGCTCGCTGCGCAGGCGTTCGAAGTCGGAATAGCTGCCGTGATAGAGCGTGAGCTTCTTGCCTTCCAACGAAAGGATTTGGTCGACCGCGTTGTCCAGCAGGTCGCGGTCGTGGCTGATGATCATCATGGTGTGCGGATAGCGCGCCAGATGATCCTGCAGCCAGAGCGTGCCTTCCAAATCGAGATAGTTGGTCGGTTCGTCCAGCATCAGCAGATCGGGCTCGGCGAACAACGTGGCGGCGAGCGCCACCCGCATGCGCCAGCCGCCGGAAAATTCCGAGCAGGGGCGTGCCTGGTCGGCGTTGGAGAACCCCAGGCCCGACAGGATCGATGCGGCGCGCGCGGGCGCGGCGTGCGCACCCATATCGGCGAGCCGGGTCTGGATCTCGGCGATGCGATGGGGATCGTTTGCGGTTTCGGCTTCTGTCAGCAGCGCGCTGCGTTCGCGATCCGCCTTCAGCACGACCTCGAGCAGGCTCTCCGGCCCGTTGGGCGCCTCCTGCGCCAGCCGCCCGATGCGCCAGCGCGGCGGCAGCTCGATGGAGCCGTGCTCGGGCGACATGTCGCCCGCGATCACGTTGAACAACGTGGTCTTGCCGGATCCGTTGCGGCCGACCAGGCCGACCCGGGCGCCGGGGATGATGCGGGCGGAGGCGCCTTCCAAAAGCGCGCGGCCGGCAATGCGGACGGTGAGATCGTCGATGACAAGCATGGCCCGCGCCTTTTGACCGAGCGCGGCGCGCGGCGCAACCCCTCAGTCCAATTTGCGCAGTCCGCCCTGGCCGGTCTCGCGCTGGTAGATGATCAGGTCGAAACTGGGCGCCGCGTCGTTGCCGACGATCGAGGAGAGCAACGCGTGCGCCTGGCCACGGTGGTGGGTCTGGTGGTTGAAGAAATGATCAAGCGCCGGCGCCAGCGCCTGCTCGACGGTCTGCGGCCGCACCACCGTGCGGTAGCGCAGCGTGCCGGCAAGATCGCTCTCGCTCAGGCGCGCGATATAGCGGCTGATGAGCTTGTCCTCACTGCGGCGCGCGGCGCGCAAGCTCGCGAAGTCGTCATACAGGATGGCGTCGAGGCTCGCGGGCGCCTCGCCTACGCCGGTGAACCGCTTTATCCAGATGCGGTCGCCGACCAGCAGATGATTGAGGGTTCCGTGCAGCGACTTGAAGAAGGCGCCGCGGTTGGCGCGGTAATCGACATCCGCCACGGCGGCGGCAGCGGCATAGAGCCGCTCGTTGCACCAGGCATTATAGCCGGCGAACATCTGGTAACGGGCCTTCATGCATCGCTCCTGTGGCGCGCCAAATCATAGCGAAACCGGTACAAAAACGCGCGATCTTGCCGCGCGAAACGCCCCCCGGTATAAGCCGCGCGAGTTCGTCGCTCCAATCAATGCCGCTGAACTCTCCGATCAATATCAGTAAAGGATGACCCGATGGCGCTCGAGCGCACCTTTTCGATCCTGAAACCCGATGCGACCGCGCGCGACCTGACCGGCGCCATCAACGCCATGATCGAGGCCGCGGGTCTGCGCATCGTCGCGCAGAAGCGCCTGCGCATTTCGCTGCCGCAGGCGCGGACATTCTATGCCGTGCATCGCGAGCGGCCGTTCTTCGGCGAACTGGTGGACTTCATGGTGTCGGGGCCAGTGGTGGTGCAGGTGCTCGAAGGCGACAACGCCATCGCGCGCTATCGCGAGCTCATGGGCGCCACCGATCCGGCCAAGGCCGCACCCGGCACCATCCGCAAGGTGCATGCCAAGTCGATCGGCGAGAATTCCGTGCACGGGTCTGACGCGCTGGACACCGCGCGGCGCGAGATCGCGCAGTTCTTCTCGGAAAACGAGATCGTCGGGTAGGGCGATGACGTGAGCTGGACTTCTCTCGGATCGGAGTTCAGTTCGCCGGCCTTCTGGCTGTCCGCATTTCAGATCGTCTGGGTCAATATTCTTTTGTCCGGCGACAACGCCGTGGTGATCGCGCTCGCCTGCCGCGCGCTGCCGCCGCGCGAGCGGTTATGGGGCATGGTGATCGGCGCCGGCTTCGCCGCGCTGCTGCTGATCGTGTTCACCGGAGTCGTCTCCAAGCTGTTGACGCTGCCCTATCTCATGCTGGCCGGCTCGGCGGCGCTGATCTGGATCGCCATCAAGTTGCTGGCGCCGCAGCGGCACGACGCGGAGGACACGCCGGAGGCGGTCGAGGACCTGTGGCGCGCGGTGCGTATCGTGGTGATCGCGGACATCGTGATGAGCCTCGACAACGTGATCGCGGTCGCCGCCGTCGCCAAGGGCCAATACCTGCTGCTCACGCTCGGCCTGGCGATCAGCATCCCGATGGTGATTGCCGGCAGCGCCATCATCCTCGCTTTGCTGGAGCGGTTTCGCGTGCTGGTATGGGGCGGCGCAGCGATTCTCGGCTGGGTGGCGGGTGGCATTTTCGCCAGCGACCCGTTCGTGCTAGGCATCGTCAACGGCTTTTCGCCGGACCATGTCGCGCTCGCCGCGCAGATTGCTAGCGCGATTCTGGTCGTGGCGTACGGCTATGTGTGGCGGCGCCGGCACCACATAGCGCTGGAAGAGGCATAGGCCATCATCGAGGCACGATGAACCAGACGGCACGGCCGAGCAAAGTGGTATCGCGGATCGGCTACTCCGCCTGCCCGCACGATTGCCCGTCGACCTGCGCGCTCGAGGTCGAGCTGATCGACGAGCGCACCATCGGCCGCGTGCACGGCTCCAAGGACAACGACTACACCGCCGGCGTGATCTGCGCCAAGGTCGCGCGCTATGCCGAGCGCGAGCATCACAAGGACCGGCTGCTGCATCCGCTGCAACGCATCGGCGCAAAAGGTGCGGGCGAGTGGCGCCAAATCTCCTGGGATGACGCGCTCGATCTGGTCGCGGAAAAGTTTGTGGCTGCCGAGCAGCGCCATGGCGCGCAGTCCGTGTGGCCTTACCATTACGCCGGCACCATGGGCCTTGTGATGCGCGACGGCATCAACCGGCTGCGCCACGCCAAGAAATATTCCGGCTTCCATTCCTCGATCTGCGTCAACCCGGCCTATGCCGGGTTTGCCGCCGGCACCGGCACCGTCGCCGGCGTCGATCCGCGCGAGATGGCGAAATCCGATCTGGTGGTGATCTGGGGCACGAATGCAGTCAGCACTCAGGTCAATGTGATGACGCACGCGGTGCGCGCGCGCAAGGAGCGCGGCGCCAAGATCGCGGCGGTCGACATCTACATGAACGGCACCATGGAGCAGGCCGACCTGCCGGTGCTGGTGAAGCCGGGCACCGACGGCGCGCTCGCCTGCGCGGTGATGCATTGCCTGTTCCGCGACGGCAAGGCGGATTGGGATTATCTGAACAAATACACTGATGCGCCGCGCGAGCTCGAGGCGCATTTGCGCGCCCGCGATCCGGTGTGGGCCTCCGCCATCACCGGCACGCCGGTCGCGACGATCGAGGAATTTGCGAAGCTGATCGGCGAGCGCAAACGCGCCTTTTTCCGGCTCGGCTACGGCTTCTCGCGCTCGCGCAACGGCGCTGCCAATATGCATGCGGCGAGCTGCATCGCCGCGGTGACGGGGGCCTGGCAGCTGGACGGCGGCGGCGCCTTCCACATCAACGCCGACATATACAAGCTCGACAAGACGCTGATCGAAGGCCTCGACGTCTGGGATCGCTCGGTGCGCATGCTCGACCAGTCGCGCATCGGTGCGATCCTCACCGGCGACGCTGAAGCGCTGCATGGCGGGCCACCGGTGACGGCGATGATCGTGCAGAACACCAACCCGCTTTCGGTCGCGCCCGATCAGAACCAGGTCAAGCGCGGCTTTGCGCGCGAGGATCTTTTCGTGTGCGTGCACGAGCAATTCATGACCGAGACGGCCAAAATGGCCGATTTGATGCTGCCGGCGACAACGTTCCTGGAACATGACGACATCTACCGCGGCGGCGGCCATCAATATCTCATCCTCGGACCGAAACTGATCGAGCCGCCGGGCGAATGCCGCAACAACCACGAGGTGCTCGCGGCGCTGGCCAAGCGGCTGGGCGTCGAGCACCGCGGCTTTGCGATGAGCCCGCGCGAATTGATCGACCAGATGCTGCAAGTGTCGAAGCGCGGCACGCTCGCCGATCTCGAGGCCAACCGCTGGCTCGACTGCCAGCCGCCGTTCCGCAAGGCGCATTTTCTCGACGGCTTCAACTGGCCCGGCGGCAAGTTTCGCTTCAAGCCGGATTGGGACAACGTGCCGTTCCGCAGTCCGTACAAGAGCGGACCGATCGCCGCCATGCCGGCGCTGCCGGACCACTGGACGTCGATCGAGCAGGCCGACGACGCGTATCCATTCCGCCTTGCGACGTCGCCCGCGCGCGGCTTCCTCAACTCGACCTTCAACGAAACGCCGACCTCGCTGGCGCAGGAGAAACGGCCGACCGTGCTGATCCACCCCGACGACGCCAAGGTGCACGGGATCGGCGACGGCGATTATGTCGTGCTCGGCAACACGCGCGGCGAGGTGCGCCTGCACGCCAAGATTTTCGACGGCGTGCGGCGCGGCGTGCTGATCGCGGAATCGATCTGGCCGAATTCGGCCTATGCCGACGGCTGCGGCATCAATTCGCTGACCGGTGCGGATTCGATCGCGCCCTATGGCGGCGCCGCTTTCCACGACAACAAGGTGTGGATCAAGCGGCGCGCGCCGTAGCGGGCGTCAGCTCTTGCCTACCAGCATCTTGTCGACGCTGAAACGGCCTGCGCCACTCACGAACAGCACGAGAGCGCCGCCGGCAATGGCGAGATCCTTGCTGAGGAAGATGTATTGCACGCCCTGCGCCGATTGTGGAAACTGCCAATAAAGGTGCGCAGTCACAAAGGCAATTACGACAAAGATGAACGCGAGCAGCGCGCCGTAGCGTGTTGCGATGCCGAGCACCAGTGAAACGATAATGAGCCACTCGACCACATGCGCCAACACGCTCATCAAGTCCGGCATGATGAAGTTGATGGACTTGAGGTAGGCGGGCGCGGGTCCGCCGGTCGTGACCGTCATTAAAAAGACGGCCGCAATCAGCAGGCGGCCGACCAGCAGCACCGTGTCGGACATTCCAGTGGCGATGCCGTCGGTGCAGGACAGCAGCGGATGTGATGATCGTTCTGTCATAGGCGTTCTCTCCCCAGGTAGATTTGTTGTTGCTTTTAGTCTGACAATTTTGCCGAACACCTGGCAAGCCAGTGCGCCGGTCGCACCGCACGCGAACCCGCAAGGCAAAATGTCTATGTGGGCAATGGCCCCCGCCTTTAAAGCTCCTTGCCGATCTTGCGGTCGAGCGAGTAGGGGCCGGCGCCGCGTAATGCGATGGCGAACATCACGATGCCCCAAATGAACGTCGGCTCCATACGCCCCCAGCCTTGTGGCGGCATATAGATGAATGTGATGCACGCCAATTCGATCGAGATCGCCGCGGCGAAGAAGCGCGTGAACAGGCCGAGGATGACGCAGGTTGCACCGATCGTTTCCAGGAAGATGGCGGCATAGGCAAAGAAGGTGCCGGGAACAAATCCTGCTTTGGCCAAGAACGCAGCGATGGCGGAAGGGTTGTGCAGCTTTGGCCAGACATGCACATAAAGACAGGCGCCGACGGTAATCCGGATCATCGGATACCAAAGATCCGAAACCGCCGCGTAAAAACCCGCCAAACCCGGAAACAGCAGTTTCGGCCCGTTGCTTGTCTTTCCAAACATTCAGTTTACTCCCGGCAAAATGTCGCTACGGTGATTAGTGGCTTCACGACATTAAACACCGCGACCCGGTGCACTACTCACGATGATGTGTAGGGCAAATCAAGCTGAGGGAACGAGCGATGCGCTGTCGGGCGCCGGCACGCCATCGATGAAGCAGCGGCCGTTTTCGATACGAATGCGGCCCTCGGCCAATAGTTTGAGGGCCAACGGATAGATGCGGTGCTCTTGGCTGAGCACACGCGCGGCGAGCGCCGTTTCGTCGTCCTCTTTTCGCACTGCAACAGCGGCCTGGACTATGATCGGGCCGGCATCGAGCTCCGCCGTCACGAAATGCACTGTGGCGCCATGGACTTTCGTGCCCGCTTCGAGCGCGCGTTTGTGGGTATCGAGACCCTTGAAGGCGGGCAGCAATGCCGGATGGATATTGAGCATGCGCTGCGGCCAATGCGCGACGAAGCCGGGCGTAAGCAGGCGCATGAAGCCGGCGAGACAGACGATGTCGATGCGGTGTTTCGCGAGCACCGCCTGCATCGCGGCATCGAACGCGGCGCGGTCCTTGCCGAAGGCGGTGTGATCGACCACCTCGGTGGCGATGCCGGCCGCGCGCGCGGCGGCGAGCCCGCCGGCGTCGGCATTGTTCGACAGCACCAGCGAGATCTCGGCCGGATAATTCTTGTCCTTCGCCGCCTCGATCAGCGCCGCCATATTGGAGCCGCGGCCGGAGATCAGAACGGCGACGCGCTTGCGGCTCATGCATCACCCAAGATCGAGAGTACCATCATAGACGACGCGTGCGTCGCCCGTCGCGCGAACCACACTGCCGATGGTGACCGCTTTTTCTCCAGCGGCCGCGAAAGCTTGTGCCACAGCGGCGGCGTCCTTGGGCGCGGCGATCACGATCATGCCGATGCCGCAGTTGAAAGTCCGCAGCATTTCGTTCTGCGCGACGCCGCCTTCGCCGGCCAGCCACTTGAACACCGGCAGCACCGACACGCGCTTAAGATCGATGCGCGCGCCCAGGCCTATCGGCAGCACGCGCGGGATGTTGTCGGGAAAGCCGCCACCGGTGATATGCGCGAAGCCTTTGACGGCATTGGTCGCGCGGATCGCGGCGAGGCACGACTTCACATAAATGCGGGTCGGCGTGAGGATCGCTTTGCCGAGCGACTGGTCGGTTGCGAATGGCGCCGGCGTCGACCAGATGAGTCCCGACTTGGCGACGACTTTGCGCACCAGCGAAAAGCCGTTGGAATGTACGCCGGAGGAGGCGAGCCCGATGATGACGTCGCCGTCGGCGATATCGCTGCGCGGCAGCAGCGCACCGCGCTCGACGGCGCCGACCGCGAAGCCGGCGAGATCGTAATCGTCGCCCTGATAAAGCCCGGGCATCTCGGCGGTCTCGCCGCCGATTAGCGCGCAGCCGGCCTCCTTGCAGCCGACCGAAATGCCGGCGACCACGGCGGCGCCGACTTCCGGCTCGAGCTTGCCGCAGGCGTAGTAGTCGAGGAAGAACAACGGCTCGGCGCCTTGCACCACCAGGTCGTTCACGCTCATGGCGACCAGATCGATGCCGATGGTGTCGTGGCGGCTAGTCTCGATGGCGATCTTGACCTTGGTGCCGACGCCGTCATTGGCAGCCACCAGGACCGGATCCTTGAACCCCAGAGGTTTGAGGTCGAACAACCCGCCGAAGCCGCCGATTTCGGCGTCCGCCCCGACGCGCGCGGTGGCGCGCACCAGCGGCTTGATCAACTCCACCATCCGGTTGCCCGCATCGATATCGACGCCGGCTTGCGCGTAAGTGAGGCCGCGCTCCTTTTCTGTCATGATGGGCCGCTCCAACGCCGGGGTCCTACGCGGAAATCGCAAGTCGCGCAATGGTCCGAGCACCGTTATACTCTGCCGAAATCGCCGGCGCGTTCGGGGAGAACCAGCCGGGGCTAAAGTCCACAGCCGGGATTGCCTTGAGTATTCCGAACCTCATTACGCTGGCGCGCATTCTGCTGGTGCCGATCGTGGTCTGGGCGATTGCGACGCCCGGCGCCATGTGGATCGCCTTCGTGCTGTTCCTGGTCGCCGGCGTCAGCGACGCCATTGACGGCTTTCTCGCCAAGCGCTTCGGCATGACCACCGTGCTCGGCGCCTATCTCGATCCGCTCGCCGACAAGGCGCTGATCGTCTCGATCTACCTCACGCTCGGCATCAACAACCAGATCCCGCGCTGGCTGGTCATCCTGGTGGTGTCGCGCGACATCTTGATCGTCGGCGGCATCATGCTGGCGTGGGTGGTCGGCAGCCCGCTCAAGATCAAGCCGCTGCTGGTCTCCAAGCTCAACACGGTGGCGCAGATCGTGTTCGCCTGCGTGGTGCTCGGCTCGCTCGGCTTCAACTACGAATGGCCGATGCTCACGCTTATTCTCATGGGCCTGGTCGCCATTCTGACCCTGCTGTCGGTGGCCGCCTATGTCGCCGAATGGGTCCGCCATATGAACACGACGGCGGCCGGACCGTGAGCCCGCGCGCCAAGCCGCATCCGCGTCCCGAACCGCCGAAGGGCGGCGGCCTGACCTTCGAGCGGCAGGTGATGTTCTGGCTGGCGGCGCTCGCCGTGCTCGTGCTGATGCTGTCGCTGCTGAGCGAGATCCTGCTGCCGTTCATCGCCGGCGCGGCCATCGCCTATCTGCTCACGCCGGTCACCGACCGGCTCGAACGCTTGGGCGTCAACCGGATGGCCGCCGCGCTGGCAATCATCACCTTGGTGGTGATGGCGATCGTCATCATCATCCTGTTGGTGGCGCCGATCCTGGCCGGCCAGCTGTCCTCCTTCATCGAAAACATCCCCGGTTACGTGACGCGGCTGCAATCGCTGCTCAGCGATCCGAGCCGGCCGTGGCTGCAGAAAATCTTGGGCACCAACTTCAATGCCGACAAATCGATCGGCGATCTGGTGACGCAAGGGGTGGGCTGGCTCACCGCCTTCCTGAAATCGCTGTGGTCGGGCGGCCGCGCGCTGGTCTCGCTGTTCTCGCTGGTGGTGGTGACGCCGGTGGTCGCGTTCTATCTGATCTACGACTGGCACCGCATGATCCGTACCGCCGACAGCTGGATCCCGGTCAACCAACGCGAAACCGTGCGCCAGCTCGCGCGCGAGATCGACGCCGCCATTGCCGGCTTCGTGCGAGGACAAACCGCGGTCTGCCTGATTCTCGGCTCGTTCTATGCGGTGGCGCTCACGTTGAGCGGCCTCAATTTCGGCCTGCTGATCGGGCTGATTTCCGGCGTCATTACCTTCATTCCTTATGTCGGCTCGATGACTGGCCTGATCCTCGCGCTCGGTGTCGCGGTGGCACAATTCTGGCCGGACTATAGTTCGATCCTGATGGTGCTCGGCGTGTTCCTGGTCGGCCAATTCCTCGAAGGCAATCTGCTGGCGCCCAAGCTGGTCGGCGAGAGCGTCGGATTGCATCCGGCCTGGCTGATCTTCGCGCTGCTCGCCTTCGGCTATTTGTTCGGCTTCGTCGGCCTGCTGGTGGCGGTGCCGCTCGCCGCCACCATCGGCGTGCTGGTGCGCTTTGCGTTGCAGCGCTATCGCGAAAGCTCGCTCTACACCGGGGAGCCGTCGGCGTGAACGGCATGCCAGCCAGTCCGCGTCAGCTCGTACTCGCGCTCGATCATGCTGAAAGCTTCGCGCGCGAGGATTTCCTGGCCGGGCCGTCGAACGCCGCGGCGCTGGCGCTGATCGAGCGCTGGCCGGATTGGCCGGACCGCATCGTGGCGCTGATCGGGCCGGAAGGCTCGGGCAAGAGTCATCTCGCTGCGATCTGGGCGGAAGCGGCGGGCGCGCGCGTGCTGGCGGCGAAGTTGCTCGGGGATAGCGATCTGCCGGCGGCCTTGGCCACCGGCGCACTGGTGCTCGAGGATCTGACGTTCGCCGGGCTCGACGAACGTGCGCTGTTTCATCTGATCAATCTCGCGCGCGAGGAGGGTGCTTTTGTCCTCATCACCTCGCGCTCGCCGCTGGCGACCTTTCCGGTGGCGATCCGCGATCTCGCCTCGCGCCTGCGCGCGCTGCCGAGCGTCGCGTTGACCGCGCCGGACGACGCGCTATTGCGCTCGCTGATCGTCAAACTCGGCGCCGACCGCCAGCTCACCGTTGACGAGGGGCTGGTGAACTATCTGGTGAACCGAATCGAGCGATCCTTCGTGGGCGCCCGCGCCGCGGTCGCGCGGCTCGACGAAGAGTCCATGCGCCAGCACCGCCCGGTGACGCGGGCGCTGGCCGCCGAGCTGTTCCGGGGACCTTAAGCTCAGTTCCGCGTCAGACTTGACGCGCACCGCCTTCCTGGCGCGAACTGTCATCCGCCGGCCATTTTTATCGGTTAGGGATTCGGCCTTTCAGGCCTTCATTACAATGGCAGATCGCGCACAAGCTATTGCACTGGTTGAGGAAATCGCTTCGGCCGCCGACCGAGACGTTGCTGCCGCGACCCCCGGTTCCGCACCGAGCGCGGATTTGTGGTCGCAACCGCAGCGATTCATTAACCGGGAATTGTCCTGGCTGCATTTCAACCGCCGGGTCCTGGAAGAGGCCGGCAACGAGAGCCATCCGCTGCTGGAGCGGGTGCGCTTCCTGTCGATCTCGGCCAACAACCTCGATGAATTCTTCATGGTGCGCGTCGCCGGCCTCAAGGGCCAGGTGCGGCAAGGCATCACGACCCAGAGTCCGGACGGGCTCACCCCGAACGAGCAGCTCACGCGGATCGGCGAGGCGGTATCGCAGCTCGCCAGCGATCAGCAGAAGCGCTGGCTGGAATTGCGGCCGGCGCTGGCGACCGTCGGAGTCGTTCTGGTGGACGGCAAGGACCTCAAGAAGGCCGAGCGCGTCTGGCTCGAGGAGCGCTTCCTAACCCACGTATTTCCGCTGCTGACGCCGCTCGCCATCGACCCGGCGCACCCGTTTCCGTTCATTCCCAATCTCGCCTTCTCTATGGCGTTGCAGCTGTCGCGCGCCAAGGATGGCCGGACAATGAACGCGCTCATCCGCATGCCGCAGAAGATCGATCGCTTCATCAAGTTGCCGAGCGGCAGCGACCAGGGCATCCGGCTGATTACGCTCGAGGAGGCGACCGCGCTGTTCATCGGCCGCCTATTCCCCGGCTACAGCGTCAAGGGGCAGGGCGGCTTCCGCGCCATCCGCGATTCGGAAGTGGAAATCGAAGAAGAGGCGGAAGACCTGGTGCGGCTGTACGAAACCGCGCTCAAGCAGCGGCGGCGCGGCTCGGTGATCCGGCTCGAGCTCGATACCAACATGCCGGTGGAGTTGCGCAACTTCGTGCAGCGCGCGCTGGCGGTGGCGGACGACGAAGTGTTTCTGGTCGACGGCGTGCTCGCGCTCAACGACCTGTCCCAGCTCAACCGGCTTGACCGGCCCGACCTCGAATTCGTGCCGTACAATCCACGCTATCCCGAGCGCATCCGCGACCACGGCGGCGACTGCTTCGCCGCCATCCGGCAGAAGGATCTGATCGTCCACCACCCTTACGAATCCTTTGACGTGGTGGTGCAGTTCCTCCAGCAGGCGGCGCGCGATCCCGACGTGGTCGCCATCAAGCAGACACTGTACCGCACGTCCGCCAATCCCCGATCGTCAAGACGCTGGTTGAAGCGGCCGAGGCCGGCAAATCGGTCACCGCGCTGATCGAATTGAAGGCGCGTTTCGACGAAGAGGCCAATATCCGCTGGGCGCGCGATCTCGAACGTGCTGGTGTGCAAGTGGTCTACGGCTTCATCGAACTGAAGACCCACGCCAAGCTGTCTTTGGTGGTGCGCCGCGAGGGCGCGGCGCTCGCGACCTACATCCATGCCGGCACCGGCAATTATCATCCAGTCACAGCGCGCATCTACACTGATCTCTCGTTCTTCACGGCCGACGCTGTGATCGGACGCGACGTGGCGCGCATCTTCAACTACATCACCGGCTATGCCGATCCCGGCGAGTTGGAGAAGATGGCGATCTCGCCGATCAACCTGCGCAAACGCGTTCTCGATCATATCGCGCAGGAAGCTGCCAACGCCAAGGCCGGCAAGCCGGCGGCGATCTGGATGAAGATGAATGCGCTGGTCGATCCCGGGATCATCGACGCGCTCTACGATGCGTCGAGCGCCGGCGTCGACGTCGATCTGGTGGTGCGCGGCATCTGTTGCCTGCGCCCGGGCGTGCCGGGCCTGTCCGACAATATCCGGGTCAAATCCATCGTCGGCCGCTTCCTGGAACACGGCCGCATCTATTGCTTCGGCTCGGGCAACGCACTGCCGCACCCGAAAGCGGCGCTCTATATTTCGTCGGCCGACATGATGCCGCGCAACCTCGACCGGCGAGTCGAAGTGCTGTGCCCGATTCTCAATCCGACCGTGCACGAGCAGGTTCTCGGCCAGATCATGGTCGCAAACTTCAAGGATAACGAGCAAAGTTGGAAGGTCTTGCCGGACGGCAGTTCCACGCGCATAAAGGCCGCGCCGGGCGAGGAACCATTCAACGCCCACAAGTATTTCATGACTAATCCGAGCCTATCGGGCCGTGGGAAATCGCTCAAAGAATCCTCACCGCGCAACCTTATACGCCGCCTCGTCGACGGGGCGTAAGCGTTCCGGCGCAGTCCTGCATCCTCATGCCGCCATCAATTCGGCCAAGGGCCGGCTCGATCACGGGCCGCCGATCGCGGTCATCGATATCGGCTCGAACTCAGTCCGCCTCGTCATCTATGAAGGGCTGACGCGCTCGCCGACGCCGATTTTCAACGAAAAAGTGTTGGCCGGCCTCGGCCGCCAGGTGCAAACCACCGGCCTGCTGGCGCCGGCCGCCATCGACACCGCGCTGGAGACGCTCAAGCGCTTCCGCGCGCTGTGCGACACCTTGCATGTGCGCAAGATCTGGGCGATCGCCACCGCCGCCTGCCGCGACGCGCGCAACGGCCGCGCCTTTATCGAGGAGGCAACGCGCATTAGCCGAACGCCGATCACCATCCTGTCGGGCAAACGCGAAGCCCATCTCACTGGGCTCGGCATCGTGTCCGGAATCCACAAGCCGGACGGCATCGTCGGCGACTTGGGCGGCGGCTCGCTCGAACTGATCGACGTGCACGGCTCGCGCGTGCGCGGCGGCGTGACACTGCCGCTTGGTGGGCTGGCCTTGCAGGACATCGCCGGACGGTCGCTCAAGAAGGCCGAAAAATTCGTTGACGAGTCGTTCGAAGACCTCGACATGCTGCACGAGGGCGAGGGCCGCACCTTCTACGCGGTCGGCGGCACCTGGCGCGCGCTGGCGCGGCTGCACATGTGGCAGACCGGTTACCCGTTCCATGTGATGCACAATTACCGCATTTCCGCACGCGAGGCGCTGGAGTTCTCGCGGTTGGTACACCGGGTCGACACCGAGACGCTGTCCAAGATCGAAGTCGTCAACGCCGCCCGCCGGCCATTGCTCGCCTATGCCGCGCTGGTGATGGAACACCTGGTGCGCACGATCAAGCCGAAGCAGGTGATCATCTCCGTGCTCGGCGTGCGCGAGGGGCTACTCTATTCGCTGCTCAAGCCGCAGGAGCGCGGGCGCGATCCACTGATCTCGGCGGCCGCCGATCTCAACGTGCTGCGCTCGCGCTCGCCGCACCACGGCGAGGAACTGATCGATTGGACCGACCGCTTCATGGCGTCCTCCGGCCTGGACGAAACCGCCGATGAGCGCCGGCTGCGCCACGCCGCCTGCCTGCTGGCCGATATCGGCTGGCGCGCGCATCCCGACTATCGTGGCGAGCAGTCGATGAACATCATCGCGCATGGCGCCTTTGTCGCGGTCGATCATCCGAGCCGCGCCTATCTCGCATTGTCGGTCTATTTCCGCCACGCCGGCTTGAGCGAGGAGGACCTGTCGCCGCGCCTGCGCGAACTCGCCACCACCCGCATGCTCGATCGCGCGCGCGTGCTCGGCGCCTCAATGCGGGTCGCCTACATCATCACCGCGGGCCAGGGCGGCGTGCTGCCGAAGACGCCGATGCGGGTGCGGCGCGGCAAATTGGTGCTGACCTTGCCCGGCCGCTACGCGCCGCTCGGCAGCGACCGGCTGTTCGGCCGCCTGCGCCAGCTCGCAAGGCTGGTCGGCAGAGAGCCAGTGATTGAGAGTTAAGAGTACGCCGTCGTAATCTGGCGGCCAATTCTCGATGGGAATACGCCGCGCAATACCTACTCAAATGAGACACCGAGTTTTTTGCCGTCCGCCCAGATTACTTTGCAGTGCCGAGTTCCGGCTTCGCCGTCGATCGCCAATTGGAAAACGCGCGGCACACCGAAACTGCTAATAACGCTGAGACCAGCGCCGCGCGGCGTCAGGTCGTTTACGCTGCAAACGATCTGAGTTCCCGCCGCGCCAAACTTAATGAGCGCACGCTTTGATGTCGAAACGCGAATGTCTTGTCTGCGCTCGAACATCGATCACGCGTGCCCACGCTGGAGTTGCGGTTGTGCGGGGCTGACGACACTATCGATTGAGGCCGGTGCCGCCGGGAGCATATACGTCCGCGTGCGGTTGCAAGGCGAACAAAGGTAAATGTTTCGCTGCATGTTGCGCACGACCGGATGGGGCGTTATCGCGACATGAACCATCAGGGCCCGACACTGCGGACAATTTGCTGCGGCATGGACTCCGTCCGGATGAGACATGGCCTGACTAAGCCGATGAATGCCGATTGGACTACGGTAACTTGATACTCATTACGGCGGAGATTTTAAAAAATAATTCCTGCCTAATTTCAATTTAGTTGCAAATTTATCTGATGTCATAGGCCCTCAGCTAACATGAGGGGACCGTCTCGTTTTTCTCCACCGCCACCACCCGGCCCTTGTCGACCGCGAGCGCCAGCTTGCCGTGCTTGAGCGCGAGCGCTTTTTCGCCGAACAGTTCGCGCCGCCAGCCTTTCAGTGCCGGCACGTCGGCCTCGTCGTCGGCGGCAATGCGGTCGAGTTCGTCCACCGTGGCGATCACCTTGGCGGCGACGCCGTGCCGCTCGGCAGTCATGCGCAGCAGCACTTTGAGAAGTTCGACGGTGGCGGCGCCGTTCGGCGCCGAGCGGAATCGCTCCAGCCGCGGCAGCGTCTTGGGATCGCGCTCGAGCCCGCGCTTGACCGCCTCGATGATCGCCTCGCCCCAGCGCGAGCGCTCGAACCCTTTTGGCAGTGAGCGCAAATGCCCCAGCCGCTCGACCGTGCTCGGCGCCTGCACCGCGATGTCGCCGACCGCGTCGTCTTTGAGCACGCGCGAGCGCGGCACGTCGCGGCTCTGCGCCTCGCGCTCGCGCCAGGCGGCGATCTCGATCAGAACGCTAAGCTCCTTGGGCTTGCGCACGCGGCTCTTGAGCCGCTCCCAGGCTCTGTCCGGATCCATGCGGTAGGTTTCCGGCGAGGTGAGCACGGCCATCTCCGCCTCGACCCAGCTCGTGCGTTGGCGCTTGGCAAGATCGGCGGCGAGCTTGAGATAGACCGCCCGCAAATGCGTGACGTCGGAGAGCGCGTAAGTAACTTGCGCGTCGGACAGCGGACGCCGGGTCCAGTCGGTGAAGCGGTGCGACTTGTCGAGCATATCGCCGGTGATGCGCTGCACCAGCTGGTCGTAGGAGATCGAGTCGCCGTAGCCGAGCACCATGGCGGCGACCTGGCTGTCGAAGATCGGGTGCGGGATCTTCGCCGCCATATTCCAGACGATTTCGATGTCCTGGCGGGCGGCGTGGAACACCTTGACCACCTTCTCGTCGGTCATCAGAGCGAACAAGGGAGCAAGATCGATGCCGGGCGCCAGCGCATCGATCACCACCGCCTCGTCGGGCGAAGCCAGCTGCGCCACGCAGAGCAGGGGATAATAGGTGGTCTCGCGCAAGAACTCGGTATCGACGGTCACGTAAGTATGGCGCGCCATGCGCGCGCAAACCTCGGCCAGTTCCCCGGTAGTGGTGATCAAATCCATGGTTGCGGCCAACCTAACCCGATCCGGGCCGCTCATGGCAACCAGCATTATTCGCCGCGCACCCGCGGCATATGGATGAATTCCCAAGGGGATGGCAGCGGGCCGACGGGCACCTCGATCAAGGTCGGCTCGCGGGCAGCGATGGCGGCCTTGAGCGCGGCGGCGAGTTCGGCCGGGCTGCGCGTGCGGCGGCCGGCGGCGCCGAAGCTTTCGGCGTATTTGACGAAATCCGGATTGGCAAGGTCCGACGCGATGAGGCGGTTGCCGAACAGCTCCTGCTGGATGCGGCGCACATTGCCGAAAGCGCCGTCGGCGAATACGACCGCCACCAGCGGAATGCGGTGACGCATGGCGGTAGCGAGCTCGTTGCCGGTGTAGAGGAAGCCACCGTCGCCGTTGATCGAGAGCACCGGCACGTCCGGCCGCGCTGCTTGCGCACCGAGCGCGGTGGCGTAGCCCCAGCCGAGGTTGTCCTGATAGCCGGGCGAGAGAAACGTGCGTGGGCGATAGGCCGGGAAGGCGAGGCGGGCGGCGAAGCCGACCTGGGTGACCTCGTCCACATAGATACCGTCCTCCGGCAATTCGGCGCGGATGACGTCGACGAACGCGAGTTGCGGCGCCAGTTTGTTGAGTCGCGCCCGCCATTTCGCCTGGCGCTCCAGCATCTCGTCGCGGCGCGCGGTGCGGCGTGAATTGTGTTTCGCGAGCGCATCGATCAGATGCCGCAGGATCGGCGCAGCGTCGCCGACCATTGCAACCTTCGGCTTGCGATAGCGCGCGGGTTCTTCGCGGTCGGCATCGACGCGCACGATCTGCAAGTTCTTGTCCAGGCCCCAGGCGGTCATCGGATTGAGCAGCCTGGTGCCGACCGCGAGCACCGCGTCGGCCTCGCCCCACAATTCGCGCCCGAGCGGCAGCGTGACGCTGAACGGACTGCGGCCGTCGAGCACGCCGCGCCCGCGCCGGTAGGCGAGCACGGGCGCCTGCAGCAGTTCGGAAAGCTGGGTCACTTCGGGCGACGCATCCTGTGCGCCGCCGCCGGCGACGATCAGCACGCGCTTGGCTTTGCCGAGCAGCTTGGCGGCCGACCGCACAGCGTCCTCGTCGATGCGCTGCGTGCGCTCCGGCAGCGGCGGCGCGAGCGTCACCGGGGCGCGCTTGCCCCAGACGTCGATGGCGCATTCGAGCGCAGCGGGGCCGTGCCGACCTTGCCGCATGGACGCGATCGCCTTGGCGACTTTTCCGGTCGCTTCTTCCGGGCCGCTAATGTGCGCGTAATGATCGACCAGCCGGGCGATGATGCCGGCCTGGTCGCGGATCTCGTGCAAGTGGCCGAAGCCGCGGCCGATCGCGGCGTGTGGGATTTGCCCGATTAGCGCCAGCACTGGCGCGTTCATGCCGTAAGCGGTGAGCAGCGCGGCGCCGGAATTGAGCAGCCCGGGCCCTGGGACCACCACATAGGCCTGCGGCTTGCCGGTCGCCAAAGCCGCACCCAGCGCCATATAGGCGGCGCCCTGCTCATGGCGGGTGTGGATCACGCGTAAGGCGTCGCCGGCGCGCTGGAAAGCGTCGAATAAGTGGTCGTTATGCACGCCTGGCAGCGCGTAAATGGTATCGAGCCCGTGCGCGAGCAGCGCGGCCGTCGTGGCCTCGCCGGTGGACATCTCGACGGCGGCCGGGTTGGCCTTAAGCGGGCGTCTGGATTTGGGCATGGAATGCTCCGGCTGTGCGTGGCTTTGAGTGTGCAGATCGCTCACCAGGCCTGTCGAGCCGCTTGTCTTGACAAAGCCGACCCCCCATGCGCTTTTCGCGCGCCTCGCCGCCATGAGATGAATCGCCTGCCGGGACAGCTTATGCATCGCTATCGCTCACACACCTGCGGCGCATTGCGCGAAGCCGACATCGGCAAACCCGTGCGGCTGTCCGGCTGGTGCCACCGCATCCGCGACCATGGCGGGGTGCTGTTCATCGATTTGCGCGACCATTATGGGCTCACCCAGGTGGTGGCCGACCCCGACAGCAAGGCGTTCAAGCTGGCCGAGACCTTGCGCTCGGAATGGGTGGTGCGCATCGACGGCAAGGCACGCCGGCGCCCCGCGGGGACCGAGAACCCCGAGTTGCCGACCGGCCAGGTCGAGGTCTATATCGACGAGATCGAAGTGCTCGGGCCCGCCGCCGAGCTGCCGATGCCGGTGTTCGGCGAGCAGGACTATCCGGAAGAGACCCGGCTCAAATACCGCTTCCTCGACCTGCGCCGCGAGAAGCTGCACAACAACATCATGTTGCGCGGCCGCGTGATCGATTCGATCCGCCGCCGCATGAAGGACTCGGGCTTCTTCGAATTCCAGACGCCGATCCTCACGGCGTCCTCGCCGGAAGGCGCGCGCGATTATCTCGTGCCCTCGCGCATCCATCCGGGAAAATTCTACGCCCTGCCGCAGGCGCCGCAGCAATTCAAGCAGCTCATCATGGTGGCGGGCTTTGACCGCTATTTCCAGATCGCGCCCTGCTTCCGCGACGAGGATGCGCGCGCCGACCGCTCGCCCGGCGAGTTCTATCAGCTCGATCTCGAGATGAGCTTCGTCACGCAAGCTGACGTGTTCGACGCGGTCGAGCCGGTGATCCGCGGCGTGTTCGAGGAATTCGCCGGCGGCAAGCACGTCACGCCGAAATTCCCGATGATCCCGTTCGCGGCGGCGCAGCGCGCCTTCGGCACCGACAAGCCGGACCTGCGCAACCCGCTGGTGATGGCGAACGTCACTGATGTTTTCCGCGACTCGGGCTTCAAGATTTTTGCCAACAACATCAAGTCCGATCCCAATTTCGAGGTCTGGGCCATTCCGGCGCCCACCGGCGGCAACCGCGCGTTCTGCGACCGCATGAATTCCTGGGCGCAGGGCGAGGGCCAGCCGGGCTTGGGCTACATCTTCTGGCGCGAGGGCGAGGAAGACGGCGCCGGCCCGATCGCGAAAAATCTTGGGCCCGAGCGCACCGCGCTCTTGAAGAAATTTGTCGGCACCCATGCCAGCGAGCACGTCAAGATCCCGGTCGGTCTGCCCGGCGAGTTCATCCGCAAATATGCCGACCTGCGGCCGCACGGTTTCGACGCCGGCGACGCGGTGTTCTTTGTCGGCGGCGTGCCGGCCAAGCAGTACAAATTCGCCGGCGAGGCGCGTACCCGCGTCGCCAACGAAGTCGGCTTGATCGCGAAGGACCGCTTCGAGTTCTGCTGGATCGTCGACTTCCCGATGTACGAGTGGAACGAGGAAGAGAAGAAGATCGACTTCTCGCACAATCCATTCTCGATGCCGAACCTGCCGGTCGACGACTTCCTCGCGCTCGATCCGGCCAATCACAAGTCGATTCTGGAAATCCTGGCGATCCAGTACGACATCGTCTGCAACGGCGTGGAATTGTCGTCCGGCGCTATCCGCAATCATCGTCCCGACGTTATGAAGAAGGCCTTTGCCATCGCCGGCTATCCCGAGGACGTGCTGGAGACGAAATTCGGCGGCATGCTGCACGCGCTCTCGCTCGGCGCGCCGCCGCATGGCGGCATCGCGCCCGGCATCGACCGCATCGTGATGCTGCTGGCCGGCGAGGAGAACCTACGCGAGGTGGTGCTGTTCCCGATGAACCAGCGCGCCGAGGACCTGATGATGGGCGCGCCGTCCGAAGTCACGGCCAAGCAGCTCAAGGAGCTGCATATCCGGCTCGATTTGCCGAAGAAGTGACCCCCGCGAAAGCGGGGATCCAGCTTTTAACGCTCCGGCAGCGGGATGAACTCGATCTCGTCGCCCGGCACCTTGCCGAAATGGCCGGCGGCCCATTCCGCCTTGGCCTGCTCGATGCGCTCCTTGCGCGACGACACGAAGTTCCACCAGATGTGGCGCGGGCCGTCCATCGGCGCGCCGCCGCAAATCACCAGATGCGCGTCGGCCAGCGCTTTGACCGTCACGCGGTCGCCCGGCTTGAACACCAGCAGGCGCCCCGGCTCGAACTTGTCGCCGGCAATGTCGATCGCGCCGTCGATCACATAAAGCGCGCGTTCCTCGTGATCGGCATCGAGCGGCAGCGTCGCGCCGGCGCGCAGCGCGATGTTCGCGAACATCGTCTCGTGTACCGTCGGCACCGGCGAGCGTTCGCCATAAAGCGAGCCGATCACCACGCGTACGACTTTCCCATCATCCATGATCAGTGGAAATTCGTCGACCTCGTGATGCACGAAGGCGGGCGCCATTTCCTCCTTCGCTTCCGGCAAGGCCACCCACATCTGCAAGCCGTGGATCGGGCCGCCGGCGGCACGCAATTCCGCGCCGGTACGTTCGGAATGCACGATGCCGCGTCCTGCCGTCATCAGGTTTATCTCGCCCGGCTTGATCGGCGCCGCGGTGCCGAGGCTGTCGCGGTGCATGATCTCGCCGTCGAACAGATAGGTGACGGTGGCGAGCCCGATATGCGGATGCGGCCGCACGTCGAGCCCGTTACCGGCGCGGAACTCCGCCGGCCCGAAATGGTCGAAGAAAATGAACGGTCCGACCATGCGCGAGCGCGCGGACGGCAACGCGCGCCGCACCGTGAAGCCGTCGCCGAGATCGACCGTGCGCGGCACCACCACCTGCGCGATGGCCGCGCAGGCGTAAGTATCGCCGGCCTGCGGGTCCTTGCCGGGAAAGAAACTCATGCTCGGCTCCTGATGTGTCTGCGGCGCGCCCCCGCGCTCACGAGAGCGTAACGAATTTCTGGCCCTTCACCGCCTCGCGCAGGCCGTCGAAGGCCTCGTTGATCTTGCCCCAGTTCGGCAGCTTCTTCATGGCGGCGAGCCAGCGCTGCACGTTCGGATAGGGCGAAAAATCGATGCCGATGATCTCGCCCAGCGTCACGATGCCGGCGCCAAAATAATCCGCGATGGTGATCGTGTTGCCGACAAGATAAGTCTTGTTCGGTCCGATCCAGTAGTCGTTGAGCAGCGCGAGCCAGCGCTTGGCGTTCGCTTTGCCGAATTCGAGCGTCGCGGCTTGCGCCTCGTCGCTGCGCCTCTTGAGATGCGGGAACAGCTGCGGGTAGCAGAGATTGTAGCCCCATTCGCGATAGAAATTGGTGTTGATCCAATCCATCACCTCGTTGACCTTGGCGCGTTGCTTCAAATCCTTCGGATAGGCCGGCGAGCCGATCTTGTCGGCGAGATATTTCAGGATGGCCGAACTCTCGGTCAGCTTGAGATCGCCGTCCTCGAGCAGCGGCACCAGGCAATTCGGATTGATGGCTGAGTAGGGCGGCTGCATATGCGCGCCGGTCATCAGGTCGACGAATTCTTCGTCCATGGCGATGTTGTTGTCAGCCGCGAACAGCCGAACCGGCCGGCAGGTCATCGACACCGGATGCATATAGAGTTTCATGGCGGTCCTCCCCCTCGTTGTCTCGTTATGCGAATTGGCCGCAGGCTGGCCGGCCGCATTGTCCTGATTGAATTGAATGGTAGCCGAATATGCGCGGGGTAATCCACGGCTCCGCAGTCAACACTTTGTTAACCATGCGCGACCGCACGGGCTGCATCCGCCCGCATTATGGACGCCCGCCGCCTTAGGCTTAATGAGACCTTTACGGCGGCGTGGCTCACTGGCCGGACACCAGGATGGGGTCGTCTTACCGGGCGCCAGGATGGGTCTGATTGTGCGCGCATTTACGCGCAAGAACTTTGTTGCGATCGTCGTTGGCGTATTGCTTGCTGGCGCACCTTTGCTCGCGTTCGATCTATGGGTTGACGGGCTGATCGACCGCCGCGGCCAGGACGAAGTCGACACCTCGGCCAAGCGCGCGATTGCGCTGGCTGAATTCCGCATCACGCAAGTAATCACCACGCTCGACGATTTGGCGAAGCGCGGCGTGAACCGCTGCGAGCCGAGCAACCTCGAGGCGATGCGGCAAGCCAGCTTCGACACCCCGCCGATCAAGGAAGTCGCCGTTGTCGGTCCCGACGGGCAGACGCTGTGCACTGATCTCGGCTTGTCGCTGGGCAATCGCAGGCTGGTCTCGTCGGAGCCGCTGTTCGGCGCCGACGGCTATTGGATCGAGGTCATCCGGCTTGAGGACGGCCATGCCATGGTGCGTCTGCGCCGCACGGTCGGGGCGGGTCCCAATGGAATTGCGGCACTGGTGCCGGCATTTCTGTTCCTGCCGCAGGTGTCCAGCCAAGGCGATCCGTTCAGCGCGTATGCGGACATCATCACCGCGAACGGAGCCGCGATCGGCAGTATCGGCAAGCGGTCCAATTCCGGCGCCGTCGCTTTCGTCGCCAACCTGAAATCGGAGAAATTCGGCTTCGACGCCGAAATATCGATGCTGCGCAACAGCGTGATTGCCGGACATACGGAACTGAAGTGGCTCGGCATGTTCACCAGCGGCGCCATCATCTTGGCGCTCGGCTTGTTTTCCGCGCTGGTGCCGAGGCGTAGCCCGAACAATCCGGTGGCCGAGATCGAAAACGCGCTGCAGGCCGGCGAATTCGTGCCTTACTACCAGCCGATCGTCGATATTCGCTCCGGCCAATTGCGCGGCGCCGAAGTCCTGGTGCGCTGGCGCAAACCCGATGGCACCTTGGTGCTGCCCGGCTCGTTCATCCCGCTCGCCGAATTGAGCGGGCTGATCCGCGACATGACCCGCGATCTGATGCGGCGGGTCTGCGCCGAAGCGGGCAGCGCGCTTGGCTGCCGGCCGGCGTTGAAGATCTCGTTTAATTTCGCCGGCCAATTGTTCAGCGACGACTCGATCGTCAAGGACGTCCGCAAGATCTTTTCCGGCTCGCCGATCAAGCTCTCGCAAGTTGTGCTGGAAGTGACCGAACGCGACCCGATCGAGAATTTCACCGCGACGCGGCAGACCATCGCGGCGTTCCAGGGGCTCGGCGTGCGCATCGCCATCGACGACGTCGGCACCGGCCACAGCGGACTGTCTTATATGCTCAAGCTCGGCGTCGACATGATCAAGATCGACAAGATGTTCGTCGACGCCATCGGCACCGACCGCAACTCCACCACCATCGTCGAGACCTTGGTTGATCTCGCCCACAACATGCGCATGGATGTGGTGGCCGAGGGCGTGGAGAATTTCGAGCAGGTGGTCTATTTGCGCGAGCTCGGCGTCCGCTCCGCGCAAGGCTATGTGTTCGCGCCACCGCTGCCCGGCAAAGCCTTCCTGCAACTAGTCGAAGCCATCGATCCGCTGCCGGCCGCCGCGCCGCGGGAAAAATTGGCCGATGCCCAAATCGGCGCACAAGTCAGCGCCGCCTGAGCGCGCAAATCCGTCATGTCCGGAAATGAAAAGGGGCGGCCTTGCGGCCGCCCAGTCTAAACGCCACGCGGGAGGAACCTCGTAACGGGTCGGCAAACGAACGCCGGCTCGCGTGACTAAAATTCAGTCATGACTTCGTCATGGGCAGACCGATTCGTCAATCTGAAATTTATCGGATTTGTGACGGCAATGGCAGAATGTGGCCGGCGGGTAACAATGCCATTTCGGGCTATTCCCCGGCCAGTTCCTGCTCGATTGCCGCAATCAGGCGCGGATCGTTGGGTTCCGTCGCGGACGTAAAAGCCGCCTTTAGGCGGCCGTCGTGGCCGACCAGATATTTATGGAAATTCCAGCGCGGCGCCTCGAGCGGGCGTTCCTGCGCCGCCCATTTGTAGAACGGGTGGGCGTCCGCGCCCTTGACCGCGACCTTTTCGGTGAGCGGGAAGGTGACATGGTAATCGCCATGGGCGGTCTGCTCGATCTCGGTCTTGCCGCCCGGCTCCTGGCCGCCGAAATCGTTCGACGGCACTCCGAGCACCAAGAGGCCCTTCGGGCGATAGCGCGTCCACAGCGCCTGCAGACCGGTGTATTGCGGGGTGTAGCCGCACAGCGAGGCGGTGTTGACCACCAGGATCGGGTGGCCGGCATAGGACGCGAGCAGGATATCGGCCCCGTCCAGACCCTTGAAGGTGAAGGCGAAGGCCGTGACGCGGCTCATGGTAGTGGCCTGCGCCAGGCGAGGGGCCAATGCCGTCAGCGCGGCCCCCAGCAGCCAGTGTCGGCGGTTGATCATGGCGCGCAGTATATCCGTCGCCGGTGCTCACGTGCGCGCAAAATTCCGTGAGCGGCCGGCGCTTTCACTTGCGCATGATCTTATCCGAGAACCGTTTCCTACTTTTCGGGATCATGCGCCTGCTAGGCGGCTTCCGCGAAGTGCACGGTGGTCTCGAAGGCGTAGCCGCAGGCGTCGCATTGCCACAGATGGCGCACACGGCGTTCGTCCACCAGCTCCGACCATTCCGGCATGAACAGCGACTCACCGCATTGCGCGCATTCGATCTGCGGGCGTGGGCGGTGACGTTTTGCGGTGCCGCGGGTGTGAAGATCCATGGGGCATCCTCCGATTGTCTTGTCGCTCCCGTCCCCGTGTATTCATCATGATACCGAGCGCGCGCAGGAGTGAAGCAGCAAGGCTGACGTACCAGACCAGAGTCCGATGAAATTTTTGCGACGGACTGCGACAGATTGAGTCAAACTTGTGGCAGCACCGTCTCGATACGCATGGCTGGTGCGCGGCAAATTCCGTCAATATTTACGGAATTGTGATGTGTGAAGGCGCGCGGCTTTGGCTATACCGCGCGCGGGTCAATCAACGCCGGGAATCACCGTGCTTCACGTCGAACGAACGTGCGCGCCGCAATCCGCCGCGCGCCGCTCTGCGCACCCGATCGCGCGCTATGAGCCTTACGTCTTGTCGATCGTCCGCATCGTCGTGGCGCTGCTGTTCTTCGAGCACGGCCTGTCGCGGCTGTTCGGCTTTCCGTCGCCGCTGCAGACGGCGGCGCTGTTCAGCCTGTACTGGTTCGCCGGCGCGATCGAACTGGTGGGCGGCGCGCTGCTCGCGCTCGGCCTGTTCACACGCGGGGCAGCCTTCATCATGTCGGGCGAGATGGCGTTCGCCTATTTCATGAGCCACGCGCCGAATGGCTTCTTCCCGATCCTCAATCGCGGCGACGGCGCGATCCTCTATTGCTTCATGTTCCTGTACCTCGCCTTCGCCGGCGCCGGACCGTGGAGCCTGGACGCGCTGCTGAGCCGCAAGCGCGGCTAACGCGCGGCCAGCTTGCGGGTGAGCCCGTCGTAGCCCCAGCGCATCACCACGCCGTGGTTCCAGGCGAACACCGGCCGCAGCAGCGGCGCGGCGAGCCGCATCCAGGGCCGCGTCAGCTCGACGATCCAGTCGTAGCGCACGGAGGTCGTCGTCCCGACCGGACGAAGCTTCCAGCGTCCGATCCCGTCGAGCTCGCCCTCGGCGCGGCCCTCGATCAGTGTCATCGGCTCGACTCGCGTGATGCGCATGGCAAAGGTCAGCGTATAGGGCAGCGCGGTGCGCCAGGTGATGCGGCGCACGGCACCGACGCCGGTTGCGTCGCCCTGAGCCAGGCGCTCGACGCGCGCGACCGCGCGCCACCAGGACGGCCAGTCTTCCGGCGCCATCAGGACTTGCCACACCGGCTCGACCGGCGCCTCGAACGTCCAGTCCGTTACGAGATGGAAATGCGTCGCTGGCATGAGGTCCCCCCGCGCGCAGATACGAGCGCGCTGCGCCAAAGGTTGCAATGCCACCCCTGACGACCGGCCGCGATTTTTGTCGTAAGATCACGGACGTGGACGAGCATCATGGATGCGCGGGCCGAGACCGCGCATGACGCTGAGCGCCGCGATGAGCCAGAAAACCGTCGAGAAACCGCGCACGAAAGTGAAGCCGGCGACGCAGCGGCCGCCGCTGTGGAAGGTGATCCTGCTCAACGACGACTTCACCCCGCGCGAATTCGTCGTGCAGGTGCTCAAGGCCGTGTTCCGCATGAACGAAAGCCACGCCTACCGCGTGATGATGACGGCGCACCAGAAGGGCGCCTGCGTGATCGCGGTCTATACCCGCGACGTGGCGGAGACCAAGGCCAAGGAAGCGACCGAGATGGGCAAGGCCAAGGGCTATCCGTTGTATTTCACGACAGAGAAGGAAGAATAGGCCGTTGCTATCATCTTTTCCCTTTCCAGCAAGGGGAGAGGGGAGACGTGCCGCCCGCGCCTTCAGATCGGTTGAATTTTCCGCAAAATGTCCGGCCCGGAATAGGTATTCATATACATCCGCGCAGCAGGATACCCCCGTGTTCTTGCAAGGGGGATACCCATGCGAGAGTGGTTTTGGCCGGTCGCGCCGGTGGCGGCGATTATCTATTGCATCGCCTATCCGGATCAGTTCACGGCTTTCATCACGTGGGCGCAGCGCTTCGTGCATTAGCTGCGCGCGGGCCTGCTATTGCCCGCAGTTCCACATGTAGCCGATCGGCGTCTGCGTATAGCAGGGGCCGAAGCCGCCGCCGTTCCAGCGTCCGCGGTAGAAACGCGGCCAGGCCGGGCCGTAATAATGCTGGCCGTAGAGCCTGTCGTAGTGCTCCCAGCGCTCGCGCGCAATCACCTCGGGCGGGCGGTAGCCGGGCAGGAAGCCGTAGCCGTGCCAATGTTTGGTGACATGGTGCTTCTTGGGGGCGGCTGCGGCCAGCGCCGCCGGCGCGAGCGACAGCGCGATGGCGACGGCAAGGGCGCGGGAAAAAGCTCGCAACATGAAAGGCCTTCTAGCACGATGATGCGTCGGCCATAGGCCGTTGCGTTCGTGGTGAAACTGAGACGGCTTAGCTTGTCATGGCCGGGCTTGTCCCCGCCATCTCGCTTAGGCAGGTTCAGTGCCTCACTAAGCGGGATCACCGAGACAAGCCCGGTGATGACAACAATAAAACTCAGGGGAGCCCATGCCGCAACGCGTCTTGATCACCGCCGGCGCCGCCGGCATCGGCCGTGAATTCGCGCGCGCCTTTGCGGCTACTGGCGCGAAAGTCTTCGTCTGCGACATCGACGAGGCGGCGCTCGCGGCCATCGCCAAAGAAATCCCCGGGCTGATCGCGCGCCGCTGCGACATGGCCGTGCGCGCCGAGATCGAACGCATGGTGCCGGAGGCGGTGGCCGCGCTCGGCGGGCTCGACGTGCTGATCAACAATGCCGGCATCGCCGGGCTGACGCTGCCGGTCGAGCAGATGCCGCCGGACGTCTGGGACAAGGTCATCGCGGTCAACCTCACCGCCATGTTCGACGTCACCCGGCTCGCGATCCCGCATTTGAAGCAGTCGAAGGCGCGGCTGCATCATCAACATGAGTTCGATCGCCGGCCGCTTCGGCTTCAAGAACCGCAGCCCCTACGCGGCGACCAAATGGGGCGTGATCGGCCTGACCAAGACGCTGGCGATGGAGCTCGGCGAGTGGGGCATCCGCGCCAACGCGATCGCGCCCGGCGCGGTCGAGGGCGAGCGCATCGTGCGCGTGTTCCAGGGCCGCGCCCAGATCAGCGGGCGGTCGCTGGAGGAGGTGAAGGCGGAGGCGATGGCGAACCAGTCGATCAAGGCGATGATCGACCCGAAGGACATCGCGCAGCTTGCGGTGTTTCTCGCCTCCGACGCGGCGAAGGCGATCTCCGGGCAGGTGATCCCGATCGATAATGACCGGCAGCGGGCGTAACGTTTTTCTTCTCTCTTCTCTTGTAAGCGAGGCGGGTGAGGGGGCTTTATTGCCGCATTTGATCCAAATCATTGCGGCGGCTCGCGAATTGGCATTGAAAGCATGCATGCTGTCAGTCCCGCAACAACCGGGAGGGTCCCATGATCAGCCGTGCACATCACAATCTGGCAGAGCCCGCATCGCGCGGTTACGGCCGCTTTACCGGTTACGCGCTCATCGTCATCATCGCGGCTTTACTGCTCGTCGCCCTGCTGACCAATCCGGTGCTGCCGCACTAACAGCCGGCCGGCCTGACCATCGAAAACCTCGATCGCGACAAGAGTTCTAGCCGGCCTGACCAGGCCGGGGCGGGGACGGCTGCTTCTCGATTGTTTCGACGTGTCCGCAGGCCGGGCACTGATAGGTAATGAGCTCAGGCATCGCACCGACGCGCGGCACGCGGCCGACCGGCGCTGGGCCTTCGCCCAGGCACGTACAGTCCTCGGGCAAATTCTGAAACTTGACCGCCATGCCGCCAAGTTGACGGTGCCGGTCAAGCGCTACAACTCAGGAATGTCCCTTAAAGAAGACCTGATTAGGTCAGGAGCACTGACCCTATTTGCCGCAAAGGCGGCGCGATTGGCTTTGGGCGGTGCCGGCCCATTTCAGCCAAAATTAACCCGATCGCTTAAACGGGCCGCAATGCCTACGGCGTATGAAATTGGCGCCGGCATCTCCGTGCCGCCGAGCCACAGGTGAGTTCCCATGCAAAACCCTATTCCGGACAATGGTCACGCGTGCGAGGGCTATATCGTTGAAGTCAGCGGAAAGTTCGACTCGGAATACGGGACCATCACGGCGGCGCTGAAGGCGGGGCTGGAACTCAAGAACAAATCTTCGGAAGTCCAGGTCAAAGTCTACGACACCAAAGAGCGCGCGTAGCGGGCTAGACAAAATTGCGAAGCGCATTGCGCTGAAAGCAGCGAGCGAATATTGGCGGATTACGCGGAGTTTACCTCGGGCAGGGTAGAACGCTGACCTGAGGGCTAATCCGCCCTATGGGCTAGCCGTCGCCAGTTTGAGCGCCGCACATGTCGCAGAAGAGTGATGTTCCCTTGCGGATCATCGTGAATTGGCCACAGGTCGGATTTGGGCACGCATCCCCAGTGTAGTTGGGCTGACGAACTTGAAGCGATACGAGATCAACCGCCGGGAGACTCGTTACCGAGTGCCCTTCAGTCCTCCGTGCGACCAAAAAATTAATAATTCCAGGTGGAAGTGGTCGAAGCAACTGATGCCTTCGACGTAATATGCGGGCCATTTCTTCAATCGCAATCGCGCTGCAGGTCTGCTCAGGCCAAAGCGTTGCCCAAGTTGTTCTGCGGTTGTCTGTAATGAAAATTCGGCTCGGTGAAATGGTGCGAGCAATACGGCGGCAAGCTTGTCCGTCTGAACTTCTTTGCGCCTAATGGATGGCACGCGCATCTCCGGCGCCGCTGATCGGCCCAAGAGATTTCTTTTGCGTTCGAACCGATGGTCGAAGATCGCGTGGGAGCATTCGTGAACAATCGAGAACCGACAGTGTACGTCGGACCGCTCTGCGCGTTGAAAGACACTTTCCCGAATAAAAATCTTGCGGTCCTGCCCAATATATTTTGGCTTCAGCGTCGGACAACGCGGTATCGGGAACACGGACGTAATCCGAGATATAGCCGTGGTTCTTTAGTCGCCTTATGAACTCGATGAAATCGAGTTTAACCTGATGATCAAGGCCAATTGCGACCCGGACAGTCGTCGCAATTTGCTCGAAATCCTCTTCTGAATAAAAAGGCATCGCAAGCCTCCTACTAATACTAAAGCGCGCTACATTGCGCAGCCGAAAAACCCTCCCTCTAAAGTTCTCGTCCGCTCAAAGCTTCTTCTTCGCCTTGCCCGCCTTCGGCTTGGGCGGTGGCGCGGCCGCCGCGGCCGCGCGGTCCTGCTCCTCCTTAGCGAGCCGCAGCGCCTTCAGTCGTTCGGTCTTCACGCGCATGGCCTGGCTAGCGGCATTGTATTCCGCCGTGGCAGAAGCGCCCTCGCGCTGCTGCATCTCCTTCTTGTGGAACGCGGCCTGCGCGCGTTCCATGTCTTTCGGGGTTTTGCCGGCGCTCACGAGCAACCCGTCGTGCTGCCGCAGGTGTCGCACTTCATGCAGGTACCGTTTCTCACCAAAGTAAAATTGCCGCATTCGCCGCAGGCCTCGCCTTCGTAGCCCTTGGCGCGCGCCTCGGCGCGCTTCTCGGAAGCCGCGACCTTGGCGTGCAGCCGCGCGTCGGCGGTGCTGATCGCTTCCAGCGCCTGCGCCGGCGAGAGCTTGGCCTCCGGCTCGGCTTTCAGCGCGGTCGCCGCGCCGGAGAAGGCGGTGACGTTGGAACCGCTCACCGGCGCCACCGTCTGCGTGCCGCCGCTCACCACCGAGAGGCGATCGGTGCGCGAGCGGGTCAGGCCCTTGGAGACGTAGTTGGTGGCAGGCTTGCCTTCCGCCTCGCCCTTGCCGAGCGCGTCGAAGCCGCCGGCCTCGGTCGGGTCGACATGGGCGAGGTCGAAGCGATCGAGATAGGAGACCGCCAGCTCGCGGAACACGTAGTCGAGGATCGAGGTGGCGTATTTGATCGAGTTGTTGCCCTGCACCGGGCCCTGCGGCTCGAAGCGCGTAAAGGTGAAGGCGTCGACATATTCCTCCAGCGGCACGCCGTATTGCAGGCCGAGCGAAATCGCGATGGCGAAGTTGTTGAGCAGCGAACGCAACGCCGCGCCTTCCTTGTGCATGTCGAGGAAGATCTCGCCGAGGCGGCCGTCGTCGTATTCGCCGGTTTTCAGGTAGACCTTGTGGCCGCCGACGATGGCTTTCTGGGTGTAGCCCTTGCGCCGGTTGGGCAGCCGCTCGCGCTCGCGCAGCACGGTGATGCGCTCGACGATCTTCTCCACGACCTTTTCGGCGAGTCCGGTGGCGCGCGCCGCCGCCGGACGCTCGATGAAGGCTTCCACCGTGTCGTCCTCGTCCTCTTCATCCGCGATGAGCTGCGAGTTGAGCGGCTGCGAGAGCTTGGAGCCGTCGCGGTAGAGCGCGTTGGCTTTGAGCGCCAGCTTCCAGGACAACAGGTACGCCGCCTTGCAGTCCTCGACCGTGGCGTCGTTCGGCATGTTGATGGTCTTGGAGATCGCGCCCGAGATGAACGGTTGCGCCGCCGCCATCATGCGGATGTGGCTCTCGACCGAGAGATAGCGTTTGCCGGTGCGCCCGCACGGATTAGCGCAGTCGAACACCGGATAGTGCTCGGCTTTGAGATGCGGCGCGCCTTCCACCGTCATGGCGCCGCAGACGTGGATATTGGCGGCATCGATCTCGCGCTTACTGAAGCCGAGCGCGGCCAACAGGTCGAAGGCCGGGGCGGCGAGGTCCTCGGCGCTGATGCCGAGCTTGTCGCAGCAGAAATCCTCGCCCAGCGTCCACTTGTTGAAGGCGAACTTGATGTCGAACGCGGTCGGCAGCGCCTTCTCGATCTTGGCGATCGCCTCTTCCGTGAAGCCCTTGGCCTTCAGCGTGGTGTGGTTGATGCCGGGCGCCTGCGCGAGCGAGCCGTGGCCGACCGCATAGACCTCGATCTCGGCGATCTCGGCTTCGGAATAGCCGAGCGTGCGCAGCGCTTCCGGCACCGCGCGGTTGATGATCTTGAAGTAACCGCCGCCGGCGAGCTTCTTGAACTTCACCAGCGCGAAGTCGGGCTCGATGCCGGTTGTGTCGCAATCCATCACCAGGCCGATGGTGCCGGTGGGCGCGATCACGGTGGCCTGCGCGTTGCGGTAGCCGTGCTTTTCACCGAGCGCGAGTGCACGGTCCCAGGCGGCTTTCGCATGCACGACCAGGGTCTGGTCCGGGCAGGCGGCATGGTCGAGCGGGACGGGCGGCGTCGCCACTTTCTCGTAGCCGGTGCGTTCGTTGTAGGCGGCGCGGCGGTGATTGCGGATCACCCGCAGCATCGCCTCGCGGTTTTTCTTGTAGCCGGGGAAGGCGCCGAGCTTTTCCGCCATTTCGGCGGAAGTCGCATAGGCGACGCCGGTCATGATCGCGGTGAGCGCGCCGCCGATGGCGCGGCCGGCATCTGAGTCATACGGGATGCCGGACGACATCAGCAGGCCGCCGATATTGGCATAGCCCAAGCCCAGCGTGCGGAACTCGTAGGAGAGCTGCGCGATGTTCTTCGACGGGAACTGCGCCATCAGCACCGAGATTTCCAGCACGACCGTCCACAGCCGCACCGCATGCTCGTAGCCCTCGACGTTGAACTTCTTGCTCTTCTCGTCGCGGAAGGTGAGCAAATTGAGCGAGGCCAGATTGCAGGCGGTATCGTCCAGGAACATGTATTCCGAGCACGGATTGGACGCCCGGATCGCGCCCGAAGCCGGGCAGGTGTGCCAGTCGTTGACCGTGGTGTGGAATTGTAGGCCCGGATCGGCGCAGGCCCAGGCGGCGTTGCCGATCTTCTCCCACAAGTCGCGCGCCTTCACGGTCTTCGAGATCTTGTGCTTGGTGCGCCAGAACAGGTCCCAGTTGGCGTCGGATTCGACGGCTTTGAGGAACTCGTCGGTGACGCGCACCGAATTGTTCGAGTTCTGCCCGGAGACGGTCAGATAGGCGTCCGAATCCCAATCGGTGTCGTAGATCGGGAAGTGGATGTCGGTGTAGCCCTGTTTGGCGAACTGGATCACGCGCTTGATGAAATTGTCCGGGACGTGATCCTTGCGCGCGAGCTTGATCTCGCGCTTGAGCGCGGGGTTCTTCTCCGGCGAGAAGCAGTCGTCGCCCGAGCCCTCGCAATTCACGCAAGCCTTGAGCACGGCCTTGAGGTGCTTCTGGTTGATCTTGGAGCCGGTGACCAGCGCCGCGACCTTCTGCTCTTCCAGCACTTTCCAGTCGATATATTGCTCGATGTCGGGGTGATCGACGTCGACCACGACCATCTTGGCCGCGCGCCGGGTGGTGCCGCCCGACTTGATGGCGCCCGCCGCGCGGTCGCCGATCTTGAGGAAGCTCATCAGGCCGGAGGATTTGCCGCCGCCCGACAGCTTTTCGCCTTCGCCGCGCAGCGCCGAGAAATTCGAGCCGGTGCCGGAGCCGTATTTGAACAGGCGCGCCTCGCGCACCCACAGGTCCATGATCCCGCCTTCGTTGACGAGATCGTCGCTGATGCCCTGGATGAAACAGGCGTGCGGCTGCGGATGCTCGTAGGAGCTCTTCGACTTCGTCAGCTTGCCGGTTTGGAAATCGACGTAGTAGTGGCCCTGGCTCGGACCGTCGATGCCATAGGCCCAGTGCAGGCCGGTGTTGAACCATTGCGGCGAGTTGGGCGCGCAGATCTGCGCCGCCAGCATGTAGCGCAGCTCGTCGAAGAAGGCCTGCGCGTCGTTCTCGCTGTCGAAATAGCCGCCCTTCCAGCCCCAGTACGTCCAGGTGCCGGCAAGCCGGTCAAACACTTGCTTGGAGGTTTGTTCGCCGATGGTGCGCTCCTTCTCGGGCAGCAGAAGAAGCTGTTCTTCATCGGCAACCGAGCGCCACAGGAAGGAGGGGACCGAATTCTCTTCGATCTTCTTCAGACGTGCGGGCACGCCGGCCTTGCGGAAATACTTCTGCGCCAGAACATCCGAGGCGACTTGCGACCAGAAATCCGGGACCTCGACATTGTCGAGCTTGAACACCACCGAGCCGTCCGGGTTGCGGATCTCGCTAGTGGTAAGGCGGAACTTGATGTCCGCGTAGGCCGATTGTCCGTCCTTGGTGTAGCGCCGTTCGATCCGCATGTTCGTCTCTAGCCCCTTCAATGCCGGGCGGCTGGCGACCGCTCGATTATCCCTGACGGACACTGTCTTGTCCGCCTGTTTTGCTCGGCACGCTGTTCGACAACCTATTACGCACTTAGGTAGGCCGGCTCCCTGCTACCGGTACCGGTCGATCCCCGTTTTTTGATCCTCGGCGCGCAGAAATCCCCGGTCCCGGCACACCATTTCTGGCGCGGGCTGCTGGCGCTGGGCATCTTTTGGAAGCTCGGCGGGAACCGAAAACGCAACTCACGCAACACACCAAAGCTAGGGGGACTCGGTAGCAACGTCAACAACAGATAGACATCAATTCTGAATCAAACACTAAATCTTGTGGTAAATCGGTGAACTGCGGGGACAACCCACCGCGAAACCATAGTCAGTATTGAGCGATCGGGCGGTCGCGAAAAGCATTTTTATCGCCCCGGCCCAGTAGGTTTAAATCCCTGACCACATGAAGGAAAAATGACGTAAAATTGCGGCTTGCCAGTTATCCGCAGCAAAATGCGGCTTTCCGCGTGGCGGGGGATAAGGGCGGGAAAAGCCGCCCGATCCGCTCCTGGGAGTCGGTGATTCTCAAAAGCAGTTCAGTGCGTTAGCGGCCACGCGCGGGCGCTGGCGAAGGGTGGCGACGTTACCCACGCCTGTGGATGCAATTTTCGGGCACACCACGCCCTGGTCCACTGCCGAGCGACGGTATTTTCGCAACGAAAAAGGCGGACCTCAGAGAGGCCCGCCCTTTTACCGGCACTGTCATCCCGAATTTCAACATCGGCGCCAAACCGAGGCGACTCTAACCGAGGCTGATGAATTCCTAGGCAGGATAGCCGCGCGTTCCGGAAAAACGCAACATGCACTGCAACATAGGCCGCGCCTGCAATCGGGCCGTCGCGCGCCGCCGCCGTCGTATTGCGCCAGACTCACTGCGGCACGCTGGCGCGGCATGCGTGCTGGACAGGAGGGCGGCGAGGTGGCAGAACGCCTCATATTCACCTCCATTCAACGCGCGGCCGCGATGAAAAATTTCCTTTTAAAGCTGTTCACCTGGTGGAATTCGCAGACCTTCGGCACCCAGTTCTGGACCTGGATGTACGGCGAGAGGGTCGGCGAAGACGAATTCGGCAATCGGTACTACCGTACGCGCGGCGGTAAAATCGACCGCGGCCTCGGTTTCGAGCGGCGCTGGGTCATCTTCAACGGCTATGCGGAAGCCTCGACCATACCGGTGTCCTGGCACGGCTGGATGCATCACACGGTCGATACCCCGCCCACGCAAGAAAATTACAAGCCGCGCGAATGGGAGAAGCCGCACCGGCCCAACATGACCGGCACGGCGGGCGCCTATCGGCCGCCCGGATCGACGCTGGCCGCTAACCGCCGACCGCAGGCGACCGGCGACTACAAGGCCTGGACGCCCGAGCGCTAGCCGGGCCGCCATCCTCCCGCTTTTGTGAACGCGAATGGCCGCAAACCGCCCTGACGGCCAAAAACAGTGTATATACACTTATTTCTATGAATGCCGATCTTATGGAATGCGCGCAATGTCTGTGCCTGGCTTCGCGCCAGGCCGCGCGCAGCATCACGCGGGCTTTTGACCGTAAGCTGCGGCCGCATGGCATCCGAGCCACGCAATTCAGCGCCCTGATTCAGCTGCGCCTGCGCGGCGCGCTGACCATCGGGGCGCTGGCGAAGTTCCTTGGCGTGGAGCGCACGACGCTCACGCGCAATCTCGAACTGCTCGCGGTCAAAGGCTGGGTGAAGATTGAGGTCGGCGACGACGCGCGTTCGCGCGTGGTCTCGATCACAGGCAAAGGCAAGGCGGCGGTCACGGCCGCAGTGGGCGCGTGGCGCGAGGCGCAGGGCGCCGCCTTGGCCAAGATCGGCAGCTCCGGCGCCAAAGCGATCCGCGCGCTGGCGCAAGTGGAAATGCAATAACGTTATCGCCCCGCAGAGCGGCGCATAGCGGTTTTATTCGGGAAGAAAGGTGTAACTACACGTAACAGGAGGTAGCGATGTTGGACGTCATCGGAACTGTGGTGGGCACCGCCGTCTTGGTGCTCAATCTCAATGCCTTCATTAGCACGGCGCAGGTCACGCGCCGGGCCCGGTTCGGGCTTGCCATCGCGGCCGGTCTTTGGGTCGGGATCGCAACGGCGGTTTCCAATGCCAGGCTGCTCGCGCAAGCGCAGCTGGTGGCGGGAATCTTCATGGCCGTGCCGCTTCTGGCCGCCGTCATCGCGGTCGCCCGCTATCCGGCGGTGCGCGCGGCCTTGCTGAGCGTGCCGATGCCGCTTCTGGTCGGATTGAGCGTCAGCCGTGTATTTGCAGTGCTGTTCTTCATCCTTGCCGCGGCCGGCCGCCTGAGCGGACCATTCCCGTATTCGGCAGGCTTGGGCGACATCATTACCGCCGCCATTGCGTTGCCGGGAATCTGGCTCGCTGCCCGCGCGACGGTCAGCGGCGACAGGACGCGCTGGCGCGCTGGAACGCATTCGGCGCGCTCGATTTGATCGTCGCGGTGACGCTCGGTATCACCACGGCGCCCGGCTCGCCGTTACAAGTCATCGACGTCGGCGTCGGGCCGCAGGCGATCCTGCATATGCCATGGTCGTCGGTGCCGACCGTCCTGGTGCCGGTTTACCTGATCAATCATGGCATCATCGCGCTGCAGCTGCGTGAGCGGTCGGGCAAGGGCCGCGCGTTGGGCGCAACGATTGCCAGATAGGCGGCCTGACAACCGGCAGGGGCGGGGGGTCAACCCCGCCCTTTCGCCGCCGTATTCCCCGTGTTAACCGGGCATTGCCGCGGGCGATGGCGAATCCGCGCCGTTCACCCTACGGAAACACCCGGTTATATGGCGCGAACTTCGCTCACCGCTTGCTGGCTTGTCGTGGCGGCGCTGCTGGCAACGCCGGCCTTCGCGCAATCGATCTTCAACGATTTCCCGCCGCGGCCGCCGGCCGACGTGCCGAACGCGCCACCGGAACCGCCGCCACCGGTCAATTTCCCCAACCAGCAGCCCGGCGGTTTCCCGCGCGGCAACCCGCAGCGCCCGCCCGGTGCCATCCGCTCCGATCAGCCGCCGGCGCAACCGTTGCCGGCGCCGATGAGCCTGCCGCCGGCGAGCCGCCCGGGCGGCGGCATCATCCAGTCGCAGCCGCTGGCGCCGCTGCCGGGCACCGCGCCGGTGCCGCAGCCGGCGACGCCGCCGCCGGCCCCGCCGCCGCAAGGCGCCGCCGCTCCGGTGCCGACGCTGCCCGGTCTGCCGCCCGGCATCCGGCAGCCGCGCGGCGCGCCGCCGCCGCAGCAGGGCGATACCGCGCCGCAGCCCGGCGACGAAATCGTGGTCGAGCCGCCGCCGCAACGCATCACCAATCCGACCGCCGTGTTCTCCGGCCTCGACAAGATCACCGGCCGCATCATCTCGTTCGACGTCGCAATCAGCGAGACCGTGCAGTTCGGCGCGCTGCAGGTGACGCCGCGCGTGTGCTATTCGCGGCCACCGACCGAGACGCCGAACACCGACGCCTTCGTGGAAGTCGAAGAGGTGACGCTGCAGGGCGAGATCAAGCGCATCTTCACCGGCTGGATGTTCGCGGCGAGCCCCGGCCTGCACGCGGTCGAGCATCCGATCTACGACGTGTGGCTGACCGACTGCAAAGGCGGCAAGAATCCGAATGTGGCGGAAGTCCCGCCCGATCAGCCGCCGGCGCCCAAGCAGCCGCGGCGTGCGCCGCCGCCGCGCGCACAGCAGCCAGGAATTTTGCCGGTGCCGCGGTAGAGTTCTGATCCATTCCGATTGGGTCAGTACTGTCCCTACATTTTATTTGTGCATGATCTTTTCCGAAAACCGCTTCTCACTTTTCGCGATCATGCACTAGCGCAGACGCGCGAGCGCTTCCGCGCCGCTGAGCGGGCGGTCGAGCGGCACCGCGCCGAAATCCGCTTCGCCGGTAAGCGCTTCCTCCAGCATCTTGTGATAGCGCCGCTTGCCCACCTCGACGGCGCCGAAGGTCCGCAAGTGATCGGTGACGTATTGGGTGTCGAGCAGCCGGTAACCGCCGGCGATCAGGCGCGCGATCAGATGCACCAGCGCGATCTTGGAGGCATCGCGCGCGCGGTGGAACATGCTTTCGCCGAAGAAGGCGCGGCCGAGCGAGACGCCGTAAAGCCCGCCCACCAGCGCATCGCCGTCATAGACTTCGACGGAATGGCAATGGCCGTGATCGAACAGACTGCGATAGATTTTTCGGATGCGGCTGTTGATCCAGGTGCGGGCGCGGTCGGGCTTGGCCTCGGCGCAGCCGTCGATTACCGCGTCGAAATCGCGGTTCACCCAAACCGTGAACGGCGTGGTGCGTACGGTGCGCGCCAGCCGCGCCGGCAGGTGGAAACCTTCGAGCGGGATGATGCCGCGCATATCCGGCTCGATCCAATAGAGCGCCGGATCGTCCGCACTTTCGGCCATCGGGAAGATGCCGCAGGCATAGGCCTTGAGCAGCACCTCCGGCGTGATTTCGATCAGGGTATTTTCGCGGTTGGCCATGCGGACCGGATTCGCTGGTAAGGCTTTATTCTAGGCGCCGGCGGGGCGGCTGGGGAGAGCGGAATTTAACCGGTCACTGACCATGACCCGCCTAAATTGGCGAAAGATTGAACACAAATGGCGGCCGTGCGTTGGGCCAGCGTAAGAACCGGTCGCTGTGGGAACCGGAACTTTGAGGGGATGAGCGACATGCCGGCGCGGCGCACCAGTGTGCTTGTGGTCGAAGATGAGGCCCTTAACAGCAATCTGATCGCCGAAGTCCTGAGCGAGGGCGGCTTTGCCGTGCACGCGGTGGCGGCCGGCGAGGAGGCTTTGCGCTACATCGAGTCGGGGGCGGATGTGGACGTGCTGTTCACCGACATCAATCTGCTCGGGCCGATGGACGGCACGATGCTGGCGCGCGAGGCGCGCGCAACGTCCCGAATTACCGATCGTTTATTGTTCCGGCGGCCATTCACCGTCCGCGCTGGCGCCGCCGGTGCCGCGTTCGGTCTTCGTCAGGAAGCCTTACAGTCCGGCCGATCTGTGCCGACTGCTGGAGCGGCTGACGGCAGGCGTGCGGCATTGAGGCTTGCGATGACCCGAGCAAGTACTTCGTAGAACCGCGCGGCCATGCCGCGTGGCAAGCAAGAATCAACGCAAGCGATCAATAACCATAGAACCACAGGCCGACCAGCGCGAAGCCGACCACGATGATTAACAAAGTCAGTAATCCCGCAACGCTGCCGGTGATGTAATCGTGGTGCTCGTCAGGTATCGACATCGGTCATCTCCTTGGGCGTTTTTTCTACCCGCGAAGACCGACACCACAGATCAGGGGCTGGCTCGCCCCGTCGAGGGTCCCAGCATCCGCAAATTCGTTGATGCCCGTTTAGCCTAAGGGCGAATATACGCATTGCGGTAAATCAATGCGCCAACCAATTCGCTCATAATTTCAAATGATAAGACGATAAACGGCCGCTATGAAGACCACAGCGGCTCAGGTCTCCATCCCACCGCGGGCGAGGAACTGCTCGAGCCAGTGGATGTGGTAGTTGCCGTCGATGAAGTCGGGCTCGGCGAGCAGCGCACGGAACAGCGGCAGCGTCGTTTCGATACCGTCGAGCACCACCTCGTCGAGCGCGCGCTTGAGCCGCATCAGCGCCTCGGTGCGGGTCTTGCCGTGCACGATCAGCTTGCCGACCAGCGAGTCGTAGTAGGGCGGGATGGCGTAGCCCTCGTACACCGCTGAATCGATGCGCACGCCCAGGCCGCCAGGCGCATGGTAGTGCAGGATGCGGCCGGGTGAGGGGCGGAACGATACCGGGTTCTCGGCATTGATGCGGCACTCGATGGCGTGGCCGCGGAATTCGATGTCGCTCTGCTTGAGCGTGAAGTCGTTGCCGGCGGCGGCGCGGATCTGCTCGAAGATCAGGTCGATATCGGTGATCATTTCGGTCACCGGATGCTCGACCTGGATGCGCGTGTTCATCTCGATGAAATAGAACTGGCCGTCCTCGTATAGGAACTCGACGGTGCCGACGCCGAGATAGCCGATCTCGCGCATGGCTTTGGCCACCGTCTCGCCGATGACGTCGCGCGCCTGCGTATTGAGCGCGGGCGAGGGGCTCTCCTCCAGCACCTTCTGATGGCGGCGTTGCAGGGAGCATTCGCGTTCGCCGAGATGAATCGCCTTGCCGTTGCCGTCGCCGAGCACCTGGATTTCGATGTGGCGCGGCTTTTCCAGATATTTTTCCAGATAGATCGCGTCGTCGCCGAACGCGGCCTTGGCCTCGGTCCGTGCGGCCGTGAGCGAGGCGGAAAGCTCGGCCGCCGTGCGCACCACCTTCATGCCGCGTCCGCCGCCGCCGGCGGCCGCCTTGATCAGCACCGGATAGCCGATCTCATTGGCGACATTCGTCGCCTCGGCGTCGGAGCCGATGCCGCCGTCCGAGCCCGGCACCACCGGAATGCCGAGCTTCTTGGCGGTGCGCTTGGCTTCGATCTTGTCGCCCATCAGGCGGATGTGCGCGGCCTTGGGGCCGATGAATTGCACGCTATGCTCGGCCAGGATTTCGGCAAAGCGGGCGTTCTCCGACAGGAAGCCGTAGCCGGGATGCACGGCATCGGCGCCGGTGATCTCGCAGGCCGAAAGAATCGCGGGGACGTTGAGATAGCTGTCCTTGGCCGCCGGCGGGCCGATGCACACGCTCTCGTCGGCGAAACGCACGTGCATGGCGTCGGCGTCGGCGGTGGAATGCACCGCCACGGTCGGGATGCCGAGTTCCTTGCAGGCGCGGATCACCCGCATGGCGATTTCGCCGCGATTGGCGATCAGGATTTTATCGAACATCGGACTGGTCCGGCCAGCGCGCGGTCTTTGGCGCCGTCATTCGATGATGACCAACGGCTCGCCGAACTCCACCGGCTGGCCGTCCTCGAACAAAATCTGGATCACGGTGCCGGCGCGCGGTGCCGGGATCTGGTTCATGGTCTTCATCGCTTCCACGACCAGCAGCGTGTCGCCGGCTTTCACCTGGGTGCCGATCTCGATGAACGGCTTGCCGCCAGGCTCGGGCGCCACATAGGCGGTGCCGACCATAGGCGAGACCACCACGCCCGGATGTTTGGAAGGGTCGACCGGTGACGGCACCGCTTCAGCCACCGCCGCGCGCGCGCGCGTCGGCGCGGCGGGGCGGGCGCCGCGGCGTTGCGCGCGACGCGCACGCGCTGGCCGTCCTGCTCGATTTCGATTTCGGTCAAGCCGGTCTCGTCCAGGAGCTTGGTCAGCTCATGAATCAAATCGCGATCGACGATCGGGACTTTCGGCGCTTTTGCCATTAACGCATTCCGTTTTATTTCTTCGCCTTGGCGCCGACCATGCCGGCCAGCCCGGTGATCGCCAGCGCATAGCCGGCGACGCCGAATCCGCAGATCACCGCCTTGGCCGCCTTGGAGACGTAGGAATTCTGCCGGAACGATTCACGCGCGTGGATATTGGTGATGTGGATTTCCACGATCGGCATTTTCAGCGTTAGCAGCGCATCAAGAATGGCAATCGAGGTCGTGGTGTAGCCGGCCGGATTGATCATCAGGCCGACGGCCTTCTTGGCCTGCGCCTCCTGGATCCAGTTGACCAACTCGCCCTCGACGTTCGACTGCCGGAACACGATGTCGAGGCCGAAGCGCTTGGCGGTCGCGCGGCACAGCTTCTCGACGTCGGCGAGCGTGGCGCGGCCGTATTTTTCTGGCTCGCGGGTGCCGAGCAAGTTCAAATTCGGTCCATTGAGGACGTAGATCGTCTTGGGCATGGGTTCCCGGCGGCTGGCGAGTGTTTCCGTGATCGATACGCGTGAAACTTCCGCACCTTATAGGTGGCCCGGGAGGGAAGGGGAAGCCCGGCCGGCGCTCCAACTTACGGGGCTATGCCGCCGAAGGTTTGGGTTTCGCGCGCCGCCCAATCGATCACCTCCTTGATCGCCGTCAGCCGTCTGCGGCCGGCGGATTTGGCTTTCGTATAGAGATCGATCTGGCGGTCGGCGCTGGTGCCTTCGGCGATGATCCGGTGCAGGCGGCGGATGTCGCCCGCGCAGCCGAGCGAGTCGATGTCCTCGGCGATGAAATCGAACACCTGGTCGAGCCACTGCTTGAGCGTGAGCGGCGAGCGCGAAAACGGGTCGACGAACGTGGCCGCGATACCGTAGCGCTGGGCGTGCCACTTGTTCTCCACGGTGATGGCGCGCCCGACGCGGTCGAAGCCGGTATTAAGCGCGCGGTCGCGGTCGAGCGCGCGCACCAGGCAGCGGAACAACGCGGCAATCGCGACGGCATCGTCGAGCCGGGTGCAGCTGTCGGCGACGCGCAATTCGACGGTCGGGTTTCCCAGCGATGGCCGCAGCGCCCACCAGATATAGCTGGCGTCCGGGATGATCTTCGCCCAGGTGAGCGCGGCGACGAATTCGTTATAGTCGTCATTGGTGCGGAACAGTTCAGGCAGCCCGGTGCGCGGCAGCTCGTCATAGGCGGCCAGACGGTAACCGACGAGGCCGGTGAGGTGGCCCTGCCAGAACGGCGACGATGTGGAAAGAGCGAGCAGCAGCGGCAGGTAGGGCGTCAGCCGCATGATCAGATTGATGCGGGTATCCATGTCGGGCACCTCGACATGCACATGCATCCCGCACAGCATGTTGCGGTAGCCAATCATCTGCAGGTCGTCCATGATGGCGCCGTAGCGCGCCTTCGGCGTGACGGTCTGCTCGGGCCAGAACGCGAGCGGGAAGGTACCCATGGCGGCGAGACCGAGCTGACGTTCTGCCGCGGCGTTGCAAAGGCTGCGGCGATAATGCGCGAGATGGGCACGCGCCTCCTTCATGGTGATGCAGGGCGGTGTCGCCACCTCGATCTGTGATTGCAGCATCTCGGTCATCACGCGGTCACCGAGTTGCTTGCGGGCGAGGTTCAGAAATTTCTTGTCAGTGCGGCGTACGGCCCGGCGCGTCTTGGCGTCGAACACGAAATATTCCTCTTCCATGCCGACCGAATACATGCGCGCAACAACCCGCTCGGGTGGAACGCGGTTCCACCCGCATTGCACTATAAAAAAGGCCGCCGGGCGAGCCGGCGGCCTTCTTACCGATCTAAGCGATGATGGACGGACGCTGCTTTGCCGTCAGCACGTCGGCTTGCCGCAGCGTGCGGTGTTGACCTTTTCCTGCAACCCGGGAAGGCCGATGGCGCCCACCACCACGTCGGAGCCGATCACGTAGCTCGGCGTGCCGTTGAGGCCGAGCACCTCCGCGAGCTTCATATCCTCGTCCAGAGTGGCCTTCACCTCGGGGCCTTTCATGTCTTTTTGGATCTGGGCCATGTTCATGCCGATGTCCTTGGCGACCGCGAGCGCGTGCGCCTCGTCGGCCGGACCGCGGCCGCCCAGCAGCTTGGTGTGGAATTCGAGATATTTCTTGCCGGTCTTGTCCTGCATGCGCACGGCGACGGCGACGCGCGCGGCTTCCAGCGAGCCCGGCCCGAGCACCGGGAATTCCTTGAGCACGACCTTGAGCTTGGGATCGTCCTTCAGGAGCGTGAGCATGTCATCCATGGCGCGCTTGCAGTAGCCGCAGTTGTAATCGAAGAACTCGACGAAGGTGACGTTGCCGTCCGGATTGCCGAGCGTGACCTGATTGGGCGAGGAGAACAGCTTCTGCGCGTGCTCCTTGACCGCGACCTTATGCTTCTCGGTTTCCGCCGCAGTCTGGCGCTTCTCCAATTCGCTCATCGCTTCCTGCAGTACTTCCGGATGCGCGATCAGGTAGTCGTGCACGACGCGTTCGATGTCGGACTTCTGCGTGGGCGTGAAATTCTGCGCGCGCGCAATTTGCGGCGCGGCAATAGCCAGCAACGCGGCACAAACGGCGGCGATAATGCGCGGGCTCGATGTCATCGGTTTTGTCCTTGCTGTGGTCAATTGTTCGGGGCGGCCGGGGCCTTGACGCTGACGATATCGTCGGCGCGCACCCAGGCGGGCGAGCCGACGGGAAGGCGGGTCTTGGCGCGTGACGCGAGTTGCCGCGCGGTCTTGATGTCGCCACGCGTGAAGGCGGCTTGCGCGGCGGCGAGGTCGGCCTGCGCGAGATCGCCCTTGCGGCCATAGGCCATGGCGAGCTGGGCATAGGCGTCCGGCGCCTCCGGCTCGTGCGCGAGCGCGGCGCGCAGAAGCGGGACCGCCTCCTCGGCGTTCTTGGTGTTTTCGGTGGCGATCAGTGCCTGGCCGAGCAAGATATCGATCAGCGGCGCGCCATGCGCGAGCGTCACCGCATGGCGCAGCGGCGCGATCGCCTCAGCCGGGTGGCCGCCTTCCAACAGCGCCTGGCCCTTGAGCTCATAGAAATACGGATTGTTCGGCTGCGTCTGGATCAACCCGTCGATCTGCATGATCGCTTCGCGCCCATTCCCGTAACGATAGGTCGAGATGGCGCGGGCGTAGCGCGCCGGCAGGCTGTGATCGCTGAGCGGATAGCGGCGATAGACCGTGTCGGGCCGATCCAGGAAGCCGGACAATTTCGCGCGCATCATGTCGTGGCGCAGCTGCAATTCCGGCGGGTCTTTGCGGTCGAAATAAGGGCTCGCCTTGGCCATCACTTCGAGCGCGGCGACGCGTTCGGGCGGCATCGGGTGCGTCTGCAGGTAGGGATCGACGTAGCGCGAATTGAACAGCGCCTCGTCGGCCAGGCGCTTGAACAGTTCGAGCATGCCTCTGCCGGACTGGCCTGTGGCGGTGAGGAATTTCACGCCGGCATGGTCGGCCTGGTCTTCCTGGGTGCGCACATACGCAAGCAGTGAGCGCTGGATCGCCGATTGTGGCGCCATGATCGCTGCGGCGCCGATATTGCCGCCACTGCCGCCCGAGCGCGCGCCGGCCACGGCGGCGCCGACGCCTGCGAGCATAGCGATGATCGATGCGGTCTGTGCTGCGGCGAGCTGCTCGCGCAGCTTCATCAGATGGCCGCCGGCCAGGTGGCCGGTTTCGTGCGCGAACACGCCGATGATCTCGTTCGGCGTCCTGGCGTCGAACAGCGCGCCGGCATTGATGAAGATGTGGCGGCCGTCCATGACGAAAGCGTTGAAGGCGCGGTCGTTGAGGATGACGATCCGGACGTCCTGCTTGGCGAGACCGGCCGACTTCAGAATCGGCGCGGCATAGTCACGCAGTAATTGCTCGATTTCGGTGTCGCGGATGACCGGCAGGCCGCGCGTCGCTTGCTCCTGCGCGCGCGCCGGTTCGAAGGTCGGGCCAGCGCCGGTGGCGGCAACTGCAATGGCTGTGGCGAGCGCGAGCACGCGCCCTGCTGGCGCCATGCGCCATGCCCTGATAGGTGTCCTGTTCCCGCTCATGCCGATCTGTATGTTACCGGATCGCGTGAACCTAGTGACGCGCCCCAGGGCGGTCAACGCAACTTGCGATCACGTCTGAATCATGAAAAACGCAAGGCGCAAGCAAGCCGGCAAATAGGGCAACAGCGGGGCGGGGATGTGCCCCGTGGGACCGATAAGCGATGCTCGATGTGGCAAAACGCCTGCTAACGCCCTCCAAACGCAGCAATGTGCCGCCGTTCATGGTCATGGACGTAATGGCCGCGGCGGCGCTGCTGGAGGCCAAGGGCGCCCGCGTCCTGCATATGGAGGTGGGCCAGCCGGCGGCGCCCGCGTCGGCGACGGCGCTGGGCGCGGCGCAGGCGGCGCTCAGCGCTGGCCGCATCGGTTATACCGAGACGCTCGGGATCCCCACTTTGCGGGCGCGAATTGCCCGCCATTACGGCGAGACCTATGACCTCACGCTCGACCCGGCGCGCGTGGTGGTCACCACCGGCTCCTCGGGCGGCTTCGTCCTGGCGTTCCTGGTGCTGTTCGAACCGGGCGACCGGGTCGCGCTGGCCAATCCCGGCTATCCGCCCTACCGGCATATCCTGTCCGCGCTCGGCTGCGAGCCGGTGCTGATCGAGACCTCGGCGGAGACGCGCTGGGCGCTGTCGGCCAAGGCGCTGATCGCCGAGCACCGGCGCAAACCGCTCGCCGGCCTTGTGGTGGCGAGCCCCGCCAATCCGACGGGCACCATGATGGACGCCGACACGCTCGCGCGCCTGATCACGGTCGCCGAGACGGAAGGCATCCGGGTGATCTCCGACGAAATCTATCACGGGCTCGACTATGCGTTCGCCGCCGAGACGGCGGCGAGCCTGTCGGAGCGCGCGCTGGTGATCAATTCGTTCTCGAAATATTTCTGCATGACCGGCTGGCGCATCGGTTGGATGGTGGTGCCGGACAGTCTCGTGCGCGCGGTTGAGCGATTGCAGGGCAATCTCGCGATCTCGGTGCCGGCACTGTCGCAAGTGGCGGCGGAGGCCGCCTTCGACGGCCGCGCCGAAATGGAGGCGGTCAAGCACGGCTACGAGAAGAACCGGCGCATTCTCACGGAAGGGCTGCCGAAAACCGGGCTCGACAAATTTTTGCCGGTCGACGGCGCATTCTATCTCTACGCGGATATTTCGAAGTTTTCCGGCGACAGCCTGGATTTCGCCAAGCGCATGCTGAACGAGGCGCACGTGGCGGCGACGCCCGGCATCGATTTCGACCCGGTGAACGGCCATAATTATTTGCGCTTCTGTTACGCCGGGTCTGCGCCTGACATGCACGAGGCGGTGGAGCGGATCGGGAATTGGCTGGCAAAGGCGCGCTAGCGACAGCGATGGCGTTAGGCCTTTGTCAACGCGGCGTGCAGCGCGGCCGCCGCCTGCGCCAACTGGTCGCGATGCATGATGTCGTCCTTCGGAATGCGGGCGACGGTCGAGGCCAGATCGCGCAGAATATCCGCGAACAAACCGAAGTGGATGTGCATATGTATGGTCTTGTGCACGTCGTCGGGGCCCGGCCGCTCGAAAACCAGCGCGATGCCGTTGGGATCGAGATGCGCCTCAAATCGCGACGAGCGCTCGAACGTGCCGATGTAAAGCTTGTCGGGATATTCGAGCGCGACTTCCACTTTGTCTGTGATCGGCTTGGTCATGGGGCGCCTCCATGAGGCAACGCTAATACCCGGAGCCAAGGCCCGCTTTGAGCTATGTCATCCTGAGGTAACCGCCCGCTAGAACCCCACGTCCAGTTCCATCACCCCCGTCGGGCTCGGCGTCGGAAATGCACGGTGGAGCGGATCGGGAAGTGGCTGGCGCGCCGTTGAAGGCGTATGGTCGCTTTCGGGGGAAGTGAAATGGCTTCACAGCAAACGGCGGGGCCACATTCAAGTTGGGGCGAGGTGCTCCGCGTATTTCTCCGCCTTGGTCTGACTTCGTTCGGCGGGCCGATCGCACATCTCGGCTACTACCACACCGAATTCGTCGAGCGCCGCAAATGGCTCGACGAAAAAACCTACGCCGATCTCGTCGCGCTTTCGCAATTCCTGCCCGGTCCGGCCAGCACCAAGGTCGGCATCGCCGTCGGTTTTTTTCGCGCCGGTTACGCGGGCGCGTTCATCGCCTGGGCGGGCTTCACGATGCCCTCGGCGATCGCGCTGGTGTTGTTCGCCTACGGCGTCGAGACGTTCGGCGATGCGCTCGGCGGCGGCTGGCTGCACGGGTTGAAGGTGGTCGCGGTGGCCGTGGTGGCGCAAGCCGTGCTCGGCATGATGCGGTCGCTGGCGCCCGACCGCGAGCGCGCCACGATCGCCGTCGTTGCCGCGGCGATCGTTTTGGCTTTCCCAAACGCCTGGGGCCAGATCGGGGCGATTATTCTCGGCTGCATCGCCGGGGTCACCGTTCTCCATGTCAACGCTCCGGCCGATCACGTGTCGCTGCCGTTGAAGGTCGGCCGGACCACCGGCGCCGTCCTGCTGGCTATGTTCTTTGCGATCTTGGTCGGGCTGCCGCTGCTGATCGCCGCCGTTCCGAACCACAGCCTCGAATTGTTCGAGGCGTTTTATCGCGCCGGCTCGCTGGTGTTCGGCGGCGGCCATGTGGTGCTGCCGCTGCTGCAAGCGTCGGTCGTGCCGCCCGGCTGGGTGAGCAACGATGCCTTTCTCGCCGGCTACGGCGCAGCCCAAGCGGTGCCCGGACCGCTATTCACCTTCTCCGCCTACCTCGGCGCCGTCATGGGTCCGCAACCGAACGGCTGGCTCGGCGCGACGCTATGTCTGGTCGCGATGTTCCTGCCGGCTTTCTTTCTTACCCTTGGCGCGCTGCCGTTCTGGGATCAACTCCGCCGCCGGCCGGCCGCGCAATCGGCGCTGCGCGGCGTCAACGCGGCGGTCGTCGGCCTGCTGCTTGCCGCGCTTTACAAACCGGTATGGACCTCGGGGATCACCGGCCCCTACGATTTCGCGCTCGCCGTTGCCGGCTTTTTGCTGCTGTTCATGTGGAAAGTCCCACCCTGGCTGGTGGTGGTGCTCAGCGCTATTGGTGGGGCGGTGATTGCTAGGATCTAGCGCCGCGCTAGAACTCCACGTCCAGTTCCACCACCTCGTCCGGCTCGGCTTTGGCCGCCTCGATCCATTCCTGCATGTGCGGCATCGCCATCACCGCCTTGCAATAGCCGGCGCAATCGGAGTCGAGCTTGACGTCATAGGTGAGGAAGCGCGTCACCACCGGCGCGAACATGGCGTCGGCCATGCAAGGCTGGTCGCCGAACAAATAGATGCCGCCGTGGCTGTCGAGGCATTCGCGCCAGATGAAGACGATGCGGTCAATGTCGGCCTGCGCGCCGACCCAGACCTTGAAGCCGGGGTGATGCGCCTTCAGGTTCATCGGCAGTGCCGAGCGCATGTTGGAAAAGCCGGAATGCATCTCGCCGCAGATCGAGCGGCAGTGCGCGCGATTGGCGCGCGGTTTCGGCAGCAGTCCGGCCTCGGGTAGGATCTCGTTGAGATATTCGCCGATCGCCAGCGTGTCCCAAATCTTGATGCCGTCATGGGTCAGGCAAGGCACCAGGAACGAGGGCGACAGCAAGAGCAATTCGGCGCGCGTGGAAGGATCGTCGCTGGCGACCGCCTGCTCGACGAAGTCGAGTCCCGCCATCTTGCATAAGAGCCAGCCGCGCAGCGACCAGGAGCCGTAATTCTTGCTGGCGATGGTGAGGGCAGCCGTAGCCATGGGGCACAATCATCCCTGTTTCAAACGGCCCGGCAGCCGGTAGCTTAGACGAAAGTTCTGCCCGATCAATACCTTCCCGTGCCGCAAAAAAGCATGGCTGGATGCTTGTCCCCAGGCAGGCCCGCCGAGATTTATATCTCGCACTGCAACATGAAATGCACTAGCTTTCCCCTGCGGTCCGCCGGGGCCGCCGGGGAATGGATGCTTTATCAGGCCTATCAGGCGCATTCCGACATCATGGTGCCGGTGCGCGCGCTTGCCGGGATGGCGTCGAGGAGCTTGGGCGAACGGCTCAACGGGTCGGCGCGGCCGACGGCGCTCAGCAATCTCACCGCCGCTTATGAGCTGATCGCGCGGGCCGGCCTGACGCATGCCCGCCCGCCCTACGGCATCGACAGCGTCATGGTCGGCAGCCGCGAGGTGGCGGTGACCGAGGAAGCCGCCGACGTGACGCCGTTCGGCACATTGCTGCATTTCAAGAAGGACATCGAGCAGGCGCAGCCGCGCGTGCTGCTGATCGCGCCGCTGTCCGGCCACTTCGCCACTTTGTTGCGCGCTACCGTGCGCACCATGCTGGCCGAGCATGACGTCTACATCACCGATTGGCACAACGCGCGCGACGTCTCGACCGAGCACGGCCGTTTCGGCTTCGACGAATATATCGGCCACCTCGTCCGGTTCATGGAGATGATCGGGCCGGGCGCGCATCTGGTGGCGGTATGCCAGCCGTGCGTCGCCGCGCTGGTGGCGACCGCGGTGATGGCGCAGGGCGAGAATCCTGCGCAGCCGCGCTCGATGACGCTGATGGCCGGCCCGATCGACACCCGCGTCAACCCGACCAAGGTCAATGAGCTCGCCAAGGGCAAGCCGATCGAGTGGTTCGAGAAAAATCTGATCGCGTCCGTGCCGTACCGCTACGGCGGAGGAGGGCGCAAGGTCTATCCCGGCTTCGTGCAGCTCGCCGCCTTCATGACCATGAATATCGAGCGCCACCTGAAGGCGCATCAGGAGCTGTACGAGAACATTGCCAAAGGCGAGGCGGTCAAGGCGGCGCAGACCAAGGCGTTCTACGACGAATATTTCGCCGTGCTCGATCTCACCGCGGAGTTTTACCTGGAGACGGTGCGGCTGGTGTTCCAGGAGCACGCGCTGCCGCTCGGCGCACTCACCTACCAGAACCAAAAAGTGGAGCCGAAGGCGATCAGGCGCACCATGCTGTTCACGGTGGAAGGCGAGAAGGACGACATCTGCGCGGTCGGGCAGACGCTGGCCGCGCACGATCTGTGCACTTCGCTCAGGCCCTACCGCAAGCGCCACCACATGCAGGCCGGCGTCGGCCATTACGGCGTGTTCTCAGGCCGCACCTGGCAGAACCAGATCTATCCGATGGTGAAGAACGTCATCCTACAAAGCGATTGAGGCGGGTTGCTTCGTCGTTCTAATGCTTCCCCCGACGCAAGATTGCGGGCTAACATCCGCGCAATTGGCGCGCATGACGCCATAGGGGGAGACATGAGAAAATTCGTCGTTGCGATGGTGCTGGCGGTGATGGCCGGCATCGCGGGAGCGCAGGCGCAGACCTACCCGTCCCGTCAAATCACGCTGATCGTTCCGTTCCCGCCGGGTGGATCGACCGACATCGCCGCCCGCATCATGGCCGAACGCATGCGGCCGCTGCTCGGGCAGCCGGTCATCGTCGAAAACGTCGGTGGCGCGGGCGGCAGCATCGGGGTCGGGCGCGTCGCGCGTGCGGCGCCTGACGGATATACGATCGACATCGGACAGTGGGACACCCATGTCGGCAGCATCATCTACACGCTGAATTACGATCTGCAGAAAGATTTCGAGCCGATCGGCCTGATCTCCCTCAATCCGCAGCTCTTGGTCGCCAAGAAGACTCTGCCGGCCGACAACCTGAAGGACCTGGTCGCCTGGATGAAGGCGAATCCCGGCAAGATCAACTTCGTTAACCAGAATGCGGCGGGCAATGTGAGCGGCGTTCTGTTCGAACAACTAACCGGTCAAAAGGTTCAGTTGATCCCCTATCGCGGCGCTGGTCCGGCGATGACCGACCTGATCTCGGGACACGTCGATCTGCTTGTGGTGCAAGGCGCGATCGCGCTGGGGCAGGTGCGATCCGGGACGATCAAGGCGATCGCCAATCTGTCCCCGCAACGCTCCGCATCAATGCCGGACATTCCGACCTCCGATGAAGGCGGTGTGCCGGGACTCTATATGTCGGGATGGTTTGGATTTTTCGCGCCTAAGGGCACGCCGAAGGACGTCGTCGCCACGCTCAATCGCGCGATGGTGACGGCGCTCGCCGATCCGGCCTTGCGCAAGCGTTTCACCGAGCTGGGGCTCGACGTCGCATCGCGCGAGCAGCAGACTCCGGAGGGACTTGCCGCGCTGCAGAAGGCCGAGATCGAAAAGTGGTGGCCGATCATCAAGGCGGCCGGCATCGGCGCGCAGGCGCAGTAACAGCGCGTGGGCGAACCAAATCTATCTGATGGTGAAGAGCGTCATCCTGCAGAGCGATTGAGCGCGCTTCGCCAATTCCGTTAAGCGCGATATTCCGTCAGCGCGCGCCGTGCAGGCGCTGAAAGACTGTGCCGCCGAGAAAACGCCGGAAGATGATGAAGTAGAGGATAATAACTGCAAAAAGCAGGAAGGCCGGTCCGCCTTTGAGGTCGAAGCCTTCCTCGGTGGTGTTGCCGGTGAAGTGGCCGATCGCGTAGCCGGCGATCGCGAACACGAAGATGAAGTCGAGAATGGCGGCCACGACCTTGCGCCAGGTGGCGACGGGCTTGGTCGGAGATACGGCAGGCTGTGACATGGGACACCTTCTTTCGGCCGCGCAACGGTGGCGAGGCTATTTCTCTTCCAGCGGCTTCACATCGACATTCAATTTGATCGGTTTCCATTCCCCCTCTGACGGCAGGAAATCGAGATCGTGGAGCACACGGCTCGGCCGGGTATCGAAGTATCCGCGCAGGAGCAGTGCGCCGCGCGAGTCGATCTTGCTCTCGCTGGTGGCGACCGGCGGCTTGGTGGCGATCAGGCCAAAATCGATTTTCTGGTCCGCGAAACTCTTGAACGCTTGCTTCAGCCGGTCGGGGCTGAATTGATCGCGAAACGGTTTTGCGAGTTTGGCGTGCTCCACCGTGTAATTGCCAGTGAGCTTGGCGTCGTTGAGCGTGAGCATGGATGTCTTGATCAGGATTTCCTGCAACACCGCGGATGGCACCGTGTCCTCGGCCTGTGCCGGCATCGCCAGCATCAATGCGCCGATGATGGCTGCCACCGCGCGCAATCGCATGGTCGCTCCTCCCACGATCTGAAGCGGTTAGCGTTCAGATTATCGGACAAAAATGCATTGCGGTAGATCAACGCCAGACCGGCGGATCGTGCCGCCTGGCTCAGACGTAAACAACATAAATCACGGCGGCGATGACTCCAAACAGCGACAGCGCGAGCAGCATGACGGCCGGGCGGTGCGCGGCCGCGCCGCCGAAACCCACGGCATAGGCGGCTTTGGCCAAGTTGTTCGATGAGGCCGCGATCAGCACGGCCGCGCACAGACTTGCGACGGTCATGCCGCCGATCCCGCCTTGCGCGATATTGAGCACGAACGGATCGATGTCGGTTAAGCCCACCACCGCGGACAGCACGAGAATACCGCTTTCGCCGAACGCGCCTTTGACCCAAGCGGAGATCACGGAGATGACGACGATGAGCACGGCGAAGATCAGCGCGGTCGGAATTTGCAGCGGGTTCTTCGGCACCACGGCCAGATTTGTTTTGGCGGTTCGTGGCCGCGGCCGGCGCCATTCGTAGATCGCCATGGCGGCGGCGAGCGCGCTCAAGGCCGCCAGTCCTGGCGCCAGCGTCAGCGCGAAATTCACGTCGAACACGGCAACGACGATGCCAAGCCGGATGTACATGATCGCGGTGGCCGCCACGATGCCGGCCGCGATATCCGCCGGCACGTGCTTCGCCTCACGCAGGCGCTTTGCCAGCACGACGGTGGTGGCGGTGGAGGAATAGGCCCCGCCGAGCACGGCCGGAAGCAGCGCGGCGTCCTTGATCGGCGCGTAGCGTTGCAGCAGGTAGCTCAGATAGGACAGCGTGCAGACCGTCACCACCGCCAGCCAAACTCCGTACGGCGTCAGCGGCGTCAGGCTGCTCACCCGCTGGTGCGGAACCAGCGGCAGAATGATCCCGATCAGGATCAGGAACATGCCGAGGGTGAGCAACTCGTCGCGCGGCACGATGTGAATGAGCCGGTGCAGCCGCTCGCGCGTGCCGAGCAGCAGCACGGCGGCGACCGTGAGCGCGACCGCCACCCAGGGCGGCTGCATCAAGGCAATCGCCCCGATCACATAGGCGAGCAGGTTCGACGCCGGGATCATGAAGGTGGGCGCTTCGGGCTTTGCCGGCGCGGTGCGCAAGTATGCGTGCAGCCAGGCGGCCAAGGCTGCCAGTCCGGCGATAAAGGCGAGCGCGTATGCCGGTTCGATCAAATACAGCGTGGCCCCGCACATGGCGAGCATTGGGAAGGTGCGGATGCCGCCCGGTCGCGACCGCTGCTCGGTCTTGTAGGTCTCCTCGAAGGCGAGCCCCATGAATACGGCGAGCCCGACCGCGAGAGCGAGCCGTCCGGCGAGTTCAAGGGGAGGCAAAGTCTGCATCAGACTAGATGGGTTTGTTAAGCCAGCGGCCGACGCGGGCGAATAGCGATTCCAGCTTCTGTTCCTCGGACTGCAGCTTGTGCATCAGCGAATGCGGATCGTCTCTTGGCTCGGGCGCCAAGTTCGTAGAAATATTCGAGGAAGCGCATATCGTTTCGTTGTCTTGCGTGACCGTGAACGAGCGGCCCTTCAGGAACGCCGTGTATTCGAGCAGGTTGCCGTCTGGCCGATTGAATATCGGCAAATGCGGGCTCCGCGCCAGGTTTCTGGCGATGACGAAAGCCGACGGATCGAGGCCATGGTCGCGCATCGCCATTTCCAGCGGGGGTAGGCGCTTGACGAAAGCTGGAGCGAAGTCGCCGACGGAGCTCTGCAGCGTGATGTGATGTGCGCTCATCGGCGGACTCTCATGCGCCGGCTTACGGCAGCCCTTGCGGCAGCTTCTGGGTTTCCGTGGGAATATGATCCCAGGGCCAGGCGCTGTCGGTGAAAATGTCCATCGCCGGCTTGTAGCGGGCCGGGTCGTCGAGACCGGCTGCCAGCAGCCCAAGCACGTCGGGCATGCGCTCCAGTTTGACCGTGACCGGGCTTCCACAAGTCGGACAGAAGCCGCGTTCCACCGCCCGGCCGGCGGCGCCGACCGTTTTGTAATAGCGCGGCTCGCCCTGCAATCGGACAGCAACCTTAGGCACGACCACGAAAGCGCCATAGCCGCCGCCGCCCGCCCGCTGGCAGTCGCGGCAGTGGCAATTCAACATTGACGATCGGGTCGGCCTCGGTCTCGTAGCGGATGGCGCGGCAGGCGCAACCGCCTGAGATCTTGTCTGCCATGGTTCGTCTCCCCTCTGGTGTGAAAGGAACAATTCCCGACAAAGCGCGGCATCTTCCAATTCCGCCGCGCCATCCTACATGGAGGGCCATATCAACACATCCCCTGAGCTTTGCATGCTCGATTTTTTTACGTCGTCCGATGTCGAGGGCATCGGCGGGACGGCACCTGCTTCGCCCGACGCCGAACTCCTCGACGCCTATTCCAACGCGGTGATCAGCGTGGCCGACCGGGTCGGCCCGGCGGTGGTGCGCGTGGAAACCCGTGGGGCCAACGGCCGCCCCAGTGGCGTCGGTTCCGGCGTGGTGATCACGCCGGACGGCCTGGTGCTCACCAACTGCCATGTCGTGCAGGGCGCCAAGGAGGTCCGCCTCGCGGATGCCGAAGGCCGCGTCATGGAGGCGCGGGCGCTGGGCGAGGATCCCGACACCGATCTGGCGCTGCTGCGGGCGGGTTCCGCGCGCGATCTAGCGCACGCCGCGCTCGGCGATTCCAAGCAGCTCAAGCGCGGCCAGCTGGTGATTGCCATCGGCAATCCGCTCGGCTTCGAGTCGACCGTCACCGCCGGCGTCATCTCGGCGCTCGGGCGATCTTTGCGCTCGCGCAACGGCCGGCTGATCGAGGACGTGATCCAGACCGATGCCGCGCTCAATCCGGGCAATTCCGGCGGGCCGCTGGTGTCTTCGCGCGCCGAAGTAATCGGCATCAATACCGCGGTCATCATAGGCGCACAGGGCATTTGTTTCGCGGTCGCCAGCAACACCGCGCAATTCGTGCTCAGCGAATTGATCAAGCACGGCCGCGTACGGCGCGGCTATATCGGCGTGTCGGGACAGACCGTGACGGTGCCGCGCCGGCATGCGCGCAACGCCGGGATCGAGAACGCCGCGGGCGCCATGATCACCGCGCTCGAGCCCCACGGTCCGGCGGCGCTCGCCGGATTGATGACGCTCGATACCATCGTGCGGGCGGACGGCGAGCCGGTCACCGGCGTCGACGACCTGATCCGCCTGCTCAACAGCGAGCGGATCGGACGCAAGCTTACGATCGACGTGTTGCGGCGGGGAACCTTGCGCACATTCGACGTGACGCCGCTGGAGCGGCCGGCGGCGCGCGCGGCGTAAGCCGCGACGCGTTATTTCCCGAGGCGCTTCAATTCGACACCGGCGGCGAGATAGTAGACGGTGTGAATGTTGCACACCGCGCGCGCGCGCGTGAGCTGGCGCGCCGCCTCCGCGCTGTCGTTTTTGGCAAGCGCTTGCTCGCCGGTGAAAAACGACAGCCCGCACTCGCGCGCATGGCCCATGGCGCCGTGGCTCGAGGTCGGCGTCAATTCATCGAGCTTGGCCTGGCCGAGAAAATACGCGACCAGCGTGCCGGGCCATTGCTTGACGTTGATCTTGCCGGCGTTGCGCGCGAGTTCCTCGGCGTCGTTCTGGCCGGCGCGCGCGCGGGCGACATGCAGCCAGGCTGCCTGGTAGGGATACCACAGCACGTCGCCGCTGCGCGTCGCCTCGCCGAGCGTCAGCGCCTTGTCGAAATCGGCGGCGGCGGCGGCATAGCGTCCGGCGACGAATTGCGAATAGCCGCGTTCGCTGTAGACATCCATGGCGTCGACGCCGGCCTCCTTGGCGTCTTTACCGATCAGATCGAGCGCGGCGCCATAGTCGGCGATCGCGCGATCGTAGTCGCCCTTGGCGCTTTCGCTGTTGGCGCGCTGCACCAGCGTGACCGGCGCGTTCTTGAGCTTGAGCGCCGTACTGAAATCGGCGATCGCTGCATCGTATTGGCCGTTCAAATCGTTGGCATGTGCGCGCGCGACGTAGACGCTGGCGTCGTCAGTCTTGGCATTGAGCGCCGCGGTGAAATCGGCAATGGCGTTGTCGCGCAGGCTGCGCGCCTGGTCGAGCCGCTCGAAGGCGTCGGCGATCAGGCTGGCGGAGATGTATTCGCTGCCGCGACCCTTACGGGCGGCGAACTGATCGGCGAGTGAAAGATCGTTGGCAGCGAGCGCCTGCGTGAACAAGCGGATGGCTTCGTTGACTTGGCCCTGTTGCGCCGCGGTATCCGCAGCCTTGAGATCGTCGGGGCCGCCGGCCTGCGCGGTTGCAGCAAAGAGCACCAGGGACGCCGCCGCCAATAAAGCTCTGATCATGACTACTCCAGTACCCCGTTTGCCCGGTTTGATTTCTGGCTGCGGCGGGGTGTCACAAGGGGCTGTAACGGAGTCAAGTCCGCAGCGTTACTTAGCCATTGTTCTTGAGCGACTTGTAGATGTCGAGCGCCTCGGCGGGTTTGGTGTTTTTGTGCACCACGGCATTGACCGCCGCAATCATCGCCGTCGGTGCGGCGGACTGAAAGATGTTGCGGCCCATGTCGACGCCGGCGGCGCCCTGCTGCACGGCATTGTAGGCCATCGTTAAAGCATCGAGCTCCGGCAGCTTCTTGCCGCCGGCCATCACGATCGGCACCGGGCAAGACGCGGTGATGGTCTCGAATCCGTCGTCGACGTAGTAGGTCTTGACGTATTGCACGCCGAGCTCCGCGATGATCCGGCAGGCGAGGCGGAAATATTGCGCGTCGCGCACCATGTTCTTCCCGACTGCGGTGACCCCCATGACCGGCATGCCGCAGCGCAGGCCGGCGTCCACCAGCCGCGTCATATTGTGCACCGAGCGCGTCTCATGTTCGCCGCCGATGAACACCTGAATGCCGACGCCGGCGGCGTTGAGCCGCACGGCGTCGTCCATGTCCATGGCGATCTGTTCGTCGGACAATTCCTCGCGCAGGATGCTGGGCCCGCCGCTGGCGCGCAACACCATTGGCTTTTGCGAATCCGCCGGGATCAGCGAGCGCAGGACGCCGCGCGTGCAGAACAGCGCGTCGCATTGCGGCAACAGCGGCACGATCGAGAGATCGATGCGTTCCAGGCCCGAGGTCGGTCCCTGGAAATAGCCGTGGTCGACGGCGAGCATCACCGTGCGCCCCGATGCCGGATTGAACACGCGGGCGAGGCGGTTCGTCATGCCCCAGTCGAGCTGGTGCGAGCCTTTCAGGAAAAATCCCGGCGCGGCCTGCGGTTTATCGGCATGGTAGCGTTCGCCTGCTTTGTCGGCTTCCGGCATATCGATTCCTTTCGCTGCCGCGTATGGCGGCCAACGCGGCGATCGTGCGTCTTTATCTATTGTTTCGGCGGCGGGTTGGTTGCCGCCGGGGGAGGCGCCGGCTGCTGAGCCGCGGGCAAGGTGGCCGGCTTCTTGGGATTCTTGGGTGCGGTCTTCTTCACCACTTTGCGTCCCGGCGGCTCATAATTGCCCTGCGCCATGCAGTGCTTGATGAACGCATTGCGCTTGGCGCCTTCGAGCTTTTGGTCATCGGCGCCGAATTTGCAGGTCTCCATCTTCTGTGCCTTGGTGACTGCGGAGGCTGGGCTCGCCAGCAGCAGCAGAGGCAGCAGGCCGATGACGGCTATGGTGCGCAGCATGGTCATAGCTCCTTTGACGGGTCTTGATCCGGGATCACGATAGCATTTTATCGCAGCGCCGCTGCAATATTCCCGCCGTCCACGGTGGTGACATCGGCGGTGGTTTTCAGCGCCAGCGCCTGGGCCAGGAAGGCCTGCGCTACGTCCTGCGCGGTGACCTCACGACCCAGCAAATTGCCGGTCATGTAATCCCTCTCGCTCACCCCGCGCGCCTTCGAGCGTTCCTTGATGAATTGGTCGGTGAGCAAGCCGGAGCGGATGCGGTCGGCATTGACCGCATTGGCGCGGATGCCGTCCGCGCCGTAGTCAAGCGCGTATTGCCGCACCAGGAACAAGGTCGCCGCTTTCGGCAGCCCATAGGGCCCGAAATTGGCGCCCGGGTTGACGGCTTGTTTCGACACGTTGAACAAGAGGCAGCCGCCGGTGCTCTGGGCCAACATGATCTTGACCGCGGCCTGCGCCACTTTTTGATGGGCGAAGAAATTCAACTCGAAGCTCTTGCGCAAAATTGCTTCGTCAACCTCGCCGATGCGGCCTTGCCAGGCCGCGCCGGCGTTGGAAACAGCGGTATCGACGCCGCCGAATGCGGCGACAACCCGGCCGAAGGCATCGCGCACCGAGGCGGCATCGGTCACGTCGCATTGAACCGCGATCGCGGCACCGCCGATGGCGGCGGCTTTCTCCTGCGCTGCGCCGGCATCGAGATCGAGCAGTGCTACCTCCGCGCCGGCTGCCGCAAACACGCTAGCGGTCGCCGCGCCGATGGCGCCGCCGGCGCCGGTGACGACCGCGACCTGACCGGCGAGCGGCAAATCCTTGCGCCCACCCAGCTTGGCCAGTTCCAACGGCCAATATTCGCAATCGAACATGTCGGCTTGCGAAATCGAGCTGAAGCGCCCGATCGCCTCAGCATCGGTGATGCCCTCGGCCGCGGCTTGCGCGATATCGGCCGCAATGCGCGCCTCCTTGGCGCTGCTGCCCAGCCCGAACAGGCCGACGCCCGGCACCAGCGCGACGCGCGGCGCTGGATCGGGCATGACTGCGCTGCTAACGCGTTTGCTGTGGCGGGCGAAATAGGCCGTGTAGCTATCGATGAATTTTTGCGCGGCCTTGTGCGTCGCGCTTTTGAAAGCGTTGAGCTTGCCGGCCTGCGGCGCCGGCACGATCAACGGCCACGGCTTGGTGCGGATCACGTGGTCGGGCGTGATCACGCCAGCGCGGGCGTAACGCGCAACGTCCTTGCCGTTGACGAAATTCAGGATCGCCTCGCTGGTGCGGAATTCCAGGATCGGGCGCCGGTGGGCGCCTTCGCCGCCGACATCGCGCAGCGTGCAGGCGCCGCGCAGGATCGGCGTGATCTCGATTGCGGGCGCAACCCGTTGCGGCAGCCTGGCGCTGACGAAGACCGCTTTGCGATTTTTCTTGAGGCGGTTTTCCGCGCGCGTGACGAACGCGATCATGCGCTCATACGCCTCGCGCGCGTCATCGCCGAAGGTGAAGATGCCGTGCTTGTCGAGGATCAGCCCTTCGACCTTTTGGCTTTTATCGAACACCTCGGCGGCTTTTTTGGCGAGGCCAAAGCCCGGCATCCGGTAGGGTACGAAGCTGAGCCGGCCGTCGAACACCTCCGCTGTGAGCTCTTCCGCGTTCGGCTGATCGATCAGGCTCAACACCGCGGTGGCGTGCGTGTGATCGACGAATTTTGCCGGCATGAAGGCGTGCAGCAGCATCTCGACCGAAGGAGAGGGCGCCTGCGGATCGATCAAATAGGCGCGCTGGGCCCGCGCCATCTCGTCGTCGGACAGCGTCTTGTGCGTGCGCAAGGCGCGCAACGGTTCGAGCCGCACCGCCGGGAAGCCAGCGGGCTCGATCGTGCCCATGTCCCAGCCGGAGCCCTTGACGCGCAGCACCGCGACCTCGGCGCCGGCAAGGTCGCACGCTGTGGTCTTCAGCGATGAGTTGCCGCCGCCATGCAACACGAGTTTGGGATCGCGCCCGAGCAAGCGCGTGGAATAAATCCGCAGAGCCAGCTCGGCATCGAAGCCAGCCCTGCCATAGCGATCGACCGCTAGCTTAGCGTCGCGCTCGCCCCAGGCCGACTTCATTGGCCGTCATCAACTCTTGTCGCCCAGCAGGCGCTTGGCCCACCAGCCGCGTTTGGGTTGGCCGGTCTCATCGCCCGCCGTGCTGGAGACGATCGGGGTCGGCGGCGGCGCGCTCGGAGCCGGTGGCGGGGCGCCGGCAATGGCGATCGGGGCCGGTTCGCGGATGGTCGAACGCCGGCGTGGCGGCTCGGGCTCGACTGGCGCCGGCGTCGCGGCCTGCGGCGGGGGAGCCGGCTGCGGCTCCGGCGCGGATACCGGCGGCTGATTATACGGCCGGTCGATAATCGGCCGTTCCATGGCCGCCGGCTCATAGGCGTGCGGCGCCGCGGGCTCATCGAACGGCGGCGCTATCGCCGAAGCGTCTTCGTCGCTCACCGGCGGAAAATTCCCGTCAGCGTGTTGCATTTCGGAGCCCGGCGCGCCGCCGTAGCCGGTTGGGAATGGCGCATCGCCGTTGCGCCCCTGCCGGTTGCGCCGTCCGCCGCGCCGGCCACGCCGGCGCCGGCGGCGAATTTCGCCGCCTTCTGCTTCTCCGGGAGCGCCGCCTTGCCGCGGCTGCTGCTCGTCGAGACCGATTTCCTCGGGTGCACCGGCGTCGTGATCCTCATGCGCGATGGCATGCTCGGGCATCGTCTCGCGGGTAAACTGCGGGGCGCCCTCGCGCGGCTCACCACCACGGCCCCGGCTACGCCCGCGTCCACGGCGCCGCCGCCGGCGGCCGCTTTCACGTTCGCCGTCGCCACCACGCGGTCGATCCTCATTGGCCTCGACCGGCACGACGTCGTGCGCGTCGCCGGCTTCGAACGGCTCTTCGTCAGCCGCGCCTTCGGCTTCAGCCTCGGCTTCGACGTCATCGTCGGCGTCAGCCACGGCTTCGGCGTCGAGAGCGTCCTCGTCCTGCTCGATCGGAGAAGCCAGGAGCGGTTGTGCGGCAGCTGCGATGAGCTTGGCGGCTTCCACCGTGTGCACCTGCTCGCCGCGGTCGACCGCATAGGGGATCTGCGCGTTCACCGTCGCGTCTGCGGAAATCGTGATCGTGATGCGGAAGCGCTCTTCCAGGTCGCGCAGATGCGCGCGCTTGTGGTTGAGTACATAGAGCGCGACTTCCGGGCGCGTGCGCACGATCAGATTGTGCGTGGCGCCTTTGATCAGCGTCTCTTCGATGGCGCGCAGCAGCTGCAGCGACACCGACGATACCGACCGCACGTGGCCGGAGCCGCCGCAGACCGGGCATTTCTCGGTCGAAGACTCCAGCACCGAGGTGCGGATGCGCTGGCGCGACATTTCGAGCAGGCCGAAATGCGAGATGCGGCCGACCTGGATGCGGGCGCGGTCGTGCTTGAGCGCGTCCTTCATCCGCCGCTCGACGGTGCGGTTGTTGCGGCCTTCGTCCATGTCAATGAAGTCGATGACGATCAAGCCGGCAAGATCGCGCAGGCGCAGCTGGCGGGCGATTTCCTCGGCCGCCTCGCCATTGGTCTTGAGCGCGGTGTCCTCGATATGGTGCTCGCGCGTGGCGCGGCCCGAGTTGACGTCGATAGCGACCAGCGCTTCGGCCTGGTTGATCACGATATAGCCACCGGAGCGCAGCTGCACGGTGGGCGAAAACATGGCGTCGAGCTGGCTCTCGATGCCGTAGCGCGTGAACAGCGGCTGGGTGTCCTTGTAGAGCTTCACATGCTTGGCGTGGCTCGGCATCAGCATGCGCATGAATTCGCGCGCTTCCTTGTAGCCTTCGTCGCCCGATACGATGATCTCGTCGATATCCTTGGTGTAGAGATCGCGGATCGAGCGCTTGGTGAGCGAGCCTTCCTCGTAGACCAGTTTCGGCGCCATCGATTTCAGCGTGAGATCGCGCACCGTCTCCCAGAGCCGGAGCAGGTACTCGAAATCGCGTTTGACTTCGGTCTTGGTGCGGCTGGCGCCGGCGGTGCGCAGGATCACGCCCATGCCTTGCGGCACTTCCAGCTCCTGGGCGATTTCCTTCAGCCGGCTGCGATCCTCGCCGCTGGTAATCTTGCGGGAAATGCCGCCGCCGCGCGCGGTGTTCGGCATCAGCACCGAATAGCGGCCGGCGAGCGAGAGATAAGTGGTGAGCGCGGCGCCCTTGGTGCCGCGTTCTTCCTTGACCACTTGCACCAGCATGACCTGGCGGCGCTTGATCACCTCTTGAATCTTGTACTGGCGGCGGAAGCGCGGCATGCGCTCCTGCACTTCCTCCATGGCGTCGGCGCCGCCGACGGATTCGACCGATTCATCGTCGTGGTGGTCTTCGCCGTTGCCGTTCTCGGCCGTGGCCTCCCCGGCGGGTGCAGCCTTGCCGCCGGCCGGCGCAAGCTCGCCAGCGGCGGACTCGTCGGCCGCGACGAGATGGTCCCCAGTCTCGGCGTGATCCTCGCCACCCTCCGGCCCGGGTTCGATGGACTCGGCTTGAACCGCTTTTGCTTCGGTCGGCTGCGGCGTGGGCGCGCTTTCGATTGCCTGATCGCCTGCCGGGATCTTGGCCGTTTCGCTTACCTGTTCCTGCGCCTCGAGTTCGGGCGAGCCCGGCTCGTATGTCGGCATCGCGGCCGCAACCTCGGCGATCTGCGCGGCGGTCTCCTGGCCCAGGACGGCTTCGCCCCCCGGAATCGCGCCGGGTTCGCGCGCGATCTCCTCGGTGGCGAGCGGTTCGCTCTGCACCACATCGCGGTTGCGCGGGCGATCGGCGCCACGGCGGTGGTTGCGGTTGCGCCCGCCGCGCCGGTTGGTGCGGTGGTCGGCGTCCGCATCGGCGGCGCGGTGGTCGCGTTCTTCCTCGGCGATCAGCGCCTGCCGGTCGGCGACCGGAATTTGATAGTAGTCGGGATGGATTTCCGAGAACGCCAGGAAGCCGTGGCGGTTGCCGCCGTAATCGACGAATGCCGCCTGCAGCGACGGTTCGACGCGCGTGACCTTGGCGAGATAGATGTTACCGCGTAGTTGCTTGCGGTTAGCGGACTCGAAGTCGAATTCCTCGACGCGGTTGCCGCGGAGCACCACGACCCGGGTCTCCTCCGGATGGGTCGCGTCGATAAGCATTTTGTCGGCCATGGATAAATCTCACTGAGGCGGACCGGCCCGCGTTCGCGCGCGACATTGACGGCGCAAGACGGCGCAAGGGGTGGTCGGCCAATTGGATGTTGAGGGAAAGGGGCGCGTTTTCACGCGAAAGCTCGGCGGGGCCCATAGCAAGCCGCGCAGTCACGATTGTCTCGCGAAAGCGGGGGACCTCGAATTGCCTTTGCTGCGACCTTGGCAGCATGAAACTTGCGACCCGTAGCACTGCGGCCGCGCCCAAGGGGCGCCGCCGAGGTTTCTCGTCGCTGACCGTCTGAATGCGAGCGGCCCGTGTGGCCGCGCGCTGATCCGGAAGTCCTTCACAAGGGTTTCGGCTCGCTTCGCCATCCGTTCGCCCGGCTTCCTCGAGGGGGCGATCCTGGACTGGCGGGCCGGGGGCCCGAACGCGGCACAACCGGAACTTTAACCGTCAGCAGACCCCTACATACGGTCCAAAACCCTTGCTGGCAAGGGAGCTTGTGCAGACGTGCCACACCTGCGCGCGGAACGCTGTGTTTGCTCAAGTTCCATTAACCGAAACACCCCCTAATGGAGTAAAACGGCGTGGAAAGGGTCCGGATTCGTGAATGTCCGCACAATCGCACTGGTTTTGGGCGTGAGCCTGTTCGCCGGCTCGGCCGGTTGGGCGGCTGAGCCGAGCGTGACGGCGCACAAGCTGGCGTCGGTCGCAGAATCGACGTCGTTTCCGGTCGCCACCGACGTGCGGCTGGGTGGCGACGACAAACAGACGCGCTTTGTCGTGGACCTGAGCCAAAAAATCGACGTGGCGACCTTCACGCTGACCGATCCCTACAGGGTGGTGATCGATCTGCCGCAGGTGACGTTCAAGCTGCCGGCGCAAGCCGGCGAGCACGGCCGCGGCCTGGTCAATGCGTTCCGCTACGGCCTGATCATGCAGGGCGGCTCGCGCATCGTGCTCGATACCAAGGGGCCGGTGCGGGTGGACAAGGCCTTTGTGCTGGCGGCCGCCGCCGACCAGCCGGCGCGGCTGGTCATCGATCTGTCGGCTACCGATCGCGAGAGCTTCCTGCGCAACATCACCATGCAGGATCGCAACACGCACACCAGCAGCAAGACCAATATCAGCACGCAGCCGGAAGCCGATGCCGACGCGCGGCCGTTGATCGTGGTCGATCCAGGCCACGGCGGCATCGATAGCGGCACCAAATCGGGCAGCGGGCAGGACGAGAAGGATGTCGTGCTGGCCTTCGGCCTGATGCTGCGCGACAGACTGGAGAAGACCGGCAAGTACCGCGTGGCGATGACGCGCAGGGACGACACTTTCATTCCGCTCGACGAGCGCGTGCGCTTCGCCCGCGCGCACAAGGCGGCATTGTTCATCTCGATCCATGCCGATTCGATCCCGCGCAGCGAAGGGCAGGCTGAGGGCGCCTCGGTCTACACCTTGTCGAGCCGCGCTTCCGACGCCGAAGCGGCCCGGCTCGCCGAAGTCGAAAACAGGTCCGACGTGATCGCCGGCGTGGACCTGACCTCCGAGCCCAATGACGTCGCCAATATCCTGATCGATCTGGCACAGCGCGAAACCAAGGCGTTCTCGCTGCAGTTCGCCCGCGATCTAGTCGGCGAGTTCAAGTCCACCACGCGGCTGCACATGCATCCGCTGAAATCGGCGGGCTTCATTGTACTCAAGGCGCCGGACGTACCTTCGGTGCTGGTCGAGCTCGGCTATATGTCGACCAAGGACGACCTGGTGCATCTGATGTCGGCCGATTGGCGCACCCGCACGGCGGATTCGGTGGCCCATGCCGTGGATGCGTTTTTCGCGCCACGCATGGCCGGCACCAGCGGAGGCAATTGAGATGGGCGCCCGGCCTCAGTTTCAACATAAAACCGGGTCACCAAAAGCTTGCGCCGCAGCCTTGGACGGAGACCCCGGCGGCGGTGGCAGGCCCATGAAAATCCTGTCGATTTTGCGGGTCGCGCGGCCGGTGGATGGCACCGAAGGCCGCTGCCGAATGTCAGGCGGGACGGTTCATTTATGAAGCTCATCCTTCGCTTCTTCGGCTTCCTGTTCGCGGCGGGCACCATCCTGTTCGTGGTGGGCGTGGCCGCGACCGCCGGCCTGCTCTGGCACTACTCCAAGGACCTGCCGGACTATTCCCAATTGCAGGATTACGAACCGCCGGTGATGACGCGCGTGCACGCGGCCGACGGCTCGCTGGTCGCCGAATATGCCCGTGAGCGGCGGCTGTACATCCCGATCCAGGCGGTGCCGAAGCTGTTGATCAATGCCTTCCTCGCCGCCGAGGATAAGAACTTTTACGAGCATGGCGGGCTCGATTTCGTAGGCATCGCGCGCGCGGCGGTGAACTACCTGCAGAACTTCGGCTCCGGCCGCCACCCGCAGGGCGCCTCTACCATCACGCAACAAGTTGCCAAGAACTTCTTGTTATCAAACGAGGTTTCGTTTGCGCGCAAGATCAAGGAGGCGCTGCTCGCGCTCAAGATCGAGCGCACCTACAGCAAGGACAAGATCCTCGAGCTCTACCTGAACGAGATCTATCTCGGCCTCGGCGCCTACGGCATCGCCTCGGCCTCGCTCACTTATTTCGACAAGGGCGTCAACGAACTCACCGTGCAGGAAGCCGCTTATCTCGCGGCGCTGCCGAAGGCGCCGAACAATTATCACCCGTTCCGCCAGCGCGAGCGTGCGCTCGAGCGGCGCAATTGGGTGATCGACCAGATGGCGCAGGACGGCTTCATCACAGGCGTCCAGGCCGAAGCCGCCAAGCGCACGCCGCTCGGCGTGACGCAAAAGCCGACCACCGCGCACACCTTCGCGGCGGAGTATTTCGCCGAGGAAGTGCGGCGCGAGCTGTTTGACCGCTATGGCGAGAAAAAGCTATATGACGGCGGCCTGTCGGTGCGCACCACGCTCGACACCAAGCTGCAGGTGCTAGCGCGCAAGACGCTGACCGAAGGCCTGGTGCGCTTCGACGAGGGACAAGGCTGGCGCGGGCCCGTCACAAACGTCGACATCTCCGGTGACTGGGGCGTCAAGCTTGCCGACGTCAAGGCGCTTGCTGATGTGGCGCCCTGGCGGCTTGCGGTGGTGCTGGAGACGAGCGACCAATCCGCCCGAATTGGGTTGCAGGCGGGGCGTGAGCCGGGCGGCTATATCAGCAAGGAACGTGACGTCGGCATCGTGCCGTTGGAGGGCGTGAAATGGGCGCGCACCGGCGGCAAGGCGGTGACCAAAGTCAGCCAGGTGCTCAACCCCGGCGATGTGGTTTATGTCGAGCCAACCAAGCCCGATGGGCAGTATCGCTTGCATCAGATCCCGGAAGTCTCGGGCGCGATGGTGGTCGAGGATCCCTGGACCGGGCGCGTGCTCGCCATGGTCGGCGGCTTCTCCTACGACCAGAGCCAGTTCAACCGCGCTACGCAGGCGCTGCGCCAGCCCGGCTCCTCGTTCAAGCCGATCGTCTACGCCGCCGCGCTCGATAACGGATACACGCCGTCCTCGTTGGTCCTCGATGCAGCGATCGAGATCGACCAGGGCCCGGGCCTCGGCGTCTGGAAGCCGGAGAACTATGAAAACGATTTCTATGGGCCGTCGACGCTGCGCTTCGGCATCGAGCACTCGCGCAACGTGATGACGGTTCGGCTGGCGCAGGACATCGGCATGCCGCTGATCGCCGACTACGCCAAGCGGTTCGGCGTTTATGATCAGTTGCCGCCCTACCTGTCGTTTGCGCTCGGCGCCGGCGAAACCACGCTGCTGCGCATGACCACTGCCTACGCGATGTTCGACAACGGCGGGCGGCGCGTGAAGCCGACATTGATCGATCGCATCCAGGACCGCTACGGGCACACCGTCTATCGCCACGATGAGCGCGAATGCATCGGCTGCGACGCCAAGAAATGGGAGAATCAGCCGGAGCCATCGCTGATCGATCGGCGCGAGCAGGTGCTCGATCCGATGACCGCCTACCAGATCACCTCGATGATGGAAGGTGTGGTCCTGCGCGGTACGGCGGCGGGGGCGGGCTTCCAAAAAGAGGTCGGCAAGCCGGTCGCCGGCAAGACCGGCACCACCAATGACGAAAAGGATGCCTGGTTCATCGGATTTACGCCCGACATCGTGGTTGGCGTCTTTATGGGCTACGACAAGCCGCGCCATCTCGCGCGCGGCGCGACCGGCGGCCACTTGGCGGCGCCGATCGTGAAGGATTTTATGAAAGTCGCGCTCGCCGACAAGCCAGCGGCGCCGTTCCGCGTGCCGCCCGGCATCAAGCTCGTCCGTGTCGATCTGAAGACCGGCCAGCGCGCCGGACCGACCAGCGAAAAGGTGATCCTGGAGGCGTTCAAGCCCGGTACCGCGCCGCCCGACAACTATTCGGTGGTCGGTTACGGCAATGACCAGCAACAGCAAGAACAAGCGCCAGGACGTAGTCCGCCCGGCTTCTTCCGGGTCAGCCCCGACGCCGATCGCGCCGTGCGCTCAGGCACCGGCGGGCTGTATTGAGCATGCCACGCCGGCGTTGAGAGTTGCGCTGACGCGCTTCGCGAAGTTAAATCCACCATTAAATCGTAACGCCGCTGCGGCGACATCGGACTTGAAACTATGCGCGCTGAAACCCAGAGCCTCGTCGAAGAGATCAAGCAGTCGTTGCGACTGCTGAGGAGGCATCTTTGACGTCGACACCGCGCAGCGTCGCCTCGCCGAGCTGAACAAAGAGGCCGAGGACCCCAATCTCTGGAGCGATCCGGCGCGCGGCCAGCGCGTGATGCGCGAGCGCGACGCACTGGAGGACCGGCTCAAGGCCCTCGGGCGCATGGAGCAGGAGCTCGATGACCAGCTCATGCTGATCGAGCTCGGCGAAAGCGAAAAAGACGACACGACGATCGCCGAAGCGGAAGCCGCGCTCAAGCGCCTGAAGGCGGAGGTGGCGCGGCGCGAGCTGGAAGCGTTGCTCTCCGGCGAGGCCGACGCCAACGACTGCTATCTCGAGGTTCATGCCGGCGCCGGCGGCACCGAGAGCCAGGACTGGGCCGGCATGCTGATGCGCATGTATGTGCGCTGGGCTGAGTCGCACGGCTACAAAGTCGACTGGATCGAGGAGAGCGAAGGCGAGGGCGCCGGCATCAAGTCGGCGACTGTGATGATCAAGGGCCTCAACGCCTACGGCTGGCTCAAGAGCGAAAACGGCGTGCACCGGCTGGTACGCATCTCGCCGTTCGACGCCAATGCGCGGCGGCACACCTCGTTCGCCAGCGTTGTGGTCTTCCCGGTGGTGGACGACCGCATCAAGATCGAGATCAACGAAAGCGACGTCCGCACCGACGTGATGCGCTCGGGCGGCGCCGGCGGCCAGCACGTCAACAAGACCGAGTCGGCGGTGCGGCTGACCCACATCCCGACTAATATCGTGGTGAAGTGCCAGCAGGACCGCTCGCAGCACCGCAACCGCGCCATGGCCTGGGACATGCTGCGCGCCAAGCTGTTCGAAGCCGAGATGAAGAAGCGCGAGGCGAAAGCCGAGGCCGATCAGGCGGCCAAGACCGACATTGGCTGGGGCCATCAGATCCGCTCTTACGTGTTGCAGCCCTATCAGATGGTGAAGGACCTGCGCACCGGCGTATCGACTTCCGACACCGGCGGCGTCCTCGACGGCGATCTCGACCCGTTCATGCAAGCTGCCCTGGCGCAGAAGGCGTTCGGCGGCGGGCCAGAGCAGGTCGAGGATGTGGAGTAGGGCTAGCCCGAGAGCGCGCTGCTGAGCCGCACGCCGGCGCGCAGAAATTTCTGCGGATCGACCGCTTCGCCATTGATGCGGGTCTCATAGTGCAGATGCGGGCCGGTCGATCGCCCGGTCGAACCGATCTTGCCGATGATCTCGCCGATACGCACGGTCTGGCCGACTTTCACGTCGATTTGCGAGAGATGGCCGTAGCGGGTGGCCAGGCCGTTGCCATGGCTGATCTCCACCATGTTGCCGTAGCCGCCTTCGCGGCCGGCGATGCTCACCCGGCCGGCGGCGGTGGCGTGCACCGGTTCGCCGATTTCGCCGCGCAGGTCGATGCCGGTATGGATAGCGGGCCGGCCCAGGAACGGGTCGAGGCGCATGCCGAAGGGCGAACTCATGTCGACCTCGCCGGTGACCGGCTTGCGCACCGGCACGGAATCCAAAGTGTGGGAATATTGGTTGATCTCCGCACGTGCGACATTGATACGGTAAAGCTGACGATCGAAGGCGCTGGCGCCCGAGTGCGGCGGCTTCAGCGGCACGAACGGCCCGCCGAGACCGGCGCCGGCCGGCGCCTTGGCGGGATCGACGCCGAGATCGCTGAGCACGCTGCGCATGCGGCGCGCCTTTGAGTCCATGCGCTCTTCCATATCGGTCAGCACGGCGATCTGCCGGCGATCGACCTTGTCGAGCGCGCCGGAAATTTGTCCGAGAATGCCGTCGAGCCCGTCGGCATCGCCGCGGCTGGCGATGCGCGTCTTGCTCGCGGGCAATTCACGCGATTCCAACCGTGCCTCGCGGTCGGGCGGGGCGGTGAATATCACCGTGTCATTGATCGGAGAGGCCTTGATCAGGTGCTCGGCCGGCGCGGGTGCCGGCAGCGCATTGTGCGCGGGCCGCAGCGAGCCGGTGGTGGCGACATCGCCGCCGAGCGCGTTGGTGCGGTGCTCCAACGTCGCCTGTCGTTGGAGCAGTGCGCTGAGCTTGTGCTCGAACTGTTCCTGATCGAGCAATTGCCGGCTGGTGATGCGATCGACCTGCGCGCGCAATTCGGCGATGCGGTCCTCGTAGGCGAACTGCATCTCGGCTTGGCGCCCGATCAAACGGGTGAGCACGTCCTCATGGAATGCAAAATAAGTTCCGGTGGCGATCGACCAAATCGCCATGATCACCAGCGTGCCGACCACGATCCAAAACGCGACGGGGCCGATGCGGACCTGGCGTCCGCCGTGCACCAGCGTGTAGTCGCCATGGGCACGGTGCATGTGGCGGGACACGACGGCGGCCGATTGCACGCGACGGCCTGCTTGATGGGCGGTCGGATAGTACGATTGGGACGAATGCGACATCGACGCTCCGCGCCGGTTCGGCCGTGCTCGGAGCCGGTGGACCAGCCCGCCGATATCAATCGCTTATGGTTAAAAAAGCGGAAATTCGCCCTGTTTGCTGGTACCTTTGCGCGCGGAAGCGGGGAATTTACAGAGCTTTTGCGGCTTCCAGCACCTCTTCGGCGTGGCCGGGCACACTCACCTTCGGCCAAATGCGCGCGATGCGGCCGTCGCTGTCGATCAGAAAAGTCTTGCGGATGACGCCCATGAATTTGCGCCCGTACATCGATTTCTCACCCCAAGCGCCATAAGCTTCCAGCATCTTCTTGGCCTCGTCGGAGGCGAGCGCGATTTTGAGCTTGTGCTTGGATTTGAATTTATCCTGCGCCTGAACCGGATCGGCCGAAACACCGAGAATCTCGGTGCCAGCTTTGGCGAAGGTAGCACGCAGGCCTGAGAACGCGATGGCTTCCTTGGTACAGCCCGGGGTGTCGGCCTTGGGATAGAAGTAGAGGACGAGGTTGCGGCCCTTGAAATCCTTCAACGACACTGTTGTTCCGCCGTCGCCCGGCAAGCTGAAGGCCGGCGCCTTCGAACCCGCGACAAGTTCGCGTCCCATATGCCTTCCTTTCGTCGTTTTCGACCGGTCAAAGGTGGCAATGCCAGTTGTGTCGGGTGGACGCAAGCGGTTCCGGGGATACGTGCCACGCGCCGCGCTGGACGAATTGCCGGCCGGCGGCAATATACGCGCAATGCGCCGGACGAGGGGCGCCCCATAGCGCATGACACCGAGCGATCACGATCATAGGCATTCGGCCCACCATGCCGCGGGCCCGGGCCATCGACAGCATCACACTCGTCATCATGCGGCGGGTCGTTCCGGCCGCCGGCAGTGGAACGCGTTGCGTCGGGGCGTGGTCAAGGTTTTCCGGCTGCCTTGGGTGCGCCGGATCTTTTGGGGCACGACGATCACCGTCGCGGTCGGCGCGGTCGGCGTAGCCGGCCTGTGGTGGCGTCTTACGAGCGGCCCGATCGAACTCGATATGGCGACGCCGTGGTTGAAAGCGGCGATCGAAAAGAATTTCGGCGGCAAACAAACCGTCGTGGTCGGCGGCACCCAGATCGAGCGCGACGAGAACGGCCGCACATCCTTACGCTTGCGCGACATTGTCGTGCGCGACGCCGACGGCACCGTAGTGGCGACCGCGCCGAAAGCCGAAGTGGGCCTTTCCGGATTGGGCCTGCTGACTGGCAATGTGCGCGCGGAAAGCCTCAATCTGGTTGGCGCAGAAATGTCGGTGCGGATCGAGACCGACGGTCAAGTCACCGTGTTCGCCGGTGCCGACAAACGGCCGATCGCCACCGCGTCCACCAAATTGCCTGCGCCACAGCCTGACCAGCCGGCCGGAACCTTGCCGCCCGGACTGGTGCGTGCCGGCTCGCAGGACATTGTCGGCCTTCTCGCCTGGATCGACGGCCTAGGTGCGACCGGGCTCGATGGCCACGATCTGCGAGAGCTCGGTCTCAAGAACGGCAATCTGATCGTCGACGACCAGCGCAACGGCAAGCGTTGGACGTTCAGTCGGATCAACATCAGTTTGACGCGCCCGGAGCAGGGCGGCGTGATCTTTCGCCTGGCGTCCGATGCGCCCGATCGGCCATGGGTGTTCAGCGCCGCAATGCGGCCGCTCGGCGATGGCGTGCGCGCGGTCGGCATCGAAGCGCGGCACGTTTCATCCAAGGACATTGTTCTGGCGATGCGCCTCAACGAGGGCGATCTCGACATCGACTTGCCGCTGTCGGCGAGCGTGCGCGCGGAAATCTCATCGGACGGCACGTTGCGCCGGATGCAAGGTCAGGTGCTCGTGGACGCGGGCACCATCACTGATCACGCCGGCGACAATGTCGTTGTGAAACTTGATCGCGCCGACGTCCGTTTTAATTGGGACGCGGGCCAGCGGGCCTTGGTCATTCCATTCCAGATTCAGTCGGGCGGCAATCAATTCACGATGCGCGCCGCGCTGGAGATGCCGGCCGATCAGACCGGCGTCTGGTTGCTCAGTATGGGGCGCAGCGATTCGGTCATCGACCCGATAATTTTGGCGTCGGCCGGAAAATCCGACGAGGAAGGTTTTGCGCTCAACCGGGTCACTGTGCGCGCGCGCATCGACACGGTGCGCCATCGCATCGATCTCGAGCAAGGCGACTTAAGCCGTATCGATACGCGGCCGGCATACAACGTCGCTGTCGCGGTCACCGGCAGCCTGGACTATTCCGGCGCCGAGCCACATTTGGCATACGGCGTTGCCGGCACGCGTATGCCGATGGAGCTGATGATGCGCATGTGGCCGGTGTTTACTGCCGTCCACGTGCGCGAGTGGGTCGACAGCCACATGTCTGGCGGCATGGTCGAGCACGTCGTGATCGCCGCCAATGCACCGCTGCCGGACTTCAAAGCCAGTGGCCCGCCTATGCCCAAAGAAGGGTTTTCGGTCGACATCGAGACCAGCGGCACGACGCTGCGTCCGCTCGCCACATTGCCGGCGATCCGCGATGCCGATCTCACGGTCCGCATCACCGGCAGCACCGCCAATGTGAGCGTTGGCCGCGGTACCGTAGAGGTTACGGCGGGACGCAGGCTCAATATCGCGAGTGGCGTTTTCGAAATATCGGACACTCATCTCAAGCTGGCGCCGGCGCGCGCCAGCTTCCGCATCGACGGAGCGGTGCCGGCGGCTGCCGCACTGCTGGCCAGCGACGGGCTACGCGATAAGGTCGGCATCGTGCTCGATCCAGCGGCGAGCCGCGGCACGGTCGCCGCCCAAGTCACCGTCAACCTAATAATCGGGCGCGATGTTCCGAAAGATTCTGCGACTTATACTGTCACCGCGGATCTGACAAATTTCGCCGCCGACAAGATGCTGATGGGGCAAAGGGCCGAAGCCTCCGCGCTGCGGGTGACCGCGTCTAACGACGGGTACCAGGTCACCGGCGACGTCAAGATCAACGGCACGCCTGCCACTATCGACTTGACCAAGAGAAAAGGCGCCGCGGACGCTGAACTGCGAATGCAGGCAATGATCGACGAAACCGCGCGCCGCCGGCTCGGCATTAATCTCGGCAGCGCTGTCGCCGGCACGATCCCCGTCAAGGTCGTCACCCGGATCAGCAACGACAGCAGCGATTCGCCGATGATTGTGGACGCCGATCTCACCTCGGTGAAGATCGACAACCTGCTGCCGGGGTGGGTGAAGGCGGCCGGCAAGCCGGCGCACGCTACTTATACCCTGGTCAAGACCGCCCAAACACTACGCTTCGACGATCTCACCATTGCCGGTTCGGGCACGAACGTGAAAGGCTCGGTTGAACTCGACAGCGCGAGCGACATAGTGTCGGCGAATTTTCCGGTATTCAGCCTGTCGGACGGCGACAAGGCCATGCTCAAGGCCGACCGCGCCAACGATGGCGTGCTGCGGGTGGCAATGCGTGGCGACCTCTTCGACGGAATCAATTTCGTAAAGTCGTCGTTGGCCGGCGTGGCGCCAGACAAATCCAAGCAAAAGCAAACGGATCTCGATCTTGACATTAAGCTTGGCACCGTCGTCGGCAACAACGGCGAGACGCTGCGCGGGCTCGATCTCAAGCTAATGCGCCGGGGCGGGCGCATCCGTAGTTTTGCGATGAACGCCAAGATCGGGAGCGACGCGCCGCTCAATGGCGATCTGCGCTTGCGCAGCCGCGACAATCACCAGGTTATTTATTTCGAGACCGACGATGCCGGCGCGTTGTTCCGGTTCACCGACATGTATCCGCGCATGTTCGGCGGGCAAATGTGGGTGGCGATGGACCTGCCGACGCCGGAACAGGCGCCGCAAGAAGGCACCCTGTATATCCGTAATTTGGTCGTGCGCGGCGAACCTGGGCTCGATCGCGTGGTCGCCGGCGCCCCCGGCCAGGCGCCCGGCGGCGTGCAATTTTCCGAGATGCATTGCGAATTCACGCGGGTGCCCGGACGCATGGCGGTGCGCGATGGCGTGGTGCGCGGACCCGTGGTGGGTGCAACCATCGAAGGACAAATCGATTACGTCAAGGACGACGTGCGGCTGCGCGGAACATTCGTGCCGTTCTACGGTCTCAACAACATGTTCGGGCAGATCCCGATCGTCGGGCTGTTTCTAGGTGCCGGTAGCAACGAGGGCCTGCTCGGTATCACCTACGAGGCGACCGGTCCGCCGAGTTCGCCGCGCATCACGGTCAATCCGGTGACGGCAATAGCGCCCGGGCTGCTGCGCAAATTCATCCCGTCGGCTGACAATTTCGATCGGAATTTCATTCCGCCGTCGCGCTAGCGCATGATCCCGAAAAGTGAGAACTGGTTTTCGGAATGAATCATGCGCGTAAAAATGGCGCGCTTCAGACCGGCTTCAACAACACGTGCTGCTTCTTGCCGAGCGACAACTTGATGACGCCGTCGGAGGTCACGTCCTTGTCGCCGATCATGTGCTTATCGCTGGTGACGCGCACGTCGTTCACGGCCACCGCATTATTGGAGATGGCGCGCCGCACTTCGCCTTTCGACGTCGCGAGACCGGCGGCCACGAATGCATTGAGCACGCCAAAGCCGGCGGCGATGTCCTTACGTGGCACGGGCACGGTCGGCAGCGCGAGCGACGTCGCGCCTTCTTCGAAGGTTTTGCGCGCGGTGCCGGCGGCCTCGTTGGCAGCCTGACGGCCGTGCACCAGAGCGGTCGCTTCGGTGGCGAGCACTTTCTTGGCTTCGTTGACCTCTTGGCCTTTTAACGCGGCGAGCCGGCCGATCTCGTCCAGAGGTAATACGGTGAACAGCTTGAGGAAGCGCACGACGTCGCCGTCCTCGGTGTTGCGCCAGTATTGCCAGTAGTCATAGGGCCTCACCAGATCGGCGTTGAGCCAGACCGCACCGGCGGCGGTCTTGCCCATCTTGGCGCCGGACGAGGTAGTGATCAGCGGCGAGGTGAGCGCGAACAATTGCGCGTTCAGCATGCGGCGGCCGAGATCGATGCCGTTGACGATATTGCCCCACTGATCGGAGCCGCCCAACTGCAGAATGCAGCGGTTGCGCTTGTGCAGCTCGACGAAGTCGTAGGCCTGCAGCACCATGTAGTTGAATTCGAGGAACGAGAGTTCCTGCTGGCGGTCGAGCCGCAGCTTCACCGAATTGAAGGACAGCATGCGATTGACCGAGAAATGCCGGCCGACATCGCGCAGGAAATCGATGTAGTTGAGCGTGTTGAGCCAATCGGCATTGTTGGCCATGATGGCATTGCCGCCGACGCCCTCGAATTTCAGGAACTTGGAAAAGACTGCGCGGATGCCCGTGAGGTTCTGCTCGATCATTTCGTCGGTGAGGATGCGCCGGCTCTCGTCCTTGCCGGACGGATCGCCCACGCGGGTGGTGCCGCCGCCCATCAGCGCGATCGGCCGATGGCCGGTCTGCTGCATCCAGTACAGCATCATAATTGGCAGCAACGAGCCGACGTGCAGCGAGGCCGCGGTGCAATCGAAGCCGATGTAGCCGGTGATGGCGCCGGCCCGGGCGCGCGCATCCAGCGCGTCCGGCTCTGACACCTGGTGGATGAAGCCGCGCTCGGCAAGAATATTGAGAAAGTCGGATTTATAGGCGCTCATTGAACGGGCTCTGGAGGCGGCTTGTCGGCTGCTTGGGGCGGTGGTGTAACAGGTCCGGCGTCGGATTCAACTCGAGGGGTCAGGGGTTTTGGGTGCGGTGCGGGCGATTGGGCTGATGAGCGGGACCTCGCTCGATGGCGTCGATGTGGCGCTGATCGAGACCGACGGGGAGCGCATCGCCTGCTTCGGGCCGACCGGCTATCGGCCCTATTCGAATGCCGAGCAGATCTTACTGCGACAGGCGCTACAGGAAGGCGCGGCTCTGACCGACCGCGCGGCCCGGCCGGGCGTGCTGGCGCAAGCCGATGCCTTCGTGACCCGCGTCCATGCCGAGACGGTGGAGGCTTTTCTCGCCACCGAGCATATCGACAAATCGACCGTCGCGATTGTCGGGTTTCATGGCCAGACCGTGCTGCACCGGCCGGCCGCGCGGCTGACCGTGCAGATCGGCGACGGCGCGGCGCTGACCGCGCGGCTCGGCATGCCCGTGGCTTGCGATTTTCGTGCCGCCGATGTGGCTGCCGGCGGGCAGGGCGCGCCGCTGGTGCCGGTGTATCATCAGGCGCTAGCGCACGATCTCAGAAGGCCGCATCCGATTGCCGTGCTCAATGTGGGCGGCGTCGCCAACGTCACTTTTGTCGACGGCGGCGATCCGATTGCCTGCGATACCGGCCCGGGCAATGCGCTGATCGACGATTTCATGCGCGCGCGGACCGGCGCGCCGCTCGACCGCGACGGCGATCAGGCCGCGAAAGGCCGCGTGGATGAGGCCTTTGTCGCGCACGTGCTGCAGGATGGCTTCTTCGGGCTGCCGTATCCAAAATCGCTCGACCGCAATGCCTTTGCCTTTGCCAATATCGGCCTGCCGGATTTTTCCATCGCCGATGGCGCGGCAACATTGTCGGCGCTGACCGCGGCGTCGGTCGCGCGCATTGTTCCGCAGTTGCCCGCCGCCCCGCGCGCCTGGATCGTGGCGGGCGGCGGCGCGCGCAATCCAACATTGATGCGAATGCTGGCTGAGCGACTCACACCGGCGACGGTGGAGACCGCCGACGCGGTCGGCTGGTCGTCACAATCAATCGAGGCGCAGGCTTTCGCTTACCTTGCCGTGCGCACGCTGAACGGCTTGCCGATCACGTTTCCGGCCACGACCGGTGTGAGCGAGCCTCTGCGGGGCGGTATTGTCGTGTCCCCTCGCAGTTGACCGGATGCCCGATCTAGCGCAGTTTCGCCGCCCTGTTATAACCCTCTCGGCCTGACCGATCGCCCGGCTAACTATCTAGAATCTCACACAGAATTCATGCGAACCAAAGACATCGCAGAGGCGCTTGCGGGCCGGCTCGACGGCGATGGCGCAATTGAGATCGACCGCATCGTGCACCCTGCGCGGGCTGAACGGCTGTCCGACCTTGCGCTCGCGATCAGCCCGAACGCCGTTGCGGCGCTCGCCGGCAGTAAGGCGCAGGCGGTGGTGGTTTCAGCCGATCACCCGGTTCCAGTTGGTTCGTTTCGGGCGGTCATCGCCATCAGCGACGGGCGCGTGGCGCTCGCCAATCTGACCGCTTTGTTCGACCGCGGGCCGGACCACAATGAGGGCGTCCACCCGACAGCTATCATCGCGTCCGACGCCAAGCTGGGCGCCGGAGTCAGCATCGGCGCCTATGCGGTGGTCGGTGCGCGCACCCGTATCGGCGCCGGGACGCTGATCATGCCGCAGGCCATGATCGGCGCCGACGTCACGATCGGCGCGCATGGCTTGGTTCATGCCGGCGCGCGGATCGGCGACCGCTGCATGGTCGGCGACCGGGTGATCGTGCATCCCAATGCTGTAGTTGGTTCCGACGGCTTCAGTTTCGCGCCCGACCTGATGTCGATAGCGGCCTTCACGTCCGATGTGACGCTGAAACGGGTTCACTCGCTCGGCAATGTCGTAGTCGGCGACGACGTGGAAATCGGCGCCAACACCACCATCGACCGCGCCACGCTCGAATCCACCCGAATCGGCCGCGGCACAAAAATCGACAATCAAGTCCATATCGGCCACAATGTTAGCATCGGCGAAAGCTGTCTTTTGTGCGGTAAAGTTGGTATTTCCGGCAGCGTGACCGTCGGCGACCGCGTGCGGATCGGCGGTGGGGTTGGCATCGGCGATCATTTGCGCATTGGCGATCAGGCGGTGATCGGCGCCGGTTCCGGGGTTGCCACCAACGTGCCGGACGATACTTTCGTATCGGGCTATCCGGCAATCCCGCATCACCGCGCGTTGGAAAGATATCACTACGCGAGCCGCCAAAAACGGCTCCATGAAAAGGTGGAAGACCTAGCATTGCGTCTCGCCGCAATGGAACGGACGGATAAGAAACGAGAGGGGCTCTAGCGTTATGAGTGATGTGACAAGTGACGTGATTGCGATCATCGCCAAGAAGAAGCGCGTGGATAAGCCGAACGTCGAGCTGTCCGACCGCCTGGAAGAGTTGGGACTCGAGTTGCTCGATGCGGTCGAGATGATTTTCGACCTCGAAGAAAAGTTCGACATCGAGATTCCGTACAACGCCAATACCAACTCGCGGGCCGAATTCGACACCGTCGGCGACGTCGTCAAGGCGACCCAGCAATTGGTCGACAAGAAGTCGTGAATGCTGTGAACCGCGTCGTTGTCACCGGCCTCGGCGCCGTCACACCGCTTGGGCACACGGTCGCCGATTATTGGGCCGGCCTCAAGCAGGGTGCCAGCGGGTTCGGGCCGATCACGTTGGCGGTGACGCCGGAAGCGCTGAGCCAGAGGGTCGCCGCCGAGGTCAAGGATTTCGAGCCGCTCAAGTATTTCGACGATCGTGAGATCTCTACCCTCGACCGCGTCTCGCAGTTCGCGGTGGTGGCCGCGCGCGAGGCAATCGCGCAGGCCGGCATCACTTTCGATATGCCGCTCTCGCTGCGGACCGCGACCATCATCGGCACCGGCGCCGGCGGTCAAACGACCCTCGATGACAGTTTCCGCCGTGTCTATCAGGAACAGAAGACGCGCGTGTTCCCGCTGACCATTCCGAAGCTGATGGTGAATGCGCCGGCCAGCCAAATATCGATGCATTTCGGATTGCGCGGACCGGCCTTCGTGGTGGTGAGCGCCTGCGCCTCGGCGACCCATGCGATCGGCGTGGCGTTGCAGATGGTGCGCTCGGGCGCGGTGGATTGCGCTGTCACCGGCGGCACCGAAGCCTGCATTACCTTCGGTACGGTGCGCGGCTGGGAAGCGATGCGGGTGATGGCACCCGACACCTGTCGCCCGTTCTCCAGGGACCGCAAAGGTCTGATCCTCGGCGAGGGTGCGGCGATGCTCGTTCTCGAACCGCTCGAGCGGGCGCGCGCCAGGGGCGCGCAGATCCTCGGCGAGATTGTCGGCTTCGGCATGAGCGCGGATGCCGCGGATCTCACTGCGCCCGATTTGGGCGGCATGTCGCGCGCGATGGAAGGCGCGCTCATCGACGCCAAGCTGACCGCGCAGGATATCCAATACGTCAATGCCCACGGCACCGGCACCGCCGCGAACGACTTGGCCGAGACCAAAGCGCTGCATCAGGTGTTCGGAGAGCACGCCCGCAAGCTGGCGGTGTCATCGACCAAATCCATGATCGGGCATGCGCTCGGCGCGGCCGGCGCGCTTGAACTGGTTGCGACTTTGCTGGCGATGCGGGATGGAATCGTGCCGCCGACCATCGGCTATCTCGGCCCCGATCCGGCTTGCGATCTCGACTACGCGCCGAACAAGGCGCGCGCGGTCACGATCGACGCCGCCATTTCGAACTCCTTCGCCTTCGGCGGGCTCAACGCCGTGCTGGCGGTGAAGAAGTTTTCCTAAACGACGCCTTATGCCGCAGTCGGCTTGCGATCGGTCTTGAGCCGCTTGTCGAGGTAGGCGCAGATATTGGTGAGCAGGGGCTCGACCTTGCCGTCGAAGAAGTGGTTGGCGCCCGGAATCACCTTCTGCTCGATCACGATACCCTTTTGCGTCTTGAGCTTGTCGACCAGGGTGGTGACGTCCTTGGGCGGCACGACTGCGTCCTTGTCGCCATGGATGATCAAGCCGGATGACGGGCAGGGCGCCAGAAACGAGAAGTCGTAGAGGTTGGCGGGTGGCACGATCGAGATGAAGCCTTCGATCTCCGGCCGGCGCATCAGCAGTTGCATGCCGATCCAGGCGCCGAACGAGAAGCCGGCGATCCAGCAGCTCTTGGCTTCCGGGTTGATCGTCTGCGCCCAGTCGAGCGCGGCGGCGGCGTCCGACAACTCGCCGGTGCCGTGATCGAACGAGCCTTGGCTGCGGCCGACGCCGCGGAAATTGAACCGCAGAGCCGAAAAGCCCCGATGCACGAAGGCGTAGTAGAGTTGGTAGATGATCGGGTGGTTCATCGTCCCGCCGAACTGCGGGTGTGGATGCAGGACAATCGCGATCGGCGCGTTCTTCTGCCGTGCCGGGTGGTAGCGGCCCTCGATTCGGCCGGCCGGACCGGTGAAGATGACTTCAGGCATTGCTGTCGACCTCGAACCGTGCCGCGGATTTGGTGCTCGACGCCTGGCGGAACTTGCGGACCAAGCGCTAGTTTAGAATTATTCTAAAAATATGAATTCCGCTGTTCACGACTGCAACACAGGCTATAAGTTGCCGCGTGATGGCGGCTTCTAACACGATCCCTAGGGCAAAAAGCAAGCTTTTTGCCGGGTCTAGAGCCATAACGGTAATTAAATACTGACGAATTCCATGAGCGAGCGGGCCTATTTTGATTGGAATGCCACCGTGCCCCTGCGGCGGGAGGCGCGCGCCGCCATGGTCGCCGCGCTCGGGCTCACCGGCAACGCGTCCTCGGTGCATGCCGAAGGCCGGGCGGCACGCCGCCTGGTCGAAGAAGCGCGCGCGCAGGTCGCAGACCTCGCCGGCACCGAGGCCAAGAATGTCACCTTCACCAGCGGTGCCACCGAAGCCAACATGCTGGCGCTAACGCCGGCAATCGAAATTGGCGGCCGTAAGTCGGTGCGCGATCGGCTGTTTGTGTCGGCGATCGAGCATCCTTCCGTGCGCAGCGGCGGGCGTTTTCCGGCCGAAATGACGGAAGAATTGCCAATCAGCAGCGACGGCGCGGTCGATCTTCATGCTCTGAGAAGTGCAATTGCTCGGGCCGAGCGCCCGCTGATCTCGGTGATGCTCGCCAACAACGAAACCGGCGTCATCCAGCCGATTGCGGACATCGCGGCGATCGTACACGCGGCCAACGGCGTGTTGCACGTGGACGCGGTGCAGGGCCCGGGCCGTATCGATTGCCGGATTGGCGACCTCGGCGCCGATCTCATGAGTTTTTCCGCCCACAAGCTCGGCGGGCCGCAGGGCGCTGGCGCGCTGATTTGCCGCGGCGACATCCATATCGCCGAGCCGCTGATCAAGGGCGGCGGCCAGGAGCGCGGTTTGCGCGCGGGAACCGAAAATGTTGCCGCCATCGCCGGCTTCGGCGCCGCGGCCGCGGAGGCCGCAAAGCAGGCGGACGCTGAGCGCATGAGGGCGCTGCGCGACCGCCTGGAAGCGGGCCTCAAGGAGGCAATGCCGGAAGCGGTGATTTTCGGGGAAAGCGCGCCGCGGCTGCCCAATACGACGCTGTTCGCGGTTCCCGGCATGAAGGCGGAAACAGCCATAATTGCCTTTGATCTCAATGGTATAGCAGTATCCTCTGGATCTGCCTGCTCGTCCGGCAAGGTGCAGCCCTCGCAAGTGCTGGCGGCGATGGGGGTGGAACCCTCGCTCGCGCAGGGCGCGGTTCGTGTCAGCCTGGGCTGGTCGACGAGCGATCGTGATGTCGAGAATCTGCTCGATGCTTTGACTAAAGTCGTTTCATCCTTACGTAAAAGGCATATCAATTCAGGCTTGGCCGCCTGAGGCACCACTCACAGGGATGATCGCAACGCGATAGCGAACCGACCATAACCGACAAATCCAACCCGCGGTCCTTGAAACCGTAGCGGAGGAAAGAATGCCGGCCGTACAAGAGACCGTCGAGCAAGTCCGACGCATCGACGTTGATCAATACAAATATGGGTTCGTGACCGATATCGAATCCGAGAGGGCCCCCAAGGGCCTTTCGGAAGATACCGTTCGCTTCATCTCGGCCAAGAAGAACGAGCCGGAATGGATGCTGGCCTGGCGGCTGGAGGCCTATAAGCGCTGGCTGACCATGCGCGAGCCGACCTGGGCGCGCGTCGACTATCCGAAGATCGATTATCAGAACGCTTATTATTATTCGGCGCCGAAGAAGAACGCGCTGGCCTCGCTCGACGAGGTCGATCCGGAAATTCTGCGCACTTACGAGAAGCTCGGCATTCCGCTGCGCGAGCAGGAAATTCTCGCCGGCGTGGTGCGCCCCGAGGGCGAGCGGCGCGTGGCGGTGGACGCGGTGTTCGATTCCGTGTCGGTCGCGACCACCTTCAAGGAAGAGCTGAAGAAGGCCGGCGTGATCTTCATGCCGATGTCGGAGGCCGTGCGCGAACATCCAGAACTGGTCAAGAAGTACCTCGGTTCTGTCGTTCCGGTCACAGATAATTTCTTCGCCACGCTCAATTCTGCGGTGTTCTCCGACGGTTCGTTCGTCTACGTGCCGCCTGGCGTGCGCTGCCCGATGGAATTGTCCACCTATTTCCGCATTAACGAGAAGAACACCGGCCAGTTCGAGCGCACGCTGATCATCGCCGACAAGGGCGCCTATGTGAGCTATCTCGAAGGCTGCACCGCGCCGATGCGCGACGAAAACCAGTTGCATGCCGCGGTGGTCGAGCTCGTCGCGCTCGACGACGCGGAGATCAAGTATTCGACGGTGCAGAATTGGTATCCGGGCGACGCCGACGGCAAGGGCGGCATCTTCAACTTCGTCACCAAGCGCGGCGACTGCCGCGGCGCGCGCTCGAAGATCTCCTGGACCCAGGTCGAGACCGGCTCGGCCATCACCTGGAAATATCCGAGCTGCATTCTGCGCGGCGACAATTCGCGCGGCGAGTTCTATTCGATCGCGATCTCCAACGGCCGCCAGCAGGTCGACAGCGGCACCAAGATGCTGCATCTCGGCAAGAACACGACGAGCCGCATCATCTCAAAGGGCATCGCGGCCGGCAAATCCAACAACACCTATCGCGGGCTGGTCTCGGCGCACCGCAAGGCCAAGGGCGCGCGCAATTTCACCAATTGCGATTCGCTGCTGATCGGCGACCAGTGCGGCGCGCACACCGTGCCCTATATCGAGGCGAAAAACTCGGCGGCCATCTTCGAGCACGAGGCGACCACCTCGAAGATTTCCGAGGACATGTTGTTCTATTGCCAGCAGCGCGGCATGTCGGCGGAGGAGGCGACCGCGCTGGTGGTCAATGGCTTCGTCAAGGACGTGCTGCAGCAGTTGCCGATGGAATTCGCGGTCGAGGCGCAGAAACTGATCTCGATATCGCTCGAAGGCAGCGTGGGTTGACGTTTGAAGGGAAATAGAATGCCGTTGCTTGAAGTCAAAAATCTGCATGTCGAGGTCGAGGACAAGCAAATCCTCAAGGGCCTGACGTTGACCGTCGAGAAGGGCCAGGTCGCCGCCATCATGGGCCCGAACGGCTCCGGCAAGTCGACGCTCGCCTATGTGCTGGCCGGCAAGGACAATTACCACGTCACCGAGGGCGAGGTGTTGCTCGACGGCGAGAGTATCCTCGAGATGGCGCCGGACGAACGCGCCGCCAAGGGCGTGTTCCTTGCCTTCCAGTATCCGGTGGAGGTTCCGGGCGTCGCCACCATGACGTTCCTGCGCACCGCGCTCAATGCGCAGCGCAAACACCGCGGCGAGCCGGAATTCTCCACGCCGGAGTTCCTGAAACTGGTACGCGAGACGTCCAAGCATCTTGGCATCGACCAGGAGATGCTGCGCCGCGCGGTCAACGTCGGTTTCTCCGGCGGCGAGAAAAAGCGCAACGAGATCCTGCAGATGGCCGTACTGCAGCCGCGGCTGGCGGTGCTCGATGAGACCGATTCCGGCCTCGATATCGACGCGCTCAAGATCGTGGCCGACGGCGTCAACCGCCTGCGCTCGCCGGAACGCTCGATGATCGTGATCACGCATTACCAGCGGCTGCTCAATTACATCGTGCCCGACGTGGTGCATGTGATGGCCAGGGGCCGGGTGGTGAAGTCGGGCGGCAAGGAATTGGCGCTCGAACTCGAAGCGTCCGGCTACGCCCAATTCGCGGACGAGGCGGCCTGATGAACGTGGACCCGCGCGCCATGAAGACTCAGGCCGAGCAGGCGCTCAGTGCTGCCTTTGCGGCGGCGCGCGGCACGCTGCCCGGCAAGGGCGCGGTCGCCGCCTTGCGCGACGACGCGTTCCGGCGTTTCGACGCCAAAGGTCTGCCGCACCGGCGCGTCGAGGAATGGAAATACACTGACCTGCGCGCGCTGATGCGCGAGGCGAAGCCGCTGGCGGGCCCGGCCGATGCGAAGCCGAAAGGCGACATCGCGCCGATCCTGACCGGGGTCGAGACGAATTGCATCGCCATCGTGAATGGCCGCTATGAGCCGGGTTGGAGCGATTTCAAGGCGTCCGATGCGGGCGGTACCGTTGCCGAATTGTTCAAGTTTCTTGGCGAGAATCCCGACCACCGGTTGGGGCAGGTTCCCGGCGGCGACGACCCCGCCCAGTGGCTCAACACCGCGTTCATGAGCGGCGGGGTGGCGCTGCGCATCAAGCGCGGGACCGCCGTGGCCAAGCCGATCCATGTCGCGCATGTTTTTTCCGGCGCTGGCGCTGCCGCGATGTATCCGCGCTCGGTGGTGATCGTGGAGCCCGGCGCGCAGGTGACGCTGATCGAATCGTTCTCCGGTCCGGAAGGCATCGACTATCAGGTCAACTCGGCGCTCGAACTGGTGATCGGCGACGGCGCACGCGTGGATCACATCAAAGTCGGATGCGACGGCGGGGCCGCCTTGCGGGTTTCGACTCTCGGCGTCGCGGTCGGGGCCAAGGCTACCTACAAGGATTTCGCGTTCACCATCGGCGGCGCGGTGGTGCGCAATCAGACCTTCGTGCGCTTTGGCGGCGAGGGCAGCGAAGGCGCCATCGACGGCGCCAGCCTGCTCAAGGGCCGCCAGCACGTGGACAATACGCTGGTCATCAGTCACGCCGCCGGCCACTGCACCAGCCGCGAGCGGTTCAAGTCGGTGCTCGACGGCGAAAGCCACGGCATCTTCCAGGGCAAGATCATCGTCGAGCCGCACGCGCAGAAGACCGACGGCAAGATGATGACGCGTGCGCTGCTGTTGTCGGACGAGGCGGAAGCCGACAACAAGCCGGAGTTGGAAATCTTCGCCGACGACGTGGTCTGCGGCCACGGCGCCACCGCCGGCGCCCTGGACGAGGGGCTCAAGTTCTATCTGATGTCGCGCGGCATTCCGGCCACCGAAGCCGACACTTTGCTGATCCAGGCCTTCATCGGCGAGGTGGTCGAGGAGATCGCGCACGAGGGTATCCGCGACGCGCTGATGTTTGCCGCGCTCAAATGGCTGGGGAGCCGGCCATGACGCATCCGGCAGTGAGCAACGGCTCCTATGACGTCGCCAAGATCCGCGCGGATTTTCCCGCGCTGGCGATGCAGATCTATGGCAAGCCGCTGGTCTATCTCGACAACGCGGCCTCGGCGCAGAAGCCGAAGCAGGTGCTCGACCGCATCCAGAAGGCCTATACCGAGCAATACGCCAACGTGCATCGCGGGCTGCATTATCTGGCGAACGAGGCGACGGAAGCCTACGAGGGCGCGCGCGAGACCGTGCGCGCCTTCCTCAACGCCGGCCGTTCGGAAGAGATCATCTTCACGCGCAACGCCACCGAGGCGATCAACCTGGTCGCCTATACGTTCGGGCGCGAGCGTATCCAGCCGGGCGACGAGATCGTGCTCTCGATCATGGAGCACCATTCCAACATCGTGCCCTGGCATTTTCTGCGCGAGCGGCAGGGCGCGGTGATCAAATGGGCGCCGGTCGACGATGAAGGCAACTTCCTGATCGACGAATTCGAGAAGCTACTCTCGCCGCGCACTAAGATGGTCGCCATCACGCAGATGTCGAACGCGCTCGGCACCGCGGTGCCGGTGAAAGAGGTGGTCAAGCTCGCGCATGCGCGCGGCATTCCGGCGCTGGTCGACGGCGCGCAAGGGGCGGTGCATCTCGACGTGGACGTGCGCGATATCGATTGCGAATTTTACGTCATGACCGGCCACAAGCTTTACGGCCCGACCGGGATCGGCGTGCTGTACGGCAAATACGATCTGCTCGCCGCCATGCCGCCGTTCAACGGCGGTGGCGAGATGATCCAGGACGTGTACCAAGACCGCATCACCTATGGCGTGCCGCCGCACCGCTTCGAGGCCGGCACGCCGGCGATCGTGCAGGCGATCGGGCTGGCCGCCGCGATTGACTACGTCAATTCTGTCGGCAAGCCGCGCATCCGCTCGCATGAAAGCGCGCTGGTCAAATACGCGCAGGAGCGTCTCGGCCAGATCAATTCGCTGCGCATCATCGGCAACGCGCCGGACAAAGGTCCGATCGTCTCGTTCGAGATCAAGGGCGCGCATCCGCACGATGTCGCGACCATCATCGATCGCTCAGGCGTCGCGGTGCGCGCCGGCACCCATTGCGTGATGCCGCTGCTCGCCCGCTTCGGCGTCACCGCCACCTGCCGGGCTTCGTTTGCGATGTACAACACCAAGGACGAGGTGGACACGCTCGCCGCCTCGCTGATCAAGGCGCAGGAATTTTTCGCATGACCGACGACACGCCCGTCACCGACAATGCCGCCGCGGAAAAGCCGCCGGAGAACGCCGCCATCAGCGGCTCCTCGACGCTGCCGCAGGACGAACTCAATAGGCTCACCGACGACATCATCGCCGGATTGAAGACCGTGTACGATCCGGAGATCCCGGCCGATATCTACGAGCTCGGCCTGATCTACAAGATCGACATCGCCGACGACCGGTCGGTGAAGATCGACATGTCGCTCACCTCGCCCAATTGCCCGTCAGCTCAGGAGCTGCCGATCATGGTGGAAAACGCGGTCACCAGCGTGGCGGGCGTGCGGGACGCCAAGGTCGAGGTGGTGTGGGACCCGCCTTGGGACCCGAGCCGGATGTCGGACGAGGCCCGACTCGTATTGAATATGTGGTGACGCACCGCCGGACTAAGATTGAACGAGGACTGCCATGGCCACTGCACGACCCCGACCCCAGGTGATGCGGCTCACCGATGCCGCCGCGCTGCGCATCAAGGACGTGATGGCGCGCGCCGAGCGGCCGGTCGCCGGCGTGCGCGTTGGCGTCAAGAACGGCGGCTGCGCCGGCATGGAATACACCATGGAATATGCCGACGCGGTTCAGCCGACCGACGAGGTGGTGGAGGACAAGGGCGTCAAGATCCTGGTCGATCCGAAGGCGGTCTTGTTCCTGCTCGGCACCGAGATGGACTACAAGAGCGACAAGCTGTCGGCCCAGTTCGTCTTCAACAATCCGAACCAGACCGGCGCCTGCGGCTGCGGCGAATCGGTGCAGCTCTCGCCGGCCAAGGACGCGGCGGAGTAGAGCGGAATTCTCCGCTCATTCCCGCGAAAGCGGGACTCCAGAAAATATTGGCTTTGGGTCCCCGCTTGCGCGGGGACGAGCGGGATTGTGATTAAGCGACCTGCATGGCGGTAACGCCGGCGGTCACTTCCGGGTCGGTCTCGCACATCACCCGATTGCGGCCGTGCCGCTTGGCGGCATAGAGGCAGCCGTCGGTGCGCTCGATCAAAGATTGCAAGCTGTCGGTGTTGCGCAGGGTCGCCACCCCGATCGAGACCGTCACGCGGCCGAGATGCTCGCCGGTCGACCGCTTCATCAGTTCCTTGGTCATCACCGCGCGGCGGATGTGATCGGCCACCGTGATCGCCGAGCGCAGCACCGTGTTCGGGAGGATAACGGCGAATTCCTCGCCGCCGTAGCGGGCGGTGGTGTCCTGGCCTTTGACGTTCTGCTTCAACGCCATCGCCACCAGGCGGAGCACCTGGTCGCCGGTGAGGTGGCCGTAGCTGTCGTTGAAATTCTTGAAATGATCGATGTCGGTCAGCATCAGCGACAGCGCCTCGTTCTTGGCGCGCGCGTCCTCGATGGCTTGCTCCAGCGTGCTGTCGAAGAATTTGCGGTTGGAGAGCTGGGTTAAGGGATCGGTCAGGCTTTCGCTGCGCACCGCCTCGAGATGGGCATGCAGGTCGACGATTTCGCGCTTGGAGGCGTTGAGCCGCTCTTCTAGCTTGATATTGGAGACTTCCATTTCCTTGGCGGTATGCACCAGGCTTTCGACGATCGTCCGCAGGCCCTCGCGGTCCTTCGACTGGCCGATCTTTTCGGACATGTCGACGAGGCTCTCGGTGTAGCTTGAGGCCGAGCCGGCGGCGCTGTCGATCATCGACATCACCTGCTCGATCTCGCCTTTGACCTGGCTGCCGACCTCGTCGATGCGCTCGGTCAGCCGCGTCGGCGACAAATAGGTCGCGTAGATGTTCTCAAGATTGTTCTCGGCGAGAACGCCGCTGTTCTTGAGCGTTTCGTTGATGCGCTGGTTGAGCGAGGGGTGATAGCCGGTGGCGTAGGCGTACCAAATCTCGAAATTGCGCGGCGTCGCCGCTTGCCGTAACGCCTTGATTTGGCCGAGCGCGATCTCCGCGAACGCCATGGTGCGTTCGTGCTCGTCGGCGTACTCGGCCATCGATAACCCCCGAATGGGCGTTCTGCCCATAAATCACCAGGCAACACGGCCGAATAGTCGCGTCGCCTCCTTGTATGGACGGTAGGTCAGGGAAGTGAATTGCCGGTAAATTTGAAACCGGTTGCGCCGCAATATTCCACAACCAGGGCCTTTATTGGCCCTGAAAACGGGCAGTTATCAGGCCTTCAGCGAGACCGGGCGCAGCAGGAAGGCGGGCAGATGACTGCCATCGAAATCCTCGGCGGCTTCGCGCGGCGGCTGCGCGGGCTGCGGCTTTGCGGCGTGCGGGGGCGGCTTGGCGGCGTGCGGGCGTTCCGGCTTGGGCGCGTGTGCGCGGGCCTTCTCCGGACGGGGATGCGGTTGCCGTTCCCGGCTGTTGCCGCGATGCCTGCGCTCGCCCTCCTGCGGGCGGCTCTCGCGCGTTTCGACCGGCGCCGGCTCGCCCATCCAGGGGATAGTCTGGCCGATCAGCCGCTCGATGGCTGTCACCGCCTTGCTGTCGAGCGGTGCGACAATGGTGATCGCGGTGCCGTTCAAGCCGGCGCGGCCGGTGCGGCCGATGCGGTGGACGTAATCGTCGGGGTGGTGCGGCACGTCGAAATTGAAGATGTGGCTGACCGCCGGAATATCGAGGCCGCGCGCGGCGACGTCGGAGGCGACCAACAGCGTGACGTCGCCGTTGCGGAAGGACTCAAGCGCGGCGGTGCGCGCCGACTGGTCCAGGTCGCCGTGCAGCGCGGCGGCGTTGAACTTGTGCTGCAGCAGCGAGCGGTGCAGTTGCGCGACCTCGCGCTTGCGGTTGCAGAACACGATGGCGTTCTTGAAACCAGCCGCCGAGTGGATCAGCCGGCGTAGCGTCTCGCGCTTCTCGTGCGGATCGCGCCCGGTCGCGACCTTCAACTGGGTAATGGTGGCGGCGGCGGTGGCCGGCTTGGAGACTTCCACGCGCACCGGATTGTGCAGGAAGGTGTCGGCGATGCGCTGGATTTCCGGCGGCATGGTCGCGGTGAAGAACAGGGTCTGGCGCGTGAACGGCACCAGCTTGCCGATGCGCTCGATGTCGGGGATGAAGCCCATGTCGAGCATTCGGTCGGCTTCGTCGATCACCAGCAATTCGACGCCGGAGAGCAGCAGGCGGCCGCGTTCGGAATGATCGAGTAGACGGCCGGGCGTTGCGATCAGCACGTCGACGCCGCGGGTGAGCTTGGCGTCTTGATCGCCGAACGACACGCCGCCGATGATCAGCGCGACGTTGAGCTTGTGGTTCTTGCCGTACTTTTCGAAATGCTCGACGACTTGCGCGGCCAGTTCGCGCGTCGGCTCGAGAATGAGCGTGCGCGGCATGCGTGCGCGCGCGCGGCCTTGCTCGAGCATCGTGAGCATCGGCAACACGAACGCGGCGGTCTTGCCGGTGCCGGTCTGGGCAATGCCGAGCACGTCGCGGCGCGCGAGAACGTGCGGAATGGCTTGGTCTTGGATGGGGGTTGGGGTTTTGTAGCCGGCCGATTCAATGGCGGCGAGAACTTTGGCGGATAAGCCAAGATGCGAAAAAGCCATATAACCTCTAGTTAGGACCGCCCCGCGCCCGCGCCGGAAATGGAAAACGGGTTTCGATGCGCGGGAATGGACGGTCGAATCTTTGTTCGAAGCCGTTTGACGGGAACATAGGCGCGCAGGCGCGAAAGTCAATGCTAAGGCCGTGCAATAAGTCCCGTTAACGCTTAATCTTTTTGCAGTTTCCCGTCATTCGGCGGTTCATCGGAAGGTCACAATGGCGCAATCTTTACCACTGCTGCTGGTTCCCGGCCTGACATGCACGGCGCGCCTTTACGGCCCGCAAATCGCGGCACTTTGGCCGTTCGGACCGGTAACGGTGGCCGATCACCGGCGCGACGCTGAGATTGGCGCGGTTGCCAAGCGAATTCTCGCCAACGCGCCGCCGCGCTTCGCGCTCGCCGGCCTATCTTATGGTGGGTACATCGCTTTCGAGATCATGCGGCAAGCGGCCGAGCGCGTCGTCAAACTGGCGCTGCTCGACACTTCTGCGCGCGCCGACACGCCGGAGCAAACCCCGGGGCGCCAAACGCAAATCGCCATGGCGCAATCGGGCCGTTACGGCGAGATTCCGGATCTGTCGATCCCGCGCTACCTGAATGAGAAACATCGGCGTGACGAACGCCTCACCACGATTGTGCGTCAGATGATCGAGGAAACCGGGCCGGAGGCCTTCGTGCTCCAGCTCAAGGCGATCATGTCGCGGCCGGACTCGCGGCCGCTGCTGGGCTCGATCCGCTGCCCGACGCTCGTGCTCGTGGGCGATAGCGATGTCGCGACGTCGCCGGAACTCAACAAGGAAATCGCCGACGGAATCCCGGGAGCGAAGCTCACCATCGTTCCCGATAGTGGTCACCTGACCACCCTCGAGCAACCTGAGGCAGTGAACGCTGCGCTCGCCGAATGGCTGGGTACGTGAACCTGTGGGCTACTCGCGCGTTATAACGACACCATGAGCATGACAGACACCCGCGACAGTGCCGAAGTCATCGCGCCCCCGCCGCTCATTGCGTTGGCGGCGGTCTTGCTTGGCCTCGCGCTCGATTGGCTGATGCCGGCCTATGTGTTGACGGTGCTGCTGACGTTTTGGGAGCGCGTCGTCATCGCTGTGGTCCTGTTCGCCGCGGGGGCGGCGCTGGCGATTCCCGCCATGCGCGGCTTCCGTGCGGCCGGCACCCATGTGGAGCCGTGGAAGCCGGCCACCGCGCTCGTGACCGGCGGAATCTTCGGCCGGCTGCGCAATCCGATGTATGTCGGCTTGACGCTGCTTCTCACCGGACTCTCTATTCTGCTGGCGTCCGACTGGATGCTGGTGATGACGATTTTTTTCGTGCCGGTGATCCATTTCGGAGTGGTCAAGCGCGAGGAGCGCTACCTCGAGGCGAAATTCGGCGACGCCTACCGGCAATACAAGGCGCGCGTGCCGCGTTACGGCATCCCGACTTGAGTTCAGCGAAATATCCTAGCCTTTCCGGCATTCGTCGATTTGCGCCACACAGGCGTTGCTTCTATAGGACGTTCGATCGTTCGCCGGGAGACAGCGCATGCGCATACAGGTCGGCATTATCGGAGCGGGACCGGCCGGGCTGATGCTGGCGCGGCTGCTGCACCTTGCCGGCATCGAGTTCGATCATCATCGAGAACCGCAGCCGCGATTACATCGAGAACCGCATTCGCGCCGGCTTGATCGAACATTGGGCCACCGAACTGCTGACCGAGGTGGGCGTCGGCGAGCGCATGAAGCGCGAAGGCATCCAGCACTGGGGCATCAATATCGGCATCAACGGCGACTTGCGCCGCATCGATTTTAAGGCGCTGGTGGGCAAGCAGGTCACCATCTACGGCCAGCAGGAAGTGGTGAAGGATTTGGTGGCGCGCCGGCTCGCCGACGGCGGACCGCTGCTGTTCGAGGTGGACGGCGTCAGCGTTCATGACCTGACGTCGAAACCGAAAATTCGCTTCACGCACGAAGGCAAAGCGCAGGAGATCGCCTGCGACTTCATCGCCGGCTGCGACGGCTTCCACGGCATCTGCCGGCCGAGCTTTCCCGACGGCGTGCTCAGCGTGTTCGAACGCGACTATCCGTTCGGCTGGCTCGGCATCTTGTCGGAGTCGGCGCCGCCGGATCACGAACTGATTTATTCCTACACCGACCGCGGTTTCGCGCTTTACACCATGCGCACGATGTCGCTGTCGCGGCTCTATCTGCAATGCGACCACGACGAAGAGATCGAAAACTGGTCGGATGCGCGCATTTGGGATGAATTACACAAGCGGCTGGGCGGCGCGCGCCAGCTCGCCGAGGGCAAGATGGTGCAGAAGGGCATCACGCCGATGCGCAGCTTCGTGGTCGAGCCGATGCAGCACGGCCACCTGTTCCTCGCCGGCGACAGCGCGCATATCGTGCCGCCGACCGGCGCCAAGGGCATGAACCTGGCGTTCGCCGACGTTGTGGTGCTGTCGCGCGCGCTCGAAGCGTTCTACAAGAACAAGCGCGACGATCGGCTAGAAAATTATTCGGCCACGTGCTTGCGCCGGGTTTGGTATGCGCAGCGGTTTTCGTGGTGGATGACGCAGATCCTGCATCGTTTCCCGAACGAGTCGGCCTTCGACCGCCGCCGTCAGCTTTCCGATCTTGATTACATAACCCGATCGGAAGCCGCGTCGAAAATGCTGGCCGAGCAATATGTCGGGCTGCCGCTCGATTAGTCTCGCAATATCGCGCGCAGCGGGCGGTTGAGCAGCACGATCATCAGGCCGGCGGCGGCGGAAATGATCGCCAGCATCAAGAAGAAATGGTCCTTGCTCATGCTCGACCAAAACGTGCCGAGATAGCCGGCGAGAAATCCGCCGATGAAACTGGTCGCGAGCCACACGCCCATCATCATCGAGAGCAAGCTCGCCGGCGCAACCTTAGTGACCAAAGAGAGGCTGGTCGGCGACAGGTAAAGTTCGCCGACGGTGAGGACGAAGAAATAACCGAACAGCCAGAGCCAGCTTGCCGGCGCGCCGGCGGAATAGCGTGCGGCGGCGAGCAAGAAGAGATAAGCGGCGGCGGCAAGAAAACAGCCGATCGCCATCTTGGCGATGGTCGCCGGCTCGCGCGCGCCCTGCCGCCGCCACAGCGTCACGATGAAGGGCGTGAAGGCGAAGATCATGAACGGGTTCAAGGCCTGGAACCAGGTCACCGGGATGTCCCAGCCGAACAGGTGGCGGTCGGTGAATTCGTTCGCCCACAGCACGATGGTGTTGCCCTGCTGCTCGTAGATTCCCCAGAACAGGCTTACCGGTACGAACAGCAATAGCAGCGCAATGATTCCTTGCCAGGCGGTGCGGTCGAGCGGCACCTGCGCTATGGCGCGTTTGGCGAAACTCTCTTTCGGCAAAGTCGGAGTGGCCCAGAGATAGATGATAAGGCCGGTGGTCATGCCGACGCCGGCGGCGGCGAAGCCGTAATGCCAGCCGAGCTCTTCGCCGAGCGTGCCGCACACCAGCGGCGCCAGGAAGGCGCCGAGATTGATGCCGACATAGAAGATCGAGAAGGCGCGGTCGCGGCGGCGGTCGCCGGGCGCGTAGAGCGCGCCGACCTGCGTCGAAATGTTCGGCTTGAAGGCGCCATTGCCGAGAATGAGAAAGCCGAGCGCGAACAGAAACAGATGTTCGAACGCCATCATGAAATGGCCGACCGCCATCAGCGCGGAGCCGAGGATGACGGTGCGGCGCGTCCCGAGCACGCGGTCGGCCAGCAAGCCGCCGAAGATCGGCGTGAGATAGACGAGGCCGGTATAGAAGCCGTAGATCTGCGAGGCGAGCGGCTGCAAATCAAGCGGGCCGAACACGAATTCCAGCGCGCCGCGGAATGGGCCTAGGCCCAACACCTGGCTGGCGCGCTGCGGGTCGAGCAGGTATTTGACCATGTAGAGCACGAGCAGCGCGCGCATGCCGTAATAGGAGAAGCGCTCCCACATTTCGGTCGCGAACAAAAAAGTAAGGGCGCGCGGATGGCCGAACAAGTCGGGCTGTGTTGCCGGATTGCCGGCACTGGGAATGGGAGTTGCGGTCATCCTGACTCGGCGGGATCGTTGACAGGCCAACGATATCATATCGCGCGATTGGCGTTCCCCAAGGGCGGCAGCCGGTGTACGCTTTAGTCGGCACGTTCCAGCAGAGAACGGATGGGAGGGATCGATGCGGATACGCAATTTTGTCGGTTGCGTGGTGATGGCGCTGGTCTTGGCCGCCGCCGGCGAGGCGCGCGCACAAGATGCTTATCCCAACCGCGTCATCCGCTTCGTCGTCGGCTTTGCCGCCGGCGGCGGCAATGACATCTTTGCGCGACTGGTGGTGCAGAAGTTCCAGGAAAACACCGGCGCCACGACAATTATCGAGAACAAGCCGGGCGCTGGCGGCCGGATTTCCTCTGAATTCGTCGCGCACCAGCCGCCCGACGGCTACACGGTGCTGGTCGGCGCCACCGGGCAAATGTCGATCGCCGCCGCCATCTATTCCAACCTCGGCTATCATCCGACCAAGAGCTTCATCCCGCTCAACATGATCGCCTCGTTCCCGCTGGTGCTGGTGGTGCCGGCGAACCACGAGGTCAAGACCGTGAAAGAGCTTGTGACCTGGGCCATGGCGCATCCCGACAAATCGAATTACGGCACCTCGTCGCCGGCCTTCACCATCGCCAGCGAAACGTTGAAGCTGAAGACCGGCATGCCGGCGGTGGCGATCCCGTTCAAAGGCACCAACGAGTCGGCCCTGTGTGTGGTCAGTGCACAGTGCCTGTTCACCATTGCCGATGGGCCGCCGACGATCCCGCTGGTCAAGGGCGGCAAATTGCGCGCGCTGGCGGTCACCGGATCCGAGCGCTCACCGGAACTTCCCGAGGTGCCCAGCATGACCGAAGCCGGCTATCCGGACGTCGACACCCACCTGTGGAGCGGCTTCTTCGTGCCGGCCGGGACGCAGGCGCCGATCGTCGCCAAGCTCACGACCGAACTCAGCCGTGCGCTCGCCGATCCCGGCGTGCAGGCCGGCTTGAAGAAAATGGCGGTCAAGCCGGGCGGTCCGACCGGCGATGCGTTCAAACAGCGCATCGATGCCGACATCGAGACGTACGCCGACGTGGTGAAGGCTGCGAAGCTGACTTTCCCGCAGTAAATATGTCACACCGTTGACGTTGCGCGGCGATTTCGCGCGCGCCGATTGCCGCCACGCGGCACGCTGCTTATCTTGCAGTGTTGATTTCCCGAGTTGGCGGAGTGGTCAGGTGATGCGGTTTGTGGCGGTGCTAGTGCTTGCGGGCGCGACGTCCGCCGCCGCAGCACCGGTCGACATGTTGTTCCGAGAATTCGGCCTGTTCGGCACCTGGGCGTCCGATTGCGCACAGCCGGCCACACCCGCCAATCCGCATGTCAGTATCACGATACCGAGTCCGGGTCTGGTGCGGGAGGAGCACGATCTCGGTCCGAATTATGCGGTCAATCACTACAGCATGGTGTCGGCGGAGCGGCTATCTGCCGACGAACTGGCGGTGGAGGTGATCTTCCAGCCCGGCACCGAGACGGAGGATCGTGAGAGGCTGGTATTCCTTGTGCGCAAGGACACCCGGCGCACGATGTTCAACCAGCCGGAGGGCGGACCGGTGCGCGTCAAGGACGGCATCGTGCTCGCAGGCGGCAGCATGACGCCGGTGCTGAACAAGTGTGACTGATTGTTTTCGGTCGACGCGGGGAAGGAAGTATGCGGCGCGAGGTGCCAATCACACATCCAGCAGCGCTTCGCTAGCGAACTCCGCGTTTTCCTGGATGAAGTCGAAACGCGCTTCGGCTTTGTTGCCCATCAGCCGCTCGACGGCTTTTGCGGTTGCCTTGGAATCAGCTTCCGTCAGCACCACGCGCAGCAGCGTGCGCTTTGACGGGTCCATGGTGGTTTCCTTCAACTGGGCCGCCATCATTTCGCCGAGCCCCTTGAAGCGGGAAACCTCCACCTTGGCATTGGCGTTGAATTCCTTCTTCATCAGCTGGTCTTTGTGCTTGTCGTCGCGCGCATAGACGATCTTCCCGCCGTGCTGCAGGCGATAGAGCGGGGGCACCGCGAGATAAAGCCGGCCATCCTCGATCATCTTCGGCATCTGCCGATAGAAGAAGGTGATCAGCAACGAGGCGATGTGGGCGCCGTCGACGTCGGCGTCGGTCATGATGATGACCTTCTCGTAGCGCAGGTCCTTCTCGTGGTAGTGCACGCCAGTACCGCAGCCGAGCGCCTGGATCAGATCGGCGAGCTGCGCGTTCTGCGCCAGCTTGTCCTTGCCGGCGGAAGCGACGTTCAGGATCTTGCCGCGCAAGGGCAGTACCGCCTGGCTGCGGCGGTCGCGCGCCTGCTTGGCCGAGCCGCCCGCGCTATCGCCCTCGACGATGAAAATCTCCGAACCCTCCGAGGCCGAACTCGAGCAGTCGGCGAGCTTGCCGGGCAGGCGGAGCTTCCTCACCGCGGTCTTGCGCGCGATGTCCTTTTCCTGGCGGCGGCGCAGCCGTTCCTCGGCGCGCTCGATGACGAAATCGAGGAGCTTGTTGGCCTGCAGCGGATTGCCCGACAGCCAATGGTCGAACGGGTCCTTGATTGCCTGCTCGACGATTTTCTGCGCTGCCGCGGTGGCGAGGCGGTCTTTGGTCTGGCCCTGAAATTCCGGCTCGCGGATGAACACCGAGAGCATGCAGCCGGTACCGACCATCACATCTTCGCTAGTCACAGGTGCGGCGCGTTTTTCCTGACCGGCGCGCGCGGCATGATCTTTCAAGCCGCGCAACAAAGCTGTGCGCAGGCCGGACTCGTGCGTGCCGCCATCGGCGGTCGGGATCGTATTGCAATAAGACTGCAAAAATCCGTCGGCATCGGCGGTCCAGGCGATCGCCCATTCGACCGTGCCATGGCGGCCGGTCTTGCCCGAGCTGCCAGTGAAGATATCCGGATGCACCAGCGTGGCGCCGGATAGGCTTGCGGCGAGATAGTCCTTCAGTCCGTCGGCGAAGTGGAACGTGGCCTTCTCCGGCACGTCGTCGAGGCCCTTGAGCAGTTCCTTGGCGCAATGCCAGCGGATCTCGACGCCGCCATAGAGATAGGCCTTGGAACGCGCCATCTTGAATACGCGCTCGGCCTGGAACGCGCCCTTCAGCCCGAAAATCTGCGGATCGGGCCTGAAGCGGATCTTGGTACCGCGCCGGTTGGGCACGCGCCCGGCCTTTTCCAGTTTGCCCTTCGGCTTGCCGCGCTCGAACGCCATCTTGTAGAGCTGCTGCTCGCGCGCGACCTCGACCTCCATGCGCTCGGACAGCGCGTTGGCGACCGACACGCCGACGCCGTGCAGGCCGCCCGAGGTTTCATAGACCTTGGAGTCGAATTTGCCACCGGCGTGCAGCATGCACATGATCACTTCGAGCGCCGACTTGTTCTTGAACTTCGGGTGCGGGTCGACCGGAATGCCGCGGCCGTTGTCGGTGACGGACACGAAGCCGTTCGCCTCCATCTCCACTTCGATCCAATCGGCGTGGCCGGCGAGCGCCTCGTCCATGGAATTGTCGATCACCTCGGCGAACAAATGATGCAGCGCCTTCTCGTCGGTGCCGCCGATATACATGCCGGGGCGGCGGCGCACCGGCTCGAGCCCCTCCAGCACCTCGATGTGCTTGGCGGTGTAACCCGATTCCGCGCTACGTCCGCGCGCGGGCTTGGCGCGGCCCGCGCCCTTGGCGGTCAGCGCGCGCGGAGCCGATCGGGCCGCCGGGGGCGGGCTCTCGAACAAGTCGGGCTGTTTCGGCGTTTTTTTCTTGGTCGCGGGTTTAGCCATGGATGCTTTCAGATAGGGGCCGAGCGAATCAGTTGCTAGTTACTATGCCATGCGAAGGTGGTGGCTGAGAGCGTCCTCGGCCAATGGCGGCTGGGGTAAAGTGAGCTTTAGTGGCGGCTTTCCAGCCGGATTGGGGCGACCAACCGCCGATTTTGCCAAGGGGCCGGCAGACACCGCGAACTAACGGGGCACGGCAAAGGAAAACCGGGCGGTCCCACGCAACGAAATGTGTCATGCCGCATTGAACACGGGGTTTCACGGAATCGACGGGTACGGAGTTCAAATGGACGTTCGCAAGTCGGCTGCGCGGGAGCGCACCCCTGACCCAGAGGAGCCGCGGTCAGTCACCAGCGCCGTACGCTTCTGGCGCACGGCCGCGCATGTGGCGACGGTCGGTATTTTTCTGCTCCTGTTCGGCGCCTTTCTCGACCTCGCCCGGCGGCTGCTGCTGCCGGTGACGGCGGCTTTCGTGATTGGCACAATGCTGGGGCCAATCGCGGAGCGAGGGGCTGCGCATCGTATTCCGCAATGGGTCACCGCCATATTTCTCGTCGTGCTGCTCGTCGTTGCGATGAACGCGTTGGTCCTCATTCTCGCGGCCCCGGTGAGCGACTGGGTGAGCAAGGGGCCGGAGATCGCCGCCCGGCTCAAGGAGAAATTGTCGCTGATCGATTATCCGCTGCGGTGGCTGCGCGGACTTCGTGATACGCTCAATCCAGGAGGCGACCACAGCGCGCCGCTCGACCTCGGCGTATCGAACCTCATCCAGCCGGCGCTCAGCCTGCTGACGCCGGCGATCGGTTTCGTGACGCCGGCGATCAGCCAATTGTTGATCTTCGCTGGAACGCTATTCTTCTTCCTGTCCTCGCGGGCCCAGATGCGTCGCGCCACGGCGATCCTATTCGCCGGGCGCGAGTCGCGACTGCGGACCCTGCGGATATTGAACGACGTGGAGAGTAATCTTACGGCTTATTTCACAACGGTCGCCGCCATCTATTTTGTCGAGGGGCTCTGCGTCGGTATGGCGTCGTATTTCGTCGGCTTATCCAATGCGGCCGCATGGGGGACGCTTGCCTTTGTGCTGTGCTTCATCCCCTATATCGGTCCCGGCATCGTAGTCTTGGTGCTGTTTGGCGCCGGCCTCATTCAGTTCCCGACCGCGACCCAAGCGCTGCTCGCGCCGGCGATTTTCATTGCGCTTGCGACGATCGAGAGCAATTTTATCACGCCGACGATCATCGGCCACAGGCTGACCCTGAGCCCGCTCGCGGTGTTCCTGTCGTTGGTCTTCTGGGCATGGATGTGGGGGCCAGTCGGCGCATTCCTGGCGACGCCGTTATTGATCGTCGGGCTCGTTGCCGCGCATCGTTTGTTTCCAGGCGACGATCTCAGCTTGCCGGGGTAGCGCTGCATCGCAAATGCCCGGCTGGCGCCGAACGGGCCGCCGGACTAGATACGGACGCGCGCTTTGTCACGCCGATCTTTCCCGCATGGATCTTGATCTTTACGTTCAGCCGGTCATCCAGTCCGTCACCGGCGACCTTCCCCAATCCGAAAATCACCGATTAGGTTCCAGAGCTTGCGCCGAAAGGGGACGAGCCCGTTATGACCTCGTTCGTCGACAAGTTTATGCTCGGCGATAAGGATACCGGCCTTCAAAAGATGCTGAAGGATAACGGGATCACAACTCTCGTTCCGGTTGGTGTTGCGTCGCATAATGGCGTCCTCTTCACGCCAGTCTTGGCGGCTTTGCGTGGTTATAACGTGGTCGTGCCGGTAGATGGAATCGCGGGCAATAACGCTTATGAGGACCAGGCTACGGATTACATTTTGACCAGTTCGATCGTTTACAACGTCACGCTGACCACCATCGACATGCTAAAGTTCTAGCGTGCGGATTGAGGATTAACATCGAAGTTGATAATTGGGAGGCCGCCAGCCGGCCTCTTTGTTTTCGAGCTTCGCACTCTGCCTGCTTGACTCTAAAGTGCAATCATCGGAGTTGCATCTGATGAGCGAAACCGCCTTCGAGTTAGCCTTGGCCGCCCGCACCGAGGAGATGCTCGACGCCTGCACCAGGTGTGGCAAGTGCGTGGAGATTTGCCCGGTGACGGGGCCAGCCGGCGTCGGCGACGCGGCGGCGAAGGCGGTGATCGCTGGCGTGCTCAATATCGTGCGCTTCGGCGACGGGCCGCAGGCCGCCACGGCCTGGGCCAAAGGTTGCGCGCTCACCGGCGACTGCATCGCGGCATGTCCCGAGGGCGTCAATCCGCGCTTCCTGCTGGCGATGGCGCGCGTCGCCATGGCGCGGGAGTCCTCCGAGCTGCGCGACCGGCGCAAGAAGGGCGTTGAGAATTTCCGCCTGGTCGCCGACGGCGCCAACGTGCTCTCGCGCATGCAGCTCGACGACGCCGATATTGCGCGGCTAGGCCAGCGCGTCGGCGAGCGGTTGCACAGTGGGTCGACGGCCAAGCCCGGCGAGCGCCCCGACTTCGTGTTCTACGCCGGCTGCAACGTGCTCAAGACGCCGCACATCGCGCTATTGGCGCTCGACATCATGGATGCGCTCGGCGTCACCTACAACGTGATGGGCGGCCCCAGCCACTGCTGCGGCATCGTCCAGGCCCGCACCGGCGACGTCGAAGTCTCCGGCCGCGTCGCGACAAATTCGCTCGATAAGCTGGCGGAAGGAAAAGCCGACGTCATCTCATGGTGCGCAAGCTGCCACGTGCAATTCACCGAGACGACGCTGCCCACGATCGAGAAAGTGCGCGGCACGCGGCCGTTCAAGATGACGCCGTTCATGCTGTTCCTGCGGACGCGCTTTGCCGACTTGCAGCCGCTGCTCAAGCATGCGCTGCCGATGAAGGTCGCGCTGCACAAGCATCCCGGCATCAAGGGCGTGGTCGAAGCCGGCACCGAGCTGTTGCGCATGGTGCCGGGCGTGGAGGTCGTCGAGCTGCATCAACCGGCCGTTGGCTTGATGAGCAATTTCCTCAATGCCTTGCCGGATTATAAGCGCAGTCTGCATCTGGCCGAGCTCGAGGCGGCGGAGGCCGCCGGCGTCGATGCGCTGGTTGCGATCTACCACCCCGACCACCGCGATCTCTGTGCGCATGAGCGCGATTGGCCTTTCAAGATCGTCAATATCCTCGACATCGTTGGCGCCAGCATGGGCCTCTCGCACGAGGACCACTTCAAACGGCTGAAGATCATGCAGGACGCCGACGCCATCGTGGCCGACTGCAAAGAATTGATCGCCGCACATGGGATCGACCCGGCGCAGGCGCGTGAGGTGGTGGTGAAAGCCATGCTCAGCGAGCAGCCGCTACCTCTGGCGGGCCGCAAGGTTGACGCAGGCGGAGCGGCGGCCTATATCGCGCGCCCAAGGTGAAAAAAATGACGACGCCTGTTGCAGCCACGAGCCTCCGCCGCCGCCGTACCGCCACGGTACGGGCGCGCCTTCGCGTTTAGTCGTCACCCGTGCCGCCGGATCAGCCGCCGCGGCACTTCTGTTTTCCGTCCACACCTGCGGTTGGCCTTGCTCCGGTAGTCCTTTAAGACTCTGGATGAGGTTTGATCATGGCCACCAAAGCAAAAATCGGCGTACTCGGCGCTTCCGGCTATACTGGCTCGGAGCTGGTGCGGATGCTGTTGCGGCATCCGCGCAGCGACATCGTGTTGCTTACCGCCGAACGCAGCGCCGGCAAGGCGATGCGCGATGTGTTTCCGCAGTTCTCGCCGTTCGACCTGCCGAGGCTGGTCGCCATCGATGGGCTCGACTGGAGCAAGGCAGGGCTCGATGTCGCGTTCTGCGCGCTGCCGCATGCCACCACGCAAAAGGTGGTGATGGAGCTTTTGGCGCGGGCGCCGGCGACCAAGGTGATCGACCTGTCCGCCGATTTCCGGCTGAGCGATCACACCGCCTATGCGCGCTGGTACGGCCACGAGCACCACGCGCCGGCACTGCAGACCGAGGCGGTCTATGGGCTGACCGAAATCCACCGGCGGGAAATTAAAAAGGCGCGACTGATCGCCAATCCGGGCTGCTATACGACCTGCGCCCAGCTGCCGCTCATCCCGCTGATCAAGGCCAAGGCGATCGAACTCGACGAGATCGTGGTCGATGCCAAGTCGGGAATGACCGGCGCGGGACGGGCGGCCAAGGAGGCGATGCTGTTCTCGGAAGTGTCGGAAGGCTTCAACGCCTACGGGGTGGGGCATCACCGGCACATGGCCGAGCTCGACCAGGAATTCTCGCTCGCCGCGGAGCGGGAGGTAATCGTCACCTTTACCCCGCATCTGGTGCCGATGAACCGGGGCATTCTCTCGACCATTTACGTGCGGGGCGGACGCGGGCGGACGCCGGAAGACCTTCATGAGATACTTTTAAAGTTCTACGCGAAGGAGCCGTTCGTGCACTTGCTGCCATTCGGCGAGACGCCGCAGACGCGGCATGTGCGCGGCTCGAACATGACGTTCATCGGGGTCGCCAAGGACCGCATTCCCGGCCGTGCCATCGTCGTTTCGGCGCTCGATAATTTGGTGAAGGGCGCTTCCGGGCAGGCGATCCAAAACATGAACCTGGTGATGGGCTATCCGGAAACGATGGGCCTGGAGCAGGTGGCGCTGTTTCCCTAACACGGCTGCTACATTAGCCTTCACCGAAGGAGACCCGACTCATGTTCGAGGTCAGCAACCAGCCGCCGCCGCTCGAGCCCTATAACTTGTTCGCAAGCGATACCGTGCTGCGCGAGGCGGTCAAGCGCGAGCGGGCGGGCTGGGCGGAAGACGGGCTGAGCGCGCTCGGCGCCACGCTCGGCAAGCCGGAGACCATCCAGCTCGGCTTCGACGCCAACAAATACACGCCGACCTTGCGCACTCTCGACCGTTACGGCCACCGCCTCGACGAGGTGGACTACCATCCGGCCTGGCACGCGCTCATGGGAATCGCGCTGCGCGCAGGATTGCATTCGAGTCCCTGGGCCGACCCAAAGCCGGGCGCGCATGTGGCGCGCGCGGCCGGCACCTACATGCTCAATCAGATCGAGAGCGGGGTTTATTGCCCGCTCGCCATGACCTACGGCTCGGTGCCGAGCTTGCGCTTTGCGCCGGCGATTGCCGCGGAATGGCTGCCGAAGATTTTCGGGCGCGATTACGACCGGCGCTTTCGCCCGGCCAAGGAGAAAACCTCGGTCCTGATCGGCATGGGCATGACCGAGAACCAGGGCGGCTCCGACCTGCGCACCAATTCGACGCGTGCGGAGCCAGCGGGCGCGGGCCACTTCCGCTTGCATGGCCACAAATGGTTTCTGTCGGTGCCGATGTGCGACGCCTTTCTGGTGCTGGCGCAATCGGCGAAAGGCCTGAGCTGCTTTCTGCTGCCGCGCTGGACGCCGGACGGTGAGCGCAACGCGCTCCAAATCCTCAGGCTCAAGGATAAGCTGGGTAACCGCTCCAATGCCTCAAGCGAGGTGGAATTCGACGGCGCCTTCGCTCAGTTGGTCGGCGAGGAGGGGCGCGGCGTCCCGACCATCATCGAGATGGCCGGCCACACCCGGCTCGACTGCTGCATCGGTTCGTCCTCGTTGATGCGGCAGGCGGTGGCGCAGGCGGTGCACCATGCGCGCCATCGCACCGCGTTCCAGCGGCGGCTGATCGATCAGCCGCTGATGACCAATGTGCTCGCCGATCTTGCGCTCGAATGCGAAGCGGCGACCGTGCTGAGCATGCGTTTGGCGCGCGCTTATGACGAGAGCGATGAGACCTCCACCGTGTTCCGCCGCGTGGTCACGCCGGCGGGCAAATTCTGGATCTGCAAACGCGCGCCGGCCGTGACGCTTGAAGCCATGGAGGTGCTGGGTGGCTCCGGTTACATCGAGGAAAGCATCATGCCGCGGCTCTACCGCGAGGCGCCGGTCAACTCGATCTGGGAGGGTTCCAGCAACGTGATGTGCCTCGATGTCCTGCGCGCCATCGAGCGCACGCCGAAGGCGGCCGAGGTGTTGCGCCATGAACTCGGCGAGGCCGGCGATGCGCGGTTGAAGGCCTTTGCCGAACGGCTGCAGCAGCGGCTGCGCGCCGCCGACCGCAATGACGAGTCGCAGGCGCGCGTGCTGGTGCGCGACCTGGTGCTGGCGCTGCAGGCGGCGCTGCTGATCAAGCATTCGCCGGCCGCGGTGGCGGATGCGTTCTGCGCCTCAAGGCTTGGCTGCGAGGGCGGCGGCGCCTTCGGCACGCTGCCGCGCGGGCTCGATCTGCGCGCGCTCGCGGAGCGCGCGGCGCCGCTAAACTAGAGTTTGCCGAAAACCGCGAGCACCAGCGCCACCTGCGCCATGAAGCCCACGGCAAAGGCAAGCGTGCGCAGCACCGGAATGCCAAGCGTATAAACGACGACATGCGCGAGCCGCGCCCAGAAATAAACCGCGCAGGCGATCGCCGTGCTTTCGGTCGAGTGGCCCTTGGCGTTCAGGATCAGCACCAAGGTCGCGAACACGACCAGGTTTTCCACCGCATTGATGTGGGCGAAATAAAGCCGTTGCGCCCATGGCGATTGCGGCTTGTCGCTACGCGAGGGGTTGGCCATCGCGCCCATCAATCCACGCACCATGATACGGTCGAGAATGTACAGAATCCACAACAGCCCGGTCAGGATGACCGTCAGCGTCAGCCACATCAGTTCCCTGGACATCGCCATCCCCTTTTGATTGGCCCGAGAGGGGAAGAATAAGCGATGCCATGACGCCTGTCGCGCCCCGGCGTCATCAACAAGCCGTCAGTCGATCAGACCAAAAGCGATCTGGCGATAACGTAAAGTCCGACTGCAATGACGACGCCGGAAAACGTGAGCGTGAGTGCGTGCTTGTGGCCGGCGAGATGATGGGCGAGGCGGATGCCGATGAGGCCGCCGAGCGCGCCGCCAACGATGAACAGGAAGGCCAGGGGCCAGTCGATCAAGCCGGACCAGGCATAGCTCGCCGCCGTCGTCAGCCCGAACGCGGTGACCGACACCAGCGAGGAGCCGATGGCGTTGATCAGCGGCATCGCGGTGGCGCCCATCAGTCCCGGCACGATCAGGAAGCCGCCGCCGATGCCAAAGAATCCCGACAGCGCGCCGACCGCGAAACCTACGCCGGTCAGCAACGGCAACAGCTTCGGCATGCTCTCGCGCGTGAGCGTGACGTCCGGATTGCCGCCCGACTTGCGCGGCCGCAACATCATCAGCCCGACCGCCACCATCAAGACACCGAACAGCAGCAGCAGGCGGCTGCCGTCCACCATCTTGCCGAGCTGCGCGCCGCCGGCAGCTCCGACGATGCCGGCGAGCGCGAACACCAGCGCGCAGGGCCATTTGACGGTGCGCGCCCGCGCGTGCCCGGCGAGGCTGGCGGCGGCGCTGGCGGCGACGGCGATCGCGCTGGTGCCGATGGCGACGTGCGGAGAGCGGACGCCGACGACGTAGACCAGGAGCGGCACCGCCAGGATCGATCCGCCGCCGCCGACCAGCCCGAGCGTGAAGCCGACCAGGCTGCCCGATACGATCGACAACATCGCATGCAGGATCGTCATCGAGGGGCGGCGTCGAGTGTCGGCATCAGGTCCAGCTTTTCACTTTCACATACGACCCTGGCGCGTCCTCGATGGGCGTCAACTTGCCGCCACCGATTGTGCGCGCCGGCACAGTCTCGGCGGCTTGGCCCTTGAGCCATTCCAGCCAATCCGGCCACCACGAGCCGGGATGCTCCTGCGCCGAGGCCAGCCAATGATCGACGTCGGAACCACTCGGCTCCTTGCCGGTCCAATACTGGTATTTCGCTTTGCCGGGCGGGTTGATCACGCCGGCGATATGGCCGGAGCCGGCGAGCACGTATTTCACCGGGCCGCCGAAATATTTCGAGCCCTCCAGCACCGATTTCGCCGGCGCGATATGGTCCTCGCGGGTGGCGAGATTGTAGACCGGCACTTTCACCTGGCGCAGATCGAGCGTTTCGCCGGCGACTTCCATCTCGCCCTGGCTGAGCTTGTTGTCGAGATAGCAATTGCGCAAATAGAACGAGTGGTTCGCCGCCGGCATGCGGGTGGCGTCGGAATTCCAATAGAGAATGTCGAATGGGAACGGCTTCTTGCCGCGCAGATAATTGTTGATCACGTAGGGCCAGATCAGATCGTTAGAGCGCAGCAGGTTGAAGGCATTCGCCATGCGCGAGGCTTCCAGGTAGCCCTGTTCCTTCATGTGTGCTTCCAGCTGCTGGATGCGCTCCTCGTCGACGAAGACTTTAAGATCGCCGGAATGGACGAAATCGACCTGCGCCGCGAACAATGTCGCCGATAGCGCGTGGTCTTCCTTCTTGGCCGCGAGATAGGCGAGCGAGATCGCAAGCAGCGTGCCGCCGACGCAATAGCCGATCGTGTGCACTTTGCTTTCGCCGGTCGCCGTCCCGACGGCGTCGAACGCCTCCAGCACGCCTTCGCGCATATATTGTTCGAAGCTTTTCTCGGCGAGCTTTGCGTCCGGATTGACCCAGGAGATCACGAACACGGTGATCCCGTTGTCGACGCACCACTTGATGAAGGATTTCTCCGGCGTGAGGTCGAGGATGTAGAACTTGTTGATCCAGGGCGGCACGATGAGCAGCGGCACCTTCAGCACCTCTGCGGTGGTCGCCTCGTATTGAATGAGCTGCATCAAGTCGTTCTGGAAAATCACCTTGCCGGGCGTGAGCGCGAGATTGCGGCCGACTTCGTACTTCGAGGGGTCGGACTGGCGAATCTTGAGATGGCCGTGGCCCGCCTTGATGTCCTCGCTCAGCATGTGCATGCCGCGCACGAGATTTTCCCCGTTCGACGACAGCGTCTCACGCAGCAGTTCCGGATTGGTGAACACGAAATTCGACGGCGAGATCGCGTTGGCAATCTGCTTGACGTAGAACGTGGCCTTCGCCCTCGTGTGCTCGTCGATGCCAGCGGCGCCCTCGACGAGCTTCTCGGCCCAGTGCGTGGTGAGCAGGTACGCCTGTTTGAGGAAATCGAAGAATTGGTTCTGCGACCACTCCGGATCGGCGAAGCGTTTGTCCTTGGAATCGGGAGCGGCGGCCGGCGCGGCTTCTTCGCCGGCCATGCGCTTGACCGCACCCGCCCACAAATCGAGATAGGCGCGGCCGAGGCTGGTCTGCAGTTCGAGCGCGCGCTGCGGGTCCGACAACCAATATTCCATCACCTGGCCGACGGTCTTAACCACCTCGGCGATGTCTTCAGCCAGTTCGCTTTTGATTTTGCCTTCCTCGCGCGGCTTCATATAGGCCGCGAGTGCCTTGCCGCCTTCCTCGACCATACGGGCGATATTGTGCGCGAGGGCCTCGATCTCGACCGAGCCGATCTTCGCCTGTTCCTTGGTTGGTTCTTTGACCGGTTCTTTGGCCGGTTGGCTGCTACGCTTTTTCATCGATGTTGAATCGGTCCCCGCCGTCAGAATTGGCCAGGATCGCATCCTCCCGCAAGATGCGTTTGCGCGGATGGCTTATCCGGCTCTTCGCGTTGAGCCGATGACAGCGCGCCGACCTTGCTCCGGCCATAATAGCCGGTTAGCCGGCTTATGGTATAATTCCTTGAGTCTGCATCGATTTCCCGTCCCAATGACAGGTGTTGCGGCGTATGGCGCGAGCCTTTGAACGATCGGTTCTGGCGGCCTTGGGGTTGGCTGTACTGCTTTGCAGCTGCACGCCGGGGACCTCGATCGACAAGCTGCCGGGCGATATGGGGCTACCAGCCGGGACGCCGGAGCGGCCGGCCACGCCTTACGTCTATCCCGCGGTGCACGATATGCCGCCGCCGCGCGAGACCCCGCCGATGACCGAGGAACAGCAGGTAATTCTGGAAAAAGACCTGACGGCGGTGCGCGCCCGGCAAGAAACGCTCGAAAAAGCTGCCAAAGCGCCCGAGCCGCCCCCGGAGAAAAAGAAGTCCGCGACCGCCAAGAAAGATACAGACGACGCCGCCACCAAGGATGGCGCAAAGACCAACCCGTGATAAAAGCCTGCCGGGGTTATGCCGGCCGGCTGGACAGGGCGGCCGACCTAAAGGTTTGAGACAATGGAAGACTTTTACCGGATCCGTCGCTTGCCGCCTTACGTTTTCGAAGAGGTGAACCGGGCCAAGGCGCGCGCCCGCAACGCGGGGGCGGACATCATCGATCTCGGCATGGGCAATCCCGATCTGCCGGCGCCCGCCCATGTCATCGAGAAGGTCAAGGAGACTCTGGGCAAGCCGCGAACCGACCGTTATTCGGCCTCGCGCGGCATTCCCAAGCTTCGCCTCGCGCAGGCGAAATATTACGAGCGCCGCTTCGGGGTGAAGCTGAACCCCGAGACCGAGGTCATCACTACGCTCGGCTCCAAGGAAGGTTTCGCCAACGTCGCGCAGGCGATCACGGCGCCGGGCGATGTCGTGCTCGTTCCCAATCCGAGCTATCCGATCCACGCATTTGGCTTCTTGATGGCGGGCGGCGCCGTGCGCTCGGTGCCGTCGGAACCGACGCCGAATTTCTTCCACACGCTGGAACGCGCAATCATCCACTCGATCCCGAAGCCGACCGCGGTGGTGGTTTGCTACCCGGCCAATCCGACGGCCTGGGTGGCAAGCCTCGATTTCTACAAGGACCTCGTCGCCTTCGCCAAGAAGCACAACATTCTGGTGCTCTCGGACCTCGCCTACGCGGAAGTCTATTTCGACGACAATCCGCCGCCCTCGCTGTTGCAGGTGCCTGGCGCCATCGATATCGCCGTCGAGTTCACGTCGATGTCGAAGACGTACTCGATGCCGGGTTGGCGCATCGGCTTTGCCGTCGGCAACGAGCGCGTGATTGCCGCGCTCGGCCGCGTGAAATCCTATCTCGACTACGGCGCCTTCACGCCGATCCAGGTGGCGGCGATCGCCGCGCTCAACGGGCCCGACGACTGCATCAAGGAGATGCGCGAGATTTATAAGCGCCGCCGCGACGTGTTGGTGGAGAGCTTCGGCCGCGCCGGTTTCCATGTGCCGTCGCCGCGCGCCTCGATGTTCGCCTGGGCGCCGATTCCGGAGCCGTTCAAGAGCCTCGGCAGCGTCGAGTTTTCCACGCTTCTGGTGGAGAAGGCCGATCTCGCGGTCTCGCCCGGCATCGGCTTCGGCGAATATGGCGAGGGCTTCGTACGCATCGCGCTGGTGGAGAACGAGCAACGCATCCGCCAGGCCGCGCGCAACGTCGGCCGCTTCCTGAAATCCGGGCCGGAGCAACTGCACAACGTCGTTCCGATCGCCACACGGCGCTAACCCATGACCGCAGCTCTGAAAGTCGGTGTCGCCGGTCTTGGCACGGTCGGCGCAGCCTTGATCGCCCAGGTGGCGCGCCAGCGCGACCCGCTCGCCGCGCGCTGTGGCCGCGCGATCGAGGTCGTCGCAGTGTGCGCGCGTTCGCGCGCCAAGGACCGCGGCGTTGATCTCAAGAAAATAAAATGGTTTTCCGATCCGCTCGCGCTGGCGCGCGCAACCGACATCGACGTGTTCGTGGAATTGATCGGCGGCGCCGGCGATCCCGCCAAAAGCGCCGTCGAGGCGGCGCTCGCCTCGGGCAAATCCGTCGTCACCGCCAACAAGGCGCTGCTCGCCAAGCACGGCGTCAAGCTCGCTGCGCTCGCGGAAAAGCATCACGTTGCGCTGAATTTCGAGGCGGCGGTCGGCGGCGCCATTCCGATCGTGAAAACCTTGCGCGAGGGGCTCGCCGGCAATTCGTTCGAGCGCATCTACGGCATTCTCAACGGCACCTGCAATTACATCCTCACCCGGATGGAACAGGACAAGCTGCCGTTCGCGGAGTGCCTCAAGCAAGCCCAGCAGCTCGGCTATGCCGAGGCCGATCCGAGTTTTGATATCGAAGGTCACGATACCGCGCAGAAGCTCGCGATCCTCGCGAGCCTCGCCTTCGGCAGCAAGTCCGACCAGAATGCGATTTATGTGGAAGGCATTTCCTCGATTACGCCGGCCGATCTTTCCGCAGCCGACGAGCTTGGCTATCGCGTGAAATTACTCGGCGTGGCGGTGAAGACCGACAAGGGCATCGAGCAGCGCGTGCATCCGACCATGGTGCGCAAGGACTCGGCCATCGCCCAGGTGATGGGCGTGACCAATGCCGTCACCGTCGATGTGGAGGGGATCAATCCCCTTACCCTGATAGGGCCCGGCGCCGGCGGGGCCGCAACCGCTTCGGCGGTACTGTCCGACATCGGCGATATCGCCCGCGGCGTACGCACCGCGCCGTTCGGCCGGCCCAGCGGGCGGCTCAAAAGCGTGCGCAAGGCGCCGATGCAGCGGCACGAGGGCGGCTACTACATCCGGCTACTGGCGCGCGACAAGCCGGGAACCGCGGCCACCATCGCCAAGCGGCTTGCCCAGCAGGAGATTTCCCTGGAGTCCATTGTGCAGCGCCACCACGGGCGCTCCGATGGAGACACCAAGGCCGGTTCCGTTCCCGTTATCCTCATTACCTATGCAACTACCGAGGATGCCGTGCGCAAGGCTCTTGCGGCTGTGGGGCGCGATAGGGTGATCTCCGGAACACCGCAGGTGATCCGGATCGAGAAGAACTGACGGCCGGCTTGTTAGCCGTGTTTGTCTAGGGGGAGCTTGAGAAATGGCGTCGACGACCGAAACTTCCAGGGAGGTAATGGACCGCATCCTGTCGATTGAGATTGTGCGCGTGACCGAACGCGCGGCGGTGTCGGCGGCCCGCCTGCGCGGACATGGCAACGAGAAGGAGGCCGATCAGGCCGCGGTCGACGCTATGCGGCGCGAGCTCGGCAAGCTCTCGATCGACGGCACCGTGGTCATCGGGGAGGGCGAGCGTGACGAGGCGCCCATGCTGTTCATCGGCGAGAACGTCGGCACCGGCAAGGGGCCGAAGGTCGACATCGCCGTCGATCCGCTCGAGGGCACCACGCTCTGCGCCAAGAACATGCCGGGCGCAATCGCCACCATGGCAATGGCGGAAAGCGGCACGCTGCTGAATGCGCCCGACGTCTACATGGAGAAGATCGCCATCGGCCCCGGCTATCCGAAGGATTTGGTCGAGCTCGACCTGCCGCCCGGCGAAATGATCACACGGCTGGCCAAGGCCAAGGGCGTCAAGCCGGCGGAGATCACTGCGCTCATCCTCGACCGCACCCGCCATGCCGACATGATCGAGGCGGTGCGCAAGACCGGCGCTGCGGTGTCATTGATCACCGACGGCGACGTCGCCGGCGTGATCCACACCGCGCAACCGGACGCCACCGGCATCGACATCTATATGGGCATCGGCGGCGCCCCGGAGGGCGTGCTGGCGGCGGCGGCGCTCGCCTGCATCGGCGGCCAGATGCAGTGCCGGCTGGTGCTCGACACTGAAGAGAAGCGCACGCGCGCCGCCAAGATGGGCATCAAGAATCCGCGCAAGACCTACGGCATCAAGGATATGGTGAAGGGCGATTGCGTGTTCGCGGCCACCGGGGTCACTGACGGCAATCTGCTGCGGGGCGTCAAGTTCTACCCCAAGATGATGGAGACCGAAACCGTGGTGATGCGCTCGGTCACCGGCACCGTGCGCTGGGTGCGCGCCGAACACCGCCAGTTCAAGAAATTTCATTTGGATTAGCGCGTCGCCGCGGGCGATCAGCCCCGCGTCAGATAGGGCCGGTCAAGGGAGGTTCGCATGAAGCGCCTTTTCGTACTGGCGATCGTTTACAGTTGGCTCACGGTTCCGGCCGCGCGCGCCGAGGATGCGCCGTCGCCGGAGGCGCTGCGTGCAGCGCAAGAGCTGTCGGCGATGGTGAGCGGCGACACCATCGCGCAGATGAGCGCGGCGATGACGGCGCAGATCTGGCCGAACATCGAGGGCAGCCTGGCGTCGAAGATTGACGCCGCGACATTGGCCGAGTTGCGGACTGAATTCGAGCATTCGGTCGCCGCCTTCGCCGGCGAGACGATGAAATCGTCGCCAGCGGTCTATGCGCGCAATTTCAGCGCGCAGGAGCTGCACGAGATCGTCGCCTTCTACCGCACACCGACCGGCGCCAAGGCCTTGCACGTAATGCCGAAGGTCATGGGCGACGTTATGGCGCAGATGGGGCCGCGGGTGCAGGCGTTCCAGCAGGACCTCAATGCGAAGATGGTCACCATCCTGGAAAAGCATGGATACAAGAACTGACGCCGGCGGGGCACGACGATGGCGGCTTTGCCCGCAACGGTGCTGAGCAACTCCGAGCGCTTCTTCCTCGGCGTTGCGCATTCGGTCAGCGGCCGCAGCTGGCGCGATCGCCTAGATGAACGAGGACAGGCGCGCGCGTTGACAATCGCGCAACGCGCGGGCGTGCCGGAGTTGCTGGCGCGCGTGCTGGCCGGCCGCGGCGTGGAGGCGGACGAGGTCGCGGCCTATCTCGATCCCAGCATCAAGAGCCTGATGCCCGACCCGCATGTGCTCACCGACATGGAGGCGGCCACGGCGCGCCTCGCGCATGCGGTTATCCACGGCGAAAGCGTAGCGATTTTCGGCGATTACGACGTGGACGGCGCCACTGCCGCGGCGCTGCTCGCGGGCTATTTGCGCCACTGTGGGCTCGATCCGATCGTGCACATTCCCGACCGAATTTTTGAAGGTTACGGGCCGAACGTGGACGCCATCCGCGCTTTCGCCGAGCGCGGCGTCAAGTTACTCATCACCGTCGATTGCGGGATAACCAGCCATGTAACGCTCGTAGAAGCCAAGAAGCTCGGCCTCGACGTGGTGATCCTCGACCATCATCAGGCCGACGAGGAACTGCCGCCGGCAGTAGCGATCGTCGATCCGAACCGCGCCGACGATCTCTCCGGGCTCGGGCATCTGGCGGCGGTCGGCCTCGTGTTCATCACGATGGTCGCGCTGACGCGCGAGCTGCGCCGGCGCAATTTCTGGACCGGCGCACGCGGCGAGCCGGACCTGCTGTCGCTCTTGCATCTTGTCGCGCTCGGCACCGTTGCCGACGTGGTGCCCCTCAAGGGTCTCAACCGCGCCTTCGTGGCCAAGGGCATGATTGCGCTGCGCCGCCGCGATCATGTCGGGCTGACCGCGCTGATGGATGCTGCGCGGCTGTCCGGCCCGCCCGAGCCTTGGCATCTCGGTTTTCTGCTCGGGCCGCGCATTAATGCCGGTGGCCGCATCGGACGTGCTGACTTGGGCGTGCGGCTGCTGCTGGAGGAGGATCCGAGCGAGGCCGCGCGCATCGCCGCCGAGCTCGACCGCTTGAACCGCGAGCGCCAGCAGATCGAACTCGCGACCGTGACGCAGGCGGAGGCCGAAGCCATGGCCGCGCTCGGCCTGGAAGAGAAGGGCGCCGTCGTGGTGACCGCGGCCGAAGGTTGGCATCCCGGCGTGGTCGGGCTGGTGGCAGCGCGACTGAAGGAACGTTACGGCCGGCCGGCCTTCGCCATCGCGCTCGAGCCGGGCGGCACCGGCACCGGATCGGGCCGCTCGATCCCCGGCGTCGATCTCGGCCAGGCGGTGCGGCGCGCGGTACGCGAGGGGCTGCTGCTCAAGGGCGGCGGCCACGCCATGGCGGCCGGCATCACGCTGAAGAAAGACGCGCTCGCCACGTTCCGCGCCTTCCTCGAGGATGCGCTGGGCGCGCCGGTCGAGGCGGCGCGGCGCGAGCGCGCGCTTTTGATCGACGGCGCGGTGAGCGCGGGCGCGGTCAATCTCACGCTGGCGGAGCTGCTGGCGCGCGCGGGCCCTTACGGCGCCGGCAATCCGGAGCCGCTGCTGGCGCTGCCGGCGCATACGCTCGCTTACGCCGATCCGGTCGGCGAGAACCACATCCGCGCGCGCTTCAAGTCCGGCGACGGCAAGATCGTCAACGCGATCGCGTTCCGCGCCGCCGGAAAGCCGCTCGGGCAGACGCTGCTCGACAATCGCGGCCGCGCGATGCACGCAGCCGGCACGCTGGCGATCGACCGCTGGCAGGGCGAGGAGCGGCTACAGATGCACCTCGTCGATGTGGCGATGAGTTAGCGCGAACGCGCCGTCTTGCCGCGCGGACGCACCAATCAAGACTTTATATTTTTGCGAGGTTACGCTACCGGGAGCCAAAGTCGCGCCGGGTCGAGGGAGGAACCAATGAAAAAACTGTCTTTAATCTTCGCCGCTTGCATACTCATTTGCACGCTCGCCGCGCCGGCGGCCCGGGCGGAATGGCCGGATCATCCCATCCGCTTTATCGTGGGGTTCGGACCCGGTGGCGCCAACGACCTGATCGCCCGCTTTGCGGCCGACGGCGTCGGCAAGCAGCTTCACCAGACCGTGGTGGTCGAAAACCGGCCGGGCGCCGGCGCGGTGATCGGCACGGCCTACGTCGCGCATTCGACGGCCGACGGCTACACCTTCCTGGTCGGCGCGGCGAGCACCATCACCAACAGTCTGATCCTGAAGGACATGCCCTACGCGGATTCCGATCTGGTGCCGGTCGGCATGATCGCGGTCGCGCCCTCGACCATCGTGGTCAATCCGAGCGTGCCCGCGAGCAACATGAAAGAATTCGTCGCCTGGGCCAAGGCGCAAGGCGGCAAAGGCATTACCTGGGCCACCGCTGGCAACGGCAGCACGCCGGAATTCGTCGGCGAGATGATCAAGGAAGCGACCGGCATTTCGCTCGTCATCGTGCCTTACAAAAGCGGCGGCGACGGCGTGAACGGCGTTTTGTCGAACAATGTCTCGGCGACGTCGGAAGCGAGTATCGTCGTTCTGCCCAAGATCAAGGCCGGCCTGCTGAAGGCGGTCGCGACAACTTATGAAAAGCGCATCAGCGCCTATCCGTCGATCACGACCACGGCCGAGCAAGGCTATCCGAGCGTGCAGATCGGCCACTGGGCCGGCCTCTATGCGCCGCGCGGTACGCCGGAGCCGGTCATCGAACGCATGAACGCCGCCCTGCAGGCGGCGCTCAAGACCGACGAAGTGCGCAATAAACTGATCCCGACCGGCATCGAGCCGGCCGGCGGCTCGGTCGCGGATTTCGTCAATTTCACCAAAACTGAACGCAAGCGGCTGAGCGATCTCGCGGCAAACATGAAGGCGAGCAAAGAAAAGTAGGTCTCACCCGTTCGCCAGCGCCTGGGCGATCTGTTCGGCGCGGTCAAGCTTCTCGGCGCCGAGCGCAAGGTTGACGATCTCGTCGGCCTTGGCGTCGCTGACGATATGGGTCGCGAGCTTCTTGAACTTCTGTACGATGTCGGCCTCGCTGGCGAAGTTCGCTTCGCTGCCGCGCGGCGCCTCGACGGTTTGCGCGAGCTTGGTTCCGTTATTCAGCTGGACCTCGACGCGCACCATGTGCCGGTAGCTCGCGCCGCGCGAGGTGATCGCGGGGTCATGCTTGACGCTGACCCTTTTCGACAATGCGATGCGCCGCTTGTCGTCCACCACGTCGTCGGTGAACTGGTCGACGAATACGTCGCCCTCCAGCAGCAAAGTGGCGACGCAGAACGGCAGATTCAATTGCGCCGAGGTCAGGCCCTGCGGCTCGTAGGGCCAGCCGACGTGCTCGACCGTCACCTGCGAGCCATGCACCACGATCGACGCGATATCGTCGGAGCCGAACGGCGTCTTGCTTTGCATCATGCGAATGGCGTCGAGCGTGGTGTGGTTGCTGCCCACGCAGGAATAGAACTTCAACGAAATGTGCAGCGTTTCCCACTGCCGGCCGAGCTCCCACGATAACTCGCCAAGATTGAAGCGGTCGCTCGAGCGCGAGAAGGTCGAGCAGAAGCCGCCATAGGGCGATTCGAAAACGTCGACGATCCCGGTGAAGCCGGCTTCCGCGAGCAACGCGCCGTAAAGCCCGCTCTGCGCGGCGCGCCCGGCATGCATGCGCTTGACCATCGCGCCGTATTGCGCGGCCATCAGCCCGGCCGATTGCGTGCCGGCAATGCCGAGCGCATGCACGGCCTGGTCGGCGGTGAGGCGCAAGGCGGCGGCCGCGCCGGACACCGCGGAAAACACCCCGACGGTCGCGCCGGAGTGCCAGCCTTGCCCGATATGCTGCGGGCCCATGCATTTGCCGACGCGCGGACCGATCTCGTAGCCGGCGACGGCGGAGGCAAGGAAATCGCGGCCGCTCAGACCGGGGCGCAGTTCGGTGACCGCGAGCAGCGGCGGCAGCGTCACCGCGCCAACATGCAGCACGCCCGTTCGATGCACGTCGTCGAGTTCGAAGCTCTGGATGAGGGTGCCGTTGACCAGCGCGGCATGGGGCGCCGATAAACGCTCCGGCGTTCCCCAGACGCGGCAAGCTTTCGTCGTGTCGAGCTTGCCGAGCGTCGCCCGCAGGATGCGGCTCCATTCGAGATCGCTGCCGTAGAGCGCACAGCCGAGCGAATCCAGAATCAGCAGTTTGATGCGCGCGATCACCTCGCCCGGAATATCGTCGTAGCGGAGTTGCGAGATGAACTGCGCGATGGCGCGGGTGTGCGGGTTGTTGCTGGAACCTGACATGCGGATTTCCGAAAGCCTTGTAAAAATACCGCCAGCCGTCATCCGGCCGTGCGGCAGCCGCGTCGTATCACGTGTATTTCTTTTCGAGCTCGTCGAAGTGCGGCTTGCCGACCAGCCGCTGCCGTTCGGTGAAGCTGGCGAGCTCGCCGGCCACGCCGTCGAGCGAGCCGTGCGCCTTCAGGTGGCCGAGCACCTTCTGCATGCCGGCGATCGAGGCCTGTAATGCGGCATTGGCATAGAGCACCATCGAGTATCCCATCTGCTCCAGCTCAGCGAGGCCGATCATCGGGGTCAGGCCGCCGGCCACGATATTGATGAATTGCGGAACGGCCAGGCGCTTGGGGATCTCGGCAATCTGGTCGCGGCTGCGCGGCGCTTCGACGAAGCTCATGTCGGCGCCGGCTTCGATATAGGCGGCGGCGCGCTCCATGGCGTCGTCGAAACCGTTTATGGCGATCGCGTCGGTGCGCGCGACGATGACGAGATCGGGATCGACGCGGGCATCGACCGCGGCGTGAATTTTCTGCACCATCTCGGCGCAAGCGACGATGCTCTTGCCGGAAAAATGCCCGCAGCGCTTGGGGAAATCCTGGTCCTCGAGCTGAATGGCATTGGCGCCGCTGCGCTCGAGAATTTGGATCGTGCGCGCCACGTTGATCGGATTGCCGAAGCCGGTGTCGGCATCGACGATCAAGGGCAGGACGACCACGTCGCGCATCGCGCTGACGTGGCTGGCGAGTTCGGTGACCGACATCACGCCGATGTCCGGCATGCCGAGAAAGGTATTGGTGACGCCGGCGCCGGTGACGTAGACCGCCTGGAAACCGAGGTCCTCGATGACGCGCGCCGCCAGCGCGTTGGCCGCGCCCGGCAACAGCACGGCTTTGCGCTGGGCCAGGAGGTTGCGCAGGCGTCGATTGCAGCTTTCTGTCATGCGCGCGTCTTTCCTGGTCGCCACGAGGGCGGCGGCTTTGGCGTGCGCAGTTTTGCGGTTTTTTGACTCGATGCGCAACTGCGCCGGCACGCGGCCCCCCACCGCGTTGGCGTAGGCCGTCAATGAAACGGCCGGCGCTTGCTCAAGCGCCGGCCGGCCGTCGTTGCCGCAAAACGATCGCAGCGTAGCTTATTTTGCGATGGCCTTTTCGTAGGGGTAAATCACCTCGCCGCTCTTGTACTGCGGCGGATAGATGATCACCTCGGTCGATAAATCGCGGAAGTCGTCGATCGTTCGGCCTTTGATGTTCTGGAATTGGGCGGCCAGCGTGCGCTCCTCCGCCCACTCGCCCTGGTCGTTGAACTTGACGTCGCCGACGACGGTCTTGAACGTGGTCTTGTGCATGTAGGCGGCGAGCACGTCGTCATTGAGGCTCTTGGTGGCGGCGATGGCGTCGCCGAGCACCTGCAGATCGGCATAGGCCCAGACCGGCATGTAATAGCCGAGCGGGTCGGTGCCGGCGGCCTTGGCGCGCTCCTGATATTTCTTGAGCAGATCGAGCGAGCCTGGGAATTCCATCGACTTGGCCGGCAGCCAGGTCTCGAAGTTCACGACGCCGTTGAGCAGCGGGCCGAGCTGGGTTTTGAACACCGTCGCCTGCAGGCCGACCATGGCGCCGCCCCACATCTTTGGCTTGAAGCCGACTTCATGCATGGCCTTGACCATGCCGACGGTATCGACCGGATAGGAGCAGACCACCAGCAGATCCGGATTGGTGGACTGGATCGCCCGCACGATCGACGTGAAATCGACGGTCGTCGGCGGATAGCTCTTGTCGTAGACGACCTTGAATCCGGACGCCGTCGCGTTCTCGCGCGCGCCCTCGCAGGCATTGTGTCCGAACTCGGCGTCCGCGGACGCCAAGGCGATCGTTTGCGGCTTGGGCTTCTGCACTTCCGCCACCTTGAAGAAGCCGCGCGTGAAGGCCGGCTTCGGCGTCGGGCCGTTCGGGATCATCGAGAAGTATTTAGAGTATTTGAACTGCTCATTGATGCCGGTGCCGAACAGGCTCACGAACAGCTTCTTGCGCTCGATCGCGGTCGGCATGGCGGCGGCGACCTGCGTCGAGGCATAGCCGCTGACGATAAGATCGACTTTGTCGATATCGAGCAGCTTGGCATAGATGCTGGGCACCTGGGCCGGGCTGCTTTGATCGTCGTAGTAGATGAGCTTGACCGGCCGGCCGAGCAAGCCGCCCTTGGCGTTGACGTCGTCTTCCCAGATCTGCATGGCCACCAGCGACATCTTGCCGTTGGCGGCGAGCGGACCGGTGAGCGCCATGCCGAAGCCGATCCTGATCGGGTCGGCGGCCTTGGCCGGAGCCAAGCCGAACAGCAACACGGCGGCGAGCGCTGATACCGCGGTGCGGCTGATGCCGAACCATTGCGATTTCCTGGACATTTGCTTCCCCTTCGTTCGCGTTTTGGGATGCCTGGCCGCGACGCATCGATCGACGGCATCCGTCGCCGGCGATGCTAATCGGCAGGCCGGCGGGTCAACTTGCCAAAAATCAAGCCGATGTCCGGTTGCCGGGGCCCTGATTACATCAGGGCCGTGGCCGCGGCTTGCGCTTCCGGGACCACATCGTGGTCGTAGAGCCGCTTGCGGAACGCGGCGTGCGCGGTGAGTTCGGCGTCGCGCACGCCGAGGTCGGAATAGGCGGAGTCGTAGCGCAATCCGTTCTCGCGCGCGCCGCGCTGCACCGCCGCCACCCGCTCGCGGCGCAGGCGCTCGTAAGCGGCGAGGGCCGCCGGCGCGCTCTCCCGGTCGGCGCGCGCCAGGATCGTCGCCAGCGCCATGCCGTCCTCGATCGACTGGTTGGCGCCCTGGCCGAGATGGGGAAGCATCGGATGCGCGGCGTCGCCGAGCAGGCTCAGCCGCCCCTTGGTCCAGGTCGGCAGCGGTTCGCGGTCGTAGAGCGCCCAGCGGAAGGTCTTTTGCACCTGCTGCAACAGGCGCTCGATGCGCGCTTCCCAGCCGGCGAACTCGCCACGCAGCACATCGGGGTCGCCGGGGGCCGACCACGATTCCTTCATTTCCTGATCCGCCGGCACGAAGCCGACGTAATTGATCAGTTTCCCGGCGCGCACCGGGAAGCTGAGGAAGTGCTTGCCTTTGCCGAGCCACATCAGCCAGCGGTCGGCCGGCCAATCCGGAATGCGCGCATACTCCACCACGCCGCGGTAGGCGACGGAGCCGTGGAAGACCGGACGCGAGGGTGGAAACACGTAAGGGCGCAGCTCGGAATGGATACCGTCCGCGCCGATGACGACGTCGCCTTCGGCAACGGCGCCATTGGCGAACGACACCCGGGCCTGATCGCCGTCCTGCGCGAAGCCGGTCGCCCGGTGTCCGGTATGCACCACGCCGACGGGGAGGGCTTGCGCGAGGAAATCGACGAAGTCGGCACGGTGCATGCCGAAGGTCGCGTTCCAGCCCGAGGAATCGGTCACCTGCACCGGGGCGATGGGCGCCCCGTCGTGCCGGAAGTAATGCGAGCCGGGGCCAACCCGCGCGCCCCATGTCTCCACCGCCGGTCCGAGGCCGACCCTCTGCAACTGGCGCACACTGTTCGGCGTCAGGAACACGCCGGCGCCGACTTCGCCAAGGGCGGGCGCCTGTTCATAGACTGATATGGCGAGGCCGTGCGCGATCAGCGCATTGGCGGCGAACAAGCCGCCGATCCCGCCTCCGACCACCACGACCTTGGGTCGCGCCGCCGCCATCATCAACCTCTTCGCTCGATTTCCATAGTCCGCTCGAAAATCCGCCAGCTCGGGACCGGGCGTGTTGTATCCTCGGCAAGACTATCGCAGTCTTGTCTCCACAAAGGCGCGGATCAAGCGCCGCCGCGAGATCAGGGAGGACGTTCAATGCGCGATGTGTTCGCGAGAGGGTGCGTTGTTGCCGGCCGGATTGCAATCGGGTTGGCGCTTAGCCTTGCCGCAGTGCAAGGCCTCGCGGACCCGGTCGAGGCCGCAGGCTTTCCGGACCATCCGGTCAAGATCGTCGTGCCATTCCCAGCCGGCGGGACCGCCGACGCCATCCCGCGCATTCTCGCCGAATGGCTCTCGCGCAAATGGGGCCAGCCGGTGGTCATCGAAAATCACGCCGGCGCGGGCGGCAATATCGGCGCCGAGCTCGTTTATAAATCCGCTCCGGACGGCTACACGCTGCTGTCGGCGCCGCCGCCGCCGCTGGTGGTGAACCAGAATCTGTATCCGAACCTCGCATTCGATCCGACCAAATTCGAGCCGATCGTGGTGACGGCGCAGGTCCCCAATGCGCTGCTGGTCAATCCGAACAAAATAAAGGCCACGACGGTTTCCGAGTTGATCGATTATCTGAAACAGCATCCGGATGCGGTCACCGCCGCGACCCAGGGCAACGGCACGACTTCGCATCTCACGACCGAGCTGTTCAACCTGAAGGCCAAGGTGAAGGTGCGCAACGTTCCCTATCGCGGCTCGGCACCGGCGCTGCAGGACCTGCTCGCCGGCAATGTCGATATGATGTTCGACAATCTCGGTGTTTCGCTTGCCTTGGTGAAAGCCGGCAAGCTCCGCCTGCTGGCTGTAGCCTCGGCGCAGCGGCTGCCATCGTTACCGGACGTTCCGACGATGGCGGAAAAACTGCCGGGCTTCGAATTGGTCGCCTGGTACGCGATCGTGGCGCCGCCGCAGACGCCCAAAGCCGTCGTCGACAAGATCAATGCCGATGTGAACAAGGTCCTGCGCGAGCCTGAGGTGCGGGACCGCCTGACGAAATTGTCAGCGGAGATCTATGGCGGCGCGGTCGCCAAGACCGCCAAATACATGCACGAGGAGGTCGACTGCTGGGACAATGTGATCAAAGCGGCGCATATCAAGCTGCAGTGACGTGTTGCGCGGCCGGGGGGCAGCGGAATTCGAGGCTGCAAAACACGCCGAAATGATCGGAGGCGAAGCCGAGGCGGTTGCCGCCGTCGAACACGACCGTGCAATCCTGCGGTGCGAGCGCGCCGGCCGAAAATATGTAATCGATGCGCTGGTCCCTGGTCGTCGATCGATGGACATGAGGGTTTTGGCGCGACGAGGTGAAACCGGGGTCGTCGGGGTGGCATAGGGTATAGACGTCATGAAATCCCAAGCCGCTCTCGAGCACGGCCCGTAGCGCCGGTGAATCCGCGTCGTCGTTGAAGTCGCCGCACAGGATTTTCGTGTCATGCGCCGCGCCCTGACGTTCTATCGCAACGAGCAACGCCTGCACCTGCGCCTTGCGCTCGACGATCATTTCCGGACGCCAAGCCAGATGCGTGTTGGCGATCAGCAGCGGGCGGCCTTCGATTAGCACCTCGGCCAGCAAGACCTGCCGCGGTTCGTCGCGCGGCGCCTCGGGCAGTGGCGCGCTCTGTGACCGGACGACCGGAAAGCGCGACAGGATCGACAGCGCGTCGTTATCGACGGCGTGCGCGAGACCGCAGCTCGCGGTGGCGAGCGCGGACTGGCGCTGCCGCGTATGCGGGTCGTGAGCGACTTCCTGCAAACACACAATGTCCGGGCGCAGCGTCTGCAGTCCAGCGGCGAACGCCGACATGCGCGCCGCCAGCGGCTCGTTGACGTTCCACAGATTGAGGGTCAGCACGTGAATGCGCATGGCCTCGCTTCCGGTCTGGACTCGCGCATGATCCAACTGACGCCATGGCAAGCTTGTCAAGCCGGGAACGGGATGGAACAATTCATTCGGCTGCGCGGGCACATGCAACCAGAACAAGCCGCGCGCGAGGGGAGGATTGCCTTGTCGATCACTCGGCTTTTCAAACACGCCGTCGTCGCACTGGCCGCGCTCGGCAGCGTACTGGGCGCGGCGGGCGCGCAGCCATATCCGGCGCGCGACATTACGTTCATCGTCGCGTTCGCACCGGGCGGCGTCGCCGATACGCTGGCGCGCATCGTCGGCAAAGGCCTGAGCGAGCGGCTGGGGCGGACGGTGGTCGTCGAAAATCGCGGCGGCGCCGGCGGCAACATCGCTGCCGCGGCGGTCGCGCGCGCCGCGCCTGACGGCTACACGCTGCTGGTCACCACCACGGCGGTGGCGATCAACGAGACCTTGCGCCCGAACAAGGGATTCGTCGCCAACGACTTGAAGCCGATCGCCATCGTGGCGTCTTCGCCGGAATCGCTGGTCACCGGCCCGGGCAATCCGGCCGCTAACCTCGCCGATTTGTTGAAGGCGGCGAAGGGCAAGAGCATCACCTTCGCCTCGGCCGGCGTCGGCAGCGGCTCGCATATCGCGGCCGAATATTTCTTCAAGGAGATCGCCAAGATTTCCGCGGTGCACGTGCCGTTCCAGGGCGGCGCCCCGGCGATCGCCGCAACCATCGGCAACCAGGTCGATTTGCTGGCGACCACCTTGGGCGGCGGCGCGGCGGCGCAGATCGCGAGCGGCAAGCTGAAAGGCTTGGGCGTCGCGCAGCGCAAAACGCGCAGGCGTTACGCCGAACGTGCCGACCTACGCCGAGGCCGGTTATCCCTTCGACGCGTCGTCCTGGGTCGGCGTGTTCGCGCCGGCCGGCACCAGCCCGGAGATCACCGCCAAGCTCAACGCAACGATCGAGCAGGTGATGAAGGACCCTGCGCTGCAGCAGAAACTCACCTCGATCGGTTTTGACCCGATCGAAGGCTCGCAGACGGATGCGGATACCTACTTCAAGGCTGAGGTCGCGAAGTGGGGCAAGATGGTCAAGACGCTGGGGCTGTCGATCAAGTGAGGCGCGCGCCGCCGCTGCCTTCTCTTACTATAGTTTGCTGACCAACGTACGCCGCGCGGACACGTCCGTTGCGATCGTTTTTGACTCATCGTCTGATGTGAAGCGCAGGTAAAATTTGAACGTTTCTCAGTTTATTGGTCTTGGTCCCCCACTGCGCAAGGCTCACCTGCCAGAGCCGCTGACTTCGTTGATAGCCGTCAGCCGGAAATTCTCAATCTCCTCCCGCAATTTCGGAGCTAGGTCGATAATTCTGACCTCTGTCTCCGGCGGGAGCCGACCGCACCGAAGCTCCGCATTGAGTGCTTGCGCGACGCGCGGTTCAACTACCGCCATAATACGATGTTTAACTCCGGGAGTTAGCCACATGAAAGTGGCATCACGCATCAACTTGTGGCGCTGACCCGGCTTCAAATTGCGCGCGCTGCTTAAGCAGGCAATGATGGTGCCATCCTCACTCACCGCATCAAATCTAAAGATACCGGTCCCCGAGCCATTCCACCGTATTGGCATCTCACGTTCTTCAAAGCGAACGCCAAAATCTATGGCCAGCCTTTCCCGCATTGCGGGCTCTACTCGCAGTTTTATGAAACGGGTATCAGCCATTACCTACCCTCATCCGTGTCGATGATCACTACAGCCACGAGCAAAACCACGCAGCAAAAGTACTCACGCTGTTGGCGCGCATGTTGCCGAAGGTCATATGCGGGCCGCCGTCGGGCGCACCAAAAATGCTCGAGATCAAAGCGAAAAGGGCAAAAAACACGAGCCATCAGTTGGCTGAAGGTATCGTAATCTCTAGCGGTGTTCCGACGTACCTGATCGTTCACTCGCACCGGTATCTATCAAATTCACTGCTAAAGTCTGAGCTGAATGCCCCAGTGCAATTTCGGTGCGCCTGGAATGGGCTTTCGGTTGCCTGAGATGCCGCCCCGAAAGCAAAGATTATTGCAAACAAGATCATGGCCTGCAGCAATGAATGCGAAACCGTGAGGCGAGAACCTAATACCAAATCCCTGAAGGCGTAACTCGTTGGGGATTCACAAATCAGCGGCGGTCTGATTCAAGATGGCGAGCCAAGGAGGTTCGCCATGTCGGTTCCGATACCATTGCGGCGAGATTTTAGTGCGGCTCGGCTGCGCGGATTGGCAAAGAAGACCAAGGATGGTCCGCAAGCTCGTCGGCTTCTAACTCTGGCCGCGATCGACGACGGTGCGGCGCGCTCTGAAGCGGCCAAGATCGGCGGCGTCGGTGTACAGATCATCCGGGACTGGGTATTACGGTTCAACGCGCAGGGCCCTGACGGGCTGTTAGATAGCAAGCCGCCAGGCCAACCCTCCAAGCTCAATGATGGCCAGCGTCAGGCAATCGCCCAGATGATCGAGAGCGGCCCGATCCCGGCAGTTGATGGCGTGGTGCGCTGGCGGCTGATCGACCTGGCGCAATGGATATTCGAAGAGTTCCGCATCACCATCGCCAAGCAGACTTTAAGCCGGGAGCTGCGGGCTATGGGCTATCGCAAGCTGTCGGCTCGGCCACGTCATCACGCGCAGGCCGCGGGTGCGATTGAGACTTTTAAAAAAACTTCCCCGCGCGTCTGGAGGCAATCGCGCGCGAGAAGGCGATCGATAGCGGCAAGATAGAAATCTGGTTCGCGGACGAGGCTCGTATTGGCCAGAAGAACAAGATCACCCGCCGGTGGGCAAAGCGCGGCTCCCGTCCCAGCGCTCCCCGTGATCAGCGCACCGCCTCAACCTACATCTTTGGCGCCGTCTGCGCAAAGGATGGCAAGGGTGCGGCGCTGATATTGCCGGCCTGCAATACCGAGGCGATGAACCTGCACCTCGCGGAGATCGCCGAGATCGTCGCCCCCGGCGACCACGCCGTCCTTTTGGTCGATCAGGCCGGGTGGCACCTATCAACGCGCCTCGTCGTGCCGTCCAACATCACCATTATTGCCCTGCCGCCGAAATGCCCCGAGCTCAATCCGGTCGAGAACGTCTGGCAATTCATGCGCGATAACTGGCTCTCCAACCGCATCTTTAAATCCTACGACGATCTCGTCGACCACTGCTGCGAGGCATGGAACAAGCTCGTCGATCAGCCTTGGCGCATCATGTCCATCGGATTGCGCCAATGGGCGCACGGGTTCTGATCAATGGGATTTGGTATAAGGAGACCTGTGCGCGAGCGTCGTTTTGGTCGATGCGACCGGCATTGGCCGCAGCGGTGCTACGATTACCAAAGCCGTGGGCTGTAACGGTCTAGCGCTGATTTTCTTGTCGCGTTTGTTTCCGACCTTAAACCCTCACGACGGTTAAAATCGTCATCGTTCGTTTCAGGTTGTAAGCGAGCGCGGTGAGACGGACTTGAAGGGTTGCCTTCGCCAACCCTTTCCACCGCATGCGCCGCAAACCATAGCTGCGTTTCCAGGTTCCAAAGATCTTCTCAATTCGGCAACGGACGCGCTGCACGCTATAATTCCAGCTACGGAGCGCGCGCAACGTATCGTCGCCTGGCCGCCCCCAAGCCCCGGTCTGCACGACCTTCGGGGCTCCACCCTTGGCGAGCACCGCTGAGGCGAAGACCTGACCGCGGTAGCCGCTATCGGCGTAGACATCACCGGGATTGTCCGGCAAGGCGCCGTATCCAGCACGACCGTCATGAATGTTGCCAGGTGTGACCGAGAGTTCTTCGACGATAGCTGTCTCGGCGTCGGCGCCCACATGCGCCTTGAAGCCGTGGATCGCCTTGCGGCTTCTGTGTCCAGACCAAGCGGCCTCGCTATCCTGACGACTAGCGGAGGCAATCACCGTCGCATCGACCAGCGTGCCGGTCTTGACCTTTACAGCCTTTGCCTTGAGCTGACGCGTGACTTCATCGAATAGCTCCTTGTCCAAGCCGCAGGCCAGCAGTTGTTTGCGAAACCGCACGAAAGCAGTGCGCTCTGGCGTCACCTCGGTCGTGGAAAATCCGCAGAATCGCCGGAACGAGGCTCGATCTCCCAAAGCCTCGGAAAGCTTCACGTCGGACAAGTCGTGCCACACCGCGATCAGCAGAGCCTTGAACAAGGCCAAAGGCGGCCATGCTGGCTCGCCCTTGGCAGCGCAATGGATGCGGTCGAGCAGTCGTTCAATTACGCTCCATTCTATCAACGCATTCAATTCTTCAAGGCCTGAGCGGCGGCCCGTCTCCGCTCCAAATCCAAGAACCTCTTGGCCAATACGTCGACGTGGCATCGAGACTGCTCCAAAGCCGAGTTCAACAACGCCCATTGAATCAGGCATTATTAAAGGCTTCCAGAACTTTCGCGCACAGGTCTCATAAGGTCGCGTTGATCGGTAACATGAAGTTGCCGTTACTCGCTGGATCGAAAATCGCCGAGCTCAGGTGCCGGTCGGCATTATCACCGGCACAGGCTCCGATGAGCTTGCGGTTGAGGTCGCGTACGTGATCTGCACCTGAGGACGGACCGGCCCGCTCGGGAGTTGATGGTGGGGCGCATCAACGAGTGCCCACTTTTCGTCTTCGCAAAACTTTTTGATGCATTCCGATTGATGCACGCCGTTATACAAGGCACCTCCGCAGCCGCAGGCCATGATCGTTGCCACATACAGACTAGTCTTCGGGTTCATAGCAATGCGCTTCCTTCTGAAATGAACTTATCTATTAGAGGTGATATCGACAGCAGAAATGTCAAGACCTGGTATGGACAGCGGTTCCAAGCGGCATAAGAAGTCGGCCGGCGCGCTTTTCCGCGGTGGCTTGGACGTGCCAGTTGCAGGCCGGGGGTCTAGGCGGTGTCCGATCCAAATTATTCAAAAAACAATCAATAATATAAATGGAAAGGTCGGCTAGGGCAGCCGCCCTCAAAAACGATCCGGACTGGAACGCGTGCTAGCGGCGCACAGCGGCCTGCGCCGTCAGCGCCGGCGCGGCTTTTTGCAGAACACGTCGTAGATCGCGCCGATGATGGTGCGCGCCTCGTCACTGGCGAGGCTGTAATAGATGACCTTGCCGTCGCGCCGGGTCGACACCAGGCCGTCCGCGCGCAGCCGCGCGAGTTGCTGCGACACCGTCGGCTGGCGCAGATTAAGCTCGTGCTCCAATTCGCTCACCGACTTCTCGCCCTTGGCGAGAATGCAAAGGATGATCAAGCGGCTTTCGTGCGCAAGTGCCTTGAGAAAATCGCTCGCGCGCTTGGCGTTGTCGACCATGCGGTCGAGGTCGGGCGGATGGCCGCGGGGTTCCAGTCGTTGTAATTCCATTCGTACACCAATGTTTACGGTTGCCGGCCAAACTGCCGGCGGTCAGTCGTTTGCGCGCAATGGCCGTTCAATCAGCTGCACGCGTTCGTCCCTTGTTGCGGGGGCGTCCAGCTTTTTCATCAACACATCCAACAGGCCCCAGAAGAAATCCTCGCCGGGATAGCCGCGAATGCGCCCGATCTCGCGGCCCCGGTCGACCAGCACGAACAGCGGCGTCAGCCGTTCCGTTTCGATGAACGCCAGGTCCGGCGGCACCGGCCGCGCAGTATCAACGCGGCGCAGCGGTGCGCGCAAGCCTTCTTCGGTCTTGCCATAGATCGGCGCGATCTCGCGATCGAAGGTTTCGCACCAGGCGCAGCCGGCCTGTTCGAACATCACGAGCTCCGCGGCGCGCGCCGGCGCGAGGCTTAGCGCAATAGAAATAGCGCCCAAGAGCGCGATCCGAGAAAAAAATTCTTGCATGTGAAGTTTGCCCGCCAGCTTCATCCTCTTGTCGAAAAGACCGACTTTGAATGGCCCGGAAATATATCACAAAACAAGAATATGTCGATGTCGGCGCGGCCTAGCCGTAGCGGAACGCCAGCAGATTGTCGAACGAGCGCAGCTCGATCAGGACGCGGTGCAATAAGTCACTGTCATGGGTGGCGATGGCTTTCGGGATCAGCGTCAGGCTGGCCCTGGCGCCGTCGATCAGGCGGCGGAATTCGCCCGCCTTGCGCACCGCGTCGTCCGCCATGCCGTCGCAGCGCTCGAGCACGGCGCCGTAGCTCGATGCCTTGCTGGCGACGGCATCGCGCGTGTCGGCCTTTGTCCAGTCGAGCGCGCGGTCGTTGTAGACCATCAGCGCGTCCATGGCGGCATTGGCGTCGCGCACGCAGTCGGCCAGCACCGCGACGCCGGCCGCCTTGCGCAGGTCGTAGAGATCGCCGCGGATCGCCTCGAGCGATTGCCGCGCCGCGTCGGTATGGCCGCTCTTGAGCATGAGATCGACGGTGACCAGGCGCATGCCGATGCCGGTCCACAGCAAGCCGTAGCGCTCGACACCGTCGAAGACATGCGGCCGGTTGCCGGCGAAGCGCTGCTGCAACGCGCTCCAGGCGTCGCGCAGGCGGTCGATCTCGATCTCGGCGAGATCGACATTGCCGGTGCGCAGGTAGCCGATCGCAACCCGGTTATGGCTTTCCGCCTTTTCCACGGCGGCGTTGAAATCAGACAGTTCTCCGGCCACGGTCAGCCCGCTCCCCGCCAGCAAGGCGAAGACGAGGATTGCGGTGCGTGAAAGTGAGGCCAGCATGGCTGTTCAACGAAGTGTGAGGCGAGAATATATGCTAGGGCAAATATAACTCTCGGCGCAGGGGGCGGCGAGGGCGGCTTGAGCCCGCGGTTTACGGCGAATGATCATGACACTAACCCGACGGAAGCTGTTGCTCGGCGCGGCCACGCTCGGCGTCGCGGGCGCCGGCGGCGCGCGCGGCGAGCCGATCCTGACCGACGACGGGCTCTACAAGGAGCCCTGGTTCCTGGAAAGTTTCCTCGAACTCGCCGACGACCTGGAAGCCGCGCATAGGCAAGGTAAGCGCTTCGCGATCATGTGGGAGCTCAAGGGCTGCCCCTATTGCAAGGAAACGCATTTCGTCAATTTCGCGCGGGCCGACATTTCGGATTACATCAAGGCGAATTTCGAGGTTCTGCAACTCAACATCATCGGTTCGCGCAGGGTGACCGATTTTGACGGGGTCGAAATGTCGGAAAAGGCGATCGCCGCCAAATACGGCGTGCGCTTCACGCCGACCTTTCAGTTTTTCCCGGAACGGGCCGCTTCGCTCAAGGCGCTGGAACCTGCCAAACGCGAGGTGGTGCGGCTGCCGGGCTATATGCGGCCGGACGATTTCCTCGCCATGTTCCGCTACGTCCGCGAAAAAGCCTATGAGAGCAAGAGCTTCCGCGATTACGTCAAATCGCTGCCGAGTTGATCCACCGGCGCGCGAGTTCACGAAATGATATTCTTTTTTGTGAATATGATTTGAAACAAGCGCGGCCCGCCGCTATGGTCGCTGCCGGGCGGGGCCTCGTTTGTCTGCCCCAAAACGATAAACAGGGAGGATTGACCGATGCGACAGCTATCCCGTCGCGCAACACTGGTGCTTGGTGCCGGCGGCGCGGCGCTCACCGTCCTTGGTTGGGGCGGGCGTGCTCGGGCTGGGGCCAAGGAAGCGGCGGACCAGATCGCCAAGTTCACCGGCGGCAAGACGGCCGCGCAGGGCAAGATCACGATCGAGCTGCCCGAGATCGCCGAGAACGGCAACACCGTGCCGTTGTCGGTTACGGTCGACGCACCGATGACCGACGAAAACTATGTCAGCGAAGTGATGGTGGTTGCCGAGGGTAATCCGAACCCGGGCGTCGCCACGTTCCATTTCTCGGCCATGTCGGGCAAGGCGAAAGCAGCGACGCGCATCAAACTCGCCACCACGCAGAACATCGTCGTGGTCGCCAAGACCAGCAAGGGCGAATTCTTCACCGCTCAGAAGCTAGTGAAAGTCACCATCGGCGGCTGCGGCGGCTAACAACAAAATTCAGGAGAGAAACATGGCGGAAAAACCGCGGCTGAAGCTTCCCAAGGAAGCCAAGAAAGGCGATCTGATCGAGATCAAGACGCTGATGCCGCACATCATGGAGTTGGGTCAGCGCAAGGACAAAGACGGCAAGGTGATCCCGCGCAAAATCATCAACACGTTCACCTGCGAGTTCAACGGCAAGCCGGTGTTCAGCGCCAATCTCGAACCGGCGATCGCGGCGAACCCGTATATGGAATTCTACGCCAAGGTGGAGGAGAGCGGCACGTTCAAATTCACCTGGACCGACGATGACGGCACAGTCACCACCGCGGAAGAAAAAATCACCGTGGGCTGACGACCGTTCCGCATGGGCGCGGGACACAACTAACGAAAACAATTTGTTCAGGGAGGATCGTATGACCCGTGGAGGGATTCTGGCGAGCAGTGTCGCACTGATCGTGGCCGGCGTATTCGGTCTGGCGTGTGACGCCCATGCTCAGGCGAAGGGCAAAGAGGCGCCGCTCGAACTCAAGAGCGACGCTTCGGTGCGGCCGTGGAAGCGTTATTCTGGCTGGCCCGCACGCGACGAATCCAAGTGGAATACGCTGGCTAACCTTTCGTCGCCGACGGCGCCGACGGCGCCGCGCAAGATCACCGCGATCAACGGCGATGCGGCGACCGGGGCCAAGCTGGTGGCCGACCGTAACCGCGGCGGCTCGTGTCTGGCCTGCCACGTGATGGGTCAGGCCGGCGGCGCCGATCTGCCGGGCAATGTCGGACCCGATCTGTCCGAGATCGGCAATGCCGGGCTATCGGACGAGCAGTTTTTCAACTTCATCTACGACGCGCGCGTCTACAATGCCGAGACGGTGATGCCGCCCTGGGGCAGCCATGGCGTGTTCAACGATCAGGAAATCGGCGACATGGTCGCATTCCTGAAGACGCTGAAGACACCGGCTGTCTTCAAGACTGCGCTCGACGATCCCAATAAGCGTCCGGCGCCGGTCGAGAAGCGCGAAAATCTCGACGCTATGGAAAATCCCGGCATGTGGGCGCTCGATAAGGCGGCGGTGCTGTGGAAGACGCGCGGCGCGGACGGCTTCTCGTGCAACACCTGCCACAGCGACCCGAAATCGGCGTTCAAGACCTGGGCGGCGTCGATGCCGAAATGGGAGCCGCGGCTCAACAAGGTGCTGGGCGTCGAGGAATTCATCACGCGCCACGCCAGGGCCACCACCGGCCTGACCTGGCTGATGGAGACCGAAGAGAATCGCGACCTGTCCGTCTATCTGCACAATCTCGCGAACAGCGAGCCGATCGCGGTCGACACCACCAGCGCGGAATCGAAAGCGGCGATCGAGCGCGGCAAGGCGCTCGCCAATCGCAAGCTCGGCGAACTGAATTTCGCCTGCACCGACTGCCACGGCAAATCGGCCAATCGGTGGATCCGTGGGCAATGGCTGGGCGAGCCGAAAGGCCAGTACGACCATTTCCCGACCTGGCGCACCAGCCTGCTGGCGATCTGGGATATCCGCCAGCGCTTCCAGTGGTGCCAGGTCAACATCCGTGCCGACGAGCTGCCGCCCGACGCCAAGGAATACGGCGATCTGGAAATCTATCTGGCGTCGTTGAATGCCGGGCTGAAGCTCAGCGTACCGGGAATCAGGCACTGAGCTGACACGATGATCACCCGCCGGGAAATACTGCAAGTCGGCGCCGCCACCGCGGCGCTGGCGGTCGGTGGCGGCTTGACGCGCGTCATGGCGCAGCAGCGCGTCACCGAGGCGGAGCTCCTGAAGTTCGACGCGCTCGGCAATGTCACGCTGCTGCATGTCGCCGACATCCACGGCCAGCTGATGCCGGTCCATTTCCGCGAGCCGTCGATCAATCTCGGCGTCGGCGAGGCGCGAGGACAGCCGCCGCATCTGACCGGCGAGGATTTCCTCAAGCGGTTCGGCATCCTCGCGAAATCCGCCGCGGCCTATGCGCTGACCTCGGAGGATTTTGTGGCGCTGGCGAAAAGCTACGGCCGCATCGGCGGGCTTGACCGGCTGGCCGCGGTGCTCAAACACGTGCGCGCCGAGCGCGGCGACAAGGTGCTGTTCCTCGACGGCGGCGACACCTGGCAGGGCTCGATGGGCGCCAACATGAGCAAAGGCCAGGACATGGTCGACTGCATGGCGCTCCTGAAGCCCGACGCCATGACCGGCCATTGGGAATTCACCTATGGCGAGGCGCGGGTACAGGAACTGATCAAGTCGCTCGGTTTCCCGTTCCTGGCGCTCAACGTGCGCGACACCGAATGGAACGAGCCGGTATTCGAGCCGATGAAAATGTTCGAGCGCGGCGGGGTGAAGATCGCCGTGCTCGGCCAGGCCTTCCCCTATACGCCCGTGGCCAATCCCCGTTGGATGATGCCGAAATGGACGTTCGGCATCCGCGAGGAGGAGGTGCGCGTCAATGTCGAGAAAGCGCGCAAAAGCGGCGCGCAACTGGTGGTGCTGCTCTCGCACAACGGCTTCGACGTCGACCGCAAGCTGGCGGCGCGCGTGTCAGGCATCGACGTAATCCTCACCAGCCACACGCACGACGCCATTCCCGAGGCGATCGCGGTCGGCAAGACCTTGCTGATCGCCAGCGGCAGCCACGGCAAGTTCGTCTCGCGTTTGGACCTCGACGTGCAGAACGGCGCGGTGAAGGGCTTCCGCTACAGACTGATCCCGCTGTTCGCCGATGCGATTGCGCCCGACGCGGAAATGACGGCGGCGATCGCCAAGGCGCGCGCGCCTTATGCCAAGGACCTCGCGCGCGTGGTGGGGCAGGCCGAACTCGCTGCTGTACCGGCGCGGCAATTTCAACGGCACCTTCGACGACGTGATCTGCGCGGCGCTGCTCAAGGAGCGCGACGCCGAGATCGCGCTGTCGCCCGGTTTTCGCTGGGGCACCAGCGTGCTACCCGGGCAGCCGATCACGGTGGAGGACATCCACAACGCCACCGCCATCACCTATCCGCAGGTCTACCGCATGAGTATGAGCGGGCAGCGCCTCAAGGAGGTGCTGGAGGACGTGGCCGACAATCTGTTCAATCCCGATCCTTACTACCAGCAGGGCGGCGACATGGTGCGCTGCGGCGGGCTCGGCTACGCCATTAATGTGGGCAAGCCGATCGGCCAGCGCATTTCGGCGATGACACACCTGAAATCCGGCAAGCCGATCGAGCCCAACAAGGATTACACCGTGGCCGGCTGGGCCAGCGTGAACGAGGGCACGCAAGGCCCGCCGGTTTGGGACCTAGTCGAGCGCTATGTCGCGGCGGAAAAGACCGTGCGGGTCGAGCCCAACAGCAGCGTCAAGATTTCCGGTGTTTAAGTGGTTTTCGTTATTACATTCATGAATTAGAATGTGATAAGAGCGGGTCTAGAAGGCATCCGCCGGGAGCTGCCGATGACAGAGCCGACCGATCGAACGAAGGCCTCGCGCCGCCGCTTTCTCAGCCTGACCGCAGGGCTCGCAGCCGCAGGCGCAAGCGTCCGTTCTGCACTCGCCGACAACGCCAAGAACCTGCCGCCGAACGTGCCAGGCTGGACGCGCAGTCTCGGCGCCGGCGTCGGCACAACGCCCTACGGCGTGCCGTCGAAATACGAGAAGGACGTCATCCGCCGCACGGTGCCCTGGCTCACGGCGACGCCGGAGTTGTCGGTGGCGTTCACGCCGCTGCACGAACTCGACGGCATCATCACGCCGAACGGCCTGTGCTTCGAGCGCCATCATGGCGGCATCGCGGAGATCGATCCGCACGATTACCGGCTCATGCTGCACGGGCTCGTCGACAAGCCGCTGATCTTCACGCTCGAGGACATCAAGCGGCTGCCACGCGTCAACAAGATCTATTTCCTGGAATGCGCCGCCAATTCCGGCATGGAGTGGCGCGGCGCCCAGCTCAACGGCTGCCAGTACACCCATGGCATGGTGCATTGCGTGCAGTACACCGGCGTGCCGCTGAAGCTGCTGCTGGAGCAGGCGGGACTCAAGCCGAACGCCAAATGGATCCTGGCGGAGGGTGGCGACGCCGCGGCGATGGACCGCTCGATCCCGCTGGAGAAGGCGCTCGACGATTGCCTCATCGCCTATCGCATGAATGGCGAGATGCTGCGGCCGGAGCAGGGCTATCCGGTGCGCCTGGTGGTGCCGGGCTGGCAGGGCAATGTCTGGGTGAAATGGCTGCGTCGTCTCAAGGTCGGCGATCAGCCCTGGTACACGCGTGAGGAGACGTCGAAATATACCGACCTCTTGGCCGACGGCCGCGCGCGCAAGTTCACCTACGTGATGGACGCCAAATCGGTGATCACCTCGCCGTCGCCGCAGGCGTCGCTCAAGCAGAAAGGCTTCACGGTCATTTCAGGACTGGCCTGGTCGGGCCGCGGCAAGGTCAAGCGCGTCGACGTCTCGCTCGACGGCGGCCGCAACTGGCGCGCGGCCCGCATCGACGGGCCGGTGTTCGACAAGGCATGCGTGCGCTTCTACGCAGAGATCGACTGGAACGGCGAGCCGCTGCTCTTGCAGTCGCGCGCCATGGACGAGACCAATTATGTGCAGCCGACGAAAGACGCGCTGCGCAAGATCCGCGGCGTCAATTCAATCTATCACAACAACGGCATCCAGACCTGGTCGCTGAAAGCCGACGGGGAGGTCGAAAATGTCGAAGTGGGTTAGCCTCGCGCTCCCCATCGCGCTGCTGCTCGCCATGCCGGCGCTGGCGCAAAACAAGCCGCGCAATTACGGCATCGGCCACGCTGCCACACCGGCCGAGATCGCCGGTTGGGACATCGACATACGTCCCGACGGCCAGAGCGCGCCTCCGGGCCACGGTTCGGTGAAGGAGGGCGAGAAGGTCTACATGGACAAATGCGCCGCCTGCCATGGCGAGTTTGGCGAAAGCGCCGGGCGCTGGCCGCAGCTCGCGCAGGGCAAGGGCACGCTCGCCTTCGGCAATCCTGTGAAGACAGTCGGCTCGTATTTTCCGTATCTGTCGAGCGTATTCGATTATGTGCGGCGCGCCATGCCGTTCGGCGATGCGGAATCGCTCACGAACGACGAGCTCTATGCCGTGGTCGCCTATGTGCTCAACCTGAATGACATTGTCGACGACAAATTCGAGCTGTCGAAGGAGACCTGGTCGCAGGTCAAGATGCCCAACGCCAACGGCTTTTACGACGATGACCGCGAAAAAACCGAGAAGGCGTTCTGGAACGCCAACCCTTGCATGAAAGACTGCCGCGGGCCGGTGCAGATCACCGGCCATGCGGCGGCGGTCGACGTGACGCCGGACGAAAAAGGCAAGAAGGGAGGGGTGGAGTAGCGTCCTGCCGCCGTTTCGCTTATGACTTTCGGCTGATGTGATTGCCAGCCGGGACTCTTCATGGCCAAACTCAATCTATCCCTCGCGGTCGGCCCCTACGACCGCACGCGCGCCCTGATCGACGGCAGCGTGCAGATCGACGGCGTCACGCCGACCTGCATGGCGCTCGCGCCGGAGGAGATATTCTTCCGCGCCTTTCGCCACGCCGAATTCGACATCTGCGAATTGTCGCTGTCGAGCTTCGCGGTCAAGACCGCGCAAGGGGGCGGGCCTTATGTCGGCGTGCCGGCCTTCGTGTCGCGCGCTTTCCGTTACACCTCAATTTATGTGCGCACCGACCGCATCAAGAAGCCAGAAGACCTGAAGGGCAAGCGCGTCGGCCTGCCTGAATATCAGCTGACCGCCAATGTTTGGGCGCGCGCGATCCTCGAAGACGATTACGGCGTCAAGCCGACCGACATCCACTGGGTGCGCGGCGGCATCGAGGATGCCGCGCGGCCGGAGAAGATCAGCATCAAGCTGCCGGCCGACATCAAGCTCAATGATGCGCCGGACGGAAAGTCGATCTCAGCGCTGCTCAAGGAAGGCGCGATCGACGGCTTCATGGCGCCGCGCCCGCCGTCGCTACCGAAGAATACACCGAATGTCGGCTGGCTATTTTCTGATCCGGTGGCGGCCGCCAAGGACTACTTCAAGCGCACCGGGATTTTTCCGATCATGCATATGGTTGGCGTGCGGCGAACATTGGCCGAGCAGCACCCGTGGCTTCCCGGTGCGGTGTTCAAAGCGTTCAACGAGGCCAAGACCGTGGCGCTGGCGCAGTTGAGCGACACGTCGGCCACCAAAGTGACGCTGCCCTTCGTCGAGGAACGCCTCGCCGAGGCGCGCGCGTTGATGGGAGAGGACTTCTGGTCCTACGGGCTTAACGCCAACCGAAAGACGCTGGAGACGTTCCTGCGCCATCATTATTCGCAAGGGCTGTCGCCGCGCTTGATGAAGCCGGAGGATTTGTTCCATCCGGGCACGCATGAGGCGTTTAAGCTTTAGAGTTCCAGCCGGGAGCGTGACAATGGAGCGCCGAACGGGGCTCATCGTACTAACCGCCGCCATGGTGATCTGCATGTCAGTATCCGCCGCCGAGATTCACGTCATGAGCGGGGGTGCGCCGAAGGAAGTCTTCGCGCTGCTCACGCCGAAATTCGAACAACAGACCGGCAACAAGGTGACGTTCACCTACGCGGTGATCACCTCGTTGCGCGAGAAAGTTGCGGCCGGAGAACAAGCCGATGTGCTGATCCTACCGGTGCCAGTGCTCGACGGGCTTGCCAAGGATGGCAAGGTGCGCGCCGATGCCCGCGCTACGTTCGCCACGGTGGGGACCAGCGTGGTGGTCAAAGGGGGCGCGGCGAAGCCCGACATTTCGACCAAGGAGAAATTCAAAGCGACAATGCTGGCCGCCAAGTCGGTGGTTCACGCGACGCCTGGAAAAACGCCGAGCGGCACGCATATGGGCAAGGTGATGGACCAACTCGGCATTGCCGAAGCCATGTCGAAGAAGATCATCCACAAGCCGGCGCTCGACGGCGGCGTGCAATTGGTTGCGGCGGGGGAGGCCGATATCGGCATCTATCCGGCGAGCGAAGTCGCCGGTGTCAAAGGGATCACTATCATCGGTCCGCTGCCGGAGGGCATCGATTTCACGATTGTCTACGGCGGGGCGGCGATGATCGGCAGCGCGGCGCCGGACGCGGCGGCGGCATTCGTGAAATTCATGGCCGCGCCAGAAAACCGCGCCGTCTGGAAAGACGCCGGCTTCGAGCCGCCGCATTGACGGGAATGACCGTCACCATCACCAGCATCGCCGGCGGCGCCCCCAAGCCGGTGTTTGACCGGCTCGGCCCGCTGTTCGAGCGGCGCAGCGGCTATCGGCTCAACGCGCTTTACGACAGCATGAGCGGCATCGCCGCGCGCGTCGCGGCGTACGAAGCACTCGATGTGCTGCTGATGCCGGTAGCGACCATCGAGGCCTATAACAAGCAAAGCATCGTGCAAGGCATTTGCACGCCGCTCGCCAATATAGGGCTCGCCGTCGGCGTCACCGCAGGGCGTCTGGTGCCTGATGTCTCGACTCCGGAGGCGCTGCACGCCGCGCTCATTGCCGCCGGCAGCGTGGTGCACGCGCCGCCGACCGCCACGCCGAGCGGCGCGCAGAGCGACAAGGTGATCAAGCAGCTTGGCCTGGCCGAGCAACTCGCCGGTCGCATAGTGCACAAAGTCGGCCTCGCCGGCGGCCTGGCGGCCATCGCGAGCGGGGAGGCCGCGCTCGGCATCTTCCCCAAGAGCGAAATCGTCAGCGTGGCGGGAATTACACTCGCCGGTCCGCTGCCGCCGTCGCTGCAGTTGACCGTCACGTACGGCGCCGGCGTCACCGCCGCGAGCAAAGTCGCCGCACAGGCAGCCGAGTTCATCAAATTCCTGACCGAACCAGAGAGCCGCAAAGTGTGGCTCGCCTGCGGCTTCGATCTGCTCGCGGAATGACCGGTCAGGTTCGCTTGATGCTGTCGAGGCCGCCGAGACGGCCGACCAGCGCATTGGCGCCGATCGCGAGCACGAACAGCACGATCAGCATGGCGTACATGCGCGGCATGTCGAAGATGCCGTAGGCCTGGATGATCAGGAAACCGATGCCCATGTTTGACAACTTGGTCTCCGCCAGCAGCGTGCCGATCAGTGCGACGCCAAGTCCGAGCCGGATGCCGTTGATGATCGGATGACGCATGGCGGGCAGATAAATCTTCACCACCATCTGCCAGGGACTGGCGCGGAAGCTGTTGCCGACGCGGATCAGTACCTTGTCGATGCCGCGCATGCCGGCGGCGACGCTGAGCGCCACCGGAAAGAAACACGACAGCGTGCCGAGCGCGACTTTGGATTCAGGGCCGACGCCGAACCACATGATCATGACCGGAAAGAAGATGATCTTGGGCGTCGGCCCGAGATAATAGATATAGGATTCGAACGCCTTCGATAGAAACCGGTTGGCGCCCAGCAGAATGCCGACCGCCAGTCCCGACAGCCCGCCGACCAAAAGCGCTGTGCCGATCTCAGCCATCGTGACGCCGAGGTTGAAATAGTAACCGGGGCTGGTGAGCAATCCGACCAGCGCGCGGCCGATCGATAATAGCGACGGCACCACGTCGCGGTAGAGCCAGCCGGAATGGGAGAGAAACTCCCAGATCGCCAACAGTGCGAGGATAATCGCCGCGCGCAGCAGCGTCACCGGACTTAACCGCGCGGCGGGAACCGCCGCCTGCTTCAGTCGACCGGTCTCAGCCATCGAGATCGCCCATATTGCTCAGTAATAGGCCATGCTAAATAGTACGGAAAATCAAGCATTTTCCTAAACCAATAGGTATGGCTGTGGTGGCTAGTATCACCGCGTATCAGGCAATTGGGTAGCAAAATGGTAGCAAGCGGTTCGCTGTTCGGTGGCCGCCTGTGCGTTTGCTGTGGTGGGTGATACTCAGAAGAGGCGAGGGCGAGGCGTTCGCCTCTTTGTGGTGCCTACTCTCTGTTCGTAGCGGGTAGCCTAATGCGCGCTCCCTGAGGCTGCTGACGCGCTTGTAATGCTGCCGCTTCCTTGCCAGGCGCATCCTTAAAATCCATTCCGAACCAAACTGGCCAAATCACTAGCCCGACGACACCTGCGCCACGTTAAGCTTAACCTTGGCCGACATTTGAAGTGCTTTGTTTCCCATGTAATGGATTTTACAAAATTTGCTTCGCCGCGATTGAGTTAAAGGCAATGGCTCATGATTGAACAGATAATGTATTGCGGGATCGGATTTCTTGCTGCATCTTTGATCGGGCTTGTTGTGATTCCTCTCGTGCACAATCGCGCGACGCGGCTGACCACACGGCGGCTAGACGCCGCGACGCCTGCATCAATCGTGCAAATTCAAGCCGAAAAAGATAAATTGCGCGCGGAATTTGCCCTCTTGGCGCGGAGCCAAGAAGTGAGCGTCGAGATGATGAGAACAAAATACGTTAGCCAGATTGCCGATCTTGAAAAAAAGACTGAGGTCATCGACCAACTTAAAACTGCACATGGCGAAAAGAACTCCGTGATTTTCGCGCTGGAAGCACGTGACAAGGTACTGCGCGATCAGTTACGCGCCGCCGAGGAGGAAGTCGCGATTAAAACTAGCGAGATGTACAAAGCCGAACGTGCGCACTCAGACAGAGCAGCAGACTTGGCGAAGCTTATGAGCGAATTTGAAAAGTGTTCAAAGTTAGTTGATTCACAACAGCTCGAAATTATTGCGCTGAAGACCCAGATCGAGGCGACCAAGGCACGCGACGAAATTTTGCTTTATGTGATGGGCAAACACGCTGTACAGCAGGCAACCGGGTACGATAGCGCGTACTCGTCCATCAGCGTGGATGTATCACGCGAGGAATTAGAGTCTTCCTCCCATTGACATGCGTGGGCAACTAGCGGGCAACCTCAAATAATTGCCATCGCCCGCGGCCGCGGCAATACGCATTGTAATTCGCACCAAGCCGCAATAAAACGCAGCAGGCATCGATCACGCTTCCAGCGTGACCTCGATGATATCGACGGGCACAAAGCCGTGATGGTGGCGGATAGTCGGCTTGCCGCTGGTATGCTCTGTGATGAATTCTGTGCCACCTGTGGGTGTTGTTTGCAGTCGTTTTAAATCTTTCTTGCTGGCTTTGATCCAGATCATGGCGGCCTGCGAATCACCCTAAATTATGCGATGCTGTTAGTTTTCTGGCTTGAACGGAGGCCCCCGATGTTCAGCGATCCGGTTCACGACCTTATTGACCCCACATCGCGACGCGAGCTTGTATGGCGACGTTTCGCCACATGCGCTGGCTGCGCGCTGGTTGGGATCGCCGTGGTTATGTTATTGGTTGCCGTTCTCACCTACGTTAACCCTGTGCGGTGATTAGCTACCGGCGGCGAGCATCTGGATTGTGACCGAATTCTCAGACTGGGTCCGCAAGGCGACGGCAGGACCGCTATTGAATTGAGAACTAGTCGAGCAATATCTTCTTATTCAATCGGCCGCTCCCGCGAAAAATAATTACAAAAAAATTCCAGCAATTTACTCGCCACAAAATTGACGTGGATCAACATAACTCCGCGCGCCCACGCCATGATGACAATTAAAAAAAGGAGGTCGTCATGGCAACCCTAGCGTCATTGCGCCTCTCAACAAAGTGCCCTCGGTGCGAGCTGTCTTTGATATCGCCTGAGTGGTCAGAAAACGTGAGTGATGAGAGGACCATGCATATCTGGCATTGTCCGATGTGCGGTAATGAGTTTGAGACAGTCGATAGTGCCACTGCGAAGACGATATCTGATGATGAAACCGTCGGTGACTTTTTTTCGAGTCTGTTAGTAGCGTAAGCGTTCTGCGTCCCTTAGCGAGACTTTGGAGGTCCCGATCTGACAGTCGGGGCCTCCTTGTCCGTTCTGAGGATGTCCGCTCCACTCTGAAAGTGGACAAACCCGGGCGCGGTCAGATTGTCCGCCAAGTGCCCAACTCGGACATCCTCAGGGCCTTAAGAGAGTGCGTCAGTTCGTATTTAGGCCAAACCGAACAGCGCTTCGATGTCTGCGATTGGACTGATTAGCGAATATGATTGGCGCAATCATAGTGCAAATTCAACTATATCGGTCAGATAGTGTGCAAGCACGACCGGCCAAAGTGCCATCGATCGCTGGTAGAATAGCATTAGCAAGATGCCTACCAATACAGCCTCCGCGATATTGCCTACACCTGTCCACCAGTGATAGGCGCCAAACAATATTGACGTAACTACAACCAAGACCCAGCCGTCATTAAAGTATGTCTGGAACAAGCGACGCGCACAGCGGCGAAACACGATTTCCTCGCTATAGGCCACCAACGCGATGCCGAAGAGATTGTCGAAAACACGCAGCCAACCATGCGGTTCAGGGTAAACTCCGAGTACTGTTGCAGGTAGGGCCGAATTAATCGTCCGCCGAATCCATCCACACAAATAGTGGTCCACGAGCACAATACCGACAATCCAGATGGCCGATTCCCAAAGCGTTATTCGGAGGCCTTCACGCCCGAACGCTACATTGCGTGCGAATGGAATAGCGGCCAACACTGCCAAGGCGCCCAGACGCCCAGCGTAATCCCAAAAAATCCATGCTGCTGGATCCGATTGGTCCAGGCGTATGATTTGCGACGCCACCATTGGAACGAGGGTGGCCACGAACAAGAGCGGCGCTGAAATGACACGAAGTGACATAGCTGAAGCCTAGCACTCCGCAGAAGAATTGATGCATTGGCAAATTATTGAGCAACCAGCAATTTTCGGTATGGGTCAAAAGCTGACAAACCATCGCGGGCCAAAATCAAAGTTTGTCCGCTGTTGTCGGAAGCCGACAAAGGCCGGTGCGGCTGGATTGTCCGCTTTGTGCCAGAAGTGGAATCATGCACGTCCGAGTTATCGGTACGCTCTCTAGTGCACCCCGATAAGGCGGTTCCGTCTAGATCAAATTGCGCCAGTTTTGATTACCCGACAATGAGACTTTGGGGCGCATGTGCGGGATGTGGGGGGCTGTGCACAAATGGTGACGCCATGGCCGATTTTGCCATTATCATAGTTGCCATGTTGGCTGTGATCTACCTGCCGCTGGTGGCATTAATAGTAGTCGTAATCCGGAGTGGCGATAGCACAGACCATCATAGCCGCTGAACTGCCGGATTCGGGTTCTGGATCGCCGCCGTGTTCTCGGTGAGGCTGATGGTAGTTCATCAACGCCGCAAAGCCTTACTGACGTAATTTCTAGATTTATGAAAGGGCAGGGGAGCGCCGTTCGCCTGCATGGCTTGCGTCACAGTCACGCGAGCCACCTGTTAGCCGAAAATATTCACCCAAAGATCGTGCAGGAGAGGCTCGGCCATTACAGCATCGCGATTACGATGGACATCTACTCGCATCTGATGCCGAACATGCAAGCTGATGACGCTGCCAAGCTCGACACCGCGCTGAGGGCCGCGAAGAAGCCAAGCTAGGAGTGCTGAGAACATTGCGGGCACAATCCGCGTACGGATTCTCGGGAAATGGTAGCAAAATGGTAGCAAGCAGGGTTTGGCCAACAGAAGAACGTAGATAATTCAATATCGAAATGAGCTAATCGACCGGTCTCAGCCATCGCTCGGCCTTTTCCAACGCCATGAAGAACAGCACGCTCACCAAAATTACGAAACAGATCGCGGCATAGGTGCCGGGAAGATCGTAACGTTCGGCGAGATCCTCGATGAGCTGGCCGAGCCCGCCGTAATTGATCAGGAACTCGACCCCGACGATATTGATCAGCGCGAAAATCAGCCCCAGCCGCAGGCCGACGAAGATGGTCGGCAGCGCGGCCGGAAACAGGATCTTCCAGAACTGCTGGGCCGGGCTCAGATTGAAGCTGCGCCCGACATTGACCAGCACCTTACGGGTGCCGGCGATACCCTCGATCGTCTTCAGGATCACCGGCGGCAGCGCGGCGACGAAGCCGATCATGATGATGGTCCAGGCGTTGCGTCCGAAGATCACCATGAACAGCGGATACATCAGCACCACCGGCGCCGAGGCCATGGCGGCGACCCAGGTTTCGCACGCTTGCTGGAGCAGCTTGAAGCGGTGCATGAGCACGCCGCCGGCGATGCCGAACACCGTGATCATGACGCCGGCGGTCAAGCACTCGGAGGCGGTGAACAGGAAGCGGCTGAATACACGCTCTTGAGTGATCACGCGGTAGAAGCTGCCGATGATCTCCGACGGCGGCGGCACGATGAAGCGATTGATGATGTCGATCTGGATCAGGATCTCGGCGACCAGCAAAAAGGCCACGAGTGCGCCGATGCCGATAGTCTTGGCGGTGAGCTGACCGACGTTGGAAAGTTTGGAAGCTGTGCGGGCGGTCACGACGCGGCGCCTTCGTGATGCAGCACGTGGGATTCCTCGTCCTGCATGCCGCGGCTCGCCTCTTCGCGCAGATCGTTCCAAATGGCCGCGACATAATGACCGAAAGCGTCGCTGGTCACGATTTCCGAGGTGCGCGGGCGCGGCAGATCGATATCGACGATGCGCTTCGTCTTGCCGGGCCGGTAGGTCATCACCAGGATGCGGTCGGACATCTGCACAGCTTCGGTGATGTTGTGGGTGATCAGCAGCGTGGTTTGCTTGAGCTGCTGCTGGATTTGCAGCACTTTGTCGCCGAGCAGGAGCCGCGTCTGCTCGTCGAGCGCGGCGAATGGCTCGTCCATCAGCAGGATCTTCGGCTCGGAGGCGAGCGTGCGGGCGAGCGAGACGCGCTGGCGCATGCCACCGGAGAGTTCGCCGGGATAGCGGTTCTCGAAGCCGGCGAGACCGACCAGCGCGATAAAATGGCGCGCGCGCTCGGCGCGCTGGGCGCGCGCCATGCCGATGAGTTCGAGCGGGAAGGCGACGTTGTCGATCACCGTGCGCCACGGAAACGTGGATTCCTCCTGGAACACCATGCCGATCGACCGGTGCGGACCGGAAATGGTCTCGCCGGCGACGCTGACGACGCCTTGATGATGGCTGAGCAGGCCGCCGATCACGTTGAACAAAGTCGACTTGCCGCAGCCGGAAGGGCCGATGACCGAGAGGAATTCACCCGGCCTGACCTTGAAGGAGACGTCGTCGACCGCGGTGACCGGGCCTTCCGCGGTGTCGTAACGCACGGCGATATTGTCCGCCACCAGGATGGTGTCATCTGATTTTGCGGCTGGCGGCATCGGCCTATTGGCTCTTGCGCGTCATCGCCGCGGTCATGGCGGCGGTATAGCCCGGCTCCACTCGCACATCGACGACGGCCACGTGGCCGGCTTCGACCGCAGCAATGGCTTTGGCAAACGTCGGCCCGAGATCGCCGATCGCGGACACCGGGCCGAAGCCCTGCGCGCCCTGCGCGCGCGCAATCGCGGCGAGGTCGATGTCGGGCTCGGAAATACGCTGGCCGACCCAGCGGTTCTCGATCGGGCGATTGCGCACGCGGGCAACGCGCTCCTGGTGCAGTTCGTCGTTGAAGAAGGAGCGGTTGTTGGCAATCACGATCAGCAGCGGAATTTTGTAATGCGCCGCGGTCCACAGCGCGGTGACGCCCATCAGGAAATCGCCATCGCCGCACACCGCGACCGGAAGGCGGCCGCTACCCTTCAGCGCGAGCGCGGCGCCGACCGAAATGCCGGGGCCGCCACCGACGCCGCCACCGCCATTGGAGCCGATATAGTCGAGCGGATGGCGGAACGGCCAACTGGCGCCGTTCCACGACAGCGATAGGTGGGTGAGGGTGGTGGTGCGCTCGCCGACCGCGCGGCGCAACGCATCGGCGAGATGATCGACGGTGAGTTTGTCGGGGGCGAGCTTGGGAAATTCGTGCGTCACCGACACGACGGCACGCAGGCCGCCCGGACCGAGCGCTGCCAGCAGAACCGGCACTGCGGCATCGGGCTCGCAGGCGATCATCACATCGACCGGAGGCAGGCCCTGATAATCCATGCTCCAGCCATTGTGCAGGTGGTGATCAACCGAAACCTGCACGACCTTGGCGCCAACATTACCGCCGGCGCTCTTGAATGTTCCCGCCACGTCGACCCAATCGAGACTGAGGATGCCGTCGGCGGTGCGGATCGCTTCGACCGCCTCGGGCGCCAGCACGCTGCCGCTCGGTGCGCCGGCGTGCAGCGGGTGATCGGTCGGGAAGGCGGCGCCGACTTTGATGTCAGTGACGACGCGCGCATTCAGCCGTTCGGCTAGCGCGACGCGCGCGTTCCAGGCATCGAGGTCGCGCGAGACGCGGCCGGCGAGGATGACCGGATGCTTGGCGTTGCGCAGCAGCGCGGCGGCATTCTTGATGGCCTCGGCTGGCGCGGCGCTCTCGACTTCCGGCATGTAGCGTTTTGCGTCGATCGCCGCGACCGGCTCGGCGAGTTTTTCCTCTTGCATCCCGGCATCGAGATTGACATAGGTCGGACCGCGCGGTGCGGTGTTGGCGATCCAGCCAGCGCGCAGCACGGCCTCACGCGCGGCGACCGGGGAGGCTGGCTGGTCGTCCCACTTGGTGTAGCCGCGGACGAGCGCGCCCTGGTCGCGCGCGGTATGGATCCAGTCGATCCAGGGCCGCCGCTTGGTGGCGTCGACGGGCCCGGTCGCGCCGAGCACGACCATCGGCATGCGGTCGCACCAGGCATTGAAGAACGCCATGGTGGCGTGCATCAGGCCGACATTGGAATGCACCGCCGCCGCCATCGCCCTGCCGGTGACCTTGGCATAGCCGTGCGCGATGGCGACCGCGCTTTCCTCGTGCAGGCAGAGCAGCATCTGCGGCCGCTCATTGCCGAGATAGTTCACGATGCTGTCGTGCAGGCCGCGATAGCTGGCGCCCGGATTGAGCGCGATATAGGGGATGTCGAGCGCGCGCATCGCGTCGGCCACCACGTCGCTGCCGAAGCCGGCGGCGTTGACCCCGGCCGGAACCGGGCGATCGAGCGAGGCGATGGCGGCGTCGCTGGCGGACTGCTTTTTTGCGCTATCGTGTTGGGAATTCGGCACTGTTGGATCCTGCGGTCACCCGCCCACGCGGGTTGGCGGCATTTGAACCGGATCACGAGCCTTGGCGCAACCTGGCCAGCACCTTCAAGCCGGCATAACCGTCGGCGGGCTCCATGCCGACCTTGCGCTGGAATGCCAGGATGGCCTTGACCGTATCGCTGCCGGTGCGGCCGTCGATGCCATCGGTCTTGAAGCCTTGCTCGTTGAGACGGCGCTGGATTTCCTTGACCTCCGCCAGCGTCGGGACCCGCTCGCCGCCGGGGAACTGCTGGCGGAACGGCGGGTCGCCGCGGATCAGGTCGCCGAGATGGCAGAGCGCCAGCGTGTAGCTGGTGGAGGGGTTGTAGGAATAAACGCTCCGGAAATTCTGCCCGATCAAGAAGGCTGGCCCGCCGGCGACCGGCTGCCAAAGCTTCACCTGGTCGCCCGGCCGCGCGAAATCGACGCCGTCGGCGCGCTGCACACCGAGTTCCTGCCACTTTGCGTAAGCGCGCATGGTGCGGTTGTCGGCGAGCCGCGCGTGGCTGGCGGCGAGCGCCACCTCGCAGCCCCAGGTTTCGCCGCGCCGGTATTTTCCGCGCTCGACCAGATAGCGCGCGGTGCCGGCGAGCGAGTTGTCGGGCTTGCCGAACGGCGTGATGCGGCCATCGCGGTCGAAATCGACGCCCATGTGCAGCCAGACCTCCGGCATCCATTGGGTATGTCCCATGGCGCCGGCCCAGGAGCCGATCATGTCCTTAGGGTTAGCCCAGCCACGATCGACAATGGTGAGCGCATTGAGCAACTCGGCTTCCCAATAGGAGCGGCGGCGCGGCTCGCCCCAGGCCAGCGCCGCCAACGCCGGAATCACTGGCCGCATGTATTTCGGATTGACGATGACGTCGCCGAACGACGACTCCATGCCCCACAGGCCGAGCATGATGTAGCGGTCGACGCCGTAGTCTTTTTCCACGCGCGCCAGCAGGTCGGCATATTCCTTCGCGCGCTCCTTGCCGGTGATGACGCGCCAATCCGAGCAGCGGCGATTAATGTACTGCCAAACCTGCTCGGTGAATTCCGGCTGCGCACGATATTCCGCGAACACGCTGGTATCGGGTGTGACCGCATTCATGACGCGATCATAGGTCGCCTCCGAGATTCCGCGCCGGATCGCGCGGGCGCGGAAAGCGGTGACCCAGCGCGCGAAGGCGGGCGGCTGCGCGGCCAGCGCGGGGCGGCCGAGCGCAAGGCTCGCGGTCGCGCCCAGCGCGAGCGAAAGACACGCGCGCCGGGTCACGGGCACGATCGGTTGGGGGGGCTCCCTGGAAGGGATTCGCGGCATGGCGGCAGTCTATTCGCCGCGGCGCCCCGTCAACAGTCCATTGCACAACTTAGCGCCGGAACCCGGTGTTAGTTCGTGGCCTCATGCCGGCGACGGTGGCGGATACGATGGACGTGCCGGCGCCGGTGTGGCTTGGCGTGGTCGTCGTCAGCTTCCCGCGTCTTGACCGGCGGTTCCGGCGGTACCAGCGGCGCCGCGACGCCGATGGGCAACTGCGCGGGCGGCGTTGGATGCAAGATCACCGGCAGCTTGACGGGAACCGGTGGCGCCGGCTCGCCCGGCTTGATCTCGGTGCCGCGCCCGCCGAGCAGCCGCTCATAGGCCGCGACCAGCGTCATGTAGGGATTGACCCATACCCAGCCGACCGTTGTGAACACCTGGATATTGAAATGGATGTGGTACGACGTGCCGCTTTTGAAATTGCCCCAGGTCGCGACCTTGCCGATGATCTCGCCTTCGCTCACCTGCCGGCCGTTGAGCAGGCCGTCCGCATCCATGAATTCCGGATTCATGTGCAAATAGCGGAAGCGCACGTGCTCGTTTTCGCTATTGACCACGATATAGGCGCCGAGATTGCCTGGCATCCGCCGGATGACCCCGTCATGCACGGCTGCGACAAGGTCTTGATAGGGCAGGCAGCGATCGGCCTCGGGGTTGTTGAGCACGCATTGCGCGGGGCGGATGTCCTCGCCTTGGTGGCCGTAGCCGCCCGGGCATTGGCCGACCAGAAAGTCGCGCTGTTCGCAGAAATTGTCGCGCCACGGATAGGTGAAATTCACCGGCGCCGATTCATCGAATACCAGCGGCAGGCCGTTCACCTTGCAACTATACGGCGCGCCCTTGCGGCCCATGCGCCCGTACATCCCAGTGCGGTAGCAATCGCCCCACGGCATGAACGATTGCGATTTCACGTAAGCGGGCGCGAAGGCGATTGGAAACCGCATGCGGGTATAGACATGGTAGTCCGCGCGGCCGGGCATTTTGTGCCAGCCGGTTTTCTCGATCAGATCGCCCGGGCTGTAATAAGTGAAATCCGATTTGGCCGCCGGCCGACTGAGGTCGGATATCGGCTGCGGCAATTTTGCCGGCATGCCGCCGGCGGTGCGCAACAGGCGCAGGAAGGCCGCGGCGATCGGATCGGCTTCCTTGCACCCCAAGTGCTTCGACGACGGGTGCATGTCGTAGCATTGTATGGAGACCACGTAAGGGACGCCGAAGCGCTGGAACACATAGCGCACATGCGCTTCGCTCAAAATGCGCCGGATGCCGGGAAATGCTTCGATCAACTCCTTCGGCGGGGGAGATTCATTTTCAATGTTGTTGGGGCCGTCGAGCGCATAGACGAAGGCCGCGCCGGTGATCTCGACCACGATCGGCTTGTCGAAGTGGGTATCGAATCCGCTGGCGACGAAGGTCGCGTCGTACCCGGCCGGCCCGGGCAGAAAGAATTTCGTCGGGTGGAAATGGCCGAAATATTTGTCCGATGTTTCGGCCTCCGGCTTGCCGTCGGCGACGTCCTTGCGGAAGGCATCGACGTCGAACGGCAGCAGCACCGGCACCGTGCTCTTGGCAATGCCGGCAAAGCGCTTGCCGGTGATGGCGTTGAGATGCCCGAACGCCTCGGCCGGCGGCTCCGCCGCGTGGCCGGTCAGGGTCGCCGCCGCCGCGTCCCAATTAACATCGCTCAGCGTGATGACGGGGCTTTCCATCTCGCCCGCGGCGACCGGTCCGCTTACGAGCAACGCCAGGGTTACAAAAACGGCACGTTTCAACACGCGTCCCTCATCCGGCCCGCCACCCCGGGGCTGCAAGGTCGGTTTATATGAGTTAACGGCATCGCTTAGCGGCATACAAGGGTCGCGCAAGGATCGCGCCCTGGTGTAGGGTGCGGCCCGCGGCCGCCCGGCTGGAAGGTGGAATAAACGGAGACGCGTGCGACATGACGATCAATGAAGCAAGCAGGATGGGCGGCGCCGACCGCGAGCCGGAGATCATCGAGAGCGGCGGCACGGCACGGCTGCACCTGACGCTCGCCACTACCGATTACGATCATGTGCGCGATCTGATGAATGGCGTGGTGCGTGCCGAAGGCATCGTGCTCACTGGTTTCGTGCTGCCGGTCGAGGAAGTCTTCTTCAGGTTTATTAAAAATCGCGAGTGGGACGTGTCCGAAATGTCGTTCGGCAAGTTCATCGGCTATGCCTCGCAGGGCAATTCGCCATTCGTCGGCATTCCGGTTTTTCCCTCGCGCGTGTTCCGCCACTCGGCGTTCTATGTACGCGCCGACCGCGGCATCAAAACGCCGAAGGATCTGGAAGGAAAAACCGTCGGTATTCCGGAATGGGCGCAGACCGCGGGGATTTATGCGCGCGGATTTCTGAGCGAAACGGCCGGCGTCGATCTCAACAAGATCAAATGGGTGCAAGCCGGCATGAACGAGGCCGGCCGCGAGGAGAAGGTCGAGTTCACACTGCCGAAGGGTATCCAATATTCGCAGCGGCGCGACTCAGCAGTCTGAGCGCCATGCTGCTGTCGGGAGAAATCGATGCGGCGATCTCCGCGCGCGTGCCGGATGCGTTTACGAAGGGAGCCGGCAAGATCGTGCGGCTTTATCCGGATTATCGCGGCGAGGAGATGCGCTATTACGACGCGACCGCTATCTTCCCGATTATGCACGTGATCGCCATGCGCCGCGCGGTGTTCGAGCGCTATCCGTGGGTGGCGATGAACCTGTTCAGGGCATTCGACCAAGCCAAGGAACGCAGCCTCGAGCGCATTCAGGATCTCACCGCCTCGCGAATCCCGGTGCCGTGGGCGGCGGCGATCGCGGGCGAATGGAGCAAGAGCTTCGGCGCCGATCCGTTCCCCTATGGGCTGGAAGCCAACCGCAAGACGCTCGACGCGTTCTGCCGCTTCTCGCACGAGCAGGGCGTCACCGCGAAGCGGCTGACGCCGGACGATCTGTTTCCGAAGGAAGTGCGGGCGAGCGTAAGGGTCTAATCCTTCGCGCGCTCGACATAGCTGCCGTCAAGGGTCATCACCACCACGCGGGTGCCGGGCAAAATGTGGGTCGGCACCATGGTGCGCACGCCGTTCGACAGGATCGCCGGTTTGAACGAACCCGACGCGGTCTGCCCCTTCATCGCCGGTTCGGTTTCCTTGATCTCCAGCGTCACCTTCTGCGGGATCTCGATCGAGATCGGGATGCCCTCGTGGATGGCAAGCTGGACTTTCATGCCTTCCTGAAGGTAGGCGGCCATGTCGCCGACGATGTCGGCTTGCAGGGCGACCTGGTCGTAGGTCTGGTCATTCATGAAATGGAAGCCGTCGCCGTCCTGGTAGAGGTAGGAATATTCCACTTCCTCGACATGGGCGCGTTCGACCCCATCGGTGGTCTTGTAACGCATCTGGGTCTTCACGCCGTCGGAAATCCGGCGCATATCGACCTGCGTGGTGGGGGTGCCCTTGCCGGGATGAAAACTTTCCGCGTTGAGGACGACATAAAGCTTACCGTCGATATCGACGATGTTGCCTTTACGGAGCTGACTAGCGATGACCTTCACGATAACGATCCTTGAGCTGGGGGCGGTGTGGAACCGCGGATTCGGGCCGCACCATACCGATCCTGAGCGCAGATGCCAGTCTTTCCCGCAGGGCAGCCAAACGGGGTAAATGTGAGCGCAAAATCCGGCCTTTTGGCTGGCCGGATATCCATGCCGCCCGGCGGCCGTTGCTGCTGGCGCGGAACCGCATCGCCGCGGCCATGCGGGCCTGGTTTGCCGAGCGCGATTTCGTCGAGGTGGAGACGGCCGCGTTGCAGGTCTCGCCCGGCAACGAGACCCATCTGCATGCCTTCGCCACCGAATTGATCGGGCCCGGCGGTGAGCGGCGGCCGCTGTACTTGCGTACTTCGCCGGAATTCGCCTGCAAGAAGCTGCTGGCGGCCGGCGAGACGCGCATCTTCGATTTCGCCCGCGTGTTCCGTAACCGCGAGCGCGGCGCGCTGCATCACCCGGAATTCACCATGCTGGAATGGTACCGGGCGAACGAGCCCTATGAGACGCTGATGGACGACTGCGCGGCGCTGCTGGCGGAAGCCGCGCGCGCCGCCGGCGCCAAGCAGTTCACGTTCCGCGGCAAGACCGTCGATCCTTACGCCGCGCCGGAGCGCGTGACGGTGGCGGAAGCGTTCGCCCGCCATGCCGGCGTCGATCTGCTGGCGACGGTCGTGGACGGGGAGGGCGACGCCAGGAAACTCGCCGCCGCGGCGGCCAAGGCCGGCGTCGCAACCGCGGCCGACGATACCTGGGGCGATATCTTCAGCCGCATCCTGGCCGAGCGGGTCGAGCCGCACCTCGGCCTCGGCCGCGCCACGCTGTTATATGAATACCCGTTGCCGCTGGCGGCGCTGGCGCGGCCGAAACCGGGCAGCGACAAGGTCGCCGAACGTTTCGAGCTTTATGCCTGCGGGGTCGAGCTCGCCAATGCGTTCGGCGAGCTGACCGACGTCGCCGAGCAACGCGCGCGTTTCGAGACGGCGATGGCCGAGAAGCAGCGCATCCACGGCGAGCGCTATCCGGTGGATGAGGATTTTCTGGCCGCGCTCGCGGTGATGCCGCAGGCGTGCGGCATCGCGCTCGGCTTCGACCGGCTGGTGATGCTGGCGACCGGCGCGCAACGCATCGAGCAGGTGATCTGGACGCCGGTGGCCGAGCCATAGTGAATTCGACGAGGACTAAGCCATGACGACACTCCGCACCCCCGCGCAATTGTGCGACCACGGTTTGGCGCCGCCCGAACAGCGCGCCGCGCTTGGATGCGGTGGCCGCGCGCTACGCGGTCGCGCTGCCGCCGGCGCTGGCCGATCTGATCGATCCGCAACGATCCGCACGATCCGATCGCGCGCCAGTTCGTTCCCGACGCGGCGGAACTCGACATCGCAGCCGCAAGAGCTCAGCGACCCGATCGGCGACGACGCGCACTCGCCCGGTCGAGGGCATCGTGCACCGCTATCCCGACCGCGTGCTGCTCAAGCTCACGCCGATCTGCGCGGTCTATTGCCGCTTCTGCTTCCGCCGCGAGATGGTCGGGCCGGACAAGGGCAAGGCGCTGTCGGCCGAGGCGCTGACGCGGGCGCTCGATTATATCCGCGGCCGACCGGATATCTGGGAAGTGATCCTCACCGGCGGCGATCCGCTGGTGCTGTCGGCGCGGCGCCTGCGCGCGGTGATGAAGGAACTTGCGCGGCATCGAGCACGTCAAGGTCGCTGCGCATCCACACCCGCGTTCCGGTGGCGGAGCCGGCGCGGATCACGGCGGAATTGGTGCGGGCGATCAAGGTCAAGGGCAAGCCGACTTACGTGGCGTTGCACATCAACCATCCGCGCGAATTGACGCCGGCGGCGCGCGCCGCCTGCGCGCGCATGGCGGATGCCGGCATACCTTTGCTCGGGCAATCGGTGCTGCTGGACGGCGTCAACGATACGCCGGAGGTGCTCGGCGAGCTGATGCGCGCCTTGGTCGAATGCCGGATCAAGCCGTATTACCTGCATCACGGCGATCTGGCGCCAGGCACCGCGCATTTGCGCACCGATATCGCGACCGGGCAGAACTTGATGCGCGCCTTGCGCGGACGCTTGTCCGGGCTGTGCCAGCCGGCTTACGTGCTCGATATTCCCGGCGGCCACGGCAAATCGCCGATCGGCCCGAACTATCTCGCGCGCGCCGGCTCAAACGGCACCGCGCATTTCGTCGTCGAGGATTTCAACGGGCGGCCGGCATCGTCTATCCGCCGGCGGGCGCTTCCAGCGCGTAGCGACTCAGTGGTGCCGGATCGACAAGAAGTCGAGCAGGGCCGCCGCCACCGCGATGCTGGCAAAGCCGATGAACACGACGGCGATCACGGCGTTCCAGATGAAGTGCACGTCGCGCCGCAGCTCCGCAACCACATTCTTGCTTTTCATCATGGCCTGACGCTCCCGAGGAGAGCTCTTTGCAGGACAATGCAAATCTAGCCGCTAGGAATCATCCGGCCCATAATTTCTACATTAAATATGCGCGCGAAATGCAGGAACCTGCGCATGGCAGCCATGAGCGGGCCGCCGTACGCGCGCAGCAATGGCGCGCCCTAGGGGATTCGAACCCCTGTTACCGCCGTGAAAGGGCGGTGTCCTAGGCCTCTAGACGAAGGGCGCAGTCGCGCGCCGGATCGGCGCGTTGTCGGGACGTATAAAGAGCTTCGCCGCCAGCGGCAAGCGACGGTTTTGAGCTACCACTTGCCGGTATTGGGCATCGATTTCCACGGCTCCTGCGGCGGCTTGGCCGCGCCCTTCTGCAACAGCTCGATGGAATGCTTGTCGGGCGAGCGCACGAAGGCCATGACGCCGTCGCGCGGCGGGCGGTTGATGGTGACACCCGCCTTCATTAAGCGGTCGCAGGTGGCATAGATGTCGTCCACTTCGTAGGCCAGGTGCCCGAAATAGCGCGCCTCGCCATAGTCCTCGGTGTCCCAGTTGAAGGTGAGTTCCACTTCCGGCCCGGGCCGCCCGTTCTTTTTGCTGTCTTCGACCAACTTTTCGTCGTCCGGCCCGGCCAGGAACACCAGCGTATAGCGGTTCTTCTCGTCGACCCGGCGGCGGGTTTCCTTGAGGCCGAGCTTGTTGCAATAGAAATCGAGCGCGGCATCGAGATTGCGTACGCGTAGCATGGTGTGCAGATATCTCATGGCTCAAACCTCATGAACGATGGGCGGCCCGCCCGGACCGGACGACTATATAATAATGGTAGCGCCCGATCTTGAGACAGCGATTTCACGCTTGCGCGACCTGATCGAGGGCGCGCGCACGCATCGTCCCGTTCACCGGGGCGGGCATCTCCACCGAATGCGGCATCCCGGATTTCCGCTCGCCCGGCGGACTGTGGACCAAGAACCAGCCGATCCCGTTCGACGCCTTCGTCGCGAGCGCCGAGATGCGCGACGAGGCTTGGCGCCGGCGTTTCGTCATGGAAGAGAGTTTCGCCAAGGCGAAGCCGGGGCGGGGCCACCGTGCGCTGGCAAGCCTCTATCGTGCCGGCAAGGTTCCGGCACTGGTGACGCAGAATATCGACAACCTGCATCAGGCCTCCGGCTTTGCGGCCGACGACGTCGTCGAATTGCACGGCAACACCACTTACGCCGTGTGCCTTGAATGCGATCAACGCTATGAATTGTCGTGGGTGAAGCAAAAATTCGAGGCCGCCGACCAGCACGCGCCTGAATGCGCCTGCGGCGGCTACATCAAGACCGCCACCGTGTCGTTCGGACAGTCGATGCCGGCCGCTGCGATGCAGCGGGCCGAGCAATTGACCCGAAGTTGCGATCTGTTTCTCGCGATCGGCTCGTCGCTGGTGGTGTGGCCGGCGGCGGGTTTCCCGCTCATGGCCAAACGCAACGGCGCGGCCCTCGTCATCATCAATCGCGAGCCGACCGAGTTCGACGATCTCGCGGATCTGGTCGTGCATCACGACATCGGCGACGCGCTCGGACCCTTCATCGCGAACTGATTCGCCGGGTGCTGCGCTGTGCACAGACCTGTGCGCAAGCCTATTTTGCACTTTGCCGCTTCAGGCCCGGTGTTATCTTGAATTCAGCAGATTCGTTGAAGCGCCCTTGAAGAGGCGCCAGAAAGCGGCGGCGTGCGGCATCATGGCGTCGGACGGGGTTGAATCAAAAATGCCTGGAAGCAATCTCCGGCCGGGAGCGGTCAGAGAATTCGTCGATGAAACGGCGGCCAACCTTATCGAAGTGACCGGTGTCATCAAGTGGTTCGACGTCGCCAAGGGATTCGGCTTCATCATCCCCGACAATGGCATGGCCGACGTGCTGCTGCACGTGACCTGCCTGCGTCGTGACGGCTACCAGACCGCCTATGAAGGCGCGCGGGTAGTATGTGAAGTGCTGCAACGCCCCAAGGGCTTGCAGGCATTCCGTGTTCTGTCGATGGACGAGTCCACCGCAGTTCACCCGGCGCAGATGCCGCCGCCGCGCACCCACGTCACGGTGACACCGACCAGCGGGCTCGAGCGCGCCCAGGTGAAGTGGTTCAACCGGTTGCGCGGGTTCGGATTCCTCACCCGCGGCGAGGGCACGCCCGACATCTTCGTCCACATGGAGACGTTGCGCCGCTATGGCCTCGCCGAGCTGCGGCCGGGCCAGACCGTCCTGGTCCGTTTCGGGCCCGGGCCGAAGGGCTTGATGGCGGCCGAGGTTCGTCCCGATGGCGGATCGCTCGGTCCTGCGTCGCACTGATCCCGACCGTGTCCCGCCTGGACGGTTGACCGAATTTCCCATTGCCGCCCGACCGGCATCCGCGTAAAGGCGAAACGCATGCGCGCCTTGCGATGGACCGCCTTTATCCTCGTCGGATTTCTGGTTGCCCCGGGCCCGGCTCGGCCGGCCGGGCAGCAAACGCTCGAGATCGCCAGCAAGACCGGGGTGCATGCATTTTCGGTCGAAATCGCCGAAACCGACGCCGAGCGCGAGAAGGGGCTGATGTTCCGCAAGGAACTGCCGGAAGGCAGCGGCATGCTGTTCGATTTCCACCGCGAGCAGGACGTCGGCTTCTGGATGCAGAATACCTACATCCCGCTCGACATGATCTTTATCCGCGGCGACGGCCGCATCCTGAGCATCGCCGAGAACACCGAGCCGCTGTCGACGCGGATCATTCCCTCGAACGGGCCGGTGCGCGCGGTGTTGGAGGTAATCGGCGGAACCGCCCGGAAATTCGGGATCGCGCCGGGCGACCGGGTTGCTTCGCCGATTTTCAACGTCCGCTGAGGCTTGCTTGCTGGCCTTAGCGCAAGCGTGTACCAACCGCTCCAAGTCTCGGTCCGTCGGGGCGTAGCGCAGCCCGGTAGCGCATCTGCTTTGGGAGCAGAGGGTCGCAGGTTCGAATCCTGCCGCCCCGACCAATCAATCCACTGATTTTTCAGCGGTATCGTCGTATTGTTGCCAGTGTTGCCGCCCGGGCTTATACGGACGCTGACCAAAGCCAACCGGTTCACATTCCATGACAGCGCGCATTTACAAGCCGGGCAAGTCCGCCATGCAGTCTGGCACCGCCAAGACCAAGGCCTGGGTGCTCGATTTCGAGCCCGAGACTCCGCGGACGGTGGAGCCGCTGATGGGCTGGACCTCCTCCGGCGACATGCGCCAGCAGGTGCGCCTGAGCTTCCCCAGCAAGGAAGAGGCGATCGCTTATTGCGAGCGGCATGGCATCGCCTATCAGGTAACCGAAGCGGTGCCGCCGGTGCGCCACGGCATGTCCTATTCGGATAATTTCTCCTTTAAGCGCCGCGACGCCTGGACGCACTGACGTCGATCGGCGGGTAAACAGTGCCGGCCCCGGCGGGCCTAGCGCGCCGCCGCCGGCAGTTCGCGGGCCTGCGGGCCCGAGCGCCGCTGCAGCAATGCGATGAAGCGCTCTTCCGCCATCGGCTGCCCAAGCAGGAAGCCTTGGCCAAAATCGCATCCCATGCTGACCAGCGCCATGACGTCGCCGGCCTTTTCGATGCCCATGGCGACGGCGCTGCGCCGATGATGATGGGCAAGGTCGATCACCGACTTGCACAACGGCATGTTGACCTTGTCGGTGCCGCAATCGGTGATGAATTTGCGATCGAGCTTGAGCTCGACAAAAGGCATCTCACCGAACCGGGCCAAGGCCGGATGACCGGCGCCGAATTCGTCGATGGCGAGATGCACATTGTGCGGCTGCAGCCGCTTGCTGAGCGTGCTGGCGAGCGCAAGGTCGGAGATGATCTGTTGCTCGCGCACGTCGATAATCAGGCCCGGCCAGTTATCCGCGCTCGGGCGGCGGGCCTTCACGATCTCCTCGATCGGCAGCTTAACCAGAATCTCGGGCTCTATATTCACAGTGAGCGGAATATTGACGCCGAGCTTTGAAAAAACGACAGCGGTCTTGAGCGCGCTGGCCAAGGCGAGCTCGGACAATTTGATGATGTTCGCTTCCGAGGCGCCCGGCATGAACGCCGTTGGCAGCAGGACACCGTGTTGCGGATGACGCGCGCGGGCATAGGCTTCCGCGCCGGCAAGTTGCTTTTTGCGCAGGCTGACCTTCGGCTGATACCAGAACTCGATCCATTTATTGGCGAGCGCCTGTTCGAGCTCGATGCGGTCGGTGGCTTCCGGCACGCCGAGCTTGAGACCCTGGATGATCTTGACGATCGCTTCCGTTTCATACGGCTTCTTGAGTACCGGCAGCATGTTGAGCTTGCGCTCGACGCCGATGCTCTTGACGTGCTCGAGCACTGCGGCGCCGCGGCTGCTCGTCAGTTGCACAGCGCCGGGAAACCCGCGCGCGCCGAGGGCGACCAACGATTCGATGGCGTCGGCAGAGTCGAGCGCGATATTGTGCACGATGAGATCAGGCACGCGCTTGTCGGCCGATTGGCGCAGCGCCGCGCCGTCGGCAAATTCCATGGTGTCGATGCCCGAACCGTGCAGCACCAGCGACAGGAATTGTCGGATGCTGGAGTCGTCGTCGACCACGTAGCAGAGCGGGGCGCCGCCCGGCGCAAGCGGCGGGGCCTCGACGACAGGGCTCGGGTTGGCGGCGGTCTTGATCGGCAATTCTGCTGGCGACGCGGACATGAACGTATGCGCATTCCAACTAGAAGGGGCGGATCGTCGGTTCCCTCTATTGGTGTTCCAAACTTGTTAAATATGAGTTTCCCGGACGCGCCGGCGAAACCCGGCGGGGTGGGCTAAATCCTACAAATCACAGAGGAAATTTGGCGACCCCTGCTGAAATGGCAGGAGTCAGCACTGTCAATGGCTTACATTTACAAACCTCTCTAACTACACATCCCTCCGTTAAAGTGCTTCCTGCGCGACTTACAAACCATCGCGCGGCGTTCACTACCACCACCACCACCCCCGACGCAACCAGCCTAGTTCGCTACGACGCGGCCAAGCGCGTGCTAGTCGAAGCGCACCGTGTCGACGAGGTCAAGAACATCCGCAACAATGCGGTCGCGATGCAGGCCTATGCCAGGCAGGCCAAAGACACGACCCTCATAACACAGGCGACCGAGATTAGGATGCGCGCCGAGCGCCGGGCGGGCGAACTGCTCATCGACATGGCGGCCCGGAGGGAACGGCACGCTGGCAAGGCTGCCAACGGGTCGCGCGTTGCTACCCCTACATCACAGCCTAGACTACCCGACCTCGGCATCAACAAGACGCAGTCCTCGCGCTGGCAAAAGCTGGCGGCGTTGGATTCGGACCGCTTCGAGGGCAAGGTCGAAAGCGCGAGCAAGCATGCTTACGACCGCATGGCGCAGCGTTTCATTATGGAAGCCGAGATAGCGCGCGCGAAGCAGCGGCACGGCAAAATTATCGAGCATCGCTGCGTCGTCGACGATTTTTTCGCGCTCGCCGAATCCGGCAGGCGGTTCCCTGTCATTTATGCCGACCCGCCATGGCCGTTGGACACTTGGGGAGGGCCGAACGGCAAGGTTTTATCTGCACCGGACACCCACTACGACACCAGCACCGTCGAACAGATTATGAAGTTGCCGGTTGCAGCGCTCGCGACCGATCACTGCGCGCTATTGCTCTGGTGCACATGGCCTCACATTGCGAGCGGCACCCACGTTGCGGTGATCGAGGCATGGGGTTTCAAGCCGTCCACAGCGGGGTTCGTGTGGGTGAAATCGAACACCGACAGCGAAGGTCTCCGTACAGGCATGGGCTACTGGACGCGGAGCAATAGCGAAATTTGCTTGCTTGCTACCAAGGGTTCGCCGACGCGCCTCGCGACCGACGTGCACCAGGTCGTGTTCACACCAGTCGGCCAGCACAGCGTCAAGCCCGATGAAGTGCGCCGTCGCATCGAGCGGCTTTTTCCAGGCCCGTACCTCGAACTTTACGGCCGCAAGCCGGTCGCCAGCTGGACCGTTTGGGGCAACGAGATTCCACGCGACCAGTTTGGAGCGCCGGTGTTGGAGACCGCCGAATGACCGCCCACCGCCGCGTAGTCAGGCGCAAAGGACAATTTCCGCAGTGGTCCAACCTTCCGAATCGGGAGGGTTACGCCACGATCATCTTGCCGTTCGTGCTCCAGCACGGCGCGCCGACGTCATTCGCCGAGCGCTCTGCCGCAACAACACGGGCCGCGCGCTTAGGCCAGTCGGCGCGGAGGATACGGCCATGACCATCACCATCGAGAAACACAATGTCCGTCGGGCGACGAACCCGACGGACACTGAGCTTGGAGGAAAGGGGTACGCCCGGCCCGGGAGGACGATCGAGCGTGACAGACGAAGCGGGGTCGGTTTGGTCGCTGTCCCTCGCCACATCGAGCGGCAATTTAGTCCCTTCCAGCCGTCCGATGCAAATGAGCAACCAGCCGACCGGCGGGCATCGCCGGAGATGACGACGCGGGGGAACCTTCCTTGGGCAACCGAAGGCTCCCGACCCGAGCAAACGCCGCCGATGGCTATGCTCGCAACTCAGGCAACATTGGCACCGATAGTACCGTCTGCATCCGGGAAATAGATGCAGGCCCGTCGGCTGGCCCTGCGCCGCCTCTCTCCGGCTCCCGGCGATCGACGCCGAGACCAGGAGGGTCAGCGGACCCACGAAGGGCACCTGGGCTGTACGCGTCGAGGCAGAGTTGGAAGGGCAAGCAACGCTGCTGGCTCTAATGGAGCCACCCTCGGCAGGAGCGGGCTATGGAGAAGCGGACGAAGAGGAGTTTCGCCAAAGGCGCCGGCTCTACGGGAGCGGTAGGAGCGCGAAGAAAAGGAGCGTGAGGCGAAGGCTCTCGAAAACTACCACGGGCCGCGCTGGCGCGAAAAACAGCGCGCCTAGTTTCCTTGGGGCAATCGGTCAACCTGCCGCTATGTCAGGTAACCAGCTCAGAACCTGGCAGACCGCTCAGGAAGCCTGCGCCATAAGTCATTCTGGCCCCTTCAGGGTGGAAGATTAAACCGTTAATATCGCTCGCCCTGAGCCTCGGGGGAGGCAATGAGACGGCGCGACAAAGCAGGCGGTAAACCAGGTAAAGGGGCGCCGAAGGGCCGCAATGCGCCAAAGGGCGTGCGCCGTCGCGGGGCCACGGCTGCCGATCTGCAAGAACAACTTGACCTTCGTACCCGCGAGCGCGACGAGGCGCTGGAGCAGCAAACCGCGATGTCGGAAGTACTACGGGTGATCTCCAGATCTCCCGGCGACCTTCAGCCGGTGTTTGAAGCCATGCTGCAGAATGCCGTGCGAATTTGCGACGCCAAGTTTGGACATATTTATCGCTGGGACGGCGACAGCTTGCGCTTAGTTGCGTCGCATAACACACCGCCAGCTTTTGCTGAATCACGCAGGAGTTCACCATTCCGCCCCGGCCCGGAAACCCCGACCAGTCGCATGGTGGCGACCAAATCCGTGACCCACGTTGCCGACTTGGCTGCAGAGCGGGCTTATGCCGAACGCGATCCCCTGTTCGTTGAGGGGGTCGAAGTTGGCGGCATACGTACGCTTCTGTCTGTTCCGATGCTGAAGGAGAATGAAATGATCGGTGCCTTCACCATCTACCGCCAGGAGGTTCGGCCGTTCACCGACAAGCAGATCGAACTGGTGTCGAACTTCGCCGTGCAGGCCGTCATCGCCATCGAGAACACGCGCCTGCTTAACCAGCTGCGCGAATTGCTGCAACAGCAGACAGCTACCGCCGATGTGCTCAAGGTTATTAGCCGTTCAACCTTCGACTTACAGACCGTCCTCGACACCCTGGTCGAGTCAGCAACCCGGCTCTGTGAGGCCCAGGACAGCTTTATTTTTCTGCCCAATGGCGACGTCTTCCGCGCGGCCGCACGCTATGGGTTTACGCCTAAATATCACGAATGGATGGAATCCCACCCACTGAAGGTGGATCGCGGCACTGTGGTAGGACGAACGGCCATTGACGGGCGTGTCGTACATATACCGGACGTGTTGGCCGATTCGAATCACACCCGACGTGATTCGCAAAAGGCCGGCGGCTTTCGGGCGGCACTTGGCGTCCCACTCTTGCGGGAAGGAAAAGTCGTTGGAGTGATCTTCCTCTCAAGGACCAAGCCGCAGCCGTTTTCGGAGAATCAGATTGAGCTAGTCACTACCTTCGCCGCCCAGGCCGTCATCGCCTTCGAGAACACGCGCCTGCTCAACGAGCTGCGCCAGCGCACCGACGACCTTTCCGAGTCGCTGGAGCAGCAGACGGCGACGTCGGAAGTATTGAAAGTAATCTCAAGTTCGCCCGGTGAGTTAGAGCCGGTGTTCAAAGCGATACTGGAGAATGCTACGCGCATCTGCGAAGCCAGATTCGGTCATTTGTTCCTCAGCGAAGGAGGCGACTTTCGCGTAGTTGCGCTCCAAAGTGTTGGAGTCACTTATCCCAACTGGTTGAAGCTGGGATCGAAACTTGTGCCACTCGACAACCCGCACGGTCCGATGGCCAAGCTTGCTCGAACGAAGAAGATCGTTCACATCGCCGACCTCGCCGCGGAGCAGGCCTATATTGAGCGCAATGCCCGCATGGTCGCCCTCGTTGAATCTAGCGGCGCCCGAACATTTTTGGGCGTGCCTATGTTTAACGAAGAAGTGCTGGTCGGCATTGTCGCCATCTACCGCCAGGAGGTGCGGCCATTCACCGATAAGCAGATTGAGTTGGTCAAGAACTTCGCTGCCCAGGCCGTCATCGCGATCGAGAACACGCGACTCCTCAACGAGCTGCGCCAGCGCACCGACGACCTCTCCGAGTCGCTGGAGCAGCAGACCGCAACGTCGGAGGTGCTGCAAGTCATCTCGTCCTCGCCCGGCGAGCTTGAGCCGGTGTTCCAGACCATGCTGGAAAATGCGACTCGTATCTGCGAGGCCAATTTTGGTTTCTTATGGCTCGCTGAGCGCGATTGGTTCCGTGCTGTCGCGTTCCATAATGTCCCACCCGCGCTAGTCGCCGGTCGCCGACATGATCAATTAATTCATTTTGGGCCGGAAACGCCGATTGGCCGCCTTACCGAAACGAGGCAACTCGTACATGTCGCGGACATAAGGTCTGAACCTGCATACGTCGAGGGTTTTCGACCACTGAGAGAGTTAGCCGATATTGGCGGAGCTCGCACTCTTCTCATGGTCCCAATGCTTAAGGAAAATGAGCTCGTCGGTGCGTTTGCTATTTATCGCCAGGAAGTCCGGCCGTTCACCGACAAGCATATTGCGCTGGTACAGAACTTTGCCGCCCAGGCCGTCATCGCCATCGAGAACACGCGACTGCTCACCGAGCAGCGCGAAGCTCTGGATCAGCAGAGGGCGATTGGCGAAATCCTGCGCGTGATCGCGACTTCGCCGAACGACGTCCAGCCGGTGCTTAATTCGGTAGCCAAACACGCAGCGCGCATTTGCGAGGCGCGGTTCGTCGATGTTTTTCTTCTCGAAGGCGATACCCTGCGCGATGCCGCCTGGTTCGGTGAACTTGGGCGCACGCTGGAGATGGTGCTCGATCGCTCCAATGTTACGGGGCGCTCGATTTACGATCTGAAGCCGGTGCACGTTATCGATCTGCAGAACGCTGGCGATGATTTTTCGGCAGGCCGTGAATATGCGCGCCAGTTGGGGCATCGCACAACCCTCGCGGTGCCTCTGATCAAGGAAGGCCGGGCGCTCGGTGCTATCTTGGTCCGCAGGACCGAGGTGCGACTATTCGAGGAAAAGCACATCGCTCTCCTGACGACATTTGCCGACCAAGCCGCAATCGCGATCGAGAATGTCCGGCTATTCAAGGCCGAGCAACAGCGTACACATGAATTGAGCGAATCGCTGGAGCAGCAGACGGCGACCTCGGAGGTGCTGAAGGTCATCAGCTCATCCCCCGGCGAGCTTGAACCGGTGTTCAATGCCATGCTGGCGAACGCTGTACGTATCTGCGAGGCCAAATTCGGCAACCTGTTCCTCATCGACGGCAATAACGCCAGCTGGGCGGCAGGAGTGGGTACCCCCCCGAAGCTTGCTCAATACTTTACGCAATCCACATCGTTTCGACCCACGCCGGGCAGCCACCTTGATCGCGTCATAAAGACAAGACAGGTGAGCCATAGCGCCGACGACACTGCTGAAGCGGTAGTCGGCGCGGCAGCGAGGCTTGGGGGCGCGCGATCTTCCGTTTGCGTGCCGATGCTCAAGGATGATGCGCTGGTTGGCGCTATTTTTATCTACCGCACCGAAGTCCGCCCGTTTACCGAAAAGCAGATCGAGCTCGTCAAGAACTTCGCCGCTCAGGCCGTCATCGCCATCGAGAACACGCGGCTGCTCAGCGAGCTGCGCCAGCGCACGGAAGATTTGAGCGAGTCTTTACAGCAGCAGACCGCCACCGCCGACGTGCTCAAGGTCATTAGCCGATCGACTTTCGACTTACAGGTGGTGCTCGACACGCTCGTCGAATCGGCGGCCCGTTTATGCGAAGCAGATATAGTAAACATCTGGCGGCCAAGTGGATCGGCCTATCGTTTAGCCGCCGTGTATCAATCCGTCGCTAGTGGGCACCGCGAATACCTTGAGAATACCTCAATCGAGCCGAATCGTGGATCGTGTGTCGGGCGAACCTTGCTTAGCCGGGACGTCGTCCACATCCACGACATTTGGAGTGACGCGGAGTATTCGATGGAGGTCTCGAAGCTTGGTGGCTATCGCACGATGCTGGGTGTTCCGCTTCTGAGAGAAGGAACTCTAGTTGGTGTGATTGCGCTGGTTCGATCCGTTCGTCGACCGTTCACTGAGAAGCAAATAGAGCTGGTGAAGACCTTCGCCGATCAAGCAGTGATTGCTATCGAGAATGTACGACTGTTCGAGGCCGAACAGCAGCGCTCACGCGAGCTTTCCGAATCGTTGCAACAGCAGACCGCCACCGCCGACGTGCTCAAGGTCATTAGCCGTTCAGCCTTCGATCTGCGGCCCGTTCTCGATACGCTTGTCGAATTGGCAGCTCGGCTGTGCGATGCGGACAGAGCGATCATTTTCAAGCGCGATGGTGCAGTTTTTCGGTTGGCCTCAGGCTATAAAACTTCTCGCGAATTTGAGGAATTTACCAGCAAAAATCCGATTGTCCCTGGACGTGGGACGATTACTGGACGCGCGATTCTGGAAGGCAAGACCGTTCACATTCCGGATGTACTGGCCGATCTGGAATACACTGGGACCGGCTATCAAATGCGCGGCGAATATCGCAGCAGTCTCGCAGTTCCACTGTTGAGAGAGGGGGAAACGATCGGTGTTTTTACGCTCATGCGAGTGGCCGTGAGACCATATACAGAAAAACAGATTGAGCTGGTCACCACCTTTGCCGACCAGGCGGTGATTGCGATCGAGAACGTGCGGTTGTTCGAGGAGGTTCAGGCCCGCACCGGCGAACTTGCGCAGTCGGTCAAGGAACTGCGGGCACTTGGCGAAGTCACTCAGTCGGTTAATTCGAGCGTTGATCTCGAAACCGTACTGACCACCATCGTTGCCAAGGCGACGGAGCTCTCCAGCACCGAGGCCGGTGCGATCTATGTGTTCGAGGAGGCCCACCAGGAATTTCGCTTGCGCGCGACCTATGGAATGGACGAAACCATCATCGCCGAGATCAAGGATCGTCACATGCACCTCGGTGAGACAGCGATCGGCAAGGCTGCAGAGCAGCGCATGCCGATCCAGATCCCGGACATTCAGACCGATTCGTCGGCCACGCTTGATATCATCGTCCGCGCCGGGTTCCGCGCCCTGCTGGTCGTGCCCCTACTTGGTGCCGATCGGATCGTCGGCGCTCTTGTCGTCCGGCGCAAACAGCCCGGCGAGTTTCCAAAGAGTACAGTCGATCTTCTGCAGACGTTCGCAGCGCAGTCCGTGCTGGCGATCCAGAATGCGCGGCTGTTCGAAAACGTGGAGGCCCGCACGCGCGAACTGGCGAAGTCGCTGGAGGAATTGCGGGCTGCCCAGGATCGCTTGGTGCAGACCGAGAAGTTGGCCTCACTCGGCCAACTAACCGCCGGCATCGCGCACGAGATCAAGAACCCGCTCAATTTCGTCAATAATTTCTCGGCCATCTCGGTCGAGCTCATTGATGAATTGCGGGAGGCGCTAGCCGGAGCCAGCCTCGACAACAAGCTACGGGGGGAGATCAACGAGGTTGCGGATATGCTGCAGGGCAATCTCGACAAGGTCGTACAGCATGGCAAGCGCGCCGACTCGATCGTCAAGAACATGCTGCTGCATTCGCGCCAGGGCTCACAAGAGCACCGGCCGGTCGATATCAACGCCGTCGTCGAGGAGAGCCTCAATCTCGCCTATCACGGGGCGCGGGCCGAGAAGCAGGGCTTCAACATCACTCTGGAAAGATCGTTCGATCCAACCACCGGCGAGGCCGATGTATTCCCGCAGGATATTACGCGGGTGCTGCTCAACCTGATCTCAAACGGCTTTTATGCGGCGACCAAGCGCAAGGCGGATGCCAATGGAGGCGACTATGAGCCGATCCTGGTGGCCGCGACCAAGAACCTCGGAGACAGCGTGGAGATCAGGATCCGAGACAATGGCACTGGTATTCCGCCCGAGGTGAAGGCAAAGATGTTCAATCCGTTTTTCACGACGAAGCCCGTCGGCGAGGGCACCGGGCTTGGCCTTTCCATCAGCCACGACATCATCGTCAAGCAACATGGCGGGTCTATTGAGGTCGATACGCAGCCTGGCGCGTTTACCGAGTTCAGGATTGTTCTACCGCGTGGGGCTGCAACCATTGCCAAATCGGGAGGGGGCCCGTGAACCTACTCATTCTCGTGGTCGACGATGAGCCGGACGTTGAGGTGCTGTTCCGCCAGCAGTTCCGGCATGACCTGCGCGCCGGTCGCTTCACGATGGAGTTTGCCCAGTCTGCTCCCGCTGCCCTTCAGCGCATCACTGATGCGGCGGGCGTGTCGCTCATCCTGATCCTGTCCGACATCAACATGCCGGGGATGAGCGGTCTTGAGCTCCTGCCCAAGGCCAAAGCCATGCGGCCGGATGTCCCCATCATCATGATTACGGCCTATGGCGATGCAGAGACGAAACGCCAGGCGCTGGAGAACGGCGCCGAGGCACTCCTGACCAAACCGATCGATTTCGGGACGCTCCGCAGCGAAATCGAAACGCGGGTTGAACGCGCCGCATGACCGCACAGATCCTGGTTGTCGATGACGAGCCGGACCTGGAAGTGCTCATCCAGCAGAAATTCCGGCACCAGATCCGGGATGGCGCCGTCAGCTTTCTATTCGCCCGCGATGGTGTCGAAGCCCTGTCCGTTCTGGAGGCCAACCGGGACGTCGATTTGGTGGTTACCGACATCAATATGCCGCGGATGGACGGGCTGGCGCTCCTCCAGAAGCTGCAGGACAACGAGGAGAAGCTCTCCACCATCATCGTTTCGGCCTATGGCGATATCGCCAACATTCGCACCGCGATGAACCGGGGCGCGTTCGATTTCTTGACCAAGCCCATCGATTTTCTTGATCTTGAGACGACAATCGCCAAGACCATTCGACATGTGGAGACCTTGCGCGAAGCCCGCCGGCGACAGGCGGAAGCCGAGCGGGCGCACGCATCGCTCTCACGTTACTTCTCGCCCAATCTGGCTGAACGGCTTGCCAGCGATGCGGACGCGATTGACCTCGGCGGACAACGTCGTGAGATTGCGACGCTGTTCACCGATATTGCCGGCTTCACCGCGTTAGTGGAGACGCTCGAACCCGACGTGCTTGGGCCACTTCTGAACGACTACCTCACGGGTATGACCGATCTCGTGTTCGCGCACGACGGGACGGTTGCAAAGATCGTCGGCGATGCCTTGCATGTGCTGTTCGGAGCCCCCGGCGAGCAGCCAGACCATGCTGCCCGAGCTGTTGCGTGCGCATTGGCGTTGGACGAATACGCGCAATCATTCCGCGGGCGGTGGCGCAAGAAGGGCATCGCGCTCGGAGTGACACGTATTGGTGTTCATGCAGGATCGGCGATTGTCGGCAATTTTGGTGGCGGGCGTTTCTTCGACTACACAGCTTATGGCGACACCATCAACATCGCGGCGCGCCTGGAAGCCGCTAACAAGCAACTCGGCACTCGCATTTGCGTCAGCGCAATCCTGGCGGCAAAGGTAAAGGACTTCCGAGGCCGGCCGGTGGGGGACCTCTTGCTAAGGGGTAGGTCGGAGCCCCTTCGCGCCTTCGAGCCTTTGCGACCGGAACAATACGAAGATCCCTCCACGAAAAGTTATCTGGAGGCATTTGCCAAACTTGGAGCTGGCGACCCAGGAACAATCGCGGCGTTCGCAGCGCATGTTGGAAGGCACGCTGATGATCAACTTGCCAGCTTCCACCTCAAGCGACTGTTGAATGGCGCAACCGGCACGCGGATCGCTATGGACTAGGGGCAAGGCGTGGCGGGCGTGGGCAGCGATCTCGGCGACAAAATCCAGCATCTCAGCATCGCGTCCGCGCTGCTCGATCAAACCCGCAGATTGTCCATTCGCTCCCACGCCGCCTTGAAATCCGCCATCGCCTGCTCACGGCACGACAATCGTGTGCGCGCCGTTGGGCGCGGGCGACCAGCGATTCTGAGTGGCTATTGATCTTGGTCAACGCCTTATATCGGTTTGTGTGGTAACGGACGTTTCTTGCTTGCACAGGCCGCAAATAAGGAAGCACCCATGAGAGCTTCCGATGTTATGACTACTAGCATCGTCACTGTTGGGCTTAATACGCCGGTGCTCGATATTGTGAGGACCTTGCTAGCCAACCGGATCAGCGCAGTCCCGGTGTTGGATAAGGATGGAATACTCAGCGGGATTGTAAGTGAAGCCGATTTGATTCACCTCGAGGGAAGCGATTTCTTGAAGTCGCACGGCGTTAAAGCCGCCGATGTAATGATTAAGCCAGTGATTGTCGCGAACCCAGAAATGGCACTCGGCGAAGTGGTAGCCTTGTTCGATAAGCATCGGATCAAACGCGTTCCGGTCGTCGATCACGGAAAAATCGTCGGCGTTGTGAGCCGGGCTAATATTCTTCAGGCTCTTGCGCGGTCGCATGACGCAGTAGGCGATGCTGCGTAAACGGGATACGGCTGCCCTGACAATAACATGATCGGGTTTCGGAGAGACCGCCGCGAGGCGGTCTTCCTGTTTTTGGCGCTTAATCTCTAGCTAGAAATGCTGGGTCAGCACGGTCGCCATCTGCCAAATCGCTTCCATATACTTACCGTTAGTTAGAAAAAGATCGGCACTGACCATAAAGGCCAATGCGGCCAATATGCGTTGCATCGGTTAAAAATGAACCCTCGAAATTAAGATGCCTTTATCTCGATGATTATCATTTTTAAAATCTGGAACTTTCAAACTGACTTCCTCGCGGCTTGGAAATGGCATAGTTACGGCCAGTTTCAGCCCCGTCTTCATCGTATATCGTTACGACGAAGCCGGCTTGCCGAGTGAGATCGAGACGGTGGAAATTGTAAGTCTCGGACTTGAGGATCATCTCGTGAAGACAGTCCTTCTGATTTTCGCATTCGTCGCAGGAACTCTAGCCTTCAAGCAGGTCTGGGTTGAGAAGCGATCTATTGGAGAGAAGTGGATGTATGCGGCGCTCACCGTTGCCTGCTGGATCGCACTGGTAATCGTGGGCTATAAACTCTAATCCCTTACGGCTTGCGTTCCCACGCCGCCTTGAAATCCACCATCGCATCCTCACGGCTCGCCGCGTAGCCTCGATCACGCGGGTATTGCGGACACCCGCGCCGTGATCGTCCAGAACCAGCGGCGATCTTCCGGCGCAGCGTGGGTCCACGTTATCCGGTCCACCGATACGATCTCACGCGCGATTTTCGTCAAGTCACGCAGCCCCATTTTGTAGCTGTCATGGGGTCGGCTTCAAACGTTGCTCTGATCTATCGTTACGAATCCCTGTTAATGAGGTCGGCACCGCCTGTAAGGATGCGATCCTGTAACCTGCAAACGCATACGGGCGAGCCATGAGACCGGCGAGAGGAATTGCGATGACGGCGTTTGGCGTCTTGGTCTCGCTGACAGCGAGCGCGCCAACACGGGCTCAATGCTTGTACGGTTGCAATAGGTACGAACATGGTCAATGCGTCGAGTACCGGTAGCAGGGCCTGGGGCCGCTCCTATCATTGGGGCAACCGGGCGAAAGCGGAAAGCGTCGCTATGCAGAAGTGCGCGCAGAACGGTAATGACTGCGAAGTGATGGTGTGGTTCATGCGCAAATGCGGAGCGGTGGCCTCGGGCGAAGGCACGACTGCCTTTTGGGGCCTTGGCAATAGCGATGGTCAGGCGCGCGCGGACGCCCAGAACAAGTGCGTGAACGGCGGCGGCAAGGCTTGCGAGGTGCAGGTCTCAGAGTGTTCGAAATGAGGACTGGAAGCGCGCAGTTTCCTATAGGGATTACATAGCCCCTGGCAGATCACGACATTGCGCGGCCGGCAATATGAGCGGTCAGTGTCTTCCGCGCTGCTCGATCAAGCGCGCAGATTACCCCGTTCGCTCCCACGCTACCTTGAAATCCGCCATCGCTTGAGGCACGGCGAGCGTTCGCAGGTTATTGGTATGTTTGACCATCCGTTCATGCGGGGCCGGAACAGTTTGAATTATCCCGGTTGCAGCGGTATAAAAATTACGTCGGGATGTTAGGACCTAGAGGCGTCGATGAACGACACCACCATCGGACGCGCCCGACCTGGAGAAGAGATGCTCACTTACGAAGTCTCCGACGAAACGCTTGAGACCGCGGCGGACATGGGGAGCAAACAAGCAGGGGACTACACGCTTGTCTGCACTCACTTTTATGTTTGCCCAATATGAGCTGCTGCCCATTTTAATTTTACGGTCGACCGTATGATTGATTATCCAACGCTAAAACAACAAGCGGCCTTTGCGGTGAGAATTGGGTCGTTGTCAGAAGCAGTAGCAAAGAGAATTGTTGCACTGCCGGAAGACCAGCGAGATGACGGCCTGACAATGGTCCGTCGCAATTACGCAGCCCAGCTAAAAGAAAACGGAATGGATAATGAGCATGGACGCAAATGGCTAGACTTACAGATAGAGGCCATCCGCCGCAAGATTGCAGAAATTGAAACGTCCGGTCTTGAAAGGTCGAGCGCGGCTTAATCGAAGTGAGCCAACAGCCGATGATCGACAGGGCCGCAAGTATTGCGACATTCCAAGTCGCCCCCCCCAAAGTTTCGCAATCGAGGTGTGACGCTGATCACACTTGCTTCGCCTAATCCGCTGTAGCTTGCCAGTGACCGAGCGAGCTTAACCCGTCCAGCTCGCTCTGTTCTCCAGCCTCCGCTCCGCCCCCACGCTCTACCCCGCGCGTGGGGGCTCAGCTTTAGAAACAAAGAAGGCTTAGGCCGCTTCAGTCGACCACGCGGACTTGAACGCTGCCATCGCTTCCTCGCGCGTTGCCGCGTAGCCCCGATCATGCGGATACTGCGGCACCCGCGCCTTGATCATCCAAAACCAGCGGCGATCTTCCGGTGCGGCGTGGGTCCACAAGATGCGGCCGATGTGCTGGTTGCCGTCGAACACGTCGTAGCCGTCATCTGACCATTGGCCGTCTGGGCGGCTTTTGGAGGCGCGTTTCAGAAGGAGCATGGATCAGCTTAGCAGTGATTGCAGCCGCGACCGAGGGACCACGCGGCGAGAATGCGCACGCCATTCGTGTGCAAAGCCTTACTGCGGAATTATCGCTCCAGGAGGACTTCCGAGAACGCAAGACATTTCTTGTCGGCTTTTGACCCATAAGCGACATTGGCTGTGCACTGCGGCAATGGTTTTAATACAGGCTCAGCCACTATCGAAGTACTCGTTTGAGCCGCTAAGATACTGGCTATACTGAGCTTGGGGGTCGTACATGCAGCGGCGCAAGTTCATAACGCTTCTCGGCAGTGCGGCGGCTTTGCTTTCAGGCTGGTTCCGCAGCGGTTACGCAGCATCCAAGTAGACCGGAATGCTCTTCAATACTTCCGAGTTTATTTTTCTCTTTCTTCCGCTTGCGGTAACTTTACATTTTTGGACCGCCTCCCGTAATTTAACGGCCGCTGCGATCGTCACTACACTTTCTTCGCTCGCCTTTTACGCTTGGTGGAACCCCCCATTTGTCTTGCTGCCCATTCTGTCGATTCTACTCAATTTTTTGCTTGCTCGCGCGATTGTCACGATGCCCGAGCGCGGCGCACGCTTGCTGATGGTGCTCGGGGTGGCGATTAATCTAATGGTGCTCTGCTATTTCAAATACGAAGAATTCATTCTCGCTATCCTTCAGCATCGAGAACCGCCGCCGCCAAACGTGCCGCTCGCACTGTCGTTCACCACCTTCGTGCAAATTGCATTTCTGGTGCAGCTTTGGCGAAGCCGCGCCACCGTGGAATTCCCGCGCTACGCCCTGTTTGTGTCTTTCTTCCCGCATCTCATCGCCGGCCCGATCGTGCGCTGGAACGAACTCGGCCCTCAACTCGCGGACGCAGCGCGTTACAAGGTCGATTTTCGAAACATTGCTGTCGGCCTTACGGTCTTTTGTCTCGGGCTCGGTAAGAAAGTCCTGATTGCCGACCAGCTCGCGCCCCACATCGCGCCGGTCTTCGATGCCGCGTACCTGCGCGAGCCGGTAACTGCGTTTGCAGCCTGGGGAGCGGCATTCGCGTACTCGGCGCAACTCTATTTTGATTTCTCCGGCTATTGCGACATGGCAGTGGGCCTTGGTCTGCTGTTCAATTTGCGGTTGCCGATCAACTTTGCCGCGCCATTTCGATCGACGAACACGATCGATCTCTGGAGGCGCTGGCACGTCACCTTGTCGCGCTTCTTGCGCGATTTCGTCTACATCCCGTTGGGGGGAAGCAAGTGCGGACCCCCGCGGCGCACCTTCAATCTGATAATGACTATGGCGCTAGGCGGCCTTTGGCACGGAGCCAATTGGACTTTCATCGTCTGGGGTGTATTCAACGGCGTGCTGTTGGCGCTTAATCATTTTTGGCGAGTGATCCGCGGTCCACGTCCGGCGACAATCTATGCGGCGTTCTTCGGGTGGTTCGCCACATTCGTCGCCTTTGCCATCGGCATGGTCCTATTCCGCGCCGCAGATATGACGACAGCACAGCGTTTGCTGCTGGCGATGATCGGATTAAATGATGGTGTCGCGCACCAGGACCACATTCGAGTGTCCGCTGACCGTTGGGCGATGCGTCACGGCTATTTGCCAGAAACATTGGTGAATAACCTGACGGGCGATAATTGGTCGGTGGTTGCCACGCTGTTCACCATAGTTGCGCTCTCCATTGCCCTACTTGTCCCCGATACCATGGAAATCGTCGACTATCACGAAGGCGAACCGCACGCGAATTGGCGCCGATCGCCAGGGCCACTCGCCTGGCAGCCTTCCGTGGCCTGGCTCTTGACCATTGGCGTGCTGTTCGCCGCTGCTTTCACTTTCTTCTGGCAATTCAATGAATTCCTTTATTACCAATTTTAAGATCCCGCTCTTTTCGCCGCGCGGCTATGTGGTGGGGGCGATAGCACTCGCGGTGGGGTGGCTGTCGATGATCGTTGCCGCCAATGTCCTCATCGACCCGGAAGGCGTGTTCAATTCTGGCCTCATCGTCAAGCACGCGAACGCAAATGGCAAATTCGAAGTGCTGCGCAATTATCAGGCCGCCCCCGACAGTTATGACGCCGTTCTTTTTGCATCGTCGCGCGGGGGCGCCTTTGATCGCGGTTTGCTCGCCGAACTAATGGGCGCGCGCGGGGTTGCAAATTTTTCTGTCGCTTTCGGGTTACTGAGCGATCATTTGCCCGCGCTAGAATACTTATTGCGCGACAAGCAGGCGCGCGGTGAAAGATTGAATGCTGTGTTCCTGGTGTTGGACGCTGATTTCTTCGGCAAGACGCCATGGACCAACTTGAACATCGACAGTTTTTTGCCTCCGGAGGAGAGTGACGACAGTCGCTTCCGTTTTTGGTGGCGCTATTTGACTGCGTTCCAATTTAGGAATTGGCGCGAAGATGCACGCAATATTTTCAAAACACATGCTGAAGCGCATGACGCTCCAGCTTCGAGTACCGGTCTGCCGACTATCAACGTCGAAATTCATGAGCCGCCGAGCGCCCGTCTACTGTCTGCTAGTGTCGGGATTCGTGAGCTGACTGGGCCGGAGATTCGATCCGACGTCGCGCGCCAACTCGCTCTGCTGCGCCGTTTCGTGGCGCTATGCGAGCAAAACAAAGTGCGCCTCGTTGTTGCTTTTTCGCCGCTGAACCGAGCCATTGTTCGGGATGATCAAGTCGTCGACACAGAGCGCGTTGTGGCCGACGTCGCGCGCATAACACCGGTGTGGGATTTTGATCGCCCACGCTGGCTCTCGGCCAAGCCGGACCTGTGGTATGATTTTTCGCACTATTCGCCGGCAGTCGGGGCCATGATGCTACGGCGCATTTTCGGCGGAGCCACATCGGCGCCGGCCGATTTTGGACGGTTGAAGGGGAATTGAGCCGGGTCCATTCGGGTTTGGTCGCTTCGGCTCAAGTCGGCTTTGCCGGGCCAACGGCACAAACGCTGCCGCTACCAGACTAACTCAGTTTCTCAGTGAGAGGAATGGCGGCTATTGGTGGCAGACAAACGCCTCTCCCAGCAGGGCTCCGACTCTTTCGCCTGAAGACTTCGGCGCGTTGGGCCTGCTGACCTGTACGAAGGCCTCGAAGGTCATTTAGTATTTATAATGCTGTCAAAACAGACCGCTGTGTATCTGCTCCGCCATTCTGGCCTCATCGAATTTGTCGACGCGGCCAGGTTCCGTTGGATGGTGCGTGGGGATCGAATTGCCAGACAGCTTTTCGCGAAATGTCATGGTGATACCGCACTGCCGCCTAGCGATCTTGCCTATGAGGCTTACGGCACGCTCAATTGGGAGTTTTATTGGCTTGTCGGCCTTGAAGTTGCCGAGCGCCTGGCGGGACTGATGAGAGAGCACGCTGACGGCAAAAAGGTATTGGAATGGGGATGCGGCCCCGCGCGCATCATCCGACATCTGCCGAAGGTGCTTGGCCATGAATGGGAGATTTTCGGCACCGATTGCAACGAGAACACTGTACGGTGGTGTTCCGACAACATTCCCGGCATTTCCTTTTATCAAAACGACCTCGCGCCGCCACTTCCATTCGAGGCAGCGCAGTTCGATTGTATCTATGCCATTTCGGTGTTCACGCATCTCTCACAGGAAATGCACCAGGCTTGGATGGCGGAGCTGCGGCGCGTGCTGCGACCAAATGGGATCGTGATCTTCAGCACGCAACCGGATGCAGCGCGTGCGATGCTTAGCCCCCTAGAACGTTCCGCATATGACAGCGGCGCACTCGTGGTGCGCGGCCACGTTATCGAAGGCAAACGTCTCTTCGGTGCTTACCATCCCGACCGATTCGTGAGAGAGCAGCTGCTCGACAGGTTTACCATTGTAGATCATGAACGCGCCTATGCAGGATCACACTTTCAGCAGGATTTATGGATCGCCAGAAAGCAATAGCTTTGGAACGAAAATTGTGGTGATTAAATGGGCCGCCTTAGTGTAGCCCTTCTTCAACGTATATCGTCACGACGAAGCCGGCTTGCCGAGTGAGATCGAGACGGTGGAAATTATAAGTCTTGGACTTGAGGATCACGGCTTGCGCTCCCACGCCGCCTTGCCGAGAAGCGGATATTAGGTTGTGGATGGGCGAACATCGCATCAATGCCTAAACAAATACAAACCTTAAGTGTCTCTTAAGAGGCTACCATCGATGATCATTCTCGATTCAATACTATTGGGGATGATCAATGGGGACGGTTCACGCTACGAAAATCGAGAGCTATGCAGTCGAAATCGATGGAGTTAGGGTATTAGATAATCAAAATTTTGTAGAGGCAGTTAGAGTGGCTTTGGAAATCAAGCAGAAATTTTCAGACCGGATAGTTAAAGTGTGTGATGCAAGCGAGCCAGCGCAAACTTCACGCGATGTGAAAATGCCCGTTGCAGCCTAGCGCATCGCTCCTATTCACTGCCGCGCACAGGTCGCTCACGCTGTCAGCCTGCTTCTTCGGACAGTCGGCGGTGATCTCGCGAGAAAATCGACCACCTTCGCATCGCGTCCGCGCTGCTTAATCAAAAGCGCGGGCTATCCCGTTCGCTCCCACGCCGCCTTGAAATCCGCCATCGCTTCCTCCCGCGTTGTCCCAAAGCCCCGATCGTGCGGGTATTGCGGCACCCGCGCCGTGATCGTCCAGAACCGGGGCTGCCCGCGAAGGGGCTCAGGCGCCCAGATAGGAGATTGCGGTGCCGACTTGTGCAATTCCAGGTTTGCACCCGTCGCCTCGCAGTCGGACCGACGACTTTTACACGATGCGCGGCTCGCGCCGGTTTGCATCTGCTTGTCCACGCTGTGGACGTCGCGTTGTCCACGTTATGGACTGCTCGATTGCCGCCGCGGCGCGTGCGGAGCAGCCATTCTGCGCGAATTCTTGTGAGATGTCCTCCGGAAGGTATAGGCTTTCAAAAAAACAGCCCATAGAGAGGATCCCCAATGAAGCGCGTTGTCTTTGCCGCGCTGGCCCTGCTTGGCCTCGCGGTCGCTGCTGCGCCTGCGCCAGCGCAGCCGTATCCCAACCGCACCGTCACTATTATCGTGCCTTATTCGGCCGGCGGGCCGGTCGATCAACTCGCGCGCGTGATTGCGACCACGTTGTCGGCGAAGCTCAAGCAGAATTTCGTCGTCGAGAACGTGACCGGAGGCAGCACCATCACCGGCACGAACAAAGTCGTTCACTCGGCGCCGGACGGCTACACGCTGCTCGTTCACAATCTGCAGATATCCGCCAACGCCACGCTCTTCAAAAATCTTCCATACGACACGGAAAAAGACCTGGCGCCAGTCATGTTCGTCTACCGCAATCCGTTGGTCCTGGTCGGCCGCAAGACGCTGACTGTGAATTCGCTCGCGGACCTGGTTGAGCTGATGAAGAAGCAGCGGATGAAGGCAGCGATCCCGGGCTTCGGCTCGACCGGTCATCTCGCCACCGCGCTGTTGGCGCAGGAAGCAAACGTGCCGATCGATATAATTCCATACCGCGGCGGGGCTCCCATGCTGACCGATGTCATGGGCGACCATGTCGACCTTTCTTTCGGCACGCCGCAGCAGGTGGGGCCATTTGTTGCCGCCGGAAAATTGAAGGCCTTCGGCGTCACGCAAGAAACTAAGTTGCCGGAATTCCCGCAAGCCGACAGCTTTGTGAAGATGTTCGGCCCCAAGTTCGATATCCAATTCTGGGAGGCGATGTTCGCGCCAGCCGGGACGCCGGACGCCGTCATCAAGACGCTGAATTCGGCGCTTGAAGAAGCCGTCGTCACCAATCCCGAAATTCTCAAGCAATGGGCAAGGGATGGCGTTTCGGCCTATCCGAAAGACCAGCGTTCGCCGGAAGCCGGTCGCGCGATCCTCAAGAGCGAGATTGCGCGCTGGGGCAAGGTCATCAACGACAACAATATTAAGGTCAATCAGTAGCGAACCACCAGCGACTTGACGCGTGTCTCGCAGGAAGCGGCGAGTGCGGGTCGCAGTCGCTGAGCCCTGACCCTTTGGGATGAGAGTCGGCGGTCGGAAGGACATGATGGAGCAAGCCCAAAGCGTGCAACAAACCAATAGCGTGGTCGCCGATGGCATGCGCATCGATTGGGACGTGGCGATCCCGATGGATGACGGCGTCGTCCTGCGCGCCGACGTGTTCCGGCCTCTGGACGAAGGACGCTACCCCGTCATCATGACCTTGGGGCCCTACACCAAGGGCCTCGCGTTCCAGGATAAGTTCTACAAGGGCAGCTGGGACAATATGGTCGGCAAATACCCCGAGATTGCCGAGGGCTCGTCCAACAAGTATCAGAACTGGGAGGTCGTCGATCCAGAGAAGTGGGTGCCCGACGGTTATATCTGCATTCGCGTCGACAGCCGCGGCGCCGGTCATTCGCCGGGCGTGATGGAGGTCTGGTCGCCGCGCGAACGCAAGGATTACCACGACTGCATCGAGTGGGCCGCGGCGCAGCCTTGGAGCAACGGCAAGGTCGGGCTCAACGGCATCTCATATTACGCGATGAATCAATGGTACGTCGCCTCCCTGCAGCCGCTGCATTTGGCGGCGATTTGCGTGTGGGAGGGCGCGGCGGATTATTACCGCGACCTGTCGCGGCACGGCGGCATCCTGTCCACGTTCCTCTCGACCTGGTTCAACCGCACTTTGGTCGAGCGGCAATACGGCTACGGCGAACGCGGCACGCGCAGCTGGGTCACCGGCGAGTTGATCGCCGGGCCTAAGACACTCCCGGACGACGTGCTGGCCCAAAACCGCATCGATCCCGGACCTGAGGTTCTCAAGCGCCCGCTCGACGGCACGTATTACCGTGAGCGCTCGCCGCAATTCGACAAGATCACAGTGCCGCTGCTCTCGGCGGCGAACTGGGGCGGCATCGGCTTGCACCCGCGCGGCAATTTCGAGGGCTATCTTGCGGCGGCGTCCAAGCAGAAGTGGCTGCGGGTGCATGGCGACTCGCATTTCTCACCGTTCTATCGCGCCGACGGCGAGATCTTGCAGAAACGTTTCTTCGGCCACTTCCTCAAGGGCGAGAATACCGGCTGGGACAAGCAGCCGCCGGTGCAACTGCACGTTCGCCACCCCGACGAAAAGTTCGTGGTGCGCGACGAACAGGAATGGCCGCTGGCGCGAACGCAGTGGACCAAGTTCTACCTCGATCCGGCGAGCCGCACGCTTGGCCGCGAGCCGAAGTCGGGCGCTGCCATCGAGTACGAAACCACTGGCGACGGTGTGAACTTTGCGATGCCGCCGCAAGCGCAGGAGGTGGAAATCACCGGCCCGGTCGCGGCCAAGTTGTTCGTGGCGTCCGACACCACCGACGCCGATCTCTTCCTGGCGCTTCGCCTGTTCGCCCCCGACGGCAAGGAGGTTTTGTTTGTCGGCTCGAACGACCCGTACGTGCCGATCGGCCTGGGCTGGTTGCGCGCCTCGCAGCGCAAGCTCGATGCCAAGCGCAGCCTGCCGTACTGTCCGTACCATCCGCACGATGAGAGCTGGCCGCTGACGCCGGGCGAGCCGGTGGAGCTCGATATCGAGATCTTGCCGACCTCGATCGTTGTGCCGCCGGGCTATCGCTTTGTGCTCAACGTTCGCGGCAAAGACTTCGACCATGGCCTCGGCGATCGCGGATTTGCCAACGCCCCGTACCCGATGCGTGGTACCGGCAACCTATTGCACGACGATCTGCAGGACCGCCCGGCCGCGATCTTCGGCGGCCGCAACCGGCTGCATTTTGCGGCGGGACAAGAACCCTATTTGCTGCTGCCGATTATTCCGCGCCGGTAGTCTCGTGCGGGCTATCGTTGCGGGGCCACCGCGGCGATTGTCAGTCTTAAAGTGGCTGGGGCCTGGAGCCTTTCCCCGACGCGGCGAGCCGCTGCCCCAGCCATTGCGCGGAGGCAGGCGTCCGAAGGGATAGGGCGGCAAAATTATAATTCGGCATCGCCCTCACCATCTCACGGCAGGGCACCTTGAGCTCCGAGCACGCCGGCCGCGATCGCAACGACTGAGATCGTGAGCGCCGCCGCGTGGAGTTGGATCGCCATTGCAAAGGCGCGGTCCTTGTCGCGCAGGGCGTAATCGCGAAATAGGCGATGAACGAATAAGGGCTCGAGGACGAATACCATCAGCGCGAACACCACCCACACCGCGACCATCAGCATGAGCCACCAGAATGCTGGATCGAGCAGCCGCGCCCACGCCTGCAATCTGTTCAGCATGTAGAAGCCCGACAAGCCGGCGAGCAAAATTGAGAAGCGTGCCTGGATGGCAAAGCGGCCCTCGAACGCGTTGAAAGCAGTGAGCGCCGCCTGCGCATCGGCCAAAGCACGGGCGCGTGGCAGCACGATGGTGGTGACCATCGCCACGCCACCGATCCAGTGCATCAGCGCCAACACATGCAGGGCGCGGGCAATCGCAAGTCCGTCGACCATCATGCTAACTCGAACAAGCGCGTCTCTGGCTGTCAAGCGGCTCTGAACGGGCTTCGATGCTTTCTCGCGCCAAAAATATTGCGATAGGAAAGGAAGGCGAAGATCGATCGAGGTCCCCTTCATAAAATCAGCAGATGGCAGGGGGAATCCGTTGCGGGGCGGGCAACAGATCCATGGTGAATCTTCGATGCATTGATCCAGATCAATGGACCAACAAGGTGTTTCTGCACTCGTGCTATGTAGGCGCTAACCGTGTTCTAATCTGGATGGCGGCGATCGATCGGGAAGAGCTCATTAACAAGCTGGCTAAAATCTGCGCTTATCCGCTTGCGCTCGGCCCTTACGTTGAACTCACCTGCTGAAAATGGGCCACCTTCTAAAAAGAAGGGAGCAGAAATCAAGAACAGTTTTGCGAGGAAACGTGCGATATTTAGGCATTGCGGTTATGAAGACCGCCGGAATCTTAGCCACTTGCTTCGCCTTGTTTCTGTCCCCGTCGGCGGCATTATCGGACGACTACCCGGTCCGCACCGTAACCATCCTTTGTCCCTATGCCCCAGGCGGTAGCACCGACATTCTGGCGCGGGTTCTCGGCAATGCTCTCTCAGAGCGATTTAGCAAACCTTTCGTGATTGAGAACCGGCCCGGCGCCGGCACGGTGATTGCTACCAACGCGGCCGCCAAAGCAAATCCAGACGGGTACACGCTGTTAATGGGTACGAGTACTCCGCTCGCCATCAACGCTACGCTGCACAAAACGCTTCCCTACGATCCGGCTAATGATTTTGTGCCGCTGGCACTTGTCGCCAATGTGCCGTTCGTTCTGGTCGTTAATCCGTCACTCCCGGTGCGAACAACCGGCGAATTGGTGAAATATGCCAAAGCCAACCGGGGCAAGCTATCATTCGGTTCATCCGGTCCAGGTTCGCCGCACCATCTGTATATGGAATTGTTCAAGGCTATGACCGGCACTGAGTTGGTGCATATCCCTTATAGAGGCAGCGTACCGGCGCTGACCGACGTTGTCGCCGGTGTGATTCCGTTGATGTTCGTGGACCTCGCGCCGTCGCTGAGCCTGATCCGCGATGGGCGTGTCCGCGCGCTCGGCATTTCCTCGAAGACGCGTGTGCCGGAATTGCCGGACGTGCCGCCGATTGCCGATGATGTTCCTGGTTTCGAGGCGGTGGCGTGGCAGATGCTCGTCGCACCCGCCGCCACGCCGAAGGAGGTCGTGAAAAAACTGCACGAAGCATTAAAGCAGATCGAGGAGCGGCCAGAGATAAAGAAGCAAATCAAACAGATCGGCATGATCCCGATCAACACGCCGCCGGTTGCCGACATGCAAGATTTCATGAAATCCGAAATCGCGCGTTGGGGTCAAGTGGTGCAAAAATCCGGCGCGAGCGTCGATTAAAAATCCTCACCTATAGCCGCAACTTCTAAATCAGCGAGACCACCATGCTTGTGATCGACATCCACACCCACATGCTCACGCTCGATTGGATCGAGCTTCTCCGCGCGCATGGTGGCGGAAAATATAGCGTTAAGAAAACGCCGGCAGACCAGGATGCCGTGCATCTCTACGATGCGCCATTCATGACGCTGATGCCCGGCATGTGGGATTACGACTTGCGCATCAAGAACATGGATAAAGCCAAAGTCGATATTGCTATCGTCTCGCTCACTTGCCCCAACGTATTCTGGGGTGGACGCGAGATCAGCCTGAAAGCTGCGCGCCTGGTCAACGACTCCATGGCGGAGCAACGACGAGCCAAGCCCGATCGTATCCGCTGGTTCGCATCGCTCCCTTGGCAGTATGCGGACGACGCCAAAGCTGAACTCGAGCGCTGCGTGAAAGGCGGCGCCGTCGGCGTCATGGTGCTTGGCTCGATCGACGGAAATAATTTAGTCGATCCTCAATTCGCGCCGATTTGGCACGAAATCGACCGGATGGGCCTGCCGGTACTCGTTCATCCCACTGCCCCACAAGGTGTGCGCGAGATGCACATGGAAGCATTTAATCTCATCCCGCCAGTCGGCTTCATGTTCGACACGACATTGGCGTTCGCGCATATGATATTTTCCGGATTCCTCGATAAATACCCAAATGTGAAGCTCATCGCCGCGCATGGTGGAGCAGCGCTGCCTTATCTCGCCGGCCGTTTCGATATCTGCCATGAGAAAATTCCGGCTTGCTCGGCAGTCATCAAGGAAAAGCCAAGTAGCTACTTGCAACGCATTTATTACGACACAGTGGTCTACGACCCGGCGGCGCTCGAACTATGCATTCGAGTGGCTGGCTCGTCGGATAACGTGCTCTATGGCTCCGACTATCCGCACAATATCGGCGATATGGTTGGTTGCCTCGCGCGCGTGAATGCGCTGCCGAGCGGCCAGGCAAAGCAGATTGCGGGCAAGAACGCCGAGCGAATTTTCAAAATTTAGTACCCAGTACTGCCGAGAAATCGATCCTGCGCTCGGCGCGTAAAGTGACATGTGGGCATCATGGCTCATTCAATGTGACAAATGTTTTGATGTGATGTCTGCTAATAAGGGGCAACAGCGGACACTCGCCGGAACTGTCGCTTGACGGTTCGGTCGCGAATGACCCGAAGCGGACAATGAGTGTGCATCGTAGCAGATGAGGCAATGCTGATTTGTACTAGGGCCGTCTGGTGTCGTCCAAGTCATGCACCAAAAAAATGGCGCAGCCTACTCGATCCGTATCACTGATTGACGTGAATATTATTGTCGCGGATCACCTTGCCCCAGCGGGCAATCTCGCTGGTGAGCAGCTTGCGGCCGGCGGTGGGTGAGCGCTCTTCCTTTGGGAAGGCTGACACGCCGGTGTCCGCCCACATTTTCAGGATGGCGGGATCGGTCACGACGTCTTCAAGTGCAGCATTGAGCTTGTTGACAATAGCGGCCGGGGTCCGGCTCGGCGCAAACAGCGCCTGCCAATAGTCGATCTCGAGGTTGGGCCCTAATAGCTCGGCCATGCTTTCGGCATGTGGAAATTCCGGCATTTTAAGCTTTTGCGTGACACCAAAGGCTCTAACCTTGCCGGTTGACGACTTGCTGCAGCACTTGCTGCGGCGTGGCAAAGAACACGTCAACGTGGCCACCCATAACGTCCGTTAAAGCCGGAGCTCCGCCACGGTAGGGAATCTGGTCAATATTGAACCCTGCAACGTTAGCAAACAGCGTAGTGGTTAGATGCCCGGTGGCGCCATAGCCTGGAATCGCGGCCCTAAGCGGCTCTTTCTTCATTAGGGTGGTGAGCTCGTTGAGACTATTCGGCGCAAGCCCCGGTCGGCCGGCCAAGACGAGCGGATCGCGGTTGATGAACATGATAGGTTCAAGGTCTTTCTCCGTGTCGAACGGCAAAGACTTGTGCAGCGTCGGATTCGCAGAAATCTGCAGGTTGTGCAGCAGCAGGGTGTAACCGTCGGACGTTGCGTGAGCAACGCTGTTAGTTCCGATGATCGTGCCCCCACCAGTGATGTTCTCGACGATGAGATTCTGGCCGAACTTCTTTGAAAGCTTTTCGGCGACGACGCGAGCAAGTTCGTCGGTTGGCCCGCCGGCTGGGTAGGGCACCACAATAGTGACGGTGCGGTCCGGAAATTGCTGCGCTAGCACGGGTGCGGCAATTGCAAGAAGACCGACGACGGCCAAAACAATAGAAAGGACACGTTTCACTATGGCCACCTAAAATTATGAGGCCTTACAGAGCTTACGAAGTGGGAATAATAGGTAGCACTTAAGGCTGGTTGCCTATGGCATCAAGCCCGGTAGAGCTTGCGCACCCCACGTAGCGCGTTGCTGCCGGTTTGCTCGAGAATATTCTTGTAAGCGGCAAAAACGTAATTGTCGTTCGGTAGCGGATGATAGTTTCGCCACGGCGTACACAAAATCGTGTCGAAGCCGAGTGGCACCGCTAGAGTCAGAAACGCGCATTCGAGCGAGAGCTTCAGGTCGGATCCGTCCGCGGCCTTGGGCGGCAGCTGTTGGCCGATATTGGTGAGTCCGCCCATGATGTGGAGGCCTTTAAGTTGCGGATCGGTGTGCAGCGTGCGGATCGCGTCCAAGGTCGCCCGATGCAATCCGTTGGTGTCGGCGACCACGGCGCTGACCGAGATATCGATGTAGATATCGTCCAGCGCTATGCCGTAATCGTTTTGCAGGCGCAACGCTGCGCGCTTGGCCGTAGAGGCGATTTCGTTAGCGGTCTTGTTTGCCTTGGCCGCGCCGTCTTCCATGCGCTCGGACGCCATGACAATGACCTTGAACGGGCCGTAGAGCTTGTAGAGATTCATCAAGTCCCAGCGATGCTCGGTGATGGAATTGACGAGGGCCGGGCCTCCGCGGGTGCGGTCATAGGCGTTGAGGCAGACCTCTTGCACCTGGGCGCTCGGCGAATCGAAGCACAGCGGTACCGCCACGGCTTCCTGGATGGCGCGCACGACCTTGACCAGATAATCGAAATCAGTCGAGCCGCGCGGCCCGATGGTGACGTCAAGCGCACTGGCGCCTGCATCGACCTGCTTGACGGCGAGCGCCTGCACGCCGGCCAGGTCTTCGTTATCCAACAATAGTTTGGTGCTCTTGAAGCCGGGGTTGATCCGATCGCCAATCATTGCGATGCCGAAATCGGGCAAATTCGTCACAGTGCTCTCCGTGGTTTGAAGCCGATGTTATGCAGAAACGTTTCTTGGAAATCGCCGCGCGTACTGAGCTCGACATAGCGGCAGAGCTGGGCCAGTTCGCGCGCTCCCACGCGTGCTTTTCGCGAGGCGAGAAGCTGCCGCACGCCAAGGCCAGCTGCATTGCCGACCTGCTTGAAGCGGTCGAGCGGCAGCGCCGGTAGCAGCCCGATCGCGATCGCGCTGCCGACGTCGATATAGGCACCGAAGGCGCCGGCGATGACCACAAGCTCGATGTGGTCTTCGGCGAGGCCGCAGTCGCGCAACAGCAATTCGATACCGGTGCGGATGGCGGCCTTAGCGAGTTGCACTGCGCGCACGTCGTGCTGGGTGAATGTGACGCCGGGAGCAATCACCGCCATTCGGTTACCATCGACTTCCTGAATGTTCGGATGCTGACCGGCGATGCGGCCGCCATCAGTCAAAATGCCGGTATGGCGCAAGGCCGCCACGGCATCGATCACGCCCGAGCCGCACAGGCCGACCGGTTGGCGGTTTCCGATCACGTCGATCTTGATGTGGTTGTCCTCAACCGTAACGCGTTCGATCGCGCCTTCTGCCGCCCGCATCCCGCAGGAAATGTGCCCCCCCTCGAGTGCGGGGCCCGACGGACATGACGCCGACATGACGTCGTTGCGGTGGATCAGGGAAATCTCGGTATTGGTCCCAATATCCATAACCAATGTGGTGGTCCCGCTCTGCCAAAACTTTTGCGTGGCGACGAGCGCCGTCACGTGATCGCTGCCGACGTAGCCGCCGATATTCGCCGCCAGGTGGACATAGGCGCCGGGGCAGGCAGCCAGATCGAGATCGCGCGCCTTGACGTCCATGGCGTCGCGGACGGCGGCGACGAAGGGCGCGCGTCCGAGTTGCCGCACCGGCAGCCCGAGCAGCAGGTGGTGCATGGCGGTGTTGCCGCAAATCGCCATATCGACGATGTCGGTCGTGCTGGCGCCGATGGAAAGGCATAGGTCGTGCGCGATGGCGTTGATCGCGGTCGTCGCTGCCCGGTGCAATTCCGCGGCCTCCGCCGGTCCCTGGATCGCGTGGTTCATGCGGCTGATGACGTCGGCGCCCCACGCCACCTGCGGGTTCTCGATGCCGAGGCTGGCGACCCGCGCGCCGCTTGCGAGATCGACGAGGAAACCCGCGACATTGGTGGTGCCGAGGTCAACCGCAAGGCCGAGCGTCCGATAGCCCGGCGGTGAAAGCCCGATCAACTCACCTTCGCGCACGTGGGCGCGCAATGACCAATCCTTGCGCAAGGCCGTTGGAAGTTGCCGGGCCGCGGCCAGATCGACTGCGGGCAACGGGCTCGCCAGCGCGCGGATCACGCGGTCGAGGTCCGACAGATTATCGGCGAGCGTGGCTTTCGGAACGCTGATGTCGCGGCTGACCACAGCCGCATCGAGCGGCAACATTTCAACGGCTTCGGCGGCATCGAATTCAGCCCGAACTACAGGCGCCAGCGATCGCGCGGCAACCTCCATCGTGCAATCGGATTTCGGCGTGATCTGGCAGGCGCGCACCCAGCGAGCTTTTTTTGCTGCCGGACGCGCTTTCTCGCCGGCGCCGTGAATTTTGCCCTCGACAACATGCACCTGGCAGGTTCCGCAGGTGCCGCGGCCTCCGCAGGCGCCGATAATGCGCACGCCGCTGCGGCGGGCGGATTGATAAATCGTTTCGCCGGCATGGCTAGCGATGTCGCGGTCCAATTGCGGGAAGTGAAGCTTGAACGCCTGCGCCGCCGGTTTTTTGGTGGTCATGGCGTGGCTCAAAGCATGGCCGGGACCGCGATGCGGCCCGACATCGTGCACTTCGGCGCCGAGGGGCAATCGTCGCAGCGAGACCAGCGCACAGGGGGCATGTCGATGCCGATGCCCAGCACCATCGACATCGATTTGATCGGATGCAGAACCTGGCCTTGCGTCACGCTCACGCCGATCGTGTCGGCGCCGGCTAAGCGGTGGACGGCGGTTTGTGCCACCAGCGGCAGGCCGGGATCGCCTGCCCGCAGTTCGCCGGCCGCCGTCAAACCCGCTTTGCGCGCCTCGATGACGATCCGATCCTGCACGCGGCGAGAGAGCGCGAACAGCAGTTCGTTACCCAGTTTGTCGAGCGCCAGCGCCAGCGACATGCGCCGTTCCGCGAACAGGGCAGTCGCCCGCTGTTCAAATGCCGGACCTAATGTGCAGATGCCGACTGCGACTGCCGTCAGTTGCCCGCTCTTCGGCACCAGCCGCAGCGCATCCAGCGCCTCGCCGCCGGCGCGCAGCACGTGTGTGGGCGGCTCGTCCAATGGAACGATGCGATAGCAGTAGGCGGCGTTGAGCAGACTCTCGCGCTCAACTAAATCAATCACATCGCGACGAAAACGCCCACGCTGCCGAAGCGGCCCACCGGTGCAAGGGATGGCCGCGACGTCTCGAAGAAGGCCGCTGTTGCGGACCGTCGGCATGTCGTTGCGCTCTTTCCTTCAGCCGGCGTATTTGCGTGCGGCCGCGAACATGGCACGCACGTTCTCGACCGGCGTTTCGTCCGGTATGCCGAAGGCGCCGTCGAGGATCAGCTTGCCGCCCTTATGGAAGACATTGTCCGCCAGGTGCCGCACGGCTGCGTCGACTTCGATCGGCGTGCCGGTAGTCAGCAACGATGGCGAGATATTGCCGCGCAAGGCTACTACATCGCCAAGGACCTCGAACGCCTTGACCATGTTGGTGCGCTCGAACCAGTAAATGCATTTGCCTGCGGGAATATCGCGGATCACCTCCAGGCGTTTGGTGCAATCGGCTTCCCACAATGGCATCGGAATCACGCCGCCGTCGATCAGGCCGATCAGCATTTTGCGGAAGGTCGGCCACCAGAACGTTTTGAACTGCGCATCCGACATGAAGGCATCGGGCGCCCAGTGCACCGGGATGAACACGATCGGATGTCCGAACGCCTTGGACGAAGCCAGCGTCTGCCGCACCAGGAACGTTGCCGCCTTGTCCAGCATGGCCAACAGCTTGTCCTTGTTGCGATAAAGATCCTTCATCATGCCGGTGGCGCCGCGAAAATAGTCGGCGAGCAGATCGTAGGGCGAAACCGCGGTGGCGATGTAGGACATCGGGAAACCCTTTGCTGTCATGCGCTGGGTGAAATCGGCGTGATGGCCGGCCCATACGTCGATCTCCTCGGCAGCCTTCATGAGCTTTTCGAGCGCTGCGCGCACGCGCGGTTTTGCAAACATGCGCACTGAAGCGACCAGGCGAAAATAATGCAGGCCGGGCAGATAGGGCAGCTCTTCGAGACCCTCGAACACGCCGGCGACGCGCGGCAGATATTTCTGCAGATAGAAGCCGGTCGGATCGAACAGGAATTCGTCGTACTCGTCCGGCTTCATGTACTCGCGGTCGAGATATTGATAGGGCTGGTCGTCGCGCACGCCGTGCCCGGGCCACTGCAATTGCTTGAAGTCGATTGCTTCCAGCGCATTGCCGGTGGCGATGGCGAGCATAGTCGGGGCAGGGGCGTCCGGCTCGAATTCAAGCATCGCGCGCTCGGCGATTTCTTTGGTCTTCTCGTAGTCGTACATCAACTGCCGGTAGCTGATGCCGCCGTACTTCGCGAGCCAAAAGGTCGCCATAAACGCGGTCGGCATTCGGTCTGGTGTTTTCAAGGCGACGCAGTCCATGACGCGCTGCCAACGCGCGTCGTAGGCGGTTTTCGCAGCGGGCGTCTGGGTGTAAGGCTGCGGCGCGATCATGCGGCGACCCCCACCCAATTTTTGCATAGCGACACGGCGTCGATGGCGTTGGTGCCAAAGGCGTCGGCTCCGGTGTAATTGCGCACGGTTTCGTCAACCTGGCCGCCGCCAATCATGATCTTAAGCTTGTCGCGCAGGCCGGCATTTTGAATGGCCTGGATTGTCTCTTTCATAGAGTTGAAGGCGAGCGTGAGAAAGCCTGACAAGCCGACGACGTCGGGGTGGAATTCGTTGATCGCGTCGATGAAGTTTTCCACCGGCACGTCGATGCCGATGTCCTTGACCTCGAAGCCATTGATATCGAGCATGAATGTCACGATATTCTTGCCTATATCGTGCAAGTCGCCATGCACAGTGCCGATCAGCACCTTGGCGAGTTTCTTAGGCTCTTCGCCAGGCGCCTGCTTGATCAGCGGCTTGGCGATAGCGCCGATATTTTCAAGCATCTCTCCGGCGAGCACGAGCTCGGGCAGAAAATACTCGCCTTTCTCAAAGCGCTTACCGACGATATCCATGGCTTCGCGGCACAGCTCCAGCACCCGGATTGGATTGGCGCCTTCCTCGAGTAGCATCTTCTTAGCGAGGGCGAAGGCATCGTCCTCGTTCATGTCGGAGAGCCATTCCACCAGATTCTTTTCTTGTTCAGTCTTCTCAGCCATATCAACCTCCCGGATAAACTGTTCGTCTTACGCGGCGCGCGTGCTTACACCGCGGCGAATTCCCGATTGCTCGATTGCTTCAGCCAACATGTCGTCGTTGCGGTATCCCATCAGATGAACGCCGGCGACGCCTTCGATCTCGCTGACCGCCCGTATCGTCTCGAGCAGAACCGTCTTGGCCTCGGCCTTTTGATTGTCCGCGCCGGCAATGCGCGCCAGGACGGATTCAGGAATGTGGACGCCGGGCACGTGGCGGGCCATGTGGCGGAGCGATTTGGCACTGCCCAAAGTTCCGACGCCGACGATGATGGCGCAGCGCTGGTGCAGCTCGCGTGCGCGCACCTCGCGCATGAAATCGTCTAGCTTCGCAACTTCAAAGCAAAACTGGGTCTGGATGAATTGCGCGCCGGCGTCGATCTTTCGTTCCAGATTGCCGATGCGATCGTCGAATGGCGGCACGAATGGGTTGGCGGTGGCACCGAGAAACAGATTGGGCGCGACATCCAGTTTACGGCCCGAGGCAAAAGTGCCGCGGTCGCGCATGTTCTGGGTAGTGTGCAGCAACGAAATCGAATCGAGGTCGAACACCGGCTTGGCGTAGGGATGATCGCCCTGGCTGACGTCGTCGCCGGTGAGGCAAAGAATATTGCGTACGCCCAAGGCGGCCGCGCCCAATATGTCGCCCTGCAGCGCAATGCGGTTACGGTCTCGACAGGAGAACTGCGCCACCGGCGTTATCCCACTGGCGACCAAAACCGCGGCAGCCGCAGCGCTCGACATGTGGCAATTCGCGCCTGCGCCGTCAGTAATATTGACGGCATCGGCCAGGTCGCGGAAGCGGGAAGCGCGTGCGATCAACACCCCGGGGTCGCTGGAGTCGGGCGGGGAGACCTCAACGGTGACGACGAAACGTCCGGACTTGCACGCCTGTTCGAAGCTGAAGGCCTCTCGTGCCGGTGCGGTGTAGGCGCTGACGGCGGTTGGCTGCGCATGCGTGCCATCGATCACCTGCAGCCATGACGAGCGGTTCCAAAGCCGGTGATCGATCGGCTCGAGGAAAATCTTGTTGCACGGCTTGCCGATCCGCTTTTGTCCTTCGATCGCCTCGATCCAGACGCAGCGTATGGCCGAGTTGACCTCGCATGTGCCATCGGCACGCACGCCGCCGCACGGTCCGTTACGCATTTGCTTGGCGCAATTGGTCGGACACGCCATGCCGGTCGAGGAGAGGACGCACTGCCCGCACATCTTGCAATCGACGAGCAATTGTTTCACTGCGCGTTCGAGTGGACGCAGGACCCGTTCCATGCGATGCGCCCCGAGCCATTGCAGTGGACGGCGCAGATGCAGCGCAAGCCGCGCACCGGCGTCATAGACCCGCTTGAGGCCCGATGCGTGCCGCACACTCCAATGCCGCAACGCCATCATGTCGTGGTGCCCCGGCCTCTCGTTGACATGTCAACAAGAGTATGGCACCTGCGGGCTTGCTTGATTGATTTCGGTCAAGCTTGCTGTAATTCGATCGATAGCGTGGGCCGCGAGGGCATCCGCCCACCGGCGCCCCTAGACTGAGCGATCCATGAGCCTCCGTTCTAAAGCGCGGCGCGCCGGCCCCACCGCCCCCGACGACACGCGTATTTCCGTGCATGCCCTCAATCTCGATAATTATGTCCCGGCCTATCTGACTTATCTGGCGGGCAAAATATCGAGCTCGGCGTCGGCGACCTACCGCCCGCAATTCGGCATCGGCATCACCGATTGGCGAATTATGACGTTGCTGGCTACTGAACCGTGGATTTCCGCCGGCCGGGTTTGCGATGTCATCGGTCTCGATAAAGGGGCGGTCAGCCGCAGCGTGGGCGGAATGAAAGCGGCCGGCATCATCGAACTGCAGCGCGGCGGCTATGAGCAGGTCAGGCAGGCGATCGCGTTGACCCGCAAAGGCCTCGCCTTGCACGACCGCATCGTTAAATTATCGCTGGCGCGCGAACGGCAATTGCTCAAGGGCTTCTCCGCGGGCGAGCGCAAGCTGCTGATCAATTTTCTCTCGCGCATGCATGGGCAAGTCGTCGACACAAACGCAGCGGAGATGCAGCGCTAGTCTCGGTATTTAGCTGAGATGCCTCTAACTTGACGGCCTTTTTTATCGATGGGTAGAAAATACTGCATTGGCTTAACCAAGGGCTCCTTTCCAAGTTCATATTCTCGCAATGCTTGGTCCAATAAATCTTAGTTAGGTCTTTTGATGGCGCAGGGTAAATCTGCGCCCGAGGTCTGCCGGGATCGTTGTCCGGCCACGTACTCGCTGTGCGCCTGTCCGACTGGAAGGGGCCGCAATAGCGTACCAACGTGATCCAGACGAAAGGGCCAAATGTCACGCAGCACTTTATTCTATCGGAGACCTAGTTCTTGACCTTGGACGGATCCACAAAAGCGGGGATGGTCGCGAACTCAACATTGTACAGTTCGCCGTTCACTCGCTCGACCTTGCGGATATAGATGTTTTGGATTACTTCTCGCGTCGCCGGATCGATCGTGACAGGTCCGCGTGGACTGACCCAGCTCATACCCTTCATCGCAGCGATAATTGCGGCACCGTCGGTCGATCCTTTGGTCTTCTTCAAGGCTTCATAGATTAGGTGCATTCCGTCGTAGCTTTGCATCGCCATTAAGTTTGGCCGCATTCCACCGTTGGTTTTCTTGAAAGCCGCCACAAAGCTCTTGTTCTCAGGACTGTTGTGAGCGGCCGAGTAATGCTGCGAAGTGATGATACCAAGTGCCGCATCGCCGATCTGGTTGATAATGTCATCTTCGGTCAGGCTTCCCTCAGCTATGAATTTGATGCCTGACTTGTCGAGACCGCGCTCGACGAATTGGCGGATAAAAACAGGGCCAACGCCCGCCGGGACAAACCCCATAATGGCGTCCGGTTTTGCATCAGCTACGCGCTGCAGCGCCGGGGCGAAATCGTTGCTGGACAATGACACTCGCAAGGATTCGATCACTTTGCCACCGGCGCCCTCGAACTGTCGTTTGAAAGCGGTCTCCACGTCGATCCCGGGGGCATAGTCCGAGACCACAGTCATCACCCTCTTGATTCCGTTGGCCGCTGCCCAGTTGGCGAGCGGCACCGTCGTCTGCGGGATCGAGAAGCTCGTGCGCACAATATAAGGAGAGCGCTCGGTGATGATCGAAGTCGCCGCCATCATCACTATTTGTGGGATTTTAGCCTCAGTAGCGATAGGCGCGGTGGCAAGCGCACCTGGCGTGAGCCCAAATCCAGCCAGGAAAGATACCTTGTCATTGACCACGAGTTCCTGGGCGAGCCGCTTAGTCATATCGGCATTGCCGGTGTCGTCCTTGATGACGAGTTCGATTTTCTTACCGGCAACGATGTCGCCCTCGCTCTGCATGTAGAGCTTTGCGCCGGCAACAAGCTGTTTGCCCGTGGAAGTGAATGGTCCCGTCATCGGTACGATAAGGCCAATCTTGACGACGTCCTCGGCGAAGCACGGCGTTGCGATTGTGAAGGTGGCCGCGATCAGCCCGGCCGCGCAACGGCGAGCGATTGCCATGGTATGTTCCCCAATTTTTACGGTGACGAACTCGCGCCGTTGCATGTATGTCTTCAAGCTGAAGGTACGGCATTGTACCGGCTCAAACGAGTACTTTGATAGGGGCTGAAACCGGCATCAAAACGATTGCCGCAGTGCACAGCCAATTTCGCTTATGGGTCATGTGTGGACGGCGCCCACGGGTCAAGGGATTTTTTGGTTGTCAGCTTGCGGTCGGGTGCAAGTCATGTGTACGGCCTGTTTGTGCGGCGTTGATAGCCGCTGGCCATGATGTAATCCGCAGATCGGGTCCCTATCATTAGCCCGCACTCAAGAGTGCTTGCCCCCATTAGCGGGTTCTCCCGATCCCCGGTCCAACCAGTTCGCATCAAACCATCATCACCCTCGACGCTCATGTACGCCTTCAACGCAACCAACCTATCGCACTTCGATGCCGCAGAGTGGGCGCCGTCCACCACATCATTAGCGGACAAACCATCCCGAGGCTAATACCGCGACGCACACTCAATGTCGCAGTTGGGTCAATCGCTGCCGAGCCATTCAGTCCCAGCGCCGCTCTTTGTCCGTTGTTGGTCGGTGGTCTCAACTGATCGACGCAACACTTTATCGTAGAGGGAAAAGATGGAGTGTGACGATGGATCAGAGATTTCGTCGTGGTTTTACCGCAGCAGAGAAGACGGAGTTATGGGATCGCTGGCAACGGGGTGAGTCGCTCAAAGCGATTGGACGGGCGTTTGGTAAGCCGTCATCATCTATTTATAACCAGGTGGCCCCGCACGGCGGGATCGGCCTTCGCCCCGGCGTCGCTCGCGGTTGGCATTGACGCTCTCGGAACGCGAGGAGATATCCAGAGGCGTTGCGGCGCATCAATCGGCACGATCGATGGCCAGGTTGCTGGGTCGCTCGCCGTCGACGGTGAGCCGAGAACTCAAGCGCAATGGCGGCTATGATGGCTACCGAGCGGCGCTGGCGGATGAGAAGGCCTGGGTCCGATCTCGTCGCCCAAAACGCTGCAAGTTGGCGATTAATCCTTGGCTGCGACAGGCGGTGGCGAGCAAGCTGAGATTGAATTGGCGCCCGAGCAGATCGCCGGCTGGCTGAAGAGAGCGCATCCTGACGATGAGAGTTATCGCGTGTCACACGAGACGATTTATCGCAGCCTATTTGTTCAAGCCCGCGGGGTGCTTAAGAAGGAACTGCTGGGCTATCTGCGATCGAAGCGGATGATCCGTCGATCACAGCGGGTGGACCCCAATGGGCTAAAACGGGGGCAAATCAAGGATATCGTCTCAATCAGTCAGCGCCCGGCAGCGGTTGAAGATCGGGCGGTTCCTGGCCATTGGGAGGGCGATCTCTTGTCCGGGTCGAACAACAGCTACATCGCGACTTTGGTGGAACGTCATACCCGTTACGTGATGTTGGCGAAGGTGGCCAATAAGGACACACAGACGGTCATCTCCGCGCTCATCAAGCAGGCCAAGAAGCTACCGAGTGAGCTCTATAAGTCGCTGACCTGGGACCGGGGCAAGGAGCTGACGGATCATCGCCGATTTACGTTGGCGACCAACATCGACGTTTACTTCTGCGATCCACAGAGTCCGTGGCAGCGCGGGTCGAATGAAAACACCAATGGTCTCCTGAGGCAGTACTTTCCAAAGGGAACCGACCTGTCGGTGTACTCGCAAGCCCATCTGAACAAAGTGGCGCGTCAGCTCAACGAACGGCCCCGCAAGACCTTGCAATTTGAAACCCCAGCAGAGAGGTTTAACGCCTGTGTTGCGTCGATCGGTTGAGCCGGCAGTCCAACAGCGTCCCAGATTTTGCAGCGCAGTGAACGCAGCGTTGTGCCATGTGTGGACGGCTCCGAGTTGGCAAGGGCTTTCTTCACGTTTGCAGCATTGGTCGGTGCAGCCATGTGTTCGGCCTTTAAGTGCGGCACACAGGGCCGCTGGCCATAATGCCCTCCGCGGATCAGGTCCCGGTCATAAGCACGCATTCGACAATGCGCTGGCACAAGTGGGTTGTCCTGACCGCCGGATCGACCGGCTCTGCATTACGTGCTGTTCGCCCTTTCCAACCTTCACATCACGCCGGAGGTCCGACGCGATCTCGTTTACGCCGCAAGCGCGACGGGTTCCTTATAGCGTTCGCCCCTAGCCATCATCGCCCAGGCCATCCGCGCAATCTTGTTGGCAAGCGCGATGGCGGCGACCTTGGTCGGGCGTCGTTCCAGCAATGCCGTGAGCCAAGGCCGCTGCTTGGTGCCATGGATCTTGGCATAGCGGATGACGGCGAGTGCGCCGGCCATGAACAGGCTGCGCAGATAGCGATCACCTTGCTTGCTGATACTACCGAGCCTGTCCTTGCCCCCGCTTGAGTGCTGCTTCGGCACCAGCCCGATCCAGGCCGAGAAGTTGCGCCCTGATCGGAAGACCTTCGGATCGGCGACACTGGCAACAAGAGCGGTGGCCAGCATCGGACCGACGCCGGGGATAGCATCGAGCCGCTTGCTCGCATCATCGGACCGGTGCCAGGCTATAATCATACGATCGAAGCCCAGAATCTGCTGCTTAAGCCTGCGCAGTTGAGCCCCAAGTGCTGCGAGACACGCACGGGCTATCGCAGGAACTCGCTTGTCACTTGGATCGGCGACGACATCGAGCAGTTCCTCGACACCTTTGCGCCCAATCGGTGCGACGATCCCGAACTCGGCAAGATGGGCCCGGATCACATTGATCACAGCAGTTTGCTGACGGATGAACAGATGGCGCGTGCGATGGAGCGTCAGACAGCTCTGCTGCTCGGGGGTCTTGGTCGCAACGAACCGCATGTTTGCCCTGGTGACGGCTTCGCAGATCGCCTCGGCATCAGTGGCATCGTTCTTCTGCCGCTTGACGTAGGGCTTCACGTAGGCCGGCGGCATTAATCGCACGGTGTGGCCGAGCGCCTTGAGCTCGCGCGACCAATGATGTGCCGACGCGCAGGCTTCGATCCCCACCAGGCATGGCGGAAGCCTCTGAAAGAACACCAGAACGTACCGCCGCTTCAACTGTCGGCGGATGGCCACTTGCCCTTGCGCATCAATGCCGTGGACCTGGAACACCGACTTGGCGATGTCGAGACCGATTGTCGTAATCGCTTGCATGTTTAGCTCCTCCAAATTGTGGGAGCCTTAACAGCGCCCACATTCATGGCACTCACGTGCCGGTGGAGGAGCCGTCCATAGCATCATTAGCGACATCGCCCGCTTGGCTTGAAATGAAAGAGGCCGCCAACTGATGAGGCGGCCTCGATCGTGATTGTCTTGCAGAATAGGCAGAAAGCTGGTGCGAGCGGGCGTCGCAGCACCATTCAGGGCAGCTCGGAGACGAGCTTCATGTATTCTTCCGCGGACCATGCGCGAGCAGTGCGGGTGCGCACATTGCCAAGCGAACCAAGCGCCAGCGCGAATTTGGCGACGTTGTCGCCGTTCGACGCATCGACGAAGGCGACGAGATCGCTATCGCCGCTGGTGAGATAAAGATGCTTGATCTCGACGCCCACCTTCTTGCCGAGATCACGGGCGGCTTGCGCACGCTTCGGCCCGTCCTTGATCCCGCGAATTCCCTGGTCGGTCCAATTCATCGACAGCATAAACGTCGGCATAAGATCCTCCTTGGATGTTATACGACCCTGCGCTGTGATCATGCGCCGAGGTTTTTGCAACAGCAAGACGGGTAGTGCGGGCTAAATGGTCACCACGCTGCCCCCGACCGACCAATTCAGCACCCGTTCCGACCTTTGTCCGTCGTCATAAGCAGGCCAAGTGAGGCGTAGAACCGCCTTGCATACTGCTCGTATAATGATTAATGTACGATCAGTTATCGCGGACAGGAGGCAAAAATGTCAGCAAAACCAAAGCTGCGGTTAGTTAAGCCAAACATCCAAAAACGAGCAGTTGCCCCATTACGCCGACCAAACAGTGAGTTTCGTAGCCGCGAGCACCTGACCGAAACCGAGGTTGAGAAGCTAATCAAGGCCACGGAGGGCAACCGACACGGTCACCGCGACGCTACGATGATCCTCGTTGCCTATAGGCATGGCCTGCGGGCATCCGAAATCGTCGACCTACGCTGGGAGCAAATCGATTTTAATGCCGCTACCTTGCATGTACAACGGGTCAAGAATGGAAAGCCGAGCACACATCCCATCCGCGGTGACGAACTGCGGGCGCTGCGCAAGCTCAAACGTGAAGCCCCTAAGTCCCCGTTCGTGTTCGTGAGCGAGCGCGGCGGACCATTTACAACGGATAGCTTCAACTGGCTGGTCAAACGTGCGGGACAGAAGGCAGGCCTCCCGTTCCAAGCCCATGCCCACATGCTGCGCCATGCCACCGGCTACAAGCTGGCGGGCGATGGTCACGATACCCGCTCAATTCAGGACTATCTCGGGCACAAGAATATCCAGCACACGGTCCGATACACTGAGCTGTCGCCAACCCGCTTCAAGGATTTCTGGCGCGACTAGATTGAGCGCGCAGGCTGATATCCGATGCTGCCGCAAGGAATAATAATTAAATGAATTGAAGCGCGCGGCTTTTCACGCATTCGTGATGCGCGTCCGACATTCCAACCGCTTACGGTCGGCATATCCAAGGAAAATTTGTCAACGTCGGAAGTTTACCATGCCCAAGCAGTACGCTGTTGCCCGCCGGGCAGTACTTGGTGCGGGCGGCGCGCTGATCCTCAGTGCAGCGCTATTGCCGACGCGCTCGCTGGCCCAGACAAGCGGCTCTAACAAATCGCGCATCGGCATCATCGGCTCTGGTCGTATCGGCGGCACGATTGGCGGGTTGTGGGTTAAGGCTGGACATCCAGTGCTGTTCTCGTCACGCCATCCCGAGGAATTGAAGGACCTGGTCGCGGGCCTTGGTGCCCTCGCTCAAGCTGGCTCTGTCGACCAAGCGATCGCGTTCGGTGATATCGTCTTCATCGCCGTGCCCTATGGCGCATTGCCGCAGATCGGTCGCGACTATACCGCGGCGCTCAAGGACAAGATCGTGCTCGATGCCGGCAACGCCGTTGCCGCACGCGACGGTGCCATCTCCGACGAGGTCGAGCGCGACGGCGTTGGCGTCACCTCGCAGAAGTATCTGCCCGGAACCCGGCTAGTGCGCAGCTTCAATACGCTCTCCTATATGATTTTTGCGCGCGAGGCGAACCGTCCCGATCCGAAGCTTGCAGTGCCGATTGCCGGCGATGATCCAGAAGCTGTGCGGGTCGCAGCCTCATTGGTGAGCGATGCAGGCTTCGACCCAGTGTTGGTCGGCAAGCTGGCGGATGCGAGGCGGTTTCAGCGCGGCGGACCGGGCTACGGCCAGCAGGTGAGTGCGGCTGAGCTCAGGCAAAAACTGAGCCTCGCTCCATGAGCGCGCTCCAGCTCTGGTTAGGTCGGGCGGTGCCGGCAACGCGACAGGAGCGTGCGGCGGCGCGGTGGTCCTTTGCCTATTTCTTCACACTCCTCGCCAGCTATTACGTGCTGCGACCGCTGCGCGACCAGATGGGCGTCGCCGGCGGCGTCAAAAATCTGCCATGGCTGTTTACCGCTACGTTCGTAACACTGCTAGTCGCTCAGCCGTTGTACGGTGAGCTGGTAGCAAAGCTACCGCGAGCGCGGTTCATTCCCGTCGTCTATCACTTCTTCGTCGTCAACCTGGCATTGTTCTGGCTGCTCCTTACGCTTGGCGTTGAGACCGCGACCGTTGCGCGCGTATTTTTCGTCTGGGTCAGCGTGTTCAACCTGTTCGCGGTCGCCGTCTTCTGGTCGTTCATGGCCGACCTGTTCGACGCCGAGCAGGGCAAGCGGCTATTCGGCTTCATCGGCGCTGGCGGCACAGCTGGCGCACTGCTCGGTCCGGTCATCACGATCGCCCTATCAGTGCCGCTGGGTCCGACCAACCTGCTGATGGCTGCAATGGTGTTGCTCGAAGCGGCGGTATTTTGCGTCCACAGGCTCGAGCGCGCGGCGACGACGCAAGCGAGAGCACCGGAAGCGGAAACGCGAAGGATCGGCGGGGGCGCCTTCGCCGCGCTGGTCGAGATGATCCGGTCGCCCTATCTGCTCGGCGTCGGCGCTTGGGTCAGCTTGCTGTCGTTCGGCGCGACCATCGTTTATTTCGAACAGGCCCACATCGTTTCGACTACGGTGCACGGCGCAGGCGCCCAGACCCGTATATTTGCCGGTATCGATCTGGCGGTTAACTTGCTCACTTTGGTGACGCAGATTTTCGCCACAGGCTGGCTGCTCAAACGCTTTGGCACAGGCGTCGCAGCGGGTACGCTGCCCCTGGTCTATGTCGTAGGTTTCGCCGCGCTGGCCGTGTCGCCGAGCTTGATCGTCGTATTGACCCTTCAGGTGGTCCAGCGTTGGATGAATTTTGCTATCGCGAACCCGGCGCGTCAGGTGTTTTTCACCGTGGTGACGCGCGAAGAAAAGTACAAAGCCAAGAACCTGATCGATGTAGTGATCTATCGTGGCTCCGATGCGTTATACGGCTGGGTGTTCGATAGCCTGCAGGGGTTAGGACTGAAACTTGGAGCAATCGCGCTATGCGCGCTGCCGGTAACGGCCGGCTGGCTTGTGCTGTCGGCGGCGTTGGGACGGACACAGGAACGTCGTGCCGAACGGCTCGGCGCCGCGGCGGCGCGAGGAGACTAAAATGCCGATCCAAGTAACCCGGCGAGAATTTACGGTGCTGACGGGCTCAGCCTTGTTAGCCTCGCCCTCGCTGGCACAAACCGAGGCGCCCCTTATCACCCGGGTCATCCCGGGCAACGGCGAGCACTTACCGGCGGTCGGCCTCGGCACCGCACAGGTCTTCGATTCCGCCAATGAGGCAACCCGGCGCAAGGCGGCGGAGGTGCTGAAGGCGCTAATAACAAACGGCGGGCGCCTGATCGATACAGCGTCGTCCTACGGCGATGCCGAGAGTGTGCTGGGCGACGTGATCGCCGCCGCCAGCCTGCGTGACAAGTTCTTCATTGCCACCAAACTCGAGGAGCCCGATGCGGCGGAGCTCGGGCGCTCGTTGGCTCGGCTCAAGACCGCAAAAGTTGACCTGCTACAGCTCCACAACGTGAATAATCCCCGCCAATCGCTCGCGCAGTTTAAAGCATGGAAGGCGCAAGGCTTGTGCCGCTATATCGGCATCACTTCGACCTTTCACGGCGACTTTGCTGCGATCGAAGCGGTGCTCGGGCGGGAAATGCCTGATTTCGTGCAGATCGATTATTCGCTTGACGACCGCACGGTCGAAAAGCGGATATTGCCGCTAGCGAGTGAGGTCAAAGCCGGCGTGCTAACCGCCACTCCGTTCGGGCGTGGTCGACTATTCCGCTCCGTCCGGGGCAAGGAGATTCCCGATTGGGCCCGGGAATTTGCTGCAAACTGGGCCCAGTTCTTCCTCAAATACCTGCTGAGCGACCCGCGGGTAACTGCAGTCATTCCCGGCACTTCCGATCCGGCGCACATGACGGACAATCTCGGCGCAATGCGTGGCCGTTTGCCCAACCCCGATCAGCGCCAGCGCATGGTGGCCTTTATCGAGGCCCTTTAAACCGACAAAGCGAACCACAATAATCACAAGCCAAGTTGAACGGAAGCGCATCAGGGGTACTTCGATTCTTGGCTCCGATAATTGTCATTATCGGAGCCGTTGTTTCGTAGTCGTGGTTCGGATCCGCTGGCGATTGAGCATTGCCGAGATGTCGCCGTAGGCCAGGAGCTGCTCCCGGATCATGTCCGGGCGGAAGCGCTGGACAAGCCGCAGGCCAACGCCGACGGTTCCTACGACCCCTACTTCGGTCCCAAGGCTCCGGCGGGCAAGGAAGGCATGTGGGTCAAGACCATCCCGGGCAAAGGGTGGTTCAGCGCTTTCCGCATCTACGGCCCGCAAGCGCCTGCCTTCGACGGAACGTGGAAGCTCAACGACATCGAGAGACTGAAGTGATCCCCTGTACTCGACTCCCTATCAAAAGGCCAAAGAGAGCAAGGGTTTTAAGGGCAGTTTTGGGGACAGGAGTTGGGCGAGGAAGGCCATTATTTGATCAGGACTTCCGGCGGCAAGGATTTTGCGAAGCGTGTTCAGACCGAGAGCGAACAGCGACCACGCGCGGCGGCCGTGTGTTTTGATAGGAATTGCATGCAGGCGTGCCCTTGCGGCGCCAGTTTTCACCGATAGCGCCACGGCAAAAGCCAAGAGCGCGAGCAACGTGCACAGTTTGTCCGGATTGGTCAGGTGCGTGCTCTCCAGCGCGAAGCCTTTGGTTTTGAGATTGCCGAACATGGTTTCGATCGTCCAGCGTTGGCGATAACGCGCGAGCGCATGACGCGCCCTGCCGGAACAGGCCAGCGCCAACAGCTCGCCTGACGCGAGCCGCGTCATCACCAACCGCACCGACGCGGACAAAGTCTCGTTCGCACGGCCGAGCTGACAGCTGCCTTTGACGATCATCTTTTCGCCGACCATGAGATGCTGTGCGATAACGGAAATCGGTAGAGCCACATAGCCCTCGCGCAGGACATGCTGGTTTTCGCGCAGACGCAGGATAAACGGGATATTCTCGCGCTGCAGATAGGCCATCCACGTATCGCCAATGAACTCGCGATCGCCCATCAGTGCCGCAATCTTCATGTCCGGAAATGCCGCACGCAGGCGATCCAGGAGATCGGTGCGCTCCGAGGTGTTCGAGTTTCCCGCCGTTGGCAGCAGCGTCCACAGGAGCGGAATGCCCATGCCGTTCCAGGCCACCGAGATCATCAGTATGTTGATCGTGGTCTTCCCAAAATCCCAGTTCGTGCGATCAATCGCTAGAACCCACGGCTTGCCGGAAAGGCCCAGCAGTTCGACTACTACACGCGCCGAGTGCGTACCGTCGAGCCGCACAAACTGGAAGAACCGATAAAACCGCCGCTGCACCGACGCCGTCTGCGCTGCGCTTGCCACGTAGGCCGCCAGCCGCCACAGGCTGATCGTTCCTTGTTGCATGATCAACAGCGCCAGCCACGACAGCGTCTCCCGCCTTGTCGCCGACAGACCGATGTGTTTGGCTACCGCCCTGGATAAGGCGTTCGAGAATATCGATTGCATGAGTGCGATCCTTCGCTGCCAGGCAAAAAATTGCTTTTATAAATCAACTCAACGCCTTATCCAACCGCGTCCAGTACTATGGAAGTGATCTAGTGTCTGCACTTAACGGACAAGCCGACCGCGCCCGAGTTTGTCGGCTATTGGAGTAACAGCGGAGTGCGCCGGGAGACCGGCAAGGAGTAGATGGTGCAAGTCCATCACGATGAAGGAGTAGCGAACCGCATCGACCCCGAGTTCATGCGCGGATGTCCGCGAGGGCATCAGCGAAGCGTTGACAGGGGAGCGCATAGGCCAGCCATTGAGCCGCGAAAGTACTCTCATCCTGGGTGCTGACGTCGTTCCGCTGACGGAAGGCAACACGGATGGGCGCGATATCGCGAGCGCCCAGACGGCCCGGCGTGGTCGAAGACACTGGCATGTGCGGAAGTTCCTTGCGCGGGAACCGGGAGACCCCACGACCGACCACAGGCACGTTGCCGATCTGGTCCGCATCGGGAAGGCGAGGAGCCGTAGCCGATGATGCACGGACGTGGGGAGTCAGACTCCGCCATAGTAGCTGCGAAGCCGACGAACAAGGCGGAGCGATCCGCTGCGGAGCCGGTGGAGCGAAGGGCGGAGGCCAAGGGGAATGCGGGACAGCAAAGCACGGGCCGGACACAGAGCCGGGGAACCGTGTCACAGGCGCTGGAGCGCATACGGCACGTCGCGAGTATATCGCGGCGCGCCGTCACACACCCGAGGTGGGAGAAGCTATGGGGCAGGCGGCGGAGGTCGTGGCACCTTCATCGTCCATACGAACTGATGGAGGTTGCCCTGTGGCCCAAATCAATGATCTCAGCCGAAGCCTGACCGCGTTTGATCCAATCTCGACCTTGGTGGTGGTCGTCGAGATGAGCAAGGCGAGCTGGCTGGTGAGCGGCGCTGTTCCCGGCGTTGAGCGCCAGCCGTTGAAGAAACTGGAGCCGGATGCGACAGCACTGTTGCGATTGATCGAGCGGTGGCGGAACGAGGCGGTGCGTGCTGGCCGGCCGGTCAGCCGGATCGCGCTGGCCTATGAGGCTGGCCGCGACGGCTTCTGGCTGGCGCGCTGGCTCATTGCTCGCGGGATCGAGGCGCATGTCATCCATTCGGCAAGCGTTGCGGTGTCACGCGAGCGCAAGCGGGCGAAGACGGATCGTCTGGATGCGGCGATGTTGATGCGCGTATTCCTGGGCTGGTTGCGCGGTGAGCGGGGGCACTGCGGGATGGTGGCGATCCCGACGATGGAGGAGGAGGATGCGAGACGCCCGAGCCGCGAGCGCGAGAGCCTTGTCAACGAGCGCTCACGCATCACCAACCGCATGAAGAGTGCGCTCGCCCGTCTCGGGGTTCGGGGATTCAAGCCACATCTGCGCAAGGCGCCAGAGCGTCTAGCAGATCTGCGGACAGCGGAGGGCACGGGCCTGCCGACAAACATCATCGAGGAGTTCCGGCGCGACATGGCACGGCTGGCACTGGTCCGTGAGCAAATCATCTCGATCGAGAAGACACGTGCCGAGCGGCTCGAGCGGGCGCCGAATACAGGGCCGCATGCGATGGTGCGGCTGCTCGCCAGGGTGATCGGTATCGGCATCGAGACGGCGGACATGCTGGTGCGGGAGATCCTGTCGCGGAAGCTTCGAGATCGAAGAGCGCTGGCGCGCTACGCCGGGCTCACGGGATCGCCCGACGAGAGCGGTTTGAAACGCCGAGAGAAGGGCCTGGCCAAGGCCGGCAATGCGCGGGTACGACGTGGGCTGATCCAGTTGGCGTGGCGCTTCCTGATGTTCCAGAAAGACAGTGCGCTGGCGCGCTGGTATCGCACGCGGACCGAGGGGCCGAGCGGCGCGCGCAAGACGACGATGATCGTGGCATTGGCGCGCAAGCTGCTGATCGCGCTGTGGCGCCTGGTCACGACCGGCGAGGTGCCGGACGGTGTCGAGCTGCGGCCGGCGGCGTGAACAACACTCTAGAACGAGAAAGGACAAACAGGGTTCGGCACCTGACTGCGCTTGATGCGTCGGGTAGCCGATGACGATCCGAGGTGGCGGCAATCCGCATTCGGCTATGGCTGCAATGCCGCTGAGAGAATGGACCCGCCGCCTCGGAGCCTTGCCCGCAGAAGCGTATGACTGCTTCATGGTCTGGACCCCATACGGGTTCAACCGAATACAAGCGTGGTTCGCGCGATTGATCGCGGCCAATGGCAGGCTCCCCTCGGATCATCGCGCGGCCAACCACCCGATCGCCGGCAGCCTGCCGCCGTGCTCGCGTCCGTCAAGGACAAGCCTTCGGCGGCGCTGAAGAAGCGCCGTCCTTGACCGCCGCTGCGCGCGACGGCGATGGAAATATGCGGTCGGGACGGAAGAATGCTCGCGGCGCGGGTCGAACAAAAGAATGGAATGACAAAGGACAACAAAAATGGCGTGATGCTCCCTTGACAAAGAAAGCCCCATACAAGCCGTATGCCTGCTTGGTTTGAAATGAAAGAGGCCGCCAACTGATGAGGCGGCCTCTTTGCCCACGCGTGGATATTATACGGAGCAGCTTTTTATTGAAGCTGGGTGGAGATGCTCGTGAACTTAGCGTTCAGCTGGGTGCCGAGGCCGTTGACAACCGCGATGATCGCAATCGAGATGCCGGCCGCGATAAGGCCATACTCGATGGCGGTTGCCCCCGAGCTGTCTTTCAAAAAGCGCTGAACAAGCTTTTGCATGGATAGATTCCAGTGTTGCCCGATCTCGGTATTGACGCGAGAACGATAGCCAGGCGGACGTTTCCCGCTGCTTAAGCGATTGGATTAATTTTTTCTAAATTGCCGCCTCCGACCGCCAACTGAGGCGGCCTATTCAGGCGGTGGAGGCATTAGG
>CAVTZC010000012.1:0-271900 GCA_963739075.1 uncultured Alphaproteobacteria bacterium | reverse complement strand
GTACTAAAAGTTATTTCGAGTTCGACCGGCGAACTGCAGCCGGTGTTTCAGGCCATGTTGGAAAACGCGACGCGCCTTTGCGCGGCGAAATTCGGCAACCTTTATCTTTGTGAAGGCGACGCGTTCCGTACGACCGCAATGTACAACGTACCGCCGGCGTTTGCGGAGGTGCGCAGGCGCGAGCCCTTGATTCACCCCGATACCGGGGAGCCTGCTTGCTCGCCTCGCTAGCTCAAAGAGGGTGGTTCACATTCCAGAGGTTACTGCGGACCAAGGCTACATTGAACGCCAACCAATTTTCGTCACCGCCGTGGAGCTCGGCGGCTTTCGAGCCCTGCTTGCGGTACCAATGCTCAAGGACGGAAATCTTATTGGCGCGATCGTTATCTACCGGCAGGAACCAGGCGCTTTCACCGACAAGCAGATCGACCTTGTTCAGAACTTCGCCGCCCAGGCCGTCATCGCCATCGAGAACACGCGGCTGCTCAGTGAGCTGCGCGAATCGCTGCAGCAGCAGACCGCCACCGCCGACGTGCTCAAGGTCATCAGCCGCTCGACGTTCGATCTGCAGACGGTGCTCGATACGCTGGTGCAATCGGCTACGCGACTTTGCGAGGCCGATGATGCAGTTCATTTTCCTGCGCAAGGGAACGAGCTCTATGTCAGGCCGCATTACGGCTCCAATCCATGTGGACTTTGGTTGACTGGCCAATCCAGTCGCGCTGGGTCACTGGGACGCGCGTTCTGGATCGACAAGACAGTCCACGTTCACGATCTCTGCAGGCCGCAACAGACGAATATCCTGATGGCCGCGCGATGGCAGATTCGGCTCGGCCATCGGACCATTCTTGGCGTCCCACTATTGCGAGAGGAGAAGCCGATCGGCGCGATCGTGCATTCGCCGCTCAGAGGTCAGGCCTTTCACCGACAAGCAAATCGAGTTGGTCAAGACCTTCGCTGACCAGGCGGTGATCGCGATCGAGAACGTGCGGCTGTTCGACGAAGTGCAGGCGCGCACGCGCGATCTGGCCGAGTCGTTGCAGCAACAGACCGCCACCGCCGACGTTCTTAAGGCCATAAGCCGCTCGGCGTTCGATCTCAAAACGGTATTGGATGCACTTGTCGAGGCTGCCGCCCGGCTGTGCGAGGCTGATCAGGGCACTATCGCCCGCGAGCGGGACGGCGTGTACCTACGTGTAGCAACTTACGGCTTCTCCGACGACTTCACGGAGTACGTCAGAAACTTGCCAGTCGTTCCGGAGCGTGGCACGGCAACGGGACGGGCCCTGCTTGAGGGCAAGGTCGTGCATATCCCCGACGTGCAGGCGGACCCCGAATACACTTTTGTCGAGGCGCAGAAGCTGGGCGGCTTTCGCACCGTCCTCAGCGTTCCGATGTTACGCGAGGGAACCCCGATCGGCGTTCTGACTCTTGACACGTCACGAGGTGCGGCCGTTCACCGACAAGCAGATCGAGCTGGTCATCGACCTTCGCCGACCAGGCGGCGATCGCGATCGAGAATGTGCGGCTGTTTGAGAGCGTCGAGGCCCGCACGCGCGAACTGGCGAAGTCGCTGGAGGACTTGCGGACCGCGCAGGACCGCCTGGTCCAGACCGAGAAGCTCGCCTCGCTCGGTCAACTGACCGCCGGCATCGCGCACGAGATCAAGAACCCGCTCAATTTCGTCAACAACTTCTCGGCCATCTCGGTCGAACTCATCGACGAATTGCGGGAGGCGCTTGCCGGAGCCAACCTCGACGAACAAGCTGCGCAGTGAGATCAGCGAGATCGCGGACATGCTGCAGGGCAATCTCGACAAGGTCGTGCAGCACGGCAAGCGCGCCGACTCGATCGTCAAGAACATGCTGCTGCACTCGCGTCAGGGCTCACAAGAGCACCGGCCGGTCGATATCAATGCCATCGTCGAGGAGAGCCTCAATCTCGCCTATCATGGGGCGCGGGCCGAGAAGCAGGGCTTCAACATCACCCTGGAAAGGTCCTTCGATCCGACCGCCGGCGAGGCCGATGTATTCCCGCAGGATATTACGCGGGTGCTGCTCAACCTGATCTCAAATGGCTTCTATGCGGCGACGAAGCGCAAAGCGGAAGCCAATGGAGGCGACTTCGAGCCCACCCTTGCTGCCGCGACCAAGAACCTCGGCGACAGCGTCGAAATCAGGATCCGCGACAACGGCACCGGCATTCCGCCCGAGGTGAAGGAGAAGATGTTCAATCCGTTCTTCACGACCAAGCCGGCCGGCGAAGGAACCGGGCTTGGCCTGTCCATCAGTCACGACATCATCGTCAAGCAACATGGCGGGTCTATCGAGGTCGATACCCAGCCCGGCGAGTTTACTGAGTTCAGGATCGTTCTGCCGCGCGGGGCTGCAACCATCGCCAAATCAGGAGAACGCGCGTGAACCTTCTCATTCTCGTGGTCGACGACGAGCCGGACGTCGAGCTGCTGTTCCGCCAGCAGTTCCGGCATGACCTGCGCGCCGGCCGCTTCACGATGGAGTTTGCCCAGTCTGCTCCCGCTGCGCTTCAGCGCATCACTGATGCGGCGGGCGTGTCGCTCATCCTGATCCTGTCCGACATCAACATGCCGGGAATGAGCGGGCTTGAACTCCTGCCGAAGGCGAAAGCCGCTCGACCAGACGTTCCGGTCATCATGATCACTGCTTATGGCGATGCGGAGACCAAGCGCAAAGCATTAGAGGGCGGCGCCGAGGCGCTATTTACGAAGCCGATCGACTTTGGGGCACTGCGCAGCGAGATCAATACGCAGGTCGGACGCGCCGCATGACCGAACGGGGCGATCGGACCGACTGGCGAAATCCGCCATCGCCTGCTCGCGGCTCTCCGCATAGCCTCGATCATGGGGATACTGCGGCACCCGCGCCGTGATCGTGCCCGGCTGCTGAAGTCGGTCGGGCGGGGAGCACATTGGACGAGGCCAGTCTGTCTCGGTCAGTTCAATGCTGCCGGAGGCCCTATGCAGCGACGGTGAAAACTAAAAACGCTGCAGTCCGCTAACTTATTGCGACCAGCAATATGTACCGATATATGGGCCGCGAAGGACAGCAATAATTCAGGGAGAGAACAAATGAAACCTTTCGCATATGTTCTTATTGCGGCTCTTGTTGGCTTGTCGGCTGTCGCCACTCAAGCCATGCCGTTTGGGAGCAATCAAACTCAGGACAGTTTGGTCATTCCAGTCGCTGGCGGTTGCGGCATCGGTTTCCATCGCGGCCCTTATGGTGGATGTCGCACCAACGGCTACTACGGTGGTCCGGTCGTGGTCGCGCCGCAGTTTACTATAGCGGCCCGGGCTACTACGTCGCTCCTCCCGGCGCTCCGGTTGGGCCAGGGCCTTATCCGTGTGAGTGGCCGAGGGCAGCATCGGGTCTGCGGACCGAACGGCTGCTGGATGGCCTGCAACTAGTTCGAGACAATCGGTTAGGACGCGGGTTGTGCAGCGCAGATCGACGCAGCGTGTTCCATCGGGCGAACGAGCAGCCCCCTGATCAAAACACCAGATCGGTTTCGGAGAGACCGCCGCGAGGCGGTCTTTCTGTTTCAGAAGCTCGCGATGTTTTGGTTGGCACAAGTGTGTAAATACCGTTGACCATTTGATCTCGATCATTGCGCTCTGCGATTTAAGTGATTTACTAATTTTCTAAGCGAAGTTGAGGGGCAACCCGAAGTATAGGGAACTCCTCGCAAAGGGTTCCGACTACTTCATCGCCGGTTCAATCACCGATCAGTTTTGGCGAACCGTCTGACGTCGCCACGAAACCGGTTCGCTTCCTCACGGCGCAGCGAGTGCCCAAAGGAGAATTGTTTTCCGCACAATTGAGATCACGCTTATCAGGGTTGAGATGTTAATAGTCAAATGGAGGTTATCATGGCAGCAGTTGTCACCACTTACACCTTGCCGTCCAGCGCTGAGTTACTCAAGCAGTACGCAGCGAAAGCGCCGAGGTGGATCACTACGGCCCTTTCCGCGCCAGGGGCCAGAGAGATCCGTGCCTATCGCAGCACAGACGGAAAAGAAGTGATGTTGTTATGTGAGGAGGAATCTGTCGCCTTGGCCGAAAGCTTCCTTGCATCAGACAAATACAAGACGCTGCGCAGCGAAATAGAGAAAGCAGGCTGCAGCAATTACCACGTACGGACTTGGGACATGTCGCCGGTCCTTGCTCAGCCGGTGCGGCCACAGGCGGCAGCAGCGTGAGTTACTGCGCTTATGCACCGTCGTGCTGGTGATGGTCTCGCAATCTTCGGTGATTATGTTGGTCTCCGGCGGCTGGATGCTCGCCGGGGAGCGTGCAAGGTCTAATTAAAATATCTAATCAGATTTCGGAGAGGCCGCCGCGCGGCGGTCTTTCTGTTTGTCGGGGACGCGAGAACATAAAAAATGAAACCGCCGTGCGGGGGCGCGCTGGCGGTTTCGGAGTCTATAAGGGTTGGGAACTAGGGGGAATTATCACCTTGACTCAGCAGCACTCCGTACCTATATTATAGGTCAAGGATAGGAGCCAGTCATGGCAAACGAGTTGCAGAACAAGGTATTTCACGACGAAATCAAGGCCCGCAAGTGGCTAGAGGGCCACTTTGTGGCCCGATGGGCCGGTTTGCAGCCATTGTGGGACCGTCGAGCAATGCCACGGCCATTGAGGGGCGTCCCGGCCTTTACCAGTGCAATGAAAGCGCTTGCCGCAAGCATTCACGATCATGACCGGAACGCTATTCGAGCGCTCGCATATCCCGCTCAATAAGTGGCTGATGTGCGCGTTCCTGATGTGCGCCAGCAAGAAAGGCATGAGCGCGCATCAAATGCACCGAATCCTGGCATCAGCTACAAATCGACGTGGTTCATGTGCCATCGTATTCGCGAGGCAATGCGTGACGGCAAGTTCCCGGCCCGCTTGGCGGTGAGGGCAAGATCATCGAAGCCGACGAAACCTACATCGGCGGCAAAGAGAAAACAAACATGTCAGCAAGCGCCAAGGGCAACATCGGTGGCACCGGCAAAGAGGCCGCCTTCGCTTTAGTTGAGCGCGGCGGCAAAGCGCGCTCGTTCCATGTGCCAGCCGTGAACGGCGACACGCTGCGCCCGATCTTGGTTTCTCAGGTTAGCCGCAAGTCTGCGCTCATGACGGATGAAGGCGGGCAATATTATCATGCGGGCAAAGAGTTTGACCGTCACGAAACGGTGAACCATAGCGCCGATGAGTATGTTCGCGGCGACGCGCATACAAACAGCGTTGAGGGCTATTTTTCAGTCCTCAAGCGCGGCATCGTCGGAACGTATCATCACGTCAGCCAACAGCATTTGAAACGCTATCTTGCCGAATTTGATTTTCGCTATAATGAGCGCTCGGCGCTTGGTGTGGATGACAAGGAGCGCGCCGCGCGTTTGCTAAAGGGCATCGTCGGCAAGCGCCTCACCTATCGACGGCCTGACGAGAAGCACGCATAAGCAACAGGCGCGCGCTTTCATGCGTTGGCGCGAGAGCATTAAACGACAAAGCCCGGCCATCGCTGGCCGGGCTTTTTGCGCGTGCTGGAAAAGCAGACGCAGGTGTGCCGTCAACATGCTGAATGTAACACCGCTCGGCACGGATAGCAACGGGCGGTGGGCGTGGCGGGAGTCGAACCGCACGGGTTTGACCCCAACGCGTTGACGGCACGTCCTGTCTACCCTTCCAGCACACACCCACCAAGGGGACTTCCTTGTGCCGCCGCCCCCTACATAGGCGAACCGCACGAAACAATAGTGCTGCCGTCGCGCTAAAATCCCACCAATATAGTTCATCGAATTTTAAGCATTGTTCTACACGGTCGATTTATCTATGCGCGGTATATGTCTTGCCGCATGAGTACTCTTAGATTTGTCACACTCGCTATCGTTGTATTTTTTGGCGTGTTCTGTCTCGCGCTATCCTCTTACAGCCAGCGACCGCGCCAGTGCAGTCAGCGCAATCAGCGTCAGCGTCAGCGCCAGCGCGATCCTCCCGAGTGCTTGATATTCTGGTGGCTGAAATGGATGCGATCCATGATGGGCGCGTTTCCCCTGCGGAAGGCAAGGAATGGTTCAACAGGATGATGGCAGCAGGTGCGGCGGATGCGGACAATGCGCCCGGCGACGATGTCGTGTTGGCGGCGGTGATTGGCACCACTCCCGATGTTGTCCAATGGTTGAGACAAAGCTTTCGGGAAAGTGGCATCAGCAGCAAAGCGACCGACCGGCTACTGTATGGAATTGCCGGGCAAGTTAGAGAGCGCCTCAGGGCGTCGCAGGCTAATTAAATACAGTTTTGAGAGAAGGGCCGCAAGTCATGTTGAAACTTTGGGTCGTCGCTGTCATCACTGCGTTTGTCTCGACCAGCGCAATCGCCACTCCGGCTTCCCGCATTCCGGACCGTAACGTGGTCACGAAAGTCGGCTGCGGCGTCGATAACCGGAACGAGTGTTGTGTAAGTGACGAAAAGATGCGGCGAGCATTCAATTGCCGCTAAGCGGGCTTTCAACTGCCGCTGACCGACGGCTACGCCGCCAGAGATAAATCGGACGCAGTTATATGGAAATCCGGGTCATCTGGATCAGAGCTTGACCCGGACGGCGATGAGGAAACCGAACGACTAGTGCCCGCTTTATCGTGCTCGCATTGTTGCTGAGCCTCGGCGCGTTCAAGGTTGTGTCGTTAATGATGACACCACCAACACCCGCACAACTGGCGGCGCAACAACAGCAACAACAGCAACAGGCAGCGGCGCAGCAGCAACAGACGGCGGCGCAAGCACGCTTTGATGCCATAATGAAAAAGCAGGCAGAATATGACGCGGCGCTCGAACGCGGCGAATGTTGCGAGGAGCTTACCCCACTTCTTCAAACTTACGACGAATGCATGTACGTCAACACCTACAACGGCGGTCGCTTTGACGGTTCGCCATCACTAGCGCCGCAGCAGTGCGCTCCGATGGGTGGTTATGAGCCTGAACCTAGACCCATCTACATAGTGCCGCGCCCCGTGAAGCTCTATCATTGGACGAAAGAGAAAAATCTTTTGGGCGTCACCACAGGTGGCTTAAAGCTGTTCTGTTACGATGACGCGGCCCAACTGGTATCGACCTAAACCATAAAACGCGAAAACTGTGCCGCCCGCCTATCTCCCCCGAGCGTGCGTAAATGAGCAAATTAGAAGATTACAAACGCAATTTCAAAGATGATGAAGATCAGCGCCGCAACGACGAAGCAATTCGTCTCAACCGACGCGCCAGAACTATAGAGATAATCGCAGCAGCAATGCTCACTATTTCAGCGATAGCCGCCGTATGGTCTGTCTGGAGAAGCCACTGAACTATCATAACACATCCCTTAAACGACTTTCTTCCGTTGTTTCTTCGATATGTCTTGCGGCGCGCTCGAACGAAGCGTCTTTCGATGTTGCGGCCCGGCTTTCGCAAGATTGCGAATGAACCGCTCGAAGCGCGGCCACGCATCAGGCTCAAGTTCAACGTCGGTGACTTTTTGATTTTTCTTCATGTCTGACCCCTACGACTCAAACGATGAAACTTTCTTCGCCGCTGTTGGCCGGTTAGCCCTCGCTTGGGGCCTTATTGACTAACTTAGCGGTACTAGTCAAGACCACCTATCTCCGCTTTGAAGGGAATAAAATCGAACGGGAATTGCCAGAGAGCCTAAATCGCAAAATCAACTATCTGCGAAAAAGTTTTTCCCGAACTGCGACTCTGAAACCAATAGCTCATATGATCCTGCCCAAGCTAACGGAAATTTCCAAAGCATCTGTGATGCGCCATGATCTTATTCATGGAATTCTGCTGAGCGTACCCGAGACCGCGCAATCAACCCAAATGGCCCGCTTTTTGCGCGGGAGGAAGGGGCCAACACGAAAAATGTTCTCAATCCCTACTCCCGAAATATTGGCCTGCGCCAAAGACGCTCAAAACCTAGCCGCTTACCTAGTGAATTTTGTCAACGCTCTAGGAGAGTTCATTTCGGTGCAGCACAAAGTAAGCAAATAACTCATCCACAAGACTGTCTGTAGATTGAGCCGCGCGCGGTCCGTCATCATAGACCGCGCCTCGCTCCCACTCTGAAAGCATACGGGCGAGCTTCCGTTTTATCCTTTCCCTTTTGGTTGTAATTTCTTTGGGCGCGCCAGCGGGCGGCCTATGCGGCCCGCCACGCGCCTCAGTTGTAGTGGCTTGCTTTTGCTGAGTCAAAGTGATAATTCCCGACTCAGGATGGGAGAAAGAGCCCTTATCGTCTTTCTCATTTCAATTTGAACCACGAATTTCCGGTCAAAGATATTGTCCTTTGGGGCAGTTGCGGGTTCAGTTTCCATTCATTCCGCTGAGAATAACATTGCCCGGCTCGCTGGGGAATCCCAACTGGGGAGACGACCTCATGGATGCACATTTGGCTGCCCTTCTCATGGTCGGCGTTGCGCTGAGCTATCTTCTAATTCGTGCACTTTGGATTTAGCGGCGACGATTTCGGAGAGACCGCCGCGAGGCGGTCTTTCTGTATGTGCGCAATCCGAAATCGCTATGCCGCTTCTGCTTCTGCTGATAAAAAACGATAGTCTCAAAGGCATAGCCGCACGCCTCGCATTGCCAGAGGTGCCGCACGCGGCGCTCATCGACGTATTCCGACCATTCTGGCATTAACAGGCTTTCGTGGCATTGCGCGCATGGAATGTGCGGGCGTGAGGGTGCGATTTTTTTGGTCTTATTGAGACGATAGGACATAGGGGCGTTCCTCGAGCTGCGTTGCTCGCACATTGGATGCGCGGCGTTTGGTGGATTTTTGAAAAACTCAGCGCGACAATGAAGCAGCAATTCTTACCTTTTTCTTACCCGCGCTGTGGAACTTTCATCCCGTCCACCGCACCTTGAAATCCGCCATCGCTTCCTCGCGCGTCGCCGCATAGCCTCGATCATGCGGGTACTGCGGCTCCCAAGCGGTGATCGTCCAAGACAGCGCGGCTTCATGCCTCCCTGATGGCTCGTTGAACTCTATTCTGCTAGACGGTTCCTGTTCACTTTTTCACGGGGGCCTACATGGCGAAACGTAAACGGGCTTGGGCAAAGAAAGACTTTGCCGAGCTTAAGGCTCATTCAAAATCCAGAACGCCGGTATCGAAGATTTCGAAAGTGATGAAAAGAACCGTTGGGGCGTTAAGACGGAAAGCTGGGATTTTAGGGATCAGACTGGGCCATCGGCGTTAGGCCACATGTAGCTCGTCGGTACCGGCACATCGTCGGGATAGTCACTTACATCAAGAACTCAAAAGTATTTGCAGCCGCGACCGAGACACCACGCGGCGAGCGTGCGCATGCAGTTGGCGCGCATGTTGGCGAGGGTCATGGGCGACAGCACTATGCTGGCTTCGCTCCAGACGGCCAAGCCGGTCTTTTTGCGGCCTTTAGCCATAACGTCCTTAAGCTGTGCCTCCGGTGCTACCGGAAGCCTCAATTTTTGAAATTAGGGCTCGGAGAGCTGTGATCTGTAGATCAAGCCATGCGCGCGCCTGCTCGTCATCGCCCAACCCATTTTCTTTGAGAACGTCCGCATAGTTACGGCGGGCGATTTCGATGGCGGCCTCTCGCAGCTTTCTTGGTTTGTCGATGATCAGCATTGCGATCCGCTGTACTGAGCTGATGCTCGTTTCAATGGCAACCTGTTGCGCTGGTCTGGGCTTAGGCATTGGCGGCCCCGCGATTCTCCAACTTGCAGTTTACTACAGATTGAATTTAACCGCTGCGGCGGCTCCCACATTTGTTCGTGAAGGGCCAGCACCTTGACCATCTAATGCTGCTCCCACTTTTTCGGACAATCGGCGGTGATCTCGGCGAGAAAATCTACCACCTTGGCCGATCTCAGCTAGACTATTGGCGCATCCGAATTCCGGTGTCGGAGGTGCGTCAATGTTAAAAATTCTGCGCGGCTTCGCTCGCATCACAGCAATAATGCTGCCGGTTCTGGCGACCGCGGCGATGGCGGTAGAGACGCCTCATTACCTCTGTGTCGTCGATCAAGCTGGTGGGCTGCGCTACGACCCACAAACCAAAGCATGGGGGGCGCAAGTATTTGCTCCGGGCCGACAATACATTTTTCGCCGCTTAACAAACGACGACAGAGATAAAGTGAAGGGAAAGTGGTCGGTTCTATTACAAAATCATCCAAATGAAAACTGGGCATTTTTTGAGGTCGGGGTGACCGACCCAATGCCTATGGCGGTTTGCAAAGGGAATGGTAGTGACGTCGAAATGTTCGCGTGTTCGCCAGTAACTCTTGAGGCGTCGTTCGAAAAACACTCTCTTCGGTTCGAACTCGCTCTGCGTGGCGCCTACACCATGCAAGGATATTGGGAACTGCTCCGTCAAAAGGATCCTCAACGCTACAACGATTTGCTTTCACGAAAGGAAGGGATGGATGCCGATCACCCGGATGACCTTTATTTTGAAATAGGGAAGTGTAGTCCGTCCTGATCCATCGCCTTTGCCTTCCCTCGAGGATCACATCACCCGTGGCAGATCAGGACACCGGGCGGCGCACTGGTCGCTCGCGCCGCCTTGAAATCCGCCATCGCCTGCTTGCGGCTCGCCCTGTCTTTGGCCTGAGCATTCCTTTAATTTGGCGATATGTGGTTGGCCCACCTAAGAAAGAACTGGGTGGTCGGAGCATCGCTATCTCCGATGAAGCGCGTGTGGGCGGCAACTAAACTGGCGGCCATCGCAACGTTGGTCGCCATTCTTGCTACCGCGCCCGTTGGCGCCTTCGAGGTTCGACCAGACAAGAATTTGACCGGAGGTTCAGTAAGGACGGGGGACCGCGATGCCGCATGTGGACACGCCAAAGAGAACCGGGGTCCGATGAGCGCAGCACGGCGGGACGAAATTCTGAGACGATACGGATTACCCGCAGGGACGCACCCTGACTACGAGATCGACCACCTTATTCCGCTTTGCCTAGGCGGCTCGGACGACCCATCCAATCTCTGGCCACAACCGCGACGAAGCATAGAAAAGACATGGAATGCCGAGGCGAAAGATCGGCTCGAACGGCTGATGTGTAATATGGTCTGTGATGGGCAAATCGATATAGCCACCGCCCAGCAAGCCTTTGCGACCGACTGGATCGCCGCATATCAGAAATACTACGAGGGTAGGAAGAGACGGCAGAGGCAGAAAGCGGCTCCCCCACCTTAGCTTTTGCTCTAGCGTTGCTGGCCTGACCCAATGAACGCAATCAACATCATCAGCCCTTACAAGCATTATGGAATTTGGGTTTTTGACGACCCGCGCGTTGGGTTGGTGCAAGAGCCTTTCGTGGCTGGGGCGGATATCATGATGGAATGTCTCATTGCTGACATTCCTGAAGCTGCTAAGGGATTTGTGCTGATATTCTCAGCGACGTCATTCCCCGGACACCAGCATCGGCTCGATTGGCTACGCACGGATGACGACGGTGGAAATTGGTACCGCTGGGAAGAATTTAAGATTGAAGGCTGGCTCTGCCCCGCACTGCTCAAATACTTCGAAGAGCCGCCGAAAAATATTTACGTACAGGCGAAGAAGCGGGGCTAAGTTCTTCTCTCTACGGCCCTAGACGTTCGAGCATATCCCGCGCCGAACAGAGGTCGTGCCTCAGTTTGGATCTTTTGGGCGTAACGTATGGAGATGATCATGGAGATATTTGCCTTTGAGCAATGCTTGGACGGCGTCGGCCCAGTGTTAGTCCAAACAGTTCCTCACAGATGATCGTTTCGGCGGCTAACCGTGTGGATCTATTTTAATTCCTGATCCCTTCACTTGCTGAGCCCATTGGTAAATTGCAAGAATTTGCTGGTCGCTCGCTAGTTCTTTAGTGGCGGTCGCATCTATTACTTTGCGGTATTGGAAGGGGGTCAATTCGTGATAAGCACCTAAAAGGGTTATATCATCACGAACATTAGAAATGAGGGTAGTGTCCAGAACTCTTTCGCACATTTGATCAGGCGACGGCCCCGGTTTGCATGATCTGCAGCTGATAGAGAGGCTGCATGTTCATGTAGCGCTTCGTCGACCATGCCGTTCCTGCGATGTATCGCAGCCGAGCTGCAGCCAGATTGAGACATGACTGACCGTCTGGAAAGGCACCCACGACACGTGTCCTACGCCGGATCTCTCTCATGATCCGCTCCAGCGGGTTATTGGTGCGAATCTTCTGCCAGTGGATGTCTGGGAAGGCGTAGTAGGTCAGCGTCTCATGGACAGCCTGCTCAACAAGGTCGGCGGCCTTGCTCATTTTGCCAGCCCGCAGATCCTCGACGATCGCTTTTGCTTTCCGGTCAGCAGCTTCCCGGCTTTCCTGGGCATGAATGGCCTTGAGCATGTGGCTCACTTCGCGAACCTTGCTCGCCGGCACGTGGCTGAAGACATTCCGGTAGAAATGCACCATGCAGCGCTGCCAGCGTGCCTCGGGTAGATACTCCGCGACGCTCTCGAGCAGCCCACGGCAGGCATCGGAAATGATCAGCTGAACGCCCTTCAGGCCGCGATCGACCAGGTGCCGCAGGAACGCCGCCCAGCCGGACTTGTCTTCCTTGGCGCCCTCACAGATGCCCAGAATCTCCCGAAATCCTTCCGAATTAACGGCGCTGGCCACTAGGAGTGAGACGTTCCGCACCTCGCCCGCCCAACTGCGCTTCATCACGATCCCGTCCAGGTACAGATACGGATGCTCGCCGTCGATGCGCCGGTTCCGCCAAGCCTCGATCTTGGCGTAGATCTTCTTGTTGAGGTTGGACACCGTGCTCGGGCTCACCCGCGTGCCCCACAATGCTTCCGTAATGTCCTCCACGCGTCGAACCGAAATGCCCGCCAGATACATCTCGATCAGTGCTTCCTCGACTGAGCTCTCCCGGCGGCGATAGCGCTCGATGATTGCCGTCTCGAAGGTTTGGCGCCGCAGCTTCGGCACCTTAAGGTTCACTTCCCCGGCCTGGGTCTGTAGCGACCGTTCGTAGCTGCCAGCCCGGGTATCCTGCCGGGCCTGGCTGCGCTCGTAACGCCCTGCGCCGCAAAGCCGGTCTGCTTCCGCATCCAGCATGGCATTCAGCGTCTCTTCGACCGTCCCGCGGACCATCTCACCAAGATGATCCCGGATCCGGGCCTCGTCGATCTGGATGACCTGGCCCATCGTCTTCTCGTCACTCATCGGTTGCTCCTTCCTAATATTAGAAGAAGCCGTCAGTCCTGAAAGTGCGAAAGATTGTGTACGTTATCGAAATGAGCCTCTTTTCGCGTGTCAAATTGTAATAGGTAATGATTGATCCTATTGCGGCCCCCAGAAGAAGCCATAATATCTCGTGTCCAGTTATTCTCATGAAGCGGTTTCTTATGTGACCGCCAAGCTAATGTCCGCTCTCACTCCGCGAAAGACTAGAGAGCAAGGCCATTAGTTCGGCAAAATTCATGACATCAGTACTCCAATTCTTGCCATGCCTTTCTTGGTCGTCGAGTTCGGTCATTTCCCTATGATTGCGCCCATTAAAAGTGCGCGCTGGCGTCCGGGTCATCTCGAACGAGAGAGGATGAACGACTAAGGTGACAGTATCACTAGGTTCTTCAATCTTGTAGTTGGGGGCTTCACCTTTACCTGTAATGCCGATCCGAACCTTAGATGTCTCAAGATCACAATCAGAGGAAATGAATTTACCGACAACGCCGCCCAAGTATGCGATGGGATCGAACAGGGTATGACTAGGTCGCTGATGCGAGAATTTGATGTCATTTGGTCGTGCATTGGTTTGTTCTCCGTCGTCGTTTTAGCCACCTTGAGCATTTTGTCGGTTGACGTAAAAAGTCAATTGTTTGCTTACTTGAGCAAACTTCCCGTACCGCGGTGCGGCCACTTTAAGGGCATTTCTACGGTCAGATATCGTGGTCAACGACTGTCGTTGCAAAAATAAAGGCTTCGACGCACGTTAGACGTAAATAACCGATTTGAGACAAAACAACGCATAACTGCACGCCATTAAGCGCGATGTCGCCTATTTCGCCGGAAGATTATCCCGTTCGCTCCCACGCCGCCTTGAAATCCGCCATAGCTTCCTCTCGCGTCGCCGCGTAGCCTCGATCATGCGGGTATTGCGGCACTCGCGCCGTGATCGATGAAACGAGCATCAGCGTCATCATAGGGCGGGGCGGCGTGTTGTCGGTACTACGCGCCGCCCCGCTGCGCTTTGCATACGTTGCCGCAGAATTGATTGTACGAGCACTGGCTAGAAATAAAACATAACGGCATAAGTCGCTATAAAGGCCGCGCCAGCCGGAAAACCATCGAGCGGGAGTTCCCGCATGTGGTTGAAATCGCCATCCCACCGGGCGGCCTCGGCAAGCGGTTGGACGCCATGCACTACTTCCATGCCGAGCGCGACATCTCGGCATGTCTTGGACGCGGTCGCCACGAGGATAATCAAGACTATCTGCGCTGGTATTTTGCTGACGCGCACACGGCGGCGTCCTTTGCCGCCGAGTTCAGTGGCAGGCGGCTATAACACCTTCATTGGATGAAAAGTGCAATCAAGATAGACTTTGGCTTATCAGTATTGCGTTTTGCGCCATGACGCGCAAAGTATGATCGGCTGATGCTCCCGCACCGTCGCGGTTTCAGAGCACGCCTGGGCGCGGTCGGCGAGGTTATTATCAATGCCGCAGCACAAACAAGGAGCAAGTAACATGGAAGACAATGATGACAGCGGAATCCCGCATATGCATAAGGAAGGCAAACACACAGCGCGTTCAGGTATTCGCGATGACGGACGCCCTCGCCGTGGTGAAGGAGCATTTCGCCCGAAGCGGCCGAAACACCGAGCGACAAAACGCTCGTCGAGACATTCAGGCCGCTAAGGAGCGGAAACGCGGGTCCGCTGGCGACCCGCGTGCTTAATTCGGTCTAAAGATTCGCTTCGCAACCCGGAGGGTTTTCGATGGTCCACTTATTGATCTTAGTGTCTGAGTTTCTACAAAGCGGCTGGGTTTGATTGACGGGCTCCTGCACCCATAAAACGATTTCTTGCTTCCGCTCTATCGTGAGCGTCACTTTTGAACAACCTATAGGGATTGGTAAGCCCGCCTGATCCTCAGCGATGATGTCGTCGGAGTCCCATTTAACTACGGGAAAGATCATCGCGCCGAGCATATCTCCGATCTGATTATGACCGATCTGCTCAATGTTTGAGATGATGCACTCTTTGCGGTCGCGATAACACGTAATGTTGTAGTAGTTGTTTGGGTAGGCAAGATCGGAGCCGGTTAATGCACCCGACACAATGACGACGGCTTCGCTATTATAAAAATTCTTGCGAGCAAAAATGATCTGGTCGTCTTGGTTCGCAAGCCCTCGGTGCGCTTGCAAATAAGTTGTAGCGGCGACGCCTCCAGCGGCGCCAACCACAATGCCGCACGCGACGAGCAGCCATTTCATCTGCCATTGCGATCCTAATCGCGATCAAGAAGCATATCGACGTAGTCGATAATCGGGTCCAAAAACACCCTCACCCGCCCGTGGTGGAGGTTCAACTCTTGACCAAGCCGGTCGCGAAGGTCTTGCAACACCTTGAATTGGCCACCAACCTGAGTAGCGGCATCCCTGACAAGATCACGGATCAGACCTTCTACTTCTGCGCGTCGCTCCTCAAGCGTGCCGGCACCGCGCCCGATAGCGACTATTTTCGCAATGCAATCGCCGATCTTGTCTCTCATTGCCGCACCTGATTGGTGCGCGCAGCAGGGCGCGCCAGTATCACCAGTATATCAGTCCCCGGTCATCCGTAGTGGCGCATAGAACGCATAGCATAGGTGGCCATGCAAATGGCGGCGGCCCCGTCTGGGTCGGGGTCTTAAGACTTTCATCCCCGACTTCCCATAGCGGTTGCCGCCGCTCTATTTTGTCCGCAAAGCTGGATATTGCGGGATCAAACCGTTTGCTCCGACTAATCCTTCCAGAAGTCTCGGAACCGTTCCGGCGATAGTTCGGTATATCGAACCGTGTGCTGGATATTCTTGTGCCCGAGGTAGTGCTGCAGCGCCCGCGTGTCCTGCCCGTCATTAGCGAGTTTGAACCCGCAGGCGTGGCGCAGCATGTGCGGGTGGATCGGGAAAGGCATCTTGGCGGCCTTGCCGAGCCTACCCATCATGCGCCTGAACCCGACGGCACTCATGGGTGCCCCGCGCTCGCTCATGAAGACGTAGCGCCCTGGCTCCTGCTCCCTTTGCAATCGACGGAGTGCCCTAAGCTCGCTGCCCGTGAGTGGATGTACCGAGGCCATGCCGTTCTTGGCCCGGGAGACGTGCAGGCGGCCATGAACAAGGTCAACCTGGTCCCAGCGAAGGGAACACAATTCCGACGCCCGCAGCCCATGCCGGAAGGCCAGCAGGATCATGGTGGCGTCCCGGTGTCCGTGGCGATTGTCGCCAGCCGCCTTCATCAGGCGCTCGACCTCGCGCTCGGTGAGGTATTCGCGGGTGCGGTAGTGGGCGTTTGGCAGCCGGCCACGTGAAACTGTTCTCTTTTGGATGGTTGGTTCCCTGGCGCGAGGTGTCGCATTCATTGGGCAATCTCCCCGTTTCGGCCGATAACTGTTCTTATAATATGCATTTTAAGAACAGTTGCACCAGCATAAAAAGGGCAACCTCGCGTGGGGCTCCAGCATTGCAGCGAAAAGCATTCGCACCACTACCTCGCGAATGCGATTTCCGGGCTTTGCCCAAGAACGGCATTCTGCACAAAAACCCCGGATTTTGCCCAAAACCGCCGAGCACCCCACGCCGAAAACGATCCCTAGGAACAATTTACCGAGAAAAACGTTGACGACGCGACCTATAAGATTTATAGGTTCCGACATGGTCGAGCCCCTAGTGATTCCGATGCCGAGAAAGCTGCCCCATCCAGGCGAGCTTTTGAAGCTCATTCGGAAACTTGTGGCTGCAGGCGCGGTCAGTTTCTCAACCCATGCCTTCGAGGATCGAAGCGGACTGAGGAGTCTCGACTTCCCCGACGCGCTCGAAATTCTGAGGAAAGGGTTCATCAAAGGAGACATAACGCCCGGCATCAATCCTGGCGAATGGAAGTGCAAAATGGTCGATAAACTCGATAAAATCGTCGAGATGGGTCGGTGTCCCAGTAGTCGTCATCCGGGACACGCATGTTTTGATTACAACCGTGGAGTGGGAAGACACAAAATGACACAGCGAGCTGAGTTCTGCATCAAGGGCGCTGAGCTGCTTGCTGAACCGTATCACTACGTAGCAAGCGGGCTGCCTAACATTTACCTCCTGAACGGTGTCTCACATGACGACACGCCGTATGGGGAAATGGTGACCATCAAGAACCTCAATGGCCTGCACCGGGCGATTGGCCTTCACATCATTGAGAAGCAGGAGCAAATGACCGGGACGGAGTTCAGATTTCTGCGGAAGCAGATTGGCCTTACTCAGGTCGAGCTTGCGGACATGATGCGGGTGACCGATCAAACCGTTGCCAATTATGAAAAGGGCAACACAGAAGAGTTTGGTCCAGCTGATGCATTTATGCGGATGGCCTATTTTCTTCACATCATTCCCGATGACATGCGTGCAAAAATCATCAGAGCAATGGCTGAAGACATTGCGCGCCGGGAAGATAAGGAGGGAATCCCCGATGTATCGCGGCTGAAAATGGTTGGAGGCTGGCGAGAGCATCTGCACGCGAAAGCCGCGTAACGCTGGTCTGCTTGGGACGATTGAGAAGCCGGACTTAGTTGCTGGGCTTTCTTTTCTCCGAGCCCACGGGGCCCCTATTCTCGACTAGCCGGATAAAAATGAGACCAAGGGCCATCGCTCGCCCTTGGTCGGCCCGGACTTATGTGCTCGGCGAAGTGAGCGCCTTGTAATTTCATCCGGCTCATTAGGCTTCATTAACGCTTCGGCGAGTAATTCGCCGCTCGTCCCACGACGTTAAAAACTTCTTTGGCCGCCCTCACTTTGCCGCCACCGGGAAGTCGTGGTTCTCCTGCGTTTACGGCCGCCCATCCTCATGATTCATGGGTTCGAGCAACAGGAGGCGCAAATACTCCGTCTTGGCGAACCGGAAACACCCGAGAGAGGTGGCTGAACGCCGTCATCTAGCGCATTCGTGACCCGTCATTATTGGCCTTTGCTATCAACACGGCTAAACAGCAGGAAACGTGGTGAAGCTGCAACGGCAGGCACATCATGCCCGAAGCTACAAAGCAGAGAAAACCCCGGCGCTGGAAGGGCAGGCTCGCGAAGAAAATTCGCCCGAAGGTTATTCGCCCGCGAGGACTAGCCGTCACGGATGCTGGCACCGTCGCAAGAGCAAACAAGGAAATGGAGGACCTTTATCGGGAAGCCATCGAGAGAGAGCGTATCGAAAACCTAGCCATTCTCATGAAGGATTATCGGAATTGAGGAGGGTGATTTTCGGAATCTCGCGCTCCGACTTGCAATTGACCTCGGCATCCCCGGCTTTCAACTCGATCCTGCACCGCTATATTTGGAGCACGGCACTTTTGGCGCTGTGATGCAGGGCAAGAAGATGGGTCGCGGTACAGAGTGGACAATGGAAAAACTCGACGACCTGGTGGGCGCAGTGGAAGACGCTAAGAAGAAGCGTCCCACTTTTAACGACCACGACGCTCTTTTATACCTTGCACAGAACCAGAGAAAATGGGCCCGTCAGGTGGGCCGCGACCTAAATAGTTGGGTCAAGACGCTGAAAAACAAATTAGCAGCCGCAAGGAAAATTAGGCGTAATGCCGCTTATCAGCTTGAAGAGCTAAGACAATTCTTGCGCAAAAAATCCCGGAAACTCTAAGCCCATTTGATGATGGGATTAACTAGCCCCATCATGCAAGCACCACGAAATTTTAAGGTGCAGCATGAAAGCCGATCCGACTCACGATCTCGAAAAAGGCCGGAAGCCTTCCAGCGGCGAGAGGCTCCTCACTGAAGCGCAGGTGCGCCAGAGAGTACCCATCAGCCGCGTCTCACTATGGAGATGGGAAGGCCAAGGCGCTTTTCCAAAACGCGTGAAGCTTGGCGACACCCGCGTGGGCTGGTCCGAATCTGAAATCGACGAATGGATCGAGGCCCGGAAAGCGGCGCGGAACAACGAAGCAACCGCTCAAACAAAAATGAGCACCCTCCCGGTCGGACATCGTGGCCGCTGATTGCGAGGCTCGCCGTGCCCCCGACTTATGACAAGACAGGCCGGACCCGAACATTAAGTGGCAGCGTCTTGGCCGCACCGCCGCGATCTACGACGCGCGCATATCGACGCAATAAGATCGCGGGCCCGTTCGTAGGGCATTTGATCCAGATGCTGGAGGCGCCCGCCTTCCGTGTACTGAGCCTATCCGCGCACCGACTTCTCAGTCGCGTCGAGATTGAGCACGCCCACCACGGTGGCCGCGACAACGGTAAATTGCCGGTGACATATGATGATTTTGAAAACTACGGCATCGATCGACACGCCATCGCGCCAGCAACACGAGAGGTCGTGGCCTTGGGCTTTCTTCAAGTCACCGAACAAGGCCGCGCTGCCAATGCCGAATATCGAACACCGAACAAATTTCAACTCACGTACCTGGCCACAGGCAGCGCCGGAGCAACGGACGAGTGGAAAAGGATTGAGACCATCGAGCAGGCCAAAGCCATCGCGTTGGCGGCGAGGAAGCCGATCAGGCGCGAGAGGCCGACGAACGGCGCAGCCAGAAAACAAAACCCAGTGGGGGCAAATACCCGTTTCAGTGAGGAAAACCCCCACCGAAAAGCCCGCGTACCCAATGGGGGAAACCACCATTACAGCCAAGGTAGGGAAACCCCCACTACTTTCTATATTTTGGGGAGGGGCGACAAATAATGACCACATGCGCTGAGCGCCGGCGAGCGAGCGCGCCTCTCACACGGCGCCGTAGCGAAGCGAGCCGGCACCCGCCAAGAGGCGCCATCCGTAGAACCCGCGGCAACACCGCCAATTAGTTGAGCCTAATGATCGAACTTCTAACCACAGAAGAAGTATCGAAACGGCTTCACAGAGTCCGCGATGGCTTCATGATTTCCTACGGCGCAATCCATCGGGCCGAGATGGCAGACCAATCTTTCGGCGGGCCGGTCGAACTAAGCTCTTTACCGAAGCGGACATTCTGCGAATTTTGGAGGTCCTGCCATGCCCCTCAAACTCATTCCGCCGCGTAAAGGCAAGACGCCGTTTTGGTACGTCCGGGGCACCTACCTCGGACAGTTTGTGGACCGAAGCACAAAAACTGACCGGAAAACCGTTGCTCGGAAATTTGTCGAGAAATGGCAGCGGGAAATCGAACGCGGTGAGTTTGCCCTCGAGGGTGAACCGACTTTCTTGTGTGCCGCCGTCAACTACTTGAAGCATGGCGGGTACGCGAGGCCAGTGCCTCGGCTGATCGAACATTTCGGGGAGAAGCCGCTCCGCCAGATCGACCAAGCCGAGATCGATGCGGCGGCGCTTTCGCTGTTCCCGAACCACAGCCCGGCCACCCGAAATCGGGAGGTATACACGCCTCTATCCGCGATCATGAAGCGAGCGGGCATTGAGAGTGAAAATAAAAAGACCGAAAGGGTCACGCGGGCAGGAACTAAAGGGCTGGTTATGGCCGGAGGAAGCTGAGAGGCTATTCAAGGCAGCAGATGCGTTGGATTTAGAATTTGGCCTGCTCTGCCGTTTCCTTTGCTATACGGGCCTGCGGTTGAAGGAAGCCACAGTTCGATTCAAGACAGAGCATCTGCGGCTATCCGAGGGCTTTGCCTTTATCCCAACAACAAAAAACGGGGAACCAAGGGCGGTCTTCTTGCCGCCTCACCTCGTTGCGGCGCTGGCTAATCACCCACGCGGCCTAGAACGCCCTGGCAAGCAGGTCTTCCGCTTTCACAAAGGCGGTCGACTTTACGATTTGCTCTACAGGGCCGCCGAGGATGCTGGCATTACGCTGCCCGAACGGGAGGCATTCCATATCTTCCGGCACACCTATGGGACATGGATGCGCCGTTATGCCGGCTCGGACACCCGAGGTCTCGTATCGACTGGCGCATGGAAATCGGAGCAATCGGCAAGTCGCTACGCTCACGCGGTTGTCAGTGAGGAGGCTGCAAAAGCCACGCTACTTCCTTTTGGAGAATCCTTGGAAAATGGCGTTGAAGAGAAAAAAGCATAGTCATATCAACGCTACAAATTCCCTTCACACGGGAGAGGTCATAGGTTCAATCCCTATAGCGCCCACCATCGTCCCGACGTGTGTGACTATCCGCCCTGCCCCCGAAAGCACCGCTACATGACGGCGCCGATTTGCCAGGGCACGAATTCAAGCTCGCCATAGCCGAGGCCTTCCGATTTCGTGCGTTCGCCCGAGGCGGTCGCGAGCACGCGGTTAAAAATCTCCTCGCCCTTCTGCGCGACGGAAACGCCGTCGAGGATATCGCCACAATTGATATCCATGTCGTCGATCATGCTGGCGAAGACCTGTTTGTTGGTCGCGAGCTTGATCGACGGCGTCGGCTTGCAGCCGAAGGCCGAGCCGCGGCCGGTGGTGAAACACATGACGTTGCAGCCGCCGGCGACCTGCCCGGTGGCGCCGACCGGATCGTAGCCGGGCGTGTCCATGAACACGAAGCCCTTCTCCTTGACCGGCTCGGCATATTCATAGACCGCGCGCATCGTGGTGGTGCCGCCTTTGGCCGCCGCGCCCAGCGACTTCTCCAGGATGGTGGTGAGCCCGCCGGCCTTGTTGCCGGGCGTGGGATTGTTGTTCATTTCGCCGCGATTGCGCGCGGTGTAGTCTTCCCACCAGCGGATGCGCTCAACCAGCTTTTCGCCGACCGTTGCGTTCACCGCCCGGCGCGTGAGCAGATGCTCGGCGCCATAAATTTCCGGCGTCTCGGCCAGCACGCCGGTGCCGCCGTGCTTGACCAGGAGATCGACCGCGGCGCCGAGCGCCGGATTGGCGGTGATCCCCGAGTACCCATCGGAGCCGCCGCATTGCAGCGCCAGCACGATCTCGTCCGCCGGCCGCGTCTCGCGCTTGCCCCGCGCCGCGACCGGCAGCATCGCCTTGATGCGCTCGATGCCTTCGGCGACCGTCTTCTTGGTGCCGCCGGTCGCCTGGATGGTCATGGTCTGGAAGTGATCGCCCTCGACCAGACCGTATTCGTCCTTCATGCGGTCGATCTGGAAGACTTCGCAGCCAAGCCCAACCATCAGAGCGGCACCGAGATTGGGATGGGTCGCGTAACCCCATTGCGTGCGGCGCAAGACGTCCCAGCCTTCGCCCTGCGCCGCCATGCCGCAGCCGGTTCCGTGCACGAAGGGAACCACGCCATCGATCCCCGGAAAGTCGTCGAGGATGCCGGAGCGGTTGACCGCGTCGGCGATGAACTTGGCGACGCTGGCCGAACAGTTCACCGAGGTGAGCACGCCGATATAGTTGCGCGTGCCGGTCTTGCCGTTCGGCCGCACATAGCCCTGGAAGGTCGCGCGCAGTTCGGGCGGCAGCAGCTCGTCGTTCTTGGCCGCTTCGGCGAACCGGTAATCCCGCGCGAAGTCATGCATGCTGACATTGTGCACATGCACCCACTCGCCCGGCGCAATCGGCTTTGAAGCGAAGCCGATGATCTGCCCGTATTTGCGCACCGGCTCGTTCGGCGCGATCGCCGCAACCGCCATTTTGTGGCCGCGCAGGATCCGCTCGCGCGCGCTCACGCCGGCAACAGCGCTGCCCGGCGGGATTTGATCCACGGCCACAATCACATTGTCATCGGGGGACAGACGAATGGAGCGCGGGTCGGGCATGGGCGGCCTCCTGACGTTCGCGTAAGTAAACGGATTGCCGCGCTCAAAACAAGACGCCGCAACGGCTGGCAGCCGGAATGGCTCGATCGGTCGTCAGCAGCGATGGAACAGGCGACGCGGGCCAGCCTTGCTTTCCCGCTGCGCCATTTTGTTGCCGTCGGCGGCGAATTCGCTGAATTCCGTGATGAGCTTCTCGACTTTGTTGAACCAGTGCATGGTTATGACGTCGTCGTCATAGTCGTAACTGGTGACCTCAAATCTCCGCGTCGGCGTGCCATCGTGAAACGTCACGACCAGCAGGTCGCTACTGAACTGGCAATTCGTGGTTATGCCGCACCATTTTCCGGCGATGTTTTCAAACGTCAACGCGTGCGCAGCGCCGGCGAAGCCGGCCAACAGGACGACCGCCAGCAGCGTGTTTCGGATGAATCTCATGCGATACCCCCAAGTCTGTGCGCGAGCATTGGATCGGTTCCGATTGGATCAGGACCGTATCCTAACATTCCGCTCGCACGTGAACAGTGGCATCACGTCCGCCGCTTCGGCGGCTCGCGCGTGAGTTTCTTGGCGGCCAGTTCGTCGAGATAATCCTGCCAATAGGCCCCGTGGTTGCGGCCGAGATCGAGCAGATACTCCCAGCCGAAAATGCCGGTCGAGTGCAGATCGTCGAACACCAGCCGCACCGCGTAATTGCCGACCGGCAGCACCTCGATGATGCCGACGTCGCGCTTGCCGGGAACTATCTTGCGCTCCTCGGCGGAGTGGCCCTGCACTTCCGCGCTCGGACTTTTCACCCGCAGATATTCGGCCGGCAGGTCGAAATGCTGCCCGTCGGTATAGGTGACGGTGAGCGTCTTGCGATCCTTGTGCAGGCGCAGTTCGCTCGGCCAGACTTGCGTGTCTTTGGCGGTCATGAGGTGTCTTACAGCCTCTAACATTTTTCCTGCGTATGATGTTTTCCGAAAACCGGTTCCCACTTTTCGGGATCATGCGCTCTCTAAACCACAAACCGCACCGTGCCGACGGGACTAAGATCGAAGCCACCCATCTCCCGCGCGCGGGCGGCGAGTTCCTCCGATTGCAGAAAGCGGATCAGCGCCTGCATCGGCGGATGAAAATAATCGCGCTGCCGCATCAGCAGATCGAACGGCTCCCACACGACCGGCACGAAATCGAGCCCGGCGGAATTGGCGACCGAGCGCGTGGCGATGCCGGTATCGGCGCGGCCGGCGCGGATCGCCTGCGCGATGTCGGGACCGGTCGGGCAGACCGGACTGACCGAGACGAGCGTGTCGAACGCGGCTTTCGCCCGGTGCAACAGCGAGAGCAGCAGCAATTGCGCGCCGGCGCCTTTCGGGCGCAGCGCGACGCGCGCGCGTTTGGCGATAACGTCGTCGATCGAGCGGATCTTGAGCGGATTGCTGGGCGCCAGCAGCAGGCCCTGCTCGCGGCGGCAGAAGGCGACCAGCACGGCGTCCTGCAAATCGCTGCGGCCGGCGACGGCGGCAAGATTGGCGTCGGCTTCCGGGTCCTCCAAGGCATGCAGGTGCATGGCGGCCGCAATGGTCTCGCCCGCGACGAAGCGGGTGAAGCCGGCTTCGCTGCCGACCGCAAGCGTGGCGAGCCCGCAGCCGCTCTCGCGCATCGCCCATTCCAGCAGCGGGTCATGGCTGCCCGCGACGATCGGCGCCGGCTGCGGCCGGGTCATTCCGGCGGGCCGCGTCACGCTGGATGCGAGCCAATGATCGAGCTCGGCCTTGGGGAATAGCCAGCGGCCGGTGACTTTGGTGCAAGGCACCGTGCCCTCGGCCACCATTTCGTAGATCTTGCGTTCCTTGAGGCGGAGATAACGGGCGGCTTCAGCCGTTGTGAAAAGCTGCATGAATTACCCTGCACGCCTATGCATATTTTTTAAGATTGCCAAACAACGCGGAAAAACACTAGGCGATCGGCCGCCGAAATCACGGCGGCGGATATGCAAAAAACTCCGATAAAAAATTTATGCGCCGCTCAAGCGACGAAATGACTTGAAATATCGGCTCTTCTCTTCGTGCCACCGCGCGAAGTGTACAGAAAAAATGTACTTCAGCCGCGACGACCGTTCCGGCTTCAGCCCCCGCATCGTCATCTAAGCGATTGTCATTGCAGTAAAAAACGTCGCAAACCGGCCCGTGGCACGCCGCTTGCTGATTACCAGTCACGACAATGACTGCAAGCAAGGTGGCGAAGATGACCGACACAAACAGAATTCTCATCGTCGATGACGACGAAACGGTACGCCGAAGCTACCTGCGGTCGCTGCAGGGCATGTCCTGCAATATTGCGACCGCCCGCGATGGCGAAGAGGCGCTACAGACGATGGAGCAGGACCCCTTCGACGTCGTGCTGCTCGACATGCGCATGCCCGGCCAGGACGGCCTGTCGGTATTGCGCACCATCAAACAGAAATGGCCGGAGAGCGAGGTGGTCATCATCACCGGCTATCCGACCATGGACAGCGCCAAGGAAGCCGTGCGGCTCGGAGCCTACGACTACGTCGCCAAGCCGGTCGGCCCGCAGGACGTAATCAACGTCACCGACCGCGCCATCACGCGAAAACAATGGGCCATGCGGCAGGTGCCGGAGAACGGCGGCGGCGCCTGCGCGGCCTGAGAAACCAAGACAGATCCATTCCGACAACAAACACGACAGCAGCGAAAATTCCAAAAGGAGAAGGCCATGAACGCATCACACAAAGTCCTCGTCGTTGACGATGATCCGGCCGTCCGCAAGAGCATCGACCGGGTTCTGACCAGCAAGGGTTACGCCGTCATCACCGCCGAAAACGGCGAAGAGGCGTTGCGCAAGCTGAACGAGGAAAAATACGACCTCGTCTATACCGACATCCGGATGCCCGGAATTAGTGGGCTTGAGGTGGCCGAACAGGTCAAGGCTCGCAAGCCGTGGACCCCGGTCGTGATCATCACCGGCTACGGCACCGATGCCGCCGAGGCGCGCGCCAAGGCCGCCGGCGTATCGAGCTTCGTGCACAAGCCGCTGTCGCCCGCGATGATCGAAGACAGCGCCCGCGACGCCTTGGCGGCTCCTAAGGCGCAAGTGCTGGCCCTGCCGACGGCCGCCGAAGCACCCAAGGCCGAACCGGCCGCCGGCGGTGGCGCGCTCCTGAACGTTCTTCTGTTCTTCGCCGCGCCCTTCATCGGCTTGGCTTACATTGTTGCCTTCCCGTTTGTCGGTATCGGCATCATGGCGGTGCTGGCGACCCGCGCCGCCGCCAAGAACAACACGCTGCGGACGATCGGCGTAACGCTGAAGCACATCGCGATGGTATTCGCCGCGCCGGTGCTCGGGCTCGCTTACATCCTGCTCTTCCCCTTCATCGGGCTGGCGAGCCTGCTGTGGCTGGCGGGCCGGGCGTTTGCCGCGCGGAAGAATTGAATACGAAACGCCAACTGACGCCTCGCCCGAGCTCCGGGCGAGGCTGCAAGGCCGGGGGCCCTCCCCCCGGGGCCTTTTTCATCCAGATTTGCGCTTTTGGACGCGGTTTTTGGCGCGGTCGCGCCTGTATAGTAAAAACATGCACTCGGATAATTTCATAAATATTTGAAATCATTTGATAATTTCCATAAGTCAGGTCGATCTAGACAAAAAAATTATACTTTGACCCGCGGCAAGGGCCCTTCAGTCGCCCAGGAAAGAACTGCTAACTATCTGAAATATAATAGATATTCGGCAAAAACCGGGCGGTTGGCACGCTCTATGCGGTGTAGGAATCGAGAAAGAGATCAAAGCAAAAAAACAGGAGTTCGCCATGACCGCCCTTCGCAAAATCCTCATCGAGGAAGAGACCGTCTTCACCGCCCCGGTTACCCGGGCACCTGGAGCCAAGCTCTATGTCGTGACCAACACTGCGCCGGCGACAGCGCCCGCAGCAGCTCCGGAAGCGGAAGGCCATGCGCTCAAGAACATCGTCCTGTTCTTCCTCGCGCCTTTCATCGGCTTGGCCTACATCGTGGCCTTCCCGTTCGTCGGACTTGCCGCCCTCGCGGTGCTGGCCGGCCGGGTTGCCGCCAAATACGAAGCGGTCCGCGTCACCGCCACCGTTCTGAAGAATGTCGGGCTAGCGGTTGCCGCCCCGGTGCTCGGCCTCGCCTACATCGTGCTGTTCCCCTTCATTGGCCTCGCCGCATTGGCCTGGATCAGTGGCCGGGCGGTCCTTGCAGCCGGCGCCCGCTGAATGAGATAGATCAATGAAATGCCGGGCGACTTGCCGCAGATCACATCCGTAAAGTCTTGATCATCTCCGGGGGGTTCATGACCCCCCGGATGATGTTGAATGCGAGGGGTTCCATGGAGCCGAAATTGGATTGCCACAGCGCCTCGCGCAAAATTCTGCCCCGGTTCCTGGAGACCAGTTTCGCCATCGCGGCCATCACCGCCGCGCTTATCCTGCTACCGGTTCCGGCCTTCGCGGCCGAGCCGGCGCCTTCCGCAGCCGATCAGAATTGCCTCGGCTGTCACGGCACCACCGGCATGGAGAAGAAGCTGGCGGATGGCAGTACGTTGAAACTGCACGTGCCGGCCGACGGCTACGCCAAGTCCGTGCACGGCCCCAATGGCTGCACCAGCTGTCACGCCGACGTCGATCCGGCCAAGCACCCGCCGGAGAAAAACGAGATCGCGAGCGCGCGCAGCTTTGCGACCAGCATGACCCAGGTCTGCCGCACCTGCCATACCGACAAATTCGAACAATTGGACACCAGCATTCACGGCGCGCTGGCGCGCAACGGCAATCCGGCGGCACCGATCTGCACCGACTGTCATAATCCGCATGCCGTCATAAAGAATGCGGCGACCCAGGTCGATCAGGTTCCCTGCAAGAAGTGCCACGCCGAGATTTACACCGCCTATCTCGGCAGCATGCACGCGAAATCCCGGCTCGGCTCGAAAGACAGCTATGCGCCGATCTGCTCCGGCTGCCACACCGCGCATTCCGTGAAGCCGATCGCGGCCGGCGCGTTCGGCCAGGGTCCGGAGGCGGCCTGCTTCGGTTGCCATGCCGGCGTGCTGGAAGCGCACCAGAAATGGCTGCCCAATGCCGAGCTGCATTTCGAAGTCGTCTCTTGCCCCGCCTGCCATGTGCCCGGCGCACAGCGCCGCGTCGATCTCATGTTGATCGACAGCAAAGGCAAAGCGCGCGGGACCGAACAAGTCGGCGTACCGCTGTTCGAGGCCAGCACCAGTTCGGACAGCAAGGGCATCGATGCGCAGACGCTGTGGAATGTGATGCAAACGCTCAATCGCAGCGGCATCGCCGGCAAGACCGTGTTGCGCGGACGCCTCGACGTCATCAACGGGCCGCAGGCACATCAGATGGCCGACAAGAGCAAGGCGCTCAGCGACTGCGGCACCTGTCATCGCGCGGGATCGCAGGCCTTCCAGAGCGTGACCATCTCGCTGGTTGGGCCGGACGGGCGGCGCGTCGGCTACGGCGCCAACTCGGATGTGCTCAATTCGGCCTTCTCGGTCGAACTCGGTGAGCGGCTTCTATGCGATCGGCGGCACCCGGATTAAGCTCCTGGACATCCTGCTCGCCCTCGCCATCCTCGGCGGCGGCGGCATCGCCGTCGGGCACGTTTTCCTAGGCTGGATGTTCAAGCGCTTCGGCCTCTATCATCCGCACAACGGGCATGGACATCCGCCGGCCGGCGGCGGCGACGCATCCAAACCGGCCGCCTGACCGCGTGAGCGAGGGAAAAGGAACAGCACCATGCGACTCTATATCCACCCGCTGCCGGTCCGGATTTGGCACTGGACCAATGCCCTCGGCTTCGTCCTGATGATCCTGTCAGGAATGCAGATCCGCTACGTCGGGCTGATCGATGTGGTGTCGTTCCGCACCGCGGTCAGCGTGCACAATTTCGTCGGCTTCGTGCTGATCGCCAATTTCTGCCTGTGGTTGACGTTTTACATCACGTCCGACCGCGTCCGGGCCTATCACTCGGAACTGAATCTGAAGAAGCACTTCATCGGCAGCTTCCGGCAGGCCTATTACTACGCCTTCGGCATTTTCCGCGGCGATCCCAATCCGTTCACGCCGACCATCTACCGCAAGTTCAATCCGCTGCAGAGCATGATCTACCAGATCATCATGATGCTGTTGTTCCCGGTTCAAATCTATACCGGCATCCTGCTGTGGGACCTAAAACGTTTCTCCGCGCAGGTCGATTTCTTGGGCGGCGTGCGGGTGATCGACACCGTGCACGTGCTGGTCTTCATCGCCTTCGTGTTCTACATCCTGGTCCACGTCTATCTCGGCACGCTCGGCCATACCCGCACGGCGCACTTCAAGGCCATGATGACCGGCTACGAGGACGTGGACGAAGAGGCCGCGGCGGAGTGAACCCGCGACGGCGGGCGGAATAACCTTTTACGATGCGTTCGGGCTATCGGCGTCGTGCTCGGTATCGCGCACGCGGATCATGTATTTCTTCATCAGCGCCTGGAAGTTTGGCCGCTGCATGCCGGTATCCTCGGCGCTTTTGGTCACGTTCCACTCGTTGCGCTTGAGCGCCTCGAGCACGAACTGCTTCTCGATTTCCTCCACTGACTTCTCGCGCGCCGCCTTCTTGACCCGCTTGAGCTCGTCGCCGGTGCGTGGAACCGCGACATCGGCCGGCTGCTGCGTGGCGTCGACGAGGGTGACGAGGTGGGCCTGGCGGATGACGTTGTCGTTGGTCAGGATCGCCGCTCGGTGTATGACGTTTTCGAGTTCGCGCACATTGCCCGGCCAGCTGTAATTGACCAGCGTCGAGAGCGCGCCTTCGGAAATGTCGGTGACCTTCTTGCCCAGCTCCGCGCTGAAAACTTTCAGGAAATGATAGGCCAGCGCCGGGATGTCACCCTTGCGCTCGCGCAGCGCCGGGGCGTGGATCGGGAAAATGTTGATCCGGTAGTAGAGGTCGTCGCGGAACGTGCCGGCCGCCACCATGGCCTTGAGATCCTTGTTGGTCGCGGTGACCAGCCGGAAATTGGCGGCCTGCACGCGGGTGTCGCCAACCGCCCGGAATTCCCGTTCCTGCAAGACGCGCAAGAGTTTGGCCTGGATCGACAGCGAGATGTTACCGATCTCGTCGAGGAACAGTGTGCCGCTGCCCGCCACCTCGAACATGCCCTTCTTGTTGACGACCGCGCTGGTGAATGCGCCCTTGACGTGGCCGAACAGCTCGCTTTCCAGGAGATTTTCGCTCAGGGCATTGCAGTCCACCGCAACGAACGGCTTGTCCTTGCGCAAGCTGTTGTAGTGGATCGCGCGGGCGATCAGCTCCTTGCCGGTGCCGCTTTCACCGGTGATCAGGACGGTCGAACTGGTCGGCGCGCATTGCCCGATCAGCCGATAGACCGCCTGCATCTGCGGGCTCAAGCCGATGATGTTCTCGAAGCGGTATTTCGACGAGACCTCGCTCTTGAGGTTGAGATTTTCCTGCAGCAGCCGCCGCCGCTCCAGCGCGCGCTGCACCACCAGCTTCAATTCATCCGGTTCGAACGGCTTCGAGATGTAGTCGAAAGCGCCGAGTTTCATGGCCTGCACGGCGGTGTCGATCTGCGACAGCCCGGTGATCATGATGACGTCCACATTAGGATGCGTTTCCTTGACCCGGCGCAGCACTTCGAGCCCGTCGATATTGGGCATCATGACGTCGAGGATCATCACGTCGTAAGAATTTTCCTCGATCTTGCGCAGCGCGTCGCGGCCATCCTGCACGGATTCGACGTGGAACTCGTCGCCGTCGAGGATGCGCAAGCAGCTTCTGATGACGATCTCCTCGTCGTCGACGATCAGAATTCGCGCGCTCATTGAACGCCCCCGCTGGCTTTGCCGTTGGGCCCGGCTGGCGGCGTGGTCAGCGGCAGATAGACGCGGAACGTCGATCCCTCACCCACTTTGCTCTGCACCTCGATGAGGCCGCCATGCGCCTCGATAATTCCGTGGCTGACCGAAAGTCCCAATCCCGTGCCCTTTCCCACGTCCTTGGAGGTGAAAAACGGATCGAAGATCCGCTTCAGGTTCTTTTCCGGAATGCCGCAGCCGGTATCGACGATCGATATTGCCACCATCGGCCTGGACTCGGTAGCCGGGGCGCGCGGATCCTGCGCCTGGCGGGTGCTGACCGTGATGCTGCCCTTTTCCTCGACCGCGTGCTGGGCGTTGACCAGCATGTTCATGATTACCTGCTTGATCTGATCGGCGTCGATCCAGATCGGCGGCAGCGTGCGGTCGAGATCCAAGGTGATCTCGATGTCACGCAGATGCGCGGGCTTTTCGACGATCCGCACGGTATCGTCGATGACCTGATTGAGGTCGGTGAATTTCTTTTCTGGGTGCTTTTCGCGGGCAAAATCGAGCAGCCGCTTGATGATCGCCGCGCAGCGCTTGGTTTCGCGGATCACCAGGTCCATGTCCTCGGCGTCCGCGCTCTTGTCCGGCATTTTCTGCCGCACCAGGTGCGAGAAGGTCAGGATGCCGGTGAGCGGATTGTTCAATTCATGGGCAACGCCGGAGGCCAGCAGGCCGACCGAGGCGAGTTTCTCGCCGCGCATGGTTTCCGCTTGCGCGCGGCGCAGCTCCTGCGTCCGTTCATCAACTTTCTGCTCGAGCGTGTGCCCCCAGTCCTGCAGCTCCGCCCGCGACATGCGCAAGGTGTCGGTCATGGTGTTGAACGACGAAGCGAGCTTGCCGAATTCGTCGCCGCTGCGCACCGGGATCGGTTGATCCAGATTGCCGGCGGAAAGTCTTTGCGCCCCGCTTTCGAGATCGCGCAGCGGCAAATAGACCAGCCGGTGCACGAAGAAGCCGACCAGCAGTGCCGCCAGGCCGATGAAGCCGACCGAAAAGCCGGCGATTCCGAGCATGGTGGTGCGCAAATTCCGATTGATGTCGTCGAGCGAATAAACGATGTCGAGAACGCCGAGGACGGACGTCTCCTTCGAGTGCTGATGGCACGCGGCGTTGTAGCAAGACGGCTCGTTGTGGATGACTTCCATGCTGCCGAGCAGTGACTCGCCGTTCGGGCCTTTGAAGGTCCAGGTCCGCTGGTTCTTGGGAACTTGTTCGAGCGGCCGCTCGCTTTGGTGACAATGCGAGCAGGCTTCCGCATTGCGGTCCACCGTGCGGCCGATTTCGGGCGCGAAGGTCGAATGGGTGATGCGTCCGTCCTTGCTCAGGATCCTGACCCGGTCGATTTTCTCCTGATTGGCCACGTCGTGGATGATGCGGTCGACATAGGCCGGCTGGTTCTGCAGCATCGCAAAGCGCGTGCTTTTGGAGATCACTTCGGAGACCTGGATGACCTGATCGGACACCCTGCCGAGGATTTCGGCGTACAGATACCAGGCCACCATCCCGACAAAAACGAGCATGGCCGCCGACAGCGCGACCAGCAGGTAAAGCACGATCTTAAATTTCAGCGTCCGCGGTTGCATGGCTACCGTTGCGTCCCATTCGGCGCTGGAACAGGACGCATTTCAATTTCGAAAAACCGCCATCAAAACGGGGGTTTACGCGCCCAGAATCCCCAAAAATATCTTAGCCGTATCGGCCGGGATGGCCATTGATACGTATCAAACGGCGTTTTTTGGCTGGGTTCCGCCGATCGGGCCGGCCCGGACCCGAAATAGAGCCGGATAATCGCCCGGCCGATGCTGCGTAAATTTTTTGATCAGACTCGGGCGCCACTGATGCCGCTCGCATCGCAGGCGCCGGCCAATTCCGGCGCCCCGTCCTTTCGGACCAACGTCGCCCCAAATTCCGGCGAACGGCGATCGGTTAGTGACTTGCCTTGTACTTCTGGCCGGCGGCATTCAGCGTCGGCGGCGTCGTATGGCATGCCGCGCAGGCTTTCTTTTCCTTCGCCGCGATGGCCGGGGTCGCCATCGACTGCCCCGACGCGATCACGATCATCGCACCCGCGAGCAAAAACGCCGACACTATCGCCGCGGCTCGGCTCGCAACGCCACATCTCGTCTTCGGATTACGCATTGTCGATCTCCTAGGAACTCCAACGATTCATTCGGCACGTCCCGAATGAAATCTGGAACGCGCAAGATAGCAGACGGCCAGCTTGTGGAGAAGTCATAGCGGAGTTGCACGGCGTTTCCAGAATTCCGTCGCGGAGCCGCCGCCTACTACTTTTACTTATTCCAGCACCTGATCGGCGTCGCGCAGCACGACGTAGATCGCCGGGATCACCAGCACGGTGAGCAAGGTCGACGAGGCGAGGCCGAACAGCAGCGAGATCGCCAGGCCCTGGAAAATCGGATCGAGCAGGATGGTCGCAGCGCCGATCATGGCGGCGAGCGCGGTCAGCAGAATGGGTTTGAAACGGACGGAGCCCGCTTCCAGCAGCACTGTGCACAACGTCTTGCCCTGCCCGGCGCCGTGACGGATGAAATCGACCAGCAGAATCGAATTGCGCACGATGATGCCGGCGAGCGCAATGAACCCGATCATCGAGGTGGCGGTAAACGGCGCGCCGAACAGCCAGTGTCCGATCACGATACCGATCAATGTGAGCGGGATCGGCGTGAGCACGACCAGCGGCAATTTGAAGCTGCCGAATTGCGCGACCACCAGGATGTAGATACCGACGATCGCCACCATGAAAGCGGCGCCCATGTCGCGGAAGGTAACGTAGGTGATCTCCCATTCGCCATCCCACAGGATCGACGGCTTGCTCTCGTCATCCGGCTGGCCGTGGAAGCGAATCGTGGGAGTTCCGAGCTTGCCCCAATCATGGGCCGCGACTTTGCTGTCGACGTCGAGGATGCCATAGATCGGCGCCTCGTAGGCGCCCGCCAGCTCCGCCATCACCATGTCGGCGAAACGGGCGTCGCGGCGGAAGATGGTCGGCGAGCCCAATTCCTTGCTCACGCGCACCACGTCGCCGAGCTCAACCACGGTCTTGTTGCCGGGGACGCTGTTGGCCGGCACCGGTGTTGAAGCGAGCTGCTCGCTCCACGACAGATCGCGCTTCGGCAGCCGCACCGTAATTTCGATCGGGTTGCGGCCCTCGCCGCGGTGCGAATAGCCCACCGTGGTGCCGCCGAATAGCGCCGCGATGGTGTCGTAGACGTCGCGCTGCTCGACGCCGAAAAATTCCAGGCGGTCCTGGTCGATCGAGATGCGCAGGCGCGGTCGCGGCTCGCCGATCGAATTGTCGATGTCGACGATGTAAGGCACCGAGGCGAAGATCTTCTTTAACTCATGCGCCACCGCGCGCCGGCCGGTCGATGATGGCCCATAGACCTCGGCGAGCAACGTCGCCAAAACGGGGGGGCCCGGTGGTACTTCGACCACTCGGGCAACTGTGCCGGCCGGCAGCGTCACCTTCTCCAGCCGCGCGCGCAGATCGAGCGCGATGGCATGGCTGCTGCGATTGCGCTCATCGCGAGGCGCCAGATTGAGGTGCAGCTCGCCCAGCTCTGGCAACTCGCGGATATAATAATGACGCACCAGGCCGTTGAAATTGAACGGCGCCGGCGTGCCGGCATAAGTCTCGATCGAGCGAATTTCCGGCAGCTGGCGCGCCACGGCGGCGATGGAGAACAGCGTGCGCTCGGTATCTTCGAGTGTCGCGCCCTCGGGCAGATCGACCACCACCGACATTTCCGACTTGTTGTCGAATGGCAGCAGCTTGACCGTGACGCTGCGGGTTACGAACAAGAGGCACACCAGCACGGTCGCCACGCCGACCGCGATCAGGAATATCCAGGCCGAGCGGCGCGAGCGCACCACCGGCGTAGCGAAGCGGCGATAAAGCCGACCGAGAAACCCTTCGCCATGCGCGGCCTCGTGCTCATGCACCGGACGGCCTTCCGGATGCAGCCGCAGCATCAGCCAAGGCGCGATCACCATGGCGACGACGAAGGAGAAGAGCATGGCCGCCGACGCATTGGCCGGGATCGGTGCCATATAGGGGCCCATCAGCCCGGATACGAACAGCATCGGCAGCAGCGCCGCCACCACGGTCATGGTAGCAACGACGGTAGGGTTGCCGACTTCCGCCACCGCTTCGATCGCCCCTTGCAGGCGCGCGCGGCCGTCCTTCATCGCCCAGTGCCGGGCGATGTTCTCGATCACCACAATGGCGTCGTCGACCAAGATGCCGATGGAGAAGATAAGCGCGAACAGGCTGACGCGGTTGATGGTGTAGCCCATCACTTTCGCGGCAAAGAGCGTGAGCAGGATGGTGGTCGGGATGACGACCAGCGTGACCAGCGCCTCGCGCCAGCCGATCGCAAACGCAATGAGCACCACGATCGACACCGTCGCCAGCGCCAGGTGGAACAGAAGCTCGTTGGCCTTGTCGTTGGCAGTTTCGCCGTAGTCGCGCGTCACAGTGACATTGACGTCGGCCGGGACCAGTCGGCCCTCAACGCTGTGCAGGCGCGCCAGCAACTGCTCGGCCACCACGACGGCATTGGCGCCGGCCCTTTTGGCAAAGGCGACGCTGACCGCCGGCACACGGTCCCAATGGCCGCCCTTCTCGGGCGTGTCCATCCAGACGCGGTGCTCTTGCGGGCTCGGTCCGATTACGACCGACGCCACGTCGCGCACATAGACCGGGCGGTTGTCGCGCGTGGCGACCAGCAAGAGGCCGATATCGGGAATACCGGCGAGCGTCTGGCCAGCGGCGACGTCGCGCATCAGGCCGTTGTCACGCACGGCGCCGGCCTGGAACGAGCGGTTGGCATCGCGCACTTTCGCGACAAGTTGTTGCAGCGTGACGCCGAACAGCGCCAGCTTTTCCAGGTCGGGCTCGACGCGAATTTGCTCGGGATTGCCGCCGGAAATATAGGTCAGCCCGACATTGTCGGTCTTCACCAGTTCGGAGCGCAGCTGGTCGGCCAGCTCATAGAGATCCTTGTCGGTATAGCGCGACGCGGCGTCCGGCTTGGCCGACAACGTGAGCACTACAACGGCGACGTCGTTGATGCCGCGTCCGACGATCAGCGGTTCGGCAATGCCGAACGGAATGCGGTCGATATTGGCGCGGATCTTCTCGTGCACCCTTAAGATAGCGTCGTCGGCCTTGGTGCCGACCAAAAAGCGCGCGGTCACCATGACGCGGTCGTCAACGGTCTGGCTGTAGACGTGCTCGACGCCATCGATGCCTTTGATGATGGCTTCGAGCGGCTTGGTTACCAGCTCGACCGCATCCGGCGCCTTGAGGCCGTCGGCATTCACCCGGATATCGACCATCGGCACGCTGATCTGCGGCTCCTCCTCGCGCGCGATGGTGGTGAGCGCGATCAGCCCGACCGCCAGCGCCGCCAGCAGAAACAGCGGCGTGAGCGGCGAGTGGATGGTCGCCTGGGTAAGACGCCCGGACAGTCCTAAATTCACGGATGCACCAACACATCGCCGCTGTTGAGGCCGGAAAGGATTTCCAGCGCGTCCGGCATATCGGGCCGCGGCAGTTCGCGTCCGCGCTGCACCGGCACGTCGATCGCCGCGCTGCCCTTGCGTACGCGGGCATAGTCGATGCTGAAGCGCGTCACGATGAACGCGCCCGGCACGATGATGCTTTCGCGGTCGCCGGCCGAGACCCAGACGCGGATGCGTTCGCCGACGAAATATTCACCGAGACCCACGACCACCGCATCGGCTACCACGCGACCATCCTCAATCTGAGGATAGACCAGGCGGATAGTGCCAAATTGCGCGCCGTTCTTGCCGAGCTCCTCGCCGTCGATACGGACGGAATCGCCGACCTTGAGGAAGCGGGCATGCCGCTCAGGCACGCGCAGCCGCAGAATGAAATTCTGTTCCGCCACTGTCGCGACGGTCTCGCCGGGCAGGATCACGGTGCCGGTGGTCACCGGCTTCTTCAAAACACGACCGGAGGTCGGAGCAAGTACGTTGCCTTCAGTGACCTGCTGCTGGATAACCGAACGCTCGGCGGTGCGCGCCTTCAGCGCATTGGAAGCGACGTTGAAGGCGGTGTGCGCCTGGTCGAGCGCCGTCTTCGGAACGGTACCGCGCGAGAACAGCTCCTCCGCACGGGTGAGATCGGTCTGCGCTTGCGCGAACTGGGCTTCCAGGCCGGAAATCTGCGCATCGAGCGACTTCATTTGCAGCGCGAGCTTCTCGTCGCCGATTGTCGCGATAACCTGGCCCTGCTTGACCGCGTCGCCTTCCTTGACGGCCAGCGCCACCACCGTGCCGCCAATCCGCGCACGCGCCGGCACCACGTTGGCGCTTTCGACCGTGGCGAATACCGCCTTTTCGTCGGCCACCAATTTTGGGGCGACGACGAAGGTGTCCTGTGCCATGGCCTGCAGGGCGAGCGCGGCTTGCGCGGCCAGCGCAAGCGCAGCCGTTACGACGATACCGCCACGCATGAGTCTTTACCCTCGATCATCTCACTCGACACGAAACGTGCGGCGCGCGCCGCGCGCGGTCATTGACGTGACGCAAAGTCCCGGCGGCGCGCCGGCCGCCGCGTTTTGCGGCGGACATTCGGGATGCACGGTGGCGTGGGCGCGCAATAGACCCGATAAAGCGTGCGCACCAGCTCGCGCGCTTGCGGGCTGCCGATCGAATACCAGATGGTCTGCCCGTCGCGCCGCGCCGTCACCAGCCCGTCCCGGCGCAACAAAGCGAGGTGTTGCGACACCGTCGAGTCGCGGATCTTCAACAATGCCGCCAATTCGCCGACCGAGCGCTCCTGCTCGGTCAACTGGCAGACGATGATCAGCCGGTGGCGGTTGGAAAGCGCCTTGAGCAGGCCGCTCGCCTCGTCCGCCGCCGTCACCATGTCATTGACTTTTATTTTCATAGTTGCGTATATACGAATAATAGAATATATAGTCAAGACCGCCGCGCCGCCGGGGCCGCGCGCGGCCTCAACTTCAGCCGGCCCTCGGATCAGGAGTTACGCCCCATGAACGTCGATCGCGCCGTCTTAGCAATGGCCGGCACCATGGTGCTGGCGAGCCTTCTGCTGGCTTGGCTGGTGAGCCCCTATTGGCTGCTGCTCGCGGCCTTTGTCGGGGCCAACATGCTGCAAGCCGCTTTCACCGGCTTCTGCCCGGCCGCAATGATTTTCAACAAGCTCGGCCTCCAGCCGGGTGCGGCGTTCACCTGCGGCACGGCCGCGCACTGAGCGCAAAAACAATGCCCGCGCGGTGGCCGCGCGGGCATCGGATTGTTTTTCGCTGAAGCCGAGATGGCGCTCAGCTGTTGTCCTGGCGGAAAACGCCGGTGTGACGATCGACGATGAAGCGCTGCACCAGCGAATTGTCCTTGGTCATGATATCGGCGGTGATCGTATCGGCATCCTTCTCCTTCACCTCGCCGACCTTGAGCCGCGGATTGCCGCGCCAGGTGAGCCAGCGCTCGATGCGGGTTTTCACGTCGTCGGTGGTGAGATTGAGCGCCTGATTGTTTTGAACGTCGCCGCGGCCGTAGCCGGGTCCATTACCGGGGCCGTAGCTGCGCATCATGCCGGGGCCGTAGCCGCCGCCCCAACCGCGCATGTGGTAGCCGGGGCCGTACCCTGGTCCGGGACCGGGGCCGCCGTCCTGCCCGAAGGCCCCGCACGGTCCGCCGCCAGGGCCGCCGCCGCCCATCATCCAGCCCGGACCCCAGCCCGGGCCGCCTTGTGCGGAAGCGGTATAGCTGTAAACGCCCACCCCCGTCGCCAGCGCGGCCGCGACACCGAGGGCGATCAAAACATTTCGCGATTTCATGGAAGTGCTCCTTTTGGCTTGCAACAGATGTCGTCGTCGCCAAGCGCAATTAGGAGCGCGACCTGTCACGCAAGTTTGTCGGGCCGCCACGATTGTGTGACCAAATGTGTCAGAGCAGCTATCCGGCAGAGACCGTTACAATTTATTTGCCCCAAGCGGCTCGGCCCGAACTAAATTGCAGCGATGAACGATGGTGCGCACATTCTGATCGTCGACGACCATCGCGAGATGCGCGACCTGGTGTCGCGCGCGCTCGGCAAGGAAGGCTTTCGCGTCAGCACCGCGCCCGACGGCAAGGCCATGCGCAAGCTGCTGGCCGATGCGCGCATCGATCTCATTCTGCTCGACTTGATGTTGCCGGGCGAGGACGGCCTCTCGCTCTGCCGCTCGCTGCGCGCGGAGAGCGATATTCCGATCATCATGCTCACCGCCAAAGGCGACGAAGTCGACCGCGTGATCGGGCTGGAAATGGGCGCCGACGATTATCTGCCCAAGCCGTTCGGCGGCCGCGAGTTGGTGGCACGCATTCGGGCGGTGCTGCGGCGCAATCGAGTGCGCGAGCCCGCCGCCAATCAGGACAAGCCCAAACGCTACCGCTTCGAACGCTGGACTTTCGACGTCGACAAACGCGAATTGCTCGGCGCCGACGGCGTCGCGGTGCCGCTGAGCACCGGCGAATTCGACCTGTTGCTGGCGCTGGTCGAGCATCCGCAGCGCACGCTGAGCCGCGACCAGTTGCTCGATCTCGCCCGCCACCGCGCCGCCAACAGTTTCGACCGCAGCATGGACACGCAAGTGAGCCGCCTGCGCAAGAAGGTCGAGCGCGATCCCGCCGATCCGGCGATCATCAAGACCGTGTGGGGCGGCGGCTATATCTTCACCCCCGACGTGAGCCGGGAATGACCCGCTTTTTCCCCAAGAGCCTGTTCGGGCAGACGATCCTGATCCTGCTGGTCGGGCTCGTCATCTCGCATGCGGTCGGCGCCTGGATTTATGCCGGCGCGCGCGAGCAGGCGGTGCGGGCGATCGGCGGGTACGCGGCGGCGCAGCGCGTCGCTAATCTCTCCCGCCTGGTCGAAGACGCGCCGGCCGATTGGCGGCCGCGCCTCGTGGCGGCGCTGAGCGATCCGACCTTCCGTGTCGCGCTCTCGGCCCAACCGCCGGACTTGCCGCCGAGCAACGCCGAAAGCGCCACCCAGGCGATCGAGGATTATGTGCGCCAGCAGCTTCCCGAGCGCCCCGGCCGCCAGGTGCGGGCGGCGGTGCTGGCGGACCGGCCACCCGGCGCGCTCTTCGGCCCGCCGTTCGATCGCCGGCCGTTTCCCGGTCCGATGGGCGGACCGGGCGGCATGGGCATGATGATGCCAGGCATGATGGGACCGAACTTCGGCGGCTGGCGCGGCTTGCAGGTGGCGGTCCAGTTGAGCGACGGCCAATGGCTGTCGTTCGCCACCGCGCTGCCGCAGGGCGCGCCCTCGGTGTCGTGGCAATTCATTATCTCCATGGCGCTGATGGGCGTGATCGTGCTCGCGGTCTCGGTCTGGGCGGTGCGCAGCGTCACCGCGCCGCTCGGATTATTGTCGGCCGCCGCCGACCGGCTCGGCCGCGACGTGACCGCCGAGCCGCTGGCCGAAGCCGGCACCGTCGAGATGCAGCGCGCCGCGCGCGCGTTCAACCGGATGCAGGAACGGCTGCGCCGGCTGATCGAGAGCCGCACCCAGATGCTGGCCGCGCTGTCGCACGATCTGCGCACGCCGTTGACACTGTTAAGGCTGCGCACGGAAGAAGTCGCCGACGCCGGCGAACGCGACAAGATGCTGGCGACCATCGGCGAAATGGACGAGATGATCGGCTCGACACTGGCTTTCGCCCGCGACGAGGTGCGCGCGGAGCCGCGCCGGAAAGTCGACCTCGCCGCATTGCTCGCGAGCGTGGTGGACGACGTGGCGGACGCCGGACTGCCGGTGACCATGACGCCGGCGGCGGCGCTGAGCTACGACTGCCAGCCCGGCGCCCTCAAGCGCGCGCTCATCAATCTGCTCGACAATGCGGTGAAATACGGCAAGCGCGCGCAGGCCGCGATTTCCAGCGCGGGGAAAACGATCGAGATCACCATCGACGACGACGGCCCGGGGATTCCGGAAGCCGAACTCGCCAAAGTGTTCGAGCCGTTCTACCGGGTCGAGGATTCGCGCAGCCGCGATACCGGCGGCACCGGGCTGGGGCTCGCTATCGCGCAAGCCATCGTGCAGGCGCATGGCGGTGAGCTCACGCTGGCCAACCGGCCGGCCGGCGGCTTGCGCGCCTCTATCAAACTGCCCGCCTAGGACACTTCCGCGCCGGCTCCAAATAGCGCTATATCCGTCGCGACCTGCCGTGGGTCGCGCGTAACGTGGCCGGTGCTCGCCAATGAATAAACCGGAGACCGGCTTTCGCTTCATCGGCCAACCCATGCCGCGCCACGAAGACGCGCGGCTGCTCACCGGCCAAGGCCGCTTCACCGACGATTTCAATTTTCCCGGGCAGACTTACGCCGCGATGGTGCGCTCGCCGCACGCCCACGCGCGCATCGTTTCGATCGACAAGACGCCCGCGTTGGAAATGCCCGGCGTGCTCGGCGTGTTCACCGGCGCCGATTGCCTGGCCGACGGCCTCGGCCCGATCGGGCACGATCCGCTGCCGAAGACGCGCGACGACATGAAGCTGACCGCCCCCGGCGGCGGCGAGGTGTTCATCGGCCCGCATTTGCTACTGCCCGCCGACAAGGTCCGCCATGTCGGCGAGGCCATCGCCATGGTGGTCGCGGAGACGAAGGCGCAGGCGCTCGATGCGGCCGAAGCGCTGGAGGTGGTCTACGAGGAACTGCCCTTCGTGCTGCATTCCGAAGACGGCATGAAGCCCGGCGCACCGGCGGTCTGGGACGAGGTCCCGAACAATATTTTGGTCGACACACATTTCGGCGACGCCGTCGCGACCGACCGCGCCTTTGCAAAGGCTGCGAACGTGGTCGCGATGGATTTCAACATCGGCCGCGTCACCGGCGTGCCGCTCGAGCCGCGCGCCTGCGTCGCCAATTACGACAAGGCCAGCGGTCGCTACATGCTGCATGCCGGCAGCGGCGGCGCGGTGCGGCAGAAACGCGAGCTCGCCAGCGTGCTCGGCATCGAGCCCGACACTTTGCGCGTGCTGTCGTTCGACGTCGGCGGCAATTTCGGCACCCGCAACCGCGTCTACCCGGAATACGGCTTGGTGCTGTGGGCCTCGCGCAAGTTCGGCCGCCCGGTCAAGTGCCTCTCCACCCGTTCGGAATGCTTCATCAGCGACTACCAGGGCCGCGACCTGATGACCAAGCTCGAGCTCGCGCTCGACGGCAAAGGCCGCTTCCTCGCCTTGCGCGCCACCAACATTAGCAATGCCGGCGCGCGCTGCGTGTCGCTGTCCCCGCTGAGCAAGGGCGCCGGTCTGATCACCGGCAACTACGTCATTCCGGCCGCCTCGCTGCGCGCGGTCTCGGTGTTCACCAACACCATCCCGACGCAGGCCTATCGCAGCTCCGGCCGCCCGGAAGTGACCTTTGCCATCGAGCGCCTGGTCGACATCGCCGCGGCCAAACTCGGCATCGACCGCATCAGCCTCCGCCGCCGCAATCTGGTGCGGCCGAAGGCCATGCCCTACCGCAACGCCGTCGGCATGACCTACGACAGCGGCCGCTACGAGGACAACATGGACCTCGCCATGCGCATCGCCGACTGGGACGGCTTCGCCGCGCGCAAACGCGAGGCGAAGAATCGCGGCAGGCTGCTCGGCCTCGGCCTCGCCAATTACGTCGAGTCTTCGATCGGCGCACCGAAAGAACAGGCGCGCATCACCATCAAGCCCGACGGCGTCGACGTCATCATCGGCACCCAGTCGGCCGGGCAAGGTCACGAGACCAGCTTCGCGCAAGTCGTCTCAGATCTACTGGCCGTGCCGATAGAGAGCGTGAACATCATCATGGGCGACACCGACGTGGTGCGCGCCGGCGGCGGCACGCATTCGGGGCGCTCCATGCGCCACGCCGCGACCGTGTTCTCGATGGCCGCGACCACGCTGATCGCCAAAGGCAAGCGCATCGTCGCACATCTGCTCGACACCGACCATATCGAGTTCAACGACGGCCGCTTCACTGCGCGCGAGACCAACCGCAGTTTCGATTTCCTCGAGCTGGCGCAGGAGATGACCAGGCACGCTTTGCCCGACGAACTCGCCAAAGGCCTCGCCGTCGTCTCCGACAACGAGATGCACGATCCGGTGTTTCCAAACGGCTGCGCGGTGTGCGAAATCGAGATTGATCCGGCGACCGGCGGCCTTGCGCTGACGCGCTACGCCTGCGTCGACGACGTCGGCCGCTGCATCAACCCCATGATCGTCGACGGGCAAACCCACGGCGCCATCACGCAGGGCGTCGGCCAGGCGCTGTGGGAGCAATTCGTGGTCGACGATTCCGGCCAGCCGCTCACCGGCTCGCTGATGGACTACGGCATGCCACGCGCGCATTTGCTGCCGTCGTTCGCAACCGAGATCGTCGAGGTGCTGTCGCCGACCAATCCGCTCGGCATCAAGGCCGGCGGCGAAGGCGGCACCACCGGCGCCCCAGCGGTGATCGTGAGCGCCATCGTCGACGCGCTCAAGCCATACGGCGTGCTCAACATCGACATGCCGGCGACGCCCTATCGCGTGTGGCAGGCGATCGAGAAGGCAAAAACCGGCTGAAGTTTCCGATCCGCCGGCAACGCCCTCTATCTCCGCCATGCCCTCGGCGCATAGCGCGATAGGAATTCGATCACATAAAACCCGCGCGCGGCTCTATTTTTGTCAACCTTTAGCGCCTATATTCAAGCCGCCGGGGCAACCCGGCTATGGCGATAAACGGCCGTCGTAATAAACCTTTCGGACCCGGGGGCAGTACCCGGCGCCTCCACCCAAGCCCGCAAGGGCATGATGCCGAAAAATGGGTACCGGTTTTCGGACGCCATCATGCCCAAAGGAGAGAACGGGCTTCGGCGGGGGCGAAATAGGATCGACGAGGGCGTAAAGGGCGGACTTTTGCTCGGCATGGTACCGCCGTTATCGGGCCGTCTCATAGTTGCAAACGACAACTATGCTCCGGTTGCTCAGGCCGCGTAAGCGGTTTGACTAACCAAGCCTACAAGTCCTAGCCGTCTTAGCAGCGGTTAGGCGGGGTTCGGAGGCACCTGGCAACAGAAGCCTCCACTTTCATTCAAGGGCAGCCATTTCCAATTATGACAGCGGCCATAAGCGGGGATAGCGTCGGGCGCCCGTGCCGCGCTAGCATTGCCCGAATCCCGATCCAGACCTGAGCCATGACCGACCATTTCCGCTACGATCTTCTGACCCAGCAGGCGCTGCGCGGCGTGGTCCGCACAGTGCTCAGCGAGGCCGCCAAACGGAAAGGCCTGCCGGGCGACCATCATTTCTACATCTCGTTCGACACCACCGCCGAGGGCGTGCGGATGTCGGAGCGGCTGCGCGTGCAGTATCCCGAGCAGATGACCATCATCCTGCAGCACCAGTTCTGGGATCTGACGGTGACTGAGCGCGGCTTCGAGGTCGGCCTGTCGTTCGGCGGCATTCCGGAAAAACTCGGCATTTCGTTCGACGCCATTACCGGGTTCTTCGATCCGTCGGTGCAGTTCGGCCTACAATTCGAGGAAGTCACCGAGGGCGAAGACCGGCAGTCGCCGGCCAACGCGCAGGACAAGCCGGTCAAGAAGAAGCGCGTCACGTCGCCGGTGCCCGCCGGCGTCGCACCAGCGCCGCCGGCCATCACAACTGCGGTGCCGGCCGAGCCGGAGCCCGACAAGCCGGGAACCGGCGGCGAAGTGGTCCGCCTCGACCGCTTCCGCAAGAAGAAATAAGCGCCAGGCGCATCTTTTCGCCGGCCTGCTTGCCGGCTTACATTCGGGCATGGCCACGAAGCACGGCAAGACCCGCCCAAAGACGCGCATTGAAAGCGACGCCTTCGGGTCGCTGGATATCCCCGCCGACAAATTATGGGGCGCGCAGACCGAGCGCTCGCTGCATAACTTTCGCATCGGCAGCGAACGCATGCCGGTCGAAATCGTGCACGCGCTCGGCCTGATCAAGCGCGCCGCGGCGCAAGTCAATCGCGATCTCGGCAGCCTGGACGGCAGGCGCGCCAAGGCCATCGCCGCGGTGGCGCGGGACATCGCCGCCGGCAAGCTCGATGAGCATTTCCCGCTGTTGGTCTGGCAGACCGGCTCCGGCACCCAGACCAATATGAACGTCAACGAGGTGATCGCGAACGCCGCCAATGTCGCGCTCGGCGGCGAACTCGGCGCGAAAAATCCGGTGCATCCGAACGATCACGTCAATATGAGCCAGTCGTCCAACGACTCGATCCCGACCGCGATGCATATCGCCGCGGCGATGGAAATCCAGCGCCACTTGCTGCCGGCGCTCACGCGGCTGCAGGCCGCGCTCGATCGAAAAGCCAAGGAGTTTGCCAAGATCGTCAAGATCGGGCGCACCCACACCATGGACGCCACGCCGATCACGCTGGGCCAGGAATTTTCCGGCTACGCCGCCCAAGTGAAATCCGCGATCTCGCGCATCCGCCTCGCGCAACGCGAGCTTTATCCCCTCGCCCAAGGCGGCACCGCGGTCGGCACCGGGCTGAATTCCAAACCGCAATTCGCCAAGGCCTTCGCGAAACGCATAGCGCAGCTCACCAAGCTTCCGTTTTCTAACGCGCCCAATAAATTCGAGCACATGGCCGCCCACGACGCCTATGTGTTCGTGCACGGCGCGCTCAGCGCCACCGCCACGGCGCTGTTCAAGACCGCCAACGACATCCGCCTCCTCGGCTCCGGCCCGCGCTCGGGGCTCGGCGAGCTCATCCTGCCGAGCAACGAACTCGGCTCCTCGATCATGCCGGGCAAGACCAATCCGACCCAGACCGAGGCGCTGACCATGGTCTGCTGTCAGGTGTTCGGCAATCAGACCACTGTCACGGTGGCCGGCAGCCAAGGTCATTTCGAACTCAACGTCTACAAGCCCGTGCTGGCCTATTGCATGCTGCAATCGATCCGCCTGCTCGGCGACGCGGTGACGTCGTTCACCGACAATTGCGTCACTGGTATCAGCGCCAACGAGCCGCGCATCCACGAATTGATGCAGCGCTCGCTGATGCTGGTGACCGCGCTCGCTCCGCGCATCGGCTACGACAAGGCCGCGCAGGTGGCCAAGGCGGCGCACGCCAATGGCACCACCTTGCGCGAGGAAGCGGTGCGGCTCGGCTTTGTCAGCGGCGCCGAATTCGACCGCTGGATCCGCCCGGAACAGATGACCCGCCCACGCTAAGTTGTATACCGGACGCCGACGGTATTGCCGGTGGGCCGCCGGTGTATCCCGTTATACCCAAACTCGGAGATCTTGACTCATGCCGCCCCCCATTGTGCGGGGATAGTCGCATAATAATTGCGAGTCGAATCAAATACTTGGATGGGCGTGATAAACCCGCGGCAATGTGGCACATCGGTTGCGGGTAACGCGATTTGGTATTACTCTTATACCGTCAGATTTACAAAATACTGCGAACTATAGATGAACGCGGATACAAAATATTCTGTAGTCATTCTTGCGGATGACAAAATATGCAATTTAGACAGGGTGAAAACTCAAGACTCATTCTCGGTCTTACTTGACGTGTTCACTATTGAACATTTTGCATCTCTTGCGATCAACTAACCGTGTATTGAAATACCGCCGCCATCGCGCCCAAAGTAGTAGCTTGATCCTGCGCATCTGCCTGCCCAAATACGCGGTGGTGGGCGTCTGGGATCCGGAGGCCGATGTATCCAGTTACCATTGGAGCGCGGCGTGGCTGAACTGATCAACCTTCGTCTTGCCCGTAAACGAGCCAAGCAGCGGCAAGACGAACTGCGCGCCGAAGCCAATCGTCTCGCCCATGGTCAGCCCAAGCACCGGCGCAAGCTCGACGCCGCGCAAAAGGCGAAAGCCGGCCGCGACCTCGACCTGCACCGGATCGACAAAGGGGGCGACCAATGAAATCTCCTGTTGTCAAACGCTCGATCGTGATCGCCGGTCACAAGACCAGCGTCAGTCTGGAAGACGCGTTCTGGACGAGCTTGAAGGAAATTGCCGGCAACCGCGACATCACGCTGTCGGATCTGGTGGCTTCGATCGACACCAGCCGCCGCGCCGGCAATCTGTCGTCGGCGATCCGGCTATTCGTGCTCGATCATTATCGCGCGCGGATCGGCGACCGCCATAGCGGCGGCGCATCGCGCGAGGCGGGCGGCGCGCGCGCTCCGTCAGTTCTGCGAGCCGACTGAAGCCTCCGGCGGATTGCGCCGTGGCCCGGGCGGCCGTGCGATCTCGACCGGCGCCGGCAATGCGGGCGCCAATTCGCTCTTCGACCGCGGCGCCGGCGGTTTTGCCTGCCGCTGTTCGGTCTCGATGTCGCGCAGTTGACGCGCCTGATTTTCGACAGCCCGCAGCGTCAGCCATCCGGTCAGCGCAGAGACGTCGATGCTGCGCGCCGGCGCCGCCAGCGGTCCCTTCAACGCCATGAAGATATCGGGCCGCGCGCCGCCAGCCTGTCCCGATCCCGACAGCACGAGCCGTGCGTCGAGCGAGCCGTCGGTGAGATCGAGATTGCCGGCAATCAATAAAGCGGCATCCTTGCTGTCGACGGCGGCATTGTTCAGCCGCACCTGGCCGGCGCTCACGGCGAGCGCTGCCTCGGCGCGGTCGATGGCAAGCTCGCCGCTGTCCAAGGCCTTGCTAATCGCATCGGAGATACGCCCGGCGTCGATCGACAGTCCTTGATCGACCGCGCGGGTGACGGTATCGAAAGCGCGCGGGTCGAGACCGGCCCATTGCCCATGGCCGAGCGCGATCTTGCCGCTGCCTTGCAGCGAGCCGATCAGCGCGACCGGACTCAAGCCCGCGCCTTCGACGTCGGCGGACAAAGCGAGCGCGCCGGTCACCGGCGGCCGCGCGCCCGACCGCAGCAGGCTCGCCGCATCAACGCCGGTCAGCGAAATCTTGCCATGCGCCTTCAAGCCATCCTCGGCCGAGCGAAACGACAGCGCACCGGAGAGGCGCCCGCCGGACACATCGCCGGCCACGTCGTCGACGACGAACCCCTCTTTGTCGAACCGCAATTTGGCGCGGAATTCGCGTGCCGGCAGCCGCGGCAGCAGTTCGGCTTGCCGCGCCTTGAGCGCGATCTCGCCATTCAACGCGCCGAACAGGCCGCCGCCGAACGGCTCGCTCGACCAAGCCCAGGCGGCACTGCCATTGCTGTCGGCCGCTGCCGGCATGCCGATCGCCGCTGCGATTAGCGGCGCGGCGTCGAGCATATCGGCCTCCAGCGCCCCGGTAACCTTGCGCGGCGTTTGTCCATCGAAGGCGAAATTGCCGCGAACCATCGCACTCCCGAGCCGTGCATTGATGTCGTCGAAGCTGATGGCGCGATCGGCGATGGCGACGCGCGAATTCAGGCTGAACGGCAAAGGCTCGCCGCCGCCCGCCATTCCGGCGGGACGCAGCGGGCGGAGATCGGCCTTGACCACCTGCAAGGTCGACGTCACCTGCAAGCCCTTATCGAGCGAAATGCGTCCGTGCCCAGTGCTCTGCGCGAACAGCCCGTCGGCGCTCAGCCGCAGATCGATGGTCTGATCACGATCGGCCGGCCCTGCCACCAGCAGCGTGAGCTGGCCGGCGCCTTTGCCCACCGCCAGATAACGATCGAGGCCGACGAGCTTGAGCAGCGCCGCGCCGTCCAGTGCATCGACGGTGCCGTCGAGCCGGATGTCGGCCGCGGCCGGCTTCTCCCAATCACCGCTCAGGCGCGCCCGCAAATCGACCGTCATCGCATCGAGAACGCCGGCAACTGCCACTTGCGCCACCGTCCCGGACGCCTGCTTGTCATCGGCGACATCGAGCGTCGCATGCAGCTTGGCGTGATGGACGCTGTCGAGCAGGCCGGTGACCGGCTTTGCCGTCTTGGGCACAAATTCTTCCAGCAGCGCGGCGATCGCCGCCGTCTGCCCGGATTCGAAATCGACCGCGAGCGAACCACGCGGCGTATGCCCGCTGGTATCGATGCGTCCGCTGGCGGAGAAACTGTCGCCGCCGAAGTCGGCGATCGCCAGGTGATGGATCTGCACGCCGTTGCCGTCGACTTTCACCCTTGCGCTCGCGTCGCGCGCTACGAAGCCGCCGATGGTGGCGCGGCCGATATCGGCGGCGATCGTCATGTCGCGCGGACGCTCGATAGGAGAGCCGGCGATGAGCGCTTTGCCGAAGGCCAGTGCGGCGTCGATATCGAGCTCGGGCGCGTTAAGCGCGGCGTCGAACTTGGCCGTCTGCGTGCCGGATGCGAACACATAAGAGAGGCGGCCGGTAATGGTTTTGCGGTCAAACGCCGCTTGCAGGCGCTCGACTGCGAGCTTGTCGCTGCCGAACGTGACGTCGCCGCGCAGCGCCAACGGCCGCACGTCACCTTGCGTAGCGTCCGCGCGCCCTTCCAGCCAGGCCGCCAACACTTTCGGGTCGCCTGCTTCGATCTCGGCCGGCCCGGTAAAGCTGACGCCGTCGCCTTTGACCGCGAGATGGCCGCTCAACTTCACTTGCGTGAAGCCGGGCGCACGAAACTCGAAGCGATCCAGATTCCATCCGCCGGCGTCGGTGCTGATATCGCCGCGCACATTGGCGACGCTGTTGCCGCCGAGCGTGACCTGATCGATGCCGATGCCGATCTGGATCGGGATGGCGGGGCGGAAGGCTCCCCCGGCCAATTGCGCGATCCTGCGGATAGCCGCCGCCGGCGGCGGCCGGCTGCCGTCGTCGCCGGCGAGCGCGCGGTCGAGATCGATCTGCCGGCCCGACAGCACGCCGTCGAAGCGCGGGTGCTTGCCGAATTTGAAATCGGCGACGCCGGTGAGCTTGAGCCCCTGCTCTTCCGAGCCGTACTGGAATTCGAACTGCTGCATCAGCGCCGAGGCTGCGCTGGCCTTGATCTTGCCGCTCAGATGCCAGGGCTCGCTCAAGGTGTCGGCCGGTTGCGCGGCGCCGCGCATTGCGATGCCGACCGGCCGCGTCAAATCCAACGTGCCGTCGAATGTCGGCTTCGCCCCGGCGAACGCCAGCATGCCGTCGGCAACGATGCTGAGCGGATGGCTGACCGGGTCGACATTGATATGGAGCTTGAGCGCACCGTCGTCAGAATAGCGGCCGGTGGCAATGCGGAACGGATAAAGCTCGTCGCCGACGGTGGCCGCGCCCTCGCCCTTGAATGGACCGAGCAGCGAGCGCGCCTCGCCGTTAAACCAAAGCCCTTGCAGCGTGGCGCTCCCGCCGTTCGCCGCATCGCTCAGGGTCACGATGCCGTCCTCGACGCTCAGGCGGTCGATCGACAGGTTGTCCGGGCTGAAATTGATCGTCAGGTTCGGGGCCTGCACATGGCCGGCCGGGTCGAGGCCGAGGCTCATTTGTGGCCCGACCAGACGCACGTCGGCGGCGCGCCATTCGCCGCGCATCAGCGGGCCGAGCGCGAACTCGAAGCCGAGTAGGCGCGCGCGAATCGTGTCCGCGCCGCTATTGCCGATCTCGATGTTGTGCAGCGTGAGCGTGGGCGTCGGCAGCAGCCGCGCCTCGATCGGACCGGTGACGCGCACGTCGACGCCGATCAGGTGGCTGGCTTCCGCTTCGAACAGCGAGCGATGGGTGCCCCAATCGATCAGCAGCGGACCGACCAGCGCCGCTACCAGCGCTAGAATGATCGCGATCGCCAGTCCGAGCAGGGTGGTCTGCAACGACAACTCCGACGCGGCTGGCCGCGCCGGGCGGCACGCTCCGCGCTCAACGATGTGAAATGTACGCCTATTTTGCCGGAGTTTGGCGGCAAATCTATGTCGCAGCTCACGAAAGCGCGACGATCTTGCCCGGATTCATGATGTTCTGCGGATCGAGCGCGCGCTTGATCGCCGCCATGGCGGCGAGTGCCGGCGCGCCGTGCTCGGCTAGCAGATATTTCATTTTGCCCTGCCCGACGCCGTGCTCGCCGGTGCAGGTTCCGTCCATCGCCAAGGCCAGCTCGACGACGCGCTCCATCAGGATGCCGGCGCGTTTGACTTCGTCGGCATCGGCCATGTCGACCAGCAGCGCAAGGTGGAAATTGCCGTCACCGACATGCCCTAGGATCGGCGCCACCAGATTGAGCTCGGCGATCGCACGCTGGCTGGCTTTGACGCATTCGGCCAGCCGCGAGATCGGCACGCAGACGTCGGTGGCGAAGGCCGACGCGCCCGGCCGCAGATGGCGCGCCGCCCAATAGCCGTCATGCCGCGCCTGCCAGAGCCGGGTGCGGTCTTCCGGTTTGGTCGCCCAGTCGAACGGCCCGCCGCCGAGTTCCGCGACGATGTCGCCGAAGCGCTGCGACTGCTCGGCCACGCCGGCGTCGCTGCCGTGGAATTCGACGAACAGCGTCGGCACTTCCGGCAGCGACAAATTCGAGTAGGCATTGACGGCCTTGATCTGCAAGGCGTCGAGCAGTTCGACGCGCGCGATCGGGATGCCGTGCTGGATCGTCAGAATGGCCGCCTCGCAGGCGGCATCGACCGAAGGAAACGGGCAGACGCCGGAGGCGATCGCTTCCGGGATGCCCGACAGCTTGAGCGTGAGCTCGGTGATGACGCCGAGCGTTCCTTCCGAGCCGACCATCAGCCGCGTGAGATCGTAGCCGGCCGACGACTTCTTGGCGCGGCGCGAGGTGGCCATCAGCTCGCCGTCGGCCATCACCACTTTCATCGCCAGCACGTTGTCTTTCATGGTGCCGTAGCGCACCGCATTGGTGCCCGAGCAGCGCGTCGCCGCCATGCCGCCGAGGGAAGCGTCGGCGCCGGGGTCGATGGGAAAGAACAGGCCCTGGTCGCGCAGCTGCTCGTTGAGCGCCTTGCGGGTGATGCCGGGCTCCACCACGCAATCTAGATCCTCCGCGTGCACCGCCAGCACCTTGTTCATATCGCGGAAATCGATCGAGACGCCGCCGGCCGGCGCGTTGACATGGCCCTCGAGCGAGGTGCCGACGCCGAACGGAATCACCGGCACATGATTTTCCGCGCAAATACGCACGATGGTCTGCACGTCGTCGGTCGTCTGCGGAAAGACTACCGCGTCCGGCGGCTGGTTGGGCACCCAGGTCAGCGTGTTGCCATGCTGCTCGCGCACCGCTTGTGAGGTGACGACGCGGTTGCCGAACGCCGTCGTCAGCGCGGCCACCGCCGCCGCGATCGCGGACGGATCGCGCGGCTGCGCAGGTGTCAATTTCTGAGCGGCCGCCGTGCCCGCCATCTGTTGCTCCGGATATCGGCGGCGAACGTGGCGGGGATGACGCGCGAGGTCAAGCGCCCGGGATTCTGGGCCAAAGCGCACCGCCAAGCCGGAGATCTATGCGTGTTGTGAAACGGATTACCGCTGGCTTTCGGGGCGGCGGGTCAGCAGTACCAGGTATCGATGACTTGGTCGTTCTTCGGCTCGGCTGAGCTGCTTTTGCTCGCCGATATCGCCCAGGCCACGATCATCACCGCGACGATGAGCATATATGCTCCACGCGCCAACTGTCCGAACATGGCCCTGCCTCTCTTGGCTTTTTTTGCAGAATAGCCAAGGAACACCTGCGCGGGCAACTCTCGTTAATTTTTGGTTAATGCGGCCAAGTCGTTGATACGTATCAATTTGCCCGCCCTGGCCGGCAATAGACTGCCAAACTCCGCTGGCGTAGTTTCCGCCGCACCCCGCTTTACCGAATTTGGAGCTGTCCCATGGCCGGTCCTGTTATTGCTGTTACCGATAGCGTGTTCCCCACCCTCGACCCCGCCAAGGCGGCACTCGCTCGGCTCAATCCGACATTTCGCATATCGAAAAGCTCCAATGCCGATGATATCCTGGCGGTCGCCAAGGATGCCGATGCCATCCTGGTGACATATGCCAAGCTCACCCGCGACATCCTCACCCAGCTCACCAAATGCAAGGCAATCGGCCGCTTTGGCCTGGGCGTCGACAATATCGACCTACCCACCGCCAAGGCGAAAGGCATCGCCGTCAATTACGTGCCAGACTACTGCATCCGCGAGGTCTCCGACCACGCCATGGCGCTTCTGCTGGCGCTGATCCGCAAGATCCCGCTGTCCAACAAACTGGTGCAGGGCGGCCGCTGGGAAATGCCGGCTGTGGTGCCGATCCGGCGGCTTGAGGGGACGGTGCTCGGCCTGGTCGGCTTCGGCCATATCCCGCGCTTGGTGGCGCCGAAGGCGCAGGCCTTCGGCATGAAGGTGATCGCGCACGACCCATTCATCAAACCGGACGTGTTCAAGGCGGCGAAGGTCGAGGGCGTCGACTTCGACACGCTGCTCAAGACCTCCGACTACATTTCCGTGCACGCACCGCTGCTGCCGGCGACGCGCGGCATGATGAACGCGGCCGCCTTCGCCAAGATGAAGAAAGGCGCCTACATTGTGAACACGGGGCGCGGCCCGCTAATCGACGAACCGGCGCTGATCGCCGCCCTCGATGCCGGCCAGATCGGCGCCGCCGGGCTCGACGTGGTGACGACCGAACCGTTACCTAAGGATTCTCCCCTGCTCGGCCGCGACAACGTCATCCTCACCCCGCACACCGGATTTTATTCGATCGAGGCGCTCGAGGAACTGCAGACCAAGTGCGCGGCCGACGTCGCGCGCGTGCTTGGCGGCGAGAAGGCGGTGTATCCAATTTCGGCGTGATGATCTAAAAATTCGCGAATAATTGCGTGTCATGGCCGGGCCCGTCCCGGCCATGTGATGATAGCGAGCCCCGCTGACCACCTTGGTTTGACATGCCCGACCGCCCCGATCCGGAACCGGTTTTCGCCGCGCCGTTCGTGTCCTCGGTGATGCGGATCGAGCCGAAATGGATCGACTATAATGGCCACCTCAACGTCGCTTATTACAACGTACTGTTCGACCGCGCGGTGGACGAGGTCTACGAACTCATCGGCCTCGGACCGGCCTATCTCGAACGTCACAAGCACTCGACCATGGTCGTCGAAGCGCATGTGCGATATTTGCGCGAACTGAAGCTGGACGATCCGGTGCGCGTGACCGTGCAGCTGCTCGACTACGACGCCAAGCGCATCCATTTGTTCGAAGAGCTCAGGCACGCAACCGAAAACTGGGTGTCGGCGACCTCGGAAAACATGACCTTGAGCGTCGACATGACGGCCAAGAAGGTCGCGCGGTTTCACGACAGCGTCCTGCGCTTGCTCGCACGTATGAAGACCGCGCATGCCGGGCTGCCGCGGCCGCACGGCGCCGGGCGCAGCGTCAAGATGCCGGGCACGCGCTGACCGCGCATCCATATGGCGCCATGCGGCGTTGGCACCCCTTCCAGTTGTTAGATGCCGCCGAATAAATCGGCTATTACACTTTAATGACAGACCGCCAGCGCGGCGCGTAAGGACAACCTGACAGCGTGCCGGCGCGGTTGTAGCAACCGGCGTGCGGTCACATCTCGGTTGCGCGACGACCACCTCTCATTGCGCCAACCGGGCCCAAGACTCCCCGGATGGTTAACGCCACCCGCCGCTTCGACAAATTGACCCCTCACCTTGAGAAAGCTCCGAATAATGGCAATGACGGCAAAGAAAGTTCCCGACCCCACCGATAAGCATGTCGGCGCGCGCGTGCGCATGCGGCGGATCATGCTGAGCATGAGTCAGGAAAAGCTTGGCGACGCCCTCGGTCTGACGTTCCAGCAAGTGCAGAAATACGAGAAGGGCACCAACCGCATCGGTGCCAGCCGCCTTCAGCATATTTCCAGCATCCTGCAAGTGCCGATTTCGTTTTTCTTCGAAGGCGCGCCGCGCTCGGGCCATTCCAACGGCATGGGCGAAGCGCCCTCGCCTGCCTACGTGTCGGATTTCCTCGCCACCTCCGACGGTCTGTCGCTGACAAAGGCGTTCATGCGCATCAAGAACAGCAAACTGCGCCGCCGGATCGTCGATCTGGTCGAGCATATTGCCGAAGACGCGCGCTGACGCGGCGACCAGGTTCTTCTCACTGCCGGTTTGAGATTGGTCGCCGACTCCGCACTGCGTTTGCCACGTCGTTGAGCCGGCATGAGTCGCGCGGGGAAATTGTCCGGCGCGATTGACACGTTTTGAAATCCCGGCCGATAGCATCCTGCCACCGCCGTCCGGCTGTACTGGATCGCGATAGGCCGCGAGGACATCTTATGCGCACGACCAACCGCCGCCGCTTTCTGACGCTTGCTTCCGCCGTGCTCACCACCCCCGCGCTGTCGCGCCGGGCCTTCGCCGACGTCTGGCCGAAGGACAAGATCATCCGCGCGGTGGTGCCGTTTTCCGCCGGCAGCACCGTCGACATCATCGGCCGCGTCGTGCTCGATCCGCTGGCGCGGCAGATCGGCCAGACCATCATCGTGGAAAACCGCGGTGGCGCCGGCGGCACCATCGGTTCAGCCGCCGTCGCCAAGGCGGACCCAGACGGCTACACGTTCCTGGTCAATGCCGCCGCCCATTCCGCCGCACCTGCCGCCTATCCGCACATCGCCTATGATCCGTCTAAGGACTTCGCCGCCGTCGCCATGTTCGGCGTGGTGCCGAACGTGCTGATGGTGGCGCCGGCGAGCGGCATCAAGACCGCCAAGGAACTGGCCGAGCGCGCCAAGGACGGCCACATGACCTATTCGTCCGCCGGCGTCGGCAGCGCCACCCACTGGGCGGCCGAGCGCTTCATTCTCGCCGCCGGCTTCAAGGCGACGCATATTCCGTTCCGCGGCGGACCGGAGGCGCTCACCGAAGTGATGACCGGCCGCGTCGACTTCTGCTGCATCGGCATCTCCTCCTCGATGTCGCTGATCAAGGACGGCCGCCTGCTGCCGCTGGCCGTGAGCACGACCAAGCGCTCGCCGGCACTGCCGAAAGTGCCAACCACGATCGAGGCCGGCTTCCCGGATTCCGATTACACCTTCTGGAACGGCATGCTGGCGCCGGCGAAGACGCCGCGTCCGATCATCGAACGGCTGCATGCCGAGGTGCAGAAGGCGCTGGCGCTGCCGGACGTGCAGGCCAAGCTCGCGCCGCAAGGCGTCGAGCCGTTGCCGCTGTCGCCCGCCGAATTCGACGCCATGATCGCCAAGGAGATCGTCTCCAACATCAATCTCGCCAAGGCGGCTGGGCTGAAGTTCAATTGATCATACGACGCGAGCCGCGCCCGCCCGCCGTGCGGCTAGGCGTTGGCGCCGTGACAATGTTTGAACTTTTTCCCTGATCCGCAAGGACAGGGATCGTTACGACGTGCGTTGAAGATGGTGTTGAGGATTCCAAAATTGCGTAGCATTTCGAAATTATTGCGCAAGAAGGCCGAGAGATACTGCTCCTGCAGCCCTTTGAGATGATCGTTGGTAAAAAATCTCAGAAACGCCTCGCAGCCGCAGTTTTTCGCCGAGATCGGCATCGTGCCGCCATATAGATCGCCCGGATACGCCGACGTCGCGTGCGCGAAGATAAGCTTGTGCCCTTCGCAAGAGATTTCGCCATCGGCCGCCGTGACGGCTTTCAGCAGCCCTCCATGCACGTTCCAGACACGCGAATCCAGGATCGCCACGCGATCGGGATCGCGATAGCACATGACATTGAGCGCATTCTGATCCGGGAACATGTCGCCTTGTTGGTCGGTCGCGGCCACCTGCCAGTTTCGCACCATGTCGGGATTCGAAAACACGACAAGGCCCGCGTTCAAATAGCGGGACTCTTTCAGCGGCGGATTGTCGGCGATGGCCGATCGCAGTTTCGTCTCGCCGAAGGCTTTGCAGACGGCTTCCGGAGTTTTGTTGGGGCCTTCGTCGGTCGAAATGGCCATGAGCTTGTTTTGCGCGACAAGATCGTTCGCCAGATCGAGCAGGTCCTTGTGTCCGGCCCTGACGGCGATGATGTCGCAATCGATCCAGATCGGCATTCGCAACGGCTCGTCGATCAAGAACGACGCCATGCAGCTCTTAAGTTTATACGGATGATCGGTCTTGTTCAGACCGGCCGGAACTTTTAACAACAGCTTTTTCTCTTCGAAATATATTCTTCGCGCGTCGCTCAAACCGAAATCCATGACGCGGAAAGGGACGCCCGGAAAACAGCTTTGCAAGCTCTCCAGCAGCATCGCGCACATGAAAAAATATTGGTCGTTGGCTCCGGTGACGAACGTCAAGGAGCGTTCGGTTAGAGCGGATGGTTCATTCATTGCAATCGACGCCCACCCTTGCCGCGTGGTTTTCTATCATCTTATACACGAAGACCTTGGACGGCCGCTCGCGGCCTCGTCAATCCGCCTGCCATAAAACCCGGCACGCTGAGGAAATAGCCGGCCGGCTGGCCACCGTCGGCGCAGTTCCCCGACCGCGTGACGCGCGCACTCGAACGCATGAAGAAGACGCACGCGGTACTGCCGGCGTCCGACCGCGCGGGGCGCAGCGTCAAGATGCCGGGAATGAGTTGATCACATTTTCATTGTCGCAGCGCGACGTTGCGATTGACACGTTTTGATTTCGGCCCATAGCATTCCTGACACGCGATGCGGATGTACTGGATCGCGGTACGGGGCCAACATGTCAGCGAATGCCGGAAAGGCTACGTCGTGTCAGCGCACGGCCGGCGCAGTACAAATCCGCGAGTATCGGATTCCGAGCGCCAATAGCGCACCCTACATCTGCGTCGAAGGGCCCGACCGTAATTTGTGGTTTTGCGAAAGCGGCGCCGCGAAGATCGGCCGCTTCGATCCGCGCAGCGCCAGCTTTACCGAATTCTCATTGCCGACGCCCGGAGCCACGCCGATCGGAATAGCGCTTGGCGGCGACGGCAATCTGTGGTTCGCGCAGAAAAAGGCCAACAAGATCGGCCGCATCACGCCGGCCGGCGCGCTCAGTGAATTTACCGTGCCGACCGAAAGCGCCGGGCCCGACGGCATCGCGCTCGGGCCGGACGGTAATGTCTGGTTCTCGGAGACCGAAGCCGGCCAGATCGGCCGCATCACGCCGGATGGGAAGATCACGGAATTCAAAACCGGCATCTCGCCCGGCAGCAAGCCGCTGTCGATCGTGGTGCGCGACAGCGCGCTCTGGTTCAGCGAAGCCGCCGGCAATCGCGTCGGCCGCATCACGGTGCAAGGCGCGGTGACCGAATTTAAAATCCCGGGCGCCGACCCGCAGCCGCGGGCAATGGTCACCCATCCTGACGGCAGCATCTGGTTCGTCGAGACCGGCGCCAATGCGCTCGGCCGCCTCGGCCGCGACGGCAAGTTCGGCGAATTCAAGTTTCCGACGCCGAATGCGTCCTTGCGCGGCGTCACGGTGGGGCCGGACGGCCATCTCTGGTGTACCGAAAACTTCGCTAACAAGATCGGCCGCATGGCGCCGGACGGCAAGCTGATCGGCGAATACGACATTCCGACGCCGGGAAGTGGCGCACGCTGCATCGCGGCGCTGTCAAGCGGCCGTCTCTATTTCACGCAATACGATGCCGGGCTGATTGGGGAAATCATCCTCGACTGAACAATAAATTTTTGGGGGAAGCGGTGGCAGTCGAGCGGATCGAATACAAAGCGGGCCATACCGCGTGCAATGGCGCCCTCGTCTATGACGAGCGCGTGACCGGCCGTCAGCCGCTGCTGCTGATAGCGCCGAATTGGCTCGGCGTGACCGAAGATTCCATCAAGCGCGCGGCGGCGATTGCCGGGAATAAATACGTCGCCTTCGTGGCCGACATGTATGGCGGCGGCAAAATCCCGTCCGGTCCGCCCGAAGCGGCGCCGTTCGCCAATGGCCTGCGCGCCGACGCGCCCGAACGCCGCCGCCGCATCGCAGCCGCGCTCGATGCGCTCCGCCGCGAAAGCGACACGCGCAAGATCGGCGATCTCAAGCGGCAGGCGGCGGTCGGCTTCTGCTTCGGAGGCGGCAATGTGCTGGAACTCGCGCGCACCGGCGCCGACATTCAAGCGGTCATCTGTGTCCATGGCGATCTGCTCACCCCGGCGCCAGCCAAGCCCGGCGACGTCAAAGCGGCGATCTGCGTGCTGCACGGCTCCAAGGATCCGGTGGTGCCGAAACACGACCGCGATGTGTTCGAAGCCGAAATGGAAGCGTCCGGGGCGAAGTGGCAGATGCTCGTGTTCGGCGGACTGTTGCATTCATTCTGTGAGATTGAATCCGACGTGCCGGGGATAGCCCGCTACGACGCCGGCGCCGCGCGTCAGAGCTACAACATGATCGACGACTTCGTGACCGCCGCCTTTGCGGGACAACTATAAAAGAGAAACTTCAGGGAAGGGAAACGTCATGACAAAAATCGGACGCATCGTCTTCGGGTTCCTGCTCGCCTGCTGCGCGGTATCGGCGCAGGCACAAACCTATCCCGATCGGCCGATCCGGCTGATCGTCTCGATCGCCGCCGGCAGCGTCACTGACGTCATCATGCGAACAGCTGCAATCGAGCTTACGCCATTGTTAAATGGCCAGCCGCTGGTCATCGAAAACCGCGGCGGCGCCAGCGGCATCGTCGCGGCGCAGGCTTGCGCGCAAGCAGCGCCCGACGGCTATACGTTGTGCGTGATCTACCACAGCACGATGTCCTACAATCCGTTGCTGTTCGATCACCTGCCCTACGATCCCGACCGCGACTTGGTACCGGTGACGCGGCTGTTCTTTCTCAACGAAGGGCTGTTCGTCTCCGCCGACCTGGGCGTGAACACGGTCGCCGAGCTCAAGGCGATGGCAAAAACAAAGTCCGACCAGCTCAACTACGCCACGCTCGGTGACGGCTCGTTCCCGGACCTGTTCCTGCGTTGGATGAACAATCAGTGGGGCACCAAAATCGTCGGCGTGCCCTATAAGGGCGGCGGGCCGGCCGCGCAGGCACTCGCCGGCAATCAGGTGCAGCTGACGCGCTTCGGCATCGGAAATTTCCTCGGGCTGATCAAGGCCGGCAAGGTCAAGGCGATCGCGGTGTCGGCCGACAAGCGCTCGCCGCTGCTGCCGGACGTGCCCACCCTCGCCGAAGCCGGCCTCGGCGGCTATCCCGGCCAGGGCTGGTGGGGATTGGCCGCGCCCAAAGGTACGCCGCCGGAGATCGTCAACAAGGTCAATGTAATTTTCGTGAAAGTGTTCAGCGACCCGAAATTCATGGCGTATCTCGACCAGGAGGCGGTGGTGCCGGCAACGACTACGCCTGCCGGCTTCGCCACGTTCCTGAAAGAGGACCGCAAGGCGGCCGAGGCGCTGATCAAAATCGCGAACAGCAAGCGCGAGGAGTACAAGCCGCAGTAGCGGGCGCGGCGGTCAATCAATCCTCCCGCCTGAAAACCTGCGCCCCGGCACGCTCAAAAAATACCCGACCGCCTGGCCGCCGTCGGCGCCGACCACGCTGCCGGTGGTGTAGCGCGCGTCCTCGCTCGCCAGAAAAATCGCCGGCCCGGCGATGTCCTCGCCGGAGCCGACGCGGCCCATCGGCACGCCCTTGCGGCGGCCTTCGTAGATCTCCGGATCGGCATACATCGCCTCGGTGCCGGGCGTGCGAATATAGCCGGGCGTGATGGCGTTGGAGCGGATGCCGTAGGGCGCCCATTCCATCGCCTGCAGCTTGGTCAGCATGATCAGGCCGGCCTTGACCACCGAATAGGCGCCGGCCCAGTTGTACGGGAACAGGCCGGCGATCGACGCGATGTTGACGATTACCCCCGATTTCTGCGCAATCATATGTTTCGCCGCCGCCTGGCTGACGAGGAACGCGCCCTTCAGGCCGATGTTCATGGTGGTGTCCCAGGCCGCTTCCGGCAGCGCTTCCAGTTTGCCCGGCACGATCTTCATTGCGTTGTTGACGACGATGTCGATGCGGCCGCGTTCGGCGATCACGGTATCGATCATGCGCGCTATGTCGGCGGACTTCGCCACGTCGGCGACCACGGCGAGCGACTTGCTGCCGAGCGCGGCGGCCTCCTTGGCCGTTGCATCGGCGGTCGCCGGGTCGACGTCGTTGATCACCACATGGGCGCCCTCGCGGGCATAGGCGAGCGCGATGTCGCGGCCGATGCCGCGGCCGCCGCCGGTGACGAGGGCAATCTTGTCTTTCAGGCGCACAGAACATTCCTTTCAAGAATTGTAAGAAGAAGACCGAGTTCGGGGTTGGACACGGCGAGTTCGGCAAGCCCATGCCACAGATCGAACGCTAGTTCCGGGGGGGCATCGCGACAAGCGGGCCTTCCGCCCCTCCCAATTGGCGCTCACGAGTGCCATCTTGGGCCTGACAGAATCGCTTATCCCCGCGCCCGGATCCGTATGGCCGAACCGAAAAAGCTGCCCGTCCACAATGACTTAGCCACGCCCGTCCCGGGCGGCATTGCCACGCGGGCGATGGGGGCCAGAGGTGCGGCCTATCTGGCAGGCTTAAATCTAGAACAACGCGAGGCGGTGGAGAACCTGGACGGCCCGGTGCTGGTTCTGGCCGGCGCCGGAACCGGAAAAACGCGTGTCCTTACAACACGGATAGCCCATATTTTGAATCTCGGCCGCGCGCGGCCTTCGGACATTCTCGCGGTCACCTTTACCAACAAGGCGGCGCGCGAGATGAGGGATAGAATCGGCGCGATGGTCGGGCAGGTTGTCGAGGGCATGCCGTGGATGGGCACTTTCCATTCGATCGGCGTGAAAATTTTGCGCCGGCACGCGGAATTGGTCGGTTTGAAGTCGAATTTCACGATTCTGGACGTCGACGACCAGATTCGCGTTATCAAACAGCTCTTAGAAGCCGATAAGCTCGATGAGAAACGATGGCCTGCTCGGGTGTTCGCCATGTTGCTCGACGGCTGGAAGAACCGGGGCTTAACGCCCGATCAGGTGCTTGCGGGGGAAGCCGCCAGCTTCGCCAACGGCAAGGGCAAGAAGCTCTACGTGGCCTATCAGGAGCGGCTGAAGACGCTGAACGCCGCCGACTTCGGCGATCTTCTTTTGGAGAACATCCGCCTGTTCCGCGCGTCGCCGGAAATTCTTCGCCAATACCAGCAGCGCTTCAAATTCATTTTGGTGGACGAATATCAGGACACCAACGTGGCGCAGTACCTCTGGCTCCGTCTGCTGGCGCAACGCGGCGGCGACGAGGCGCCCAAAAACATCTGCTGCGTCGGCGATGACGATCAATCGATCTATGGCTGGCGCGGCGCGGAGGTGGATAACATTCTCCGCTTCGATCACGATTTTCCCGGCGCAAAGATTATTCGTCTGGAGCGAAATTACCGGAGCACGGGCCACATCCTTGCGGCCGCTTCGCATCTGATCGCCCACAACGAAGGACGTCTGGGCAAGACGCTGCGCACCGAAGACGAGCCAGGCGAAAAGGTGCAGGTCACCGGAGCCTGGGACTCGGAGGAAGAAGCGCGCGGCGTCGGCGAGGAGATCGAGCAGCTGCAGCGCGACGCGCGCGAGCAGGGCCTCGACCATCCGCTCGACGAAATCGCCATCCTGGTGCGCGCCTCGTTCCAGATGCGAGAATTCGAGGACCGCTTCATCCAGCTTGGCCTGCCGTATCGCGTGATCGGCGGCCCGCGCTTCTACGAGCGCGCCGAAATCAGGGACGCCCTCGCTTATCTGCGCGTGATCGCGCAGCCGGCTGACGACCTCGCCTTCGAGCGCATCGTCAACGTGCCGAAACGCGGGCTGGGCGACGCCACCGTCCAGATGCTGCACGACCACGCGCGCAGGCAACGCATTCCGCTCACCGAGGCGGCCGCCGCGCTCTCCGCCACCGACGAGATGAAGCCGAAGCCGCGCCTCGCGCTGCGCGAGCTGATGGCGAACTTCGAGCGCTGGCGCGTGCGCAAGGACTCGATGCCGCACACCGAGCTGGCCGAGATCGTGCTCGACGAGTCGGGCTACACCGAGATGTGGCAGAAGGACCGCAGCGCCGACGCCGCCGGCCGCCTGGAAAACCTCAAGGAGCTGGTGCGCTCGATGGAGGAATTCGAGAACCTGGCCGGCTTCCTCGAGCACATCTCGCTGGTGATGGACCGCGACAGCGCCGAAGGCGAGCAGGCGGTCAACATCATGACGCTGCACTCCGCCAAGGGTCTCGAATTCGACACCGTGTTCCTGCCCGGCTGGGAGGAAGGCCTGTTTCCGCACCAGCGCGCGCTCGACGAGAGCGGCCGCGCCGGCCTCGAGGAGGAGCGCCGCCTCGCCCATGTCGGACTGACGCGCGCCCGCAAGCGCGCCAAGATCTATTTCGCCACCAACCGGCGCATCCACGGCCTTTGGACCTCGACCATGCCCTCGCGCTTCCTCGACGAATTGCCGGAGGCAGATGTTGAGGTAAAGGAGCCGGCCGGCGGCTCAGGCGGCTTCGGCATGTCGGGCTACGGCGCCTCGCGCTTCGACGAGATGAATTCGTTCGGCTCGAACTACACCACGCCGGGCTGGCAACGCGCCCAGGCGCGCAAGGGGCGCGGCGGCTTTAATGAGAACGGCCAGCCGCGTTACGTGCCGGACGGGGTGTTTGACCAAGGCGAGGAATTTGCGGAAACCCCCGCGAAGAAACCGCCTAAGAGCCCTGCCCGCAAGCCCAACATCCCACTAACGATCGAAGGCGAGCTAGTGGCCAAATCCACCGGCGCCGCCTCGTCGTTCGCAGCCGGAGACCGCGTGTTTCACCAGAAATTCGGCAACGGGAATGTCACCGCCGTGGACGGCAACAAGCTGACCATCAGGTTCGACAAGGCGGGTGAAAAGCGGGTGGTGGATAGTTTTGTGGAGAGGGTGTGAGTCGCCATCGCGACTAGAGGCCGCCCATTGCAGTAATCTCTATCCCGCTGGTACAAAAAATCCGTCAGGCCACCACCACCCGCTGCACCGCGCTGGCTAAACGTGCCAAGGCGCCTTTTGTCATCATCGCCGCGGCGCAGCACCGCAAGGCGACCCCACGCACACCGCCTCCCCACGCCCCATCATCCTGCGCTATCATCGCCCTCGGGCGACGCGCAGCATGGGAGGCTGCCGTGCGACATTTGACCGTCCTTCTCGTCCTGATCGGCGCCGTCGTTGCCGGCGCTCCGTCGCGGGCGAGCGACCTCACGCTGCCCAAGACGCCCGCCGCGGCGCTCAAAAGCGCCTGCGACAAGGCCGGCGGCTCGTTCTCGCAAGGCGACAAGCTCTATGGCTGCGGCACGGACTGTCGCGGCCACGCCGGCACCGATTGCACCGTCACTTGCGCGGCCGACGCCCGATGCACCGCGCAGGTGATCGGCGGCCGGCGGCCGCGCAGCGTCGCGGACGCCTTGCAGGCGCCGGAGAAGCATCGCCGCTGATGCGCCGCGCGCTGGCCGAGGTCCGCCGCGTGGGTGTAACCTTCGTGCCATGAACCGCGCTCTTGTTTCCCTCGCCCTCGCCAGCCTTCTGCTGGCCACCCCTGCCCTCGCCCTCGACCTCAATTCCTTCCGCGCCCAGCACCACCTGCCGCTGCTGACCATGAGCTCGACGCTCGCCGGCCTCGCCTACGAGCAGGCGCAGAGCATGGCCGGCCGCAACCATCTCGACCACACCGGTTTCCGCCAGCGCACCGGCTTCTCCGGCGGCCGGCACGCCGAGAACGTCGCCTGGGGCTGCGACACGGAAGACTGTGCCATCCGCATGTGGGCGCGCTCGGCCGGCCACCGCGCCAACATGCTGCTGCGCGACGTGTCGGCTTACGGCATCGCCTCGGCCACCGGCGCCAACGGCCGACGCTATTGGGCGCTGGAACTGGGGAATTAGCGTCGGCGCCCCGCAGTGACAACGGGTGTGCTACCCTCCCCCGATGCTCAAACGCGAGAATTTTCCGGTCGCCAATATCTACGTGCCGATCAAGCGGCGGCTGACGCTCGACCCCAAACGCGTGGACGAGATCGCGCAGAGCATGCTCAAAGACGGCCAGCAGACGCCGATCCTGGTGCGCGCGGACGGCGCGCGCTTCGTGCTGGTCGAGGGCCTGCACCGGTTGGAAGCCGCCAAGGCGCTGGGCGAGACCACCATCGTCGGCTTCCGGGTCGACGCCCGGAAGCACTAGGGCGCGCCCCGGACCGGCCGTTTTTGCCATAATCGCGTCGCACGGAACCTGCTATGTTGGCTGCGGGTTAGGCTTCGGGAGGTCCGTCATGCGTCTCCGCCGCCTTGCTGCCGCGCTCGCCGTGCTGACCGCGCTCGCCTTCGCCGCGCCCGCGCGCGCCGACCTGCTGATCCAGATCGACAAGAGTGCCCAGCAGATGACCGTCTCGGCCGACGGCGAGCTGCTCTACATCTGGCCGGTGTCGACCGGGCGCGCCGGCTACAACACGCCGAACGGCGCCTTCAGTCCGTTCCGCATGGACCGCGACCACTTCAGCGAGGAGTGGGACGACGCGCCGATGCCCTATTCGATCTTCTTCACCAAGCTCGGCCACGCCATCCACGGCACCTATGAGGCGCGCCATCTCGGCCAGCCGGTGTCGCACGGCTGCGTGCGGCTGTCGGTGAAGAACGCGTCGATCCTGTGGGACCTGGTCAAGCAGCACAAGATGGCCAACACCATGGTCGTGCTCACCGGCAAGATTCCCAGCGCCGGCGCGGCGGTGGCGCGCGCCGCCCCACGCAACGATCAGGACATCGGCGATCAGGACGACGATCAGGTCGCCGCAATGCCGCCGCGGCGGACACGCGTCACCCACGATTATTACGGCGCGCCGCGCTCCTTCTATGACCGCGACCGCGCGTACCTGCCGCCCCCGCGCTACGGCTACTTTCCGTTCGGCTGGTGAACGCGCGGCGTTGTCCTAGATCAAGGCCCGATCCCGGAACCTGTGCTCGGCTGGCGCTTTATATATCCATCAGCGCAATCGGGGGTTTGCCATGCCGAAATCCCGCAAACGCCGTACGAGCACGCGCCGCGCCAAGCCGGGCGCGAGCGGACGCGGCGGCTTTTTCCATATCCAGGTGCGGCCGAAGAGCGAGTTCGTCACCTATCGAAACCACGACGTCGGTGCGCACGGCGGCATCGAGCGCGTCGCCGGCCGGCGCGCCAACGGCTCCTGGGACACGCAGAAATGGCTGGTCGGCAAGAACGAGGCGCATCGCGCCGGCAAGCAGTTGGTGGCCGACAGCGCAGCCGCGGAAAAGGTGCTGTCGCAGCTCGGCTCGGTGCCGCGTCATCTCGGCGGCGACCGCTTCATCGCCAAGCCCCGCCGCAGGATTCCGGCGAGCGAGAAGCCGACGGCGGCGATGCGGCGCGCGCAGCTCGCCAACATCAAGAAGGCGCAAGCCGCGCTGCGCAAACGGCGACGGGCGCGCGCATGATCCGCAAGCTCACGCGCGGCAAGTACCGGCTCTATTCGAGGAAGATAAATCCGCGCACCGGCAAGCGGCGCAATCTCGGCACCTTCACCTCTCGCAAGGCGGCCGAGCGGCACGAGCGCGACATTCAGTATTTCAAGCGGCACTGAGGGCAGCTTCGGATCACGCCATCGCGCGCGCGAGCCGGCTGCTGTTGGCGCCTACACAGCGGCGCAAAGGCGCGTAGGCGCGCTCGGCGGCGATCATGATCCCTTCGCCATCGGACAGCGCCTTGGCGAGCGCCACTTCGGCGTCGGAAAAAGCATCGATTTTCTCGGCGATCATTAGGTGCGCTTCCACCACCGCTTGCGGCCCGCCCTGCGCCATCCACAGCAGACGCATCGATATGACACCCTGCACTTCGCACGCAAACCGCAACGATTCGACCCAGGCATTCATCGATTCGAGCATAATAGCCTCCGATCGATCGACCGGCCGCGGGAGCCGCGGCGGCAACTTCGAGCGGAACTATCGCGCAAGATTTACAAGGATCATTTATGTCGTTGATTAGAACTGTCGGCATTCCGGTAACGGCCCGGCCTCACTCCTTCATCGAAATACCGGTTTCCTTGACCAGCGTGCCCCATTTCGCAAATTCGTCGCGCATGTAGCTGCCGAACTGCTCGGGCGTGCCGCCCTCGACATAGATGCCCTGCACCGCGAGCTTGTCCTTGACGTCGGGCGTCGCCAGCGCCTTACCGATCTCTTTGTTGAGCCGGTCGATGATGGCTGGCGGCGTGCCTTTCGGCACGGCGAAGCCGAACCAGGTCACGGCCTCGAAGCCCGGCAAGCCGGACTCGCTCACTGTCGGCACATCGGGCAACAAGGCCGTGCGCTGGCGACTGGTGACGCCGAGCGCGCGCAGACGGCCTGCCTTGACGTGGGGTAACGCCGTCGACGTGATGGCGAACAGATAATCGATTTGGCCGCCGAGCAGCGCCGAGTTCGCTTCCGGACCGCCCTTGAACGGGACATCGACGACATTGATGCCGGCGCGGTGGCGGAACAACACGGCGGTCATTTGCGGAGCCGTACCGACGCCGCTCGATCCGACCGTCAGCTTGCCGGGCCGCGATTTCGCCAAGGCGATGAGCTCCTGCACCGACTTCGCCGGGACCGATAGATTCACCACCAGGATGTTGGGTGCGCTGGCGGCGAGGATCACCGGCGAGAAGTCCTTGAGAACGTCGAATGGCAGATTTTTGTAGAGCGTCGCGTTGATCGCGTTGGCGATCGTCGCCACGAAGATCGTGTAGCCGTCGGGTTCGGTCGCGGCCGCGTAGCGGGTGGCGATGTTGCTGCCGGCCCCGGGCCGGTTCTCGATGATGAAGGGCTGCCCCATCGACTCGGCGAGCTTTTGCCCGACGAGGCGAGCCATGATGTCGACGCCGGAGCCGGCGGTCAGCCCGACGATCACGTGCACCGGCCGGTTCGGATAGTCGTCGGCGACGGCGGCAGACGACATGACGGCGGCGCAGAGAAACAAGCCTAATCGGATCACCAACGCTCGCATGAATTCCTCCCCTTTTCCTGATTGTTCTAATTGTTCATGAACAGTCCGCCATTGACGTGAATGGTTTGCCCGGTGATGAAGCGGCCGTCGCGCCCGCATAGCATCATGACAGCGGCGACGATCTCGGCCGGTTCGGCGAAACGACCGAACGGGATGCGCGTGGTATCGAATTTGAACGGACCGGCGCGCACGGTGTTGGCCGGACCCGGCGCCACGTAATTGACGTTGATATTATGCCCGGCCAGTTCGAGCGCGAGCGCACGCGTCAGACCGGCCAGGCCGGCCTTGGCAACAGCGGTCGGCGCACGGTTCGCAACCGGCATGTGGCCAAAAAGGCCGCCCATGTTGACGATGCTGCCGCCGCCGGCACGGATCATCGCCGGAACAGCGGCCTGCGTGCAGTGGAACGCCCCATCGAGCGTGACCGTAATCGGGGCACGCCAGTCGTCAAAGCTCAGCTCAAGAAACGGCTTAGTGGCGTGCGTGACGGCATTGTTGACGAGGATGTCGAGTCGGCCGAATTTCTCGACGATTTCCGCCACCATCGAATCGACCGCGGCGCGGTCGGTGATATCGCCGATGGCCGCTGTCGCCTTGCCGCCGGCCGCCTCGATCGCCGCGAGCGTTTCAGCAAGTTCCGGCCGCTGCGAGCGCGCGTTGATGGCAATCGACGCACCGGCGGCGGCAAAGGCAACGCCCATGGCTCGGCCGAGATTGCGGGCGCCGCCGGTGATCAAAACGACTTTGCCTGCAAACGCGTCGCTCATCCGCCGATCGCCCCGCGTCGATGGTCAGCCTAGATCCATTCTGATGAGTCAAATTTACATTGTACATAGCGTCGAAACATGACGCTTACGCGCGCACGAGTATCGCGCGCAATCGGAAGTGGCTCTCTCGCGAGGTGAGGTCTATCCATGATGCGCGACGCCGAGCGCAGCCTCGCCGCGATCGAGGATCAGCGGCACGATCAGGTCTTCCTCGTCGTCGAGATGGCGGATCAGCCCCTTGATAAGCGCGCCGCTGGCCGCCGCGTAGTCGTCGCCGCAGCGGCGCAGGATGTCGGCATCGCCCTGCAAGGCGCGCAACAGCGCATTCGCGGTCTCCGCGGTTCGCGCCATGTCGGCGTGAATGGCGTGGTGGTCGCCTTCCAGCACGTCAAAACCGCGCGCCAGCCGCACGTCGGCGGCGCGGAAGATCGGGAAGTAATGCAGATCCTCGATCTGGTGGTGCACGGTGAGTTGCGACAGCAGGAATTGCAGGCGCCGCACGAAATGGCGCGGGAATTCCGCGGGTGCCAGCTTCCCCTCGCGAAATTGCGTTTCGATTGCTGTGATCATCGCGGCGAGTTCCCGGAACATGGCGTGGCGCGACAGCCAGAAGCGCGCCATCTCGCCGAGATTGGCATGGCCCTCCCACTGCTCGCGCGGGAAGCGCGCGACCAACACGCGCAAATCTTCCGGCCAGCCGCTGCGGCGGGCGAGCGCAAGCGCTTCGATATCGGCTGGATCGGGCGTTTCGATGGTCATTTCAGCGTTTACATAGCCATTGCCAAGCGTTTCACCAACCGTTGTAAATTGCGGCCATGAGCACCACCGTCGCCCGCCTGCCCTGCGACGAGCCGACCGCCCGGCGGCTGGCCGCCTATCTCGGCGAAATCTTCGGCGGCGACGACACCGCCTGCGCTGCGTTCGAGGTAGATGGCGGTCAATGGCAGGTGGCGATTCACTTCCGTGACAAGCCGGACGAAGCGAATTTGCGCGCGCAGGTCGCGCTCGCAGCCGGCGATCAGGCGGCCGCCGCGCTCACCCTCGAGCGGATCGCACCGGCCGACTGGGTCGAACAAAGCCTCGCCGGCCTGCAGCCGGTGCGGGCCGGCCGGTTCATCGTGCACGGCGCGCATGACCGCGCCCGCGTCAAGCCCAACGACATCGCGATCGAGATCGAGGCGGCGCTCGCCTTCGGCACCGGCCACCACGGCACCACGCGCGGCTGTCTGCTGGCGCTCGACGACCTGGCGAAGCGGCGGCGGGCCGTCCGAGTCCTCGACCTCGGCACCGGATCGGGCGTGCTGGCGATCGCGGCGGCAAAGCTGCTGCGCGCGCGCGTCACCGCCAGCGACCTCGACCGGGTTGCGGTCGACGCCGCGCGCGCCAATGCGCGGCTCAATCGCGCGGGCGCGGCGATCACGATCGCGCGCGCCGCCGGCGCCAACGCGCGCGCGATCACGACGGCTAAGCCTTACGATCTGATCTTCGCCAATATCCTGCTCGGGCCGCTGCTGCGGCTGGCGGTGCCGCTCAGCCAGCTCGCCGGCCCACGCGCCCGCATAGTGCTCTCCGGCCTGTTGCCGAGACACGCCAATGCCGTACTGGCGATCTACCGGGCCCATGGCTTCGTGCTCGAACGGCGCATTCCGCTCGACGGCTGGGTCACGCTGGTGCTGAAAAATTCTTGAGGACCGAAAACAAAACCGCCCCGGGCGGGGAGACCGGGGCGGTTTCGCTGGCGATAAATCTAACGCTACCAGCCGCCGAAAGGCATGTCGGTGGAGCCGGTCTTGACCAGCCGGTTGCCGCGTTCGTCGAGCGAGTACGGCAACAAATGGATATGCGTGGCGAGTTCGCGCCGGGCCTGCTGCATGCGCGCTTCGATCAGCGCGTCCATGAAGCGGGCAAACCAGCTTTTGCCCGGCGCGGCGGTATAGGTGCGGGCGGCCTTCGCGGCCGGCTCGGCGGTGGGTACGCGGGCAACGCCATAAGTGACAGCAACCATTTCAAGCCTCCTTCTCAGCAGCGAAGCGTCAGCGAATGTCCCAGCGCTCTGCTCTGACTATTGCATTGCAACATAATCTGCACTGCAATTGCAAAGTACTCGTGAGATTGCATAGAAGCCCCGTAATTCCAGCATGATCCTATTAATAAGCCAGCAAGATCGGTGGCACCATTGCGGCGAATTTAATGCACTGCACAAAATTGAATCAAGGTGCCGATTCATTGCCGAATCGATCGCCAGCGCGGCGCTCATCTCTCGCGCCACTGCCTAAGATGGCGATGCGCATGCCTTGCCCGATGCGCAGCGCATGCCTGCGTTGCTCGGCGCACGAAGCACGCTAGAGTGCCGACCATGTTCGAGGCCCGCTTCCAGACATTCGATGATTCGACCGATCGATCGCACAGCGCCGCCCGCGTCGCGGCGTTGCGCGCCGAGCTCAAGCGCCGCGGTCTCGACGGATTCGTGGTGCCGCGCGCCGACCGCCAGCAGAACGAATATTTGCCGGCGAGCGAGGAGCGATTGGCCTGGCTCACCGGCTTCACCGGTTCGGCTGGGGCGGCGATCGTGCTCGCCGAGCGCGCGGCGCTGTTCGTGGATGGCCGCTACACGGTGCAGGCGGCGGCGCAGATCGATGCGAAACTCTTTTTGATCGAACACCTGGTGGACTCGCCGCCGGAGCAATGGCTGGAACGGAATCTCAAAAGCGGGGCGAAGCTCGGCTACGATCCGTGGCTGCACACCTCCGAGAGCGCCGAGAAACTGCGCAAGGCCTGCGCCACAGCCGGCGCTGAATTGGCGGCGGTCGCCGGCAATCCGATCGACGCGCTATGGAGTGACCGCCCGGCGCCGCCGGCGGAGCCCGTGACGATGCGCGATATCAAGCTCGCCGGCGAGAACGCCGCCGACAAGCTCAAGCGCATCCAGAGTGAGCTGAAGATGCTGCGCGCCGACGCGCTGGTGGTGTCGGATCCGCAGAACGTGGCCTGGGCGTTCAACATCCGCGGCTCGGACATCGCGCATACGCCGCTGGCGCTCGCCTTCGCGGCCATTCCGCAGGAGGGAAAGCCCGCGCTCTACCTGGACGCGGCCAAGCTCGACGCCAAAACGCGTCCCGCGCTGGCCGAGATCGCCGCGGTGCGCGCGCCCGACGAGCTTGCCCGCGACCTGGCGCAATATAAGGGCAAGATCGTGCGGCTCGACCAGGCGAGCGCGGCCGATGCGCTCACGCGGCAGGTCGCCGCCAGTGGCGGCAAGCCGGTGCGCGGGCCCGATCCGATCGCGCTGATGAAGGCGGTGAAGAACCACGCCGAGATCGTCGGCAGCCGCGCCGCGCACCAGCGCGACGGCGTGGCGGTGGCGCGGTTCCTGGCCTGGCTCGCGCGCGAGGCGCCAAGCGGCAGCGTGACCGAAATCGACGCGGTGGAGGCGCTGGAAAGCTTCCGTCGCGATACTGGTCTGTTGAAGGACATCTCATTCCCCACTATCGCCGGCTCGGGGCCGAACGGGGCGATCGTGCATTACCACGTCACCCGCGCCTCCAACCGCACGATCGGGAAGAACGAGCTGTTCCTGATCGATTCCGGCGCGCAATATGAAGATGGCACCACCGATATCACTCGCACCGTTATTATTGGCGCGCCCACCGATGAAATGCGCGACCGCTTTACCCGCGTGCTCAAGGGCCATATCGCAATTGCCGTCGCGGTATTCCCGGAAAACACCAGCGGCGCCCAGCTCGATCCGCTGGCACGCACCGCGCTGTGGCAGGCCGGGCTCGATTTCGATCACGGCACCGGCCACGGCGTCGGCAGCTATCTGTCGGTGCACGAGGGGCCGGCGCGCATTTCCAAGCTCGGCACGGTGGCGCTGCGCCGCGGTATGATCCTGTCGAACGAGCCGGGCTATTACAAAACCGCCGCCTTTGGCATCCGCATCGAGAACCTGCTGTTGGTGATCGCGGCGCCGGAGCAGGCGGGCGCCGAAAAGCCGCTCAACGCCTTCGAGACGCTAACGCTCGCGCCGATTGACCGCCGTCTGATCGATACCCGCCTGCTGACCGCCAAGGAGCGCAACTGGGTCGACAGCTATCACGGGCGCGTGCAGGAGCTGCTGGGGCCCCTGCTCGATCCAACCACGCGCGCCTGGCTCGACTCTGCGACCCGGCCGCTGGGGACCGCTTGATGGACGCCCGGACGTCCGCGTCGCATCCGCAGAGTAAGCGGGTCACCCCCTGGCGGCTGCTGGCCTTGCTGATGGCGATGACCGCCATCGGGCCGGCCACGCTCAACATCCTGGTGCCGGCGCTGCCGGGACTGGTGACGCGGCTCGCCTCCGACACCGGCACGGTGCAGCTCACGCTGTCGCTTTATCTTTTGAGCCTCGCCGCCGCCCAATTGCTGCTCGGGCCGCTGTCCGACCGTTTCGGCCGCCGGCCGGTGGTGCTGGCCGGCCTGGCGCTGAGCGTGGTCGCCTCGCTCGCCGCCATCGCCGCCTATTCGATCCACGCGCTGATCGGCGCGCGCGTGGTGCAGGCCGTCGGCGCTTCGACCGGCATCGTGATCGGCCGTGCCATCATCCGCGACCTCTATGAGCGCGAACGCGCCGCCGCCATGATCGGCCTGGTCACCACCGCCATGGTGATCGCGCCGATGATCTCGCCGCTGATTGGCGGCATTCTCGACACCGCCTTCGGCTGGGAGGCAATCTTCCTGTTCATCGCGGCGTTCAGCGGCATCGTGCTGCTGTGGGCTGTGCTGGTGCTGCCGGAAACGCGGCCGGCGAGCGTGGCGCAGGCGCCCGGCATGCTGATCGAGCAATGGCGCGCGCTGCTCGGCAACGCCAAGTTCCATGGCTATGTGCTGTGCGGCGCGCTTGGCTCGGCGCCGTTCTTCACATTTCTCGGCGGCGGCCCGTATGTCGTGGTGACGCTGATGGGGCGCACCTCGGCCGAATTCGGCTTGTGGTTCGCGCTGACCTCGCTCGGCTATATGAGCGGCAACTTCACCGCCTCGCGGCTGTCGCAGCGCTTCGGCGTCGACGCCATGATCATGGCCGGCATCGCGTTCGAACTGACCGGCGCCGGCCTGACCGCGCTGCTGGTCGCGACCATGCCGGAGGCAGGTCCCGCGATCATTTTCTTGCCGCAGATGGTGATCTCCTACGGCAACGGCTTGCTGCTGCCGAACGCCATCGCCGGCGCGATCAGCATCCGCCCGCAGGCCGCCGGCGCCGCCTCCGGCATGACCGGCTTCGTGCAGATGGGGGTCGGCGCGGCCTCGACGCAGGTGGTCTCGATTTTGCTCGCAGGCGCCGGCAGCGCCATGCCGATGGCCTGGATGCTGGTGATCGTGGTGGTGGCGACGGCGGTGGCGTATTGGGCGCTGGTACGGTGCTAGCCGATCAGCTTCAGCCACTCATCTTCGCTGAGCACCTTGATGCCGAATTTCTTAGCGTCGGCGAGCTTGGAGCCGGCGCCCGGACCGGCCACCACATAATCGGTCTTCTTCGAAACCGAGCCGGCGGCCTTGGCGCCTAGGCGCTCCGCCTGGGCCTTTGCCTCCTCGCGCGTCATCTTTTCCAGCGCGCCGGTGAACACCACGGTCTTGCCGGCGATTACGGAGTCTGTCTTCGGCTTTTCGGCATCGAGGATTGTCACTTCCTTGGTGAGCCGCTCGACGATGCCCTTGTTATGGCTTTCGCCGAAATAAGCCTTGATGCTCTCGATCACGGTCTCACCGATCTGGTCCAGCGCATCCATCTCGGCGATCGCTTCGTCGTCGCCCTTGGCAACCTTCAGGCAGGCGTCGTGGAACGCCTTCCAGGAACCATAGCCGCGGGCCAGCGCCAGTGCCGTGGTCTCGCCGACATGGCGGATGCCGAGTGAATAAATAAATCGGTCGAGCGAGATCTCGCGCCGCTGCTCGATCGCCTCGAACAAATTGCGCACCGAGGTCTCGCCGTAGCCTTCCTCTTCCAGTAATTCGCTCTTGTGCTTCTTTTCCAGCGTGAAAATGTCGGCGGGCTCCCTGATCCATTCCTTTTCGAAAAAGAACACGATCTGCTTCTCGCCGAGCCCCTCGATGTCGAAGGCGCGGCGCGAGGCGAACAGCTTGAGATGCTCGATCTTCTGGTACGGACAGGCGAACTCGCCGGTGCAGCGGGCGCGGGCGCCCTCCTCGCCGGTCGCGGTTTCCTCACGCACCACTTTGGTGTGCAAATGGCAAGGACAGTGGGTCGGGAAGCGATAGGGTTCGGAGCCCCGCGCGTGCTTTACGACATCCACCACCTGCGGGATCACGTCGCCGGCACGCTGGATGATAACCGTGTCTCCTCTCCGGATATCGCGGCCCTCGCGCAAGGGCTCGCCGTCACCGCCGATGCCCTTAATGTAATCCTCGTTGTGCAAGGTGACGTTCTGCACAATGACGCCGCCGACGCCGACTGGCCTGAGCTTTCCAACCGGCGTGAGCGCGCCCGTTCGGCCAACTTGGATTTCAATATCGAGAAGTTCAGTCGTAGCCTGTTCGGCCGGGAACTTGTGCGCGATCGCCCAGCGCGGGCTGCGCGAAACGAAGCCGAGCCGCTCCTGCAAATCGATGCGGTCGACTTTATAGACGACGCCATCAATGTCGTAGTCGAGTTCGGCGCGAGTCACTTCGATCTCGCGGTGGAAAGCGAGCAGCTCCTCGACCGAGTGGCGTATCTTGGTGAGCGGGTTGGTCTTGAAGCCGCATGACGCAAACCATTTGATCATGCTGCTCTGCGAGTCGGCCGGCAGCTCGCTCATCTCGCCCCAGGCATAGGCGAAAAAGCCGAGCGGGCGCGAGGCGGTGACGGTTGGGTCCTTCTGGCGCAGCGAGCCGGCCGCCGAATTGCGCGGATTGGCGAAGATCTGCTCGCCGGCCGCCGTCTGCCGCTCGTTGAGTTTGAGGAAATCGGTTTTGGTCATATAGACCTCGCCGCGCACCTCGCAGATTTTCGGCACGTGCCGCCCCTTGAGCTGCTGCGGCACGTCCTTCAGCGTGCGGATATTGGCGGTGACGTCCTCGCCTTCGCTGCCGTCGCCGCGGGTGGCGGCAGTAACGAGTTCGCCGTCCTGGTAGCGCAGCGACATGGAGAGCCCGTCGATCTTCGGCTCGGCGCTGAAGGCGATCTTCTCGTCGTCGGCGAGTTTGAGGAAGCGGCGGATGCGGGCGACAAAATCGATGACGTCGTGCTCCTCGAACGCGTTGTCGAGCGACAGCATCGGCACCGCATGGCGCACTTTCTTAAAGCGGCCGGTGGGCGCCGCGCCGACCCGGCGTGACGGCGAATCCGCGCGGATCAGGTCGGGAAAGTGTTTTTCGATCGCCGCATTGCGCACCCGCAGCGCGTCGTATTCGGCGTCGCTGACCGTCGGCTGGTCCTGCTGGTAGTAGCGCTTGTCGTGCGAGGCGATTTTGGCGGCAAGCCGCTTCAGCTCGGCCTTGGCCTGCGCCTCGGTCAGGTCGGTGGGTTTGATTTTCGACGCGTCGTGACTAGCCATGCCGGCACTGTATCACCCCGCCGCCTTGATCAGGCGCTCGGCGGCGGCGCGGGCCTCTGCGGTGATTTCGGCGCCGGCCAGCATGCGAGCGATCTCCTCGCGCCTTCGCTCGGCCGCCACCTCGGTGACGCGGGTGGCGACCCGCCGGCCCTTTTCCAACGCGTCCTTGCTGATGAGATAATGCCGGTCGGCGCGCGCCGCCACCTGCGGGGCATGGGTCACCGCCAGCACCTGCACGCCGGAGGCGAGCTTGGCCAGCCGAACCCCGATGGCATCTGCCACCGCGCCGCCCACCCCGGTATCGATTTCGTCGAACACCAAAGTCGGCGCCGAGCCGCGGTCGGCCAGCACTACCTTGAGCGCCAGCAGGAAGCGCGCCAGCTCGCCGCCGGAGGCGACCTTCATCAGCGGCCCGGCCCGCGTGCCCGGATTTGTCTGCACCCAGAATTCAACCCGGTCGATGCCGTTGGGGCCGGCCGCGGCGGAATCGCTGGCGATTTCGGTGGAGAATTTCGCGCGCTCCAGCTTGAGCGACTTGAGCTCGCCGTTCACCGCCTTGTCGAGCGCGGTGGCGGCTTTCAGGCGGGCTTTCGACAGTTTGTCGGCCGCCGCGCGATAGCTGGCTTCGGCCTCGCGCGCGGCTGCTTCCAGCGTCTTCAACCGGTCCTCGCCGGCATCGATCAGCGCGATGTCGGATTGGTAACGCGCCGCCAGCGCCGCCAGTTCGTCGACCGGCACATTGTATTTGCGGCCCGCGGCGCGCAGCGCGAACAGGCGCTCCTCGATGCGTTCGAGTTCGGCCGGATCGAAATCGGCGGTGCGCAGCGCCTGCTCGAGATGGCTGCGGGTTTCCTCCAGCGCGGTCAATGCCACATCGAGCGACTTCACCGCCGGTTCGACCAGGCTCGGCGCCTGCGCGGAGCGCCGCTCCAGCCGGCGGATGACGCCGGCGAGCCCCGGCATGGATGAATTGGCGCCGGCGATCACTTCGTGCGCGTCGCGCAGGTCCTCGGCCACCTTCTCGGCCTGCATCATGGCGGTGCGGCGCTCGGCAAGCGCGGTTTCCTCAGCCGTTTGCGGCGCGAGCTTGCCGAGTTCCTCCACCGCGTGGCGCAGCCAGTCGCCCTCGCGCTTGGCGCGCTCGACCTCGGCGCGATGGGCATCGGCCGCCGCCTGCGCCTCACGCCGCGCCTCCCAGAGGAACGCCACCTTGGCGGCGTCGGCTTCCAATGCGCCGAAGGCATCGAGCAGGCGGCGGTGGGTGGCGGCGTCGACGAGAGCGCGCTCGTCGTGCTGGCCGTGAATCTCGACCAGCGCGGTGCCGAGTTCCTTCATCACCTGCACGCTGACCGGCTGGTCGTTGACGAAGGCGCGCGTGCGCCCGTCGGCAAACTGCACGCGGCGGAGAATGAGGTCGTCCTCGGCCGCGATATCGTTCGCCAAATTGTGGGCGAAGAGCAACGCGCGCGCCGGATGGGTGCGCGCAACCTCGAACACGGCGGTCACCTGGCCCTGCTCGGCGCCCTGTCGCACCAGCGCCTGGTCGCCACGCCCGCCCAGGGCCAAAGCAAAAGCATCGAGCAGGATCGACTTGCCGGCGCCGGTCTCGCCGGTGAGCACGGCCAGCCCGGCGGCGAAATCAATGTCGAGCCGGTCGATCAGCACGATGTCGCGGATGGAAAGTCGCGCAAGCATGTCGCTAGTCCTTGGGCCGGCATCATCCGCGAAAGAGGACGATCCGGTAACCACTGCGATCGAGGATTTTCACAGGAATCGCGGCGCCATCATGGATGCCCCTTTTTTTCGGGACATGACAAGAGGCGGACGCCGGCTAGCCGAGGACCGATTTCTTGAAATTCGCGAACGCCTTGCTGATCCAGGACCCCCGGTTCTCGGACGGCTCGGTGCCGCCGGTTTTCACCAGCGTGTAGGCATGCTTGTACCAGACGCTGTCGGGGAAATTATGCCCGAGCACGGCGGCCGCGGTCTGCGCCTCATCGACAATACCGAGCGCCATATAGGCCTCGGTCAGCCGCATCAACGCCTCCTCGACGTGGCGCGTGGTCTGATACTTGGTGACCACGACTTTGAAGCGGTTGATGGCGCCGGTGTAGTCCTTCTTGTCGAGGTAGTAGCGGCCGGTTTCCATTTCCTTGCCGGCGAGCTGGTCGCGGGCGATTTCGATCTTTTGTTTGGCGCTGACCGCGTATTCGCTGGTCGGATACTTGCGGATCACTTCTTGCAGCGCGGCGAGCGCCTTCTCGGTGCGCGCCTGATCGCGGGTGATGTCGGGGATTTCCTCGAAATTGGAGGCGCCGATCAAATACTGCGCATAGGCAGCGTCCGGGCTGCCCGGGTGCAGCGTGATATAGCGCTGCGCCGCGGTGACGCAATCGTCATAGTCGGCCGCTTGATAGTAGGCGAACGACGTCATGATCAGCGACTTGCGCGCCCATTCCGAATAGGGGTGCTGGCGGTCGACTTCCTCGAACTTCTTCGCCGCGTCTTTCGGCTCGTGCGTGACGTTGAGCAGATAGAGGCCCTCGTTGTAGAGCCGGTCGGCGGCCTCGTCCGGTATAATCGCTTCCTTGCCACCGAAAAGATCGAAACCGCTGCAGGCCCCGAGGCTCGCCGCCAGCAGCACCATGGTCAACGCACACGCGAACCGGCGCCGGCCCTTGACCGCGGTCGCCGCCATCGGCGCGCCAGGCACAGGATCCTTCGGAATAGAATTTTCGGTAGTTATGTCGTTGGGCACAAACTCATCCCACGCGGTCGTGTCCAGTTCCCCCGAGGGCTGACAAATCCTGCCTGAGCCCCTTATCCGCGTTGGTGTAGACGAAAAAACGCGGTCTGGCCAAGCGATTAAGCCGACAATCGGCCGGGATTAAGGCGGAAGGTTAAGCTTGAATCCTGAGGATTTTCAGGACATTTCCGGCCCGTAGGCCGCGGCCAGTCTGCCGGCGCCGACTTGAGCATGGCCGCGTGTGCGGCGGCCCGGCTCGGCCGCCTCGATCACCCGCCAGGCGCTGCGATCGGCCATCAACGCGGACAGCACCGCGTGGTTGAGCTTATGGCCGCCGCGGACTGTGCGGTAGGCGGCGAGCAACGGCTGACCGGCGAGCGCCAGATCGCCGATGGCGTCGAGAATCTTGTGGCGCACGAATTCGTCGGGATAGCGCAGCCCTTCCGGATTGAGCACGCGATCGTCGGTCACCACCAGCGTATTGGCAAAGGTGGCACCGAGCGCGTAACCGGCGCTCCACAATTTGGCGACGTCCTTTATGAAGCCGAAGGTACGGGCGCCCGCGATTTCGCGGCGGAAAGTCTCCGCCTCGATGTCGAGCGAGAGCGCCTGATCGCGAATGAGCGGATGGTCGAACTCGATTTCGGCTTCGACCCGGAAACCATGGCCGTAGGGCCGCAGCTCGCCGAGCGCACCGTCATTGGTGGACACGCGCACCGGCTTGATCACTTCGATATAGCGGCGCGGCAGTGCGCGCGCGGTCAGGCCGGCCTGATCGATCGCATCGACGAAGGGCGCCGCACTGCCGTCCATGATCGGCACTTCCGGCCCATCGATCTCGACCGTCACATTGTCCACGCCGAGCCCGCGCAGGGCCGCCAGCAGATGTTCCGCGGTCGAGCAGAGCGGACCGGAGGCGTCGCCCAGGACGGTGGCAAATTCGGTGGCGGTGACCGCGCGGACGTCGGCGCGAATCTCGCGCTCAATCAAGCCGTCGCGCGACACGCGCTGGAATACGATTCCGGTGTTGTCGTCAGCGGGATTTAAAGTAAGGGTGACAGGGCTGCCGGAATGCACACCAATGCCGGAGACGGCAACCTGTTCGCGCAGCGTTGTCTGCTTAGCACCCTTCATCGTACCCGTTTACGTCGGCCCACGAGCAGCCGCACGTCCCATCCCAAGCTCCAGCCGGAGCCACATTTTGGCCTTCAATACAGCGCCTGTCCGCGTACTGGAAGACATCCCCCAGAGACCCAAAAAGTCCCTTTCACGTCTGAAACTTAGGCCATGTGCCCGGCGGCTTCCAACTCACGTCTTCTTACCGACTGTTACTCTTTTTTGCCGCAATTTACCGACCGAAGGACCGGTCCGGAGCCAAACCGACCGCAATCCTATTGGTCTTGCTGAGGTATCGAGCACCTTCGAAAGCCTCATGACGGGTCCGGCGGTATAATAAAAACTTTTTAATTCAATAAGTTAAACAAATATACAACCGACCTGCCCATAGCATGATGGCCCCACTCCGGGTTCGGAGCGGGGCCATCATGGTATTTAGTGGGCTGTCAGTTAGCTTGGCGGCGCAGGAAGGCCGGAATGTCCAACTGGTCCTCGTCGGCCGAATTATGCACAGCGGCAGGTCGGCCGTGCGGGTCGAGCCCTTGGGGCACCGACCGCCGGGCATATTCGGATACCGGGTCGTCCGGACGGCCTTCCGGCTGACGGGCCGTCGGCCTGTTCGGCCGCTCGAATTGCGGCATCGGCTGCGCGGTACGCGGAGCCAGCGGCGGCTCGGCCTGCTCGGCACGCCGGCCGAGGCCGACCGAGGCCAAGCGCTGCATCAGCGACATGCGGCGCTTCTCGGGGTGATCGTCGTCGAGCTCGCCACGCTGCGCCTTGATTTCGTTCTGCGCCGGCAACGGCAGTTCATCGACGCGCGGCATGCGCGGCGTGCGCACGACGGTCCGTTCAGGCGGCGGCGGGATGAAGGTCTTAGGCGGCGGCGGCTCGGCTTGCGCCACTTCGCCCGGCGCCGGCTCGAACAGCGATGGCTTTATCGGCATCGGCCGGATCGAGACCTCCCCGATTGCGGTCGGCGCCATCAGCGCAGCCGCCACCGCGGCGTGGGCCACGGATTCGACCGCCGCGACACTAGCCGGCAACCGGTGCGGGCGCCACGGCTGGCACCGGGCTGCGCTCGATACGGTCAGCAGTCCGCGTGCTGCGCATCTTGCTGGCGAGTTCCTTGAGGGCGGCTTCCGGCTGCACCGGCTGGCGCTGCAGGCCCGCGTGGTCGATGCCGGTCGCCACCACCGAAACGCGAATGATGCCTTCCAGGCTTTCGTCGAACGTCGCGCCGACGATGATATTGGCGTCCTGGTCGACTTCCTCGCGGATGCGGGTAGCGGCCTCGTCGACTTCGTAAAGCGTGAGGTCCTTGCCGCCGGTGATCGAGATCAGCAGACCGCGGGCGCCCTTCATGGAGGCGTCGTCGATTAGCGGATTGGCGATCGCCGCTTCGGCGGCGGTGAGCGCGCGCTTCTCGCCGGAGGCTTCGCCGGTGCCCATCATCGCCTTGCCCATCTCCTTCATCACCGCGCGTACGTCGGCGAAGTCGAGATTGATCAGGCCTTCCTTGACCATCAGGTCGGTGATGCAGGCGACGCCCGAATAGAGCACCTGGTCGGCCATCGCGAAGGCGTCCGCGAAGGTGGTCTTTTCGTTGGCGACCCGGAACAGGTTCTGGTTCGGGATGATCAGCAGCGTGTCGACCACCTTTTGCAGCTCGACGATGCCGGCTTCCGCGTAACGCATGCGGCGCTGGCCTTCGAAGTGAAACGGCTTGGTGACCACCCCGACCGTGAGGATGCCAAGCTCGCGCGCGATCTTGGCGACCACGGGCGCGGCGCCGGTGCCGGTGCCGCCACCCATGCCGGCGGTAACGAACACCATATGCGCGCCGCTGAGATGATCGCGGATCTCGTCGATCACCTCCTCCGCGGCGGCGCGGCCGACTTCCGGCTGCGAGCCGGCGCCGAGACCTTCGGTCACCTGCGTGCCCATCTGGATGATGCGCTCGGCCTTCGACAGCGTGAGCGCCTGCGCGTCGGTATTGGCGACGACGAAGTCGACGCCTTGCAGCCCGGCCGTGATCATATTGTTGACCGCATTGCCGCCGGCACCGCCGACGCCGAACACGGTAATCCGCGGCTTCATCTCGCGAATGTCGGGAATCTTCAGATTGATCGTCATGTTTTCCTCTTTGATGCGCGGGCAGCAGGCTGAGCATTGCGCCCGCACGCCGTCGAACGGGACCGGTCCGCGGCCGATCCCATCGTGGTTCCGTTGTTGTGGGTCAGAAGCTTTCGCGCAGCCATCGTCCGACCCGTGCCATGTAACCGCCCGTTCCTGTCATCAATTGCCGCGTTCGCCGCGGTTCGAAGTGTTCAAGATGTGCCGCCTGCGGATAGATCAGCAGGCCCGCCGCAACCGCGAAGGCCGGCCCCTTGGCCGCTTCCGGCAGGCCTGCCAAACCGAGGGGGCGTCCGATACGCACGGGCCTGCGCAAAATGCGCGCGGCGAGATCAGACAGGCCGGCAAGCTGGCTGGCGCCGCCGGTGAGCACGATGCACCCACGCGGTTCGGCCGCAAACGGCGAAGCCTTGAGCCGGTCGCGCACCATTTCCAGGATTTCCTCGATGCGCGGCTTGATGATGCGCACCAGCGCCGCGCGCGACACGAATTGCGGCGGCTCGCGCTCATCATCTCCGACCGGAGGCACCGTGATCATGTCGCGTTCATCCGATCCACCGGTCAAAACACTGCCATAAATCGCTTTGATTCGCTCAGCATCCGCAATCCGGGTGTTCAGCCCGCGGGCGAGATCCATGGTGACGTGGTAGCCGCCGAGCGCAAAACCGTCCGTATGGACGAATTTTCCGCCGGAAAATACCGCCAGGGTGGTGGTTCCGGCCCCGAGATCGACGGTTGCGGCGCCGAGATCGGCTTCGTCGTCGGCCAGCGCGGCCAAGCCCGCCATGTAGGGGGACGCGACCACCGCTTCGACCGCGAGATGGCTGCGCTCGACCGCCAACATCAGGTTGCGCACGATCGCCACGTCGCTGGTGATCATGTGCATATCGACGCCGAAGCGTTGGCCGAGCATGCCACGCGGCTCGCGAATGCCGGTGACGGCATCCAGCGTGTAACCGATGGGAAGCGAATGCAGCACGGCGCGCCCATCGCGCACCGAGTGGCGGCTGGCCGCGGCCAGCACGCGACCGATGTCGCCTTCGGTCACCGCGCCGCCGGCCAGTTCGATATTGGCGACGAAGCGCTCGCTGCCGAGGCGTCCCCCGGAGAGCGATACCACGACGGATTCGAGCTGCACCTTGGCCTTGCTCTCGGCGATGTCGATGGCTTGGCGCACCATTTCCTCGACCTCGACCAGGTCGACCACGCCGCCGGCCTTCATGCCGCTGGCCGCGGTATGGGCGAAGCCGAGCACCTGCACGCCGTGGCTGCGCCGGCGCAGCACGTCCTGCGGCGCCTGCGGCGCAAGCCGCGCGATCATGCAGGCGATCTTGCTGGTACCGATATCGAGACCGGCCACTACGGCGGTTCGCCGCGGTGAAACCGGCTTCATCCTGGGCGTAAGGCCGAAGCGCAGCACGGTCATGCGTCGCTTCCCTTTTTCTTTTTCTTGTCTTTGTCGGCCGCCTTGAGCGCCTCGTCGCGCGCCGCGGCGGCCGCATCGGATTGCCGCACGGTGACGCGGTCGGGCAGCCGCAGGTCGACCGTCACGATGTCGCGCGAGAGCAATTTCTTGTCGCGATCAAGATCGACCAGCAGCGTGAGCGCCTGCGCGGGCTCGCGCTCCGGCAGCAGCACTTCAAGGCCGCTTTTCAGATGCAGATTCCAGCGCCGTTCGGCGACCAGCACTGAGGCGTCGACCAACTTGGCGATCATCGGATAGCGCTTGAGCAGCTCGAGAATATCCCGCGCCGCTTGCTCGGCACCGTCGCCAACCACCAACGGCAGCGACGTGAAGCGCTCCGGCACATAAGTTTCCAGCACGGTACCGTCGTCGGCGATCAGATTGACGCGGCCGTCCTTCTGCCAGAGCGCGAACGCCTTGCGCTCCTTGATCTCGATGCGCAGCCGGTTGGGATAAAGCTTGAGCACCGCGGCTTGCGCAATCCAGGGATTAGTCAACAGCCGTACGCGCGTCTGCGCGGCATCGAGAAACAGCAGCGAGGAGCGGCCGGTAATTCCACCGAGGCTCAGGATGTCTTCGCGGATGAGTTCATGCTCGCCGGCGAGCGCGATCTCGGAGATGCGGAAGCCCACGCTGTTGGCAGCAGCATCGCAGATGTCCTGGACTTGGGCGGCGATCACCGGGCCATGACCACCTTTGACCACGCCATAGCAGGTGCTGGCGAGCAGCAACATGGCGGCAGCGCTGGCGCCGGCGCCGCGCGGCACTTTCAGTTCGAGCAATGCACCGCCCCAGCGGCGCATGAAATGCAACAGCGCTGAGTCCGATGCCGGCCAAGTATGCGCGCGCGGCCGCGAAGCGAAGGTCGCACGTCCATTCAATTTCAGCTTTAGCGATTGAGCGAGGCGTCCTCGTACATCCATCGCGACCGGCTCTTCAAACGTTGGCCCAGCATGGGCGGCAAGCTCTGGCACGAGCGAGGTTTCGGTCATGCCCCGATTTGTATTCAGGTGTCGCACCGACACATCCACACGCGCGAATCCGTGGCCGAACGCTCAGAAACGCGGCCAACGCCTAGTCTTCGGGCCTTTTGGTAAACGATTAGTAAAAGTTTACGGATTATGAGCGGGCGGCTTTAACTTAGGTCGGGTGTGGCAAATCCACCGCTGTCCGTCGGCGCCTAGCGGTCGAGTGAGGCGTCCTCGATCATCCAGCGCACCAGATCCTCGAAACTGATGCCGGCATGGGCGGCAAGTTCCGGCACCAGTGAAACTTCGGTCATGCCCGGTTGGGTATTCACCTCCAGGCAGGCAAGACCCTTGGCGCCGCTAAGATTGTCGTCGTAGCGGAAGTCGGTGCGGCTAACGCCGCGGCAGCCGAGGGCGCGATGGGCGGTGAGCGACAGGCGCCGGCATTCCTCGTAAATTTCCGCGGAAATCGGCGCCGGCAGCAGATGTTTGGAGCCGCCGGGCGCGTATTTGGCTTCGTAGTCGTAGAACTTGACCGTCGGAACGATCTCGATGACACCGAGCGCTCGGTCGCCCATCACCGCGCAGGTCAATTCCTTGCCGGGGATAAATGGCTCGATCAGGATCTTGTCGCCGAAGCTCCAGTCCGGCCGCGTCAGCTCCTGCGGCGGATGCTTGTGGTCTTCGCACACGATGAACACGCCGACGCTGGAACCTTCGGCCACCGGCTTGATCACGTAAGGTGGCGGCAGCAGATGGCGCTTGGCCGCATCCATCCGGCTCGCGACCATGCCGCCCGGCACCGGCACGCCGGCCGCCTTGAGCACCGTCTTGGCGATGTCCTTCTGCATAGCCATGGCAGAAGCCAGCACGCCGGAATGCGAATAAGGAATGCCGAGGATTTCCAAGAGGCCCTGCAACGTGCCGTCCTCGCCGGGACGGCCGTGCAGCACATTGAGCGCAACGTCGGGCTTGAGCGCACGCAAACTCGCGGCCACCTCGCGGTCCACGTCCAGCCGGCTGACGCGGTAGCCGCCGCGCTCAGCCGCATCGGCGCAAGCTTTGCCGGAGCGCAGCGAAATCTCGCGCTCGGCCGACCAGCCTCCCATCAATACCGCGACGTGTTTCATGAGCTCATTCGTTGTTTGCGCATGATCTTATCCGAAAATCGGTTCCCACTTTTCGGGATCATGCGCCTTTTATTCCGATCCTCTTAATTTCCCATTCCAAGTCGATGCCGGAATGGGCCTTCACCCGTTCACGCACGGTTTCGCCGAGCGTCTCGATGTCGCGCGCCGTGGCATCACCGAGATTGATGAGGAAATTGCAATGCAGCTCGGAAACCTGCGCGCCGCCGATCCGCAAACCGCGGCAGCCGGCGGCGTCGATGAGCTGCCAGGCTTTCTGGCCGGGCGGGTTCTTGAAGGTCGAGCCGCCGGTGCGGCTCTTCACCGGCTGGGTCGCCTCGCGCGATTCGGTGATCTTGTTCATCTCGGCGGCGATCTGGTCGCGGTCGCCGGGCTCGCCCTGGAATAGCGCCTCGGTGAAAATGACATCCTCCGCAACGCCGCAGTGGCGGTAGCTAAATCCCATCTCGGCATTGCTGTAGTCCCGGACCGCACCGCGGCCATCGACGCCGCGCGCGGAAACCAGCCGGTCCTTGGTCTCGCCGCCATAGGCGCCCGCGTTCATGCGCAGCGCGCCGCCAATGGCGCCGGGAATGCCGCGCAGGAAGGAGAGCCCAGCGATGCCGGCCTCCTGCGCGGCGCGCGCGAACTTCACGTCCGGTACCGCCGCGCCGACGCGAAGGCGATGGTTCGGCTCGATGACGATATTGCTGAAGCCGCGGCCAAGCCGCACCACGACGCCGGCAATGCCGCCGTCGCGCACGATCAGGTTGGAGCCGAGGCCGATGACCGTGACCGCGTATTCGCCTGGCAACTCGGTGAGCAGGTAGGAGAGATCCGCTTCGTCCTCCGGCATGCAGAGCACCTGTGCCGGACCGCCGACGCGGAACCAGGTCAGTTCGGGGAGCGATTGGTTGGCCAGGAGCCGTCCGCGCAGCTTGGGCATTATTGCCTTCAGCTCGGCGACGATGTCGGGAAAGCTCATAGCGCTTTCAGTTCCGTTGGCAGCGCGTAGGCCCATTGCGTGATCGAGCCGGCGCCGAGGCAGACCACGTAGTCGCCGGGCTTGCGCCAGCTCCTTGATCAGCGCGGCGAGCTTGTCGGGGCCGGCGAGCGGGATCGCCTGTTTGTGGCCGTGCGCGCGCAAGCCCGCCACCAGCGCGTCGCGGTCGGCGCCGGCTATCGGCGCTTCACCGGCCGGATAGACCGATGCCACGATCACGGCGTCGGCGTCGTTGAAGCAGGTGCAGAATTGCTCAAACAAGTCATGCAGCCGTGTATACCGGTGCGGCTGCATCACCGCGATCACCTGGCCCTTGGCGCTCTCGCGCGCGGCGCGCAGCACGGCGGCGATCTCCACCGGATGATGGCCGTAGTCGTCGATGATAACGGCGCCGTTCCACTCGCCGACTTTGGTGAAGCGGCGCTTGACGCCACCGAACGCGCCCAGCGCCTTGCGGATCAGGTCGTCCTTGATTCCGAGCTCATGCGCCACCGCCACCGCCGCCGTCGCGTTGAGCGCGTTGTGACGGCCAGGCATCGGCAGCGTGAGCTTATCAATCGCGTGCGTGGTCTTGCCCTTGCGGTCGCGGAACCGCACCGAGAATTGCGATTCGCCATTGTTGTGATCGAGATCGGCGAGGCGAACGTCGGCCTGCGGATTTTCGCCGTATGTGAGAATACGGCGATCTTCCAACTTGCCGACCAGCGTCTGTACCACCGGATGGTCGGTGCACATCACCGCGAATCCGTAGAACGGAATGTTCTCGACAAAGGCGCGGAAGGCGTCCTGCACCGCGTCGAAGGTGTGGAAGTGATCGAGATGCTCGGGGTCGACATTGGTGACGATGGCGATGTCGGCCGGCAGCTTGAGGAAGGTGCCGTCGGATTCATCGGCCTCCACCACCATCCAATCGCCAGCCCCGAGGCGTGCGTTGGTGCCGTAGGCGTTGATGATGCCGCCATTGATCACGGTCGGGTCGAGCCCGCCGGCGTCGAGCAAAGCGGCGACCATCGATGTGGTCGTGGTCTTGCCGTGAGTGCCGGCGATGGCGACGCAGCTTTTCAGCCGCATCAGTTCGGCCAGCATTTCAGCGCGCCGCACCACCGGCAAACGCTTGGCGCGGGCGGCCACAAGTTCGGGATTGTCGCGCTTGATGGCGGATGAGACCACCACCACGTCGGCGCTGTCGATATTGTCGGCCTTGTGCCCGACGGCGACCTTGATGCCTTTGTCGCGCAGACGCTTGACGTTGGCGCTGTCGGCCACGTCCGAGCCGGTGACGATGTAGCCGAGATTGGCCAGCACCTCGGCGATGCCGCTCATGCCGATGCCGCCGATGCCGACGAAATGCACCGGACCGATGTCGCGCGGCAGTTTCATGGGGTCGCCCTTAGCCTTTTCTCGTGCGCGCCGGCCGCGCGGCCATTTCTTGCAGGAGGTGCAAGGCGGAAACAAGACCGACCATGGCCGAATGCTTAAATTCCCGCCACTTTCAACACCAGGTCGGCCAGCCGTTCGGCCGCATCGACGGTGCCGGCGGATTTGGCGGCCTGCGCCATATTCACAAGGCGCCCAGGGCTGTCGGCCAAGCTTGCAATCTCCGCAGCCAGCCGTTCCGGGGTGAGATCGCGCTGCTCGATCCGGATCGCGCCGCCGGCCGCTTCAAGCGCGCCAGCATTGACGAACTGGTCCTGATCCAAGGAGTGCGGCAGCGGCACCAAGATGGCCGGCCGGCCGATGGCGGAAAGCTCGGCCACCGTGGAGGCGCCGGAGCGGGAAATTATCAAATGGGTGGCCGCCATGCGAGCCGGCAGGTCGGCGAAGAACGGCGCGGTCTCAGCGGAAACGCCGAGCCGGGTATAATTGCCGCGCACCGTGTCGAGGTCCTCGGCGCGCGCCTGCTGCACGACATTGAGGCGTGCGCGCAGATCGGCGGGGAGCCGCTCGAGCGCCGGCGGCACGATCTCGGCCATCACGCGCGCGCCCTGGCTGCCGCCGAACACCAAGAGGCGCAATTTTCCGCCCGGCTCCGGCGCGGCATAGGGCGTCGTCGCGGCGGCGATCACTTCGCGCCGCACCGGGTTGCCGGTGAAGGTGATCTTGCCCTGCAAGCGCGGGTCGAGGCGGGCCAGCGCGCGAAAGCCGGTGGCGATGGCCGTGACGCGGGCGGCGAGCAGGCGGTTGGCGCGGCCCATTACGCCGTTCTGCTCGTGCAGCACGGTCGGGATGCCGCGCAGCGTCGCCGCCATCAGCGGCGGCACGGTCGGATAGCCGCCGAAACCGACCACCACGGCGGGCCGTACGCGGCCGAGCATCGACCACGCCTTGGCGGTGCCGAGCGTCAGCAATGCAGCGGTGCGCGCGAGCGCAAATGGATTGCGGCCGCGCAGGGTCGCGCTTGGGATGATGTGCACGGCGCGGGCTGGAAACTTGAAATGCGCGGCGCGCACGTCGGTGGCGAGATCGATCACGGCACCGCGTTTGAGCAGCGCGTCGGCCAGCGCCTGCGCGGGGAACAAATGCCCGCCGGTTCCGCCCGCCGCCAACAAGATGGGTTTATTCGCGTCCTGCACCGCCATGCTCTCGGATGTCATGCCCGCTCTTGCGCCGGCCATGACAAAAAGTCACGCCGGGCTCTCGCTCGCAAGGGCCGGCGAGGTCAGCATGGCCGCACGCGGCCGTTCGCGTGTCAGCGCCAGCAGCATGCCCATCGCGTAGGCGAGCGACAGCATCGAGGAGCCGCCATAGGAAATGAACGGCAGCGTCATGCCCTTGGCCGGGATGAGGTGCAGGTTCACCGCCACATTGATCGCCGACTGCATGCCGAACAGGATGGCCAGACCAGCGGCGGCGAAGCGCGTGAAGGCGTCGTCGTTGCGCATGGCGCGCGCCAGTGCGCGGATCACGATAAACGCATAAAGCGCCACCAGCGCCAAGCAGAGCGCGACGCCGAATTCCTCCGCCGCCACCGCGAACACGAAGTCGGTATGACTCTCCGGCAGCAGCCGCTTGACCGTGCCCTCGCCGGGGCCGCGGCCGAACCAGCCGCCGCGCATGAAGCTTTCGGTGGCGATGTCGATATTGAAGGTGTCGCCGGAAGCCGGATTGAGAAATTTTTGGATGCGGCTCGCCACGTGCGGCACGGTGTAATAGGCGGCGGTGAGGCCGAAGGCGGCGACTCCGGCGATGCCGAACACCCAGATCAGTCGCATGCCGGCCATGAAGAATAGCGCGCTCCACACCAGCACGACCAGCATGGTCTGGCCGAAATCGGGCTGGATCACCAAGAACGCGACCACCATCAGCAGCAGCAAGAGCGACAGCGCATTGGCCGGCATGTCGGCGCGCTTGGCCAATTCACCGAACAGCCAGGCGATCAGGATGACGAAGGCGGGCTTGAGGAATTCCGAGGGCTGTATGTTGACGCCGAAAATGATCAGCCAGCGCCGCGCGCCCTTGATCTCTGCGCCGAAATACGGCGTCACCGCCACCATGATCAGGCTGACTGCGAACACGACAAGCGCCAGCCGGCGGATCTGCCGCGGGGTGAGGAACGACACCGCCAGCATGATGCCGACGGTCGGGATCAAATAAAGGATATGCCGGTCGACGAAATAGAACGGGTCGAGCCCGAGCCGGCCGGCCACCGGCGGGCTGGCGGCAAGCGACAGCACCACGCCGGCCAGCATCAGCGCGCCAAAGGCGGCGAGCGTCAGCCGGTCTACCGTCCACCACCATTCGCCGAAAGGTGTGCGTTGCGCGCGCGAAACCATGTCCCGTTCCCGTGCTACCCAAGCTGACGCGTCACGGTTTACGAAGCATTAATGCTGAGATTCTTGCCGTTCGTGATGGCTAAGTGGTGACACCCGGGATCGCCAGCACCAAGTCGGTGAACGCCTTCCCGCGTACCTCGAAATTCGGGTACTGGTCGAACGAGGCGCAGGCCGGCGACAACAGCACCACCGGCTCCTTCAAACCGGACGTCGCCGCATCGCGCGCTGCGGCCGCGACCGCCGCCGACAGCACGCCGTTGATCTCGGTGGGCACCTTGCCGTCGAGCGTCTTGGCAAAATCGGCCGCCGCCTCTCCGATCAGATAAGCTTTGCGGATGCGCGGGAAGAATTCGGCGAGGCTGGTGATGCCGCCGGTCTTCGGCTTGCCGCCGGCGATCCAGAAAATCTCGCCAAAGCTCGCCAGCGCCTTGGCAGCGGAATCCGCATTGGTCGCCTTCGAATCGTTGACGAACAGCACGTTGCCTTTGCGGCCGACCTGCTGCATGCGATGGGCGAGGCCGGGGAAACTGGCGAGCCCCTTTTGGATTGCCGGCAGTTCGAGGCGGAGCGCGAGACAGGCGGCGACCGCGCAGGCCGCGTTCTGCGCACTATGCGTGCCGCGCAAGGATCCGATGCCGGCGAGATCCGCCACCGCCTGCGTCTTGCCGCCGGCGGCGCGCATGATGCGGCTGCCTTCGGCGTAAAATCCATCGCGCAGCGGGCTGAGCACCGACACACGCACTACCGTCTTGCCGGCGCGCGCGATGCGGTCGGCCGCGGCACGCGTGTAGTCGTCGTCGACGCCGATCACCGCCGTGCCGCCGGCTTCCACCTTGGCCGGCAGCCGTTCCTTGATGGCTGCATAGTTTGCCATCGTGCCGTGGCGGTCAAGATGATCTTCCGTGACGTTGAGCAGAATGCCAACGCTTGCGTTAAGCGAGGGCGCGAGATCGATCTGATAGGACGAGACCTCCAGCACATAGGCGCGGCCCGGCGCGAAGGATTCAAGCGCCAGCACCGGCACGCCGATATTTCCGCCCATCTGCGCGTCGCGGCCGGCGCTTTTGATGAGATGCGCGATCAGCGCGGTGGTGGTCGACTTGCCGTTGGTGCCGGTGATGGCGACGAGCGGGCATTGCGCGGTGGATTTCGCGCGCTCGCGGCAGAACAATTCGATGTCGCCGATGACCTCGACCTGTGCCTTGCGCGCGAGCGCGACGCTCCAGTGCGGCACCGGGTGGGTGAGCGGCACGCCGGGCGCGAGTATGAGCGCCGCGACCGTCCGCCAATCGATCTCGCGTAAGTCTCGCGTCTTGAGGCCGGTGGCGCGCGCCTCGGAGAGCTTCTTGCCGTCGTCGTCGAAGGCGATGACCTCGGCGCCGCCCGTGGCGAGCGCGCGCGCCGACAGCAGGCCCGAACTGCCCAGGCCGAAGACCGCGACCTTCTTACCCGCGAACGTGGTGACGGGGATCAAGGATCATCTCAACTTCAGCGTCGCCAGCCCGGCGAGCGCCAGCACCACGGCGACGATCCAAAACCGGATCACAATCTGCGGCTCGGTCCAGCCGAGCTGCTCGTAGTGATGATGAATCGGCGCCATTTTAAACACGCGTTTGCCGGTGAGCTTGAACGACACCACCTGCACGATCACCGACACCGCTTCCAGCACGAACAGCCCGCCTACGATGGCCAGCACGATCTCGTGCTTTATCGCCACCGCCACCGTCCCGAGCATGCCGCCAAGCGCAAGCGAGCCGGTGTCGCCCATAAAGATCGAGGCCGGCGGCGCGTTGAACCATAGGAATCCCAACGACGCGCCGATCACCGCGCCACACACCACCGCCAATTCGCCGGTGCCGGCGACGTAATGGATTTGCAGGTAGTCGGCAAACACCAGGTTGCCGGCGAGATACGAGATCAGGCCAAAGCTCGCCGCCGCGATCATCACCGGCACGATCGCCAGGCCATCTAGCCCGTCGGTGAGGTTGACCGCGTTGCCGGCGCCGACGATCACGAAGGCGCCGAGCAGCACGAAGGCCCAGCCGAGATTGATCATCAGCTCCTTGAAGAACGGAAACACCAGCGAGGTCGCGATCGGTCCTTTGGCCAAATGCGAAAGCGCGGTGCAGGCGACAACCGCGATCAGCGCCTCGGCGACGAGCCGTGTGCGGCCGGCAAAGCCGGTGTGGGTCTGCTTGGTCACCTTCAGATAATCGTCATAAAAGCCGATCAGGCCGAAGCTCAGCGTCACCCCGAGCACGATCCAGACGTAAGGGCTGGTCGGGTTCGCCCACAGCAAAGTCGAGACCAGCAAGCCGGACAGGATCATCAGCCCGCCCATGGTGGGCGTGCCTTTCTTGGTGACCAGGTGCGATTGCGGACCGTCGGTGCGGATCGGCTGGCCCTTGCCCTGCTTGAGACGCAGCAGGTCGATCATCGGGCTGCCGAACAGAAACACGAACACCAAAGCGGTGACGATGGCGCCGCCGGTGCGGAACGTGATGTAGCGAAAGACGTTGAGAAACGAGATCTTGTCGGAGAATTCGGTCAGCCAATAGAACATCGGACTAAATCCTGCCGCTCTTTATTCCGGCGCGTGACCCGCAATCACGCGCTTTGCGCCGGTGCCTGCTCGAGCGCGGCCGGTCTGGCAAATTGCCGTTCCAGCGCCTTGACGATCGGCCCCATTTTCGAGCCCAGCGAACCCTTCACCATCACCGCATCGCCGGCACGGATGGCGGCGAGCACGGCCGGCTCCAGCCCTACCGCGGTCTCGGCATAGCCGCCCCGGCGGCCCGAGGGAAGGGCTTCCCAGAGCGCGTGCATCAGCGGGCCACTGCAAAATACCAGGTCGACACCGGCCGCTTCAATCGGCTCGGCCAGAGCGCGGTGCAGCGCCGTCCCTTGCGCCCCCAATTCCAGCATGTCGCCTAGCACGGCGATGCGGCGGCCATGGCCGCCGACCGGGGCATGGCCGAGCAGTGCGATGGCGGCGGCCATGGAGGCCGGGTTGGCGTTGTAGCTTTCGTCGATCAGCAGCGCGCTGCCGCTCGGCAGCCGCAAGGTGGCGCGCACGCCACGACCAGCGGCGGGTTTGAGATTGTTGAGCGCCAGCGCCGCCAACGCCAAATCGGCACCCACCATCGCGGCAGCCGCCAGCACGGCCAGCGAATTGAGCACGAGGTGGCGGCCGGGGGCGCCAAGCTTGTAGGTGACTGGCTCGCCGAGGATGCGGGCCTGCACGGTCGAGCATTCGGCATGCAGCGAGTGCCGCACCAGCCGTGCATCCGCCTTCGCACTGGCACCGAACGACACGATGCGCTTGACGCCGGCGGCCTCCGCGGCCCGGGCGAGCTGCGTATATTGACGGTTGTCGCGATTGAGCACGACGGCACCGCCCGGCTCGAGCCCGGCGAAGATTTCCGCCTTGGCGTCGGCGATCTTTTTCAGAGAACCGAAATATTCCAGGTGCACCGGCGCGATCGCCGTGACGATCGCCACATGCGGGCGCACCAATTTGGTGAGCGGCGTGATCTCGCCGGCATGGTTCATGCCGATCTCGAACACCGCGTATTTAACGCTCGCCGGACATCGAGCCAGAGACAGCGGCACGCCCCAGTGGTTATTGTAGGAGGCGGCGGACGCATGCGTTTCGCCGTCGGCGCCGAGCGCAAGCCGCAGCGCTTCCTTGGTGCTGGTCTTGCCGACCGAGCCGGTGACGGCAATCACCTTGGCGTGGGAGCGGGCGCGCGCGGCGCGTGCGAGGTCGCGCAACGCCTCGAGCACATCCGTGACAATCAACAGCGGCGCGTCGGCGGCAAAGCGGCCGCACTGGTCGCGCGCAACGACCGCCAGCGCGGCGCCGGATTTAAGCGCGGCCTCCACGAAGTCGTGGCCATCGCGATTGTCGCCTTTGATGGCGAAGAAGGCCTCGCCCTTGGCCAGGCTGCGGCTGTCAATCGACAGACCGGACACGTCGACCGGCAGCGCGGCGGATTTTCCTGCGCGCATGGCGGCGGCCATGTCATCGATGGTCCACAGCGTGCTCATGCCACTTTGCCCTGCAATGCCGCCGCAACCGCGTCGTGATCGGAAAATTTCAAGATGCGGTCGCCGACAATCTGGCCGGTTTCATGACCCTTGCCGGCAATCAACAACACGTCACCGGTCTGCAGTGCGGCAATACCAGCGCGGATCGCCTCGGCGCGATCGCCGATCTCGGTCGCGCCCGGCGCGGCCGCGAGAATGGCGGCGCGGATCGCGGATGCCTGCTCGCTGCGCGGATTGTCGTCGGTAACGATGACACGGTCGGCATTCTCCGCCGCGATGCGGCCCATGATCGGGCGCTTACCAGCGTCGCGGTCGCCGCCGGCGCCGAACACCACCGTGAGCTTGCCGCTGGCATAGGGACGCAAAGCGGCGAGCGCCTTGCCCAGCGCGTCGGGCTTATGGGCGTAGTCGATAAAAATCGGCGCGCCGTTCTTGGTGCCCGCGTGTTCCAGACGGCCTTTGGCGCCGCTGAGATGCGCGAGCGCGGCGAAGACGCGCGCCGGCTCGGCGCCCGTCGCGATCGCGAGGCCGGCCGCGACCGCGGCGTTCTGCACCTGGAAGGCTCCGACCAGCGGCAACTTGACCTTATATTCGTGTCCGCCATGCGCGATGGTGATGACTTGCGCGAAGCCCTCGATGGCGCCGCCGACAAGCTTGATGTCGGAGCCCCGCTCGCCGACCGTCATGATCTTGAGGCCGCGTTTCTTGGCGGTCTCGACCACCTGCCCGGCGTAGCAATCGTCGACATCGATCACAGCCGTGCCGTTCGGCGCCACCAGTTGCTCGAACAGGCGCAGTTTGGCGGCGAGATAGGCCTCGATGGTCGGATGATAGTCGAGATGGTCGCGCGACAGATTGGTGAAGGCGCCGGCGGCGATGCGCACGCCGTCGAGCCGGTGCTGGTCGAGGCCGTGCGAGGAAGCTTCGAGCGCCAGGTGGGTGACGCCGTCGCCTGCCAATTGATCGAGCGTACGGTGAAGCTCGACCGGATCGGGCGTGGTGAGCGAGCCGTAGGTCTCCTTTGCCGGCGAGACCACGCCGATGGTGCCGATGCTGGCGGCTTGCAATCCGAGCTCGGCCCAGATCTGCCGCGTGAAGGCGGCGACCGAAGTCTTGCCGCTGGTGCCGGTGACCGCGGCGATGGTGCCCGGCTGGCGCGGGAAAAACTTTGCCGCCGCCAAGGCCAGCGCGCGGCGCGCATTGGAGACCTGCACGAACGCGACGCCGTCGGGCAGTCCGTCCGGACGCTGCTCGGCGGCGACCGCCACCGCGCCCGCCGCAACGGCCTGCCTGGCGAAATGCGCGCCATCCGCCTTGGCGCCGGCAATGGCAAAAAACAGGAAGTCGGCTCTGACATTGCGGCTGTCGGCGGCAATGCCAGCGAGTTCGAGCGCCGCGACGCGCGGCTCGAAGCGGGCATTCTCCAGCGGCAGGTCAGCGAGCTTCATCGACGTGTTTCTAGACGCACGTTGAATTGTAAGCGAGGCGGAATTTCGGCCGCTCGCCGACGACATGGCCTTACTGGGCCGCGGTCGCCTTGGCCAGGATCAATTGGTCGGCCTTCGGCAGGTCGAAACGCGGCTCAAGATCGAGCAGCGGCGCGATCCGCGCGATCACCTTGGCCGCGGTCGGCGCGGCGTTCCAGCCGGCGGTGGCAAAGCCATGGGTTTCCGGCGTCGGCTGCGGCTCGTCGAGCATAATCATCATCAGATATTTCGGCTTGTCCGCCGGCAGTACGGCCATGAAATCGGTCAGCAGCTTGTGCTTTGAATAGCGGCCATTGATGACCTTTTCCGCCGTGCCGGTTTTGCCGCCGATATAGTAACCGCCGACATTGGCCTTGGTGGCAGTGCCCTTCTCCGCGTTCAGCCGCATCAGGTAGCGCATTTCGCGGCTGGTTTCCGGCTTGAGCACCTGCTTGGCCAAAGCCTTTGCCTCGCTATCGCTGCGCTTGAGGAAGGTCGGCGGAATTAGCAGCCCACCATTGAGCGTGGCCGCAATACCCATCACTGCCTGTAGCGGCGCCACCGACAGACCATGGCCGAAGGCGATGGTCACTGTATTGAGCTCGCCCCAGCGCTTGGGAACGATCGGTTCGGCGCTTTCCGGCAGTTCGGTGCGCAGCCGGTCGAGTTGGCCCATCTTCTTCAAGAACGCCTGGTGTCCTTGCACGCCGACGGCAAGCGCCATGCGCGCGGCGCCGATATTCGACGAGTAAGTGAAGATCTCCGGTACAGAAAGGGCGCGGTGCATCGGCTCGTAATCGTGGATGTCGAAGCGGCCATAGTGCAGCGGATGACTGGCGTCGAAGGTCGACGACAGCGTCGCCTTGCCGGAATCCAACGCCATCGCCACGGTAAGGACCTTGAAGGACGAACCCATTTCATACACGCCGGTGGTGAGGCGATTGATGCGGGTCGGATCATTCGCCTCGCGCGGATTGTTCGGGTCGTAATCGGGCTCCGACACCAGCGCGATGATCTCGCCGGTGTTGACGTTGAGGATCACGCCGGACGATGCCTTAGCCTTAAATTTTTCGCGCGCGGCGATCAGTTCGTCGCGCAGCGCGAACTGCACGCGCAGATCGAGCGCGAGCTGGACCGGCCGCTGCAGCCGGTCGGTGGCGAGCCCCGCCATGTGCAGCGCCGCGAGCCCCTGCCCGTCCAGCCATTTCTCGATGCCGGCGATGCCCTGGTTGTCGATGTTTACATGGCCGATCTCGTGTGAGACCACCGGACCGTTCGGATAGACCCGCTTGTTTTCGGTCAGGAAGCCCACGCCGGGAATGCCGAGCCGATGGATTTCGAGCTGCTGCTTCGGCGTAATTTCGCGCTTGAGCCAGACGAAGCCGCGCTTCGACGACAGGCGCTCGCGCACCTCGTTGGCGTCGAGATCTGGCAGCACGGCGGTGAGCAGTTCCTCCGCCTCGTCCACGTCGATGAGCTTGCGCGGCTCGGCGAACAGCGACGGCGCCTTGACGTCGGTGGCGAGAATCGCCCCGGTGCGGTCGAGGATATCAGGCCGGGCGGTGGCGATCGCATCCTGGCCGACGCTGCGCCGGGTGCCGTGGCCGTCGCTCTGCTCCGCGAACATGACAAGGCGCAGCGCGATGACGCCGTAAATGCAGGCGAAGGCGACAATGGCGAGGCCAAGCCGCGCCTTGGCCTTCACGTTGCGATCGACGTCGCGGCCATAGAGAAACGAGCGCAGGAAGCGCTGCCAGCGGGTTTCAGGCGATTTCGCGCTCGCGTTCATCGGATCACCGCGGCGCCGGCACGCTGCCGGTCGTGTCGGGCGCCGGCGGCGCGATCATGGCGCCGATCGGATCGTTGCTCGGCGCAACGGCCGGCAGGCGCTCGGGCAGTCGGTCAAGGCTGTCGAATTGCGTCGGCAGCATCGGCCGCAGCACCAAATGGCGGTCAGCGAGGCCCTGGATGCGACCGGGCGTGTCGAGCTTCGCCCAATCGGCACGCAGGGTCGCGATGGCGTCGCGCTCGCGGCGCAATTCGCCGGCGAGCTTCGCCACGCGCTCGGCCTGCAGGGTGGAGTCGAATTTGATCTTGTAAACGAAGGACGCCGCCAGGATGAGCGCGCCGATAACAAAAATATTGAGTAGGCGCATGCTCAGTGCCCTCTCAATACATCGGTGAGCGTGGGCAGGCGCGGCAGCAGATTGGATGCATCATCGTTGCGTGCGGGAGTTTCACAGCGCTCGGCGGCGCGCAGCTTGGCCGAGCGGGCACGCGGATTGCGGGCAATCTCGTCGGCATGGGCAACGACCGGCCGCTTGGTCAGCACACGGAAGGTCGGTGCCGGCCGAACGAGCTCGGGCGCGTGCCGCGAGCCGGCGCGCGTTTCGCCGCGGTCGGCGAGATACAATTTCACAGTCCGGTCCTCGAGGGAATGGAACGAGATCGCCACCAGGCGGCCCTGCGGCTTGAGGATGCGTTCGGCGGCGGTGAGCGCGCCGACTAGCTCGCCCAACTCGTCGTTGACGAAGATGCGCAGCGCCTGGAACGTGCGCGTGGCCGGATGGATGTCGCCCGGGCGCGAACGCACCACGGCGGCGACAATATCGGCGAGCGCCCGAGTGGTGCGGATCGGAGCCTGGATGCGGGCATTCACGATGGCGCGCGCGACCGAGCGCGAATGGCGCTCTTCGCCCAGAATGAAAATGATATTGGCGAGATCGCGTTCGCCCGCCGTGTTGACGACATCGGCCGCGCTCGCGCCCGAATTGTCCATGCGCATGTCGAGCGGCCCATCGAGGCGGAAAGAGAAACCGCGCTCCGCCGTATCGACCTGCATAGAGGAGACGCCGAGGTCGAGCACCACGCCATCGACCGCCGCGAAACCAGTGTCGCGCACGATGCCGTCGAGATTGGAAAACCGGTCCTGGATCAGCGTCAGGCGGCCGTTCGCCGCCTGCACCAATTCGGCCCCCAGCGCGATTGCGCTTTGATCGCGATCGATGCCAATAACCTTACAATCGGCCGCGGCCAAGATGGCGCGCGTATAGCCGCCGGCGCCGAAGGTGGCGTCGATATAAACGCCGCCGTTCCGAATGTTGAGGAAGTCGACCGCGGGGCGGCCGAGCACGGGAATGTGGTGGGCTGGTCCGCCAACGACAGCCGCAAAGCCGTCGCTGCCCGTCGTCATTCCCGTGCTCCAAGCGCGTTGCGCGCCGCCGACTGGGATCCGAGTTCGGTCTTGAGCGCGCGCACCTTTTGGGTGGCCTCCGCGAGCTCGTTGAGGAACCGGCTCGGCTCCCAGATCTGAAACTTGTGGCCGAGGCCCACGAAGGTCACCGCCTCGGTAATTCCAGCATGACGCTTCAAGCCCTCGCTCAGCACCACGCGGCCCTCGCCGTCGATCTTCAGCGTCTCGCTGGTGCCGTAAAGCGCCAGCGCGAACCGCTCGCGCTGCTCGGAAAACAGGGGAAAGCGTTCGATCAACGCCTCGATCTCCGCCATCAGCGCATTCCCTCCAGCGTCGATCGCGGTCCGATCGAGCGCCGGATAGCAATAGAGGCCGTCGAAACCGTCGCGACCGAGTACCGAGCGGAAAGAAGCGGGAATCGAGACGCGCCCTTTGGAGTCGAGCCGCAGCGTCGCGTTCGACACGAAGCGGTCCATATCCCGCACTCCACACCGACCGGACGCAACGCGCGACAGCCGAACGAACTCCAATCCCCAGGATTGCCGTGCTGCCCCAAGCCTTTGAGCGATCCGGCATTCTCGATGAGAAATCGTGGGATATCATGGGATATTATGGGCGTCAATGGAATGGGCCAGCCCCGGGAACCCCTATGGGGCGCCAGCGCAAGCACCGTACTGACGTCATTAACGGCCCTTAAACTTAAGGATTTATTGCCGGGGGCCCGTCTTTCCGTGGCGGGCACCGGTGTTGCTTTTTCGCCTGCGCCCAGTGAATGATGGGGGTCTCCGCGCCATGCGCTTTTAATATGAGTCCGGCTTATGTCGGCCTTCCCGCCGGATTCCTTCATTGTCGCCGACGTGGTGCCCTCGCCCAACCAGGACGAACGCAAGCAGGGCCTCACACCCGATATGATCCTGCTGCATTATACCGGGATGCAGACCGGCGAAGCCGCGCTGGCCCGGCTCTGCGCGCCAGACAGCAGAGTGTCGGCCCATTACGTCGTGTTCGAGGACGGTCGCATCGTGCAATGCGTGCCGGAGGGGTTTCGCGCCTGGCACGCCGGCGTGGCGTCATGGGCGGGCGAAACCGACATCAATTCGTGCTCGATCGGCATCGAAATCGTCAATCCGGGGCACGAATTCGGCTATCCTGATTATCCGCTGCGGCAGATCGCGGCGGTGATTTCGCTCTGCAAATCGATCATCACCCGGCGCGGGCCGATCAGCCCCGATCGCATCCTGGCGCATTCCGATGTGGCGCCAGCGCGCAAGCAGGATCCGGGCGAGAAATTCCCCTGGGATCTGCTGAGCGAATCCGGCATCGGGCATTGGGTACGCCCGGCCCCGCTCAATCTTGAAGGTCCGTCGTTCAAACCAGGCGACAGCGGCGACGCGGTGACGCGCTTGCAGCGCGTGCTGCGCGCTTACGGCTACGGCATCGAAGAGACCGGCAGCTATGACGACGCTACGCGCGAGGTTGTCACCGCGTTCCAACGGCATTTCCGCCCGGCCCGGGTGGACGGCATCGTCGACTCCTCCACGCTGCTCACGCTGCGCGCGCTGCTGGAGACGCGGCCGGCGCCACTGGCCTAGTGAGGCTGTTTTAACGGTCTTGCCCTCGCGGACCTTGACGCGGAAGCCCCGCAACCCCATTGCTATCCCCGTCAGTCGGCCGGACGGCCGTCCCGCGCCAATGCCGAAAGGCGGCCGGGGAGGAAAGTCCGGGCTCCATGGACGAACGGTGCCGGATAACGTCCGGCGGGGGTCAAACCCTAGGGACAGTGCCACAGAGAACAGACCGCCACGGCTGCGTAGTGTTTTGGCCGCGGCAAGGGTGAAACGGTGCGGTAAGAGCGCACCGCGTTTCCAGCGATGGAAACGGCACGGCAAACCCCACCGGGAGCAAGACCGAATAGGAACGACGTTGGGGCGCAAGCCGCGGGTCCGTCCGGGCCAGTCGTTCGGGTAGGTTGCGTGATGCGCCGGGCAACCGGTGTACGAGAGGAATGGCCGTCACGTCTGCAACTCACGTTGCAGGCCATACAGAACCCGGCTTACAGGCCGGCTGATACGTCAAACGGGGGCTCGGCGGAAAAACCGCCGGGCCCCCGCCAATTTTTCGGCTCATCGCGCGCGCCGATCGGTTCGATCAAATGCTTTTGCTGGCTCGAACGGATCGCAGCGGCTAGCGTTCGTGCCGCACATGACCGCAACCTCCCGCGAAAAACTCGGCCTCGGACTTGGCTTTGCCGGCGTGATGCTGTTCGGCGGCACGCTGCCGGCGACGCGCGTCGCCGTCGCCACGCTCGATCCGCTGTTCCTCAGCGCCGCGCGCGCGAGCATCGCCGGCAGTTGCGGTTTGCTTCTCCTGTTTGCTTTGCGGCGGCCATGGCCGACGTGGACGCTTTGGCGCGATTTCGCGCTTGCCGGACTTTGCACGATCGTGGGCTTTCCCGTCTTCATGGCCTTGGCGATGGCACATGTGCCGGCGTCGCATGGCGGCGTCGTGCTCGGCATTGTTCCGCTGGCCACCGTCGCCGCGGCGGCGCTGGTCACGCACGAGCGGCCGAGCCTCGGCTTCTGGCTCGCGAGCGCGGCCGGCGCGGCAATCGTTTTCGTTTTCATGGCTCGGCACAGCGGGGCGCGCACTATCGAGCTCGGCGATCTTTATCTCCTTGGCACGGTGGTCAGCGGCGCGTTCGGTTATGCGCTGTCCGGCAGGCTGAGCCTACAACGGCCCGGCTGGGAGGTGATCTCGTGGCAGGTGGCGATGTTTCTGCCGCTATCGCTTGCCGCCGCATTGATCCATTGGCCGCCGTCACTTGCCGCCGCGCCGGCGCAAGGCTTCTGGGCGCTCGCCTATGTCAGCCTGGTGAGCCAGTTCTCGGCGTTCTTCGTGTTCAACGCCGGCATGGCGATGGGCGGTGTCGCCCGCGTCGGACAACTAATGCTGTTGCAGCCCTTCGTCATTGTCGCGCTGGCCGTGCCGGTGAACGGCGAGCGCTTGGACCCATCGACCCTCCTCTATGCGGCCGCGGTGGTTGCCGCGGTCATCATCGGCCAGCGTATGCGTGTGAAACGCCGCTGAGCCGGCCCACCTTTCAAGGGCCCTTTCGCGCGAGACGGATTTTTTGTGGCAGCGGCCGCGCAGACCCTTAATCTCTCGGTTGCAAAGTGGGGACGTCCATCATGTCTGAGACTACGAAATCTGCGCCTGCGGCCGACACAGCTGCGCAAGCGCCGACGCTGACGCAAATGCCGGCCAGCGTGGACACTTCGGTCGCCGACGTCATCCGCGATATCTTCAAGCAAAAAGACATCACACTGACCAATCTCTCCGACCTGAAGCTCGACAATGAGACCTCGTCGGAGCGCAATTGCCTGGCGCACATCGAGACGGCAAGCGAGACGGGCACGATCTCCTATCCCATCACCATGCAGGGCAAGGAATTCCAGGTCCTCATCGCCAACGTCGACGCCAAGCCGCTCTGGGCGGATGGCGCTGCAGCCGGGAATAAGCGGTGCGCGACCGCGGCTTTTTCGCATGGCCGCGGCTGGCGACGTATGCCGTTCGCGCATCCGCAAAGTCCGTAACCGCGGCAGGGTCATTTTTCGTCATGCTCGTAGACGGCGCGAACCTCGGCGCCGAGCGTGCGGTTCCTCGGTTGTTCGGCCTGTGCTCGGGGATCGACCGACGCAGAATATCCGCGCGGTCAACGAGCAGCCTTCAGCAGGCCCAATTCGCCGAGCACGGCGACGAAGTCGGCGTGTTCGGCGTCGAGATAGGCACGCAGGCGCGCGCCGGTCTCAACCTGCGGCGACCAGCTCAAGCGCTTGAGGTCATCAGCCCAACACGGCTGGCGGCTCGCGGCTAGAATCATGTCTTGCCAAAATTTTACCTGCGTTGGGGAAAGACCGCTCGGGCCGGTGACGCCGCGCCAGGCGCCAATCACACAGTCGGCCGAATGCTCGGTCCAGGTCGGCACATGCGCGAACGGAGCGGCGAGCCGCGCCGGTGCGCTGATCGCGAGTACGCGCAGGCGGCCGGCGTTCAATTCGGCGATCACGCTTGCGGCGGTGACGGCGCAAACATCGCAGCGGCCGGCGATGACATCGGCGACCGCATCGAGCGCGGTGTCGAACACGCGGATCGCCGGCGCGTTGGTGTCGCCGCCGACCTGCCTGGTCAGTTTGGCCAGCGCGACGTGGTTGGGATTGCCGAGCGCGGTCGAGAGCGCGACCGTTACGCCGGCGGCGTTGCGCCGCAGCCGCTCGAGCAGATTGCCGCCGGTTTTCAGACTTGAGTCGGTTCGCACCGCGAATGCGATGTATTCGGTTACCAGCGTGGCGATGGGCGTATATTTGCTGTGCTCGAAATTGGCGAGGCCGACCAGATAATCGGTGGTCAGGTTCGGCGAGCTGATGCCGATCACGTGGCCGTCGCCCGGACGATTGTCCACGAAGTGCGTCCACGCCCTGCGTGCGCCGTCACCGGGAACGTTGACCACTTCGACCGGCACGGCGAGCAGATGCGCTTCGCCAATCGCCTTCGCCAGCGCGCGCGCGACGCGGTCGAGGCCGCCGCCGGGCGGTGTGCCGGCGACGATTTGCACGCCGTGCGCCGGCTGCCAGGTTTCGCTCACTACTTGCCGCCGACACCGAGGCCGCCGAGCACCTTGGCCCAGAGCGCGACCTCGTCCTTGTAGAACATGTCGAAATAGGCGGCGCTGCGCTTGTTCGGCGGCACCACGTCGTAGCCGAGATCGGCAAAATGCTTGACCACGTCGGGATCGCTGAGCGCGACACCGAGCGCCTTGTTGAGCCTCTCGACGATCGGGCGCGGCGTGCCCCTCGGCGCCGACAGGCCGAACCAGACCGTCAGGTTGAACTGCGGCATATCCGCTTCCGTGGTGGTCGGCACATCCGGCAGCATCGGCGAGCGCCGGTCGCCGGTCACCGCAAAGGCCTTGAGCTTGCCGGTCTTGATGTGTTGCACAATGTTGACGATCTGATTGCAGCCGAAGTCGACGGTGCCCGCGACCAGATCCATGGTCGCCTGCGGCGTGCCGCGATAGGAGGCGACGGTCGGATGCACATCGGCGACCGAATGGAATACCGAGCAGGCGAGATTGGAGATCGAGCCGACGCCGGCGTCCGCTTCCGTCACCTTCTTCTCGTTGGTGCGCAGATAGACGACAAACTCTTTCAACGTCTTGGCCGACACGCCCTCGCGCGCCACCAGCACCACCGGCGAGACATTGATCAAGCCGATCTGCTCGAAATCGGTGGAGCGGTACGGCAAATTCTTGTTGAGGAATTCGGCCGCGGCGTGGGTGCCCGAGCCGGAGACCATGATGGTGTAGCCGTCCGGCACCGCCTTGGCGACGCGGTTGCTGCCGATGGTGCCGCCGGCGCCAGTGACATTCTCGACGATGATCTGCTGACCGAGCGCTTTCGACATCGGGCCGACGATCATGCGCGCGGTGGTGTCGGACGGGCCGCCCGGCGGGAACGGCGACACTAGCGTGATGACGCGGTTGGGAAAATCCTGCGCGAAGGCGGCTGGCGGCAATACCGCGAACGCCAAGGCGAGCAACAGCATCTTTTTCACGGCCAGCCTCCCTTTTCAATCCTCGGTTTTTCTTATCGTTGGACCGATAGATTAGGCTGCAGGCTCGTGAACGCGCAACCGACGGCAATGACGGGACGTCCACAGATTGGACAGCACGCCAGGCTGCCGCCTTGTCAGCCTTTGATCCGGAGGACCTTCGGCGCGAAAGGCGCCGGACGAGCGAGGTTCAATTCCGCTGGCTCGGTTACAGACCGCGCAGCCCGTCTGATATCGCCGCCAGCGCCAGAAACAAACTGCCGACACCAACGAAACTGACTGTGAAAAAGCCGAGGATCGTGTGCATGGCTATCCCTTCAACGTTGCACCGATTTGAATAAAGCAAGGATCAGGCCAATACGGGCGCCCGCTTCCAGCCGCCCCGCTTTGCAACGCCTAACTTTACGGCCGGTTCCGTAAACGATCGGTTAGCCAAAACAATCGGGCCGCATGCGAGGCATCCAGCATGGTCGAAGGCAGCCGCAGCGCGATGCCTGTGAAGACGGTGTGCCGCGGCTGTCGTCGAGCCAGCTATTTCTTGTAAGCGGCGAGGATGGCTTGTCCCTCCGGACCGGCCTTCTTCAGCCAATCGGAGGTGAGCTGCTCGCCGACCTTCTTAAGACCGGCCTTCAGCGTGGTGCTCGGCGGCAGCACCTTCATGCCGTGCGCCTTGAGCTGGTCAAGATACCAGCCGCTCTTGTCTTCCCACATCGTCCAGCCGCGCGTTTCTGCCGTCGCCGCCGCCTTGAGCAGCGCGGCCTGCGTTGGCTTGTCGAGCGCGTCGAACGCCGCCTTGTTCACGAATGTGATGTTCTTCGGGATCCAGGCCTGCGTGTCGTAAAAATGTGTCATCGATTCCCAGGCCTTGCTGTCGTAGCCGGTCGCCGCCGAGGTGATGAACGAGTTGACGACGCCGGTCGCAAGTGCCTGCGCCAGTTCCGCCGCCTGAACGGTGACCACCTGCGCGCCGACCAGTTCGCCGATGCGGGCGGTGCCGACATTGTAGGCCCGCCACTTGAGGCCTTTCATGTCGTCGACCGAGTTGATGTCCTTCTTGGCATAGATGCCCTGCGGCGCCCACGGCACAGCGAACAATAGCATCAGCCCTTGCGCGGCGAGCTTCTTCTCGATGGCCGGCTTCGAGGCCAGCCAGAGCTTTTTCGATTCGGGGTAGCTGGTAGCGAGGAAGGGAACGACGTCGACGCCGAAGATCGGGTCCTCGTTCTCGTGCAGCGAGATCAGCACCTCGCCGACCTGCGCCTGCCCGGTCTGCACCGCGCGCTTTATGTCGGGCGCCTTGAACAGCGACGCGCCGGGGTGAACAGTGATCTCGAGCTTGCCACCGGTTGCCGCGGAAACGTCCTTGGCAAACAGTGCGAGGTTCTCGCTGTGCGGATTGTCGGCCGGATAGGCGGCCGGCAGATTCCATTTGGTCTGTGCGGACGCAGGGTTAACGGCCAGCGCTCCAGCCGCGAACGCGGCCAGCAGAAGGGTGCGGGACAAGGTGATCATCTGACGCCTCTTGGTTCGATTTTCTACGACACGCGACGCGATCGATTGACTTTAGCCTAGCAGGAAACAAGCCGGCCTCAACTCGGCGGAAATGCCAGGTGCGGCAGGACGAGGACGATTTGCGGAAACTCCGTGATGATGAAGACGGCGACGAGCAGCAATAAGAAGAACGGAAACGCGGCGCGCGCGACCGTGAAGGTGTCCCGCCCGCTCATGTTCTGCAGCACGAAAAGATTGAAACCGACCGGCGGGGTGATTTGCGCCATCTCGACATGGATGACCAGGTAGACGCCGAACCAGATCAGGTCGAGGCCGGCCTGTTTGATCATCGGCAGCACCACAACCATCGTCAGCACGATCATCGAGATGCCGTCGATCAGGCACCCCAGGATGATGTACATGATGGAGAGATAGAGCGCGAGCATCCCGGGCGTCAGGTGCTGCCCTTTCACCCATTCCGCCAGCGCGGCGGGAATGCCGGTGTAGGCCATCGCCGCGGTGGTGTAGGCGGCGCCCGCCAGGATGAACATGATCATGCAGGTGAGGCGCGTCGCGCTCATCACGCTCTCGAAGAACGTCTTGCGATTGAGCGTGCCGCTCCACCAGGCCAGCAGCAGCGCGCCGGCAACGCCCCAGGCCGCACATTCCGTCGCCGTCGCGAAGCCCAGCACGAGCGAAAAGAACACGCCGAGGATGAGCAGCAGGCACGGAATAAGCTTGGTCGATTCCGCAAGCTTGCGGAGGAACGGCATCGGCGGATCGCGCGGGGGAATCTTGCTCGGATTGAGCAGCGACCAAGCGATGATGTAGCCGGAATAGAGCGCCATCACCAGAAAGCCGGGCAGAAACCCACCGAGAAAAACCTGCAGCACCGAGACATTGGCGGTGACCGCATAGACCACCATCGGAATCGAGGGCGGGATCAAGAGCCCGAGCGTGCCGGAGCCGGCCAGGGAACCGAGGCTGATGCCCTTGTCGTAGCCGCGCTTGTCCAACTCGGGCAGCGCGATCTTGCCGATGGTCGCGCAGGTGGCAGCCGACGACCCCGACACCGCGGCGAAGATGCCACAGCCGATCACGTTCACATGCACGAGCCGGCCGGGCAGCCATTGCAGCCACGGCGACAGCCCGCGAAACATCTCCTCCGACAAACGGGTGCGGAACAGGATTTCGCCCATCCAGATGAACAGCGGCAGCGCGGCCAGCGTCCACGAGGCGCTCGCGCTCCACACCGTGGTCGCCAGCACCGCGCCGATTGGCACGCTGGTCGTGAGCAGCATCGCGACAAATCCGATCAGCCCGAGAGCGACCGCGATCCAGACGCCGCTGGCCAGAACGACGACGAGCACACCGAGCAGAATGAGCGCGAGATTGACGAGGCCGATGTCGTGCATCAGCCGGCTCCGCCCGAAGCGATGCGCTCGACCAGTTCGTCGGGCGACGAAGGCGGTTCCTTCTCGTAGGTCGGCTTATTGCCCTTGAGGACATGAATCATCTCGTCGACCAGCGCGATGGCGAGAATGATCAGCCCGCCGCAGTAGCCGATCTGCGGGATCCAGAGCGGGATCGACAGCACTCCTTGCGCCATGTCGTTGAAGCGCCAGGAATCGACCGTCATCGCGACGGCATACCAAGTGAAATAAAACGTGAAGGCGGTGGCGATCGTCAGCGCAAAGACTTCGACCGCCCAGCGCTTGCGCCCGCTTATCTGCTCGATCAGCACGCCGACGCGAATGATCTCGCCGCGTTTGAAGGTGTGCGCGAGGCCGAGAAACGCCATCGCGCACATGCACCATGAGGCGAAGTCGTCGCCGGCCGGAATGTTCAGCCCGATTTGCCGGCCGAGCGACATGAACATCATGATGCCGAAGATCAGCACCAGAAAAACGCCGGCGGCGTAGCCTGCGAAAAGATAAAGCCGGTCGAGGAAAATACGGAGCATGCTCAGTCCCGGCGCATGATGACGTTTGCCGTGGGCGGGATGCAATAGACTTTTCGGGTGACGCCGAGTGATTTTCGGATGGCGCGCTCAGTTCGGCTCGACGCCGTTCGCCCTGAGGGTGGCTTTGGCTTCGGGCGCGGTCAAAAAGCGGATCAGCGCCTTGGCCGCATCGGGTTGCTCGGCGGATGCGCTCAAGCCGGCAACAAAGCCGATTTCCGTCTGCAAGGCTTCCGGAATCGGACCCACCACGTCGACCCCAGGTACTCCGGTAATGCGCGTCGCGACAACGACGACCATGTCGGCTTCACCGCGCGCCACCACCTCGACGCAGTCTTCGGCCGCCATCGGCTTGAGCTTGTCCTGCATGGCAGCCTTGATCCCTAAGCGATCGAGCAGGCCGACGAAATACAACCCACTGGCGCCCTTGCCGGGGAAAGCAACCGCCTTGGCGGCGAGCAGCGTGCGCGTGAAGGCCTCGACCGTGGAGATGTCCGGCTTCGGCACGCCGACGCGCACCGCAACGCCGAGGCCGGAGCGGCCGATGTTGCTGCTGCTGCCGGACACGACCTTGCCGGACTTGATCAGCCGCTCGATGGTCGGCGGATTGCCGACCGCGACGTCGAAGCTTTCTCCCGCTTCGGCTTTCTCGATCACATCGGGGTTCGCCTCGAAGCGCAGATCGATCATGTTGCCGGTCGCGCGCGCGAACTGCGAACACAATTCGCGCACCGCAGCCCGCGGCCCATTGCCGCTGAGCACCTTGAGATTGGCCATCAGTGTTCGGCGACCGGCTTGATGTTCGCCGCCTTGATGACCTTGCCCCACTTGTCGATCTCGGCGGCGACGAACTTGCCATATTCTTCCGGCGTGCCGCCGAGCGCCGTGCCGCCGATGTTGGCAAACTTCTCCTTGGTCTGAGGATCGGCGAGAATGACGTTGATCTCCTTGTTGAGCGTGGCAATGATGTCCGTCGGCGTACCCTTGGGTGCGCCGATGCCGTGCCAGATGTTGGCCTCGAATCCCGGGAAGAACTCGGCAACGGCGGGCACGTCCGGCAACGCGTCGGACCGCTTGGCGCTCGACACGGCCAAGGCACGCAATTTGCCGGACTTCACGAGCGCGATCGTGATCGGCATGGGACCGAAGAACGCCTGAACCTGCCCGCCGAGCAGATCCGCCACGGGGCTCTGGCGATAGGGCACGTGTACTAGATCGATGCCGGCCGTCAGCTTCAACAGCTCGCCGTTCATATTGGGTGCGCTGCCGACGCCGAACGAGGCATAGTTGATCTTACCCGGATTGGCCTTGGCATAGGCAATGAATTCGGGAAGCGTCTTGGCCGGCACCGACGGATTGACCACCAACGTGTTGGGCGAGGTGAACGTGCTGATGACCGGAGCGATGTCTTTCTGAATATCGAACGAGAGGTTTTGATAGAGCGTGGCATTGACGGCGTTGGTCACCGTCATCGCCAACAGCGTGTAGCCGTCCGGCGTCGCCCGGGAGACGATCTCGGCGGCAAGATTGCTGCCGGCGCCCGGCCGGTTGTCGACGATCACTTCCTGCCCGAGCTTTTGCCCAAGCGGCGCGGCAATCAGGCGCATATCGATGTCGGTCGCGGACCCCGGTGGGAAGCCGACGACGATGCGCACCGGCCGCACCGGATAAGTTTCCGCGCGGGCGATGGACGAGACGGCCGGCAGCGCGGCCGCGGCCCCGGCGAGTAGCAAGAAACGGCGACGTTGAAGTTTTTTCATGGCGTTATCCTCCCTTAGACACTGACGACCGACTTATGTTGTGGCCTCGTTCAATTCGCTTTGATGTTTTCTTCTTTGATAATCGCGCTCCAGGTCGCCATCTGGGCCTTGAGATAGGATGTGACCGCTTCCGATGTGGAGGTAACGATCAGCACGTTGATGTCGACGAATTTCTGCTTCACCGCCGGAGTGGCCAGCGCCGCAATCACGTCGTCATGCACTTTCTTGATGAACTCGGGCGGGGTCTTGCCGGGCATGTACAGGCATTGTCCGTCGGACACGTCGAAGCCGGGCAACGCGGATTCGGCGACGGTTGGAATATCCGGCGCGAAGGGAACGCGGGTGGCAGAGGTCACCGCCAGAGCGCGCACCGTGCCGGCTTTGATCTGCGCCATCACCGACGGCAAGGTCGCGACCATGATGTCCACGCGGCCCGACATGAGATCGGTGAGCGCCGGGCCGCCGCCGCGATAGGCCACATGGGTCAATTCGATCCCGGCCGTCCGCTTGAACAGCTCGCCGCACAGATGCTGGATGGTACCGACGCCGGGCGAGGCATAGGTCCTGCCGCGGTTCTTCTTGGCGTAAGCGATAAAGTCCTTGATCGACGTCACCGATGAGTTGGGCGGCACCAGCAGCACGTTGGTGAAAACGGTAAGCCGGGTGACGGGCGCGAGATCGGTGAGCGGATCGTAACCGAGCGACGGATAGATGTAAGGGTTGGTCGCCAGGAAATTGGTGGCGATGAAGATCGTGTAGCCGTCGGGCGGCGATTGCGCGGCCGTGAGCGCGCCGATATTGCCGCCGGCGCCGCCTTTGTTCTCGACCAACACTGGCTGGCCCCAGATATCGGCCAAGCGGGCGCCGAGCACGCGGGCGACCGGATCGCTCGCGCCGCCGGGCGGAAACGGCACCACGAAACGGACGGCGCGGTTGGGATAGGTGTCAGCCAGGGCTGCCACCGGCGAAAACGGATAAGCCAAAGCGCCCGCTGCCAGATGCAGAAATCGGCGGCGCGGAAGTGTCATGGCGTTGCTCCCCTCAGCATCGCTATGCGATTCCCTGGATCAATTCGCCTTGGCGCCGGAGAACTCGACCACCTTGGCCCACTTTTCGGTTTCGCCAGCGATGAGTTTGCCGAAGTCGGCGGGCGAGCCCGGGAGAATTATGCCACCGAGGTCCTTCAGCCGCGCGCTGATTTTGGGGTCGGCCAGACCCGCGTTGATTTCCTTGTTGAGCTTTTCGATGATTTCGGGCGGCGTGTTCCTGGGCGCGCCGATGCCGAACCACGAGGTCGCCTCGTAGCCTGGCAGGAAATCGCTCACGGTCGGGAGATCGGGGAGCACATCGGCACGCGTCGCCGTGGTAACCGCCAACGCACGCACGCGGCCGGATCGGATGTGCTGCATCGAGGCTGGCGTCGTGTCGATCATGACTTGCACCTGTCCGCCGATCAAATCCGTCAGCGCGGGCGCCGCACCACGATAAGGGACGTGCACCATCTCGACCCCGGTCATCATTTTGAACAATTCGGCGGAGACATGTTGCGGGGTGCCGATGCCGGCCGAGGCATAACTGATCTTGCCGGGGTTGGCCTTGGCGTAGGCGATGAACTCGGGAACCGTCTTGACCGGAACCGACGGATTCACCTCCATGACGAGCGGCACGCGCATGATCGCCGCGACCGGCGCGATATCGCGGATGAAATTGAAATTGAGATTCTGGTAAAGCGACGCATTGATGGCGTTCGGCGCCGAAACCGAGAGCAGCGTATAGCCATCCGGGGCCGCATGCACCACCGTCTCGGCGCCGACATTGCCGCCAGCGCCCGGCCGGCTTTCGATGATGAACGATTGACCGAGCCGCTCCGAGAGCCACTGCCCCATCAGCCGCATGATGATGTCCTGCGGGCCGCCGGCGGGAAAGCCCACGATTAAGTGCACTGGCCGCGTCGGGTAATCGAGCGCCCAGGCGCAATAAGAAAAAGCCTGCGCGGCGGCGGCGGCGCCGGCGAATTGCAGGCATTGGCGGCGGCGAAGTTTCACGGCGTTGCACCCCACGGCATCGCGATGTCCCCAGTGCACCAAGTCTAGCAGGCTTGTATTACGCCCGACAGGACGGCATCGTGGGGCACCCCCAAGCCAATCAGCCATGCCCGTCAAAACCGCACCGCAACTCTGGGATTTCTGGATCGACCGCGGTGGCACCTTCACCGACGTGGTCGGACGGCGGCCGGATGGCACGCTGGTCGCGCACAAGCTGCTGTCGGAGAACCCCGAGGCCTATGCCGACGCCGCGGTGCAGGGCATCCGCGACCTGCTCGGCCTGAAGTCAGGCGAGCCGATCCCGCCCGGCCGCGTCGGCGCGGTGAAGATGGGCACCACGGTCGCCACCAATGCGCTGCTCGAGCGCAAGGGCGACCGCACGCTGCTGCTGATCACCAAGGGTTTCCGCGACGCGCTCAAGATCGGCTACCAGGCCCGGCCGAAGATTTTCGCCCGCCACATCATCAAGCCCGACATGCTCTACGAGCGCGTGGCCGAGGTCGACGAGCGCGTGCGCGCCGACGGCACGGTGGAGCGCGCGCCCGATCTCGCCGCGGTGCGGCGCGATCTCGACGCGGCGAAGGCCGACGGCATCGCCGCGGTGGCGATCGTGTTCATGCACGCCTATCGCTATCCCGAGCATGAACGGCAAGTGGCTACGCTCGCGCGCGACATGGGTTTCGCGCAGGTGTCGGTCAGCCACGAAGTCTCGCCGCTGATCAAGCTGGTCGGTCGCGGCGACACCACGGTGGTCGACGCCTATCTGTCACCGATCCTGCGGCGCTATGTGGCGCAGGTCGACAAGGATCTTGATGCAAAAAGATCTGCCGCACGCTTGATGTTCATGATGTCGTCGGGCGGGCTCACGGCGGCGGAGTTGTTCCAGGGCAAGGATGCGATTCTGTCCGGCCCGGCCGGCGGCGTGGTCGGCATGGCGGAGACCGGGCGGCAGGCTGGCTTCGACCGGCTTATTGGTTTCGACATGGGCGGCACCTCGACCGACGTGTCGCATTTCGACGGCGAATACGAGCGTGCGTTCGAAACCGAAGTGGCCGGCGTGCGCATGCGCGCGCCGATGATGCTTATTCACACCGTGGCGGCGGGCGGCGGCTCGATTTTGCATTTCGACGGCGCGCGCTTCCGCGTCGGGCCGGACTCGGCGGGCGCCAATCCGGGGCCGGCCTGTTACCGCCGCAAGGGGCCGCTGGCGGTGACCGACGCCAATGTCATGGTCGGCAAGCTGATCCCGGATTTCTTCCCGAAGATTTTCGGGCCCGGCCAGAACCTGCCGCTTGACGGCGAAGCGGTGCGGCACGGCTTCAACAATCTGGCGCAGAAGATCGGCGGAAAATCGCCGGAAGAGATCGCCGACGGCTTCATCAAGATCGCGGTCGAGAACATGGCAAACGCGATCAAGAAGATTTCCGTGCAGCGCGGCTACGACGTGACACGCTACGCACTCAACTGCTTCGGCGGCGCCGGCGGCCAGCACGCCTGCCTGGTCGCCGACGCGCTCGGCATGACGCGCGTGCTGATCCATCCGTTCTCGTCGCTGCTGTCGGCTTACGGCATGGGGCTGGCCGACATCCGCGCGACGCGCCAGCAGGCGATCGAGCTCGGCTATGGCGGCAAGGCGCTCGCCACGCTCAAGCGCGAGGGCGCGCGGCTCGGCCGCGAGGCCAAGGCGGAAGTCGCCGGCCAGGGCGTGCCGGCGGCCAAGATCACGATCTTCGTGCGCGCGCATATCCGCTACGCCGGCACCGACACGGCGCTGGTGGTAGGCGCGGGCACCCTGCCCGCGATGAAACGCGCCTTCGAGAAAGCGCACAAGGCGCGCTTCGGCTTCATCGACCCGAACAAGCAGATGGTGGTCGAGGCGGTGTCAGTGGAGGCGGTCGGCGGCGGCGCCAAATTCAGCGAACGCGTGGGCAAGGCCACGCGCGGCAGGCTGCCCGCCCCGGCGCGGCGCACGCGGTTTTTTTCGGCTGGCGCATGGCATGACGCCAATGTCTACACCCGCGATCAGCTCAAGATCGGCGCGCACGTGAAAGGCGCCGCCATCATCATCGAGCCGCACCAGACCATCGTGGTCGAGCCTGGCTGGCAGGCCGAGCTGACGCGCAAGAACCATCTCGTGCTGACGCGCGCGAAAAACCTCAAGCGCACGCACGCCATCGGCACCCATGCCGATCCGATCATGCTCGAGGTGTTCAACAACCTGTTCATGTCGATCGCCGAACAGATGGGCGTGTCGCTGCAGAACACCGCCTATTCGGTCAACATCAAGGAGCGGCTGGATTTCTCCTGCGCGGTGTTCGCGCATGACGGCACGCTGGTTGCCAACGCGCCGCACATGCCAGTGCATCTTGGCTCCATGGACCGCTCGGTCGAGACCATCATTCGCGACAACGCCGGCAGAATCGCGCCCGGCGACGTCTACGCCATCAACGCGCCCTATAACGGCGGCACGCATCTGCCGGATATCACGGTGTGCACGCCAGTGTTCGACGACAGAAAGAAATCGATCCTGTTCTGGGTCGCCTCGCGCGGGCACCATGCGGATGTCGGCGGCATCTCGCCCGGGTCGATGTCGCCCAACGCCACCACCATCGAGCAGGAAGGCGTCTATATGGACAACTTCAAGCTCGTCGACCGCGGCCGCTTCCGCGAAAAGGAACTGATGGCGGCGCTCACCGGCGCGAAGTATCCGGCGCGCAATCCGGTGCAGAACATCAACGACATCAAGGCGCAGATCGCCGCCAACGAGAAGGGCGTCGCCGAGCTGCGCAAGATGGTGGTGCATTTCACCATGCCGGTGGTGCAGGCCTATATGCAGCACGTGCAGGACAACGCGGCGGAAAGCGTGCGGCGCGTGATCGACCGGCTGCACGACAGCGAATTTTCCTACGAGATGGACCAGGGCACCGTGATCAAGGTGAAGATCACGGTCGACAAACACAAACGCGAGGCGACCGTCGATTTCACCGGCACCTCGCCGCAGCAGCCGACCAATTTCAACGCGCCCGAGCCGGTGACGCGCGCCGCGGTGCTTTATGTGTTCCGCGTGATGGTGGACGACGACATCCCGATGAATGCCGGCTGCCTGCGGCCGATCAACATCGTGCTGCCGGCGCATTCGATGCTGTCGCCGGAATATCCGGCCGCCGTGGTGGCCGGCAATGTCGAGACGTCGCAAGCGGTGACCAACTGCCTGTTCGGCGCGCTCGGCGCGCTCGCCGCCGCGCAGGGCACCATGAACAATCTCAATTTCGGCAATGCGCGCTATCAGTATTACGAGACCATCTGCTCCGGCTCGCCGGCCGGCCCGGGCTTTCCCGGCACCGACGCCGTGCACACGCATATGACCAATACGCGGCTGACTGACCCGGAGGTGTTGGAATTCCGCTATCCGGTCGTGCTGGAGGATTTCCACATCCGCACCGGCTCGGGCGGGCGCGGAAAATGGAATGCCGGCGACGGTATCCGACGCACCATCCGTTTCCTGGAAAAGATGGAATGCACGATCCTGTCCGGCCACCGCCGCGTGCGGCCGTTCGGCTTAGCGGGCGGGCAAGCCGGCCAGATCGGCGAGAACTGGGCGCGCCGCAAGGACGGCCGCATGGAGCGCCTGCAAGGCTGCGACGAGACGGTGATCGACGCCAATGAGGCCGTCATCATCCAGACGCCGACGGCGGGGGGATATGGCCCGCCGGGCTAGCCGCGACCGCGCGCCGCAGGCCGCCAACCGCCGGCAAACCGGCCCTCGCCTTGACCTTGATCAAATGCCGGCGGCGGCGGCGGCGCTACGTTCCTCAAATGTTAGCCCCTCCCCGCGCGGGCCGCCCGACCTCGCCGCTCAAAGCCCTATTGGAAAATGCCCCCAGCCTGCTGCTGGTGCCGGTGCCGCTGGCGCTGCTGCAGCCGATGTTCAACCGGATCGCCACCCATGTGGCGCAGTCGCGTCCCGAACTTTTCCACCGGCTCGGGGCCCACGCCGGCAAACGCTTCCTGATCGATCCGACCGACCTGCCCTTCGTGCTGGTGCTCACGCCGTTGCCCGAGCGACCGCTGCTCACCGCGCATCGCCGCCATGAGCGGCCGGCGCACGACGCCGCGATCGCCGGCACCTTCTTCAACCTGCTCGACATGATCGACGGCTCGCTCGACGGCGACGCGCTGTTCTTTTCGCGCGACCTGCAAGTGAGCGGCGATACCGAAGCGGTGGTGGCGCTGCGCAACGCGCTCGACGATTTCGAAGGCTCGGCGCTCGACAGCGTGGTTGCGAGCTTCGGGCCGTTGTCGGGCCCGGCGGGGCTCGCGCTGTCGGCGGTGCGCTCGGTACGGGGGAGATAAGATGAGCGACGCGCAAGATTACCAGCGCCCGGAACTGGTGTGCCCGGCGGGCACGCCGGCAGCGCTGCGCACCGCGGTCGATGCGGGCGCCGACGCGGTCTATTGCGGACTGCAGAACGAGACCAATGCGCGCAATTTTCCCGGGCTGAATTTCACGGTTGCCGAGGTCGAGCAGTCGCTTGCCTATGCGCATGCCCGCAAAGCCAAGCTGCTGCTCGCGGTCAACACGTTTCCGCCCGCCGGCAAGTTTGACATGTGGCGCGACGCGATCGACGGCGCCGCAAAGCTCGGCGTTGACGCCGCGATCGTCGCCGACATGGGCGTCGCAGATTATGCCGCCCACACCTATCCGGAGCTGCGGCTGCATCTCTCGGTGCAGGCCGGCGCCTCCTCGCCCGAGGCGATCCGCTTCTATTGCGAGCAGTTCGGCGTCAAGCGCGTGGTGCTGCCGCGCATGCTCACCGTGGCCGAGATCGCCGAACTGCACAGCCAAATCCCGTGCGAGATCGAGGCCTTCATCTTCGGCAATATCGGGATGATGGCGGAGGGCCGCTGCTACCTCAGCAATTACGTGACGGGCGAATCCACCAATATGGACGGCGTCTGCTCGCCGGCAGCCGATGTGCATTACGAAGAGGACGCCGCGCGCAATTTGACGACGCGGCTCGGCGACTACGTGATCGACTGCTTTGCCGGCGGCGAAAGCGCCGGCTATCCGACCATCTGCAAGGGCCGCTATCTGTGCGGCGCGCAGAGCGAGCCCTATTACGCCTTCGAGGAGCCGGTCAGCCTCAATTTGTCGGCGCTCTTGCCCGACATGATGCGGGCCGGGGTCACCGCGCTCAAGATCGAAGGCCGCCAGCGCAGCCGCGCCTATGTGAAGTCGGTGGTCGGCGCCTTCCGCAAGGCGGTCGACGACATCATGGCGGGCCGCGAGGCCGCATTCGCCAGCCTGCTGGCGCTCACCGAAGGCCGCCGCGAGACCGAAGGCGCCTTCCCCAGCAAGCGATGGAGATAGCGGTGCAGGCGAATTCGAGCGAGCTCACGCTGGGGCCGGTGCTGTTCAACTGGCAGCCGGAAAGCTGGCGCGATTTTTATTTCCGCATCGCCGACGAGGCGCCAGTCTCGACCGTCTATCTCGGCGAAGTCGTCTGTAACAAGCGTGCGCCGCTGTTCGACGATTATCTGGACGCGGTGGCCGCGCGGCTGAAATCCGCCGGCAAGACCATCGTGCGCTCCACGCTGGCCGAAGTGATGTCCAAGCAGGAACGCCAGATGATCGACGCGGCCTGCGCCGCGGACGGCATGGTGGAAGCCAACGATGGCTCCGCTCTGTTGCGTTTGCGCGGCCGGCCGCATTACGCCGGCCCGTTCATCAATGTCTACAACGAGCGCACGGTGGCGGTGCTGGCCGGCAACGGCGTGCGCAATGTCTGCCTGCCGCCGGAAATGCCGGCGGACGCGATCCGGGCGCTAAGCCCGGAAGCGGCCAAGCTCGGCGTCACGCTCGAAGTACAGGTGTTCGGCCGCGTGGGGCTGGCGCTATCGGCGCGCTGCTACCACGCGCGCGCGCACGGGCGGACCAAGGACAGTTGCCAGTTTATCTGCAACGTCGATCCGGACGGCATGACGCTGCGCACGCTGGAGGACAAGCCGTTCCTGATCGTGAACGGCATCCAGACCATGTCGCACGACTACCTCAGTCTGGCCGCCGAACTTGCCGACTTACAGGACATGGGCATCGCCCGCTTCCGCCTGTCGCCGCACAGTTGCGACATGGTGGCGCTGGCCGCGATTTTCCGCGACGCTCTCGACCGGCGCATCGATCCGGCTGAGGCCACGACCCGCCTCGACGCTTTCAAGTTTGATGCGCCGTTCTCCAACGGTTTCTATCACGGCAAACGCGGCCATACCTGGAGCCAGGCGGCAGCGTCCTGAGCGCGCCCGGTTACGGCGGCGGCGCGAATTGATATTAATAACCACGACGTTTGTTAAGCATCCGCACGACTTGCGCTTGAATTTGGGCGCCGGGGAGCCAGCTTTATACTATGCGCAAAACGATTCTATCCGCGATGCTGATGGGCGCGCTGGTCATGCCGGCGCTCGCCGACAATTACCCGGTCACCGGCCCGTGGGGCCAGAGCACGAGCTCGGCCAAAGGTACGATCGACTGCAGCGGCAAGCGCGTCATCGCCTTCAACGGCAATCAGCGCACCGACAGCAAGGGCGGCGTGCCGGCCTACCGCAACAAATCGGTAACCGGCGGACCGTCGCGCTATCGCGTCGTCGATGTGTTCAGCAACGGCCAGGTCAACAACGCGCAAGTCATCTATACGCTGAGCCTGGTCGATGCCGACCATATCCAGATGAACCTGCAGTCCGGCGGCACGCTCAACCTGCAGCGGTGTGAGTGACGACGGCGTGATGACCGGGCTTGACCCGGCCACGACAAATCTCAAGACGCCCGAGACAACTAATTGCGTGCGATGATTTCGCGCTCGCCGCGATAGACCGGCGTCGCCTCGGTAAGTTTGCCGGTGGCGCGGCGCAGCGGCATCGACGGCCGGCGGCGCTTGAGCGCGCTGCGGCGGCGCCGGCGCGGACGCACATCGGCGATGCGCACGCCGCCGAGGCGCGCGAACGGCTCGCGCAGCACGCCGTCATCCTCGGCGACCAGGAGCGGCAGGCCCAGCACATTGCCCCAGGCGCGCCATTCGGCGAACGCGTCGTCGGCCTCGCCGGACACAAACAGCGGCAGCGCGAGCGAAGGATCCTTGTGTTCGAGCGTGACGGAGCAGGAGGCTTCCGCATCGCCCTCGCCCACCAGCACCCTGATGGCCACCCCGGAAAAGGCGGAGACCGGCATGTTGAGCGCCATGTGCATGCCGGCGAGTGATCGCCGCACCACCACGCGCTCGCGGGTGAGTTCCACGTGCCGCACCCGCTCGTCGGCCGCGGCGTCGGTTGCCGCAAAGCGCGCCGGCAGGCTGAACGGGTCGAGCCGCGCGCTGCGGCTCGACCCGGCGGGCTTACCGCCACTTCGCATTTGACGCCTCGAAACTCTCCCACGCCGGGCTTATTGCTCCGGTCGTGCGAAGATGATGGCAGAAAGGCGTCCGAATCCGCTTAATGTTCGCGGTTAACCGAGGGTAGCTGCGCCCGCTTCGCGTTGCATGATTGACGGGGCGTTGCGAACCATGATTGACGAGGTGTTGACAGCATTCCGCAAAATGTTCGGAACGGCGGTTGAACCGCGTCCCGTTTAGACCCATTTGAAGTCGATCCAACCATGCGTGCTCCCGCCTCATCTTTGTTCGACCAGACCGCCCTCACCGACCGCGCCGAGCGGCTGGTCAAGGCCGCGCACGCGGCCGGCGCCGACGCCGCCGACGCGGTGGCGGTGCGCGCGATGTCGCTGTCGATCGAGGTGCGCGACGGCGCGGTCGAGGAGAGCGAAAGCGCGGAAGGCGACGATCTCGGCCTGCGCGTGCTGGTCGGCAAGCGGCAGGCGGTGGTCTCGACCAACGACACGGCGAGCGACGGCAGCGCGGCGCTGGCCGAGCGCGCGGTGGCGATGGCGCGCGCAGCACCCGAAGACAAATATGCCGGGCTCGCCGACGAAGCGCTGCTGGCGCACGATTTTCCCGATCTTGATCTGATCGATCCGGACCTGCCAAGCGTCGCGCAACTCGAGGCCATGGCGCGCGCCGCCGAAGCGGCCGCGCTCGCGGTCAAGGGCATCACCAAGTCGGGCGGCGCCTCCGCCTCGGCCGGCATCGGCGGCATGGTGCTGGTGACCAGCCACGGCTTCCGCGGCGCCTATCTCGGCTCCAGCCACGGCATCTCGATGACCGCGATCGCCGGCACCGGCACCGGCATGGAGCGCGACTACGATTACTCGAGCGTGCGGCACGCCGCCGATCTCGATCGCCCTGAGAAAATCGGCCGCTCCGCCGGCGAGCGCGCGATCGAGCGGCTCAACCCGCGCAAGGTGACCACCTGCAAGGTGCCGGTGGTGTTCGATCCGCGCGTGGCGGGCTCGCTGGTCTCGCATCTTGCCAGCGCCGTGAATGGCGCTTCGGTCGCGCGCAAGACCAGCTTTCTGCGCGACAAGATGGGCGCCAAACTGTTCGCCGACGGCATCCGGATCATCGACGATCCCTTACGCAAGCGCGGCCTGCGCTCGCATCCGTTCGACGGCGAAGGCGTCGCCGGCAAAAAACTCGCGCTGATCGACGACGGGGTCTTGCGCTCGTGGATTCTCGACTGCGCGACCGCGCGCGAGCTCGGGCTCACCACCACCGGCCACGCCAACCGCGGCGTGTCCTCGGGACCTTCGCCGGGCGCCAGCAATCTGCACCTGGAAACCGGACCACTGAGCCCCGAAGCGCTGATCGCCGACATCAAGGACGGCTTTTACGTCACCGATCTGATCGGCATGGGCGTCAACATGGTGACCGGCGACTACAGCCGCGGCGCCTCCGGCTTCTGGATCGAGAACGGCAAGCGCGGTTACGCGGTGAGCGAAGTCACCATCGCCGGACATCTGCTCGACATCTTCCGGACGCTCACGCCCGCCAACGATCTCGAATTCCGCTACGGTACCAATGCGCCGACAGTACGGCTGGAGGGCTTGACCGTTGCCGGGCAGTGACCGCGCAGCTTTGCGGACGTCGCTCGAAGCGGTGATGCGCGAGGCCGGCGAGTTGGCGCGCGCGACCGCGCGCGGCCCGCTCAAGCGCTGGACCAAAGGCGACGACCATTCGCCGGTGAGCGAGGGCGATATCGCGGTCAACGATCTGTTGCGCACGCGGCTCGGCGAACTCGTGCCGGGCGCCGGCTGGCTGTCGGAGGAAACGGAAGCGCCGCCGGCGCGCGGTCTGCCGCTCAACTGGGTGGTGGATCCGATCGACGGCACCCGCGCCTATATCTCGGGCCGCGCCGACTGGACCATTTCGGTCGCGCTGGTGGAAAACTCCCGGCCGGTCCTGGCCGCGCTGTTTGCGCCGGTGAGCGATGAGATGTTCCTCGCGGAAAAGGGCAAGGGCGCCGCGCTCAATGGCGCGCCGATCGCGGTCAGCCGCGGCGCCACGCTTGAAGGCTCCAAAATCGCCGGCCCGAAACGCTATCTCGACAGGCTTGCCGGCCTCGACATCGGCATCCTGCCGCAGCCCAAGGTGCATTCGCTGGCGCTGCGGATCACGCGCGTCGCTCATGGCGGCCTCGACGCCGCCTTCGCCTCGTCCGGCAGCCACGACTGGGACCTGGCCGCGGCCGACCTGCTGGTGTACGAAGCCGACGGGTTGTTCACCGATTTTTCCGGCCAGCCGCTGCGCTACAATGGCGCGCACGCCTCCCATGGCGCTCTGCTCGCGGCCGGCAACGCCCGCCACGGCACCTTGATCGATCTGGTGCGCAACCGCCTCGGCGAGTTTGCATAAATCCGGCCCGTAGCTTAATCCACGGCGCGGTATGCGTTATTCCATCGTCCACCCGCACCGCCCCGCGCTTCTCCCGCCGCGCCGGCTCTGCGGCGCGTTGAGCAGGTGCTGATGCCGTCATTTAAGCGGATTGTCGGTTCGCCCGCCTTCCAGGGCGCCGTTGCAACGGCGGGAGCGTGGTATCTGCGGTTGGTCTGGCACACCAGCCGCATCGTCTTCGACCCGCCGAATATCTACGATATCGTGCGACCGCCGGTGATCATCGCCATGTGGCACGGCCAGCATTTCCTGATGCCGTTCGTGAAAAAGAGCGACGGCAGTCACCGCGTCAAGGCGCTGATCTCGCGCCACCGCGACGGCGAGATCAATGCCCGCGCGGCCGAGAAATTGGGCATCGAGACGATTCGTGGCTCCGGCGCGCATAACCGCGAATTCGCCCGCAAGGGCGGCGCCGCGGCCTTCACCGAAATGCTCGAAGCGCTCGCGGAGGGCTACAACGTGGCCCTCACCGCCGACGTTCCGAAGGTCGCACGCGTCGCCGGGCTCGGCGTCATCAAGCTGGCTAAGCATTCCGGCCGGCCGATCTACGCGGCCGCGATCGCCAGCAGCCGCCGCAAAGAGCTCGACAATTGGGATCGCAGCGCCGTCAATCTTCCGTTCAGCCGGATCGTCGTCGCGGTGAGCGACGCTATCTATGTGCCGAAGGACGCCGACAGCGCGGTGCTTGAATCCGCGCGGCTGCATGTGGAGAACGAACTCAACCGGCTGACCGCGCGCGCCTACGAGATCGTCGACCGCAAGGGGAGCGCGCAGTTGTGAGCGACCGGCTGCCGGCAGCGTTGCGGGCCTACCGAATATTTTCGGGGGCGATGACGCCGCTCGCGCCACTGTTCCTGGCGCGGCGGCTGCGGCACGGCAAGGAGCATGGCGTGCGCCTGCCCGAGCGGCGCGGCGTCAGCGCAGCGGCGCGCCCGCTCGGGCCGCTGGTCTGGCTGCATGGCGCGAGCGTCGGCGAATTGATCAGCGTTTTGCCGCTGATCGAGCGCATTCACGCCCGCGAAGTCGATCTGTTGGTGACCTCCGGCACCGTCACCTCGGGCGGGCTCGCCGAGCAGCGGTTGCCGCGCGGCGTGATCCATCAATTCGTGCCGATCGACGTGCCGTTTTTCGTGCGCCGCTTCCTCAATCATTGGCAGCCCGATCTCGCGCTGTTCGTCGAATCCGAGCTGTGGCCGAACATCATGATCGAGACGGCGCGGCGCGGCGTTCCGATGATCCTGGTCAACGGCCGGCTGTCGGAAAATTCGTTCCGGCGCTGGCGTCATTTGCCGGCGACCATCGGCGCCCTGCTGCAGCGGCTCGATCTTTGCCTGGCGCGAACGCCGGCCGACGCCGAGCGGCTCAGCGAGCTGGGCGCGCCGCACGTCGTCACCACGGGCGATCTCAAACTCGACGGGCCGGCGCCGCCCGCCGACCGCGGCAAGCTGGCGGCTTTGCAGCGCGCCACCGCCGGCCGGCCGCTGATCGCGGCGGCCTCGACCCATGCCGGCGAAGAAGCCGCGATGATCGACGCGCACCTGAAGCTGCGCGCGAACTTCCCCAACCTGCTGACGCTGATCGTACCGCGCCATCCCGAGCGCGGCGCCGGCGTCGCGGACATCGCCCGGGCCGCCGGGCTGAACGTCAAATTGCGCTCGCGCGGCAAACTGCCCGACGCGAGAACCGATATCTATGTCGCCGACACGGTCGGCGAGCTCGGCCTGATCTACCGCCTGGCGCCGATCGTCTTCGTCGGCGGCTCGCTGGCCGAGCATGGCGGGCAGAATCCGATCGAGCCCGCCAAGCTCGGCGCCGCCATCCTGCACGGTCCGCATGTCTGGAATTTTGCCGAGATCTACGCGGAGCTCGATCGCGCGCATGGCGCCGAACTGGTCGTCGATGCCAGCAAGCTCACGGCCGCTCTCGGCGCCATGATGGCGCAACCTGAAGCGCGCAGCCGCGTCGCCGAGGCCGCCCGCATGACGATCGAGTCGCTCGGCGGCGCGCTCGAGCGCACCTTGCAGTCACTCGATCCCTATCTGATGCAGCTTCGCCTGCACCAGCGAGCCGACAATGCGTGAGCCGGCCTTCTGGTGGCGCCAAGCCGGGCTGGCCGCCGGCCTGCTGGCGCCGGCCGCCGCCGGTTATGGCGCGATCGCAGCGCGGCGGATGATGAAGCAAGGCGCGCGCGCCGGCGTGCCGGTACTGTGCGTCGGGAATTTCACGCTCGGCGGGGCGGGCAAGACGCCGGCCGCGATGATGCTCGCCAAAATGCTGCAGGAGGCCGGCGAGCGGACGTTTTGTCTGAGCCGCGGCTATGGCGGCAACCTCCCCGGCGCGCACCGCGTGGACCCTCATGCCGACACGGCCGCGCAGGTTGGCGACGAGGCGCTGCTGCTGGCGCGGGTAGCGCCGACCATCGTGGCGGGCGAGCGCGTGGCGGGCGCGCAAGCGGCGCTTGCGGGCGGCGCCAGCGTCGTCGTCATGGACGACGGCTTGCAGAATGCGTCGCTCGTCAAGGATTTCACGCTGGCGGTCATCGATGGGCGGCGCGGTATCGGCAACGGACGCGTGTTTCCCGCCGGGCCGTTGCGGGCGCCGCTCGCGGCGCAGCTTGAGTGCACCGACGCGCTACTGGTGGTCGGCGACGGCGATGGCGCGCGCGATGTCGTGACCGCGGCTCCCGGCCTGCCAGTTTTCCATGGACGCTTGCAGCCGGATGCGGCGGCGGTCGCGCCGCTGCGGGCACGCCAGGTGCTGGCTTTCGCCGGCATCGGTGATCCCGACAAGTTTTTCGCCACCGCCGCGGCAGCCGGGATCGCGGTCGCCGAGCGCAGAGCCTTTCCCGATCATCACCGTTTCACGGCCGAAGAAGCCGCCGGTCTGATCATGCAGGCCGAACACGGCGGGCTCGCGCTGCTCACCACCGAGAAGGATCGTGCGCGCATGACGGGCGAACCGCTGCTGGCGGCGCTCGCCAAAAAGACGCACGTGCTGCCGGTGACGATGGTGGTGCAGGAAGCGGATGAATTGCGGCGGATGGTACTGGCGAAGCTGCGGCGCTAGCTACCGGCCGGCCTGCGGGCGCAGGCGCTGCAGCACCGCCTGCGGCGAGGCATAGGCCTCCTGCAGATCGACGCTCCAGTATTTGAGCTCCTCGAGCGGGATCGGCACGCCGGTCACCGCGCAGCGCACGAAAGCACCCGGCTTGACCACGCGGAAATCGCCGTCGAGGTATTTGACCTCGGCCTCACCGTTCATCGGCACCGAGCGGTCATAGCGATTGAGCAACGGGACCTCCTTGGACCTCCGGCGCGAGCGACGTATCAAAGATAGTCCTTCGCCGCGGCAAACGAAACCCCGCCGCCCGCCTTTGTCATGACCGGCCTGTCAAAACAGGCGGCCCTGCCCGCCGGTTCCGCCGCCACGCGCCCGCGGCTTCGGCTTGGCTGCCGGCGGAACGCCCTCGCCGTCAGCGGTCGCCGCCACGCGGCCGTCGGAAAATTCGATTTCCAGCCGCATGCCGCCGGCAACCGCGGCGGCCGTGCGCAGCGGATGGCCTTCGCCGTCGCGCACCAGCGCGAAGCCGCGCGCGAGCACACCCTGGTACGAAAACGCCTTGAGCAGTTGTTCGGCGCTGCGCACGCGGTCCCATCGCCGCTGCAGATAGTTTTCGCGCGCGCGCTTGCCACGCTGTTCGAGCGTGACGACGATCTCGCTTGAGCGCGCCAGCCGCAACTTCAACAGCCGTGGCGACAGCTTGGTGCCAACCCGGGTGAACTGGGTGCGGTGAAGTTGCGCGTTCGCGTGCAGGGCGCGTGGCAATCGTTTCGCCAGCGCATCCAGCCGCTGGCGCGGAACGGCCAGCAACTCGTCGGCCGCCGGCAAAGCACGCGTTGCCGCGCGCAGCTCAGTGCGCCGCACCTCGATGCCGCGCTGCCACGACCTGATTTGGCGCACCGCGAGCGCGGAAATTTCCGCCAGCAGGTCGCTGCGCACCGGCACGGCGATTTCGGCGGCGGCTGTGGGCGTCGGCGCACGCCGGTCGGACGCAAAATCAATCAGCGTGATGTCGGTCTCGTGGCCGACCGCGGAGATCAGCGGGATCATGCTGTCGGCCGCAGCCCTGACCACGATCTCCTCGTTGAACGACCACAGGTCCTCGAGCGAGCCGCCGCCGCGCGCGACGATGATCAGGTCCGGCCGCGGCAGCGGCCCATGCTCGGGCAGCGCATTGAAGCCGCGGATCGCGTTCGCCACCTCGGCGGCGGAGGCTTCGCCCTGCACGCGCACCGGCCACACCAAGACGCGGCGCGGGAAGCGGTCGGCGAGCCGATGCAGAATGTCGCGGATCACCGCCCCGGTGGGCGAGGTCACCACGCCGATCACCTCCGGCAAAAATGGCAGGAGCTGCTTGCGTGCCTCGTCGAACAGGCCTTCGGCGGCGAGCTTCTTCTTGCGCTCCTCCAGGAGCTTCATCAGCGCGCCGATGCCGGCGGGCTCCAGCGTGTCGATGACGATCTGGTATTTCGATGAGCCGGCGAAGGTGGTGAGCTTGCCCGACACGATGACGTCGAGGCCCTCTTCCGGCTTCACCCGCATGCGGCCGTAGACGCCTTTCCAGATCACGCCTTCCAGCACCGCCTTGTCGTCCTTGAGGCGGAAATAGACGTGGCCGGAGGGCGACGGGCCCTTGAAGCCCGACACCTCGCCGCGCACCCGCACATAGCCATAGGCGTCCTCGACCGTCTTGCGTAACGCCGCCGACAGCTCGGACACCGTCCATTCGGGCAGGTTGCCGGGCGGCGCTGCCAGATCGGAGCGCACCTCGAGGTCGTCGGTGATTCTGCTGCGAGCCATGCCGCTACCGTATACGACCACCGCCTCGAACGGGAGGCACCCGGCGGCCGCGGCAACGTCTCATCAACCCTTTTGCCTCATTCTCGCGGGCGGAGACGGCCATGACCAATCCACATGAGCACGAAGTCGAGAATATCCGGGTGCGGACCGCGTGACCTGCCCGACCTGCCACGACGAGATGCATTTCCACGGCATCGGTCACATCCACTACCACGACAGCGCGGAAGCCTATGTCCACCACGTGGAAGAGCACACCTGCCACCCGCACTTTTCGCTCCGCCGCTGAGCGTATCGCCTGTCGATAAACTGCCGCTCCCCCTTGTCCTTACCGCCCCCGCCCGCTAACCGACATCGGTAGCGGACGCAGGCACAATGAACATCCTGATCCTCGGCTCCGGCGGACGCGAGCACGCGCTGGCCTGGAAAATCGCGGCCAGTCCGCTCGCGGATAGAATTTATTGCGCGCCGGGCAATGCCGGCATCGCGCAGGAGGCGGACTGCGTCGCGCTCGACCTCGCCGACCACAAGGCGGTGATCGCGTTCTGCCAGGCGAACACGATCGACTTCGTCGTGGTGGGTCCGGAAGTGCCGCTGGTCGCCGGCATCGCCGACGATCTTGAGGCCGCCGGGATCAAGACCTTCGGCCCCTCCAAATGGGCGGCCCGGCTGGAAGGCTCGAAGGGCTTCACCAAGGACCTGTGCAAGGCCAACAAGATTCCGACCGCGGCCTACGAGCGCTTCAAGTTCGCCGCACCGGCGAAAGACTACGTGCGCAAGAAGGGCGCGCCGATTGTGGTGAAGGCGGACGGGCTCGCCGCCGGCAAGGGCGTCTTGGTGGCGGAAACCGTCGCCGAGGCGGAAACCGCCATCGACATGATGTTCGGCGGCGGCCTCGGCGCGCCGGCCTGGGAAATCGTGATCGAGGATTGCATGGTCGGCGAGGAAGCGTCGTTCTTCGCGCTGTGCGACGGCGAGACCGCGGTCGCACTGGCGTCAGCGCAGGACCACAAGCGCGTCGGCGACGGCGACAAGGGCCCGAACACCGGCGGCATGGGCGCCTATTCGCCGGCGGCGGTCATGACGGCGGAAATGAATCAGCGCGTGATGGACGAGATCATCCAGCCGACCGTGCGCGCGTTGAAGGCGATGGGCGCGCCCTACAAGGGCGTGCTGTTCGCCGGGCTGATGATCACCGCGAGCGGTCCGCAACTGATCGAATACAATGTCCGCTTCGGCGATCCGGAGTGCCAGGTGCTGATGCTGCGGCTGATGTCCGACTTGCTACCGGCGTTGATCGCCGCGCGCGACGGCCAGCTGAAGCATTTCGATCTGCGCTGGTATCCGGACGCGGCGCTCACCGTGGTGATGGCGGCGAAAGGCTATCCCGGCAATTACGCCAAGGGCTCCGTGATCGAGGGCCTCGACGCGGCGGCGCAAGTCGAGGGCGTCGAAATCTTCCACGCCGGCACCAAGGCCGACGGCAAACGCATTCTCGCCAACGGCGGGCGCGTGCTCAATGTGTGTGCGCGCGGCGAAACTGTGGCGCAGGCGCAGCAGCGCGCCTATTCCGCGATCGATAAAATAAATTGGCCGGACGGATTCTGCCGTCGCGACATCGGCTGGCGCGCGATCGCACGCGAAAAGAATTAAAGTTTTTTAATTTCATTCACGGCGGCGTCACGACTTTGTCATCGCGGCATAGAGTTTGTCTACGCCTTTGGTCGTGTGCGTGCCGGCAAGGGTTTGGCGCTGCATCGATTGCCAGCGAATAATCGCAACATAAAAATTATTCCAGCATGGCTCGCATGCGCGCGTCGCGGTTTTCAATCGCGCGGTGATTTCTAAGTTCGCCGCATGGGCGATAACTTTTCTGGAGATACGACATGAAGTTCCTGATGACGACCGTGGCGCTGGCAACGCTCGCCGCCTCCCCGACATTCGCCGCGCCGACCAAGCACCTGGCCCATCGCATGACGGCCGACCAAGCCTACGCGGCCTATCCCGTGCAGGACCCCGATGCGGTTGTGGTGAACGGCCAGGTGGTCGGCCGCGACCCCGACGCGAACGTGCGCCTGAGTTTGCGGCGCGACCCGGGACTGCAAGCCAATTAAGTCCGCAAACTCCGCAAAGCTGCGAAGCCGGTTACTCGGAAAATCGTCGTGGCCGGGCTTGTCCCGGCCATCCACGTCTTGCTTTGATGCTGCAAGAAAGGCGTGGGTGCCCGGGACAAGCCCGGGCATGACGGAGTACCTGATGCCCGATCTCGCCGACCTGTTCCCCGGATTCGCCTCGCACTGGATCGACACGGCGGCGGGCAAGATCTTCGCCCGCACCGGCGGCAGCGGACCGCCGCTGTTGCTGCTGCACGGCTACACGCAAACCAACGGGATGTGGCACCGCGTGGCGCCGGCCTTGGCTGCGCGCTTCGCGCTGGTGATCCCCGACCTGCCCGGCTACGGCTGGTCGGCGGTGCCGGAAGCCGACGCCAAGCACGCGCCCTACGACAAGCGCTCGATGGCGAACGCCATGATCGAGGTCACGGAGAAACTTGGGGCTGTGCGCTTTCGGCTGGCCGGCCACGACCGCGGCGGCCGCGTTGCCTATCGGCTCGCGCTCGACCATCCCGGCCGGGTCGAGCGCATGGCAACGCTCGACATCGTGCCGACCTACGACATGTGGCACGGCATGGACGCCAACATGGCGATGAAAGTCTGGCACTGGCCGTTCCTGGCGCAGCCTTATCCGCTGCCGGAAATGCTGATCGAGAAGGCGCCGGTGGCCTATCTCGAATGGAAGATGGCGAGCTGGGCCAAGGCGAAGAATCTGTCCGCTTTCGACGCGCGCGCGCTCGAGCACTACCGTGCGTCGTTCTCCGATCCGTTGCGCATTCATGCCCAGTGCGAGGATTACCGTGCCGGTGCACCCGGCGGCGCCGATGTCATCAACGATGAGGCCGACCGCAAAGCGGGCAAGACCATCGCCTGCCCGCTGCTGGCGCTGTGGGGCGGCGCCGGCATCGCCAACGAGACCGGCGAACCGCTCGCCATCTGGAAGCAATGGGCGCCGCAGGCGACCGGCCGGCCGATCGACTCCGGCCACTTCCTCACCGAGGAAAATCCCGAAGCCACCGCCGCGGCTTTGCTAGAGTTCTTCAGCGCATGATCCCGAAAAGTGGGTACCGGTTTTCGGACAAGATCATGCGCACTAAAGACTAATTGCCGGAGTTTGAAATGCATCCCGTGTTGCGGCTTTACGAAGACGTGCTCTCGACCGCTGAAACCATCGAATTCCAACTGCCGCCGCTGCCGCGCTTCATCTTCGTGGTGCACGGCTCGGCCACGATCGCCGGCGAGACCGTCAACGAAGGCTCCTCCTGGCAGGGCGAAGGCGCGGCGCTGGTGAAGCCCGGCGCCGGCGGCGTCACCTGCTGGCGCTGGGAGCTGTCGCGCGGCGACCACGGCTCGACCGTCGCCAGCGCGCCCGGCATGATGTCGCACGAGAAGCTGACGGCGTTTCTCGAGACCATGCCGAAGGGCGAGTTGCTGATGCGCGGCGACAGCGTGGCCTTTCCGCCCGGCGGCGGCGCCTATCTGCACCGGCACCAGGGGCCGGGCATCCGCTGCCTGATCGAGGGCGGCATCCGTATCGACACTCACGGCCGCTCGACGTCTTATGGCCCGGGCGGCGCCTGGTACGAGACCGGCCCTGACCCGGTGTTCGCGCAAGCGGCCGCCGACAAGGCCAGCCGTTTCATCCGCGTCATGATTTTGCCGCGCGCACTGACCGGCAAGAGCTCGATCGAGTATCTCAACGAAGAGGACAAGGCGAAGCCGAAGACGCAGCAATACAAGATTTACGCGGATGCGCCGATTTCGTTCGGCGCCGCGCGCAAGTAGTCGCGCCGGAACGATGACGATCAACCGCCAGCAGGCTTTTACGGGCACCAAGGACGCGGCGCCGGCGCTGCAGCTCGATGCGGTGAGACTCGAAGCCTATCTCGCGCGACACGTGGCGGGCTTCGCCGGCCCGCTGATCGTCAAGCAATTCAAGGGCGGCCAGTCGAATCCGACCTATCTCTTGGAGACGCCGGCGCGCCGCTACGTGTTGCGGCGCAAGCCGCCGGGCAAGCTGCTGCCGTCGGCACACGCGGTCGACCGTGAATACCGCGTGATCCGCGCGCTGCATGCGCAAGACTTTCCGGTGGCGGAGCCGCTCGTCTATTGCGCGGACGAGGCCATCGCCGGCACGGCATTCTATGTGATGAGCTTCGCGGACGGCCGCGTATTCTGGGAACCGCAGATGCCGGGCTCGAACCCGGCCGAGCGCGAAGCGGTGTACGACGCCATGAACGACACCATCGCGCGCCTGCATACGTTCGATCCGGCGCAAATCGGCTTGGGCGATTTCGGACGCGGCGAGAATTACGTGGCGCGCCAGGTCGAGCGCTGGTCGAAGCAGTATCGCGCATCCGAAACGGAAAAGATCGACGCGATGGAACGGCTGATCGAATGGTTGCCGAAACACATTCCACCCGGCGGAGCAACACGGCTGGTGCATGGCGACTACCGGCTCGACAATCTGATCGTCGCGGCGAGCGAGCCGAAGGTCGTCGCGGTGCTCGACTGGGAATTGTCCACGCTCGGCGACCCGCTCGCCGATTTCACCTACCACCTGATGGCCTGGCATATGCCGCATTCCGAGAGCGCGGCCGGCACCGCCTCGCTGGTCGGCCACGATCTGCGCGCGCTCGGCATACCCTCGATGGCGGATTATGTGGACGCCTATGTCGCGCGCACCGGGCTCAATCCGCGCCCGGCGCTGCCGGTCTACCTCGCCTATAATTTCTTCCGCATCGCCGCCATTTTGCAGGGCATCATCGGGCGCGTGCGCGACGGCACCGCCACGTCGGAGTTCGCGCCGGCCAAGGCCGAGATGATCCGCCCGCTCGCCGAGAAGGCGTGGGAATTCGCGCGCGAAGCCGACGCGCGCTGACGACTACGGTCAACAAATCCTTTCATGACACCGCCTTCTTTCGCTCAATGCCGTTGCGCAAAATTGACACCTAGCCCGGTAGCTTTGGCGCACTATGAGCAAAACCTCCATCACGAGCGCGGGTGGCCTTGGCGTTTATGTCGTCTCGGCGACGACCGGACGACCGTCCAAGCGGCGGCCGTCGCAGCCGGACAATGAACCCGACGCCGAATCGCCGGACGAGCCGGCCCCGCCGCCGCCCGATATGGGCAAATTCGTCGACAAGACTGTTTAGCTAGCGCCGTGCGACGAAAAAGTCGCGCAGCAATCCGGCGCATTCGCTCTCGTTGATCCCGCCATAGACCTCGGGCCGGTGGTGGCAGGTCGGCGAGGAAAAAAACCGCACGCCGTGCTCGACCGCCCCGCCCTTCGGATCGGCGGCGCCGAAATACAGCCCGCGGATACGCGCGAAGGCCATCGCGGCGGCGCACATCGTGCAGGGCTCCAGCGTCACATAGAGATCGCAGTCGGAAAGGCGCTCCGAGCCGAGCGCGGCCGCGGCCTGCCGGATCGCCAATAATTCCGCATGCGCGGTCGGATCCTTGTCGGCCAGCGTGCGGTTGCCGGCGCGCGCGATGACCTCGCCCTCGCGCACGATCACGCAGCCGACCGGCACCTCGCCGCGCGCCGCCGCGGCGCGGGCTTCTTCGAGGGCGATTTGCATGAATGTCGGCACGCTCGTATCGGCTCCCGAACTCTGCTATCAGGCCGCAACCTTATTGCGGCTTCCGGCATGGCGAGCAAGAGCACCGAACAAACCCCCGGCGAACGCATCGCCAAGGTAATGGCGCGGGCGGGGTTGGCCTCCAGGCGTGAGGCGGAGGCCTGGATCGCCACTGGGCGCGTTGCCGTCAACGGCACGGTGATCACCTCGCCCGCGCTCAACGTCACGCCGGCCGACCGCATCGTCGTGGACGGCCAGCCGCTGCGGGCGCGCGAGCGCACGCGGCTGTTCCGCTACCACAAGCCGCGTGGACTGGTGACCACCCACTCCGACCCGGAGGGGCGGCCGACGATTTTCCGTGCGCTGCCGAAGGATCTGCCACGGCTGATCAGCATCGGCCGGCTCGACATCAACACCGAAGGGCTGCTGCTGCTCACCAATGACGGCGGGCTGGCGCGCGTGCTCGAGCTGCCGACAACCGGCTGGCTGCGCCGCTACCGCGTGCGCGCGCTCGGGCGCGTCATGCAGCCCGCGCTCGACCGGCTGCGCGCCGGCATCACGGTCGAAGGCGTGCACTACGGGCCGATCGAGGCGACGCTCGACCGCGAACAGGGCGCCAATGTCTGGCTCACCGTCGGCATCCGCGAGGGCAAAAACCGCGAAGTGCGCAAGGTGCTTGAGACGCTCGGGCTGAAGGTGAACCGGCTGATCAGGGTGGCGTTCGGGCCGTTCGAGCTGGGCGAGCTCGATGAGGGCGAGGTTAAGGAGATCGAGTCGCAAGCGCTCCGCACCGAACTCGGCGAGAAGATCGTCGCTGAGGCCGGCGCGGATTTCGACGCACCACTGGTGGACCATACGGCGCCACCGGTCCCACCTCGTCATTCCGGGGCGCGACCGCAAGGTCGCGAACCCGGAATGCAGAAACACGGTTCGCAGCCGCCCCTGGATTCCGGGTCCCCGCTTCGCGGGTCCCGGAATGACAAGAAAAGACAACCGCGCCGCGACCGCACCGGCGGGCCGCGGCCGAAATATCCAAGGCAAAAATAATGCGCGTGGTCGGCGGCCGTTTGCGCTCGCGCCCGATCGCCGGGCCGAAATCGGACGGCCTGCGCCCGACCGCCGATCGCCTGCGCGAGTCGCTGTTCAATATCCTCATGCACGCCTACGGCGATCCGGTGACGGGCGCGCGCGTGCTTGACCTGTTCGCCGGCACCGGCGCGCTTGGTATTGAAACGATATCGCGCGGCGCGGCTTACGCGCTGCTCGTCGACGACGGCGTGCAAGCGCGCGCGCTGCTGCGCGACAATACCGAGTCGCTCGGATTGGGCGGCGTCACCCGCATTTTCCGACGCGACGCCACCAAATTGGGGCCGGCGCATCCGCTCGAACCGTTCACGCTCTGCTTCCTCGATCCGCCCTACCGCAAGGGCCTCGCCGAAAAGGCGCTCGCCTCGGCGCGCGACGGCGGCTGGCTCGTGCCTGGCGCGCTGGTTGTGGTGGAGGAAGCGGCGGAAGCCGGCTTCAAGGCGCCGGAAGGTTACGAGGAATTGGAGCGACGCGAGTACGACGATACGGAGCTGATTTTTCTGCGCCACCGTTAAGCGTCAGCGCCGTCCGAACAACCGCTCGATGTCGGTGAGCTTCAACTCGACATAAGTCGGGCGGCCGTGGTTGCACTGGCCGGAATTGGGCGTCTCTTCCATCTCGCGCAAGAGCGCGTTCATCTCGTCCGGCTTGAGGCGGCGCCCGGCGCGCACCGAGCCATGGCAGGCCATGGTGGCGGAGACGTGCAGCAGGCGGCGCTCGAGCGGCAGCTCGTCGTCCCATTCGGCCATGTGCTCGGCGAGATCGCGCAGCAGACCCTGCACGTCGATCTCGCCCAGCATCGACGGCGTCTCGCGCACCGCCACCGCGCCCGGCCCGAAGGCCTCGATGACGACGCCGAAGCGCGCGAGCTCACCGGCGCGTGCGACCAAACGCGCGGCGTCGGCCTCGTCGAGCTCGACGATTTCCGGAATCAGCAGGATCTGCCGCGCTACCCCGGTCTTGCCGATCGCCGCTTTCATGCGCTCGTAGACGATGCGCTCGTGCGCGGCGTGCTGGTCGACGATCACCAGCCCGTCGCGGGTCTGCGATACGATGTAGGTTTCGTGCACCTGCGCGCGCGCCGCCCCGAGCGGACGCTCGATCAGCTCGGCCGCCGGCGCGAAGCTCTCGACGCCGGCATCGGCGGACGGCTCGCCCACCTCGAAGGCGGCCTGCGCCGCTTCGGCGAAACCTAGCGCGGTGGCGCTGCGCGCGGACACATAACCGGGCGGTCGCGCCGGCGAGCGCCGCCAGTCGTAGGAGCCGCGCCGCGCCATGGCCAAAGGCCGGAACGCCGCAATGGTGGCGCTGCCGCCGGTCGTAGCCGCGCGTTGGCCCTCGCGCGCCAGCGCCTCCTTGAGCGCGCGCACGATCAGGCCGCGTACCAAACCACCATCGCGGAAACGCACCTCGGTCTTGGCCGGATGCACGTTGACGTCGACCTCGCGCGCTTGAAGCGTGACGAACAAGGCCAGCAAGGGATGGCGGTCGCGCGGCAGATAGTCGGCGTAAGCGCCGCGCACCGCGCCGACCAGGACTTTGTCGCGCACCGGGCGGCCGTTGACGAACAGATATTGCCCGAGCGTGTTGGCGCGCGACAGCGTCGGCAGGCCGGCGAAGCCCTGCACACGCACGCCTTCGCGTTCCGCATCGACGCGAACCGCATTGGCCCGGAAGTTGGGGCCGAGCACGTCGCCAAGCCGGCCGAGCTCGTCATTGGCCGCCGCCCAGTTCACCGACGCGCGTTCCTCGCCGGCCAGCGTGAAGGCGACATCCGGACGGCTCATGGCGAGCCGCCGCACCACCTCGCGCACGGCTTCCGCCTCGCTGCGGTCGGTCTTGAGGAATTTCAGCCGCGCCGGCGTTGCGTAAAACAAATCGCGCACCTCGACGCTGGTGCCCTGCCCGAGCGCGGCCGGTTTCACGTCGGATTTCTCGCCGGCATCGAGGTGAAGCGTCCAGGCGTGCGGCTCGCTCTTGTGGCGCGTGGTGATGGTCAGCCGCGCCACCGCGCCGATCGAGGGCAGCGCCTCGCCGCGGAAGCCGAGGGTATCGATCGCGAGCAGGTCGTCGCCTTTGAGCTTCGAGGTGGCGTGGCGATCGACGCTCAGCGCGAGATCGGCGCGCGTCATGCCCTCGCCGTCGTCGGTGACGCGGATCAGCCTTCGGCCGCCACCATCGGTGAGCACGTCGATGCGGCGCGCGCCGGCATCGAGCGCGTTCTCGACCAGCTCCTTGACCACGCTCGCCGGCCGCTCGACCACCTCGCCGGCGGCGATGCGGTTGACGATGGCCTCGGACAGTTGGCGGACGGGCATTGCAGGGACCTGATTCGATTTCGCGCCGACTTTATCGGCGTGGTGCGGCGCCCGCGAGGCAAAGACGTTAGCTATGCCCGCTATTCAAAGCTCGGCTTGCCGCCACGTAGCCGTTTTATGGTGGAACGGTGCTTTTTACCCTCGATCCGCTTTCGCTTCTGGGCCTTCGGGACCTTGGTGGCGCGGCGCGGCACGGGCTTAACCGCCGCCTGGCGGATCAGCTCGAACAGCCGCTCGCGCGCGTCGGCGCGGTTGCGCTCCTGCGCGCGGTGGCTCTGCGCGATGATGACGATGACGCCCTCTTTGGTGAGCCGCTTGCCGGCGAGCCGCATCAGCCGCACGGCGACGTCGTTGGGCAGCGAGGGCGAATGCCGCACGTCGAAGCGCAGTTGCACCGCCGACGACACCTTGTTGACGTTCTGCCCGCCCGGGCCGGACGAGCGCACGAAGGATTCCGAGAGCTCGGAGACGTCGATTGAGATGGTGTCGGTGACTTGAATCATATTCCGAGCCGCTGCTCACACTCCACTCATTCCCGCGAAAGCGGGAATCCAGAGCGATCATACTCGGAAATTGCGGCCCTGGGTCCCCGCATTCGCGGGGACGAGCATGGTACTAGGACGTCAAATACTTCTTCGCCAGCACCTTGCCCTCTTCGACCGCCGGCTGGTCGAAGGCATCCACGCCAAGCAGATGCGCGGCGATGATCGTCTCCAGCATGAAATGCATGAGCAGTTCGCCGAGGCTTTCCTCGTCGAGACGCGACAGATGAAGGGTGCGCACCGGGCACCCGTTCTTCGCCAAAGTCTCGGCCGTGGCGCGGCCTTCCGCGCCGGCCAGATCGCCGATGGTCTTGCCGCCGAAATCGGGCTCGCCGGCAAGCTTGGCCAGGTTCGCGTCGATGCGCGGCCCGCGGCCGGCGGAATCGACGGTGATGACGGTGAATAGCTTGTCGCGTGGTCCGCCGATGAACAATTGCATCTGGCTGTGCTGGTCGACCGGCCCGAGCGCGGCGACCGGCGTCGTGCCCTTGCCGTTCTTGCCGAGGCTCTCGGCCCAGAGCTGCACATACCAGTGCGTGAAGCGCTCGAGCCGGTCGGCATAGGCCATCAGCACACTGATGCTCTTGCCCTTGCTCTCAGCCAGCGCCACGGCGAGCGCGGCGCCGAGCGCGGCCGGCACCTCGGCCGCCTTTTTCTTCGCCAGCACCGGCGTCAGCGCGAGGGAAGCCCCTTCGCGCACCGCCGCAATATCGAGATCGAGCATCGCCGCCGGCAGCAGCCCGACATTGGAGAGTACCGAAAAGCGCCCGCCGACGCCGGGGTGATGATCGAGGATCGGCACGCGATGGGCGGCGAGCAGGTCGCGCAGCCCGTTGCTCTTGCCGCCCTTAGCCGGCTCGGTGAGACCGAGGAAATTATCGGGAATGCGCGTCTCCAGCCCCTGCGCCTTCACCGCCGACAGCGCGGCGATTGTCTGCATCAGCGTCTCGGCGGTGCCGCCGGATTTCGAGATGACGACGAAGCGCGTCGTCGTGTGCGGCAGCCTGCCGAGCAGCATGGCGAAGGTGTCGGCATCGAGGTTGTCCATGAAGTGCAGGCGCGGCGGAGCGCGCAACGCGCCGACGCCCGGCACCGCATGGCCGGCAAGCTGCGCCAGGGTCTGGCCGCCGAGGCTGGAACCGCCGGTGCCGAGGAAAACCACGTCGGTGGCATTCTCGGCCAGCCGGCGGCCGGCCTGCCGGATCAGCATGAGATCGTCGTGGGTTCCCGGCAGCCGCAGCAGCGGCAGGCCACCATCGGCGTGGCGCGCACGCAAGGCTTCGAGCGCGGCTTCGGCGCGAGCGAGCGCGGCGTTCAGGACCTTGTCGGAGACGCCGTGCGACCCGATCTTGCGTTCAAGCGCGCTGTCGATGGATTGGACGATGGCCATGGCTGCGGGTCTATCTGCCTTTAACGCGCGCGGCGCGCAACCGTTTCACTCGGCGCTTGACGTTAAGCCCTTCGGCCGGCCAGCCACGGTGACCAGCATGCCGCCGCCATAGAGGCGCCTGGCCGCCCGCTTAGCGTCTTCGATGCTGACCGCGTCGATCATGGCGCCGCGGCGCTGGATATAGTCGATGCCGAGATTGTCGAGTTGGATCTGGGTGAGCTGGGCCGCGATCTTGCCCGAGGTGTCTAGCGAGAGTGCATAGGTGCCCTTCACGAACGCCTTCGCCGCCGCCAGTTCCTCAGCGGTCGGGCCGCTCTCGGCCATGCGCTTGGTTTCAGCTTCGACGATCGCCAGCGCCTCGCTGGCGCGGTCGGCACGGGTGGCGGTGCCGCCGAGCACGACGGCGGCACGGCGGAACCAGACCAGGCTGTCGGAGACGCCATAGGCAAGCCCGCGCTTTTCGCGCACCTCCTTGTAGAGGCGCGAGGAAAAGGTGCCGCCGCCCAGGATGTGATTGACGATGTAGCCGGCCATAAAATCGGGATCGTGGCGGGCCAGCCCCTGGCCGCCGAAGGCGACCACTGCCTGCGGCACGTCGAGATTGATGACGATCGTCCGGCCCATCCCGCGCGGGCTGGCAGCGGCGACCGGCTTGAGGTCGCCCTTCGCCGGCAGGCCGGCGAAGGCGCGATCGATCAGGGCGCCGGCGGTCTTGGCGTCGACGTCGCCGACAATCGAGACCGTCAGCTCGTTGCGCGCGAAGGCGCGGCGCACATAATCGCGCATGTCGTCGGCGGAGATGCGCGGCACGGTGTCCAGCGTGCCGCGGCTTTCGCGGCCGTAAGGATGATCCGGGAACGCGGTCTCCCACCAGCGGCGGCTGGCAAGACTGCTGGGATTGGTGCTGTCGCGCCGCAGCACCGACAGCATCTGCCCGCGCACCCGTTCGACCGAATCGGTTTCGAAGCGCGGCGCGCTGAGCGCAAGGTGCAGCAGATCGAAGGCCTCGTCGCGGTTGTCGTTGAGCGTGCGCAACGAGCCGTAGAAATAGTCGCGCGCGACATTGAAACCGAGTTCAATGGCGTGGTTCTCCAACCGCTCATGGAAAGTCTTGCCATCGAGATCGCCGGCGCCCTCGTCGAGCAGATCGGCGGCGAGATTGGCGGTGCCGGCTCTGTCCGCCTCATCCTGGGCGGAGCCGCCATGGAAGGCGTAGTTGAGCGCGACCAGCGGCACGGAATGCTCCTGCACCAGCCAGGCCTCGATGCCGGACGGGCTGACGATCTTCTCGATCGTCATCGCCGAGGCGGCGGGCGCCCCGGCAAACAGAGCGAGCGCGGCGAGCGCGGCGGCGGCCAGAACACGCGTCATGACTTCTTCTCCGCCTGCGGGCTCGCGTCCTTGATCAGGTAGCCGGTGACCGAGCGCCGCTTGTCGAGCCATTGGCGCGCGGCGTCCTGCACCTCCTCGGCGGTGACCTTGCGGATGCGGCCCGGCCAGCCGCGCACATCACTGACGGTCGCGCCAGTCATCAGCGCGCTGCCGTACCAGCGCGCCATGCTGACCTGGTTGTCCTGCGCGTAGACCGCGTCGGCGATCATGCGGGATTTGGCGCGTTCCAGCTCCTCGGCCGACACGCCCTTGCCGATCACGTCGGCCAGGACGGCGTCGGTTTCGGCTTCGAGCTGCGGCAGCGTAACGCCCTGACGCGGCGCGCCAAAGACGCCGAACTTCGCCATGTCGAGCGCGGAACTGTCGTACCAGGCGGCGGCGCTCACCGCGACGCGCTTGTCCACCACCAAAGCGCGGTAAAGCCGGCTATTGGAGCCGCCGCCCAGAATATGGGCGAGCACCTCGAGCGCTTCCGATTGGCCCGGCTTGGCGGTGTGAAAGGACGGCACCAGGTAGTCGCGCTGCAGGACCGGCTGTTCGACGTGCGGATCGGCCAAAGTCAACGAGCGTACCGCAACCGGCGGCGGCTCCTGCGGGCGCTCACGCGGTTGAATATTGCTGTGGCGGGCGACCTTGCCGTAGGTCTCCTCGGCGAATTTCAACGCCTCGTTCGGCTCGACGTCGCCGGCGACGATCACCACCGCGTCGTTGGGCGCGTAGAAACGCCGGTAAAAGCCGATCGCGTCGTCGCGCGACAGCTGCTCCATCTCATGGCGCCAGCCGATCGTCGGCTTGCCATACGGATGGTTGAGGAACAGCGCGGCGTCGATCTGCTCGCCCAGGCGCGCGCGCGGATTGTTGCCGACGCGCTGGTTCTGTTCTTCGAGGATCACTTCGCGCTCGGGCAACACCTTGTCGTCGGTGAGCACCAGGCCGGTCATGCGGTCGGCCTCGAACTCCATCATCGACTTGAGCTGGCCGCTCGGGATGCGCTGGTAATAGGCGGTGTAGTCGTCGGTGGTGAAGGCGTTCTCGTGCGCGCCGACCGCGGCGACCGCCTGCGAGAAACGGCCGGTCGGATTCTTCGCCGTACCCTTGAACATCAGGTGTTCGAGGAAGTGCGCCAGCCCCGACTTGCCGGGCGTCTCGTCGGCGGCGCCGACTTTGTACCAGATCATGTGAGTGACCACCGCGACGCGGTGGTCGGGAATGACGACCAGCTCCAAGCCATTCGGCAAGGTGAAGTCGGCGACGGAAATGCCCGTCGTCTCGGCCGACGCCGTGCTCGCGATCAGCGCCGCGGCGATGATCGCGGCGGCGCTCATAAGCGGTCGGATGTGCCAGGACTGCTGCGATGACATGAATTTCAAATCCGCCGGAGACACTAAGCCGCCCGGCTTAGGCCGGCGACGCGCGGAACGCACGACGCAAAGCGTATCGATTTAGCGAGTATCGCCCACCGGATGGTTCAATATGTAGTCGGCTGACGTGGGAGCCGGCGCCTTGGTCTTGGTAACGCCGTAGGGCTGATCCGGCGACGGCGTCTGATAGCCTGGCGGCGGATCGGTGAGAGCCGAGCGCGACGGCTCGCCGGTAAAGCTGTGAGCCACTGGTTCCTCTTTCCCGAACATCTTGCCGAAGAATCCGCTGACCCCGAGTTTATCAGGCGGCAGCACGCCGCCGTAACCATTTGGCGACGGCCGATAACCGTCGTCGGTCTGGCGCACCGTGCGCGGTTTGGGCCCCGGCGCCATTTCATCCGGCCGCAGCGGGCGCTGCTCTTTGAGTAAGATCGCATCCGGATTCATAGTGACCTTGCGCTCCGCCGCCGCTTCCTGCTTGCGCCGTTGCACGTCGGGATCGACCGGCCAAGCCGGATTTCTGGCAAGCGCGGCATCGGCTGCTTCCGGTGGCGGCAGGTCGTGGTTCGGCGGGATCACCAGCGGCGGGCGCTCTTGGTAATTGATGCCGGCGCCATCACGTTGCAGGCCAAGGTTCTCGAACAGACCGCGAATAATTTTGGTGTCGATCGGCACGTTCTCATCATCGTCGCCGGCGCGGGCCGGGGTGCTGGTCGCGAGCAGCGCGGCTCCGAGCAGGCAGCCCAAAGCCGCGAGCGAAAGCGCCCACAGGCTAAATTTAGCCGCTAAACCTGTCCGCACGTTATCGGTCATCCGTGGCCTTACACCCTTACAATTCCAAGGGGATACCGCACTCCCTTCCCTGGACCATTGTCCGGGATCAGGGCGCTTTTGGGGCGCGCTCCCCAACCAGGGATTCATACAGCAGGCCCACCACCCCGGCAACGATGGCTACATCGGCTAGGTTAAAGACGTACCAGTTGAACCGCCAAGTTCCGCTGGAAACGTGGAAAAGGACGAAATCGGCGACCCAGCCGTAGGCCAGCCGGTCGATCGCATTGCCCACCGCCCCGCCGATGATCAGGCCCAGCGACAGCGCCGTCAGCCGGTCCTTCGAACGCGCCAGCCACAGCCAGAGCAACAGCACGGCCACCGCCTTGAAGCCGAGCAGCACCCATTGGCCGAGCGCGCCTTGCGTCTGGAACAGGCCGTAGCTGATGCCGGTGTTGCGGGTGAGCACGAAATCGAAGAACGGGCCGAGCCGCAGCGGGTGGTTGGCGAGATCGATCACGAACAGCAGATAAAGCTTGCTGGCCTGATCGACGAGGCAGGCGATGAGCGCGACCACGAAGCCGAAATACGTAAGCGGGCCACGCAGATGGGACAATGGATTACTCCGCCGCCTTGCGCATGGTTTCCCATTCGCGCAGCGCCTTGGCGTCGCGCGGCGAGACGTCCGGGAATTCCGGATCGGCGCCGATGGTGGTGAGGATTTTCCACGAGCGCGCGCATTTGGTGCCTTCGGCGAGATTGGGGATCACCGCCACGCCCGCCACGTCAGGCAGACTGAAGGCGTCGCCAGAAGTGCCGACATTGCGCAAGGTCAAGGCAGACGTAATGCAGACCTCGGCCAGATCGACGCCGACAACCGCCTCGAACAACTCTTCGTCTGTGATGTGCACGATCGGATGGGCTTCCAGAGAAGAGCCGATCCGTTTCTGCGCGCGCTCAATCTCCAAGGCGCCGGTGATGACCCGGCGCACGGTGCGCACCTTTCGCCACTTGTCGGCCAACTTGTCATCGCGCCAGGCGGCCGGAACTTCGGGGAAGGTTTCGAGATGCACGGACTTTGCCGCCTCGCCATAGCGCGAGGCCCAAGATTCCTCCGCCGTGAAGCAGAGCATCGGCGCGAGCCACACCACCGTGCAGCGGAACAAGTGGTCGAGCACGGTCAAGCAGGCCTTGCGCGTCATCGACGAATAAGGATCGCAATAGAGCGCGTCCTTGCGGACGTCGAAATAGAACGCCGAGAGGTCCGACGTCATGAAGGCGGACATCGCAGCGAAGATGCGCTTGTAGTCGAAATCGGCGTAAGCCTTGCGCACCAGCTCGTCGAGTTCGGCGAGGCGGTGCAGCATCAGCCGCTCCAGCTCCGGCATCGCCTCGAACTTGACGCGTTCGTCCTCGTGGAAATGCGCGAGCGAGCCGAGCATCCAGCGCACGGTGTTGCGCAGCTTGCGGTAGGTCTCGACCGTGGTTTTCAAAATCTCCGGCCCGATGCGCAGATCGTCGGCGTAGTCCGACGCGCAGACCCACATGCGCAGAATGTCGGCGCCCGACTGCTTGATCACGTCCTGCGGCGCGGTGACGTTGCCGGTCGACTTCGACATCTTGCGGCCCTGCTCGTCGAGCACGAAGCCGTGCGTGAGCACCACGTCGAAGGGCGCGCGTCCGCGCGTGCCGCATGATTCCAGCAGCGAGGAGTGGAACCAGCCGCGGTGCTGGTCGCTGCCTTCCAGATACATGACCGTGTCTTTGCCGCCGTCGACCTTGCGCTTGATGCCGGCGAGCGTCGGGAAATGAACCGGGTCCTCCAGCACGAAGGCGTGGGTCGAGCCGGAGTCAAACCAGACGTCGAGAATGTCGTCGACTTTTTTCCAGGTATCGTTGGCGAGTTTGCCGAGGAAGCGCTCGCGCGCGCCCGGCTTGTACCAGGCGTCGGCGCCCTCTTCCTCGAAGGCCTCGACGATGCGCACCTCGACCTCGGGGTCCTGCAGGATGTCGACGGAGCCGTCCGGCTTTTCCTTGATGAACACCGCGATCGGCACGCCCCAGGCGCGCTGGCGCGAGATCACCCAGTCGGGGCGCGACTCGATCATGCCGGTGATGCGGTTCTGCCCCTGCTCCGGCACCCAGCGCGTGACCTTGATCGCGTGCAGCGCGCGGGCGCGCAACGTGTCGCCGGGCTTGTCGATGCCCTTATCCATGGCGATGAACCACTGCGGCGTATTGCGGAAGATAATCGGCTTCTTGGAGCGCCAGGAATGCGGATACTGGTGCTTCAAGCGGCCGCGCGCGATCAACATCCCGGCCTCGATTAGCGCCTTAATCACCGCCTCGTTGGCATCGCCCTTCTCGCCCTTGTCGTTGATGACGCGTTTGCCAGTGAAGCCGGGCGCGGCGTCGGTGAAGGCGCCGTTCTCGTCGACGGTGTAGGGGATGGCGGTGTTGATGCCGAGGCCTTCTATCACCTTCTTATTAGCAATCCAGACGTCAAAATCCTCGCGACCATGACCTGGTGCCGTGTGTACAAAACCTGTGCCGGTGTCATCCGTGACGTGTTCGCCGGGCAACATCGGCACAAGAAAATCATAGCCCTTATCTTTCAAAGGGTGGAAGCAGGTAATGATCTTATACGGATCGACATCTTGCTCGCGGACATAGTCGTCCACTTTCGCGGATTTCATCACTTCCGGCGCAAGCTTGTCCGAAAGGATGTAGCGATCGCCCGGCTTGGCCCAATTGCCAGCTGGTGCAGCCTTGACCTCGTAGACACCGTATTTGATCTTCGGTGAATAACTGATCGCGCGATTTCCGGGGAGCGTCCAAGGCGTCGTCGTCCAAACGATGACGCTTGCGCCCATTAAGTTCTTTGTGTGTTGGCCGGGATCAATAGTTGAGCCGGCCTGTACCGGAAACTTCACCCACACCGTATCGCTGGTGTAATCCTCGTACTCGACCTCCGCTTCCGCCAGCGCCGTCTTCTCCACCACGCTCCACATCACCGGCTTGCTGCCGCGGTAGAGCGTGCCGTTGGCGGCGAATTTCATCAGCTCGCGCGCGATCTGCGCCTCGGCGAAGAAATCCATGGTCGTATAGGGATGCGCCCAGTCGCCCTCGACGCCGAGCCGTTTGAACTCGGCCATCTGCACGCCGATCCAGTGCTGCGCGAAAGCGCGGCACTCCTGGCGGAATCCCACCAGCGCGGCGGCATTGGAAAAATCCGGCTTCGGCTTGTTCTTGGAGCGGTAGTTGTCCTCCTCGATCTTCCATTCGATCGGCAGGCCGTGACAGTCCCAGCCTGGCACGTAGTTCGAATCGTAGCCGAGCATCTGCTGGCTGCGCGTCACCACGTCCTTCAGGATCTTGTTGAGCGCGTGGCCGATATGGATGTTGCCGTTCGCATACGGCGGGCCGTCGTGCAGGATGAATTTCTCTTTTCCCTTGGCCGCCGCGCGCAACTGCTTGTACAGGTCGTCCTTTTCCCAGCGCTTGAGGATTTCCGGCTCGCGCTGCGGCAGGCCCGCGCGCATCGGGAAATCCGTCTGCGGCAGGAACAGGGTCTCGGAATAATCGCGCTCGGGCTTCGACATGGCGGGGTGTTTACCAGGCGGATTTCGGCATCGGAAAGGCTGCATTCTTCCCCTCTCCCCTTGTGGGAGAGGGTGGCGAGCGCGGAGCGCGAGCCGGGTGAGGGGTCGAGGTTCTCGCGAGGCACTGCCCCCCACCCGCCCTCTCCCACAAGGGGAGAGGGAAAGTGGGGTTGCCGCTCGCTCGGAAACTAAATCTCCCCCAATACCGGGAATGCCTTGCCGGCGCGCTTGAGCACGTCGCGCGCCTGGGCGGCGTCCGCCGCGATCTGGCGCTTGAGCGCCTCGACCGATTCGAATTTCTGCTCGTGGCGGATCCAGCCGATGAAGGCGACGTCGATCGCCTGCCCATAGAGGTCGCCGTCGAAGTCGAACAGGAAGACCTCCAACAGCGGCGCACCGCCGTCGAACATCGGGCGCACGCCGAAATTGGCCACCCCGTCATGACGCTTGCCCGCGATGGCGACGCGCACGGCATAGATGCCGTGCTTGAGGCCGCAGGACGGATCGAGCTTGAGATTGGCGGTGGGGAAGCCGAGTTCGCGCCCGCGCTTGGCGCCGTGGATCACTTCGCCGGAGGCGAACCAGGGCGCGCCCAGGAGTTCGGTCGCCTCCACCACCTTGCCCTGGCTGAGCGCCGTGCGCACCGCGCCCGAGGAGACCGGCCGGCCCTCGTCCTCGAGCGGCGGCATGATGTCGACCGCAAAGCCGAGCCGCGCGCCCTGCTCGGCCAGATAGGCCGGCGAGCCGGTGCGCTTGTGGCCGAAATGGAAGTCGAAGCCGATCGCCGCGCCACCGATGCCGAAACGGCCGACCAGGATGCGCTCGATGAAATCGGCCGCCGAGGTGGCGGCAAGCTGCGCGTCGAAATTCATGACGATGGCGCCGTCGAGCCCGCTCGCCGCCAAGAGACGCAGCTTGTCGCGTTCGCTGGACAGATTGAACAGCGTGTCCTGCGGCCTTAAGAAAATCCGCGGATGCGGCGAAAAGGTCAGCGCCGCGACCTTGCGACCGAGCGCCTTGGCCCGCTTGAGCGCGGCGCCGATCACCGCGCGGTGGCCGCGGTGGACGCCGTCGAAATTGCCGATCGCCACCACGGTACCCTGCAACGGACCGATCGCGATGTCCTGGGCGCCGCCGCGGACGATGTGAAAGCCGTGGGATTTGCTCATTTTCGCGCCATGCCGCCCTTTCGCGCCCGATACGGTTAGCGCGCGGTTAACAAACTTTCAAATTAACCGGATATTCAATGCCACCGGTTACCTTCCGCCCCTCTGGGGGAACTCTTGTGGGTATAGCGCCATGGCTGTCGACACTACGATCCCGATTCTGATCGTCGACGACTACAACACGATGATCCGCATTATCCGCAATCTTCTGCGGCAACTCGGTTTTGAGCATATCGATGAAGCCAATGACGGCTCGGTCGCGCTCGCCAAGATGCGCACGCGCCGCTACGGCCTCGTGATCTCCGACTGGAACATGGAGCCGATGACCGGCTACGACCTGTTGCAGGAGGTGCGCAGCGATCCCAACCTGGCGCAGACGCCGTTCATCATGGTGACGGCGGAATCCAAGACCGACAACGTGATCGCGGCCAAGCGGGCCGGCGTGTCGAACTATATCGTCAAGCCGTTCAACGCGCAGACGCTTAAGACCAAGATCGACGCGGTGTTTTCCGGCAAATAAGCCCGCCGCCAGCCGCACGCTTCACCACGTCAACTCGCGCATCACCGCCTTCGGCATTTCGCCGGCGGCGGTGAACGTCGCGCTCAGCGCCTTGCGGTCGGGCCGCTCGCGGCCGCCCAACTCCTCGGCGTGGATGCCCGAGGTCACGAACAGGAAATCGACGCCGATGGCACGGGCGCCTTTAAGATCGGTGCGCACCGAATCGCCGACCGCCAGCACGCGGCGCGCCGGAACCTTGCGGCCCGCCGCCGCTTCCGCCTTGGCCAGCGCCAGGTCGTAGATCGGCCGATAGGGCTTGCCGGCGTAAAGCACCTCGCCGCCCATGGTGGCGTAGAGATCGGCGAGCGCGCCGGCGCAGTAGACCAGCTGCGGTCCGCGCTCCACCACCACGTCGGGATTGCCGCAGACCATGAACAGCTTGCGTTTGAGCATGGCCTCGAGCCGCGCGCGGTAATCGTCCGGCGTCTCCACGTCGTCATTGTCCAGCCCCGAACACACCACGTAGTCGGCTCCGTCCAGCGGCGCGAAGCGCACATTGAGCCCGCTGAAGATCGAGTGGTCCCGTTCCGGCCCGAGATGGAAAACGCTTTGCCCGGGGCGCGCCTCGATCACGGCGCGGGTGACGTCGCCGGACGACACGATGGCGTCATAGACTTCGCGCGGCACATGCAGCTTTTCGAGCTGGCGCGCCACCACCGCACTCGGGCGCGGCGCATTGGTGATCAGGACCACGGCCGCGCCGCGCGCGCGTGCGCGCATCAGCGCGTCGCAGGCGTGCGGGAAGGCGGTGAGGCCGTTATGCACCACGCCCCAGACGTCGCACAGCAGCACGTCGTAATCGGGCGCCAGCGTCGAGAAATGCGGGATGATCGGCGGCAAGACGGTGCTTCAGCCGGTGCCGGTCGCGGCCAATTCGCCGGTCTCGGCCGCGCCCGTGCCTTGCAAGGCGTCCGCCCGCACCGGCCGCGGCGGCGAAAACAGGAAGCCCTGGCCGAAGCGCACGTCGAAATCGAGCAGATTGACCACCATGCTTTCGTTTTCGATGCGCTCGGCGACGAGGTCGATACCGGAGCGCGCCAGCAGGTCGGCGAGATCGCCGGGATGGATGTCGCTCTGCGAGGCGGACCCGGGATTGAGCAGCAGGGCGACCGGCACCTTGAGGAAACGGAACGAACGGCTGGCCAATTCCTTCGGCTCCAGGCGCAGGTCGCTGACGTGATCCATGGAGAAGCGGAAACCGCGTTCGGCCAGCGCCGCCAGGCCTTCGTGCTCGAGTGGCCCGAACGCACGATAGGCTTTCTGCGTGAACTCGAACATCAACGCGCTGCTGAGCACGCGGTTGGCGTCCATGAAGTCGAGGAACTGGCGGAAGTAGGTGGCGTCGCTCAGCGTCCCCGCGCTGATATTGCAGAACAGGCCGACGTCGCGGCTCTTCAGTTGCAGGCGGCGCAACACCTGCACGCAGCGGAACAGCAGCAGGTTGTCGACCTTCGGCAACAGGCCGACGCTTTCCGCGACGTCGATGAAATCCGCGGCCGCGATGACGTCGCCGTCCTCAGTGCGCAGGCGCGACAGCGCCTCGTAGTAGCGCACCTTGCGCTGCGGCAGCGTGACGATCGGCTGCAGATAGAGATCGATGCGGTTGGCGTCCGCCGCCTTGCCGATCAGTTCGACGATGCCTTCGCGGCTCAGGCCGCGGAAGCGGCGGCCGCCGACCGCGCTGTTTTCGCTGAGCGTCAGCGAACCACTGGCCTCGGGCGCGGTCACCAACTGCGGCTCCGCCGGTGCCTGCGAGACGCCCTGCCGCTGCAACGCAGCGGCGTGGCTCGCGACCGTGTCGGCAATCTGCCGCACCAGGCCGCCCAGTTCGCCGATCTCGGTTGCGAGCGGATCGACCGCGCCGTGCACCCGGTTCACGGCGCTCTCGACCCGGCTTTCCATGGCGCCGAGCCGGCGCTCCGCCTCCGCCACCTGGCGGGCGAGGTCGGCGGTGCCGCGCGACAGGTCGGCAATCTGGTCCTCGAGGTCGCTGTGATCGCGCAGCCGGCCGCGGACGGTATTCACCAGCACCATGGCGGTGAGCGCGGCCAGCGCCGCGATCGCCGAGCTGCCGGCATCGAGTTTAAGGCCGAGATAAAGCACGGCGCCGAGCGAGCCGGCGATGATCACCATGCAGAGGGCGATGAAGATGGCGCTGATACGACGCATGAAGCCAATCCCAAGCCAAACCTTGCGCAATCCACAGGCTGACGTGATTCGCAGCCCCAGCCCCCAATGTCCATAACGCCACGGGTCCGCGCAACCTCGAACACCTGCTATGGTGGCGGCAAATCGCCCGTTATTCGCAGGAACTTGAACGGTTTTTGGAATTTGAGTCGATGCCGGCTTCCCGCAGCATGGCCATTTTGGCCTGGATCAAAGCCCGTCCGGGGCGCGCCTTTGCCGTCTTCCTCGGCCTGCACGCCGCGGTCTGGACCGCGCTACCGACGCTGCTTTACCCCAATTTGCCGCTCGACCTGATCGAGGCGCTGATCTACGGCCGCGAGTGGCAGCTGGGCTACGACAAGCTGCCGCCGCTGCCCTGGTGGCTGGTCGAGATCGCCTACCAGCTCGTTGGGCATGACTTCGCCTATTACCTGCTGGCGCAGATCGCGGTGGTGGCGAGCTTTGCCTTCGTCTATCTGGCCGCGCGGCCGCTGGTCGGCCCGCTCGGCGCGCTGATCGCGGTGTTGATCGTCGACGGCCTGCACTACCTCAACTACACGTCCGCCAAGTTCAATCACGACGTCATCCAGCTGCCGTTCTGGGCGCTGGCCGGTTTCGCCTTCCACCGCGCGCTGCGCGGCCGGCAGACGGCGGATTGGCTGCTGCTCGGATTGGCGATCGGCTTGTCGATGTGGGCGAAATATTTCGTCGCGGTGCTGGCGATCCCCATGGCGCTATTCATCTTCACCGACCGCGACGCGCGCAAGACCTTGGCCACGCCGGGACCCTATATCGCGATCGCCGCCGCGCTGATCACCATGGCGCCGCACCTGGTCTGGCTGGTGAGCAACGATTTCCTGCCCTTCACCTATGCCGAGCACCGCGCGCTGCCGTCGCGCGGACTGATCGACCATGTCTGGCACCCGCTGCAATTCGCGGTCAGCCAATTGTTCTTCCTGTTGCCGTCGCTGCTGATCGCGGCGCCGCTGTTCTATCCGCGCGCGCGCGCCGGCGAGCCGCCGGCCGCCGATAGCGCCGACGCCTTCGACCGCCGCATCGTCACTTTGCTGGCGTTCGGACCGATGGCGACGGTGCTGGCGATGTCGGGGTTGAGCGGACGCGGCACGGTGGCGATGTGGGGCTATCCGCTCTGGCTGTTTCTCGGCCTGTGGATCGTGCTCGCCGCGCGCCGTGCGCTCGAGGAGATGCGGCTTGCCCGCATGCTCGCGACCTGGGCGGTCGTGTTCGCGTGCTTGGGCGGCGCCTTCATCGCCAATTACGCGGTGCTGCCGCAGTTCGATCACCGCTACCGCGCGGTATTCTTCCCGGGCGGCGATCTCGGCCGCGAAATCGCGCAACGCTCCATGGCGGTGACCGGCAAAGAGCCGGTCTACGTGATCGGCACCATGTGGGACGGCGGCAATGTCGAGCACTATGCGCCGAGCCATCCGCGCGTGCTGATCGACGGCAAACCGGCACGCGCGCCGTGGATCGATCTCAACGATCTTCGCGCGCGCGGCGCCGTGGTGGTGTGGACCGCCGGGGATCTGCACGTCATACCGCCGGAACTGCGGACGATCGCCGCCGATGCCGCGGTGCAGCCGCCGTTCCTGCTGCACTATCGGCGCGGCGATTCCAGTCTCTATGTCGGGTGGGCGATCCTGCTGCCGCGGCCGTCCTACGCCGGCGGAAGCCGCTGACGGCAACCTCTCCGTTGTCATGCCCGGCCTTGTGCCGCGGCCATGACGGAATTAAGCTTACGCCACCGCCTTGATGACCTTGCCGAGCTTGTCGAAGATCTCGCCGATCTGGCTTTCGCTGATGATCAGCGGCGGGCTCAAAGCGAGCGTATCGCCGACGCCGCGGACCATGAGGTCCTGGTCGCGGAACGCCATCTCCATCGCCTCGAAGCCGCGTTTGCCGACGGCGTCGGGCCTGCTGGCGAGATCGATGCCGGCGGTCAGCCCGACCGGCCGGATGTCGAGCACGTTGGGCAGTCCCTTCAAGCTCATCGCCGCCTGCGCCCATGGCGCTTCCAGCTTGCGGGCGCGCTCGAACAGGTCCTCGTCGCGATAAATGTCGAGCGTGGCGAGGCCGGCCGCGCAAGCGAGCGGATGCGCCGAATAAGTGTAGCCGTGAAACAATTCGATGACGTGCTCGGGCCCGCGCATGAAGGCGTCGTAGATGCCCTTGCGCACCAGCACGCCGCCCATCGGCACGCTGCCCGAGGTGACGCCCTTGGCGAATGTGATCATGTCGGGAATGACGCCGTAGCGCTCGGCGGCGAAGGCATGGCCCAGGCGGCCGAAGCCGGTGATGACCTCGTCGAAGATCAACAGGATGCCATGCTTGTCGCAGATCGCGCGCAGACGCTGCAGATAGCCTTTCGGCGGCGCCAACACGCCGGTCGAAGCGGCGACCGGCTCCACGATCACCGCCGCGATGGTGGAGGCGTCGTGCAGCGCCACCAGCCCCTCGAGCGCGTCGGCCAGATGACCGCCCCACTCCGGCTCGCCGATGGTGAAGGCCTGCTCGGCGCGGTTATAGGTCGTCGGCAGATGATCGACGCCGGCGATCAGCGCACCGAACATCTTGCGGTTGCCGACAATGCCGCCGACCGCGACGCCGCCGAAGCCGACGCCGTGATAGCCGCGCTCGCGGCCGATCAGGCGCACGCGCGAGGCGTTGCCGCGCACGTTGTGGAACGCGAGCGCGATCTTGAGCGCGGTGTCGACCGCCTCCGAGCCGGAATTGCAGAAGAACACATGATCGAGGTCGCCGGGGGCGAGCGCGGCGACGCGGGACGCCAGCTCGAACGCCTTGGGGTGCGAAAACTGGAACGCCGGCGCGTAGTCGAGCTCGGCCGCCTGGCGCTGGATCGCGGCCACGATGGGGTCGCGGTTGTGGCCGGCATTGGTGCACCACAGGCCGGCGGAGCCGTCGAGCAGCTTGCGGCCGTCGGCCGTGAAATAGTGCATGTCCTTGGCGCGGGCGACCAGGCGCGGGCGCGCCTTGAACGCCCGGTTGGCCGTGAACGGCATCCAATAGGGTTCGAGATCGTTGGGAATACCGATGCTCGCCTGTACCTGCGCTTTTGCCATGAGCTGCCACCGTATGGAGCCGTCATGCCCGGCTTTGTCCCGGGCATCCACGCCTTCTGCCGTTATACACATAAAGGCGTGGATGGCAGACGCAACTCGCGCCTGCGCGAGTTGCGCAGATTTGATGCCGAAAGTCGGGTATACCCGACTTTCGGTGACAAGCCCGGCCATGACGGACTTTAAGCCAAGACCGAACGATTTCCGTCTGATATGTAACCCGCCAAATGGCCGATAAATCGAAGAAACCCAACAAGCTCAAAGCCCGCCTGCCGCGCGGCCTCGCCGACCGCGGACCGGCCGAGATCGCCGCCACGCGCCACATGGTGGAGGCGATCCGCGTGGTGTTCGAGCGCTACGGCTTCGAGCCGGTGGAGACGCCGGCGATCGAATATACCGACGCGCTCGGCAAGTTCCTGCCCGACCAGGACCGGCCGAACGAGGGCGTGTTCTCGTTCCAGGACGACGACGAGCAGTGGTTGAGCCTGCGCTACGATCTGACCGCGCCGCTGGCGCGCTATGTGGCGGAGAATTTCCAGAACATCGCGCTGCCCTATCGCTCGTATCGTTACGGCTATGTCTACCGCAACGAGAAGCCGGGCCCGGGCCGCTTCCGCCAGTTCATGCAGTTCGATGCCGACACCGTGGGCGCGGCGAGCATGGCCGCCGACGCCGAGATGTGCATGCTCGCGGCGGACACGATGGAAGCGCTCGGCATTCCGCGCGGAAGTTATGTGGTGAAGGTTTGAATAACCGGAAATGTCTCGATGGCGTGCATGGAAGCGGCCGGACTTGCGGCAGAAAAAACGCCTCGTCGGTCTTACGTCAATCGATAAGCTTGATCGCCTCGGCGCTGACGGTGTGCAGCAACTACTCGGACGCGGGCCGCAAAGATGAGAGTGGCGACTTCACTAAAGGCGCAGAGCTTACTGCTGCGTCAAATAACCCATCACCTTCAGCCTAACACCAATGGGCATCGGCTATAGGATCGATGCACTATTCGTCGTGACGAGCTGGCTTCGGCGGAAGCAACGCAACGCAAACCATTTGATTTCGAAGAGTTCCGTTCCCGGATGAATGTGATTTTGAACGGTCGACCGTTTCCAAGAGTTGCTGGATTATGCTTGAACTGATCTCAGTGATATTCAAAAACTTGATCTATTGCGGCAGGCTACAGGACCGGATTAAAATTCGATCGAGCCCTCCGTCGTCCGCGGCCTCGAGTACTACACCGGCCCGGTCTACGAAGTTGAGCTGCTGATCGAAACCAAAGACGACAAAGGCCGCCCGGTGCGCTTCGGCTCGGTCGGCGGCGGCGGACGCTACGACGGCCTGGTGTCGCGCTTCCGCGGCGAGCCGGTGCCGGCGACCGGCTTCTCCATCGGCGTCTCGCGCCTGCAGGCGGCGCTCACCGCGCTCGGCAAGCTCGATGCAAAACCACCGGCGCGGCCCCGTGCTGGTCACGGTGTTCGGCGCCGACAACGTCCAAGCGTACCAGAAGCTCGCCGCAGACCTTGCGCAACGCCGGCATCCGCGCCGAGCTTTATCTCGGCAACCCCAAACATGCATCGGGCAGCAACTCAAATATGCCGACAAGCGCGGCTCGCCCTGCGCCGTGATCCAGGGGCCCGACGAGAAGGCCAAAGGCGAAGTGCAGATCCGCGACCTGATCGCCGGCTCAGCGCCAAGCGACCTCAAGGACCGCGACGAGTACCTGAAGAAGCAGGCCGAGGCGCAGGTCGCTGTCAAGGAGATCGACTGGTCGAGGCGGTGCGCGCGCTGCTCGCCCGGCACGAGCTGAGCTAAGGGCGTTCGCAGTGCCGTAATTCTCGTCATGCCCGGCCTTGTGCGGGCATCCACGCCTTCGCTCAAAAGGAAGGCGTGGATGGCGGACGAGCCCGGCCATGACAGCGGAGGCTGGCGCGAGCCTTGCATCTGAGACGCTAGCAATGGTGACTGCATGCGACTTCTGACGGTGCGCCACGCCACCACCTATCGCTACGCCCGCCCGGTGACGTTCGGGCCGCACCGGCTGATGCTGCGGCCGCGCGACAGCCACGACCTGCGCCTGGTGTCCGCCGAGCTGACGCTGTCGCCGCCGGGCATCGTGCGCTGGATGCACGACGTGTTCGGCAACTCGGTCGCGCTGGTCGATTTCCAGGCGCCGGCCGCCACGCTCAAGATCGCCAGCACGCTCAAGATCGAACGCTACGGCATCGAGGGGCCGGTGTTCCCGATCGCGCCCGAAGCCGAATTCTATCCCTTCATCTATTCGAGCAGCGACCGCGTCGATCTCGGCCGCCTGCTCGAACAGCATTTTCCGGATCCCAACGGCGTGCTGGCGCGCTGGGCCGACAGCTTCGTCACCTCGCGGCCGATGCGCACGCTCGACTTGCTGACGAAAATGAATGCAGCGCTGCAGCCGATCATCGTCTATGCCGAGCGGCACGAGCCGGGCACCCAGTCGCCGTGGGAGACGCTGGAAAAGAAGAGCGGCGCCTGCCGCGATTTCGCGATGGTGTTCATCGAGGCGGCGCGCTATCTCGGCTTCGGCGCGCGCTTCGTCAGCGGCTATCTCTACGATCCCGCGCTCGACCGCGGCGACGCCACGCAAGCCGTCGCCGCGACGCACGCCTGGGCGGAAGTCTACCTGCCCGGCGCCGGCTGGATCGAATACGACCCGACCGACGTGCTGATCGGCGGAGAAACGTTGATCCGCGTCGCGGTCACGCGCGATCCGTCGCAAGGCATCCCGATCTCGGGCAGCTACACCGGCACCAGTGCGGATTTTCTCGGCATGAACGTCGAAGTGACGGTGACCCAGAAGGGCTGATCGGCGACGTTACGGCCGCTGCGGCATGAGGCGCGGTGGAATGCCCTTCTGCAGATCGAGAATGTTCATGGTCATGCCGTTGCTCATGATCATGTCGCCCGGCCGCTGACCCGCGGCGCAGGGGCCGATCCAGGTCGCCGCCATTTTCATGTGCGTGGCCGCGCCGGCTGCGACGCCCGGCAGCGGCCGGCCGCCTTCCCGCGTCGAGGTGACCTCGACCGTATACGCGCTGTTGAAGTCGCCGCTGACCACCGCGTGCGAGGTGGTGGTCGCCTCGCCGAATTTGCACACCGAGTCGACGGTGATCGTGCCGCCGGTGTTCTGCACGTCCCGCTTCGAGCAGGCTTCCTGGCCGGGCCCGCTGAAATTCGAGCTCATCAGCTTGTCGGTGGCCGCATCGATACATTCCCGCATCGACCGCGCCGGCAGATTGCGGCCTATGAACTCGGTCTTGATCTCCCACAGCCCGGCCTTGCGCGCGGGCATATCGAGCGCCAAAGCGGGCGTGGCGAACGCCAGGAGGCCGGCCATCAGGACGATTGGACGTGGCATCGCTTCGTCTCCATCGCGGATCGCAGGGGCGATGTTAGCAAAATTCGTTAACGACACCAGACGTTTGGCCTCTGCCCGTTAAGGCCATGCGGCGATCGGCGTCGAATCCTTAAGCCTACCGTGCTAAAGGGCCGCCGCTACCGGTTAACTGGAAAGTCGATGGACGCGAGCGTGAATACCGAAACGAAAGGGCCTGATGCGCGGGCGGAGGCGCTGGTCGCCTCCTACGAGCGCGCCGGCTACGCCCGCATTGCGCCCGCCATCCTGCAGCCGGCCGAGCCGTTCCTCGACCTCTCGGGCGAAGACATCCGCAAGCGCATGTATCTGACCACCGCCCCCGGCGGCGGCGAATTCTGCCTGCGCCCCGACCTCACCATTCCGGTCTCGCGCGACTATCTCGCTTCGCCGCTCGCCGGCAAACCGGCGGGCTATTGCTATCTCGGGCCGGTGTTCCGTCACCGCAGCGACGCAAGCGCCGAATTCCTGCAAGCCGGCATCGAATCCTTCGGGCGGCCCGACAAGGCGGCGGCCGACGCCGAGATGCTCGCGCTCGGGCTCGAAGCCACCGCGCATTATGGGCTCGCGCACACCCGACATCCAGATCGGCGACGTCGCGCTGTTTTCCGGCCTGATCGCCGGGCTCGATCTGCCGCCGGCCTGGAAGCGGCGGCTGATCAAGGATTTCAACCGCAAGAGCAATCTGGCGCAGGACCTCGATCGCCTGGTGCTGGGCGGCAACAATTCGCGCCCGGAATATCAAGGCGTGCTGGCGGCGCTCGCCGGCTCCGATCCGAAGGGCGCGCATGCGCTGGTCACTGATTTGCTGTCGATCGCCGGCATTAACGCGGTCGGCGGCCGCTCGGTCGCCGAGATCGCGGAACGTTTCCTCGAACAGTCGGCGCTCGGCGCCGGCGCAAAACTTCCGCGCGACGTGCGCGCGCTGATCGAACGCTTCCTCGCCATCGCCGGCGACCCCGACGAGGCGGCGGCCGAGCTGCGCGCGCTCGCCAGCGAAGGCAACATGACGCAGACGCTCGCGCCCGCCATCGACTTGTTCGAAAACCGCACCGGCTTCCTGGCCGCGCGCGGCATCGACGCCAAGCGCGTGCGCTTCTCCACCGCGTTCGGGCGCGGGTTCGATTATTACACCGGCTTCGTGTTCGAACTGACCGATCCGACGCGCACCGGCGATCCGCTGGTCGCCGGCGGCCGCTACGACGGGCTGTTCACCCGGCTCGGCAGTGTGGAGCCGATCGCGGCGGTCGGCTTTGCGGTATGGATCGAGCGTCTCGCGGTCTATGGAGACGCATCGTGATGAACACGTCTCTCGTGCTGGCCGTGCCCGCCAAGGGCCGGCTGCAGGAAAACGCGGAAGCCTTCTTCGCGCGCTCGGGCCTGTCGCTGATCAAGCCGCGCGGCGCGCGCGACTATCGCGGCGCCATCGCCGGGCTCGACGGCGTCGAGGTCGCCTATCTGTCGGCCTCCGAAATCACGTCGCAGCTAGCGGCCGGCAGCGTGCACCTCGGCGTCACCGGCGAGGACCTGGTGCGCGAGATGATCCCGGACGCGGACATGCAAAGTGGTGCTGATCGAAGGACTCGGCTTCGGCTTTGCCACCGTGGTGGTGGCGGTGCCGCAGGCCTGGATCGACGTGCGCACCATGGCCGACGTGGACGACGTCGGCACCTCGTTCCGCCATGCCCATGGCCGCAAGATGCGGGTGGCGACCAAATACATCAACCTGACGCGCGAATTCTTCTCCGCCCACGGCATCGTCGACTACCGCATCGTCGAGAGCACGGGCGCGACCGAGGGCGCGCCTGCCGCCGGCACCGCCGAGCTGATCGTGGACATCACCACCACCGGCACGACACTTGCCGCCAATGGGCTGAAAATCGTCGAGGACGGCATCATCTTGCGCTCACAGGCCAATCTGGTGGCCGCGCGCGGCGCCACGTGGGGCGTCAGCGAGCGCGAGACCGCGCGCGTGATCCTCGATCGCGTGGCAGCGCAGCAGCGCGCCCGCGGCTTCCGCGAAGTGCGCGCGCGCTTTGCCGCCTGCGATGCCTCGCTGGTCGAGCGCGCCAAGGAGAAATTCGGCGTGGCGACGCCGTTCGGCGGGCCTACCTCGTCGGGCATGCTGACGCTGCACTGCCCGCCCAATCAAGTTTACGCGCTCACCAGCTTCCTGCGCGAGAACGGCGCGGAGGCGGTGGCGGTGGCCGACCTCGATTACGTATTCTCGCGCGACAATCCGCTTTACGCCAAGCTCGAGGCCGCGCTGTAGCGCGGCTTCGACGGCCTTATTTCACATCTTCAAAACAGGCGAGACGGCGGCCCTGGATGCGCGCCGGGCAGCGCCTTTTGGTTTACTTGGCACGCGACAAACCACTATCATCCGCGCCAAACGAAATCGGGGGGGAATTCGACTCACATGTATGTCACGAACAGCAAGCGCCTGACCACGGACGGCGCCAAGAAGATGATGGCGACCGCCGTCGCGGAGGCCAACAAAGCCGGCATCGCGGTGTCGATCGCCATCACCGACGCTGGTGGCCATCTCGTTCTGTTCGAGCGCATGGAGGGCGGCCGCTTCCACTCGGTGCACTCCTCGACGGTCAAGGCGGTGTGCGCGGCGTCAAACAAGCGCATGACCTCGGCGCGCGGCGCGCAGGCCCAGGAGCTCGACACCACGCACGCGCTCGGCCTCGCCCTCGCCGCCGGCCCCGAGCGCTGGACCGCGATGGAAGGCGGCTGCCCGGTTATCGCCGACGGCGAATGCATCGGCGGCATCGGTGTCGCCGGCGGCGACTGGGCGACCGACGAGCGCATCGCGCAGGCCGCGGTCGAATCGATCGGCGCGAGCTGGAAATAAGGCCATGGTCGAACCGGTACGCGTTGCCTGCATCGGCATGGGCTGGTGGTCGGATGTGCTGGCCGACGCGGTCAAGCGCTCCAGCAAGCTCAAGATCGTCGCCTGCTTCTCGCGCTCGGAACAAAAGCGAGCGGCCTTCGCCGCGAAATATGGCTGCCGCGCCTTGCCGAGCTACGAGGCCGTCCTCGCCGACGCGGAGGTCGAGGCGATCATCAATACCACGCCGAACGACGTGCATCTCGAGACCACGCGCCTCGCTGCCAAAGCGGGAAAACACGTTTTCCTCGACAAGCCGATCGCCAATTCGGTCTCCGACGGCCGCAAGATCACCGAGTGCTGCCGGGCGGCCGGCGTTGTGCTCGCGCTCGGCTATCAGCGCCGGCGGGAAAGTCATTTCCGCCGGGTCAAGCAGCAGATCGACGCCGGCGTGTTCGGCAAAATGGTCAATGCCGAAGCCAATATCAGCCGCGACCGGCTTGGCCAGTTCGACCTCACCTCATGGCGCTACACCGCCGCGGGCATGCCAGGCGGCGTGATGCTGCAGATCGGCGTGCATTATGCGGACGTGCTGGATTATCTGCTCGGCGCGATCAAGGCGGTGAGCGGCCAGTTCGCGCAACTGGTGCTGCCGGGCGACAACCCGGACGTCGCAAGCCTAGTGTTCGAGCACGAAAACGGCGCGCTTTCTACGCTGAATGCCAGCTATGCGTCGGCGTCCGAATATTATCTGATGAACATCTACGGCAAAGAGGCCACGGCCTATTACGACCTGCATCACGGCCTGAGCCTACTCAAGCGCGGCGAGAAGCAGCCGGTGAGCGTGCCCTGCGCCAAGAACGACACCTTCGTCGAGGAACTGGAGGAGTTCGCGGCGGCGGTGCGCGGCGGTCCGCCGCCGGAAGTCGGCGGCGACTACGCGACGAAATCGCTCGCAGTCATCCGCGCCGGCATCCTCTCGGCGCGCGATGGGCGGCGCGTCGATGTCGCGGAAATCCTGGCCAAGGATTGAACGTTAGAAATTCATCATTTTGATTCTGCCATCGCAGCCTTCAGCACCGGCTGCCAGCGCGCGATGTCCGCCTTGAGCACCGCTTCAAAATGCGCGGGGCCGCGCTCCGCCGGCGCGGCACGGTGCCGCCGAGATCGGTCAGCCGCTTGGCGACCGCCGGATCGTCGAGCGCCTTGTCGAGCGCGCGGTCAAGCTTGGCGAGAACGTCTTTCGGCGTTCCTTTCGGCGCCAGCATCGCGCTCCAAATGCTGAGCTGGTATTCGGGAATGCCGGCTTCCTTGGCTGAGGGCACATCCGGCAAAGCCGGCGAGCGCGTGTCGCCCGACACCACGTAGGCCTTGATCGACTTTCCTTTCACTGCCGGAGCAACGCTGACCACCTGCTCGCAGAAAAAATCGACGTGGTCGCCGATCAGGTCGCCGAGCGCGGGCCCGGTGCCGCGATAGGGGATCAATTTCGGCTTCAGGCCGAGCTGCGATGTGAACAGCAGGCAGGCCATGTGCGAGGATGCACCGATACCGCCATGGGCTTGCTTCACGCTGTCGCCATGGTCCTTCACATAGGCGATGAATTCCTTGAGGTCGTTGGCGGGGAAATCCTTGCGCGCCACCACGGCGACCGGCGCGTTGGCGGTCAGCCCGATCGGCTCGAAATCCTTGGTCGAATCGTAGCGGATACCGGGCGTGAGCACCGGTGCGGCGACGTGCGAGCCCATGCTAGCGGCCAGCAGCGTGTAGCCATCGGGCGTGGCCGCGGCGACGCGCGCGGTTCCGATCGTGCCGCCGGCACCGCCCACGTTCTCGATGATGATCGTCTGATTGAGCACGCGACTCATGCCGTCGGCGACGATGCGCGCAACCACGTCGCTCGGCCCGCCCGGCGGGAACGGCACGATCAATGTGATCGTGCGGGTCGGGTAATCCTCGGCGCGCGATGGCGTCGCCAGACACGCGATGCCAACGAGCAAACCGATGGCCAGCGTTGCCGCTGCTTTGCGGAATTTCATCTCCACCTCCCCTGTCGCAACCTGCACTTTTTCTTGTGCATTGATCGGCACACCCTGGCGGGGCGCGGCCGGATCGTATGGCCGATAAAGCAAGGCGTCGAGTAGGCGATTTACAGTGCCGCGTAATCGATCGGCTTATGGCGGTCGAGTGCGCGGTGCACAGGCGGCAACGGATATTTCAGCCCGCTCGCGCAGTTGAACAGCACCACCTGGTCGGTGCGCTTGACCAGGCCGGAGGCCAGGCTCTGCTTGTAGGCGGCGTAAGTCGCCGCGCCCTCGGGGCACAGCAACAGCCCCTCCTCGCGCGCCATCTCGTCGAGCGCGACGGTGATCGCCGCGTCCTCCACCGCGATGGCGAAGCCGCCGCTCTCGCGCACCGCGCGCAGGATCAGAAAATCGCCGATCGCCTGCGGCACGCGGATGCCTGAGGCGATGGTGTGCGCATTCTCCCAACGCGGCGCATGCTCTTTGCCCTCCTCGAAGGCCTTCACCATCGGCGCGCAGCCGGCCGCCTGCACCGCCACCATGCGCGGGCGCTTGCTTCCAATGAAGCCGATCGCTTCCAATTCGGCGAACGCCTTCCACATGCCGATCAGACCGGTGCCGCCGCCGGTCGGATAGAAGATCACGTCCGGCACGGTCCAATCGAGCTGTTCGGCCAGTTCGAGCCCCATCGTCTTTTTGCCTTCGATCCGGTACGGCTCCTTCAAGGTGGAGGTATCGAACCAGCCGATTTTCGCTTTGCCTTCGCCGACGATCTTGCCGCAGTCGTCGATCAAGCCGTTGACGCGGTAGACGGTCGCACCTTGCAGCGCGATCTCGCTGACATTCACCTCCGGCGTATCCTCCGGACAGAAGATCGTGGTCTTGATGCCGGCATGCGAGGCGTAGGCCGCGAGCGCGGCGCCGGCATTGCCGTTGGTCGGCATCGCCATGTGCTTGATGCCGAGCGCTTTCGCCATTGACACCGCCATCACCAGGCCGCGCGCCTTGAACGAGCCAGTCGGCAGGCGGCCTTCGTCCTTCACCAGGATTTCGCCACCGCCGAGCTTGGCTTGCAGTTTCGGCATGCGGATGAGCGGCGTGATCGCCTCGCCCAGGCTGACGATATCCGCCGGATCGCGCACCGGCAGCAGCTCGCGATAGCGCCACAGATCGGGCGCGCGTGCGGCCAGCGTCTCTTTGCTCAGCGCCTTGCGCACGCCGGCGAGGTCGTAGCGCACCAGCAACGGCTTGCCCACGCGTGAAAGGTTATGAACCTGATCGGCATCGTGGCGCTCGCCGGTCATCGCGCATTCGAGATGGGTCACGAAGCTCGGCCATTGCGCCGTCAGATTGTTGTCGTGTTGCATTGACACCTCAACTCAACTTTCGCGCCGGTCTTACTCGCCTTGCGGCCGCCGCGTACGGAATACCACGAAATGGGACAGCGAGAAGTTGACCACGAAGCTCACGAGGATCGATAACAGCTTGGCCCCCAGCACCGGCAAGACGTAAGAAAGCGCGAACAGCGTCGCGGTACTTGCCACCATGCCGGCGACGCCGGAGGCCGCGAAGGTCGCGTAGTCGCGCCAGCGCAGGATGCGGCCCGATTCCGGCCCGAAGGTGATGAAGGAATTCATCGCATAAGAGAACGAAACGGCCACCAGCCAAGCCAACACGTTCGCGGGTACCAAGGGCCAGCCCAGAAACCGGGCGGTTGTCCAAAAAACGCCGAAATCGATGGCGGTATTCACGATGCCCACTATGGCGAAGCTGATCGCCTTGAGCGCGACCGCGCGCTCATGCCAAGCCACGGTCAATCGGTCGATGAGGTTCTGCAGGGGCGCCGGAATCATCGTCAGTTCATAGCATTTTGAGGTGGGCGCGACAGGTCGCGTTCCATGCGGTATAGATCGCGCCGGAACCGAGCGACAGGTCCACGAAAATGCCGGCGAAACCGACCAAATCAGCAGCCTCCGCGACGCAATCGGCGTCCGCGGCCGGACTGTCGATCGTCGTGCCCGTGTTCAACGAGGCCAAGGGCCTCGCCGCCCTGCACGAACGCATCGCCGGTGTGGCGCGCTCACTCAAGGCCAAGCGCGGCCTGCACACCGAAGTCGTCTATGTCGATGACGGCAGCACGGACTCCACCAACCAGATCGCCAACTCGCTTCTGGCCGATCCGTTCGACGTACAGGTGGTCACGCTGTCGCGCAATTTTGGCAAGGAGGCCGCCCTGCTCGCCGGCCTCGATCATGCCCGGCTCGGGGCCGTGCTGTTCATGGACGGCGACGGCCAGCATCCGCCCGATCTGGTCGACACGCTGGTCGCGCGCTGGCTCGATGACGGCTACGACGTGGTCTATACCGCCAAGGCGCATCGCGAGAACGAACCCTGGCTGCGCCGCGCCAGCGTTCACTGGTTCTACGCGCTGATCAATTTGGGCGCGCGGCAGAAAATCCCGGAGGACGCTGGCGACTTCCGCCTGTTGTCGCCGCGCGCGGCGGCGGCGCTGCGGCAGATGCCCGAACGCAGCCGTTTCTTCAAGGGATTGTCGAGCTGGATCGGATTCAAGCAGGCGCGGGTCGACTACGAGCCGGCGCTGCGCGCGCATGGCGCCACGAGCTGGAGCGTGTGGACGCTGATCGGCCTGTCGATCGAAGGATTGACCTCGTTCTCGGTGGCGCCGCTGCGCGTCGCCAGCCTGCTCGGCCTACTGCTGGCGGTGAGCGCGCTGTTCTTCGGCGCCTGGATCCTGCTGCAGACCCTGCTGTACGGCCAGGACGTGCCCGGCTATCCCTCGCTGGTGGTCGGCCTGATGGTGATCGGCGGCGTGCAACTGATCATGATCGGCGTGCTCGGCGAATATGTCGGCAAACTGCTGTCCGAGATCAAGGCGCGCCCGGTCTATTTCGTCGCCGAACACAGCGTGAAGAACGCGGACGATTCGGCCAAGGCGCGGCCGGCGGCCTCGCGCGCAGCGGAGTAAGCGGAACGTGCCCACGGCCGGCCGGCAGATCTGGCTGTGCGCGGACGATTACGGTATTTCCCGTTCGGTCAACGCCGCCATCCGCGAATTGATCCTGCGCGGGCGCATCAACGCAACGTCGGTGATGACGGCAGCGCCGCATTTCGATCCCTCGGAAGCGGCGGCGCTCGACGAACTCAATTCCGGGATCAAGCGCGCCGCGCTCGGCTTGCATGTCACGCTGACAGCGCCGTTCAAGCCGCTGAGCGAGGGCTTCGCGCCGCTCAGTCACGGCCATTTCCTGCCGCTCAATAAAATGATGCGCGCGGCGATCGCACGCCGGCTCAATTCGGCGCGCCTGGTGATCGAAGTCGCCACGCAGGTGGAAGCTTTTGTCATGGCATTCGGGCGTCCGCCCGACTTCATCGACGGCCACCAGCACGTGCATCTGTTTCCGCAGCTGCGCGATGCCGTGCTCAAGGTGGCCGCGGAAGCGGCGCCCGATGCCTGGGTCAGGCAGTGCGGCCGCCCGCGTTCGGCGGGCCGGCGCAACAGTCGCAAGGAATTGGTGCTCGACGTTTTGAGCCTGGGCTTCCGCCGCAAGGCGCGGCAGCTCGGTATGGCCACCAATCCGGCCTTTGCCGGCGCCTATGATTTTGACGATGAGCCAGACTTCGCCGCGGTCTTCCCGCGGTTCCTGGCCGGGCTGCCGGACGGCGGGCTGATCATGTGTCATCCCGGCTTCGTCGATGCCGAGCTGAAGCGGCTCGATTCGCTCACCGGCCAGCGCGAACGGGAATTCGCTTTTTTCAATTCTGAGAATTTTCCGCGCCTGTTGGCGGACCACGGCGTCGCGCTGGCGACCCCAGCCAGCGATTAAAGCACGACGACCTTGGTGCCGACTTTCACGCGTTCGTAGAGATCGATCACGTCGGCATTGCGCATGCGGATGCAGCCGGACGAGACGTTATGCCCGATGGTCCAGGGCTCGTTCGAGCCGTGGATGCGGTAGAGCGTCGAGCCGAGATACATCGCGCGCGCGCCGAGCGGATTGTTCGGGCCGCCGGCCATGAAGTGCGGCAGACCGGGCTGGCGCTCGATCATTTCCTCCGGCGGCACCCAATCCGGCCATTCCTTCTTGGCCGAGATGGCGTGCACGCCCGCCCAAGTGAAGCCGGGACGGCCGACGCCGACGCCGTAACGCATCGCCTTGCCGTCGGCCTCGACCAGATAAAGGAACTTATTCGGCGTATCGATGACGATGGTGCCGGGCGCTTCCGTGCCGTGATAGTCGACTTCCTGGCGCAGATAGCGCGGATCCATCTCGAAGCCCGGCAGCTGCTGCTCAAGCCGCGGATCGGCGAGTGGCGCAGTGGTCGCGTAGGCTGCTTTGGGATCCGGCTCAGCATTGCGATAACGCGGCTCGCCCGCGCCGCCGCCGAACAGGAATTCGATGAAGCCGCCGCCGAGATTGCCGCGCGGCTGCGGCGTCTGTGCCGCTACCAGGATCGGCCGTGCATCCGGCGTGACGTCGCCGGGAGGCGCGATCGATAGCGGCTGCGCCCAGACGGCGGTGCAGAAGGAGACGGCGAGGATGACGGCTGGAAAAACGGAACGCTGCATCGACGTACTCTCGCACTCAATTCGCCGGATGAGACGCACTACAAACGTAAAGCGACACCGAATGGTAAACAGAACCTGCCGCACGCCGTATTGCTGTGAATGCGCGCGCGCTTCGTCGCATTAGAGTTTATTTTGTGTAAAAGGCGACGCATCATGGTAAATGGCGGGTATTGATTTGAGCTGTTGCGTGCACGGTCCCGCCGCAACCGAGCGTTAATTGCCGCTCTGATAGAAAATCAAGATTGGGGTTGCGAGGGGACGTCGCGTGCAGCGTAAGGTTTTTCGCGTCGAGCGGATGTTCGGTGGCCGCGCGGCCGCGCGGCCGGCAGGCGCCACAGCACCGGATAAGGCCGCAGACTCCAAGGCCGCGCCGGCACGCATCAAACGGCCTGACGCCGACGACACCACGGTGCAATCGCTCAAGCGCGAACTGGCTTTGCTCAACGACGCCGTCGCCCACACCATGCGCGAGCTTGCCGCCCTGATCGGCGACAACCGCGAGCGTCACATGGCGCGCGCCGCCGGTAAGCTCGGCGCCGCGATCGAAGGCATGGAACAGGCGACCGAGAAGATTCTGAAATCGGCCGAGGTGATCGACGACAGCGCCAAGGCGCTCGCCGCGGCCATGAAGACCGATTACGAGCGCGGCCTCGCGCAGGAAATTCAGGACCATGTGGTAAAAATCTACGAGGCCTGCAATTTCCAGGATCTCAGCGGCCAGCGCATCGGCAACGTGATCGAGACCTTGACCGTGATCGAGGAGCAGGTGGAGGGCATGCTAGACCGCCACCAAGGCCAGCCGGGCGATACGCCCGCCGCCAAGCCGGCCTGCCACCAGACTTTACTCAACGGCCCCCGGCTCGACGGCGATTCCGGCCACACCAGCCAGCGCGACATCGACGTTTTGTTCGACTAGCGCGGCCGTTTGATCAGGAGGAAGCAGACCAGGGCTGCTGCCGCGAAGCCGGCGGCGAGCGCCAGCGCCGCCGCATCGGTGGCGCGATCCACCACAAAGGCCATGACCATCGGGGCCGCCGCCTGCATCAGCAGCCAAGGACCCGCGAGCCGGCCCATCAGCCGCCCATAGCCGGAGGCGCCGAACAGGGCCAGCGGCACCGCCCCGCGCGTGATGGTGACGAGGCCGTTGGCGCCGCCGAACATCAACGCAAAGGCCGCCGCCACCGGCACCGATATACCGAGCACCGCGAGCAGGGTGAAGGCGCAGAGCAGAACCGACAGTGCGAAGCGCGCCACCCACAGCGGATGCAGGTCGCGCCCGAAGGCGAATTCGATCAGCCGCGCGCCGACCTGCGCCGGCCCGAACAGCGCGCCGATCCAGACCACCGTTCCGGCATCGATGCCGGACCGCGCGAAAATCGCCAACAGGTGCGCGGACAGTCCGGACGGCACGAAGGCATAGGTCGCGAATGCCGCCGCCACCAAGACGAACGGCCAGCCATAGGGCGGCAGCACCGCCGGCGGCGCCGGTGCGTCGCTCACCGGCTTTGCCTCCACCTCGAAGCGCAGGCGCGGCAGCGCCAAGGCATGCAGCGGCGCCGATATGCAGGCCAGCAGCGCGGCATAGACCAGATAGGTCCCGCGCCAACCAACGGCATCGAGCAGGAAATGCGTCGCCGGCCAGCTCACCGTCGAGGCAAAGCCGCCGGCGAGCGTCAGCGCGGTGATCGGCGAGCGCGCGCCGGCGCCGAAGATGCGGCCGAGCGTCGCGAAGGCGGAATCGTACAGGTTCGCCGCCATGGCGATGCCGAGCACCACCCACACGGCGAGATAGCTGACACGGCTGGCGACGTGAACGATGAGCGCGAGGCCGAGCGCGCCGATCAGCGAGCCGATGGTCATCACCACGTGTCCGCCGAAGCGGTCGATCGAACGACCGACGTAAGGCGCGCTCAAGCCGGCCGCCAATAAGCCGACCGAAAAGCCGCCCATGGCGAACGACATCGACCAGCCGTGTTCGGCCGCGATCAGCGGTACGATCAGCACCGGCGTGTAAAAGATCGTGCCCCAGGACAAGATCTGAGTGATGCCAAGCACCGGTACGGCCCGCCAGGGGCCGTCGATGAAGTCGCGGGGAGCGGGCATGAATGACCGGCTGCGGACGATGATTGCGCAATGTCTAACACGCCGGCGGCAGAACCCTCATGCGTATCGCGCCAGACCGGGACGTTACTGTCCCGGCTTCTGTTGCTGGATCGGCGGCTGGATCGGCTTCGGCGCGGCTTTCGGCTTGGCTGCGATTTTCGCCTTCGGCTTGGCCGGCCGCTTGGCGCCTTCCGGCGCACAGCGCACATAGACCATGGTGCCGTAGCGCCCCTGCACCTCGGAATCCATCCAGCGCAGGATCAGCACGCGGCCGTCGAATGACTCGACGAGGCGGTCCTGCGCGCTGCCCGGCGGATCGCCCTCCGGGCCGATATAGGTCTTGCCGCCCGGCGCGCCTTTCAGGCGCAGCTCGGTGGGCGTCGCCTGGTCGGCGAGATGCATCATCACCCCGCCGGTGGGGCCGAGCGTGATGACATAGGGCTGTTTGCATTGATTGGCCGCCGCCACCTCGATGCGGGCGCGGTCCTCGACCTTGTGATAGGCGGCGAGACCCCAGCGCCCGACGATATCCTGCGGCGGAAAGGCCGGCGGCAACAACGGCACCGGCTCCGCCTGCGGCTGCGGCTGCTGCTGCGGCTGAGACGAGGGGCCAAATAGCTCCGGGAATTGTGGTCCGCCAGTCGAGCAGGCAGCCAGGCCGAGTGCCAGCCACGCCAGAACCAGGGCCGTCGATCGGGTCGGTCGATGGGGATGGGTCATTCGTACTCCTGCGCCGCCGCCGGGGGGACTTTGCGGGGCAATGGCGGACAGCGCAAGCAGGGGGGTCACGGCCGAACCGTTATGAAAGGTCTATATAGCCGCCTGGACGAGCATCGCCTGTCTTTCTGGTGCGACCTGCTCATCGGCTAGACCGGTCCCGTTAACGCCAGCGCCGCTGCCTGCTTGACACTTCGGGCTCAACGCAATATCTCCCGGGCAGCATTTTGGCACTCTCCGTTAACGAGTGCTAAGGGCTTAAAAAGTCTGCACTTTCCGGTAAACGCACGCGCTCAAGCGCCGACGAGGAAGCCATGGCCAAGACCAAGTTTCGTCCCCTGCACGACCGCATCGTCGTGCGCCGCATCACCGCCGAAGAGAAGACCAAGGGCGGCATCATCATCCCCGACACCGCCCAGGAAAAGCCCTCGCAGGGCGAAGTCATCGCCGTCGGCCCGGGCGGACGCGATGAGTCCGGCAAGCTGATCCCGATCGACCTGAAGACCGGCGACAAGGTGCTGTTCGGCAAGTGGTCGGGCACCGAGGTCAAGCTCGACGGCGAGGATCTCCTGATCATGAAGGAGTCCGACATCATGGGCGTGATCGCCTGACCCCGAATTAAAACCCATTGGAGTGAATTGAAATGGCTGCCAAGGAAGTCAAATTCGCCGTCGATGCGCGCGACCGCATGCTGCGCGGCGTCAAGATCCTCGCCGACGCGGTGAAGGTCACGCTCGGCCCGAAAGGCCGCAACGTCGTGCTCGACAAGTCGTTCGGCGCCCCGCGCATCACCAAGGACGGCGTCACCGTCGCCAAGGAGATCGAGCTCGAGGACAAGTTCGAGAATATGGGCGCGCAGATGGTGCGCGAAGTCGCCCAGAAGACCAACGATCTCGCCGGCGACGGCACCACCACCGCCACCGTGCTGGCGGCCGCTATCGTGACGGAAGGCGCCAAGTCGGTCGCCGCCGGCATGAATCCGATGGACCTCAAGCGCGGCATCGACATCGCGGTCGCGGCCGTGGTCAAGGACATCGAGAAGCGCGCGAAGACCGTCGGCTCCTCCGCCGAGGTCGCCCAGGTCGGCACGATTTCGTCGAACGGCGACGCCACCATCGGCAAGATGATCGCGCAGGCGATGCAGAAGGTCGGCAACGAGGGCGTGATCACGGTCGAGGAAGCAAAGTCGCTCGACACCGACGTCGAGATCGTCGAGGGCATGCAGTTCGACCGCGGCTACATCTCGCCGTATTTCATCACCAACGCTGAGAAGATGATCGCCGAGCTGGAGGACGCTTACATTCTCCTGCACGAGAAGAAGCTCTCCGGCCTGCAGGCCATGCTGCCGCTGCTCGAAGCCGTGGTGCAGACCGGCAAGCCGCTGCTGATCCTGTCCGAGGACGTGGAAGGCGAAGCGATCGCCACCCTGGTCGTCAACAAGCTGCGCGGCGGTCTGAAAGTGGCGGCCGTGAAGGCGCCCGGCTTCGGCGACCGCCGCAAGGCCATGCTGGAAGACATCGCCATTCTCACCGGCGGCCAGCTGATCTCGGAGGACCTCGGCATCAAGCTCGAGAACGTGACCACGGCCATGCTCGGCCGCGCCAAGAAGGTCGTCATCGAGAAAGAAAAGACCACCATCGTGCACGGCGCCGGCAAGAAGGCCGACATCGAGGCGCGGGTCGCCCAGATCAAGGTGCAGATCGACGAGACCACGTCCGACTACGACAAGGAGAAGCTGCAGGAGCGGCTGGCCAAGCTCGCCGGCGGCGTCGCGGTGATCAAAGTCGGCGGGGCCACCGAGATCGAGGTCAAGGAGAAGAAGGACCGCGTCGAGGACGCGCTCAACGCCACCCGAGCCGCGGTCGAGGAAGGCATCGTCCCGGGCGGCGGCGTCGCGCTGCTGCGCGCCAAGAAGGCGGTCGGCAAGCTGACCAACGAGAACCCTGACGTGCAGGCCGGCATCAACATCGTGCTCAAGGCGCTGGAGGCTCCGATCCGCCAGATCGCCGAGAACGCCGGCGTGGAAGGCTCGATCGTGGTCGGCAAGATCCTGGAGAACAAGTCGGAGACCTACGGCTTCGACGCCCAGGAAGAGACCTATGTTGACATGCTCGAGGCGGGCATCATCGATCCGGCCAAGGTTGTGCGCACCGCGCTGCAGGATGCCGGCTCGGTCGCCGGCCTGCTGGTGACCACCGAAGCGATGGTCGCCGAACTGCCGAAGGAGCCGGCCCCGGCGATGCCAGGCGGCGGCATGGGTGGCATGGGCGGCATGATGTAAGTCGGCCGATACCGTCTCAAACACAAAGCGCGCGGTTTCGGCCGCGCCCTTTTTCGTTGCGGCGCGCATGCAGCGGAATTTTCGCCGCAATGCGGTGTGCTATCCTTGGCGAAGGGTCGGCCGGAGAGTTCCATGGATCAGCGCATCATCGACCTTTATGACAGCTTCACGCACGGCGGCATCAATCGCCGCGCATTTCTCGACCGGCTGGCGGACATCGCCGGCTCGAGCGCGGCGGCGCTGGCGCTGCTGCCGCTGTTGCAGAACGATTACGCGCGCGCCGCGATTGTTCCGCCCGACGATGCACGGCTCGCCATCGACACCGTGTCTTACGATGCGGCGGGCACGCGCATCAGCGGCACCTTGGCGCGCCTCAAGTCCAAGGGCAAACGCCCGGCGGTCATCGTCATCCACGAAAATCGCGGGCTCAATCCGCATATCCAGGACATCGCGCGGCGCATCGCGCTTGAAGGCTTCCTTGCCTACGCGGTCGATATGCTCTCGCCGCTCGGAGGCACGCCGGCGGACGAAGACCAGGCGCGTGATATGATCAGCACCCTCAATCCAGGCGACACTGCGCGCCGCATCGCGGCGGCGGTGCCATTCCTGGAGCATCGCGCGGAATCGACCGGCAAGGTCGGTATCGTCGGCTTCTGCTGGGGCGGCGGTATCGTCAATCGCGTCGCGGTGCTGGCGCCCGATCTTAGGGCTGGGGTCATCTACTACGGTCTGCAAGTGCCAGCCGACCAGGTCGCGGCCATCCAAGCGCCGCTGCTATTGCACTATGCGGGGCTCGACCAGCGCGTGAATGCGGGGATCGCCGCCTATGAAGCGGCCTTGAAGGCCAACAAAAAGCGCTACACGATTTACGTCTACCCGGACGCCAATCACGCCTTCAACAACGACACCAGCAACCGTTACGACAAGCCGGCCGCGGATCTGGCCTGGAACCGCACCATCGCTTTCTTCAAGGCGAATCTCGGCGCGCCGCCAGCGTAACTAGGCGAGCTTTTTGACCAGCCAGTTGGCCGTGCGCAGCAGCCGCGCGTCGTCGCCGGCCGCGCCGACGAGCTGCACGCCGAGCGGCATGCCGCCCTCGCCCTTCAGCAACGGCAGCGACACCGCCGGCAGCCCGGTCAATGTCCACAGTGTGTTGAAGGCCGGATTGCCGGTGGCCACGCCTTTTGGCGCCACGCCGGGGGCGGACGGCGTCAGGATGGCGTCGTATTGTTTGAAGATTTCGTCGATACCGGCGGCATAGCGCCGGGCGTTGGCGCGGGCCGAGAGATAGCGCACTGCGCTCGCCTGGCTGCCTTCGGCCAGAAAATCGCGCAGTTGCTTGCTGGAAGCGGCGCCGCCGCGCTCGACCAGCGCGCCGAAATTATGCGCCATATCGGCCCCCATGATGACGCGCTGGTCGTCCCAGGCTGCCGCATAGGCATCCGGCAAATCGAACGTTGCGGCGCAATCTCCCAGCTGACTGACAAGTTCCTCGAACGCCGCACGCGTCTGCGCATCGGCCTTGTCCCAGACCGGCGTGCGCACGAAGGCGAGTTGCGGCGGCAGCGGGGGCTCGTCGATCATCGTCTCGAGAAACGCCGGCGCCGCCACCGGGCGCGTATCCGTATCGTTCTCGTCGTAGCCGGCGAGCGCCTCGAGGATCAGCGCGGCATCGGCAAGCGTGCGCGCGAACACGCCGACATGATCGAGCGCCTGCGACAGGATCAGCGCACCGTGGCGTGAGATGGTGCCGTGGGTCGGCTTGACGCCATAGACGCCGCAGAAGGCCGCCGGCCTGATCACCGAACCATTGGTCTGCGAGCCGATCGCCAGCGGCACCAGGCCGGCGGCGACCGCCGCGGCCGAGCCGGAGGACGAGCCGCCGGGCGTGCGTTCGAGATCGTGCGGATTGCGCGTCGCCCCGGCGTGGAAATAGGCGAACTCGGTGGTCACCGTTTTGCCGAGGATCACCGCTCCGGCCACGCGCAGCCGCGCCACCGCGGTGCAATCGCGCATCGGCTGGCGGCCCTTGAGCAACGGCGAACCGCACTCGGTCGGATAATCGGCGGTGTCGAAGATGTCCTTGATCGCCACCGGCACGCCGTGCAGGGCGCCGAGCGGCATGCCGTTACGGCGGCGCTCGTCGAGCGCGCGCGCCTGGGCCAGCGCCGCGTCCGGATCGAGGTGCACGAACGCGTGCACCTTGTCGTCGACTTCTTCGATGCGTTGCAGACAGGCGCCGATATAGTCTTCCGCGCTCATATCACCGCTGGCGATTCGCTCGGCGGCTTCGATCGCGGTCAGTCCTGTCGATTGTGCGTCCGACATCGGTGCTCAATCATGCTGGGCCGTCAAAGTGTGATTCCAGGGAGACGCTAGATCAGGCGGGCGCGCCGTGCGGCTCCCATTCCTCGGCGCTGGCGCCGGCGAGCGCCCGTACCCGCACCTCGTCCTTGGCGAATTCGGCGGCATCGCCGGAATAGACCACCTTGCCGTCGTCCAGCACATAGGCGCGGTCGGCGATCTCAACTGCGGCACGCACGTTCTGCTCGACCAGCAGCACCGAGATACCTTGCGCGCGCGCCGAGGTGACGACTTTAAACACTTCCTGGACGATCAAGGGCGCGAGGCCTTGGCTTGGCTCGTCGAGCAAGAGCAGTTTCGGGTTCAAGAGCAGCGCGCGCGCGATCGCCAGCATTTCCTGTTCGCCGCCCGAAAGCTGCCGGCCCTTGTTCGTCTTGCGTTGCGCTAAGCGCGGAAAAAGTTCATAGATGCGCGCGATCGTCCACGGTCCTGGCCGCTCGAGTGGGACCCTGAGGTTTTCTTCAACGCTGAGGTTGGCGAAGATGCGCCGGCCTTCCGGCACGTAGCCCACGCCGAGCGCCGCAATGCGATAAGGCTGCCAGTCGGTGGTAGCGTGGCCGAAAATGCGCACCGCGCCCTCGCGCGCATGGGTCAGGCCCATGAGGCTGCGCAGCGTGGTAGTCTTGCCGGCGCCGTTGCGCCCGAGCAAGGTCACGATTTCGCCTTCGCGCACCTCAAGGGCGACACCGTGCAGGATGTGGCTCTTGCCGTAAAAGGTATGGAGGCCCTCCGCCTCGAGCGCCAAGTTGCTCATGCCGCCACCTTTCCCAAATACGCGGCCTGCACCGCCTCGTTGGCGGCGATTTCCTGCGGCGTGCCTTCGGCCAGCATCTTGCCTTCGGCCAGCACCATGATGCGGTCGGCAAGGTGGAAAACCACGCGCATGTCGTGCTCGATCAGCACAATGGTGAGTTTCTGGTCGTGGTGCAGTTTTCGGATCAGCTGCGTAATGTCGTAGGTCTCCTGGTCGCCCATGCCGGCGGTCGGCTCATCGAGCAGCAAAAGCCGCGGCTTGAGCGCCAGCGCCATCATGATTTCGGTGACGCGCTGGTCGCCGTGCGCCAGCTCGCCCACCAGCCGGTCGGCTTTTTCGGTCAGGCCGCTCATTTCCAGCAGATCGACGACGCGCGCCTTGACCTCGCCATCGTCGTCGCGCGATTGCCAAACACGCAAGCGGAAGCCGCTGGCGCTCTCGACCGCAATGCGGAGATTTTCGCGCACCGTCAGCTCAGGAAACACTTCCGTAATCTGGAACGTGCGGGCGATGCCGCGCCACACCCGGCGGGCGGGCAACAGTGAGGTGATGTCCTCGCCGTCGAATACGATGCGGCCCAAATTCGGCAGTAGGAAGCCGCTGATCATGTTGAAAAACGTGGTTTTTCCGGCGCCGTTGGGACCGATCACGGCGCGCAATTCGCCTGCCTCGACCGTCATCGATATGTTGTCGACGGCGACCAGGCTGCCGAAATGCTTGGAGACGTTTTCGACCCGCAGCAGGCTCATGACGCGAGCTTTCGCCGAACGACGCCGAGAAGCCCGCGGGGAAAGAACAGTACCACGAGCACAAACAACAATCCGACAAACGACATCCAATTGACGGTGACGCTCGAAAGATAATCTTGCAGAACGACGAAGACGGCAGCGCCGAGCAGCGGTCCCCAAAAACTGCGCATGCCGCCCATCACCGCCATCATGACGAAGTCGCCGGATTGGCTGAAATGCAAGCCCTTCGGATCGGCGAAATTATTCAGCAGCGCATAGAGCGCCCCGGCAAACCCCATGAAGAAACACGACGCCGTGAATACGATCCAGATGTGACGCTCCACCGGAATGCCAAGGAAGCGGGCGCGCCGTTCGTTTTCGCGGATCGCGAGCATGGTGCGACCGAACGGCGACCGCAGGATGAAACCCATGACCGCCACGATGATGGCGAAGCAAAACAACACGAAGAAATAAAAATTATCGGGATTCGACAAAATGTCGATTGAGAAGAACCCCAGATCGAGCGGCTGCCGCGAAAAGCCGCGCAAGCCGTCGTCGCCGCCGGTGAGCGAGCTCCATTGGAATGCGATGTAATAAAACACTTGTCCGAAGGCGATCGTGACCATCGCGAAATAGACGCCGCGGCGGCGCACGATAAGCATTCCGAGAATGGCCCCGGCAAGACCGCCCAGAAGCATGCCCATTAACAGTGAAATCGGCGTGCTCGGGGCCAGATATTTCAGCGACAGCCCCGCGCCATAGGCGCCGAGACCGAAATAGGCGGCATGGCCGAAGGACAGCACACCGGTGAAGCCCAGGAGAAAGTTCACCGACATGGCCGCCAGCCCAAGGATGAGAACGCGGGTGCCGAGCGCGGTGTAACCGCCGAGTGGCGGCATCCAATAGGGCGCGAGCAGCAAGGCTGCCCAGATACAAACGAGTACGGCCAACTTTCGGCCAGTATCATTCTCGATCATGTCATCATGCCTTCTTCGCCCAGCAATCCGCGCGGGCGGATCAGCAGAACCACCGCCATCAGCACGTACATGATCGCTTCGCTAGCAGCCGGCAAAAACACCGCCGTGACGCCGGATGCCACGCCGATCAGCAGGCCGCCCAATAGCGTGCCGGTGAGACTGCCGACGCCGCCGACGATAATGGCGATGAAGCTCGGCATCAGAAGCCCAGCGCCCATGGTCGGCTCAAGGCCGAGCTGACCCGCCGCCAACACGCCGCTGAGCCCGGCGAGGAAAATTCCGGCCGCGAAATTGAGCGAACGCAACAGGCCGACATTGACGCCTAGCGCCGACACCGTCTCGAGGTCGAGCGTGCCGGCGCGAATGCGGATGCCGAGGCGCGTATAGCGCAATAAGACAAAGAGCAGCGCTACCGCCAGCGTCACCGTCGCGACCATGAATAGGCGATAGCCGGTGATGAAGAAAAACTCATAGCTTAGCGGCTGGGCCAAAATCGCCGGCACGGTCACTGGCTTGCCCTGCGCGCCCCAGATGAAACGCGTGCCGTCTTCGAAGATGAACGCAAGGCCGAAAGTGAGCAGCAGGCTGTAGAGTGGATCGCGCCCGTATAGCGGGCGGATCAGCACGCGTTCGGTGGCGAGGCCAATGATGGCGGTGAGCGGCGGCGCGATCAGCAGCGCGCCCCAGAAACCCACATAGGGCGTGATGGTGTAGGCGATATAGCCGCCAACCACGAGGAAGCCGCCGTGGGCGAAATTGATCACATTGCTCAGGTTGAGGATCAAAGACAGGCCGAGCGCCATCAGCACGTAAAAGGCGCCGATAATCAATCCGTTCGTGACGTTGAACAGCAGGAGTTGCAACATGGATCAATTCTCGGGTGCGCGAACCGGCGTGTTAATATCGCACGCCCGGGGAGCGATACCAGCTCCCCAGGCGCGATAGACGGACAGGTCTTAAGTTAGGCAGGCCACTTCAGGCTGCAACCGGTTTCGCTCTCCGGCGGATTCACCTTATCGCCCGCGATGACATGATCGACGCGGAACAGATCTTCCGGATCGCCCGCCGGTTTTGACAGCGCTTCACCGACAAAGGACGAGGTCATCAACTGATGATCGCCGTCCCGGTAATAGCATTTATTGGGCTGCAGCTTGACCTCGGCGGGCAAATCGAGATTGCCGAGCGCTTTGGCGAGCTTGACGGCGTCGAGCGTCTTTTCATGGTTGGCGACGAGCGCGTAGGTCTGCACCGAGGTGAAGCCGAACCATGTGCGCGCCGTCGGCACCTTGCCGTTCGTGCGCTTGCGGATGTCGGCCACGAACTGTTCGACATGCGGCACGCCCGGTTGCTTCCAGTACCACTCGAACATCCAAATGCCGACGCGCGCTTCGGGCGGCATCGCTTCGAGCGATTCGAGTTCCTGCTGCAGTCCGGCGACATGGATTTGCTTGTCGATGCCGAACTGGGCGATCTGCTTCAGGCAATTCACCATGTCGGAGCCCTGCGGCAACACCAGCAAGACGTCCGGGTTGGCGGCGCGCGCCTTGATGAGGTAAGCCGAGAAGTCGGTGGTGCCGAGCGGGGTAAGCTCGTTGCCGGTCATCGTGCCGCCGAGTTTCTTCAGATTGGCTTCGCCCGCCTGCTGCAAGGTGTGACCGAAGGCATAATCCGGCGTGATGAAGTGCCACTTCTTGCCATACTTGTTGAACAGAAGGTCGGAAACCGAGTTGGCTTCCGTGCGCGTCGTGTTGCAGACGCGATAGACGTTCCACTTGCAGTCCTTGCCGGTAATGCCGTCGGTGTGGCCGCCGGAGACGACGTGCAGCACCTTCTTTTCGGCAGTGACCTGCGCCATCGCCTGGGCGATGCCCGAGTTGACGTCGCCGATGATGAACTGCACCTGGTCGCGTTCGATCAGCTTGCGTGTCTTCTGCACGCCGGTGCCGACATCGTTGGCGGAGTCTTCGACCAGCAATTCCAACGGACGCCCGAGCACGCCGCCTTTGGCATTAATCTGCTCAACGGCGAACTTGGCGCCGATGACTTCGTTCTGCGCCACCGCGGCATAGACGCCGGTCAGGGGATCCACCATGCCGATTTTGATGGCGTCCGCGGCGCGCGCGGTGATGACGAACGGCGATGCGATTTGCGCCACACCAACGGCCGCCGCGGTCTTAATCATCGTCCGGCGGTCAATCTTCGTCGTAAGGAATTCATTCTTCATTTTCATCCTCCCTTAGATTTTTTCAGCCGTGCCGCAAACGATTTGCGGGGGTGCACGCGCGACACGTGTTTGTCTGTCTTGATGGCCACACTAATGTGTGATGACGAAAAGACGCAAGGCTGCCGCGATTCATTGGGAGAAAATATTGGTTCAAACCATAATGTTACGCTGTGCCAGCAATAGCGCAAGTAATCGCCTTTCGTCTATATAATGCGTGTAACATCAAGTACATGCATGACGAATTGGGTACGGCTTCAATTCGCCGCCCACCGCAAAGGTGGGATACGACGTCGCAGCATACCGATGAGTGAGTGCACCAGAGCCGGCCATTTACGCGCCCGAGGCTCGCGCCGGCCATAACAGGAGACCCCCGTGAAAGGCATTATCTCGAGGCTCGCCATCGTCTGGCGGATTGCCAGCCCTTATTTCCGCTCCGAGGATCGCTGGCCGGGCCGCCTTCTGCTGGCGGCGGTGATCGCCATCGAGCTGTCGATCGTCGGTATCACGGTGCTGATCAACGAGTGGAATGCCCGCTTCTACAATGCGCTGCAGGACCGGAACTGGAACGCCTTCGTCTACCAGCTCGGTTATTTCTGCGTGCTGGCGTCGATCTTCATTCTGCTCGCGGTCTATCAGCTCTATCTCAATCAATGGCTGCAGATCCGCTGGCGGCGCTGGCTGACGGCGAGCTATCTCGACCATTGGATGGAGGGCGCCAATCACTACCGCATGCAGCTCTTGGGCGACGCCGCCGACAACCCGGACCAGCGCATTTCCGAGGACATCGCGCAATTCATCGGCTTGACGCTGTCCATCGGACTGCAGCTGCTCAACTCCTGCGTCACGTTATTCTCGTTCATGATCATTCTGTGGTCGCTGTCGGCGGCGGCACCGCTGCACGTGTTCGGGGTCGGACTTCGATATTCCGGGCTACCTGTTATGGGCGGCGTTGATCTACGCCTGCATCGGCACGACGTTCACGCATCTGATCGGCCGCCCGCTGATCGCGCTTAACTTCCAACAGCAGCGCTACGAAGCCGATTTCCGGTTCAATCTGGTGCGGGTGCGCGAGAATTCCGAGCAGATCGCCCTGCTCGACGGCGAACGCGCGGAGCGCGACCGCCTGCTGATGCGGTTCGGCAATGTCGTCGCCAACTGGCTCGCGATTATGTCGCGGCAGAAGAAGCTGACCTTCTTTACCGCCAGCTATGCCCAGGCGTCCGTGGTGTTCCCGTTCGTCATGGTAAGCCCGGCTTATTTCGCCAATGCAATCCAGCTCGGAGGCTTGATGCAGACGGCGAACGCGTTCGGCCGTGTGCAGGAAGCGCTGTCGGTGTTCGTCAGCTTGTACCGCAGTCTCGCGGAATGGAGCGCAGTGATCGAGCGGCTGTCCGGCTTCGATGCGTCGGTGGCAACCGCGCGTGCGATCGCGGTGACCCCGCCGGCGATCGGCATTGTGCCCGGCGAAACGGCGGCCGTCTCGTTCAAGGAGCTGGCGGTGCGGTTGCCGGACGGTGTGCCGCTGGTCAACGCCAGCGACCTCACGATCGGCCTGGGCGAGCGGGTGCTGGTGAGCGGCCCGTCGGGATGCGGCAAGTCCACGTTATTCCGTGCGCTGGGCGGCATCTGGCCGTTCGGCGCCGGCACGATCACGGTCCCGAAAAATGCCCGGCTGATGATTCTGCCGCAGCGGCCGTATTTTCCGATCGCGCCCTTGGCCGCCGCGGTCGCTTATCCGGCGGAGCCTGGGGCTTTCGATGCCGCAAAGGTCGCCGAGCTTATCGCCGCGGTCGGCTTGCCGGCCTTGGCCACGCGGTTCGAGGAGGAGGCGCATTGGAACCGCATGCTGTCGCTCGGCGAGCAGCAGCGGCTCGGCATCGCGCGCGCGTTGCTGCACGCGCCGGACTTTCTGTTCCTGGATGAGGCCACCGCCTCGCTTGATGAGCCGGCCGAGGCCGCACTCTACCACCTGCTGGAACAACGGCTGTCCGCCGCGACCATCGTGTCGATCGGTCACCGCTCGACGCTTGCCGCGTTCCATCGCCGCCGGCTGGCGTTCAGCCGCGAAGGCGACCGTTACTGGGTGCGCGAGGGCAGCCTGGCGCCCGTGGCGTAACCAGCGGCTCATCACCAGCTCACCGGCCAATTGGGCTGGTGCGCAGCCCGGCGCTACGCGCAGGATTATTTGCGCGCCGCGCCAAAATAAAAAGGGCGGCGGCTAATTTAGAGCCGCCGCCCGTCGGAAGCTAAAGGGGCAATAGTTGGCCTATTTAAGAGCTGACAGCGTCGTGTCGAACTTCAGGGTCGCTACGAACGTAGAACCACAGTAGTTCGTGGTCGAGCCGGCATTGAGGCATTGGGCCCCGTGCGTAAAGGTCGGGTTGGAAATGTTTGTGTCCCACCAACGCAGGTCGAGCGTGATGGCCTTGTAGTTGATGTCAAAGCCGACGTCCCAGTAAGTGTCGCTAGAGAATCCCAGATTGGCGTTAACGCCAGAGCTGTAGTACTCGTAACCGATCTCAGGGTTGATCGAGAGCGTGACGTCAGCAACTGGGTGCCAGGGCAAAGTGATGACCGCGTTGCCGGACACGTAGTAGTGGTGCGCATCGCCCACCCAAGGACCAGCCGTGACCTTGTCGTTGAAGTTGTTGAAGGCGGATTCGAACACACCGCCGACCGTCAGCCAATCGGTAAACTTGTACGATGGCTTGGCGTAGGCCTCGGTCCAGCTGCCAGTGAAAAGACCGGCGCCCGCGTTATTACCACCAGGATAATAATAGTAGATAACTCCGAGATCGAGGCCGAAGTTGCCCCAGCTAAACCGAGCTCCGCCGGTGATGTCGAATTCCGCATCGGCAAACCCGGTCCACAGACTTGATCCCCAAACTCCGGCATAGAGCTTGAGCCAGTCAGTGGCGGTGTAGTCGACCTCGAAGTAGCCCTGCGCTGCCGGCTTGCGGTTAGACTGCGAAACACCGCGCAGATCGTAATTCGTCGTGAACGCAGTGCCGAAGGCAACATCCCACGGTGAAGGTGCGGCAGCCGGTGCGGCCGGTGCGGCCTTCACTGGCATATCGGCAGCAAACGCTGGCGCAGCAGCAGTCATCGCGAGCGCAGCTACTACCGACAAAACGACTTTTTTCATTGACCCTGCCCCTTTTCGGTTCAATCGGCACTCTGCCGATCCAATTCGCGCAACCCTTTTGCGGTCCAAATCCAGATGCAATCCCCGGAACGCAAAAGAACGCGCTGTCACGTGCAAATCTACATCCCCGCCGCCCTTAATCGGCAAGCCAAAAACGACGGCAATTGCTGCCTTTTTAGGCGATTCAGCCTTCTAACGGCAGAATGAAGCGGACTGTTGCGACAAAGTCACAATTTTGGGGCCTGAAACGCTATTCTGTCCCGCAATCCGGGCCGGCAATGGCCATTTCGGCGGTGTGGCCTTTGGTGCTGTGAATAACTCGCGGCCGACGCTCTAAGTCTCAGCAATACAAAGAAAATCTGGCGCCTACCGGGTGTCCGGCAGGCGCCAGAGGAAAATGGACGCCAAATGCTCAGGCCGCGGCCTTTTTCCGGTTGGCATCGAGTCGCGTGTCGACCAGCGCCACTTGGGCGTCGATCGCAGGATGACTCAGCCCTTTTTGCCGCGCGATCAACTGAACCAGCTTGTCGGCGCGTTCGATGTTCGGCGCGCCGTTTTGCAACGCGCGCGCCGCCGAGGCCGGGCGCGTGAGGCTTTGCGCGGCGGCGGCATATTTTTCGAACGGAACCAGATCGTCCGGCGAAGCGCCGAGCTTCACGACCAGATCGTTGACGAAATTGTACACCGATCTCGACTCTTCGAGGTTGGAATGCACCGCCTCTTGCGCCGTACGCATGCCATCCGCAGTGATGCAACGATAATTGCCGGCGAGCAGCATCGCCCACTTGGCGAGCGGCACGAAGATCGAATCATAGACCCTCAGCTTCACCGGCAATTCGATCTTGCCTTCCGGAGCGTCGAAGCGCGCGGCTTCGACGTCCTTCTCGAGCTGGCGCACGATCGCCGTATCTTTAGGGTCCTCGAAGCGCGCGCATTTGAAGTTCGTCGGCAGCGTGACCAGAAGCTCATTCGCCTTTCCGTCGGGTGGACGAATCGCCTGCGGGTCGGGGCTGTTGAGCGTGATCTTCTTGGGATCGACTGAATCCCAAACGCGCGGGTCGGTGTACGCCGCTTCGAGCGCTTTGTGATCGAGTCCGGGGATGCGCTTGATGTAAGGCAGCGGCGGCATGTTCATGATCGACATGCAAGGCACACGCGACTTGCCGACCGCATCAAGCAGTTCGCGCACGCCAGACGAACGGTATTGCGGCTCCTGCATGCAGAGACCGACCAGGTCGTAATCCTTCGGATTGACGCCGGCCGCGGGGCCGGCGGTCACCTTACCCGGCAGCTTGCGCGATTCCAGCAGGACCGGTTCGCTGCGGCCGCGTATCGGCAATTTGACCTTGAAGCCCTCGGCATTGATCAGATCGGCTTCCGCCGGCAGGCAGACGAGATGAATGGAGTGGCCGCCGAACAGCAGTTTGGATGCAAGCAGCGATCCGTAAGACGCCCCCATGAGCAGAATTTTGTAGGTCTTCGGCTTCGATGGCGCCGCTTTCTTGAATGCCGCCTTCTTGATCGCGGGTTTCTTCGTCTTGGGTTTGACGGCCTTGGTTTTTCGGACGGTCTTCTTGACCGTGCGTTTCGTCTTCGCCTTCGGCCTGCGCGCCGCGGCGCGTTTCGTCTTCTTCACTTTCGATTTCCGCTTCTTAGCTTTCTTAGCCATGACAATTCCTCCCGGTTCACTGGGCCGCTTCAGCCATAAGCTCCGGAGCTTGCGCTCCGATCTCCGCTAAACCTTGTGGCACCGGACCGCCGGTCGCCCAGTCGAGCAGCTCGACCGTGTGCACGACCGGAATGGCGGTACCGGCGGCGATCTGCGTGATGCAGCCGATATTGCCGGCGGCAATCACATCCGGTTTGAGCCGTTCGATATTGATAATCTTGCGTTCGCGCAACCGCTGCGCCAGCGCCGGCTGGAGAATGTTGTAGGTTCCCGCGGAGCCGCAGCACAAATGCCCTTCCGGCACATCTTTGACCACGAAGCCGGACTTGCAAAGCAATTCTTTTGGCGCCTGCGTCACCTTCTGCCCGTGCTGCAGCGAGCAGGCCGCATGGTAGGCGACCGTAAGCGGCCGCGCCGCCTCGCCAGCCGGCAAATCGAGCGTCGCGAGGTATTCGGTCACGTCTTTGGCGAGCCCGGCGACGCGCGCTGCCTTGGCCGCATAGGCCTGATCGGTGCGCAGCATAAAGCCGTAATCCTTCACTGTGGTTCCACACCCGGACACCGTGATCAGGATGGCGTCGAGCCCGGCGCCATCGATTTCGCGAGTCCAGGCGTCGATATTGTTGCGCGCCATCGCCAGGGCCTGCGCTTCGCGGCCCATATGGTGGGCGAGCGAGCCGCAGCAGGCTTCGCCGGCCGCGACCACCACCTCGATGCCATGGCGGTTGAGCAGGCGGATGGCGGCCTCGTTGGTCGCCGGCGCCAGCACCGGATTAATGCAGCCGGCGAGCAGCGCCACTCGGCCGCGGCGTTCGCCTTGCGCCGCATAGACCTTGCCGACACGATCGACCGGCGGCGCTAGTTTCTGGCGCGGCGTCAGCCGCAGCATGGCCGCCATGCGCTTCAAGCCGAGCGCTTGCAGAACCGGCGCGAACGGTTTGGCGATCAGCCCCGCCACTACAGCTATCCGGAACAGTCTCGAGTCGGAGAGCACACGCGCGAGCAAGCCGCGCATGGCGCGATCGAGCAACGGACGCTTATAGGTTTTCTCGATGTGGTCGCGCGCGTGATCGACCAGATGCATATAATGCACGCCGGACGGACAGGTGGTCATGCAGGCAAGGCATGACAGGCACCGGTCGATATGCTTGACCACGTCGCGCGTTGCCGGCCGGCTCTGCTCAAGCATGTCCTTGATCAGATAGATGCGCCCGCGCGGCGAATCGAGCTCGTCGCCCAGCAGCACATAGGTCGGACATGTGGCGGTGCAGAATCCGCAATGCACGCAGGCGCGCAGGATTTTTTCCGCTTCCGCCACTTGCGGATCGAGCAACTGCGCGAGACTGAAGGTCGTTTGCATTGAATGCCCTTGCTCGGAGCGCGCTGTTCGACTGATCGAAACGCGGTTTACGAGCGAAGGTCAATCCTTCGGCCGCGCTTCTCAGCCGGCGAGCCGGGCATGGCGGGACAGCATGGCAAGGTCCATCCGATGCAGCGAATCGCAGATTTCCGCCGGCAGGTGACCGGGACCGCGGCAGTTTTGCGCCGCAACGGCGCCCGCCGCGCCGAATATGGCGAGCGCCGCGATTGCGGCCTCACGCGGCGGACGAACGGCGGCGAAGGCGGCGGTGACGGCGCTGAGCGAGCACCCGAGCGCGGTCGACAGCGGCATCAGCGCATCCCCGGCATGGATCGCCATGCAGCTTGCCCCGTCGCTCACATAGTCGGTGGCACCGGTGACCGCGACCACGCAACCGGCGCGTTGCGCCAGCAGGGCCGCCGCACCGGTGGCGTCCTCGGCGCGGGCGCTCGAATCGACGCCCTTGCCGGCCGCCCCGACCTGCCCGGCCAGGCTTAAAATCTCGCTGGCATTGCCTCGAATGACGCTCGGCGCAAGTCCCGCGAGGTCCGCTGCGACCTGGGTGCGATAGGCGGTCGCGCCGCAGCCGACCGGGTCGAGCACCTAGGGTTTGCCGAGCGCGCGGGCGCGCTCGATCGCCGCGTCCATCGCCGCCACCCAGGGCGGCGACAGCGTGCCGATATTGACCGCGAGGCAATCGGAAATGGCCACGAAATCCTCCACCTCCTCGGCGGCGTGCACCATGGCCGGCGAGGCGCCGAGCGCCAACAGCACATTGGCTGACACGCTCATCGCCACGTAGTTGGTGATGTTGTGGACGAGCGGGCGGCGCGTCCGCAGGTCTTCGAGCGCGGAGTACACGGCGTCGATGGAATTGGAATCGGTCAGCGCGGCGGCCTCACGAATTGGTCGCCGCGTCGGACGAGATGCGATGTTTCCGGGATCGCCACCTCATTTCCCTCCGCCGGTACGACCCGGATCAGGTTCGACGGGTTGGCGGCGCGCCGCCTCTCAGCCTCCTCGCGAGGCACCCCGATTGAGATGGCAAAGCCTGCGCGGCCTGGCCCGCGCAACCGGGCGTGCTCAGACGCCCGCCCACATGCGGCCGGGATTGAGCACGCCCTTGGGGTCGAAGCTCTCCTTCACGCGCTTGTTCAAGGCGCGCAAGTTCGCCTCCTGCGGCTCGAACACGTCGACCGCGGCGCGCACCGCGGCCGGCGCGCGCACCAGCGTGGCATGACCGCCGATGGTCTTGACGGCAGCGCGGATCGAAGCGGCGTTGGGCTCGTCGGCAAACGGCATCGCCACCCAGAGCAGCCCGCCGGCCCAATCGTAGAACATCTGCGCCGCCGGCGTGATCGCCGCCGCAATTTCGTGACCTCGGCTGGGCGCGGTCGAGATGCGCCAAAGCGGCCGCCCGCGCGCCGCCTCGGCGGCGAAGGGCTTCACCTGCCGCACGCTGCGCCAGAGCGCACGCGATTCTTTTTCGTCGAGCAGCGCAACCGGGCCGAACGGCTTCATCAGCGCGGCCAGCGCCTCCTTGCGGTGTTTCACCGAGGGCGCAAAACCTTCCAGCCGCAGCGCGGTGGCGGCGTCCGGCTTCGGCAAGCCGTCGAAATAGGACGCCACGTGATCGGGCAGATGCGCCGCGCCGGAGACGTCGCACGATGAGCCCATGGCCGCGGCCATGGCGGCGCAGGCGCGCGCATCGTCGAGGCCTTCGACGACTACGGTCGCCTCGGTTTCCGCCTTGGGCAGCACCTTGATCGTCACATCGGTCATCGCCGCCAGCGTGCCCCAGGAGCCGGCGAGCAGCTTGCACATGTCGTAGCCGGTGACGTTCTTGACCACCCGGCCGCCCGACTTGATGGTCTCGGCGCGGCCGGTGACCGCGGTGAACCCAAGAAAGTGATCGCGCGCGGCGCCGGATTTGATGCGGCGCGGGCCGGACAGGTTGGCCGCGATCGCGCCGCCGATGGTGCCCTGCCCGGCGGTGCCGTCAAGCAGCGGGCCGTAATCCATCGGCTCGAAGGCGAGCTGCTGGCCGTTCTGCTCAACGAGCGTCTCGATTTCGGCAAGCGGCGTGCCGGCTTTGACCGACAGCACCAGTTCTTCCGGCTCGTAGAGCGTGACGCCGCTCAGGCCGGAGAGATCGAGGGTGAAATCGGTCTGGCTCGGGCGGCCGATCAAGCGCTTGCTGCCCTGCCCGGTGAGTTCCAGCGCCTTGTCGTTGCCAAGCGCCCAGCGCACGGCGTCCTCGACCTCCTTGGCATCGCGCGGTTTGAGCGTGTCGGTCATGTCATTCGGCCGCACGGGCTTCGGGCGCAGATGAAAAGGTCGGCATAATCTCGCGCGCGAACAGCCGCAACTGCTCCTTGCCGCCGGCGATGGTGAGCAGGACATAGGCAACGCCTGCCTCCTGCAAGGTCTCGAGCATGCGGCAGATTTCATCCGGCGTTCCATACAACGCGTGTTCCTCGGTAGCGCCGGCCTTGTCGGCATAGGCGAGCACGTGCGAGCCGGTCTTGCCGTCCGGTGTGCGAGACACGTTGATGGTGCGCTTGGTGTATTCGGCCTGCCGCGCCAGCGCCGCTTCCTTGTCGGCCTGATCCTTGGCGACGTAGAGCTGACGCGCGACCGTCACCTGCATCGGGTCAAACTTCAGGCCATGCGCCTCGCGCTCGGTCTTGTAGATCGCGATGCGTTCGGCGAGCGTCTGCGGGCTGGCATATTGATCGAGGATCAGATTGAAACCTCGCGCGCCGGCGCGGGCGATCGAATGCGGATTGCCGGCCGCGACCCAGTACGGCGGATGCGGGGTCTGCGCGGGCGGCGGCTCGACCACGACGTCCTCGAAATTCCAGAAGCGGCCGTGATGCGAAAATCGCGTGCGTGTCGTCCAGGCGCGCGTGATGATGGCAATGGCTTCCTCGAAACGCGCCTCCGCCTCTTCCGGCGCGATCTGGAAACCTTTGAATTCGCTGTGCCGGTAGCCCTTGCCGATGCCGAAATCGAGCCTCCCGTCGGAGACGAGGTCGAGCGTCGCCGCCTGCTCCGCCAGCAGCACCGGATTATGCCAGGGCAGCACCAGCACCGCCGTGCCGAGCCGCAGCGTCTTGGTGCGCATCGCCAGCGCCATCAGCAGCATCAGCGTGGCGGAGACCTGGTTCCAGCCGGTGAAATGATGCTCGACCGAGAAGCTCGAATGGAAGCCGAGCGCCTCGGCCTCGATGTTGAAATCGAGATAGTCGCGGAAACCCTGGCCGGTTTCCGGACCGAGCGTGCCGCTGTCGGCTTTCGGCGAACAGAACAGACCAAACCGCATCGCTAGAATCTCGGAATGTCGGGAAATGGCAACTTGCCGCCGGAAATATGCACGCGGCCGAGTTCGGCGCAGCTGTGCAGAACGGGGAACACCTTGCCGGGATTGAGCAGACCCTTGGCGTCGAAGGCGCATTTGACGCGCTGCTGCGCGTTGAGATCGATTTCCGAAAACATCACCGGCATCAGGTCGCGCTTCTCGACGCCGACGCCGTGCTCGCCGGTCAGCACGCCGCCGACCTCCACGCAGAGCTTGAGGATCTCGGCGCCGAACTGTTCGGCGCGATCGAGCTCGTCGGGTTTGTTGGAATCGTAGAGGATCATTGGATGCAGATTGCCGTCGCCGGCGTGGAACACGTTGGCGCAACGTAACCCATATTTTTCCGACAGCTCCTTCGTGCGCGCCAGTACCAGCGGCAGCTTGGCGCGCGGAATGGTGCCGTCCATGCAATAGTAGTCCGGCGAGATGCGGCCGATCGCCGGGAACGCCGCCTTGCGCCCGGCCCAAAACAATAGCCGCTGCTGTTCGGAGGTCGAGGCCTGACACGACACCGCGCGGCATTTGCTGGCGATGATCTCGATGCGCTCGATCAGGTCGTCGGCTTCGGCCGGCGGCCCGTCCACCTCGACGATCAGCAGCGCCTCGACGTCGAGCGGATAGCCGGCATGGACGAATTCCTCCACCGCGTGGATCGCCGGCTTGTCCATCATCTCCATGCCGCCCGGAATGATGCCGGCGCCGATGATCGCCGAGACGCATGCGCCGGCGTCCTCCGATGACGGAAAACCGACCAGCACGGCGCGCGCGGTCTCCGGTTTCTTCAGGATGCGCACGGTCACTTCGGTGACCACGCCGAGCAGTCCTTCAGAGCCCGTGATCAGCCCGAGCAGGTCGTAGCCCTCGGAGTCGAGATGCTTGCCGCCGATACGCAGTACCTCGCCCGTGATCAGCACGATCTCGCAGCCGAGCACGTTGTTGGTGGTCATGCCGTATTTCAGGCAATGCACGCCGCCGGAGTTCTCCGCCACATTGCCGCCGATGGTGCAGGCGATCTGTGAGGACGGATCGGGCGCGTAATAGAAGCCGGCATGGGCCACCGCGTTGCTCACCGCCAGATTGGTGACGCCGGGTTCGACGACCGCGACACGGTTGTCGAAATCGATCTCGCGGATGCGGTTGAACTTGGCCATGCCGAGCAGCACGCCGTCGGCGAGCGGCAGGGCGCCGCCGGACAGCGAGGTGCCGGCGCCGCGCGGCACCACCTTAATGCCTTCGTCGTGGCAATAGCGCAGTACCTGCGCAACCTGCTCGGTGGTCTCCGGCAGCACCACGACCATCGGAGGCTGATGGTAAGCGGTTAGCCCGTCGGTTTCGTAGGGCTTCATTTCGCGATCGGTCGCGATCACGCCCTCGCCCGGCACCATGGTGCGCAAGCTCGCGACGATGCGATCGCGCCGCGCCAGCACCGCGCCGTCCACCTCGGGCATCCGCACCGACATTGTGACAACTCCCCACTCTTCGGTGGCCGCAACGATATCAGCCATTTGACGGTTGACACATAGGGCTGGCAAAACCCCTCCCAGCCGGGGCATGCCGGGCGGCATTGGTTCCCGAAGGGCGGCGACGTCAAGTCACAGAGGGAGAAACCGATGAAAACAACACTTACGATAGCGGCCTTGGCGGTAGCTGCGATGGCGCAGGCGGCGCACGCGCAGGACGTGGCCGCCGGCGAGCAATCGTTCAAGAAATGTCAGATATGTCATCGCATCGGCGAAGGCGCCAAGAACTTTGTCGGCCCCGAGCTCAACGGCCTCGACGGCCGCCACTCGGGCAGCGCAGCCGGATACAACTATTCGGACGCCAACAAGAACTCCGGCATCGTGTGGAATGAGGCAACCTTCAAGGAATACATCAAGGATCCGCGCGCCAAGATTCCGGGCACCAAGATGATCTTCCCCGGCATCAAGAACGACAAGGAAGTGGACAACTTATGGGCCTATCTCAAGCAATTCGGCCCGGATGGGAAGAAGAAGTGAGCGTCAGACATGCGATTTGGCGGCTTGGCCGAGCGTGGCACGCATCGGGCATTTGACCCTGGTCAAAGCCACAGGCAGCCGCAGCTGCCATTATTTACCTATCGAAGCAGTATGCTTACGCATGCTCTTGTCCGAAAATCGGTTTCCACACTTCGGGTGCATGCGCCGGCTCGATGAGGAGAAGCGATCATGATCAAGGATATCGTCGTCAATCTCGGGTTGGGCAATCAGGATCCCGCGGGCGATTTCGCCATTTCGGTGGCTGACGCTTTCGGGGCGCATGTGATGGGCATGGCCTTTGTCTACGATCCGGTCATTCCCGGTTCGGTCATGGGCGGTATACCGCCGCAATTTATCGAGTCGCAGCGCGCCGAATCCGAGAAGACGGTGCGCGCCGCGGTCGACCGTTTCGAGCAGGCGGCCAAGCGCGCCGGTATCTCCTACGAAACGCGCGCCGTCAATGCCAGTATCGCCGGCGCCGCCGAGCGGCTCGGTCGCCTGGGACGGCGCTTCGACCTCGTCATCGTCGGCCAGCCCGACCGCGACAAATCCGCGCCGGTCGAAGTGGTGGACGAAGGGGTGCTGTTCGAATCCGGCCGGCCGGTGATCTTCGTGCCCTACATTCAGAAAGCCGGCCTCAAGCTCGACCGCGTCATGGTGTGCTGGGACGGCAGCCGCGCTGCCACCCGCGCCATCGCCGACGCCCTGCCCTTCCTGCAGAAGGCCAAGCAGGTAGAGATCGTCATAGTCGCCAACAAGGCGGGCAAAAACGATGAAGTACCCGGCGCCGATCTCGGCCAACATCTCGCCCGTCATGGCTTGAAGGTCGACGTCAAACGCATCACGTCGCCGGATATCGACATCCCCTCAACCATCCTGTCCTATGCGGCTGATTCATCCGCCGACATGATCGTGATGGGCGGCTACGGCCATTCGCGCTTGCGCGAATTCATCCTCGGCGGCGTCACCCGCGGCATTCTCGAATCGATGACGGTTCCGGCGCTGATGTCGCATTGATCTTTCTGTCGTCCTGAGCGAGCGTCACCGCCGCTCGGAACCTATAGTTGCTGGCCCGTCGGCGGCCCGCGAAGTATGGGTTCCCGCGTGCGCGGAACGGCAGGAATTGCGGCCTTGGACGTAGTACGCCATCTCAAATTGCGGGACGGGACGCCGGTGCTGTTTCGGCCCCTGAAGCCGGAGGATGCCGCGCTCTATCCGGATTGCCTGAGCGAGATCACGCCCGACGATTTGCGGCTGCGCTATTTTGCCGCGATGCGCGAAGTCAGCCCTGAGCTGATCGACAAGCTCGTCCACTACGACCCGCAGCACGCGATGGCCTCGATCGTCATCGAGGAAACAACCGGCAAAATGCTCGGCGTGGTGCGATTGCACAACGATCCCGGCGACGAGAACGCGGAATTCGCGATCATCGTGCGCTCGCGTCTCAAAGGCCACGGCCTCGGCTGGCTGATGATGAAGCACATGATCGCCTACGCCAAGGAGAAGGGGCTCAAGACCGTGCGCGGGCAGGTGCTGGCGGAAAACAGCACCATGTTGCAGATGTGCGGCGAGCTCGGTTTCCATGCCGCCGACGATCCCGAGGAACGCGGCGTCAAAGTGGTAACGCTGCCGCTCGACGAAGTGTCGGCCGAAGAGCTGCAGTAACGCGCCATCATTGGCGGAACGCCGCGTTAATCATCACCGGATCTATGGCAGGACGCATTGCGCCACCAGGCCGCGGGCGCGCGCATCGACCACGCCGAGCGCGCGCAGCGCCAGCAGCGTCGCGCTCTGCACCGAGGCGCGCGCGGCGGCGGCATCGGCCGGCGCCGGCGCCAGCGGTCCGAGCAGCCCTTCCATCAGCGCGCCGACGATGGCCGGCGCGGCGACGCCGGCGTCCTGCTCGGGCAGATGGCCGCCTGCGATCGCGGTCTTGATGCGCGCTTCCAGTTCGGCGGCGAGCGACTGGCGGAAATCGAGCCGCATCGCGTCCACCTGCGCATCGACCGGCTCGCCGATCACCGCCCAGGCCAGCCGCCGCTCGCCGAGCGCGCGGGCGGCGAAGGTGACGATGCAAGCCGCCAGTGCCGACAGCGGCCCGGGCGCGGCGTTGCCGGCGGCCTTCATGGCGGAAAGCTCGCGGCCGGCCACGGCGGCCACCAGCTCGGCGACGAGCACGGTTTTGGACGGGAAGTAGCGGTAAACGGTGCCGGCGGCGATGCCGGCGCGCGCCGCGACGGCGGCGATCTGCACCGCCGCCATGCCGCTCTCGGCGGCGATGGACGTCGCAGCCGCCAGGATCGCCTGCTCGCGTTCGGCCAGGCGGCGGACGACGTTCTCGGTGCGGCGATAGGGCATTCAACGAGTGAACGATGATTCAGACGTAAAATGCAACAGCGCCGGCCCGTGCGGGCGTTAGCTCCGATGGGTCCCGGACTTGCCCCCGGCCCCGGCCAGCGCCTTGTTGCGGATGCCGGTGAGCGTGGCGGCGGTCGAGATCGCTTCCGGATCGATCTTGAGATGAATGATCGACGGCTTGCCGGACGCCTGCGCGGCAGCGAAGGCGGCCGGGAAATCGGCGGTCTTCTCCACCACCGCGCCGTAACCGCCGAACGCCAGGGCATAGGCGACGAAGTCCGGATTATGCAGCGCGGTGGCGATCACGCGGCCCGGATATTCGCGCTCCTGGTGCATGCGGATGGTGCCGTAAAGGCCGTTGTCGGCGAGCACCACGATCACCGGCAATTTGTATTGCACCGCCGTCGCGAAATCCTGCCCCGTCATCAGGAAATCGCCGTCGCCGGCGACACACACCACAGTGCGCTCCGGATGCAAAGTCTTCATCGCCAGTGCCGCCGGAAATCCGTAGCCCATCGAGCCCGAGGTCGGGCCGATATGGGTCATGTATTTGCGGAAGCGGTAGAAGCGATGGATCCAACCGGCGAAGTTTCCGGCGCCGTTGGTGATGATCGATTCCGGCGGCAGATTCTCCCGCAGCCACACCATGATTTCGCCGAGATTGACCGCGCCCGGCACCTGCGTCGCCGTCTCGGACCAGGCGAGATAATCGGCATGGGCGGTGGCCACCTCGCCTTTCCACGCGATCTCGTTCGGCGGCTGCAATCCTTCCAGCGCCGAGCAGAACGCGGTCGGCGCGGCGTTGATGGCGAGCGTGGGATGATAGACGCGGCCGAGTTCCTCAGGCCCCGGATGCACGTGCACCAGCTTCATTTGCGGCTCGGGGATATCGAGCAGCGTGTAACCCTGCGTCGCCATTTCGCTCAGGCGACCGCCGATCAGCAGCACGAGGTCGGCGCCCTTCACGCGCGCGAGCAATTTCGGATTAGGCCCGATGCCCATGTCGCCGGCGTAACAAGGGTGCAGCGCATCGAACAGGTACCCGCGGCGGAAAGTCGTGGCGACTGGCAGCGCGAAACGTTCGGCAAAGCGCGCTAGCGCGGCGACGGCGGCTTCCGACCAGCGGCTGCCGCCGACCAGCGCGATCGGGCGTTTGGCGGCCCACAATAGCTTTTGCAGCCGGCTCATGTCGGTCAAGCCGGGCCAGATTTCCACCGGCTCGAACGGGCTCGCATCCGGCACCATGGCGCGTTCGGTCAGCATGTCCTCGGGCACCGCGATTACCACCGGCCCGGGCCGGCCGTTGCAGGCGGTATGGAACGCGCGTGACACCAGTTCCGGGATGCGCGCGGGGTCGTCGATCTCGGTCGCCCATTTGGCCATGCTGATGCCGAACACCGCACGGTAGTCGATCTCCTGGAACGCCTCGCGCTCGCGCATGTGCCGCCCGACCTGGCCGACGAACACGATCATCGGCGAGGAATCCTGGCGCGCGATGTGGATGCCGGCCGAGGCATTGGTAGCGCCCGGCCCGCGCGTGACGAAACAGATGCCGGGGCGGCCGGTGACCTTGCCGACCGCCTCGGCCATCATGGCGGCGCCATTCTCGTGCCGGCAGATGGTGAGCGCGATTTTGGAATCGTGAAACGCGTCGAGCGCGGCCAGATAGCTCTCGCCCGGCACGCAGAACACGTGGCGCACCCCGTGGATCGCCAACTGGTCGATCAGAATTTCGCCGCCGGTCCGCGTGCCGTCGTTCGCTCGCATCGATCTTCTCCGCCTTAGCCCGGTTTATTTTACGATCTTCGGCATCGGGATCGGCGGCGAGAACGCGGTCGGGACCATCAGGCAGTTCTTCTGTTCGATGATGTTCCCGGCCTTGGCGTTTTCGGCGAGGAAAACTTTCCAATCCGGGTCCGCCGCCATCTTGGCACGCTTGGCTTCGCGATCGGCGGCACTCTCATAGACCCAGACATGGGTGTAAGTGTTCAACTCGCCGCTTTCGGCCACCGCATAACATAGCGGCTCGCCCATATAGCGAAGCTGCACCGGGTAGCCGTACTTCTTGTAAAGCTCCAGCTGCGCCGGGACACGGCCAGGCAGCGTCTTATAGGTCCGAACATCCAAGAGCACGTGGCTCCTCCCTTGAATTGGCCGCTTTAGCACGGCGAGGCGCGCACTCTCTCGGCCCCTCGCGTGCGGGTCAATAGACTTGAGAGCCCGTGCAGAAGTGGGCTTCGCCGCTCAGGTAGCCGGCTCGACCGAGACCACCTGGTAGGTGTGCGTTTCGCCGTCCTCGTTGCGGATCGAGACATATTCGCCCGAACGGAACGCATGGGCGCCAAAGCGGTAGCCGCTTTCGTCGTTGTCAACGGCGGTCTCGTCGTAGTCGAACACCCAGCGCGCATGCTCGGGGCCGCCCGGCTTATGCACCAGGAAGCCGTGTTCGTCGTCCTCGCCTTCCCAAAACCGGCGCACGCGGCAATGCTCTCGATTGCTTTGCCAGAGCTTCACGTCAATATGGCTATTGCCGTCGAGCGGTGCGACGAACTCGTAACCATGCTTCGACGAGCCCTGCGGGAACTCCTTGGAGCGGGCAAGATTGAGCCTGATACGCTTGAACACATGCGGCAGGGTGGTCACGGCAACCTCCATCCTCAAGCGGGTTGGTTTATTTCGCATACCATGACCGCATCCGGCAAACGTGCGTATTGATATGGATCAGCCCGGCGCTATTGGTTGGGCCGATAGTAACGCCAACCCGAGGACGAGGATGCGTCCGGCCGAAACCTCGCAACAGGCGGTGATCGATTTTCTGGCCCGCCCCGCCACCCACGGTGGCGCGCCGGTCAAGCGAATCGATACCCACGCGGCGACGGTATTCCTGGCCGGCGGCCGCGCCCTGAAGATCAAGCGCGCGGTGCGCTTTCCGTTCCTCGATTATTCGACGCTTGATCGGCGCCAAGCCGCCTGCCTGGCCGAGCTCGAGGTGAACCATCCCTATGCGCCGGCGATCTACCGCCGCGTGGTGCCGATCACGCGCGATAAGGACGGCACGCTCGCCATCGGCGGCGCGGGTGAGCCGGTGGAATGGGCGGTGGAGATGCGGCGTTTCGACGAGACGCAGACGCTCGACCATTTGGCAGCGGCGCGGCGGATCGACGGTGCACTCGCCGACGCGCTCGCCCGGACGGTGGTGCGCGCGCACGCGGCGGCGCCGGTCAACATGGCCGCTGGATTTGTCGACGAACTGGCCGAGATCATCGCGCAGAACGATGCCGAGCTGCGCGCCGCGCCCGAACTTTTTCCGCCCGCGGCGGTGAGCGCGTTGATCGATGCAACGCGCGGCGCGTTCGCGCGCGTGCGGGCGCTGCTCAGCGCGCGCGAACGCGCCGGCCTGGTACGGCGCTGTCACGGCGATCTGCATCTCGGCAATATCGTACTGCTCGACGGCGCGCCTGTGCTGTTCGACGCCATCGAGTTCGATCCCGCGATCGCCACCGGCGACGTGCTTTACGATCTCGCCTTCCTGCTCACCGACCTGATCGAGCGCGGACTGCCACAGGCCGCCAATATCGTGCTCAACCGCTATCTCAGCGAGACGCGGCGGGCGGAGGATCTCGATGCGCTCGCCGCACTGCCGCTGTTCCTGTCGCTGCGGGCGGCGATCCGCGCCAAGGTGACCGCGGCACGGCCGACGCAGGGCGCCGACCGTGCGGCCGTCATGCAAAGCGCGCGCGCTTACTTCGCGCTTGCCGGCAAGCTGCTAGCGCCGCCGCCGCCGCGTCTGCTGGCCGTTGGCGGGCTGTCGGGCACCGGCAAGTCGCTGCTCGCCCGCGCACTTGCAGTCCAGATTCTCCCCGAGCCGGGCGCGGTGGTGCTGCGCAGCGACGCCGAGCGCAAGGCTCTGTTCAGCATCGCCGAAACCGACCGCCTGCCGGAGCCGGCCTACGCTCGCGATGTCACGGCACGAGTTTATGCCGCGCTCGCCGACAAGGCGCGGCGGGTGATCGCCGCCGGCCATTCGGCGATCGTGGACGCGGTGTTCGCGCAGGCCGGCGAGCGGGCGGCGATCGCGCAGGCCGCTCGGCCAAGCGAATTTCGCGGGCTGTTTCTGACCGCCGATCTGGCGACGCGGCTTGCCCGCGTTGGTGGGCGCACCGGCGATGCCTCCGATGCCGACGCGGCGGTCGCCCGCCAGCAAGAGCAATACGATCTCGGAGCGATGCAATGGACGCGGGTTGACGCCTCCGGTTCGCCGGATGAGACGCTGCGACGCACGAAAGCGGCGATCGGACTTGCATGAGCCAAGCTATGCGCCCACCGGCCGACTGCCCCGCCGCCCTTCCCCTTTGGCGTTCGATACAAAACCGATAGCCTCGCCCGCTAGACGCGCTCCTGCCAAAGCCGGGTTTCCGATGAACACTGCGCCACGCTCGACGATTTCCGCGCGCCATTTGGCGGTCGGGCTCGCCGGCTATTGCGCCTTCATCAATCTCTATGCCCCGCAGTCGATCCTGCCGCTGCTCTCGCACGAATTCAGCGCCAGCGCCGCCCAGGTCTCCACCATCATCACCGTCAGCACCCTGGCGGTGGCCATGACCGCAGCGTTCACCGGCGCGGTTGCCGACGTGCTGGGCCGCAAACGGGTGATCGTCGCGGCGATGTTCGTGCTGGTATTGCCGACCTTAATGGTGGCAATGGCGACCAACCTGTCGGCGCTAATCTTCTGGCGCGCGGTGCAGGGGCTGGTGCTGCCGCCGATCTTCGCGGTCACCGTCGCCTATATCGGCGACGAATGGCCGCGGCACGAAGCAACCACCGCCGCCGGCATCTATGGCTCGGGGTCGAGCTTCGGCGGATTCAGCGGACGGCTGGTGACAGGCTTGTTCGCCGACCTGATCGGCTGGCGCGCCGGCTTCCTGGCGCTCGCGGGGGTAGCCCTCGCCGGCGCGATCGCGGTCGCGATTTTACTGCCGCCCGAGCGCAAATTCGTGCGCTCCGAAGGCTTGCTCGCGTCCGGGCGGCAGATGCTCGCGCATTTCCGCAACGGCCAACTGATCGCGACCTACGCGGTCGGCTTTGGCGTGCTGTGCAATTTCACCTGCACTTTCACTTTTGTCAGCTTTCATCTCGCCGCCGCGCCCTACAATCTCTCCGCCAGTTGGCTCGGCGCTATTTTCGTCGTCTATCTGGTCGGCTCCGTGCTCTCGCCGTGGACCGGCTGGGCGGTGACCCGGTTCGGGCGCCGGCGCTTCACCGTGCGGGTGCTCGCGCTTTGGGTTGCCGGAATTGCGTTGACGCTGGCGCCCTCGCTACCGCTCATCATTTTGGGCCTCGCCATCAGCGCCGGCTGTGGGCAGATCTGTCAAACGGTCTCCACCGCCTATGTTACGACCACCGCGCAGGCCGGCCGCTCCTCGGCGGTAGGCCTCTATGTGACGAGCTTCTACGTCGGCGGCAGCTTCGGCGCGGTGCTCGGCGGCCTCGCCTGGACGCTCGCCGGCTGGCCGGCCTGCGTCGTGCTGGTGGTGGCGATGCTGCTGGTCATGGCGGGCATCGTGTACTTCGCCTGGGCCCGTCGCGTGCCGGCCGGACCTGCCACGCCGCCGATAGGGCCAACATGAAAATCTAGCTCGCGCTTGAATGCCAAAGCGGCCGGTAGCCGTGGGACAGCACTGCGACAATCGACGGCGGCGTTAGCACGTCCACGTCGATCACGCGCGGGCACGGTCGTGCAGCCGCGTAGGCTGATGGCGTCCAGCGCAGCAACCGCTCGCCGCGGATAGCGAAGGCGGCGCCACCGAGCGCGATCATCGTCCCGTCGGGAAGCATATCGATCTTGCGGCGGTGCATGCGCTTGACCTTGCCGTCGAGCCGCTCGGCGTGCAGCACGTCATCCATCGCACCAGCACGAGCGCGCGCCCTTCCGCACGAGAACAGCGCGGCGAATCGTTCCGCCTCCTGGTGCCGACATTCGAAGCAGGGCCGGTGACCGGCGGCGAGCGCCGTTACCTCGTCGAGAAAGAATAATTCGCTATAGCTGTCGCCCCACACGTTGCGGTGGCGATTGTTGAATTGGAGGCGGCAGCAGATCCATTGCTTCGACGTCCAGCGCCGCGCGCCGAGTTTGCGCTGCTTGTCGTGCAATCGCCCGCCGCGATTGCCCATGAGCAATCCGCGCGCGACATCTGCGAACAAATCGCCGAAGGGGTCGACGCGGTTTTGCAGGGGCATGGTCGGGCGTCAAAAACAAAGGTGGCCGGGACACGTACAACCCGGCCACCATACCCATTCCGGGAAGACCCGGTTACCCGGAGGGGCATGATTCAGAAGAGCCGAAGCCGAATGGCCTCGCATTGATCAAAATCAACAAGCGCCGGCCTGTGCATAACCCGCGGACCGCCCAAATGAAAACGCCCGCCACAGGGGCGGGCGTTGGCTGCAGATGATGGAAAGGCTCAGCCCTGCGGCTGCGGCGCGACTTCACCGGTCGGTGCATCGGGCCGCGGACGCGGCTTGCCGGCCGGCGGCACGGCGGAGGAGCGCGGCGTGGTCGGCTCGATCACCGATTCGCGCACCGGCCGCTTGCCGTTGATCAGGTCCTTGATCTCGTCGCCGGTCAGCATCTCGAATTCGAGAAGACCTTTGGCCAGAATTTCGAGATCGGCGCGCTTGTCGGTGAGGATCTGAGTGGCCTCGTCGTAGCCGGCCTCGACCAGTTTGCGCACTTCGGCATCGATCGTCTGCGCGGTCGCCTCCGAGATGTTCTGCTGGCGCGACACCTGATAGCCGAGGAACACCTCGTCCTGGTTCTCGCCGTAGGCGACGGTGCCGAGCTTGTCCGAGAGGCCCCAGCGCGTGACCATCAGACGGGCGAGTTTGGTCGCCTGCTCGATGTCGGAGGCTGCGCCGCTCGTCACTTTCTCGCGGCCGAACACCATTTCCTCGGCGACGCGCCCGCCCATCATGATGGCGAGGCGCGAGGTCATCTGCTCGCGGCTCATCGACAGCTTGTCACGCTCCGGCAGTTGCATGACCATGCCGAGCGCGCGGCCGCGCGGAATGATAGTGGCCTTGTGCACGGGGTCGGTCGCCTTGACGTTGAGCGCGACGATTGCGTGGCCGCCTTCGTGATAGGCGGTCAGCATCTTCTCTTCGTCGGTCATCACGAGCGACTTGCGCTCGGCGCCCATCATCACCTTGTCTTTGGCGTCCTCGAACTCAGCCTGCGTCACCATGCGCTTGTTGCGGCGCGCCGCCATCAAAGCGGCCTCGTTGACCAGATTGGCGAGGTCGGCGCCGGAAAAGCCGGGCGTGCCGCGCGCAGTGGTCTTTAGATTCACGTCCGGCGCCAGCGGAACTTTCCGCACATGGACCTTCAGGATGTTCTCGCGGCCGACCACGTCCGGGTTCGGCACCACCACCTGGCGGTCGAAGCGGCCGGGGCGCAGCAGCGCCGGATCGAGTACGTCGGGCCGGTTGGTGGCGGCGATCAGGATGATGCCTTCATTCGCCTCGAAGCCGTCCATCTCGACCAGCAACTGGTTGAGCGTCTGCTCGCGCTCGTCATTGCCGCCGCCGAGGCCGGCGCCCCTGTGACGACCCACCGCGTCGATTTCGTCGATGAAAATGATGCAGGGTGCATTTTTCTTGGCCTGCTCGAACATGTCGCGCACGCGCGAGGCGCCGACGCCGACGAACATCTCGACGAAGTCAGAACCGGAAATGGTGAAGAACGGCACATTGGCTTCGCCGGCGACCGCGCGCGCGATCAGCGTCTTGCCGGTGCCCGGCGGCCCGACCAGCAGCACGCCGCGCGGAATGCGTCCGCCCAGGCGCTGGAATTTTCCCGGATCGCGCAGGAATTCGACGATCTCCTGCAGGTCCTGTTTGGCTTCATCGACGCCGGCGACGTCCTCGAAGGTGACGCGGCCATGCGCTTCCGCCAATAATTTTGCGCGCGACTTGCCGAAGCCGAGCGCCTTGCCGCCCGCCCCTTGCATCTGCCGCGACAGGAAGATCCACACGCCGATCAGCGCGATGAACGGCAGCCATGACACCAGCAGCGAGACGAACCACGGCACGTTATCAGACGGCGGCCGCGCGGTGATCGAGACGCCCTTGGTGTAGAGCTTCTGCACCAGAGTCGGGTCGCTCGGCGCATAGGTCTGGAAGCTGGTGCCGTTGGCGAAGGTGCCGCGAATTTCCGGACCTTGGATCACCACGTCGCGGACGCGGCCCTGGTCGACTTCGCTCAGCAACTGCGAGAACGAAATGTCCTGCGCGCTCGTGCGCTGGCCGGGATTCTGGAACAGCGTGAACAGCGCGAGCAGCAGCAGGACGATAATGACCCAGAGGGCGAAATTGCGCAGATTGGCGTTCATCAGGCGTCCTTACCCGCCGCGTCGGGCGCTGTGGCCATTGTTAATGGCCGAATTTCATGGCGACTTCACGTCGATCCCGTTCACCAATGTAGGCACCGTGGGCCCGCATGGAAAGGGCTCGAATCTCGGATATTCTAGCGCAATTTCGTGGGTTTGGCGTTACCGCGTCCGCGCGTGGTTAAGGCTCTGCCGCGGCGCGGCGGCGCCCGTTCCACCGTAATTTGGCACTCGGCAAGCGTCACAATCGCCCCCGCCAGGCTGCGCCGAAACCTCTTATTGCCGGTATTTTGGGCAGCAGCGAGCGCATCCTTCAGCGCTTCCAGCTTGGCCAATTCGACCGGCCCTTCATCCCCGGCGCTCGCCACCGCACGGCCGACCAGGCGCAATGCGATCTCGGCGGATAATCCGGCATAGCCTACCGCGTCGAAGGCGACGGCACCCGACGCGGATGGCGGGCGCGTCAGCTCGGCCTCAGCCCGGTCGACTGCGGCTTCGATCGCCATATCCGCGCGCTTGAGCCGCCGCGCCAGCAGCGCCAGCCGGCGACTGTCGAGGCCCTCGCGCGCGAGGTCGTTCATTAGGCCGCGCAGCCGCACCCGCGTGAAGCGCGGATCGCGGTTCGACGGATCGTCCGCGAACGGAATCTTGGCGGCGCGTAAAGTGGCGACGAGGCGCGCCTTGGGAATATCGAGCAGCGGGCGGATGAGCTTGATCCGCCCATCGCCGTCGCCCGGCAACGCGGAGATCCGCGTCATGGCCGCGAGCCCGGTGACCCCGCTGCCCCGGCTCATGCGGATCAGCACGGTCTCGGCCTGGTCGTCGCGTGTATGCGCGGTGAGAATGTGCGATGCGTTTGCGTTGCGAGCGGCGTCTGCGAGCAGGCGGTAACGCGCCGCCCGCGCCGCCTCTTGTAAGCCGGTCTTCGGCTTGGCTCCGGTCCAGCGCAAGATGCGGTGCGCAATGCCGAGCTTGCGTGCCAGGCAGCCGACGTCTGCGGCCTCGCGCCTGGATTCCGCGCGCAAGCCGTGATCGACGGTGACCGCGATCAGTTTCGTTTTCGCCATTCAGCATCTTGCGCCAACGCGCCGCGAGCACCATCAGCGCGGTGGAATCCGGCCCGCCGGAAGCCGCTAGCACCAGTGTTGGAAAACGTTCGAGTTCGGAGAAAAGCGCTTTGGCTTCCGTGGCCGAGATGGGCGACGTCTCAGCAGTGCGCACGCTTTTGTTCCTGCGTGACGCCATGCTTCACGCTCGCCGAGGCGCGCGGGAATTTGCGCCCGACTTCGGCCAGCGTGGCGCAGGCCGCTTCCTTCTGATTGAGCGCCGCGAGCGACTGTCCGAGGCGCAGCAGTGCGTCCGGCGCCTTGCCGGAGTGCTCGAATTTGGTCGAGACCGCCAGGAAAGATTCCGCCGCATCGCGATAGCGCTGACGCTGGAACAGGCTCTCGCCCAGCCAGTATTGCGCATCCGGCACCAGCTTTTCGTCCGGATATTTGCGCAGGAAATCGCGAAAGGCCTGCTCGGCCAGCGCGTAATCCTTGTGCAGCACATAGCCATAGGCCATGTCGTACTCGTCCTTCGGCGTCGCCGCGGGCGGCAGCGTGGCAAGCTGGGTGCCGGTGGCGCTGATATTGCGGTCCGGCGGCGGCGGCAACTGCGCCGGCGTCACCGCCGCCGCATTGGCCACCGGGACATTCGGCTGCGCCGGCGGCGGATTGGCGGCGAGCGTCGACAGATCGAGCGGAGCGCCGGGGGCGCGGCCGCCGGGCGCGCCGACCGGCGGACCAGCATCGGCATTCTGGATCGGGACGGCCGCCGTCTCGTTGCCGAGCACGCGCGGCGCGCCGGGCGCATTGGGATGCAGCGCGGGATTGAACAGGTCGGAACGGGCGCCGGGCGCACCGGCCGGCGCATTGACCGGCGGCTGCGGCGGCTGCGCGCGCGGTTGCGCGGCTGCCGGCAATCCGCCGCGGGAGCCAAGCTGCTGGAAGCGATACTCGGTGTCGTCCTGCATGCGCTTGAGCTGCATTTCAAGCTGCTGGTTGCGATACTGCAACTGCTCGAGCGTGCCGGTGAGCTGGCGCAGCGCGTTTTCCACGCGATCGAGGCGAACGGAAAGATCGCCGGGATCGGATTGCGCGACCTGCGGCTGCACCGTTTGATTCTGATCGCCTTGGCGCTGCTGCCCCTGCTGCTCGCCGCGGCTGAACAGATTATCGAGGAAGCCGCCGGAAGAGCGCTGCTCCTGGGCCGCCGCGGCGCCGGCGAGCAACAGCAAGGAAAGCGCTGTGAGCGCCGCGATGCGAATTCGGTGTCGTGAATGCGTCATGAAATGCACAGCCCGGCAACGGTCGATACAGCTAGCATACGGCGGCCTGCGTCGAAATTGTGACTGGGGCCGTGCGGCCATTTACATCCTGGCCGCAAAGACGTCGATGCCCGGCGCAATGGCCGGGCATGACCGTTTTCAAACCGGCGCCGCCAAAGTCTTACGAACTGACGCCGAGCACCGTGACCGCGCGGCGGTTCTGCGACCAGCAGGAGATGTCGTCGCACAGCGCGACCGGCCGCTCCTTGCCGTACGATATGGTGTGCATGCGGTTCGCCGCCACGCCGCGCGAGATCAGATAGTCGCGCACGGTTTGCGCGCGGCGGGCGCCGAGCGCGATGTTGTATTCGCGCGTGCCGCGCTCGTCGGCGTGGCCCTCGACCGTGAACTGGCTGTACTGGGCATAGTTGTTGAGCCACTGCGCCTGCTTGTCGAGCGTCGCGCGCGACTGCGGCGTGAGCTCGGAGGAGTCGGTTTCGAAGAACACGCGGTCGCCGACATTGACCACGAAGTCCTGCTGACTGCCGGGCGTCGCCATGCCAGCGGCATTCGCCTGGGCGTCGTCGCCGGGCTTGTTGGCGCAGGCCGAAATCGCAAGCGCCGCCCCTAGAACGGCCACGAGCCGGGCCGCTCGGAAGAGTTGTTTCATATGGGTCATTCCGGTGCCTCCATTCGCACGCATCCACTGACCGGAGCTAGCCTCATCGTCTACCAGCATGGTGGTTAAGCGAACCTTCCATCAACCTTGATGGAACCTTGTGCGAAGCCCCTAAAATTGTCCGCGCCGCTTAAACCTATTCTGATGGTTAAGACGGGGTGAAAATAAGGCGGGATCAGGATAGCAGCGGCGACCAGGCCGGATCCGAGGCAAAGCTCGGCGTCGGAACCTTGAGCTGGTTCCGGCCGGTAATATCGATCGTGTAAAGCGACGGGCCGCTGCCGGGATCGCTGAAATACATCAAGACCCGTCCGTTCGGCGCAAATGTCGGGCCTTCGTTATGGAAGCCCTCGGTGAGGACGCGCTCGCCCGAGCCGTCCGGCTTGAGGATGCCGATCGAAAACTGCCCGCGCGCCTGCCCGGTGAAGGCGATGTAGTCGCCGCGCGGCGACCATACCGGCGTCGAGTGATGGCCTTCGCCGAAGCTGATGCGCTGCGCCGGGCCGCCGGTCGCCGGCATCACATAGATCTGCTGAGTGCCGCCGCGGTCGCTTTCGAAGCAGATGCGGGTGCTGTCCGGCGAATAGCACGGCGCGGTGTCGATCGCCGGCGTGTCGGTGAGCCGCGTGGTCTGTTTCGAGCGCAGGTCCATCACGAACAGGTTTGAGTTGCTGCCCTGTTGCAGGCTCATGATCACGCGCTGGCCGTCGGGCGAAAAGCGCGGCGCAAACGTCATGCCGGGGAAATTGCCGACGATCTCCCGCTGGCCGGTCTCGATGTTGAGCAGGTAGACGCGCGGATCGCCCTGCCCGTAGGACATGTAGGTGATCTCTTGCGTGGTCGGATTGAAGCGCGGCGTGAGCACAAGATCGTCGCCGCGGGTGAGATAGCGCACGCCGGCGCCGTCTTGATCCATGATGGCGAGCCGCTTGACGCGGCGGTCCTTCGGGCCGGTCTCGTCCACGAATACAATGCGGCTGTCGAAATAGCCCTTTTCGCCGGTGAGTGTCTCATAGACCGCGTCGGAGATGATGTGCGCGATGCGCCGCCAGTTGTCGGGCGTGGTGAAATACTGCTTGCCGTCGAGCTGCTGACCCGAAAACACGTCCCACAGCCGGAACTCGGCCTTCAGCCGTCCGTCCGGTTGCCGGGTGATGCGGCCGGTGACCAGCGCCTGCGCGTTGATCACGCGCCAATCGGCGAAGCGCGGCACCGCGTCGGAATTGGTGATCTTCTCGGTGAAGGCCTGCGGATTGATCGGCGCGAATAACCCGCTGCGCTGGAGATTGGCGCTCATCACCGCGGTGATGTTGTGCGCGGTCTCGGTCTCGGTCGGAGCGCCAGCGAGGAAATCGGGCAGCGCGATCGGCATCGGCTGCACATTGCCCTGGGTAATGTCGAGCCGCATGATCGCGCCCGCCGGCCGGCTGGCGAGCGCGGCGAGCGCGCCCGCGCCGGCGCCGGCCAACAACCGGCGGCGGTCCAAAAGGAATTTGCTGTCGAACATGGTCGGGCTCATCTGACGGGCAGATTGTTGAACATTTCTTTGGTATCGAAAGTAAAGTCCATTTCTTTCCAAACATCGTAGTGTTCGGGGCGCAGCATCGTGAAGGGCTGGCCGATGAGCACCGCGCGGACGGCACTGTCGCGGATCGCGTTAAACTGGGCGCCGCTGCCGCTGGTTAGAACCTGCGGGCCCATTTCGAGCGTGCCGTCGCGTTTGAATCTGATCCGGATGGTGACTTGGAATTGATCGGCGTCCTGTGCGCCGACCGGCGGATTCCACAACGACATCAGCCGCGCGCGCAGCGCGTCGATTTCCGATTGCGACAGGTTGGCGGCGGTGCCGAGCGAGGTGCCGAGCGAGGTTATCGAATTGAGGTCCGCGCCGACCGCGGCATTGCGCTGCGGCTCGCGCTTGTCGAGCAGCGCGGCGATCTTGTCGGCGTCGAATTTCGGTTGCTGGCGGACCGGCTTTTTCGGCGGTAATGGCTGCGGCGCGGTCTGGGCCTCCTTCTGCTCGTCCTGCTTTTTGAGCTTCTCGGCGATCGGGTCGGGCTTCGGGATCGGTTGCGGCTCCGGCGTCTTCTCCACCGTGGCCTTGACCTCTGGCTTCTCGGTGAGCTTGGGGGCCGGATCCTCCACCGGCTTCGGATCGCCCTTCTTCTCCACCAGCGGCTTCGGCGTTTCCAGCTTGGGCGCCTGCTTGGCGCCCTGGGTCATCGCGGAAAAGTCCTTCTCGCTCACCAAGTCGACCGGCAGCGATTCCGCCGGCGTGACCTGGAACGTCTCGCCGGAAAACGACACCAGCGCCCACAGCAGCACTGCCGCGTGCAGGCCGGTCGAGATCGCTGACGCCACTCGCATCTGCATTACTGTGCTTTCGAGCCCTGCTCGAATTCGGTCACCAGGGCTACCCGATGGAAGCCGGCCGCCGATAGCCGGCCCATCACCTTCATCATGGTCCCGTAATCCACCTTCTTGTCGCCGCGCACATAGACGCGGGCCTCGGTGCCCCCGCGCGCCTGCGCCACCGCCTCCAGTTTCGGGATCAAATCATCCACGCTGATTTCGGCATTTTGCAAGTAGACTTGGCCCTTCTCGTTGACCGACAGGGTGAGCGGCTCCTTGTCCTGGTCGAGGCTCTTGGCTTGGCTTTGCGGCAGGTCGATCGGCACCCCGACCGTCAGCAGCGGCGCCGACACCATGAAAATGATCAGCAGCACCAGCATCACGTCCACCATGGGCGTGACGTTGATCTCGCTCATCACCTTCTGGCGGTGACGCTTCCTGCGTCCGATGACTGGCGTGCCGGCATTGGCGGCCATGACTATCTTCCCCGGCGCATGATCTTTTCCGAAAATCGGTGCCCACTTTTCGGGATCATGCGCTACCCACGCTCATCGATCTGGCGCGACAGGATAGCGGCGAATTCGTCGGCAAAGCCTTCGAGCCGCTGCGCCTGCTTGTTCACCTCGGAAGCGAACTTGTTATAGAAAATGGTCGCCGGTATGGCGGCGACAAGGCCGATTGCGGTCGCAAACAGCGCTTCCGCGATGCCCGGCGCCACCACCGCGAGCGACGTGTTCTTAGAGGCGGCGATCGACTGGAAGCTGGTCATGATGCCCCAGACCGTGCCGAACAGGCCGATAAAGGGGCCGGCCGAGCCGACGGTGGCGAGCACCAAGAGCCGGCGTTCGAGCCGCTCCACCTCGCGCGCGATGGTCACCTCCATCACCTTCTCGATCCGCATCTGCAAGCCAGCGAAGGAGCGCGGCGCGCCCTCGAAGCTGCGCTTCCATTCCCGCATCGCCGCCACGAACAGCGCCGCCATCGAGTGGGTCGGCTTCGAGGACAACGAGCGATAGAGCTCCTCCAGCGACTGGCCGGACCAGAACGCCTGCTCGAAGCGGTCCATGGCACGCTTGGTGCGCGTATAGAGCACGGTCTTGTCGATCGCGATCGCCCAGACCCAGATCGAGCAGATCAAGAGCCCGACCATGACCGCTTTGACGATCCAATGGGCGTGCCAGAACAGCGTGAACAGCGAGAGGTCGGAAGAGGTCAGCGGGAGCACCGACTGTGCCACGTCGGCAGGATTCATGGGCACGTCCTTTATCGCTGTCCGGCTTCGGTCAGACCGGCGCGGCGCACAATGCTCGGACCAAAAGAGCGCGCCGTGGGACACCGCGCCCGCGCTCAGCCGAAAACGAATGCTTCGCGAAAACCGTCACGTCCCGCCACCGGCGGAACGATGAAATCCCCGCGAAACTTGGCCAAACTAGGGCGCAGAACCGGTCTTTAGCGCCCTAAACAGCGCTGATTATGGTTAAGGAGTCGTTAGCAAGCCCGCCTTCTCCCGCCCGTTTGCGAATAGGGAGGCTTGAATAGAACGCAACGGCCGCCCGCTTCGGGGAAAGCGGACGGCCGTTTCGCGCATGGAAAGCGCGGGGGCAGTAATGGGTTTTAATTCTGCGGCGGCGCGGACTCCGGCCGGTTGCGGCGTTCGGCCATGAACTGGTCGAACTCGGTCTTGTCCTTGGCGAAGCGCAGGCGGTCGAGAAACTCACGGAACTCGCGCTGCTCTTCCTCGAGACGCTTCAGCGTATCGCTGCGGTATTCATCGAAGGCGCGGTTACCGCTCGTGGGCGCGGAATTCCATGGCCCGCCCGCCATCTTCGCCCGCATCCAGTCCATCTTGCGCTGCATGCGTTCCATCTTGTGCTGCCAGCGGTCGTGACCGCCGTGATATCCGCATCCCATTCTTCCACTCCCTATGGTGAAGGCGAGGACGACGAGACCCAGGGGCCACCACACCATGAAGCCGAGGACGATCAGCGCGATCCAGGCGGGTTTGCCGAATTCATCAAGCTTCGCGGTGATAGGCATGACTGAGCCTCGCGTGCGTGAATGTAAATAACATTTACATTAGTAGGGTCGTGATGGACGAATGTCAAGACCCTTCACATAGGGAGTGCCGGGGCTCTTGCGAGGGCCGCAGCTCGTTGTCGTCGCGCAGGCGGCGCGCTTAACCGTGCGCCGCGGCGGCGCCGTCCGGAAGCCCGAGCCCGCGCAGGTAGATCAGGATGGCCGCCTCCAGCAATTCCTCGGGCGGCATCGGCAAGGCACGCCGCGCCGCATCGCCGCGCGAAAACAGCGACGCGATGCCGTGGGTGAAGCTCCAGACATGCAGCGCCACCATCAGCGCAGGCGGCCGCCCCTTGGCCGGCATCAGCGACACGAGCTTCTCGGCGGCGGCGCGCAGCACCGCAAAGGCGCGCTCGCCCACCTCGCGCAATTGCGGATCGGCATCGAGCGGAACGCCGGCTTCGAACATGGCCGAGTAATAGGCCGGCTCGCGCTTGGCGAAGTTGAGATAGGCCTTGCCGAGCCGGTCGAAGGCGCTGAATACGTCCGGCTTACCGTCATCCCAGGCGCTCGCCAGCGCCACGCTGAACTGCTCGAAGCCGCGCCGCGCTACGTCCGACAACAATTCTTCGCGATCGCGGAAATGCCGGTACGGTGCCGCCGGGCTCACCCCCGCCCAACGCGCGGCGTCGGCGAAGGTGAAGCCGGCCGGCCCCTTCTCCGCGATCAGATCGAGCGCGGCGCGCACCAGGGCTTCCTTGAGGTTGCCGTGGTGGTAGCCGCGCGGCTCGGCGCGCCTGCCCCATTTCATGTGAATGGCATTAACATGAGTCTCGCCGCGGCGCGAGACTTCATCCGCGGTGGCGGCGTGCTTCCAAAGGAAGGCGGTCGAACAGCGTCGGACCGCCCGGCTCCGCCCCTTCAATCGTCAGCAGGCGCAGTTTCGTCACCACGCCGCCGCTGGCCGAAAAGCCCCCGGTCTTGCCGCCGGCGGCGAGCACGCGATGGCAGGGCATGATCAAGGGAATTGGGTTTTGCCCAAGCGCCGCGCCAACGTCACGCGCCAGCAATTTGTCGCCTAATCGCTCGGCGATTTCGCCATAGGTCATCGTTTCACCGGCCGGGATCGTGCGCGCGATGTCGTAGACCTTCAAATTGAATTCGGGCAGGTCGCCGAAATCCATCGCGACGTCGCTGAAGTCGGGGCGCTCGGCGCGCAGCAACGCGACAATGCCATCCACCGCGCGTTGGACGTCAGGCGGGGGCTCGGCCTCCTGCGCGCCCGCAAAGCGGCGAGCGACCCGCGCACTCGTGGCGCGCTCATTCGCTTCGGGAAGCTGCACGCCGGCGACACCGCGCGCACTCCACACGATGGCGCAGGGGCCGATCTCTGTGTCGAATACGGCAAAGCAGTAAGCGCTCATCGGCAAAGATTAGCACACGCGCTCAGGCCGCGCCGCCCGTTTCCTGGTCCGCCTTCATGGCGATGCGCAGCGCCTTGGGGATCGGCCGCGCGCGGCCACCCGAGACGAAAGCGACTTGAACATGCGCTTGCACCAGAAGCTCATCGCCGCGCATGACCTTCTGGAGAAGTATGACGGACGCGCCCTTCACCTCTTCCGGCGTGGTGACGATATCGAGCACGTCGTCCATGAAGGCCGGCCTTTTGAAATCGATGTTCATATGCGTCACGACGAACGCGAAGCCGGGTGCCTCGGCTTTGGCCTGCTCAAACAGCGCGCGGTGGTCGGCGCCGATCAGCCGCAGGTAATTGGTGCGGCCGCGCTCCATGAAGCGCAGGTAGCTCGCGTGATAGACGACGCCGGAGAAATCGGTGTCCTCGTAATAGACGCGCACCTGCTGATGGTGCTTGCCGCCGCGGATTTCGCCGTCGAGGGATTTCACGGACGCCACGGCGTTAGTCCTCGTCCTCTGCACCGAACAACCCGAACTGACTCGGGTCGCGTGCCGGCTCGGCGAGGCCGAGGTGCCTGAAGGCGTGCGAGGTGAGCAGCCGCCCGCGCGGGGTGCGCTGGATGAAGCCCTTCTGGATCAGGAACGGCTCGATGATGTCCTCGATGGCGTCGCGCGGCTCCGACAGCCCAGCGGCGATGGTGTCGACGCCGACCGGACCGCCGCCGTAATTCTCGGCGATCATGCGAAGATAGCGCCGGTCCATGGCGTCGAGGCCGCTGCTGTCGACTTCCAGTTCGCCGAGCGCACGATCGGCGATCTTGCGGTCGATCGCCTTGTCGCCGTCGACATGGGCGAAGTCGCGCACGCGCCGCAGCAGCCGCCCGGCGATGCGCGGCGTGCCGCGCGCGCGCCGCGCGATCTCGTTGGCGCCGTCGGCGGTCATGCCGATGCCGAGCACGCGCGCGCCGCGATTGACGATCTGCTCGAGTTCTTCCACAGAATAGAAATTCAGCCGCACCGGAATGCCGAAACGGTCGCGCAGCGGATTGGTGAGCAGCCCGGCGCGGGTGGTGGCGCCGACCAGGGTGAACGGCGCGAGATCGATCTTCACCGAACGCGCCGCCGGGCCTTCGCCGATGATCAGATCGAGCTGGAAATCCTCCATGGCCGGATAGAGGATTTCCTCCACCGCCGGATTAAGTCGGTGGATCTCGTCGATGAACAGCACGTCGCGCGGCTCGAGATTGGTGAGCAGCGCGGCGAGGTCGCCGGCCTTGGCGATCACCGGCCCGGAGGTGGCGCGGAAATTCACGCCCAGTTCGCGCGCCACGATCTGCGCCAGCGTGGTCTTGCCGAGGCCAGGCGGGCCGACGAACAGCACATGGTCCAGTGCTTCTTGACGTGACCGCGCGGCCTCGATGAAGACCGACAAATTGGCGCGTGCTTTTTCCTGGCCGATGAATTCCGACAGCCGCTGCGGACGCAAATTGGCGTCCACGTCGTCGTCGCGTTTGTCAGCGGCCACCAGGCGGCGCGGGGTGCTCATTTCGCCAACTCCCGCAAGCCCTGCCGGATCAGCGTCGCGGTGTCGGCGGTCTCACCGACGCTGCGCGACGCGGCGGCAATCGCGGCGGCCGCCTGCGGCTGGCCGTAGCCGAGATTGACCAGCGCGGACACCGCATCCATCACCGGCTTGGGGGCGCGTTTCTCGTCGAGCGCGCCCGCGAGATGCACCACGGACGGATCGACGCTCACATAGGCTGGCGCCTTGTCCTTCAATTCGGTGACGATGCGCTCGGCCACCTTCGGCCCGACGCCGGGTGCGCGCGAAATCGCCGCCTTGTCGCGCATGGCGACCGCGGAGGCGAGATCGCCAACCTTCAGCGTGCCGAGCACCGAAAGCGCCACTTTGGCACCGACGCCCTGCACTGTCTGCAGCAGGCGGAACCATTCGCGTTCCATGTCGCTCGCAAAGCCGAACAGCTTGATCTGATCTTCGCGCACATAGGTCTCGATCGACAGCGTGGCGGCTTCGCCTTGCGCCGGCAGCGCAGCAAGCGTGCGCGGCGAGCAATGCACCTGATAGCCGACGCCGCCGACGTCAAGGATGACGTAATCCGCGCCGTAGCTGTCCACGATGCCCTTGAGCTTGCCGATCATGACGCCGCCGCCTTCAGCACCGCGCTGGTCCGGTGATGCGCGTGGCAGACCGCGATCGCCAGCGCATCGGCGGCGTCTTCCGACTGCGGGTCGGCCTTCGGCAGCAGCACGCCGATCATCATGCGGATCTGCGCCTTCTCGCCGTGGCCGGCGCCGACCACCGTCTTCTTCACGACGTTGGGCGCGTATTCCGCGACCACCAGCCCGGCCTTGGCCGGCACCAGCATGGCGATGCCGCGCGCCTGCCCGAGCTTGAGCGTTGCTACTGCATTGGCGTTGACGAAGGTGGCCTCCACCGCCGCCTCATGCGGCCGGTATCGCTCGATCACCTTAGCAAGCCCGTCATGGATGACCACCAGGCGGTCGCCGAGGTCCGCCCGTTCGCTGGTCTCCAGCGAACCGCAGGCCACATAGATCAGTCGGTTGCCGTCAGCCGCGACCAGGCCCCAGCCGGTGCGGCGGAGCCCGGGATCGATGCCGAGAATGCGAATCGGATGCCTGCCCATAGCCCCGTTGATAACCCCGCGCCCCGCGTCCGCCTAGGCGGGACTGGCGGTAAGGCCCCTTACACGGCTCGCCTGCCCGCCGCGCCCCTGATAAGCAGGGCGGCCCAGACGGATAGTCCCTTGAACGCCCTCCCCAATCTCCCTGCGCTTTCCGACCTGCTGCATGACGGCCGGTTCATCGCCGCGCTGGCGATCGCGGTTATTGCCGGCTTGGTGCGCGGATTTTCCGGCTTCGGCTCGGCGCTGATCTATATGCCGCTGATCTCGGCGCTGTACGGGCCGAAGGTGGCCGCGCCGACGCTGCTGCTGATCGACACGATCTGCTCCTTGCCGTTCACGGTGCACGCGGCGCCGCAATGCAATCCGCGCGAGGTCGCTTGGGTGTCGCTCGCCGGCTTCATTGCGTTGCCGGTCGGCGTGATGGCGTTGGTCTATGTCGACGCCATCCTGCTGCGCTGGCTCATCGTCGCTCTGGTGCTGGTCGCGCTCGTCGCGTTGATCTCCGGCTGGCGCTATCACGGCAAGCCGACCGTGCCGGCCTCGCTCGCTACCGGCGCCTTCGCCGGCTTCGGCGGCGGCGCCGTGCAGATCGCCGCGCCGCCCTTGCTGATCTTCTGGCTGGGCGGCGCCAACAAGGCGGCCACCGTGCGCGCCAATATCATGGTCTATTTTCTGCCGCAGGCCGCGCTGGCGATGGTAATGTATTATTGGAGCGCGCTGTTCACCGGCGAAACGATCACGCTCTCGGTATTGCTTGGCCTGCCGTTCGCATTGGCGATGGCGGCCGGCGTCTATTCGTTTCACGGCACGAGCGAGGCACGCTACCGGCGCGTGGCCTACATCATCATCGCCGTTGCCGGGATCGTCAGCATGCCGGTGTTCGAACTCGCTGAGATAATTCCGCTCGTCCCCGCGAAAGCGGGGACCCAGGACGACAAATCGCGAATTTTATGATCGTGACACTGGATTCCCGCTTGCGCGGGAATGAGCGGAGTATCTCACGCGCTCATCTTCTGCACCAGCGCGTCCGACACCTCGAAATTGGCGTAGACGTTCTGCACGTCGTCGCTTTCGTCGAGCGACTCGATCAGCTTGAGCAGCTTCTCGCCGGTTTCGTCGTCGACCGCCACCGTGTTCTGCGGCTTCCACAGCAGCGCCGCCTTGCGCGGCTCGCCGAACTTCGCCTCCAGCGCCTTCGCCACCTCGTTCAAGGTTTCCGGCGTGGTGAGGATCTGGTGGCCGTCGTCATTCGAGATCACGTCCTCGGCGCCGGCGTCGATCGCGGCTTCCAGCATCGCGTCGGCACTCGCCGCCTTGGCGTCGAATTCGACCACGCCGACATGGTCGAACATGAACGATACCGCGCCGGTGGTAGCCAGATTGCCGCCATTCTTGGTGAAGGTGGCGCGCACTTCGCCGGCGGTGCGGTTGTGATTGTCGGTGAGCGCCTCGACGATCACGGCGACGCCGCCCGGCCCATAACCCTCATAGCGGATTTCGTCGTAGCTTTCGGCGTCGGACCCCTGCGCCTTCTTGATCGCGCGCTCGATATTGTCCTTCGGCATGTTCTCGGCGCGCGCGGCGAGGATGGCGGCGCGCAGGCGCGGATTGAACGCCGGATCGGGCAAGCCCATCTTGGCCGACACCGTGATTTCGCGCGCGAGTTTGCCGAACAGCTTGGAGCGCGCCTTATCCTGGCGCCCCTTGCGGTGCATGATGTTCTTGAATTGGGAATGACCAGCCATGACCAATGATTTTCGTTGATGCCGGGCGGGTATATAGGCCGGGCGCGCGGGAAAATAAACTCTATCCGTTATTCCCAGAAACTCGGCCGCGCCTGTTCCAGCACCCCGCCGAGCCGCACCGCGCCGACGCGCGCGGCAAGGCCGGTGGCATCGTCGGTTTCCACTGCCAGGCCGCATAACGTGGCCGGACCCGCGGCGGGCTCGAATTTCGATCCCGGGATCTTGCGCAGGAAGCGGTTGAGCGGCTCGTCTTTGGTCATGCCGATGACCGATTCAAAATCCCCGGTCATGCCGACGTCCGACACGAAAGCGGTGCGCCCGGGCATGACGCGGTGGTCGGCGGTCGGCGCATGGGTGTGGGTGCCGACCATCAGGCTGACGCGGCCGTCGACGAAATAGCCCATCGATTGCTTTTCGCTGGTCGCTTCGCAATGCATGTCGAGCACGATCGCGTCGGCGCCGCTTTTGAGCGCGCAGGCGGCGAGCTCGCGCTCGACCGCGGCGAAGGGATCGTCGAGCGCGTCCATGAAAATGCGGCCCATGGCGTTGATCACCAACGCGCGCTTGCCGTTCTTGGTGTCGACCAGCGCGGCGCCGCGGCCGGGCGTGCCCTTCGGATAATTGACCGGGCGGATCAGGCGCGGCGCGCGTTCGATGAACACGAGCGCCTCGCGCTGGTCCCAGGCGTGATTGCCGAGCGTGACGGCGTCGGCGCCGGCGTCGATCAGTTCGTTGTAGATGACCTCGGTGATGCCGAAGCCGCCGGCCGCGTTTTCGCCGTTGATCACGACGAGATCGAGCTTCCAGTCTTTGATGAGGTTGGGCAGCCGCTCGTGGACCGCGGTCCGACCGCTCCGCCCCACCACATCGCCGACAAAAAGAATACGCATATCAGGTCCCACGGAAATCAATTATCTCGCGCTCCGTTAGCACGAGATCGAGGCGCGCGTCGCGTTCCGTGGCGGGAACTTTGACGATTTCCTGCGCCGCGAACCCAATACCAATGGCAACGATCTTCTTCTTCGCGCGCAACGCGTTGATGGTCATGTCGTAATAGCCGGCGCCATAGCCGATGCGATGACCGGCGCGGTCGAAGCAAGCGAGCGGCACGATCAGAATGTCGGGCGCGACTTCGCCCGCCTCCGGCATCGGCTCGCGGATGCCCCATTGCCCGGCCTTGAGCGGCGCGCCGAAATGCCAGGCGCGCATGATCAGCGGCTTGCCGCGCCCGGCGATCGCCGGCAGCGCAAGCTGCGCGCCAGCGTCAGCCAGGTTACACATAAGCGGGATCGGATTGATCTCGGTCTTCATCGGCGAGAAACCGCAGATGATGATGCCGGGCGTCACGGCAACCGGAAACGTGCGCGCCGCGATTGCCTCCGCCGCCGCTTGCCGCTCGGCCGTCGGCAGCGCGTCGCGCAATGCGAGCGCTGCGGTGCGCAGCGCGGCTTTCGTCTGGGCGGTTTCGGTCAGGTCGGACATCGATAAAAGTGCGGAGCCGCGAAGGCCGTCGGAGTATGATCCCGGGAACCTACATAAGTAGGTGGGCGCCATATGACCGAGCCCACGAGCCCGGCCAGGGACAGCTCCCGTTAGGATCGTAAGGCCCCGGGGAATGTGACCCCGTCGCGCCCCACAGCCCCGCTTTGGCAATGTAGTGATTGTGGGTGGCCAACGCCAGCGGCGTTCCGGTCAATCGCGCAGGCCGGTACCAGTCTCGATCACCATCATGGTCGCGGTGATCAACGCTACCTGCTTGCGGGCGCAGTCCTCCTCCGCGAACACCTCGCCGAGCGTGATGACCAGCTTCTTGCCGCTGCGGACGACGCGGCCGATCGCGCGCAGCCGCTCGCCTTTGGCCGGCGCCAACAGGTTGATCTTGAACTCCGTGGTCAGCACGGCCGCGTCGCGCGGCATGACGGAGAGCGCCGCATAGCCGCAGGCGCTGTCGGCGATGGTGGCGACTGCGCCGGCATGGATGAAATCATGCTGCTGAAGAATTCTGTCGGAGAATGGCAGCACGATCTCGACCTCGCCCGAACGCACCGACGCGATCTCCGCGCCCAGCGTGGTCATGATCGTCTGCCGCGCGAAGCTGCCGCGAACGCGCGCGTCGATCTCCTTGGCGTTCAGCATCAGAGGGTCATCCGATCGCCACGCCGTTGCTGAGCGACGCGTTGAGCTTCTTGGTGATGCCTTCGATGCGCTCGGCCGCCGAGTTGAAGGCATTGACCACCGCGTCCGAGGCCGCCTTGGCGCGGTCGGACGCGACCACGCGGGCGTCCTGCAAGGCGGTCGCCTCCTCCTCCAGCCGGCGGATCTTGCGCGCGGCCTCGCTGAGTTCGTCGGCCACCGTCAGCGCCGCCATCACCGTCAGCCGCGTGTCACCGATCTCGCCGAACTTGGCGCGCAGATCGATGATGCGCTGATCGAGATCGTGCGCCAGCGCCTGCAAATGCTCCTCCTGCCCGTCCTCGCAGGCGAGGCGGAACTGGCGGCCGGCAATCGTCGCGTTCACCTGGGCCATGAGGTCACTCGTTGGAATCCAGCACCGACTGGATGCTGGCGATGGCGGTATCCAGCCGCTGCGCGATCTCGCGGTTGGTCGATTCCAGCCGGCGCGCGCGCGCGGTTTCGCCGTCGAGCGCGGCGGCGAGCCGGGTGCGGTCGACGCCCAGCGCGTGGAGCTGGCTCGCCAGCCCCTCCTCGCTGCGGTCGGACTGCCGCCGCCGCTCAACCGCGGCGTCGAGCGAGTCGAGCGCCAGCGCCAGCCGCTTTACCGCTTGATCGATCGTGCTTTGGTCGCTCATCGCCGTCATCCGCACTCAAAAACTCTTGCGGGGGCAAAGATTTAAGCCAAGAACCTTACGTGCTGCGCGATCCTGCCGTCAACGCTTGCCGGGCGATTTATCCCGATGTTTTCGCGCGCCTGTGCATGGCTGCCCGGCGCTTGCGCGGTCACATTGACTCAAGGGCCTCACATGCTATCCACCCCACGCAAACAGGCCATTTCCATGAGTGCAAACGCTTCGCCGACGGCCGCCGTGGCGCCCACTGCGCGCCGTGAGCAAGCGGCCGCAACCCCTGCCGTCGCCCATATCGACATGGCCAACGCCATCCGCGCGCTGGCGATGGATGCCGTCGAGCAGGCGAAATCCGGGCATCCTGGGCTGCCCATGGGCGCCTCCGACGTGGCGACCGTCCTGTTCACGCGTTTCCTAAAATTCGATCCGGCCGATCCGGCCTGGCCCGACCGCGACCGCTTCGTGCTGTCGGCCGGCCACGGCTCCATGCTGATCTATGCGCTGCTTTATCTTACCGGCTATCCGGAGATGACGCTCGATCAGATCAAGCGCTTCCGCCAGCTCGGCTCGATCACCGCCGGCCATCCCGAGTACGGCCACACACCCGGGGTCGAGACCACCACCGGCCCGCTCGGCCAAGGGCTCGCCAACGCGGTCGGCATGGCGATCGCCGAGCGGCATCTGGCGGCGGAATTCGGCGACGTGGTCGATCACAAGACTTACGTGCTCGCCTCCGACGGCGACCTGATGGAAGGCATCAGCCAGGAAGCCATCGCGCTCGCCGGCCATCTCAAGCTCAACCGGCTGATCGTGCTGTTCGACGACAACGGCATTTCGATCGACGGCGCCTTGTCGCTCACCGACAGCGTCGATCAGGTCAAGCGCTTCGAGGCCGCTGGCTGGACCGCCTCGCGCGTCGATGGCCACGATCCGGCGGCGATCTCGGCCGCGCTGGAGAAGGCGCAATCGTCCGACAAGCCGGTGCTGATCGCCTGCAAGACGACGATTGGTTATGGCGCGCCGAACAAAGCCGGTAAATCGTCGTCGCACGGCTCGCCGCTCGGCGCCGACGAGATCAAAGGCGCGCGCGAGAAGCTTGGCTGGACGCACGCGCCGTTCGACGTACCTGCCGATATTCTGTCCGCGTGGCGCAAAGCCGGCGAGCGATCGAAAGGCGCGCATGCCGACTGGAGCAAACGTCTCGCCGCGATCGAGCCTGCAAAGCGGGCCGAATTCGAACGCCGTATGAAAGGCGATCTGCCGAAGCCGGCCTTCGCCGACGCCATACGCGCGGTGAAGCAGTCGCTCGCCGCCACGCCAAAGGAGATCGCCACCCGCACGGCCTGCGAATTCGCGCTCGAGAGCCTGATCCCGGCCGTGCCGGACATGGTCGGCGGCTCGGCGGATCTGACCGGCTCCAACAACACGCGCACCAAAACGATGAAGGCGATGAGTGCGGCGGATTACTCCGGCCGCTTCATCCATTACGGCGTGCGCGAGCACGGCATGGCCGCCGCCATGAACGGCATGGCGCTGCACGGCGGCATTATCCCCTATTCCGGCACTTTCCTGGTGTTCTCGGATTATTGCCGGCCGGCGATCAGGCTCGCAGCGCTGATGGGCAAGCGCGTCATTCACATTATGACGCATGACTCCATCGGGCTGGGCGAGGACGGCCCGACCCATCAGCCGGTCGAACAGCTCGCCGCCTTGCGCGCGATCCCCAATCTGCTCGTGTTCCGCCCTTGCGACGCCGTGGAGACCGCCGAATGTTGGCAGCTCGCGCTCGAGGCGAAAAACCGCCCGAGCGTGCTGGCGCTCACCCGGCAGAACCTGCCGCAGCTCAGCCGCAACTTCCTCGACACAAACCGCTGCACCGCCGGCGCCTACGAGATCGCAGCCGCCGAGGGCAAAGCCGACGTGTCGATCTTTGCCACCGGCTCGGAAGTTGCGATCGCGGTCGAAGGCAAAAAACTGCTGGCGGCGCGCGGCATTTCGGCGCGCGTGGTGTCGGTGCCCTGCTTCGAGCTGCTCACGGAGGCGCCCGAAGCGGCGCGCCGCGCGATCATCGGCGACGCACGTATCAAAGTCGGCGTGGAAGCCGCCGTGCGCCAAGGCTGGGACGCGATCATCGGTACCGACGGCGCCTTTGTGGGCATGACCGGTTTCGGCGCCAGCGCGCCCTACAAGGACCTTTACAAGCATTTCGGCGTTACACCTGAAGCGGTCGCCGAAGCGGCCATCCGCAAACTCGGGAAAAGTTGATTTGTGTCAATACGTGCCGTGGTCCATTTCAGCCATGACAGGTTGAAAATCCGGGAGCGACTTCAATGACTATTCGTGTTGCCATCAATGGGTTCGGCCGCATCGGCCGCAATATCCTGCGCGCCATCGCCGAAGCCGAGCGCAAGGACATCGAAGTCGTCGGTATCAACGATCTCGCGCCGGTGGAAACCAATGCGCACCTGCTGCGCTTCGACTCAGTGCATGGCCGCTTCCCCGGCGAAGTCACGGTCAAGGGCGACACGATCAGCGTCGGCAACGGCGCCATCAAGGTCACCGCGATCAAGGACCCCACCACGCTGCCGTGGAAGGATCTTGGCATCGACATCGCGATGGAATGCACCGGCATCTTCACCGCCAAGGACAAGGCCTCGATGCATCTGACCGCCGGCGCCAAGCGCGTATTGGTCTCGGCCCCGGCCGACGGCGCCGACTTGACTGTCGTCTACGGCGTCAACCATGACAAGCTCACCAAGGATCACAAGGTCGTCTCGAACGCCTCCTGCACCACCAACTGTCTCGCGCCGGTCGCCAAAGTGCTCAACGACGCCATCGGCATCGACAAGGGCTTCATGACGACGATCCACGCCTATACCGGCGATCAGCCGGTGCTCGACACCATGCACAAGGATCTTTACCGCGCGCGCGCCGCGGCGCTGTCGATGATCCCGACCTCGACCGGCGCTGCGAAAGCCGTCGGCCTGGTGCTGCCGGAGCTCAACGGCAAGCTCGACGGCGTGGCGATCCGCGTGCCGACGCCCAACGTGTCGATGATCGATTTCAAATTCGTCGCCAAGCGTGCGACGACAAAAGACGAGGTTAACGGCGCGATCAAGCGCGCCGCCGAGCAGCAGCTCAAGGGCATCCTCGGCTACACCACGGCGCCCAACGTCTCCATCGATTTCAACCACGATCCGCATTCCTCGGTCTTCCACATGGACCAGACCAAGGTGATGGACGGCACGCTGGTGCGCGTGATGTCGTGGTACGACAACGAATGGGGCTTCTCCAACCGCATGGCGGATACCGCCGTGGCGATGGGCAAGCTGATCTGACGCCGCGCGCCCGCGTTGAGTGAACCATGAGCGCGTTCCGCACCCTCGACCAGGCCGACCTCAAGGGCAAGCGCGTCTTGGTGCGCGCCGATCTGAACGTGCCGGTGGAGAATGGCGTGGTCAGCGACGGCACGCGCATCGTGCGCATGGCGCACGCGATCACCGAGATCGCCGACAAGGGCGCCAAGGTGATCCTGCTCTCGCATTTCGGCCGCCCGAAGGGGCGCGACCAGAAGAATTCGCTCAAGCCAGTGGCCGCCGAGGTGGCGCACATCATCAAGCGGCCGGTCAAATTCGTCGACGACTGCATCGGCGAAACCGCCGAACGCGCGGTGGCGACGATGAAGAACGGCGACATCATCTGCCTGGAGAACACCCGCTTTTATCCCGGCGAGGAAAAAGACGATCCCGCTTTTGTCGCCCAACTCGCCAAGCTCGGCGACATTTTCGTCAATGATGCCTTCTCGGTGTCGCACCGCACCCACGCCTCCACCGAAGGACTGGCGCATGCGCTGCCGGCTTATGCGGGAAGAACCTTGCAGGCCGAACTAGAAGCGTTCGAAAAGGTGCTCGACAAGCCGGCCCGCCCGCTCACGGCCATCGTCGGCGGCGCCAAGATTTCCACCAAGCTCGCCCTGCTCAGCCACCTGCTGAAGAAGGTCGACGTGCTGATCATCGGCGGCGCGATGGCGAATACCTTCCTGCTCGCGCAAGGCAGGACGGTTGGCAAGTCGCTGGTCGAAGCCGACCTGGTCGCGACCGCGCAAAAGATCATGGACGAGGCCAAAGCGGCCAAGCGCGAGATCGTGCTGCCGGTCGACGCGGTGGTGGCGGAAAAATTCGAGGCGCTGGCGCCCTCGCGCGTGGTCGATATCGACCGCGTCGGCGACAAGGACATGATCCTGGACATCGGCCCGCGCAGCGTCGAACAGGTGGTTTCGGTGCTGGCCCGCTCCAAGACGCTGGTGTGGAACGGCCCCTTCGGCGCCTTCGAGATGGAGCCGTTCGACAACGGCACGGTCGAAGTCGCGGAAGCGGCGGCGGAACTCACCGAGGCCGGAAAACTTGTTTCGGTAGCGGGCGGCGGGGACACGGTGGCGGCGCTCAATATCGCGGGCGTGGCCGACCGCCTGACTTACGTTTCCACCGCGGGCGGCGCTTTTCTGGAATGGCTGGAAGGCAAGGCCTTGCCCGGGGTCGAGGTGCTGCGGGTGAAATGACTACTAACGGCGAATTCTGATGGGATGCGATGGAGGAAATCATGAATCTCGATGAATTGAACAAAGTGGCGCTGGCCATGGTCGCGCCCGGTAAAGGGATCCTCGCGGCCGACGAATCCTCCGGCACGATCAAGAAGCGCTTCGACGCGATCGGCGTGGAATTGACCGAGGACGCACGCCGCGACTACCGCGAGATGCTGTTCCGCTCGGCCGACGGCATGAAGCACATCTCCGGCGTCATCCTGTACGACGAGACGATCTGGCAAAAAGCCAAGGACGGCACGCCGCTGGTCGATATCATCAAGAAGGCCGGCGCGCTTCCCGGCATCAAGGTCGACGAAGGCACCAAGCCGCTGCCGAATTGTCCGGGCGAATTGGTCACTATCGGCCTCGACAAGCTCGCCGACCGGCTACCGAAATATTACGAGCAAGGCGCGCGCTTCGCCAAATGGCGGGCGGTGATCGACATCGGCGCCCACATCCCGACCCACACCTGCGTCTACGCCAATGCGCACGCGCTGGCGCGCTACGCCGCGCTTTGCCAGGCGGCGCAGATCGTCCCGATCGTCGAGCCGGAAGTGCTGATGGACGGCGACCATGACATCGACGCTTGCGTCAAAGTCACCGAGTGGGTGCTGAAGGAAACCTTCCAGCAGCTCTACTACAACCGCGTCGCACTCGAAGGCATGGTGCTCAAGCCCAACATGGCGATCGCCGGCAAGAAATGCGCAAAGCGCGCCTCGGTCGAGGAAGTCGCCGAGAAGACGGTGAAGATGCTGAAGGAATGCGTGCCAGGCGCGGTTCCGGGCATCGCCTTCCTGTCCGGCGGGCAGAGCGACGAGGAAGCCACCGCCCACCTCGACGCCATGAACAAGATCGGCCATCTGCCATGGCAGCTCACTTTCTCCTATGGCCGCGCGCTGCAGCACGCGCCGCAGACCACCTGGCGCGGCAAAAGCGAAAACGTCGCCGCCGCCCAGCGCGCATTTTCACATCGCGCCAAGATGAACGGTCTCGCCGCGCTCGGCCAATGGAAGGCCGACATGGAAAAGAAGGCGGCCTGATCAAAACGGCGTGTGCCGCGTGACGGGCGGCCGAAACTTCGATAAATGAGGCGTCATGCCCGGCCTTGTGCCGGGCATCCACGTCTTGCTTCCTGAAAATTCAGAGACGTGTATGGCCGGGACATAGGCGAGCGAAGCGACGCCGTCTTTTGGACGGCTATGCCCGGCCATGACGTAGAAACGCAAAGGACCTTTCCGTGATCGATCTCTACACCTGGACGACGCCAAACGGCCGCAAGATCTCCATCGCGCTGGAAGAGCTCGGCCTGCCCTACACCGTGCACGCCGTCGACATCTCCAAAGACGAGCAGTTCAAGCCGGACTTCCTCAAAATCGCGCCGAACAACCGCATCCCCGCGATCGTCGACCGCGACAACAATATGTCGCTGATGGAATCGGGCGCGATCCTGATTTACCTCGCCGACAAAACCGGCAAGCTGCTGCCGAAATCCGGCGAGGGCCGCTACCGCACGATCGAATGGCTGATGTGGCAGATGGGCGGCCCAGGCCCGATGCTCGGCCAGGTGCATCACTTCGTGAAATATAATCCCGGCAAGGCGCCCTATGCCCAGGAGCGTTACCTGAAGGAAGCGCACCGCCTCTACAAAGTGCTCGACACGCGCCTGCAAGGCCGTCCCTTCGTCGCCGACGAATACTCCATCGCCGACATCGCGATCTGGCCGTGGATCTCGCGCTTCGAGTGGCAGACCATCGACATGAAGCAGTACCCCAACGTCCGGCGCTGGTATGAGACGATCGCCGCGCGCCCGGCCGTGCAGAAGGGCTACAAGGTGCCGAAAGACATGGGGCCGGTGCCAATGCCGGCGTAAGCAAGCGCTGCGCCCCAAACACTCCGCTCATTCCCGCGCAAGCGGGAATCCAGTCTGGGTCCCCGCTTTCGCGGGGACGAGCGGGATGATCGTTACTTCCCCGCCCCCGGAATGACGATGTTCTCCTCCTTCACCAGCGCCGACCACTTCGCCACGTCGGCATTGATGAAGTTGGCGAACTCGTCGGGCGTCTGCGGCTCGGGCTCGGCGCCGAGCTTGGCCATGTGGTCGATCACGTCCTTTTCACCCATGATCGTGACCACCGCCTTGTTCAGCTTGTCGACGATGTCCTTCGGCGTGTGCGCCGGCGCCAGCAGGCCGAACCAGCCAACCGACTGGTAGCCGGGCAAGCCACCCTCCGCGACCGTCGGCACGTCGGGGAAGAATTTCGAGCGCTTGGCGCCGGTGGTGCCGAGCGCCTTGAGTTTGCCGGCCGCCACGAACGCCTGCACCGTGGTCGACGGCGAGAACATCATGTCGATGCGGCCGCCCAGGAGATCGGTGACCGCCGGACCGGTGCCCTTATAGGGCACGTGCAGCAACTCGATCTTGGCGTCCTTCTCGAATAGCGCGCCCGACAAATGCGAGGCCGCGCCGATGCCTGAAGAACCAAATGACAGCCCTTTCGGCTTTTCGCGCGCAAGCGCGATCAGTTCGGCAACCGAGCCGGCTTTCACGCTCGGATTGACCACCAGCAGATAAGGCGGCGCCGCTACCACGGTGATGGGCGCGAAGAATTTGTTGACGTCGAAATGCCCTTCCGGCGCCAGCGCGGCGGAGGCCGCCATCAGCGCGCCGGTTGAGGCCATCAGCAGCGTGTAGCCGTCCGGATTCGCCTTGACGAAGGCTTTGGTGCCGATACCGCCGGAGGCGCCGGGCTGGTTTTCAACCACTACCGGCTGGCCCCATTTTTCGGACAGGCGTTGGGCGATGATGCGGCCGAGCACGTCGGTGCCGCCGCCGGGCGCGAACGGCACCACCATCTTGATGGTGCGGCTCGGATAGTCGGCCGCCGCGGCGGGTGCGAGCGGCGCGGCGCCAAGGCATAGCAGCAGCAGCGACAGGCGTCTGAACATGTTTTCCCCCCAGGCGTTGTGCGAGCCGCTTTGGTAGGCGGATTTGCGGGCGATGCTAACCGGCATGCCGCAGCGCGTCCATGCGCCGACATCTCGACATCGCGGGCGCGCGGCCCATGTCAATTTTTCGCCCGATTGCGCTACCATGCGGGGACTATGGCTTCGCGACCCAAACATCCCGACCCACGCCCGGCTCCCCGCCTCTATCTGGTGACGCCGGTGGTCGCGGATGCGACGGCATTTTCCGGCCCGCTCGCCTCCGTCTTGGCGGCCGGCGAGGTCGCCGCCGTGCTGCTGCGCCTGGCCGAGGCCGACGAGCGCACGCAGATCAATATCGCCAAGGCGCTTGCCCCGGTCGTGCAGGACAAGGACGCGGCGCTGCTGATCGACGGCCATGCCGACCTGGTGGCGCGCGCCGGCGCCGACGGCGCGCATGCCACCGGCATGGCGGCGTTCGGTGAAGCGATCGAACGCCTCAAGCCTGACCGCATCGTGGGCGTCGGCGGCCTCACCACCCGCCACGACGCCATGGTCGCGGCCGAGGCGGGCACCGACTATGTGATGTTCGGCGAGCCCGGCACTGCCGGCGAGCGGCCGAGCCTGGAGGCGATCGAAGAGCGGGTCGCCTGGTGGGCGGAGGTGTTCGAGTGCCCTTGCGTCGGCTACGCCGGATCGCACGAGGAAATTGCGCCGCTGGTAAAAGCCGGCGCCGATTTCGTCGCGCTCGGCGATTGGCTGTGGCGCGACCCACAGGCGATCGCCGCGGCGATCATGCGCGCCGCCGGCGAGCTGCGCCTGCCGGAGAGCGCGGCATGAGGGCGCGGTGGGTCAGCACCATCGCCGCGTTCTGCGCGCTCGCAGCCTTGGCGGCACCGGCACTGGCACAGCCCGCGAAGAAAACACCGCCGCCCGCGCCACCCCCGGCCGCCAATGCGGACGATAGCAAGGCCGATCTCGCCTACGGCGCTTTTCAGCGCGGCCTTTATTTGACTGCGCTTGCCGAAGCCACCAAGCGCGCGCAGCACGACGATCCCGCCGCCCTGACGCTGCTCGGCGAACTCTATGCGCAGGGGCTCGGCGTCCCACAAGACGACACCAAGGCGGCGGATTGGTACAAACTGGCCGCCGCGCACGGGGACCGCGACGCCATGTTCGCGCTGGCGATGTTCAATCTGCAAGGCCGCGCCGGCCCGCACAACTCGGACGAAGCCGCTCGCCTGCTGGCGGCCGCCGCCAAGCTCGGTCACGCAGCTGCCGCCTACGATCTCGGCCTGCTCTATTTGCAGGGCCAGCAATTCCCGCAGGACTTCGCGCGCGCCGCCCAACTGTTCCGGCAAGCCGCCGATGCCGGCAGTTCCGACGCGCAATACGCGCTCGCCACCATGTACAAAGAGGGGCGCGGCGTGCCCAAGGATATCGACGAAGCCATTCATCTAATGGGACTTGCCTCTATCGCCGGCAACGTCGATGCCATGGTCGAATTTGCCATCGCGCAGTTCAACGGCACCGGCGTCGACAAGAACGAAGCCGCCGCCGCCCGGCTTCTACTGATCGCGGCCCGGCGCGGCAGCGCGATTGCACAGGACCGTCTGGCGCGCGTGCTGATGGCCGGGCGCGGCGTGCCCGCTGACGCGACCGAAGCCATCAAATGGCACATCATCGCCAAGGCGGGCGGCGGCGGCGATCCCGATCTCGATGCCTTCGCCGCCCAGCAGCCGCAGCCGGTGCGTGACGCCGCCGAGAAGGCGGCCCAGAAGTGGATGTCGACCCTGGCGCCGCGCTCTTGACGGCGCACGCCTTCGCGGGCAGACCCCACGCGCCATGCACCACTCCGCCCTGCTCAATGTGATGATCGCCGCCGCACGCAAGACCGCGCGGGCGCTCAAGCGCGATTTCGGCGAACTCGAGAAGCTGCAGGTCTCGCTCAAAGGCCCGGCGAATTTCGTGTCGTCCGCCGACCGCCGCGCCGAGGAGACGCTGTTCCAGGAACTTTCCAAGGCGCGGCCCGGCTATGGCTTTCTTGGCGAGGAAGGCGGCGCCCGCGCAGGCGCCGACACGTCGCATCGCTGGATCGTCGATCCGCTCGACGGCACCACCAATTTCTTGCACGGCATTCCGCAGTTCGCGATCTCGATCGCGCTCGAGCGCGAGGGGAGCGTGGTCGCCGGCCTGGTCTACAATCCGGCCAGCGAAGAAATGTTCATCGCCGAAAAAGGCAAGGGTGCGTTCCTGAATGAGCAGCGTATCCGCGTCGCCGGCCGCAAGCGGCTCGCCGACTCCGTCGTCGCCTGTGGCTTGCCGCATATCGGCCGCGGCGATCTCGCGCTCGCCGCCAAGGAAACCGGCGCCATGCAGGCGCAAGTCGCCGGCCTGCGCCGCTTCGGCGCCGCCGCGCTCGATCTCGCCTGGATCGCCGCCGGCCGGCTCGACGGCTATTGGGAACGCGACATCAAGCCCTGGGACATGGCGGCCGGGTCCATTCTGGTGCGCGAGGCCGGCGGCTTCGTTTCCGATTGCGACGGCGGCACCGACATGTTCACGAAGGGCCACATCGTCGCCGGCAATGACGCCATCCAGAAAGAGCTGCTGCGGGTGCTGAAAGAAGCCGGCCGGGCTTGAAGCCGACCGCAATTTGAACTCAATCCGCCGCTCTATCCTCTGGTTTCGGCACGCCTGCTTTTTCCTTGTCACGGGTCTGTGCCATATTGAGTTGGCACGACTCGGCCGGCGTCAATTTTGCGAGCCATGGCAAAAGAACTCGATCCGCTCAAACTGTCGTCGCCCCGCATCTTCCTGCTGCGGATCCTGGTGTTCGTCGTGCTCGGCGGACTGGTCGCCTTCCTGCTGCACAAGCAGATCGAGACGGCGTTCATGGCCAATCCCGGCTTGAACTCGCTGATCATTTTCGTACTGCTCGTCGGCATCGTCCTGTCACTGCGCCAGGTGATCCGCCTCTATCCGGAGATCGCCTGGGTCAACAATTTCCGCCTCGCCGATCCCGGCCTCGCGGTCGAGCGGCCGCCGGTGCTGCTGGCGCCGATGGCGGCGATCCTCGGCAGCCGCGTCGGCCGCATGGCGATGTCGGCGCAACTGATGCGCGGCATTCTCGATTCGATCGCCACCCGCCTCGACGAGGCGCGCGACATCTCGCGCTACATGACCGGCCTCTTGGTGTTCCTCGGCCTGCTCGGCACCTTCTGGGGCCTGATCGAGACGGTGAGTTCGGTCGGCGGCGTGATCCAGGGCCTGAAAGCCGGCGGCGACGCCGGCAGCATGTTCGACTCATTGCGCGAAGGCCTCGCCGCGCCGCTCAGCGGCATGGGAATTTCGTTTTCTTCTTCGCTATTCGGCCTGGCCGGTTCGCTCGTTCTTGGCTTTCTCGACCTGCAATCGAGCCAGGCGCAGAACCGCTTCTACACCGAACTGGAAGACTGGCTCTCCACCACGGTCTACGACCAGGCGGCCGAGCCGATCGTTGCCGCGGGCGGCACGACCGAGATGCGCTCGGCCATCGACCGCTTGCGCGAGGCGCTCAGCGAGAGCGGCGCCAACAAGAACACCACCAATGCCATGTCCAATCTGGCGGAAGCGATTCAAGGCCTGGTGCAGCACATGCGCGTCGAACAGCAGATGATCCGCGACTGGGTCGACAGCCAGGCGGACCAGCAGCGCGAGATCAAGCGGCTCTTAGAGATCATTGTACGCGAGAAAGTGGATCGTTAGCGCATGGCGCTTGCACGAACGCGCCGCAGCGAAAGCGGCATGAACTACTGGCCGGGCTTCGTCGACGCGCTCTCGACACTGATCCTGAGCATCATCTTCATCCTGACCGTGTTCGTAGTCGTGCAGTTCTACTTGCAACAGGAAGTCGCCGGCAAAGACACCGCGCTGACCCGTCTCAACGCGCAGATCGCCCAGCTCACTGAGCTGTTATCGATGGAGAAAAGCGGCAAGGCCGATCTCGAGGACCAGCTCGCACAATTGCGCGCCTCGCTCGCCGGCGCCGAGAGCGATCGCGACAAATACCAAGGCCTCGCGGCGGGCGCAGGCGCAGGCGCCGCCGCGGCGCAGGGCAAGGTCAGCGAGCTCGCCGGCCAACTCGACAGCGAGAAGAAGATTTCCTCCCATGCGCTGGCGCAAGTCGAAATCCTCAACCAGCAGATCGCGGCCATGCGCCGGCAACTCGCCGCGATCGAGGCCGCGCTCGACGCATCCGAGAAGAAGGATAAGGAATCGCAGAACAAGATCGCCGATCTCGGCCAGCGGCTCAATCTGGCGCTGGCGCAAAAGGTGCAGGAGCTAACCAAGTACCGCTCCGACTTCTTCGGCAAGCTGCGCCAGATCCTCGGCGAGCGGCCCGACGTGCGTATCGTCGGCGACCGATTCGTGCTGCAATCTGAGGTGTTCTTCGACACCGGCAAGGCCGACTTGAAACAGGAAGGCGACGAGGAGCTCGACAAGGTTGCCGGCGCGCTGGTCGAACTGGAGAAGCAGATTCCGCCCGATATCGCCTGGGTGCTGCGCGTCGACGGTCACACCGACGTGCGGCCCGTCACCGGCGGCGTGTTCAAGTCGAACTGGAACCTCTCAGCGGCGCGCGCCATCGCGGTGGTGCATTATCTGATCGCTAAGGGCGTCGCGCCGCAGCGCCTGGTCGCCGCCGGCTTCGGCGAATTCCAGCCAATCGACACCGGCACGACGGAAGAGGCCTACCGCCGCAACCGCCGCATCGAGTTCAAGCTGACCGAACGGTGAGCGCGAAAATCACCCTGCGCCCCTATTCCGCCGCCGACGAGGACGCGGCGATCGAGCTGTGGCGGCGGACCTGGCAGAAGCATTATCCGCATCTCAATTTCACCGAGCGCGTTCCCTGGTGGCGCGAGCGCTGGCGTAAGGAGCTGGTGCCGGTGGCGCGCGTCGTGGTCGCGGAAGACAACGGCGCGCTGATCGGCTTTGTCACCGTCGATCCCGAGACGACGTATCTCGACCAGATCGTGGTCGCAACCGAATATTGGGGCGCAGGCGTTGCCCTGATGCTGCTCGATGGGGCCAAACGCATTTCGCCCAAAGGCCTCGAGCTGCTGGTCAACAAGGACAACGCCCGCGCCATCCGCTTCTACGAGAAGCACGGCTTCAAATATGCCGGCGAAGACGCGAACCCGCTGTCGGGCAAGCCGGTGAATCGGATGGCGTGGCGGCCGCGTGCAGCGGCCGCCGACGGTTGAACATCCCCGTCACTTCGACAGATAGCTGCGGTGCACCCAGCCATCCGCCAGTGACGTTTCGAACGACAGTTCCTTGTCACTTTCGCGCGTGATCCGGCGCACGCCGAAATTGAGCTAGGTTTCGTTGGCCTTGGCGCCGTCGGCCGCGCCGAGGAATGCCGTCACCGCCGCGATCGGCGGCGCCTTGTCGTTGGAATCGTTGCGGTGGCTGATCGCCTCGGTGGCGCAGGCGTCCAGCAGCTTCGGCCACATTTTGCGGAACAAACCGTTCGATTCGTAGATTTCCGCGCTATTGAGCTTGCCGTTGACGGCGAACGCATAGCCGACGATATCATCGCCCGCCTCACCCGCCGCCTTCAGCGCGGCCACATAGGCCGCGCGCATATCAGTCAGCTTTTTGTTTTCCAGCGCCAGTTGCAGGCTGGTCGCCGATGCCGGCGCGCGCACGTCCGCGCCGGTGGCGGCGCCGAGCCGCAGTTGCGCCACCGTCACGTCGGCCCAGACCTTTTGCTGGCGCAGACCAATGGCCATCCCGCCGTCGGCTGGCGCCGCCGGCATCGGCGCCTGCATTGCCAGTTTCATCTCGCGTGAGGGCACGGCGGCGGCCGAACTGGCGAAGCTCTGCGCGTCCTCGCCGCCGCGCGCCGACCAGCGCCCGTGCTCGACGCAGAACGAGGCAATCGGGATGCGGCCGGATTTCGGCGGCAACACCAGGCTGACGGTCAAGGTGCGATCCTGCCGGCCACCCTTCACCACGTCGCCAGCTTGGACGAAGATCGCTTGCTCGCCGAAATTCTCGATCGCCAGCGCATTGACATTGCCGGTTTCGCTGACGCGCACGACGCCCTTGGCCAGCGCCTCTTGCAGCGTGAGCGGCACCGGGCCGGCCTTGGAGACGCCGTGCACGAAATAGACGGCGAGATTGTCGTGGCTGACCGGACCGGTGAGATGCACCGGTTCGGAATTTGGCGTGGCGCCGGCGATGCCAGCGGCTAAGAGCAGGACGGCAAACGAATTCCCAGCAAGCATGGATAATCGCATGAACCCCTCCGATGAAACGGGACCGGAACGGAGGGATGTTCACAATGAGTCGTGGCCGGCGCAGGGAGCCGTCACAGCCGAATTCGGGCGCGCGTGTGGCGAACTGGGAGCGACTGATTGTTTGGCTCTTAGAATTCGCGCGGCCGCTTAGCGTGGCTGGGGGTATGACGCCCTCAGCCATTCGCTCAGAGTCATGCCCGGGCTTGACCCGGGCATCCGTGATCAGCACAGGCACGTGAAAGCCTTACGTAAGTTTGTCTTTGCGGAACGTCATAATGGATTGCCGGGTCAAGCCCGGCGATGACAGCGGAGTACGCGCTCACGCCCCGCCGGCGAGCGCCTCCGCCATGGCCGCGTCGAAGGATTTGGAATCGACCTTGAGATAAGCGAGCTTTTCCTCGGCGATCACCACCGCCTCGGCCACGCCCGGCACCAGACGCAATTTGGCGGCGAGGCTTTCGGCGTCGTCGGCTTTGCCGTCCGCAATCGGGACCAGCCGCGTCGTCAGATAGCTCGGCTGCTTCATGGTGACCGCCGCCAGCAGCCAGAGCAGCGCCAGCACGGCCGTCAATGCAAAAACCCCGGCGGTGCCTCCCGTCTGATTGGCCCAGCCGCCGACGACGCCGCCGACGAAAATCCCGAGGAACTGCAAACTCGAATAAAGACCCATCGCCGTGCCCTTGGCATCAGGTGGCGCCACCTTGGTGATGAGCGAGGGCAGGCTCGCCTCCATCACATTGAAGCCCGAGAAGAAGATCGTGAGCGCGGCCAGCAGGGCAAACAGATTGTGCGCGCCGAAGTAGAGCATCACCTGGCTGACCACGAGCGCGATCACCGCGCCTACGAACACACCCTTCATGTGGCGGTACTTCTCGGCGAAGATGATCGCCGGTACCATCACGGCGATCGAGATCAGCAGCACCGGCAGATAGATCATCCAATCGTTATGGGTCGCGATGTCCAGCGTGCCGCGCAACAGGCCGGGCACCACCAGGAAGCTTGCCGTCAGCATGGCATGCAGCGCGAAGATGCCGACATCGAGCCGCAAGAGCTCGCCGTTCCACAACACCGAACCGATCAATGCCGGCACCGCCTCGGCATCGCGATGCACGCTCACGCGGCGCGGATTGGGAACCACGAACAAAGTGATCGCGATGCCGGCCGCGGCCAGCCCCACCATCAGCCAGAAGATGCCGGCGACGCCGATGAAATTCGCGAAGACCGGGCCGGCCACCAGCGCGACCATGAAGGAAGCGCCGATAGTGATGCCGACCATGGCCATCGCCTTGGTGCGGTTCTCCTCGCTCGTCAGATCGGCCACCAGCGCCAGGATCACGGAGCCGACGGCGCCGCTACCCTGCAGCACGCGGCCGACGATGACGCCGCCGATCGAGGTGGAGGATGCCGCCACCGCGCTGCCGATCGCGAAAATGACGAGGCCGACAATGATCATGAGCTTGCGTCCGAACCGGTCGGACAACAGGCCGAACGGAATCTGCAGAAGTCCCTGACTCAATCCGTAAACGCCCAGCGCCTCCCCGATCAGATAGGGATTAGCCCCCGACAGGTGTTCCGCATAGGCCGCAAACACCGGATAGATCATGAACAGGCCGAGCAGCCTGACAGAAAAGACTGCGGCGAGTGAGCCAGCGGCGCGGAATTCTTGTCTTTCCATCCTACCTAATCCCGACCCATGAACAGCGCTGGAAGCTCTTCGCCAGACTTAAGGCAATATTGCGAAAGGCCGCCGAGCATGCGGTCGGCGGCCTATGAAAACCGCATCGCCGGCCTGCCCGGCGCCGTCAGAGAGCGCGCACCATGCCCTGCGGCCCTGATCTTGGTCAATTGCGACCGCTTGCCGCTTCGCCCTGCGTCCTGTATAGACCCGCCAAATTCAGCCCCTTCCGGCGCGCCGGGCGCGCCCGCAACGGATCCGAACGATGAAACAAGAGACCCATCCGGACTACCATACCATCAAGGTCGTCATGACCGACGGCAGCGAATTCACCACGCGCTCCACCTGGGGCAAGGAGGGCGATGTCATGCATCTCGACATCGACCCGAAGTCGCACCCGGCCTGGACCGGCGGCCAGCAGCACCTGGTCGACCGTGGCGGCCGGCTGTCGCGTTTCCAGAAAAAGTTCTCGGGCTTCCTGAAGGCCGACGAGAAGAAATAACACGGAGCTTACGTCGTTCCCCGTCATGCCCGGCCTTGTGCCGGGCGGCGGCATTTTTGGAACCCGTTTTGGCCTAAAAAAGCGGATGGCCGGGACATGCCCGGCCATAGCGGCAGTCTGATTTGGCGCGGGCGGACGTCTTAAACGCTCTCCGCGCCGAAGGCGGCTTTCAGCAGGCCAAGCTGACGCTCCACCGGATTGACCATCACCGTGCCCGGTTCGGCAGCGGTTTGATTGTGGATGGTGGCGTCGAGCCGGCGCACTTTGGCTTGCAGCTTGTGCGAACGCTCGATCAGTTCGCGCAACGCGATCGGCAGCAGTTCCAGATTATGCGGTTCGTGGAAGTCGGCGGCGGAAAGCTTGACCTTGGCCTTTTCCTTGTTGGCCTGGGCGAGCGACATCTCGCCCTCCTTCACCGCGCGATGCAGTAGCAGCCAGGAGGCGAGCTGCATCAGCCGCGTGGTCAGTCGCATGCTCTCGGTCGCGTAGGCGAGGGCGGCCGCGCGCTCGAGCTTCTTGGATTCCTGCCGGCCGGCGCCGTCGAGATAGGTCGCGGTCTCCTCCACCAGCGCCATTCCGTCGCGGAACAGATCGGCGAACACCTGCGAATTTGCCAGCCGCGCGCCGAACGACACCGGCTGCAGCTCGTTGAACGATTTTTCAACCATACGCTTACGCCTTACCCATGCACCGGAACTGTTACACGTTCCGTGTGTGGATGAGCATCGCTCCCCGCGGCCTAGTATGTCCAGACCGCAGACCGGCAAACTTTGCGACATAGTTGCTGGGCAGGCTTAAGAGCGCGGCCACCATAGCGGCCGCAATTGTCCCGGAATGGCACAAAAAAGAGCCGCCGTCGCCGGCGGCTCGAAGTTGATAACAGGGAGGCGTCAAACAGAGTGGACAGGAGCCACTCAATGTCCACGAAGATGGACGGTCATAGTAATGATCCAGAAGCCTTAACAACACGTAAAGGACTTGCGTCCAATGCGGGATTTTTGTGCCGGGCCACAATGCCGGAAAGGTACGAACTTACCGTTTGAAGAATTGGTCGGCAGCCGAACGCAAGGCGCGCTTGCCCGCCATGTCCGCTTCCAGCCGCGAAATCTCGTCATGCATGAGCCGCACGCGCGCGGCCAATTCCTCCACTGAAATCAAGCTCAGATCCTGCCCGATTTCGTGCACAATCTTTTTCTTCGGCTTGTCGTCTTCGTCGATGACCGGCATGGCAAAGCTCCATCGAAAAGAATCTACCCGGCCCGGCCTGGGTTGTCACACCGGCAAGGCCGACCTAAACAGGCGCCCTGCCCCCCATAAACCGAGGCCTCAATGACCGCACTTCCGACCAGAATGACGGCAATCGGCATCAAAGCCCCCGGCGGACCCGAGGCGCTGGTGCCGGAACAGCGTGCGGTTCCAGAGCCCGGCGCCGGCGAGATCCTGATCAAGGTGGCGGCCGCCGGCGTTAACCGGCCGGACGTAATGCAACGCCAGGGCCTCTATCCGCCGCCGCCCGGCGCACCCGATATCCCGGGTCTCGAGATCGCCGGTGAGATCGTGGCGCTCGGCCCAAACGTCATACGCTGGAAAGCCGGCGACCGCGTGATGGCGCTGGTGAGCGGCGGCGGCTATGCCGAATATTGCCTGGCGCATGAAAGCCACGCGCTGCCGCTCAGCGGGCTGTCGATGGTCGAGGCCGCGGCCATCCCGGAGACCTTCTTCACCGTCTGGCACAACATGGTCGAGCGCGGCGGACTTAAATCGGGCGAGACTTTTCTGGTGCATGGCGGCACCTCAGGAATCGGCACCACCGCAATCCAGCTCGCCAAGGCGCTCGGCGCGCGCGTCATCACCACCGCCGGCACGCCGGAAAAATGCGAGGCCTGCCGCAAGCTCGGGGCCGACGTCGCCGTTAACTATAAAACCGAGGACTTCGTCGCCGCCACCAAGGCGGCCACCGGCGACAAGGGCGCCGACGTTATACTCGACATGGTCGGCGGCGATTACATCGCGCGCAATTACGAAGCAGCCGCGGTGGAAGGGCGCATCGTGCAGATCGCGTTCCAGGGCTCGCCGAAGGCGACGGTGGATTTCCGCCGCATCATGCTCAAGCGGCTGCATCACACCGGCTCGACGCTGCGCTCGCGCTCGGTCGCCGACAAAGGCGCGATTCGCGCCGCGGTCGAGACCAACGCGCTGCCGCTGATCGTTGCCGGCAAGGTAAAGCCGGTGATCTACAATACCTTCCCGCTCGCCGCGGCGGCGGCCGCCCATGCGCTGATGGAAACCAGCACGCATATCGGAAAGATCGTACTAACCCTTTGAAAACTCTGTCGATCTATTGCCCGCAGGGAGCGGAGCCGATACTCTTGGCCAGCGCGCAATGGGCGCCCGGGCCGCGAAATCGGCGCAATGTCGACGCACAACCGAGCGGGGGAGTTTGATTGCAGATGTCGTCGGCAGAACCGAAGTAGAAGCATGACTGGCACCGCCGCGGCCTGGGGCTTTGGATTGATCTTGCAGCGCTGCGCAACGGTGCTCGCGCTCGCCGCCTCGCTGCTGGCGGCACACCCAGCGCATGGCCTCGAAGCGGTGAATGTGCGGGTCGACGCGGCTGCCATCGATCTCACCGCCGCCACCGATCTGCAAAAGGCCGATGGCGACCGCATCCAGGTTTCCACCGCACCCGGCCCCGACGGCATCGTGCGCCGCATCGAGGTGCGCGCCCGCGAAGCCAACACCAACTGGGCGGTGTTCGCGCTCACCAATAATTCCGACGAGCAGCTCGACCGCCTGATCGTCGTGCCGCATTACCGCATGGTTGGCTCCGGCCTGTTCTGGCCCGATCTCGGGCTGTCGCGCATCGCCGCCGTCACGCCGAGCTCGGGCGACCGTCCGGTGCGGCAGGAGAACACGACCGCGGATATTTTCCGCGTCACCCTCGATCCCGGCACGGTCATCACCTTCGTCGCCGAATTGCGCACCGACAAACTGCCGCAGATCTATCTGTGGGAGCCGGACGCCTACAAGGACAAGGTCAACTCCTTCACACTGTATTACGGCATCGTCATCGGCATCGCCGGCCTGCTGGCGCTGTTCCTCACCATCCTGTTCGTGGTGAAGGGCTCGGTGATGTTCCCGGCCGCCGCCGCGCTCGGCTGGGCGGTGCTGATCTATATCGGCATCGACTTCGGATTCTGGGGCAAGGTGTTCGACATGTCGGCCGGCGCCGAGCGCGTCTGGCGCGCCTGCGGCGAGGCCATCCTGTCGGCGACGCTGCTAGTGTTCCTGTTCGCCTATCTCAATTTGTCGCGCTGGCACGTTCGCTACGCCCACATCACCATCGCCTGGCTAGCCGCGCTTACAGCCTTGGTCGCGGTCGCGGTGTTCGATCCGGCCATCGCCTCCGGCATCGCGCGCATGTCGCTCGCCGGCATCGCGGTGTTCGGGCTGGCGCTGGTCATCTATCTCTCCACTCACGGCTACGACCGCGCCGTGCTGCTGATCCCGACCTGGCTGCTGCTGGTGGTGTGGACGGCCGCCGCCGGCCTGGCCGTCACCGGCGTCGTCACCAACGACATCATCGGCCCCGCCTTGCTCGGCGGCCTGGTGCTGATCGTGATGCTGATCGGCTTCACGGTGATGCAGCACGCTTTCGCCGGCGGCATTACCCACGGCATCGTGTCCGACGTCGAACGCCGCGCGCTCGCACTTACCGGCGCCGGCGATCTGATCTGGGACTGGGACGTCTCCGCCGACAAGGTCTACACCAGCCCGGAAACCGAACAGCTGCTCGGCCTCAAGCGCGGCACGCTGGAAGGACCGGCGGCGGACTGGCTCGAGATCGTGCATCCGCTCGACCGCGACCGTTTCCGCGCTTCGCTCGACAGCGCGGTGGAGCAGCGGCGCGGACGCCTGAGTCAAGGCTTCCGGCTGCGCGCCTCCGACGGCCATTACCTGTGGTTCACGCTGAAAGCGCGCCCCGTGGTCGGTTCGGACGGCGAAGTCGTACGATTGGTCGGCACGCTCACCGACGTGAACGACTTCAAGAAAGCCGAAGAGCGGCTGCTGTTCGACGCGGTGCACGACAATCTCACCGGCCTGCCCAACCGCGAACTGTTCATCGACCGCATGGAGGCGGCGTTCGGCTTCGCCCGCTCCGATCCGCAGATCCGCCCGTCGGTGCTGGTGATCAATCTCGACCGCTTCAAGCAGGTCAACGACTCGGTCGGCATGTCCATCGGCGATTCCGTCCTGCTCACCATCGCGCGCAGGCTCGCCCGCCTGCTCAAGCCGCAGGACACGCTGGCGCGGTTATCCGGCGATCAGTTCGCCTTGATCCTGCTGTCGGAACGCGAGCCCGCGCGCATAGTGGCCTTCGCCGAGACCATGCGCCGCACCTTGCGCGCGCCGATCGGCTTCAACGACCGCGAGATTTTCATCACCGCATCGATCGGCCTGGCGCTCACCGAAAACCAGTCGCGCAGCCCCGAGGAAGTCCTCAAAGACGCCGAGCTCGCCATGTATCACGCCAAGCGGATCGGCGGCGACCGTATCGACATCTTCAAGCCGGCCATGCGCTCGCGCAAAACCGATCGGCTGACCATGGAATCGGAACTCCGCCGCGCCATCGAACGCGAGGAGATCAAAGTGCTCTACCAGCCGATCGTTCGGCTGGAGGATCGCGCCATTGCCGGCTTCGAAGCGCTGGCGCGCTGGGATCATCCCAAACTTGGCCGCCTGTCGCCGATCGAGTTCATCAGCACCGCCGAGGAAATCGGCCTGATCGTGGAACTCGGCATGTTCGTGCTCGAACGCACCGCGCGCCGGCTCGCCAGCTGGCAGGCGGCGAGCCGCGCGCGCGAGCCGATCTTCGCCAGCGTCAACGTGTCGTCGCGGCAATTGCTGCGACATGACCTGATCCAGGACTTACGCAGCGTGCTGTCGCGGTCGGCGCTGGCGCGCGGCACCTTCAAGCTCGAAATTACCGAATCGCTGGTGATGGAGAATCCCGAGCACGCCGCGCAGATGCTCACCCGCATCAAGGAACTCGGCGTCGGACTATCGCTCGACGATTTCGGCACTGGGCATTCCTCGCTCGCTTATTTGCAACGGTTCCCGTTCGATACTATCAAGATCGACCAGTCGTTCGTGCGCACCACCGCGCGCGGCACACGGCCGGTGATCCTGCGCTCGATCATCGCGCTCGCGCACGATCTCGGCATGGACGTCGTGGCGGAAGGCGCGGAGACCGATTCCGACGCGGTTGAGCTCTACCAGATGGGCTGCGAATACGCGCAAGGATTTGCCTTCGGCGAGCCGATGAGCGCGCAGGCGGCCGGCGCACTGCTGACGAGCGAACACCTCGAAGTCGCGCCCTAGAAGCGCTATAAATCAGCCGCCGCTTACGCGCTGCGACCGGGACTTGCAATGACATCGCTTCCAAAAAATACCGATCCGGCGACGGTTGAAGGTTTCGGCCGCGAATGGACAGCGTTCCCGCAGTCGGAAGCCGATCTGACCGACGCAGATCGCCGCGCGATGTTCGATAGCTATTTTGCGATCTTTCCCTGGGATCTCTTGCCGCGGCAGAGCATCGGCGCCGATATCGGCTGCGGCAGCGGGCGCTGGGCTATGCTCGCGGCGCCCCGCGTCGGCCATCTGCATGCAGTCGATGCCGGCGCCGCGGCCCTTGCGGTCGCGCGCAGCAATTTGGCCGGTTTCGACAATGTCAGTTTTCACCTGGCGTCGGTGTCGGCGCTGCCGTTCGAGGATGGCACGCTCGACTTCGCCTATGCGCTTGGCGTGCTGCATCACGTTCCCGATACCGCACAAGCGGTTCGCGACGTCGCGGTCAAGCTCAAGACCGGCGCGCCGTTCCTGGTCTACCTCTATTACGCCTTCGACAACCGCTCGACCGCCTATCGCACGTTGTGGCGGCTCTCGAATGTCGTGCGGTTACTGCTCTGCCGCGCGCCTTACCCGGTGCAAATCACCGCGACGACGGTTATCGCCTATCTGGTTTATTGGCCGATCGCGCGCACGGCCGCTCTGCTGGACAAGATCGGCCTGTTGCCGCGCTCGTGGCCGCTCAAATATTACCGCCATCGTGCGCTCTATGTGATGCGCACCGACGCCTTCGACCGGTTCTGCACGCGGCTGGAACAGCGTTTCACGCGCGCGCTGATCAGCGACATGCTGCGCGCGGCCGGATTCGATTCCATCTGGTTTTCGGAAACCGAGCCGCACTGGGTCGCGCTCGCGATCAAGCGCTAGGCGTGACCCGATTCGCTCGACAGCATGCCGAGATCTATGCCGATCTTGCGCAACGCCTTCTGGTATTTGCCGTCGGTGTCGGCGCCGAAGATCAACTCCGGATCCGCGGCGCAATGCAACCAGCCATTCTGCTGAATTTCGTTTTCCAGTTGTCCGGGCGCCCAGCCGGCATAGCCGAGCGCGAGGATGGCGCTCTCCGGTCCGTTGCCGCGCGCGATCGCCTTCAGGATGTCGAGCGTGGCGGTGAGGCAGATTCCGTTGTCGATCGGCAGCGTCGAGTTCTCGATGAAAAAATCGGCCGAATGCAGCACGAAGCCGCGCCCGGTCTCCACCGGCCCGCCCTTGAGCACCTTGACGTCTTCCGCCCGCACCGGCATTTCGATGCGTTCGCTCGCCGGGATCACCTCGAGTTGCACCAGCAGATCCGGAAACTTGATATTGCCGGCCGGCTGGTTGACGACGATGCCCATGGCGCCTTCGCTCGAATGCGCGCACACGTAGATCACTGCGCGCGCGAACCGCTCGTCGCTCATCGCCGGCATTGCGATCAGCATCTGGCCGTCGAGGTAGCCGCGCGCGGGCGTCTTGCCAGTCGATTTGCGTGGAAACTTCATGCTAAAAGGTTACCCAATCGGTCCGCCTTTGCAAACGATGCCAGCTGCGGAAAATTCAATCACCCACCGTCATATTCAACTCGGTAATTGTGGCGAAATCGCCGCTGTGCCCGCAACTTGTTCATCCCGTGCTCACGATGAATTCAGTGGCGAAATGTGTCTTAACCGATTAAATCGAGCGCCATGAAAAATCTTAACAATCAAATCGGCGCGACCTTGGCCGCCTGCGGTATCGCCCTGGTGACCGGCGTCCCGGCCCGCGCGGCCGACGCCTCGCCCTGGGTCGAGGACACCTACTCCGCGATTCGTCTGATCGCCGGCGCCAACAAAAGCGGTGCCGACGGCCTGCGCGCCGGCATTGAAATCAAGATGCAGCCGGCTTGGCACACCTATTGGCGCTATCCCGGCGACTCCGGCGTACCGCCGCGTTTCAGTTTTTCCGGCTCGGACAATCTTGCCACCGTGAAGGTGCTCTACCCCGCGCCGCATGCCTTCACCGACGAAGTCGGCACCACCATCGGCTACAAGGGCAACGTCATCCTGCCGCTGCGCGTCTTCCCGCGGCAAATGGACAAGCCGGTCACGCTGCGCGCCAAGATCGACTACGCGGTGTGTGACAGGCTGTGCGTGCCGGTCGAGGCGCATTTGGAATTGACGCTATCCGGCGCCGGCGGCGCGGATAATCCCGCGCTGGCGGCAGCCGAAGCGCGCGTGCCGAAACCTGTGTCCGCCGCCGAGGCGGGATTGACCGCGCGCCGCGCCAACGACGACAAGCTCAAGCCGCTGGTGTTCGTCGATCTCGCCGCACCGACCGGTCAGACGGTCGAACTGCTCGTCGAGGGACCGACGCCGGAATGGGCCTTGCCCATCCCCAAGCCGACGCAAGGCGCGCCGCCCGGCCACCAGCATTTCGGTTTCGAACTCGATGGGCTGCCGCCCGGCGTCGATCCCAAGGGTCCGTTCGAACTTACATTCACGATCGTTCAGGGCGATCGCGCCACCGAGGTCAAGACCCATCTCGACTAAGCGGGCGCAAGCGCGCTAGTTTGCGCCTCATAAAAATCAGGAGAGGACACCTATGCCCATCAAAGTCGGCGACAAATTGCCTAACGCAACGTTCCGCGTGATGACCGCGGAAGGACCCAACAAGCCGAAGACCACGGACGATATCTTCAAAGGCAAGAAGGTCGCCCTGTTCGCGGTGCCGGGCGCTTTCACGCCCACCTGCAACAACCTGCACATCCCGAGCTTCCTCAACAACGCCGCCGCTTTCAAAGCGAAGGGCGTCAACACCATCGCGGTGACGGGCGTCAACGACGCGTTCGTGATGGAAGCCTGGAAGAAGGCGACCGGAGCCACCGGCAAGATCGAGTTCCTCGCCGACGGCAACGGCGAATTCGCCAAGGCTATCGACATGGCCTTTGACGGCTCTGGTAATGGCCTCGGCACCCGTTCAAAGCGCTATTCGATGCTGGTCGACAACGGCGTGGTGAAGACGCTGAATATCGAAGACGCGCCCGGCAAGTGCGACATTTCTGGCGGCGAGGCGCTGCTCAACCAGCTCTAGGCTATTTCGACTTCATTGCGCCGGCCGCACCGGCGCGCGCGGCCACCAGGCCGTCGCGCGCGAGCTGGTCGGCGCGCTCGTTCATGGCGTGGCCGGCGTGGCCCTTCACCCAGTGCCAGCGCACGTCGTGATGGGCGAGCGCGGCGTCGAGCCGTTTCCACAGATCGACGTTCTTGACCGGCTTCTTGTCGGCGGTGCGCCAGCCGTTCTTCTTCCAGCCGTTGATCCAGCCGGTGATGCCGCCGCGCATGTATTCGCTGTCGGTGTAGAGGTCGACTGAGCACGGCCGTTTCAGCGCTTCGAGCGCCGAAATCGCCGCCATCAATTCCATGCGGTTGTTGGTGGTGTGCGGCTCGCCGCCGTTCAATTCCTTTTCGTGATCGCCGAAGGTGAGGATCGCACCCCAGCCGCCTGGACCCGGATTGCCCGAACAGGCGCCATCAGTGTGGATGGTGACGCGCAGCCCGCTCAAGCGTCAATCCCATAATCAGTTGCGCTCTTCACCGATTGGTGGAAGCGCAGCTTGCGGAAATATTCGAGAGGGTCCTTCGGCTTGACCAGCGCGCCGTCCGGCACCGCCAACCAATCCACCAGCCGTGTGAGCAGAAAACGCATGGCTGCGCCACGCGAGAGCACCGGCAGCGCCGCGCACTCGGCAGCCGACAGCGCGCGCACCTTGCCATAGGCCTTGAGCAGCGCGCGCCCCTTGGTGACATTGTAGGAATGATCGGGCTCGAAGCACCAGGCGTTGAGACAGACCGCGACATCGTAGGCGAGCGTATCGGTGCAAGCGAAATAGAAGTCGATCAGCCCGGACAACTTATCGCCGAGGAAGAACACGTTGTCGGGAAACAAATCGGCGTGGATCACGCCCTCGGGCAGATCGCGCGGCCACGATTTCTCGAGCGCATCAAGCTCCTTGGCGATCTCCGCGCACAGACCGGGCCGCACGCTGTCACCGCGCTCTTTGGCGTGCTCGTAGAGGCCGCGCCAACTCTCGATCGACAGCGCGTTCGCCCGCTTGTTTGGAAAATCCCGACCGGCGAGATGCAGGCCGGCCAGTGCCTCGCCGACCGCCGCGCAATGGCCCGCATTCGGCCGGCGGATCCATAAGCCGTCGAGAAAAGTGACGATCGCCGCCGGTCGGCCGGCCAGCGTGCCGAGCATGCCGCCCTGCTTGTTCTTCACCGGCTGCGGACAAGTGATGCCGCGCGCCGCGAGATGCTCCATCAGCGCGAGGAAAAACGGCAGGTCGCTTGCGGCCACGCGCTTTTCGTAGAGCGTGAGAATGAAATTGCCGACACTGGTGTGGACGAGGAAATTGGAATTTTCTACGCCTTCGGCGATGCCCTTGTAAGAGCGCAACGCGCCGATCTCATAGCCGGCGATAAATTGCGTGAGATCGTCGGCGGTGACGTCAGTATAGACAGCCATGGACGCGTTACTCCGCCGCCTGGCTCTCCCGCAGCGGGCGGGGCAACGGAAAGAACATGTCCTCCTTGGCGGCGGAGACGGTCTCGACGCTCACCGCATAACGCTGCGCGAAGGCGTTGATGATCTCCTCGACCAGCACTTCCGGCGCCGAGGCGCCAGCGGTGATCCCCAGCCGTTCGATGGCGCCGAAATCGTCCCAGTCGATATCGGAGGCACGCAGCACCAATGCCGCGCGCCCGCAGCCGGCGCGCTTGGCCACTTCCTTCAGCCGCTGCGAATTTGACGAATTCGGCGAGCCGACCACGATCATCGCATCGACGATCGGCGCTACGTTTCTGACCGCTTCCTGCCGATTGGTGGTGGCGTAGCAGATGTCGTCTTTGTTCGGCCCGGCCATCGTGGGAAAGCGCTGTTTCAGGACGGCGACGAGCTCCGCAGTGTCCTGCACCGACAAGGTGGTCTGCGTCACATAGGCGAGGTTGTTGGCGTCGCGCGGGACGAAACGCGCGGCGTCGGACACGCTCTCGATCAGCGTGACCGCATCCGGCGGCAGCTGACCCAGGGTGCCGATCACCTCCGGGTGACCGGAATGGCCGATTAGCACGATCTCGCGGCCGCGGCGGTAATGGATCTCCGCCTCGCGATGCACTTTGGTCACCAGCGGGCAGGTAGCGTCGAGGGCGAACAGGCCGCGCCGCGCGGCTTCCGCCGGAACGCTTCGCGCCACGCCGTGGGCCGAGAAGATCACCGGGGCGTCGGTATCGGGAATCTCGTCGAGTTCCTCGACGAAAATCGCGCCCTTGGCGCGCAGGCTCTCGACCACGTAGCGGTTGTGCACGATTTCGTGACGAACATAGACCGGCGGGCCATAGATCGCGAGCGCCCGCTCCACCGATTCGATGGCACGCACCACCCCGGCGCAGAATCCGCGCGGCCAGCAGAGCAGCACCTTGAGGGCCGGCTTTTCCGGAGTGTTCATCACGGTGTCCTGGAATTCGCGCCGATTTTTCGCGCGAATTGTGTCTGGACATGGGCTGCGCCGCCCCACCCTGTCAAGACGGCAGTGTTGCATGGTCCTGACCGAATCCCTATATTCCGGGCACTTTCCAGTCATCATCGATGATCTGGTGCTTCGCCCGGCGGGCGGGCGAAGCGTAGAGGAGATTTGCCATGGCCACACCAGCACCCTTGATGCCGAAGGCGACCGCCGTCTGGCTGTTGGATAATACCGCCCTGACCTTCGACCAGATCGCCGAGTTCTGCAAATTGCACCCGCTCGAGGTCAAAGCGATCGCCGACGGCGACTCCGCGCAGGGGATCAAGGGTCTCGATCCGGTCCAAACCGGGCAACTCACGCGCGAGCAGATCAGCGCGGCCGAGGCCGATCCCGAGCTACGGCTGACGCTGAGCGAGGCGAAAGTCTCGGTTCCGACGCCCGATCGCGGCAAGAAGGGCCCGCGCTATACGCCAGTGTCGCGCCGGCAGGACCGCCCGAACGCCATTCTGTGGCTGGTGCGCAACCATCCCGAACTGAAAGACGCGGCGATCATGCGCCTGGTCGGCACCACCAAGTCGACCATCGCCGCGATCCGCGACCGCACCCACTGGAACGCCGCGGCGCTCGCGCCCATGGACCCGGTCACGCTCGGCCTCGCCACGCAGACCGATCTCGATTTCGAGGTCAACCGCGCCAACAAGGAAAAGCCGGCGCCGATCGACACCGGCGCGACGCTGCTGCCGGCGGCCGAGACCACCGCCAAGAAAGAGGCGGAAGTCGCCGCCGCGCATGCCGCCGAGGCGGAGAAGAAGCCGGGCGGCAGCGACCTCGACGTGTCCGCCGTGTTCGCCAAGCTCAAGCAACTCGGCGGCAAGAGCGAGAAGGAAGAGGAGTAGTTCTCTCCCCGCTCATGCCCGCGAAAGCGGGCATCCAGTTCTTTTGTTGACCATCGCCAAAGCGCTGGGTCCCCGCTTCCGCGGGGACGAGCGGAAATATTCAATTCAATATCCCCGCTTCCCCTCCACCGCCGCGATGTAGCGCGCGATGGACAGTTCCAGCACAGCCTTGGCGTCCTTGGCGATGACGCGGTCGAAATAGTGACCGTACAGCACGTCGAAGGAAAACGGCGCCATCGCCGCGTCGATATGCGCGACCTCGCGCGCCGACAGCGGAATGAAATTCGGATAGCTGCGCATGAAGGAGAGCCACTTCCGGTCGGTGGCGACCGTGAGGATATCGCCGGCGCAGGCCACGCCGCGCCCGGACGCGCCGCCAGCCCAATGCAGCACGCTGCCGCCTTCGAAGTGACCGCCGCAGCGGATAAGCGTAACGCCGTCCCACAGTTTGAAGGTGTCGCCCTCCCACAGGTAGATCGCGGGATCCGGCCGCATGATCCATTGCCTGTCGGCGGCGTTGAGATGGATGTGGCAATCGAACGCGCGCGCCCATTCCACCATCGTGGTGTAGAAATGCGGATGCGAAATGGCGATCGCCTGGATGCCGCCGAGGCCCTTGATCGCCGTCACGGTCGCGGCATCGAGCGTGGCGACGCAATCCCACAGCACGTTGCCGCCTGATGTACGCAACAACAGCGCGCGCTGGCCGATGGCGAAGCCGGCGCCGATGCCGGTGACGCCCGGCTCGTATTCGCGCATCGCATTCATGTGGCTCTGCGCGAGCGCTTGCAGCGTGGTCCAGCTCTGCCCGCGCGGCGGCACGTATTGCCGTTCCTCCTCGCAGACGAGGCATTGCGCCGGCGGCTTGTCGCATTCGGCATATTGCATGCCGCAGGCGGTGCAGATGAAGCAGGGCATGAGGTTTCCTTGGACGCTGTTTTGAACATTGTCTCACTCCGCTCATGCCCGCGAAAGCGGGCATCCAGAGCTGGGTCCCAGCTTTCGCGGGGACGAACGGATCGAATGGACATGCGCCATCGCCCCTATTCTTTGCGGCGCGGGCTGCGCCGTATTCCATCCCCGCGAAGCAGGCCTTAGTCTCGCCCCTCGCTCGAAAACGAGGGGAATGGAGCGCCGAGCGGTGCACCATCAGTCTTTCCGCCTTGCGGCGGGCGCGCGTCTTGCGCTTGCTCTTTCGAGCAAAAGACGCGCTCGCCACTCGGCGCTCCATCGCGGCGTTTTCCTTCCGGCGCCGGGCCGCGCTTTCGGTTCGGCTCTTGGCGTGCCGGCTGGTTTCCCCTCCGGCCGGCCGAGCCGACTACCGTCAGCGAGCTCCTCGCAGGGGGCCGTAGTACCCCCGGGCGGAGCCTCGGCGTCGCCCGAGTGCGTGATTGCGAACCACGCCCGCGGGCCGCCGCACCTGCCCCACTTCAGGATCGCCTCTAGAAGCGCCCCTCATGAGCAGGCGATAGGAATACATTCTCCATGGCGGATTTGTCAAACGGCCTTTTCGGCCCCGTCATGGCCGCGCTTGAACCAAAACGCTCGGTGCTTCAACTAACGAGGGCCACGAACGCAACGACGGACAGGAGCCGCCATGAAAGTGTTTTCGCTCAGATTTCTTGGTTTGATTCTGGGATTGATTGCCGGAGGCGCCCTTGGCGTGGGCGTCGGCTCGATTTGCGTCGAGGTCTTCCACGTCAGCAAGTTTGAAGGCGGCGCCGGCATGATGGTGTTTTTCACCTTCATGCCGATCGGAGCGATCCTCGGCGGGATCCTCGGCGCGTGGTTGCGCGGGCGACTCGGAGCGCGGGCGAAGGTGTCTTCTTAGGACGCCGGTTTGGCCAGCCTCAATCGGCCTCATGGTCAGGAACGCCGAAGGCGCGTCTCGAACCATGGGGCCGCCCCATCCTTCGAGACGGGCGCTGCGCGCCCTCCTCAGGATGAGGGTAGATGAAGCATCTATATCCGGTCCACGATTCTCAAGAGTTGATTAGCGAAACAGATCGTATCAATCGCTTCCCCTGCGTCTTCAAATTGCACTTCGCGATGACTCGATGAATTCTTACATTGAGAAATAGCCCCACAGAACAATTCCCGTAACACATCACGCTCACCTTTAGCGACTGTTTTATCGGTCAAAGGGCCATTCGGTCCGAAAGCGTGGACCATTAATTCACGTCCATATTCGTCATTGTCATAACCGGCCTTCTTACGCACTCGGATTTCCACTTCCTTAAACGCTCTGAAGACAGCAGTGTCATAGTCACCACGTACGAAGAGTGGCTTCACCATTCGCACGAGAACAGGATCAAGGTATCGTGGAAATAAGGAAGATTTTTTGTATGCCTCAAAGTCCTCTTCTTCCAAAACTCGCTCACCCTTTTTCGTTATAAAAACACATTGTCCGGATCACCGGGCTTTGGCGCAAGAAAGCCGTCTCTTTCAAGCCACACCCACGCCTCCATAAGGCGAAGGCCTATTGGGCCATTCGGCACAGCCACGCCGAAATTATGCCGGTTGAGCATTCCTGAATGATGGCCTTCCTTTTTCAGAAAGCGAAGAACGAATGGCCCAAGTTTATCGGGCTCCATTTTCAAGAGTTCAGTCTGCGGCGGAAAGTGCCGCAAGAATTGTTCTATTCGCTCATCCATCGTTCAAGACCTTAAAATGATTACGCGCACTTTTTACGAGTCCCCCCACCCATGCCCCTTCAGCGCGCTATCGATCTCATTCAGGATCCCCAGATCGTCGATGGTCGGCGGCATTGTCCACGTATCGCCACCGACGATCTTCTTGATGGTGCCGCGCAGGATCTTGCCGGAGCGCGTCTTCAACAGCCGCGCCTCCGTATCTAGAATAGATGCGGCAATTCTATTCCAAAAGCGCTTTTGAAAACACCAACGACGATGCCGTACAGAAACACCAGAATCGTTCCGAGAATGCCGACGCCCACGAGAACGCCGATGATCAGGACGAGTGCAATTCCAACGATTGCAACAGGATTTTTGTTGGCCATCCCGCCACTATGCGGCCGTTCGCGCGCGGCCACCAGGACAACCTAACTTCCCACCCCGTGCGTCTTCATCGCCGCGCCGATCTCGTCCAAAATCGCCGGGTCGTCGATGGTCGCCGGCATGGTCCATTTGTCGCCGTCGGCGATCTTCTTGATGGTGCCGCGCAGGATCTTGCCGGAGCGCGTCTTCGGCAGCCGCGCCACGGTGATCGCCAGCTTGAACGCCGCCACCGGGCCGATCTTCTCGCGCACGAGAGCTACGATCTCCTTCTCGATCTCGGTGGGCGGGCGGTTGACGCCGGCCTTGAGCACGATGAAGCCGCAGGGCACCTCGCCCTTGAGCTCGTCCTTGATGCCAAGCACGGCGCATTCCGCCACGTCCGGGTGGCCGGCCAGCACCTCCTCCATGCCGCCGGTGGAGAGCCGGTGGCCGGCGACGTTGATGATGTCGTCGGTGCGGCTCATCACGAAGATGTAGCCGTCCTCGTCCTTGTAGCCGGCGTCCGCCGTCTTGTAGTAGCCGGGGAATTCGACGAGGTAGCTGTCCTTGAAGCGGTCGTCCTGCTGCCAGAGCGTCGGGAAATTGGCCGGCGGCAGCGGCAGCTTGACCACGATCGAGCCGATCTTGTTGGCCGGCACCGGGTGGCAGGCCTCGTCGACGATGTCGATGTGATAGCCCGGCATCGGCACACAGGCCGAGCCGTATTTCACCGGCAGCGCGCCGAGGCCGACCGGATTGCCGGCGATGCACCAGCCGGTTTCCGTCTGCCACCAGTGATCGATCACCGGAACCTTGAGCACTTCCTCCGCCCATTGGATGGTCGGCGGGTCGGCGCGCTCGCCGGCCAAAAACAGCGTGCGGAATTTCGACAGGTCGTATTGCTTGAGCAGCTTGGCGTCCGGGTCTTCCTTGCGGATGGCGCGGAAGGCGGTCGGCGCGGTGAACAGCGCGACCACGCCGTGGTCGGCGCACACGCGCCAGAACGCGCCGGCGTCGGGCGTGCCGACCGGCTTGCCCTCGTACAGGATCGAGGTGCAGCCGTGGAACAGCGGCGCATAGACGATGTAGCTGTGGCCGACCACCCAGCCGACGTCGGAACCCGACCACCACACCTCGCCGGGCGAGACGCCGTAGAGATTCTGCATCGACCATTTGAGCGCGACCATGTGGCCGCCATTGTCGCGCACCACGCCTTTCGGAATGCCGGTCGTGCCCGAGGTGTAGAGGATGTAGAGCGGATCGGTGGCGAGCACCGGCACGCATTCGGAGGTCTTGGCGTACTCGACCGCGTGCTCCCACACTTTGCGCCAGTCGTGGTCGCGGCCTTCCATGAGATACGCTTGGCATTGCGGGCGCTGCAGGATCAGGCAGGTGTCGGGCTTGTGCTTGGCAAGCGTGATCGCCTCATCGAGCAGCGGCTTGTAGGGGATGACGCGCGCGCCTTCGATGCCGCAGCTCGCCGACAGAATGACTTTCGGCTTGGCGTCGTCGATGCGGGTGGCGAGCTCCTTGGCGGCGAAACCGCCGAACACCACCGAATGCACGGCGCCGATGCGCGCGCAGGCCAGCATCGCGAACACCGCCTCCGGCACCATCGGCATATAGAGGATGACGACGTCGCCCTTCTTGACGCCGAAGTCGCGCAGCATGGCGCCGAGCAATTGCACCTCGGACAGCATGCGGCCGTAGCTGAAGGTCTGCTTGGTGTTGGTGACCGGGGAATCGTAGATCAGCGCCGCCTGGTTGTTGCGGCCGCGCAAGACGTGACGGTCGAGCGCGTTGTAGCAGGTGTTGCTGACGCCGCCGGCAAACCAGCGGCCGTAGATGCCGGCGTCCTTGTCGAACACCTTTTTCGGCTGCTCGAACCAGTCGATGTCGCGGGCGGCCTCGCCCCAGAAGCCTTCCGGATCGCGCTGCCAGCGCGCGTAGACATCATGGTAACGGCTGCTGCGGGCATCCATATTTTTGCCTCCCTAGGCATTTTGGCCGCGATTGTGGAACGGCCGCCATGCGCAAACAAGGCTGGCGCGGTTAGCCCGGCCGGGCTTTGATTTTAAACAAGTGCCGCTTACCCAATTGGTCGTAGAGAGGGCACGCGAATCCCCGTTTTTCCGGGGCGCTGGGCCGAGGGGTCCGCGCCCCGGAATCGCAATGAAAGCTGCCGCGTGACCATCATTACCGACCCCCTGTTCTATGCGCTCGCCATCCCGGCCGTGGTCGCGCTCGGCCTGTCCAAAGGCGGCTTCGCCGGCGCCGGACAGATGGCGACGCCGATGCTGGCCCTGGCGATGCCGCCGCTGGAGGCCGCCGCCGTTTTGCTGCCGATCATGATGGCGCAGGACGCCGTGGCGCTGTGGGTCTACCGCAAGGAATGCAACTGGCGCATCCTGGCGATCACCGTCCCGGGCGCCCTTGTCGGCGTCTGCGGGGCCTGGATCCTGGCCGCGTATATTTCGGACGCCGCGGTGCGCGTGTTGATCGGCGTCACCACCATCTGCTTCGTGCTCTATCACTGGATCGGCCCGCGCATCGCCCACGACGTGGGCGAGCCGGGCGTTACCGGCGGCGTACTGGCGGGCGCGATGTCGGGCTTCACCTCCACGCTCTGCCAGGCCGGCGGGCCGCCGTTCCAGATGTATGTGCTGGCGCAGAAGCTGGCGAAGATGAAATTCGTGGGCACCACCGCGTTCTTCTTCGCCACCGTGAACGCGCTCAAGGTGATCCCCTACTTCGCGCTCGGGCAGTTCTCCGCCAAGGGCCTGGGCACCTCGGTGGCGCTGCTGCCGCTGGCGATGCTGACCAACATGCTGGGTTTCTGGGTGGTGCGCATCACGCCGCAGGAGATGTTCTACAAGATCACGATGGCGTTGATGTTCGTGATCTCGATCGGGCTGCTGCGCTCGGGCGTGACGGATATTCTGCGCGGCTGACAAGCGGGCGGCGCTTGGCTACCCTTGGGGTCGGGGGAAATGACAATGGCGAAAACGCCCTACGATACCGATCTCGAGCGCAATCCGGCGAACTTCCAGCCGCTGACGCCGCTCGGCTTCCTTGAGCGAGCGGCTGCGGTGTTCCCGGCCCACACCGCCGTGATCCACGGGCCGATTAAGCGCTCCTACGCGGAGTTCTACGCGCGCGCGCGGCGGCTGGCCTCGGCGCTGGCCAAGCGCGGCATCAGGCGCGGCGACAGCGTCTCGGCGATGCTCGCCAACACGCCGGCCATGCTCGAATGCCACTACGGCGTGCCGATGACGCAAGGCGTGCTCAACACGCTCAACACCCGGCTCGATGCGCCGATCATCGCCTTCTCGCTCGACCATGCCGAGGCCAAGGTGGTGATCATCGACCGCGAATTTTCCAAGGTGATGAAGGAGGCGCTGACGCTGTGTAAGGCCAAGCCGCTGGTGATCGACTACGACGATCCGGAATATTCCGGCGCTGGCGAGCGTTTGGGCGAGATCGAATACGAGGACTTCGTCGCGCAGGGCGATCCCGATTACGCCTGGTCGATGCCGGACGACGAATGGGACGCCATCACGCTCAACTATACGAGCGGCACCACCGGCGATCCGAAGGGCGTGGTCTATCACCACCGCGGCGCGCATTTGCTGGCGATGGGCAACGTCATCACCTGCGGCATGCGGCAGCATCCGGTTTATCTGTGGACGCTGCCGATGTTCCACTGCAATGGCTGGTGCTTCCCGTGGACGGTGTCGATCGTCGCCGGCACGCATGTCTGCCTGCGCGCGGTGCGCGCGGGCGCGATGTTCGATGCGATCTCCACCCATAAGGTGACGCATCTGTGCGGCGCGCCGATCGTGATGGCGGTCTTGCTCAACGCGACGGAAGCCGAGAAGAAGCCGCTGCCGCATGTCGTCAATTTCGCGACCGCCGCAGCGCCGCCGCCCGAGGCCGTGCTGGCTGCGATGAAGGCCGCGGGCTTCAACGTCACGCACGTCTATGGCCTCACCGAATGCTACGGCCCGTCCGTGGTGAACGAGTGGCACGACGCGTGGGACGCGCTGTCATCCGCCGAGCAGGCCGCGAAGAAATCGCGCCAGGGCGTGCGCTATCCCGTACTGGAAGCGCTCGACGTACGCGATCCCATAACGATGACGCCGGTCGCGCGCGACGGCGAGAGCCTGGGCGAAGTGATGATGCGCGGCAATGTGGTGATGAAGGGCTACCTCAAGAACAAGGCATCGACCGCCAAGGCGTTCGAGGGCGGTTGGTTCCACACCGGCGATCTCGGCGTCATCTATCCGGACGGCTATATCCAGCTCAAGGACCGCTCCAAGGACATCATCATCTCGGGCGGCGAGAATATCTCCTCGATCGAGGTGGAGGATGCGCTTTACAAACATCCGGCGGTCGCCGCCGCCGCGGTGGTGGCCAAGCCCGACGAGAAATGGGGCGAGACGCCCTGCGCTTTCGTCGAACTCAAGCCGGGCGCGCAGGCGACCACCGACGAGCTATTGCAATGGTGCAAGAAGCATCTCGCCGGCTACAAATGCCCGCGCTATCTGGTGTTCGCGGAGATCCCGAAGACCTCAACGGGCAAGATTCAGAAGTTCAAGCTGCGCGAGATGGCGAAGGCGGTGTGAGCGCCGGATCGCGCAAGCCGAATGCGTAGAACTACGACTTCGTCTGCACGACGGCCGCCGTGCAGGTCCGCGTCTGCTGGCCTTCGGGCATCGTCCAGGCCTGCATGCCGGTGAGCGTGCCGCCCTTGCCGGTGAGCACGCCGCCATAGCTGCCCTGGTAGCTCGAACCGCCGGCCTTCCAATTCGAAGAGAGCTTGATGGTGCCGTCGTCGCCCACCGTGCCGGTGGCGATCTCGCTGCCGACCACGAGCGTCCCCTTGAGATTGAAGATCGGCCGCGCGGCGATCGCGGTCTTGCCGCTGATCATGATGTCGAACGGCGCGCGCAGCATGAACTGCGAAGTTTGCAATTTCTCGCAGACGATCATGCCGCGATAGGCGCCGTCGAGCGGATCCGCGGCCGCCAGACCGGACGCCGAAACAAGAGCGACAATTGCCAGACCGACGGCGTCGGCAATTCTGAATAGCATGTACGCCTCCCGTGAAAATCCGCGGCAAGCATAAATCTTGGCTCGCCGACCTTCAACGCGCCGGCGCGCATGCGAATAAATTTGTCATTAAATTCGGGCGAAAAATCAAAGGGGCCCACGTGGGCCCCTGAGGTTCATCGACGCGGAAGCCGGCTCAGCGATCGTCGCCCGGCCGGTCGAGCGGAGTGAACATGCGGTTGGCGTCGTAGCGCTGGTCGAACGACTGGCCCTGGCCGAATTGGAACGTGGTGTTGCCCTGCCGGATGACCGTCTTGCCATCGGCCGCGCCGGAGAACCGCTCGTCGGGATCGGTATAGCGCGCGCTGCCGTCGGCATTGGTGTTGCTGTGGTCGTCGATAGTGAAGGCCTGCGCGGCGGGCGCGGCCAGCAGAGTCAGGCCGAAGGCGGCGGCCAGCACGGCGAGGCGGAGACGCGACGGAGACGGCTGAAGGTGCTTCATGGCGGCCTCAAGGTTGTTCCAAGCGGCAAGGAATGCAGGACAATATGGCCACACGGCGGCGAATGCAAATTCCCCCCGCCCTTGCGGGCGAGGGGAACGGCAGCACGCGACGAGAGCTACTGTGCGTTCGTCACTTGTTGGGGGTGGAACACATGAACGATCGGATGTGTTTGGCCCATTTGGGGTCGAGCGTCGCATAGGATCCGGCGCCCAGCCGCATGACATCGCCGCCGTATTGTTCGTCGGAATAGAAGTCCCAGGTTCCCGACTTGATTTCGAGCGACGCGATCTCGTTCTGCCAGCCGTTGTCGCCAAGCGTGGGCTGATCCTCGTCGACCGGGGCCGACAGGCCCTTGAAGTTGGTCTCCGAGTAGATCAGCAGCTCGCAGCCGGTGGCAGGCGCCGGCGGCGGTTCAGGTGCGGCCACGACCGGCTCGCGCGCCGGACCGACACCAACGGTTTCCGGCGGGGCGACCGGCGCGGGACCCTCCGCAACGGGCTCAACCGGCAGTTCGATTTCCGTGACCGTACGATTGCGTTCGGCCGAATACGATATGCACTGATACTCGGTGCCGCCGTCTTCGGTCGGCACTGCCATCCAGCGCAGCATCGAGCCGTCTTCGGCGTAACCGGTGCAAACGGGCTCCGGCACCGAAACGTAGCCGTCGGCATAGAGCGTTTCGGCGCCGACGATAAACGTGCCGAGCGCGACGAGCGGGATCAGAGTACGCCACCGATTGTTGACGAAGATCCGGCGGCGATCGCGGTTGATCACGACGCGGCGTTGTCCTGTGATCCCTTCGCGTAATTTGCCGCGGTTGTTACGGACCAACCGATCGCGCGTCACGCCGGGGCCTTGCGTCAGAGTGCGCTTGGTACCGGAGCCCTGCGTCAGAGTGCGCTTGGTGCCGGGCCCTTGCGTCAGAATGCGCTTGGTGCCGGAGCCCTGCGTCAGAGTGCGTTGGTGCCGGGACCCTTGCGTGAAGGTCGTCGGCTTAGTCGGCTTCATTGTGGTGACCACCGGCGGCTTGGTCGGCTTCGTAACGGTCTTGATTGTCGTCTTGGGCGGTTGCGTCACACGCCGCGCATCGGCGGCGTCGGGCGCGAAACGCTGCGAACCGGCGGAGCCGGACGCGACACGCTGCGGACTGGCGGCGCCGGTCGCGAAACGGCGCGCACCGGGACGGGACGCCAGCGGTAGCCGGTCACGATTCGTTAGCCGCTGCGGATCATACTGGTGGCGAACTTCTCGCCGCCGATTGCGTTGCGGACGCTGAGTGCCGGGGAACCAGAAGGAGAGACTCCCTTGCCGACTACCTTGCCGCATCGACCGCGCACCGCCGTCAAGCGCACGCCACGGCGCGTCGTCTTCGACATCCTGTTCAACGGCACCATGCTGGTGAGCGCGCTGATCCTCACCTTCATGGTGCTGGTGCGCGAAGAGCAATACGCCTTCGGCCAGCAGGAAATCGCCAATCAGACGATTCAGCAGCGTATGATGGAAGCGACCGGCATTTGGCCGCCGTCGGATTGAGCTCGCATCGCGGCGCGCGGCCGGGATACCGCGCGATCAAAGTTTGAGTTGCAGGGTGCAGGCGCAGATCTCGGTCTTCCCCTAAAAAGTGACGGACTGCGCGCCGTCGAACGATGCCGCCGCAACCGGCAGCGCCAATTGCAGAATCATCACGACGGCGATCGTCAACCGCTGCGGTATCCGCGCGCCGCCTACTCCACCTTGAGCCCAAGCTTGTGCACGAGCGCGCTCCATTTGCTTTCCTCTTTGTCGATATCGGCGGCGTATTCGGCCGGCGTCGAGGTGAACGGATCGCCGCCCTCGAAGTGGATGCGCTGCTTCACGTCGTCGGTGTCGACCAGCTTGCGCAATTCGACACTGAGCTTGTCGACGATTTCCTTCGGCGTGCCGGCCGGCGCCAGCAGGCCGTAATGCAACACGGCTTCGAAACCCGGCATGCCGGATTCGCCGAACGTCGGCACGTCGGGTAGCAGTGAAAAACGCTTGGCGCTGGTGACCGCGATGGCGCGCAGCTTGCCGGCCTGGATGTTGCCGAGCGCCGGCGGCAGCACGCCAAAGGCGACCGGTACGTGCCCGCCGAGCAGATCGGTCATCAGCGGAGCCGTGCCTTTGTAGGGAATGATGGTGACGTCGACGCCGGCCTCCGACTTGAAATGTTCGGCGGTCATATAGCCGCCGGTGCCGAGCGCCGACGTGCCGACATTGAGCTTGCCGGGCTGCTGCTTGGCGAGCGCGATGAATTCAGCGACCGATTTCGCCGGGAACGAGGGATGCGCGATCAGCGCGATCGGCATCGAGGCGACCAGCCCGATGGGCGCGAAGTCCTTGCGCGGATCGTAGCCGGGATGGGCGTAAAGGCTGGGATTGATCGAGATGGTGCCGGTGTGGCCGAGCAGCAGCGTATAGCCGTCGGGCGTGGCATGGGCGACGGCGCGGGTGCCGAGCGTGCCGCCGGCGCCAGACTTGTTGTCCACGATCACCTGCTGGTGGAACGCATCCGACAGCTTCTGCGCCACCACCCGCGCCATGGCGTCGACGCCGCCGCCCGGCGGATAGGGCACCACCAGCGTGACGACCCGATTCGGATAATCGGCGGCGCTGGCGCCGCAGACGGCCGCCAGCATGCAGACGAACGCGGTGAGCGCGCGGATCGCGATGTGATTGGACGCTAATGTGCGCATGATTCCCCCGACATGGGCCGTGCACCGGCCACTATTGACGGGAGGTACTATAGGACAATTCGAAACGTAAAAGCGCCACGTCCCCACAGTTCGCCGGGGGCGGCGCTTTCAGAACCGAGCTAACAACGATCGATCAGTGAATGCTGGCTTTGTCGTCGTGCCGCAACCTTTCGATCTCGTCCTTGACCTGTAATTTCTTACGCTTGAGTTCCACGATTCTCAGATCATCGACCGCGGGATGGGTGAGGCACTCATTGATTTCGTGTTCGAGCGCCTGATGCTTTTTTTCAAGTTCCGCCAGGTGCGATTGCATCGACATTCAATATGTCTCCTCAAACAGTGGCTCCCAGACGAGATAAGTGTAACGCAAACTCATCACAAGAGCGACGATACACCCTGCCCTGCGGCCCGGCAATTGCAGCCAAAGTCTTTGATCGGTCGGTATTTTCCCTTAGCTTGAACGCCGCTGTGGAAAACGCGATAATTCGTGAGCTTGCCGGGCCGGGTGGCCAGCCGGGAAGCAAACCAGCGGTGGCGATGAAGCAAGACGAAGAGCGTGAGTTGCGGGAGCAGTTGGCGCGCCTGCAGCAGGAACACCGCGACCTCGACGCCGCGATCGCCGCCTTGGCGATGTCGCCCGGCTCCGACGTGATCCAGGTGCAGCGGTTGAAGAAGCGCAAGCTGGTGCTGCGCGACAAGATCCGCGTCATCGAAGACCAGCTCACGCCGGATATTATTGCGTAGGTATTCTTCTACTGCCGTCCCGGCCGAGCGGTGGACGACGTTATCCCCGCCGCTCCTTCTTGCGCGCATACATCGCTTTGTCGGCGGCGTCGATCATCTGATCGGGCGCCGCACCGGGCGCGAGTGGCGCCAGGCCGGCGCTGGCGCCGACCGCAAGCCGCGCCTCGCCATGCGTGACGCTCACCGCCGCGATGAGATTTTCAAGTTCGCGCGCCTTGGCCGCCGCCTGCGGGGCGCCGAGATTCCACAACAGTACGCCGAATTCGTCGCCGCCCAGCCGCGCCACCACGTCGGAAGCGCGCACATGGCCGACAAGCTCCTGCGCCACCGCCTTGAGCAAAGCGTCGCCGGCGGCGTGGCCGTGGCGGTCGTTGACCGCCTTGAAGCCGTCGAGATCGATAAACAGCAGCGCGGCCTCGCCCTTGTAGCGTTGCAGATAGGCAAGCGAACGCTTGAGCTCGCGCTCGAAGCCGCGCCGGTTGAGGATCTCGAGCAGCGGATCGATATCGGCGCGCGTTTCGAGTTCGCTGATCCTGCGCTGCGCGCTGGCGATGTCGGCCTTGAGCCGCTCGATTTCGGCCAGCAGCAGGGCCGCGGACGAGAACGCCGGGTCGCCGGTCCGTGGCGTATCGGGCTTGCCTGCGGCCATGTCCATTCGAGCGGTGTTGTTCGCCGGCGCCATGCTGCTCCGATCAGAGCGGGATCGTGTTGACCGTCCGGTCTTCGATGCCGCCGCGCACATAAGCGTAGAGACGCGGATTGCGGGCGGAGAGAATCTGCAAGGCGGCCAGCACCGCATTGGCAGGCTCGAGCACCGTCATGACCGGAACCGCGCTCGGCGCGCGCAACGACGACCACAGATCGTCGGGGAACTCCTTGATGCTGGCCGGCACGGTAATGACGGGCACGGTCGACATGGCCGACAACGTCGGCCCGGCGCCGTTCGAGCGCCCGATATAGGCGATCACCACGGTATCCGGGACTTCCTGAATCAGGCGATGGAAAGTGCCCGCCGCGGCGACCGGCTCCTTGTGCACGGAGCAGGTCACCACCGTCATCATATCCTTCAGCTCGCCGAGCGCGTCCGAGAAGGCTTCCGTCTTGTCCTTGTCCGAGCCGCGCCAGAGAATGATGCGCTGGCGGGGCACGCGGAAATGGCCGGTGATCTCCGCGACGCGCCGGTACTTGGCGGCCACGTCGTCGAGCGCGCCGCCGTCGCGATAGACCTGCTTGTCGATATAGCTGCCGCTCTCGATCACGCGCCAGGAATCGTTGTCGATGACGTCCGCCAGCAGCAGATTGCCTTTGGTGTCGAATCCGAACTCGACCTTGAGATCGACCAGCGTGCCGCCTTCGAGCTGCCAGGCTTTTTCGAGGATGAGGAACGCCTGCCGTGCCACGTGCCGCATCTCGGGAAAGAATTTCGTCTCGTTGTCGTGGCTGAAGACCTCCGAGGTCGGGAGGACGAGAAAAGGTTCCTGCCCGAGCAGCGGCTTTGCGGGATTGAACAGGCGCATTTGCGCGTCGCCGTCGGCGTATTGCAGCAGCGGATCGTCGCTGACCAGCGGCTTGCCCTTCCAGTTTTTGTCCTTGGTCTTGAGGTAGAACTCGACCAGCAGATGCGGAAACAGCTGCCCCTTGGCGAGGTGCGGATTACGCTTCAAATAAGAGCCGTGCGCTTCGCGGCGGACCACGACTTCGTAAGGCAGCATCACGCAATTGGGCGCGACAAAGGAGGTCGCGCTGTCCTGTTCGATGAAGGCGATCGGCAGGCCGCAGGCTTTCAGCAAACGAAACACATTGGACGTGGTCGCGGTGGCGACCCGGCCCTTGTCGGGAATGATGTCGTGCTTGGCGCCGTCGCCGGCGGTGATGTCGTCCTTGGCGATCACGCTCACCAGATCCGACTTACCTTTGATCCGATAGATTTTTTTGGTCTTGCCCTCGTTGACGAGAGCGCCGAGCGGGTGGTTGGTGGACGTCTGGATGTTCACGGCCGGCTCCCAATTCACTTTGGGTTCACTGGAAACGGCAAGGTTTACACCAAAGTAGGGGATGTGAAGAGGACATTTTGGGGCTGTGGGTTACTTTCCACGGCCTGGCGGCGGCGCCGCCGCCCCGGGTGGCCGCGCTGGCGCAGCACACATCGCACGACCAGCGATTGATACAAGGGACGCGTGAAATTCTTGCCGAGATTCGCGTCACTCGCTGCGACGGTCCGGGGCAGCACCATGGCCCGCATCAGGCGCTCAAGTTCAAGCGCCGCAAGACCGCAGCGCCGCGCTCGGGCCCGTCATTTTGGCTTCCGCCTCTGCACGAAGGATGGTAGCGTTTGGCATGGACCCGGGGGGCGACGACGTGGGGATCCCGGCCATTGAATGATGCTCGGCGAAGATAGTGGACACGCTGTACAGCGGGAGCCGCTTCGGCTTCGACTGCATAGCCATCGTTCGCGCTTCGCCATTTGACGTAATGAGCCCGGCCGCGGCCGGCGCCTGCAAGAGGGACCGAACTGCACCTGAACAAGGTGTAAATTGGAGTGTGAGAACGTCGGAGACTAAATCCGAAGACAAAGATCTGGGAGGATCGAAAATGTCAAAGCTCAGCACGTCCGTTGGCCGTCGCACCATTCTCAAGGCGGGAGTTGCGCTCGGCGCGAGCCAGGTTATCGGCGCGCCGTTCGTTATCCGGGCGCTCGGCGACGAGCCGATCAAGATCGGCATGGTCAACCCGCTGACCGGAGTGCTTTCGGCGCTCGCCCAAAGCGAGGTCGACGGCGCGAAATACGCCGAGGCTGAAATCAACAAGAAGGGCGGCATCCTCGGCCGTCAGGTCCAGCTCCTGGTCGAGGACTCGGCCAACGACGTCGGGACCGGCGTGCAGAAGACGCGCAAGCTGATCGACCGCGACGAGGTCGCCGTGATCCTGGGCGACGTGAATTCCGGCATCGCCTATGCGATGTCGCAGGTCACCAGCGAAAAGAAGGTCTTCCACATCGTGCCCGGCGGGCACACCGACCCGATCACCGGCGCCAATTGCAAATGGAACGTGTTCCGCGTCTGCAACACCACGACCATGGACGCCAACGCGGTCACGCCGGAGTTGGTCAAGAAATTCGGCAAGAAGTGGTTCTTCATCACGCCGGACTACGCCTACGGCCACACGCTGCAGGACGCCTTCGTCAAGGCGCTGAAGAAGGCCGGCGGCACCTACGAAGGCGACATGCTGCCGATCAACAATACGGATTTCTCCGCCACATTGATCAAGGCCAAGGGCTACAAGCCGAACGTGCTGCTCAACAACATGGGCGGGCTGACGCAGATCAACTGCATGAAGCAATTCACCCAGTTCGGCATGCAGAAGGAAATGGCGCTCGGCGGCGCGCTGTTCGAGCTGGAAAGCATCAAGGGCTGCCCGCCGGACGCGCAAACCGGCTGGTGGGACATGGAGTGGTGGTGGAACCAGCCGAAGGTCCCCGAGGTCGTGAAGTTCGTCGCCGATTACCGCGCGGCAACCAAGAAGACGCCGTCGGCGCGCGACTGGTTCGGCTACGTGTCGATGCATTCGGTGCGCCTCGCTGCCGCCAAGGCGAAGTCGCTCGAAGGTCCGAAGCTGTCGGCGGCGATGGAGGACATGGAGCTGCCGCCCGACGTGGCGCTGCAGCCCGGCAATGTGCGCTATCGCAAGGGCGATCACGAGCTGATGCCCAACATCTTCGTCGGCGACGTGCATCCGCCAAAGGGCAGCGACAAGGACGACGTCTTCACGCTCGAAACGCTTGTGCCGGGCGATCAAGCCTCCGGTACAGTCGAAGAAACAGGATGCAAGATGACGCCTCCGGCCTGATCCGCCGCAGCCTTCGGCAACTCTCGAACTAAGAGCGGCGAATGACGCAGGTCATACTGTACAACGTCACCAATGGGCTCATCATTGGCGCGTTCTACGTGCTGATGGCGCTCGGCCTGTCGCTGATTTTGAACCTCAGCAACGTGATCAACTTTGCGCACGGCAATTTCCTGGCGCTCGGCGGCTATCTCGCATTCACTCTGTCGCCGACGCTGGGATATTGGGGCGCGCTGCTGGTCTCGCCGGTGCTCACCGCCTTGATCGGCCTGGTCGTCGAGCGGCTGATGATTCGCCGCGTCTATAATCGCGATCCGGTCTACAGCCTGCTGCTCACGTTCGGCTTCGCGTTCGTGATGCAGGATTTCGCGCGATTTGTCTGGGGCCCGAACGGCCTGCCGCTCGGGCTCCCCGACTTTCTGGCGCAGCCGATCAGCGCGGAACTGTTCTTCATCACCTGGTATCGCGTCTTCATGGTGACGGTCGTCATCATCGCGGTGGCCGGGCTATTTACCTTCTTGCGCAATACGCGGATGGGCCTGCGCATCCGCGCCGGCACGCTCGATCTGGAGACGGTGGCGTCGCTCGGCGTCAATGTGAACGGGCTGCGCACGTTTAATTTCGCCCTCGGCTGCCTGCTGGCGGGCTTGAGCGGGGTCCTCGCCGCCGGGCAGATCGGCCTCAATCCCAACATGGGCGACGATCTGCTGATGCCGAGCTTCATCGCGATCATCGTCGGCGGCGTCGGCAGCCTGATCGGCACGCTGTTCGGCGGCCTGTTGATCGGGATGGCGGCCGCGCTGACCACGGTGTTTTACCCCTCGGCGAGCGAGGCGGTGATCTACGCCATCATGATGCTTGTGCTGCTGCTTCGTCCGCGCGGTCTCATGGGCGAGGAAGGAATGATGTCGTGACCACTGTCGTCACCACCGCCACGGCGACGGCGCGCCGTCCGGCGGTTCCGCGCTGGGTCGCGCTCGTCGCCATATGGACGGTCTTGATCGCGGTGCCGTTCTGGCTTCCGCTGCTCGGCGGCTATACGGCGCTTGCCGGCCGCGTCCTGGTCTTCGGTTTGGCGGCCATGGGGCTCAACATGCTGCTGGGATTCACCGGCGTCTTGAGTTTCGGCCATGCCGCCTATTTCGGGTTGGGCGCCTACGGCGCCGGTCTGACGTTGCGCTATCTCGTGCACAGCACGCCGCTGGCGATGCTCGCCGGCACGTTGCTCGGCGGGTTGGCCGGCACGCTGTTCGGCCTGCTGATCGTGCGCCGCCGCGGCGTCTATTTTGCGATGTGCACGATCGCCTTCGGCCAGCTCTGGTATTACCTCGCCTATAGCTGGAACGACTTCACCGGCGGCTTCGATGGCTTGCGCGATTTTCACCGCGCGCCGATTGGAATAGGGCCGTTGACGCTCGACATCACAAGCGGAGGCACTCGGTTCTATTTTTTCCTGCTGGCGATTTTCGCTGCCGCAGTGACCTTGATGGGCCTTCTCGTCCGTTCACCGTTCGGCCACACCTTGCGGGCAATCCGCGAGAATGAGCGCCGCGCGCGCTTTCTGGGCATTCCGGTCGAGCGGCAAATCTGGCTATCGTTTTCAATCTCCTGTTTCTTCACGGCTCTCGCCGGCACGCTCTATGCGCTGCTCAATAATTTTGCCGACCCCCTGGCGCTGCATTACTCGCTCTCGGGTTATTTTGTCGTCATGTGCGTGATGGGCGGCATGCGCACGTTCTGGGGACCGCTGCTGGGCGCCGCGGTGTTTGTTGTCTTGCAGGACTATATTTCGTCGATGACCGTGAACTGGATGTCGTTCGTAGGCGCGATCTTCGTGCTCGTGGTGCTCTTTTTCCCGCGCGGGCTGCTCGGCATGCGGCAGTTGAGTGGCAAGAGCTGACCATGCTCGAGGTTCGCAACGTCACCAAACGATTTGGCAGCCTGGTTGCCGTGCGCGACATATCGATGTCGGTCAAAGCCGGCGAGCTGCGAGCGATCATCGGTCCGAATGGGGCGGGCAAGACCACGTTCTTCAACATGATCAGCGGCTATTTTTCGCCGACCGAGGGCACGATCGCGTTCGACGGACAAGATGTGACGCAGATCCCGGCGCATATTCGGGTCGCGCTCGGCATGGGGCGCACCTTCCAGATCACCGAAATCTTTCCCGAGCTTACCGTGCACGAAAACGTGCTCACCGCGGCGGAAGTGGCCGCCGGACAAACGCTGCACATGGTGCCGACGCGAGCCGATGCAAAACGCGCCGAGGATGTCACCGCCGAAATGCTGGCGCTGGTGGGGCTGACAAACAAGGCGGACCGGCTGGTGGGAGAGCTCGCGCATGGCGACCAGCGGGTAACGGAGATCGCGATGTCGCTCGCGCAGCGGCCGCGGCTGCTGCTGCTCGACGAGCCGACGGCCGGCATGGGCGATCAGGAGACCTATGACATTACCGCGTTGATTCGTCGGCTCCATCGCGACAGCAAATTCACTATCGTGCTGATCGAGCACGACATGCGCGTGGTCTTTCACCTCGCCGACTACATCACTGTGCTCGATCAGGGCAATTTGCTGGCGGAAGGGACACCGAAAGATATCGCGGCCTCGGAAGCGGTGCAGGCGGCCTATCTCGGGGACTCGAAGTCTAAAAGGTCCGCCTAGAGCCGTCAGACGGCACCCCACTGTCGATCGAGAGTGATCGACGCGATGACAAAGGAATAAGTGGCCGCGCTAGCGCAGCACCGGCGCGGTGGTATCGCGATTAAAGTAGATCGTCGCCAGCAGCAGCGTATCGAAATAGCTCCAGCCGACGAACGGCACAAAGCTTACGACCAGCGATTGATAGAGGGTGCGCGTGGAATTCTTGCCGAGATTCTCGTCGATCGCCGCGACGGTGCCCGGCAGCACCATCGCCCGCATCACGCGCTCGAGTTCCATCGCGGCGAGTCCGTAATGCCGCGCCTTCACCGCGCGGGCGGCGTCCTTCAGGGCAGCCCCCAGGATGCTGTCGTCCTTGAGCTGCTCGAACAGGGCAACACGGCGCGTGAGGCCCAAAGCGTCCAATACGATGGTCAGCAGCACGTCTTCGGCCCGGTCGCCGACGAGCGGCTCGATCTGCGGCAATGGCTGCTTGATCGCGGCCTCCACCTCGTCCGCCGTCGGCGCCAGGCGAATCACCAGCGGCTGCATGGTGAGCGCAAGATCGAGCTCGCGCGTCGGCACCACCAGCAGCCAGTCATCCTCGCTGACCCGCGTATTGAAGATCGCTGCGAGCTCGCGCGCGAGCGCGGCCTGCTCGGCGCGGAACCGGCGCACCGCGGCGGCGCCGCGCTCCGGGCCGTCGGCGACCGTGAGGCGCAGCAGATTGTCGGCGCGGCGGGCGAGCCGGCCGGCGTCGCGCCGGGCCTGCTGGGCCGCCTGGCTGATCGAAGTCGCGGTGAACCGCTGCGCCGCCGCCCGCCCGGGCGTAAAGGCCGACACGGCCAGCGCCCCGGCCATGGCGAGCAGGGCCCGCCGCCGCGTCCCCGGCCCGCCCCCGCTGCGCGACCCAGCCATCGATGTCCCTTTGCGAAAATCGGGCGGCGGGACCGCAGAAACGGCCCGCCGGACGGGCAATTGTGGACTCTTAACCCCATATCTGCTAGAGCCGCGCGACTCAGAAGGCCCGTATTACGGGCCTTTCGACGCTAAACCCGGCCCTGAAACAACGAAGGAGCAAGCGTGCAAGTTCTCGTTCGCGACAACAATGTCGACCAGGCCCTCAAGGCGCTCAAGAAGAAGATGCAGCGCGAGGGCATTTTCCGCGAGATGAAGCTTCGCGGCCATTACGAAAAACCCTCGGAAAAGAAGGCGCGGGAAAAGGCGGAAGCGATCCGCCGGGCCCGCAAGCTGGCGCGCAAGAAGATGCAGCGCGAAGGCCTGCTCCCGATGAAGCCCCGCGTGGTGCCCGGTGCGGGCGGTCCTGGCGGCGCCGGTGGCGGTCGCGGCGGACGCGGCGGCGCGCCTCGTTTCGGCGGCGGCGGTCCGGGCTTCTAACGGATCTCGATTCGAATCTGACGTGGCGCGGGCCTGCCAACGCCCGCGCTATTGCTTTTTGGGCGCATGATCCCGAAAAGTGGTTACCGTAGCTCTACGCCACCTCGCCCGCCAATATCGCTCGCTCACCGATGTGGTGCAGCACAATCCGAGCGATCCGCAGGCCTACAATATGCGCGGCTCGTTGCTGGCCATACCGGCCGCTACGACGAGTGCGCTGGCTAATCTCAGCAAAGCGATCGGTATCGACGAACGATTGCGCGCAGGCTTACGCCAATCGCGGGCTGGTCTATTGCGAGACCGGCAAATGCGTTCTCGCGCCCGCAATGGTATTATTTGCTTAAAGCCCGTGTCGCGAAAGGTTCACGGATGTCACACGGGCTATGCGGTTTCGCCGACCGGCGCGCGGTAATTTATTTCCAGCAGAACTTGACGTCGGCCTCATTACGCTGGCGCGTGGCGTAGAATGTCCCGACATTCTTGGCATCGTCGAAATAGGCGCGTTCCTTGGCGGCACGCTCCTTGGCATTGGCGACCGCGCGCTTTGCGTTCTCGGCGCGGTCGCCGGGCAAGGCGGGCGCCTTCGCCATAAACATCACTTCATAGGGATTGTTCTCGACCCAATCGACCGCCTTGGCATGCAGTTCCTTTTGCTTGGCGAGCTCGCAGAAGGCGTAGCCGTTGATGACCGGGCCGGCCAGCGTGGCGAAGCTGCGCATGGCGTCGTCGGCTTGCGCAAGCGCTTGCGTTTTCACGTCGAGCACTTCCGACATCACGATATAGCGGTCCTTGGCGGCGTAGAACCAGAACACGGCTTCGTCGCGCAAGCCGACATCGTAGAGGCGGATGGCGAGCACCATCAGCGTCATCGGGGTAACCAGCTTGGGCGCGCCCGCAATCAGGTCGCGCGCGGCCAGGATATCCTCGCGCTTATTCGAGGCGAGCAAGTCGTTGTAATGCTTTCCGACGCCGACCTGCGGCCGAGCGTCCGGCGTTGGCGCCGCGCGGTAAAACGGCTCGACATAAATCGAGACCTGGCGGACCGGCTCGGCCGCGAACGCGCCGCAGGGAAGCGCGAGCAGTACGGCAACGGCGAACGGCTTGGAGAAAATCGACATCGGCATCCCCCAGACCGATCCTAAGACAATTCCGCCAGAAATTCTTTCACCACTTTGGCGGCGCCGTGGTCGTCGAGATCGACATGGCCGCCTTGCGGGAAGCGCACGAAGCGCTTGGGCTCGCGCGCCTGCGCGAACAGTTTTTCGCCGAAGCGGATCGGCACGATGCGGTCCTGCTCGCCGTGCAGCACCAAGAGCGGCGCAGAAACGCGGGCGATGCGTTCGTCCGAGCGGAACTTGTCCTTCATCACCCAGCGCACCGGCGCGAACGGATAGGCGGCAGCGCCCACCTCGGCGGCGGAAGTGAACGGCGCATCGAGGATCACGCCCGCGACCTCGTGTCCGGCGGCGAGCGCCACCGCCACCGCGGTGCCGAGCGATTCGCCGAACAGCACGATGCGGCCAGCCGGATAGTGCGCGCGCGCGAAGTCGTAGGCGGTCTGCGCGTCGCGGATCAGCCCATCCTCGGTCGGCGTGCCGGTCGAGCCGCCATAGCCGCGATAGCACAGCGCCAGCAGGCCGGTGCCGTCGGCGGTGAGCCAGGTGAAGCGCGCGACGCGCGCCGGCAGCCCTTCGGCGTTGCCCTGGAAGTAGATGACGACCGGCTTTGCACCGCGCGGCGGCACATACCAGGCGAGCAGCTTTTCACCATCCGAACTTGTGACCCTCACTTCCTCTGCCTGCGGCAGGCCAGCTTGTGCCGGCGCCACACGCGTCGGGTCGGGGAAATACATCAACGCGCGCTGAAATACGTACATCAGCGCGAGCAAGCCGCCATAGCCGGCAATCGCGAGGATGAGCAGCCATTTGAGGGAGGTCATCGTAAAATGATACCACAACGGTCATGGACGAAACGCCCACCATCCGGCTCGCTAATCCGGCTGACGACGACGCCATCTGGCGTATCCTGGAGCCGACCTTGCGCGCCGGCGAGACCTATCCGATTCCGCGCGATATCAGCCGCGCGGACGCGCTGGCCTATTGGTACACCGACGGTCACGCGGTGTTCGTGGCGCAAGATAACGACAATGCCGGCGGCGGCATCGTCGGCACCTATTATCTGCGCGCCAATACCCGCGGCGGCGGCGCCCACGTGGCCAATTGCGGCTACATGGTCGCGCCGGCGGCGCAAGGCCGCGGCGTGGCGCGGGCTATGTGTGAATATTCCCTGGTGCAGGCGCGCGAGCGCGGCTTTGCCGCCATGCAGTTCAATTTCGTCATCGCTTCAAACGAGCGCGCGGTGCGGCTGTGGCAGGCCTGCGGCTTCGCCATCGTCGGCCGCTTGCCGAGGGCTTTCCGGCACCCCCGGCTCGGCGCGGTGGACGCCTACGTCATGTACCGAAGCTTGTAAGCGTAAGGCTCCCCGGCGGCGCCCTGGCAGAAATTGTTAAACAAGGCCGCCGAAATTTCTTCAATTCCACGCAACCATTCTCAGGTTTGAATGTTTACAACTGCGGGACTTAGAGTCCGTCCGGAGACTTCACGACTGATTACAGAGTTTTCTGAGCATGAGACGGATTGAGGCGAGGCGCAAGAACGCGAGCGCCTTGCAGTTTAGGTTCTCCCAATCTTTGGCGATCTTCGGCAGCGATTGAGCCAAGCGATGGTGCGCTCGACGATCCAGCGTTGGGCCAAAACCACAAATCCCTTGACCCGGTCGGAGCGTTTGACGATTTCAACATCGAGGTGCCGGATCACTTTTGTAATTGCTTTCGAAAATTGCGGTCCTTGATATCCGCCGTCGGCAAACAGCGTTTTCAAAAAGGGAAACATTCCGAATAAGGTCGCCATGACGAGAATGCCGCCATCACGATCTTGAATGTCGGCAGGATGAACGATGGCGTGGAGCATGAGGCCTAATGTATCGACGAGAATGTGCCGCTTCTTGCCCTTGATCTGTAAAGTCGAGGAGAGGCGCGGTTCTTAAGCCGTTGGCACAAGCCCGTTTCCCCTCCCCGCTCATCAAACCGGACGTGCGGATTTCCCGCATCCGGCTTTCCGACTGGCTTCATCGTAAGACCCACGGCGGCGACCGTCTGCGCTCGCGTCGAAGGCATCGCACGGCCAGTTCACCGTAGACATGTTCACGGCAGAATTGGTCTGTGCCACGCCCTTGCACTTTGTGCCGTTTGCGGAGGAAGTTTCTCGCGCGGTCATAGACATGCTGATCAACGGCTTCGTACGCCGAGGCAAGCGCACCATAGGAGAAGTACGCGGACCAACCACCCAAGAGGCGGTTCAATCGCGTTCGCACTTCAAGCCAAGCGCCCTTGTTGCCCGGCGTCAGCAGCTCGCCGATCTTTGTCTTGATCCGTCGCACGCTCTTCTTGGATGGACTTGCGCCCAAATACCAGCGACCACCATTGGGAAGGTGGCGTGGTCCCAGCGTATAGCCAAGGAAGTCAAAGCTCTCACGCCGAGCGTCCTTCACCGAGGTTTTCGCCTCGTTGAGCGTCAGCCCAAGTTTCGTCATCACCGCCTTCGTCCAGGTCAGTGCCTCTTCCGCGCAGCCGCGGCTGAGGATGACGAAGTCGTCGGCATAAGAGATAACGTGCGCGTGAAACGCTTCGCCGCGTCTCGTCAGACGCCAATGCTTCAGGAAACGGTTCATGTAGATGACGGCGAGCAACGGACTGGCGACGCCGCCCTGAGGCGTACCGCGCTTGTTGCTTTTGCCACCGCTCATGCGCCGTTTCCCGTTGCCATCCCGTTCTTCGACTGGGGCCCGCAGCCACAGCTTGATCAGCCACAGCACGTTCCGGTCGACGATGCGGCGGGCCACCGATTTGAGGAGGTCCGCGTGCGGGATAGTGTCAAAATACTTCGACAAATCGGCATCGACGACGTCGGTATAGCCCCGGCACATTAGCCGGTGCGTTTCCTTGACAGCATCTTTTTTACCACACTCTCACCCACCCCCACCACACCACCCGCTTAAATCACATCGGCATCCCCCAGACCACCCTAAGCAATTCCGCCAGAAATTCCTTCACCACTTTGGCGCGCCGTGATCGTCGAGATCGACATGGCCGCCTTGCGGGAAGCGCACGAAGCGCTTGGGCTCGCGCGCCAGCGCGAACAGTTTTTCGCCGAAGCGGATCGGCACGATGCGGTCCTGCTCGCCGTGCAGCACCAAGAGCGGCGCCGAAACGCGGGCGATGCGTTCGTCCGAGCGGAACTTGTCCTTCATCACCCAGCGCACCGGCGCGAACGGATAGGCGGCGGCGCCGACATCGGCGGCGGAAGTGAACGGCGCATCGAGGATCACGCCCGCCGACCTCGTGGCCGGCGGCGAGCGCCACCGCCACCGCGGTGCCGAGCGATTCGCCGAACAGCACGATGCGCTCAGCCGGATAGTGCGCGCGCGCGAAGTCGTAGGCGGCCTGCGCGTCGCGGATCAGCCCATCCTCGGTCGGCGTGCCGGTCGAGCCGCCATAGCCGCGATAGCACAGCGCCAGCAGGCCGGTGCCGTCGGCGGTGAGCCAGGTGAAGCGCGCCGACGCGCGCCGGCAGCCCTTCGGCGTTGCCCTGGAAGTAGATGCACGACCGGCTTTGCGCCGCGCGGCGGCACATACCAGGCGAGCAGCTTTTCACCATCCGAACTTGTGAACCTCACTTCCTCCGCCTGCGGCAGGCCGGCTTGTGCCGGCGCTACACGCGTCGGGTCGGGGAAATACATCAAAGCGCGCTGAAATACGTACATCAGCGCGAGCAAGCCGCCATAGCCGGCAACCGCGAGGATGAGCAGCCATTTGAGGGAGGTCATCGTAAAATGATAGCACAGCGGTCATGGACGAAACGCCCACCATCCGACTCGCTAATCCAGCCGACGACGACGCCATCTGGCGTATCCTGGAGCCGACCTTGCGCGCCGGCGAGACCTATCCGATTCCGCGCGATGTCAGCCGCGCGGACGCGCTGGCCTATTGGTACACAGACGGTCACGCGGTGTTCGTGGCGCAAGATAATGACAATGCCGGCGGCGGCATCGTCGGCACCTATTATCTGCGCACCAATACCCGCGGCGGCGGCGCCCACGTGGCCAATTGCGGCTATATGGTCGCGCCGGCGGCGCAAGGCCGCGGCGTGGCGCGGGCCATGTGCGAACATTCCCTGGTGCAGGCGCGCGAGCGCGGCTTTGCCGCCATGCAGTTCAATTTCGTCATCGCTTCAAACGAGCGCGCGGTGCGGCTGTGGCAGGCCTGCGGCTTCGCCATCGTCGGCCGCTTGCCGGGGGCTTTCCGGCACCCCCGGCTCGGCGCGGTGGACGCCTACGTCATGTACCGAAGCTTGTAAGCGTAAGACTCCCTGGCGGCGCCCTGGCAGAAATTGTTAAGCAAAGCCGCCGAAGGCGCCGAAATTTCTTCGATTCCACGCAACCATTCTCAGGTTTGAATGTTTACGCTGCGGGACTTAGGGGTTTTGCACATATGAGCCCCAGGTAATCAGGGCGTTGGCTTAGCTTCGGGCTCGAAAATGGACATGCCGGTGGGGCGCCTGGAAAGCGAATTAGAACACGCCTTGGCCGCCCGCGGCGGCGCAGCCACCGGCGACAACGTGGTGCCGATAGTGGCCGCGCTGCGCTCCGACGTGGCGTTGCGGGACCATGACCGCCGGTTCCACGAGTTGCTCGATGCCCTGCCCGCTGCCATCTATACGACCGATGCCGCCGGGCGGATCACCTATTACAACGATGCCGCCGCCGTGCTTTGGGGCCACCGGCCGATACTCGGCAGCAGCGAATGGTGCGGCTCCTGGAAACTGTACTGGCCGGACGGCACGCCGATGCCGCACGACCAGTGCCCGATGGCGATTGCCCTGAAGGAAGACCGGGCGGTGCGCGGCCAGGAAGCGGCCTGTGAACGCCCCGACGGCACGCGCGTGGCGTTCATTCCCTATCCAACGCCGTTGCACGACGAATCCGGACGGTTGGTCGGTGCGGTCAACATGCTTGTGGACATCAGCGAGCGCAAACGCACGGAAGAGCAGCAGGCGCTGCTGGTGCGCGAGCTGCATCATCGCGTGAAGAACACGCTTGCCACCGTGCAGGCGATCATGGGTTCGACCGCGCGCTCGTCCGACACCATCGAGGATTTCAAGAGCGCGCTGATCGGCCGCATCGGCTCGCTGGCCAAGACCCATCTGCTGCTGACCGACGAGGGTTCCACCACGACCTTCGCCGACATGCTGCACGGCGAACTCGACGCCTTCGACGACGGCAGTGGCGATCGCATCCGGCTCAGCGGGCCGAGCGTCGATCTGCAGTCGCGGCTGGCGGTGTCGCTCGGCATGGCGATCCACGAGCTCACCACCAATGCCGCGAAGTACGGCGCGCTTTCAGTGTTCGGCGGCAAGGTGGACATCGCCTGGACCGTGGTGATCGACGCCACGCGCCGCACCCTGAATATCGACTGGGTGGAGAGCGGCGGCCCGCCGGTGGCGGAACCTAAACGGCAAGGCTTCGGTTCGCGATTGCTGGAATTCGTGCTGCCCGGACAGATCTCGGCCAAGACCAAGATCGAATACCGGCCGGATGGCGTGCGCGTGCAGTGCGTGGTGCCGATGCCGGCAGATGCCACCGCCTAGCGTGCTTCGGCGCATAATTCTTGCATAAATAAAACGCTCCCGATCGCGCGCGGAAGTAATCATTAACCATTTGAAAATCACCGCCGGATAACACTGGCATCAGGGGCGATTTCATGCGGGACGAGTCTGTCCTGGCGGAATCTTGCCTTCAATGACGGCTTCGCTTTCTTCCACACAGCGTCGCCGCCGGCCTCGGGCGCCTGACACACGCCCCTCGATCCGGCAACATTCTGGCCGCGCCGAGCCACTCCGTGGCGGCGTGACCAACCGTGTTGTCGTATCGATCGATGACTTTTCCAACGCGCCGTCGCGCGCCTCGCGGGACCGTATGATCGACAGCATCATCCTGCTCACCGGACCGGTCGAAGAGGCCGCCCTGAGCGACGTGCTGCGCCGTTACAATCCACGACTGACGATCTGTCCGGCCAATTCCCGGGAGCAGCTCGAGGTGATCGATCCGAAGCTGGTTCGGCGCGCGCGCCTCATCGGATTCGTCACGCCGGTCGTGGTGCCGGCGCGGATCCTCAACGCGCTCGGGTTCGGCGCCTATAATTTCCATCCGGGACCGCCCAACTATCCGGGCTGGGTGCCCGCGCATTTCGCGATTTACGACAAGGCCGGCACGTACGGCGCGACCGTGCACCGGATGACCGAGCAGGTGGACGCCGGCGCCATCGTCGATGTCGAATTGTTCGAGATTCCGCCCGGCACCGGCGTGATGCGCCTACAGGAAATGGCGTTCACGCAGCTGGCGCGGATGTTCTGGCGCCTGGCGCCGGTGCTGGCGATCCAGAGCGCGCCGCTCGCGGAGCTGCCGATCAAATGGAGCGGCACCAAGAGCACAAGCCGGATGTTTGCGGCGATGTGCGATATGCCCGTCCATATTTCAAAAGAAGAACTGGAACGCCGGATCGAAGTGTTCGGCGCCGGCGATTATGGCGTCGACCTGACGGTCACGCTGCACGGCCGCAAATTTCGCTACGTTCCGCCGGAGGAAAATAAAGTCGACACCGCGAGCAGCGCGCCAGCGGCGATGGTGGCCTAGCCCGCTCTACATCGCCTTGACGATACTTTCGGTCATTTTTTTGGCGTCGCCGAGCAGCATCATGGTGTTGTCGCGGTAGAACAGCGGGTTGTCGATGCCGGCATAACCCGATGCCAGAGAGCGCTTGATGAACATCACGGTGCCGGCCTTCCAGACCTGCAGCACGGGCATGCCGTAGATCGGCGAGGTCTTGTCGTCCTCCGCCGCCGGGTTGGTCACGTCGTTGGCGCCGATCACGAAGGCGATGTCGGCCTGCGCGAACTCCGAGTTGATGTCCTCCAGCTCGAACACCTCGTCGTAGGGCACGTTGGCCTCGGCGAGCAGCACGTTCATATGGCCGGGCATGCGGCCGGCCACCGGGTGGATGGCGTATTTGACCTCGACGCCCTCCTTCTTCAGCTTGTCGGCCATCTCGCGCAGGGCATGCTGCGCCTGCGCCACCGCCATGCCGTAGCCGGGCACGATGATCACCTTCTGCGCGTTCTTCATGATGTAGGCGGCGTCGTCCGCCGAACCCAGCTTGACCGGGCGCTGTTCGGCGCCGCCCGCCGGACCCGCCACCTCGCCGCCGAAGCCGCCCAGGATCACCGAGATGAACGAGCGGTTCATGCCCTTGCACATGATGTAGGACAGGATCGCGCCCGAGGAGCCGACCAGCGCGCCGGTGATGATCAGCGCGGTGTTGCCCAGCGTGAAGCCGATGCCGGCGGCCGCCCACCCCGAATAGGAGTTGAGCATCGAGATCACCACCGGCATGTCGGCGCCGCCGATCGGCACGATGATGAGCACGCCGAAGGTGAGCGAGATGGCGGCGATCAGCCAGAAGTCGAGCGCGCTCTGGGCGGCATAGAAGTGGTAGATGAAGAAGACCAGCGCGACCGCGAGCGCGATGTTGATCACGTGCCGTCCCGGCAGCATGATCGGCTTGCCGCTCATGCGGCCGGAGAGCTTCAAGAACGCAATCACCGAACCGGTGAAGGTGATGGCGCCGATGGCGGCGCCGAGCGACATCTCGATCAGGCTCGCCTGATGGATGTGGCCTTCCGTGCCGATGTCGAAGGCCGCCGGCGCGTAGAAGGCGCCCGCCGCCACCAGCACCGCCGCCATGCCGACCAGCGAGTGGAAGGCGGCCACCAGTTCCGGCATCGAGGTCATCGGCACCCGGCGCGCGATCACCGCGCCGATGCCGCCGCCGAGCGCCAGCCCGCCCACCACCAGGCCCCAGGCGAGCGCGCTCTCCGGCGGGTGCGAGCCGAGCGTGGTCAGCACGGCGATGGTCATGCCGATCATGCCGAGATAGTTACCGCGCCGGCTGGTGTCGGGGCTCGAGAGCCCGCGCAGCGCCTGGATGAACAGGACGCCGGCGACCAGATAGAGCAGCGCGACGAGATTAGGGCTCATAACAATACCTCAAGATCCGCGGATCGAGATTGCCGACTTTTTAGGGGTGAAGACGGTGCTTCGCGCCTTTTGCTCGGCAATGACGACGACATGTTTTGAAGACGAAGATGCACGGCCCTCGTCACTTCTTTTTCTTCTGGTACATCGCCAGCATGCGCTGGGTGACCAG